>CAVYEK010000017.1:0-111851 GCA_963767595.1 Terriglobia bacterium
GTGTTGTTTTATTGGATAATGGTCATCGAGTTTGGGGGTGGAGTAGCCTGTTTGAAACTCCAAGCTCCGGTCCCCGACACTCCGGAGCAGACGCGATAGGAGCTTGGTCCGCGTGATCGACTGTCCCTTGACGGACGTCAAAGACGCCCCGCGAATTAGTAGTCACATCGAACTAATAAAACAAAGAAAAATAGTACTTGACAAATTAGTTGTGTAAACGTATTCTTCATTTCTGTATTTAACAATAGTACCCAAGGAGGTCCCCGGGGATGTTCCAGCGACTTCTTGTTACAGTACTCCTGGCCGGCCTCGGCTTTCCCGCGCTCTGCCAGAAACCTCAACCCACCCCAGCTACACCGGTCCCCGACTACATCCTCTATGACGCCTTTTTCTACCGCGTCAAGTGGCTGAACGATCTGGCCGATAAGTACGATTCGCGCGGCAAGACCGCATCGGCAGGCTATTTCCGGTCCACGTTGCAGAGGACGGCCGGGCTAACTGCCCAGGAAGAGGCCGCCGTCAAGGCCATCGCGGCGGACTGGCGCGCCGGCGACGCCGGCATCGTCAGCGCGGGACGGGCGCTGGCCAAGGCGGGCGCCTCGGCCAATGCCGCCCGGTTGCACGCTCTTGCGCTCCAGCGCCAACAGTTGGTGGCCAGCCACGTCAACCAGCTCCAGGCCGCCATGGGAACGGCGCGTTTTCAGCAACTGGACAGCTTCGTGCGCGTGTCCTCGACGGTGAAGGGTGGCGCGGCGGCGCAGATGCCGAAATGACGGCGGGAGAGGAGGAGCCGAAATGAAACCAAAACACCTGACCATTCTCTTCGCGGTTCTGGCGGGGGCGCTCCTGCCCGCGGCGGCTCATGCGCAGTATTCGACTTGCTACGAGTTCGCCTGCGACTCGTATGCGGTCTACGATCCGGGCAGCAACGAGATCAGCGGCTATTCGCGCACGGTAGACTATTGGTGGGAAGGCTGGTACCTGTTCGCCGAATCCATGCTCGGGGACCCCAACGGAGAAACAGTGGATGACGTCTACGCCGGAGGATATTCGGAAGCGGAGGCCGACGTGAGCTATGTTCCCGGCCCGAGCGGTGTGTACGGGGTCCACGGCATTCACTCGTATGGGTTGGAGGACAACATAGCGTACGACGGGGACAGCTACTACGGAGACGTGTGGGTGGCGCCGCCGCCGGTCGTCAGCTCTCCCACAGGCCAGCTAACGTGGTACAGCCTCGATCCGAGCAACCCGCATTCCATCGAAATTATTGGGACCGGTTTTACCGATTTGCCGTGGATCTCGGGGTGCGATGGAGGGATCGACCAGGCGTCCTGGGCGGTCAACAGCAGCACGGACATCACGGGCTCGTTGCACGTCTCCACGTCGCTGAGCTCGGCCTGCACTGTTGACGTTTGGGTGGCCGCGGATCTCGCGTTTACTATCGCGCTGGAGCCGGCGGCGCCGCCGCCGCCGCCCCCATCCTCAGTGATTATTCAGGTTGAAGAAGCGAAGCAGGGCACTGGGAACAGTGCGTTTGTGCTCACCGGTAACGACCAATCGACGACGAACCTCACAGGAACCGGCAGCCCCGGTGGTGGCACATATCAGTGGGCCGTCGGGCCAGGACTCGCGTTTCAAGGGCCCAGCACGGGTCGGAACGTTACGATCATCGGCACGTCGGCCAGCACCAGCACTGGGGATACCTGGGTGTCCGCCGCCTACACTGCAAATGGGTCCGTCGCCAACGCGTCGATACGGGCTACCGTTCGCGTCCCTAGTGTCATGTATGCCATTAACTATCCGGGCGGCGCCGGGTCCACAACGGCAGTCAGCGGGGCATATTCCGGGTACCTCACGAACATAACCTACTACATCCGTGACCAAGGCGACTTGAATAATCAGACGATAGCCGTAGCGGGCATCAACGTGATCGAGGTTCTGCAGACGGTGTCCAATCCCTTCGGAGCCTCGTTTGATCCGCCAGACAACACTTCACGAAGCGACGCCACAAATAGCGATGGGCAAGTGTGGGATCTCCTGTCCGTAACAGCTCTGGGTGGATTGCCATCGCAGTTCTCTGCATCACGGACGCAGAACTTGACTTTGAGCGGGTACTCGTTGAGCCCGCAGAATACACAAACCTATGGGCCTGCTTATGCGACAATTTCCACGCAGACGTTTTCACACTAAACGAGTCTACGCCCCATTCGGGTCACGACAAGATTTTGTGTCCGCAAGCAACTCGCGGCCGGCGCCAGTGGGTGCGGCTTGCAGGCTGCCTGAGTCAGCCACGTGCCTATCCTGCGCTAGTGACCAACCACAATGCGCACTGCGCACGCGGCGCGCTTGGAGCGCGTGCTCCCGAAGCATGTTCGCCCGCACGGTTCTGGCGTTGCTGGTGGTCGTAGGTTGCCACGGGCAGTCCGCCGATTCGCGCGCCCAAGCGCAACAGGCGGCGTGGGACGTGCTGGACGCGGCTTGGGCGTCTGCGCAGACGGAGCAGGGAGAGAACGTGCTCGGCTCGCTGGCCCGGGTTCGGTCGGATAGGGCTACGGATGTGTTTCGGCAAGCTCTTCGCGGGTCGCCCGGGGTTGCCGCCATGGCGGCGAACCTGTTGTCGGAGCACCGCGTCTCGGAACTCCTTCCGGAGATCAAAGCCCGGTTGAAGGCTGAGCGGGAGCCGCACGTACAGATCGCGCTTGTCGCGTGCCTGAAGAAACTCCGCACGCCGGAAGCTGCGGATCTCGCAATGCCCTTCGCCATGGAAGACCACGAACCCGTCACCGGTGTGGCGTTCGGGGTTCTTAGCGACTTAGGGTCTGTCGCGATCCCCGCCTTGGGCGTGGTACTTGATCAGGGATGCCCGAAGTGCAGAGAGTCCGCCGCATATGTCTTGATGAGGATGGGGGCCGAGGGAGTTCCGGCGCTTAGGCGCGTCTTGGGAGACAAGAACCCCCGCGTCGGCGCTGTGGCGGCGGTGGCGCTTTCCAGGACGGGAGATATCTCAGGTGCGGAGGCCCTGCGAGCGGCCGTGAACGACGCGGACTACGGTTTGCGCGTTTGGTCCGCCCTAGCGCTGTATAACCTCGGTGAGCTTCAATACCAGCAGGCCCTGCTGAAAGAGGTGGGTGGCTCCCAGCCGGGCCAGCGCTTCTTCGCGGTTCGTGAGATCGTTCGAGACGGAAATCGCCCCCTGCGGGACTTGGTTCTGGGCGTCGCGCTGAACGACCCATCGGCGGCGGTTCGCTCGGCCGTGTTGGACGGGCTGCACGAGGAAGAAGGCGATGGTCCGGTCGTTCACGCGCTTCTCCGGGATGCGGATGCGGGACTTCGACTCGCTGCGGCCAAGCGGCTGCTGGCGAGAGGCGCCGACAGGGCTGCGGTGGATAGCGTTCTGCGCGACAGCTTCCACGCCGGCTCACCCAGTGACCAGGAGGGCCTCTTAACTGGCTTGGCTGGAAAGGGCGCCCTTAGCCAGCCCGAGAAAGACTTGGTCTTTCTGGCGATGAGTTCCTCGTCTCCCACCGTTCAGGCAGCGGCGGCCAGCGCCACGATCAACGTCGGACAAGAGGCCATCCCGAGCCTGATTCCGATGTTGGCGAGCGCTGATGTGTTTGTATCAGCTAGTGCGGCCGATGCCCTGGTCACGATTTCACCATCCCAGGCGCTGCCAATTCTCTTCGGGCAGTTGCAGTTCCCACGGCGAGGCATGCGAATTATATGCGCCGGGTATCTTCTTCACGCCCTGGAGGCGGAACAGTAGCAGGCGGGGGGGAAGCGGGAAACCGGGGACATCGTGTCAAGAAGGCGCGAAAGCGCCATGCTGTACGAGAGATGAAGGTAGGCCCTTCGGAGCCGCCCTGTAGGGGGAGGCTCCAAACTGCCGGAAGCTGCTACGGTCAAAGGGGGAACCGGGACAGGGGGAACCGGGACAGTAACCAATTACCCAATTATAGTGAGGGAGAGCGGGAACAGATGGCACACTCCCCGGCCGGCCCGCGAATCCTCCGGCGGTGCGCCTCACGCCCGCTCGCGTGCGCTCGCCGCCGCTTCCAGCAGCTTTTCCATTTCCGCCTGTTCGACTCCTTCGATCTCCACCACCTTCAGCCGCCCCGTGGCCCCGCTCAGCACGCGCACCCGCGCGCGCGCCACGCCCGCCAGCTCCGCCAGGAAGCGCACGCACTCTTCGTTGGCCTTGCCATCCACCGGCGGGGCCGCCAGGTCCAGCTTCCAGGCTTCGCCAAAACGGCCCGTAATGGCGCTGCGCCGGGCCCGCGGATGCGCTTTTACCGTGATACGCGCCATTCCACCTTGGCCCTCAGATTGGCTACCCCGGCGGCCACCCGCCCATCCACCACCTCGAAGGCAATGGCGTCGTCCAGCCAGTCGTGGCTCGACCCATCGGCGTCCTGGGTGGCTACCGTCAGCGTGTAGGATTGCGGCGTGAGCCAGCATTCCAAATGGAAGCGGACTTCCAGCTCGTCGCCGGCTTCGAGGTCGCCCACATGCACCCGCTCGATGCCCGTGTTGGTGCCATACACATCCATGCCGATGCGCGTGCGGATGAGGATTCCCACCATGGGGTCGGATTTCGGCCGCAGGAAACGCGACCGCACGCGCACCGTCACCGGCTCCCCGCCGGCTACCGAGGTGACCGGCTCGCCGCGGGCGTTGAGGATGTCGAGCCCCACCACCTGGCTTGCCCCATCGCCATGGCGAAAGCTGGGTCTCAGGCCGCTGTCGCTCTTGTTGCCTTCCTGGCGGGCCAGCACCAGCCCGATGTAGCGGTTGATCACGTCGTTGGGCGAGCCCTGCGCCTCAATGCGTCCGTTCAGCAGCAGGATGGCGCGGTCGGAAAGCTGCTTGACCAGGCCCAGGTCGTGGGAGACGAACAACACCGTCACTTTGCGCTCGCGCAGTTCTTCGAACTTCCGCACGCACCGGTTGGCGAATACCGCGTCGCCCACGGCCAGCGCTTCATCCACGATCAGGATCTCCGGATCCACGTGGATGGCCGTGGAAAACGCCAGCCGCACGTACATGCCGGTGGAGTATTCCTTCACCGGCCGCTCCATGAACTCGCCGATTTCGGCGAAGGCCTCGATGGAGGGCATGGCCTTTTCGATTTCGCCCCGGCCCAGGCCCATGATCTCGCCGTTGAGGAATACGTTCTCCCGTCCGCTGAACTCCGGGTTGAATCCCGCGCCCAGCTCGAGCAGCGCCGCGATGCGCCCGCGCGTGACCACCCGGCCCTTGGTGGGTTGCAGGATGCCGCACACGATTTGCAGCAGGGTGCTCTTGCCGCAGCCGTTGGGACCCACCAACCCGAGCGTCTCGCCTTTCTCCAGCGAAAAGCCGATATCGCGCAGCGCCCAGAAGTCGGTGTGCCGGCGGGACGCCCCCGGCAGCATCTCGCGCAGCCGGTCGGCCGGCGTCTTGTACAGGCGGTACAGCTTGGAGACGTTCTGAACCAGGACCAAATCCGATGGTAACGCCGGCGGTCGCCCTTTTTAATGGGGCAGGGAAGACGTACCGCGATCGCGTGAGGGACGGGAAGCGGAGCGCCCGTTCATTTAAGGCTTGACATGCGACACCTGTCGCGTATAATATGTGACAGGTGTCGCACAGTGCCACCCGAGACGATCATGCCCAAAACGACCGATGAACCCCTTACACGCCGGGAACGGGAAATCATGAACGCCGTCTTTGCCCTGGGCAATCGCGCGTCGGCGGAGGAGATCCGCGCGCGCTTGACGAACCCGCCCGGCGATTCGTCCGTTCGAGTCATGCTCGCCAGGCTCGAAAAGAAGGGCTGCCTGAAACACCAGCAGGACGGCCTCCGCTATATCTACTCCGCCACCATCTCGCCGGCTGTCGCCAAGCGCACGGCCCTGCAACAGTACCTGCAGACCTTTTTCGGCGGCTCGTTGGGACGGATGATGACGGCTCTGGTGGCCGAGGCGTCGTGGACCGACGACGAGCTCGACGCGCTCAAAGGCGAGATCGACCGTGTTCGCAAGGAAAGGAAGAAGCAGTCATGATGCCCGCCATCAATGGAGTAATGCTCGCGGTGAGCGGTTCGCTGGCGGCGTCGATTGTCGCCAAGGCGACCGTAGCCGCGGCGTTGGGCCTTATCGGCGTCCGGCTGGCGCGCAGGAGCCGCGCGGCGGTGCGCCATGCGCTGCTGGCCGCGGTGTTCGGCGTGCTGCTGGCGCTCCCGGCGGCCTCCATCCTCGCTCCGCCCGTCCGCATCGCAGTGCCGGCCGCGGCGCCGGAGCGGATCGCGCCTGCCGCCGCGGGGTCCACCGACCCGCTTCCGCCCGTCGCGCCGGCGGACGAAAGCGTTGCCTCCGTCGCTTCGCCATCGGTGGGTTTCTCGCCGTCCGCTGTGTTGCTCACGGGATGGATGGCCGGGATGGCTCTTTTTCTGCTGCCGGTGCTCGTGGGTCTGTGGCAGGTTCGTTGGTTGCGCCGATCCGCTCTGCCCTGGCGGCTTGGGCAGTCGGTCGTCGAAAGGCTGGCGCGCGACGCCGGCATTCAGAGGCGCGTCGAAGTGCTGCTGCACGCGGCGCTGCCGGGACCGATGACCTGCGGCGTGGTACATCCCGCCATCGTGCTGTCTCCGGAGGCGCAGACCTGGGAGGCGGAGGACTTGAATCGCGCCATCGTACATGAGCTGGAACACGTGCGGCGCGGCGATTGGATGACCCACTGCCTCGCGCGCGCCGTATGCGCCGTGTATTGGTTCCATCCTTTGGTCTGGATCGCGTGGCGTCGGCTCACGCTCGAAGGGGAACGGTCCTGCGATGACGCGGTGCTGGGATGCTCGGAGGCCACCGCTTATGCCGATCAACTGGTCGAGCTCGCCCAGCGGATTTCCATGGCCGCGAAATCGCCGCTTCTGGCGATGGCCAACCGTTCCGATCTGACGGCGCGCGTCGGCGCGGTGCTCGACAGCCGGCAGCGCCGCGGCCGGGCGGGGGCGTTCCCGGTGGCTCTCGCCTGCGCCGCCGCGGCCGTGCTCGTCCTCACCATGTCGCCCCTCAGGATGGTTGCCGCGCCGCAATCCGCCGGCGCGCAGGTTAGAGTGGCGCCTGCGCCGCGGTTATCAGCCGACACGGCGCCGCCGATCGCGGACGCCCCGATCCCCGACAAAAAAGGCAATAGCGCAGAAGGGCTCGACGCCAGCGATACCGCCGTGACCGAAGCCGGCGTGGTCGCCGCGCCGCAATCCGCCAGTGCGGACGCCAGAGTCGCGCCTGTGCTGCGCTTCTCAGCCGAAACGTCGCTGGTGATCGTGAACGTCACCGCCGCCGATAAGGACGGCAAGAGCGTCGAAGGACTCAGCGCCGGCGATTTTGTGGTAACCGAAGACGGCGTGGCGCAAACCATCAAGGTCTTCGAATTCCAAAGGCTGGACGCCCCGCCTCAAGGGACGCAGAACCCCATTTCGAGCTACTACATTCTCGGATATTACACCGCCAATCAGAATGTGGATCGGCAGTTTCGGAGGATCCAGGTCACCAGCAGGGCAAACACTGTGGCCACGCTGAATTATCGCGATGGTTACTACGGCGCCGGCTTGCCTGTCAGCGAAGGCGGCGGCGCCGATAGCGGCATCGGCCCTGGCATCACCTCTCCAACTTTGCTGAAGAAAGTTGAGCCCGCGTATTCGGATGAGGCTCGCAAAGCCAAGCACTCCGGATTCGTGATTCTCGCTGTGGAGATCGACGCCTCCGGCCAGGTGACGAACGTCAAGGTGAACCGCAGCTTGGGCTTGGGTCTGGATGAGAAAGCCGTCGAGGCCGTCAGGCAGTGGAAGTTCAGCCCCGGCAGGAAGGACGGCAAGCCTGTTAGTGTGCAGGCGCAAGTGGTAGTGACCTTCCGGCTGCTGTAGTGTCATCAGCGCCCGATCCGTAGAGCGCGCTTCCAGCCTGCCATGCCGGCGTCCTCGCCGGCATTCTTCGAGGATTACCGGCATGGCGGGCGAGGCGCCAGTCGAGGTTTACCAGCCGAACTCCAGGAACGGATTCAGCCTGGTGTTGCGGTAGTCGATGCGGTAGGCCTCACGCACGCCCACTCGAACTCCGGGGAAGTGAAAGACGTTCACGTCGAAGACCAGCTCCGCGCCGGTGGAGCGGTACAGCGTCGGCCCCACCTTGCCGTAATCGTAGAACGCGTTCGCCGCGATCCGTTTGATATACAGGAGCTGACCCACCGACCAATCCGGGTAGAACAACGGCGCGCTGTAGGTGCTGGCCAGCTTGGTGAGGTTAGGGCCGGTGTAATAGGTGTAGCCGCGGGGAAACTGGACCTGCCTGTGGAAATAGTAATTGCCGTCGTTGCGCTCGTAGCCGCCTTCCAAGGCAAGGGCGTGGTGCGGCGCCAGACCCGGCAGAGCGAATCGCCCATCGGCGGCGAGATGGTTGGCGGTATAGTTGTTGGCTTCGACGGTGTTACTGTAACTGAACCGCAGAATCTGGCTCCAGGCCGGCGCCAGGTCGCGCGGGCTGGCCTGGCGGATGTGCGAGAATCGCAGAGCGTAAGTCAGGGGAACCAATCCGCCGCCCTCCAGTCCCACATGTTCCGCTTGAACTCCGACGCTAAGGTTGGTGCGGTAGATACCGCGCGAGAAATTCAGCGGAATGTGGAAGCCCGCCGCCACCGTGCGCTCGGTGAAGTCGTCGGTGTGGTCCACGTACTGAAGCCGGCGGCCTTGGTCGGCCAGGCTGAAATCCAAAACCGGAAAGAAGCGGTTGTAACTGAAACCGGCCCGGTAGCCCAACGTGCCCTCGTCGGTGTTATACAGCAGCGCCGCGTTGAAGTCGGCCAGGCGCATCTTGTCGTCCGACAGGAGGCCGAAGCCCAGGTTCGGCGACCCTCCGGTGAAGCCCCACGAGTGAACATTGAAGAGATGCCGCCAGGGCAGGTAGGGCGCCGCGGGAAACAGCGTGCCTGGAATCTGCGCGCTGTAATCGCGGCGGTTTTTCTGGGAGTCCGAAGCCGAGGGCGGCATGGAGGCGACCGCGGGCCAGGCCGTGGGATCGAGAGGAAGTTCCGCCAGGTTATAGCCCCGCGCCGTGTAGTCGCTGTACAACAGCTTGCCGCCATCCGGTGAAATGCTCGGATAATCGGCGCCGAACTGGGCGGCGGTGACCTGGTAACATCGGCCGGTGGAGATTTCGGTTGCGAATATGTTGACCACGCCGTCGTGCGACGACTTATATAAGATGTAAGCGCGGTAGAACACCGGGTTGGCGATCTCTTCGTCGCGGTGTGGGATGACGTCCTGAAAGACTCCCAAATCGAGGTCGGCTACCGTCAGGGCGCGGCCCTGGCCGCTCTGAGTGACTAGAGCCAGCCGCTTTCCGTCTTCGGACCAGGCCGGGTTATAGATCATGTCGTTGTCCGGCGAGGGAAGACGCTGCAATTCCCTGCCGCTATTGGCATCGAGGACCACCAGCGAGCACTTCCGGTCGGGCAGAAACTCCACCACCGCGATGCGCGATCCGTCGGGCGAGAGCACCGGGTTGACGAAGCGCGTCCGATGCGTGAGGCGGCGCGTATGGCCGCCGGCGAGGTCGCGGACGAGGATTTCGGAATAGCCGCGGATCCAGCGCGGGTCGGGCACGTATTCGACCCACACCATCCTGCCGTTGACCACCGAGGTCCGGTTGACGGCGTTCACGGCGGGCGCATAGTGGAACAGCTTCTGCTCATGGCCATCTGGCTGAACGCGGACCACTTCCATCGCGTAGGTATCGAGGCCCGACTTCTGCGCCAGCACGCTGCCGTCTTTCTGGAAGACCGGCTGGAAATAGCCGGTGAAGACGTTCTTGGGCGCCAGATTGACCACGCTCGGCTGGCTGAAAACCCTCCCCGCGGCCTGCGCCTTCCACCTCTCGCCGAGCACCGACATGGTGTCGCGGTAATTGTCGGCGGCGCTATGCCCCGTTTCCGCTTTCATGGCCAGGCTCAAAGAGAACGGGTTGAAGGAACTCTTGGCCGCCCGCGCCATGATCTTATCCCACGAGTCGGCTCCGGCGATGCGTTCCATATGGTTGACCAGGAAAGCGCCCAACTCCTCCTGGCTGGGGACGCCGTCGCGCAGGGAGCCGTGCATGGCTTTCATGAAAGAGAATTTGTCGCCCGACAGAAGCAAGGTGCGCGTGGCCATTTCCGAGGAGGCGTATTGGCCGATGCCTCCGCGCAACAGGGCGGTCTGCGCGGCGCGCGCATCGCCGGCCATCCACCAGTTGGGCAGGCTCATCCCCAGCGTTCCGGCCAGGCCCGCCTCGCCGAACAATACGCTGGCCACCTTTCCGAAACCGTGGTTCATCTTGGCGATCTGTACCAGCCGCCGCGCCTCCTGCACGGTGATGGTATTGATCCAATCGTTGGTGCCCCAGAAGCCTTGCGCGGGCATCGTCTGGAAGGTGGCCATGCGGGGGAACAAGGAAATCGAGCCGCCCGAGGACCGCGTGACATTCTGGTCGGCGAGCAACACCGTCGAGTGACTGGGAAGGCTGGCGCCGAGCGATTGGCTCAAAGGCGCATAGAGCGTCTCGAGCGCGTTGGCGGCGCGCTGCGCATCGGCTTCGATCTCTCTCGGATAGACGATATCGAAATGGCTCGTTCGTATCCGGCGCCATTCGGTTCCGGGCGGGTACTGCCCCCAAAGTCCCGCCGCCAGGCAACCCGCCAGCACCACCGCCCGAGTCATAGCCAATATTACTACGGACGTGTTGCATGGCGTGGTCCTGTGCTTTTTCGTTCGTTAAATGAGGCGTGCGGGCGCCGGACTGTGATAGGCTCCTTGACCAGGCGCCGCTCGCGCCCGAGAAGCTAGCGGCCACTCTGAGAGGATGATTATGCGAATGCTAATGCACGTTCAGTTCCCACCCGAACCCTTCAATACCGCCGTTCGGGACGGAAGCGTCGGGCCGAAGATTCAGAAGATTCTGGGGGCCATCAAGCCCGAAGCCGCCTACTTTTCCGAGCATCACGGCCACCGTGGGGGGACTTTTGTGGTGAACGTTAACAGCCCGTCCGATATCCCGGTGCTGGCCGAGCCGTGGTTTCTAACATTCGATGCCGAAGTGGAGTTTCGGATTGCCATGACGCCCGAGGATCTGGCCCACGCAAGCCTGGACGCGCTGGGAAAGAGGTGGGCGTAGCGGAAATGGTGGGGCGGACCCCCCGGTCCGCGCGGGTCCCCCCGGACCCGCTCTTCTCTTCTTCTCTTGAAGAATCAGGTGAGTGCCGCCGTCCACAAGCCGGCCAGGGGGCCGGCTGCGGACCAGGGGGTCCGCCCAACGTTTTTGGCGGCGCCCCTTAATTGACAGACGACAAAAATCGATCGTCTGTCCCACTCAGGCCAACAATTCCTGAGCCCGGAGCACCCGGTCGCGCACCTCGACGCCGTGCGGACAGTCAACCGAGCAGGCCCCGCAGTCGCTGCACCGGATGGCGCGGACCGGCGCCGGCAACTCCAGGAACTTCTCCCGAGCCAAGGGGAACTGCCCGTAGCCTTCGGCGTAGGTCAGGAAGCGCAGCATGTCCGGAACCGGCACGCCCTTGTCGCAGACGCCGCCGCAGGCCCCGCACATGCGGCAGTACATCGGGCTGATGTAAGCCTGCAACTGCTTCAGGATCTTCTCGTCCTTGTCGGTGTACGGCTCGGCCATGGCGCGCAGGTTCTCGTCGAGCTGATCGTGATCGGTCATGCACACGATGGCCGTATCCAGGGACTCGTTCTTGAGGGCCCACTTGATGGCCGCCAGTGGCCCGCCTTCCGTGCTGAAGGTCTTCTTCACCGCGTTCTGCTCCGCCCCATAGAGCCGGTCGCCCCGCGAGACCCGGCTCAGCCCGCCGGCCAGAGTCTTCATGGCCACGATTCCCATGCCGGCCTTTCGCGCCGTCCGGATGGCCGCGGTCATGTCCACGATGCGCGCCGGTTGATTGTCCAGGGCCACGTTCCGCATGGCGAAGTTGTAGGTGGTCAGAACCACGTCGGTCTGCCCCTTTTTGACCAGGAACGCCAGCATCTGGTCCATGTTGTAGTGCGTGCTGACGCCGGCGAAGCGGATCTTGCCGGCCTTCTTGGCGCTGCGCTGGGCCTCGAACAGTTCATCCGGCGCATCTTCCGGCGTGCTCCGGTTGTGCAGATACCAGATGTCGAGGTAGTCCGTGCCCAGCTCTTTCAGGCTGGTGTCCAGGTCGGCCAGGGCCTCTTTCCCGGTCTTGGCAATGGTCTTGCTCAAGATGACCAACTGCTGGCGCTTGCCCTTGATGGCTCCGCCCAGCATCCGCTCGTTGTTTCCCCCCTGGTACCCGCGCGCCGTGTCGAAGTGGATGATGCCGATGTCGGCCGCCCTTGTGATCACGGACGGGTCCGACGCGGTCATGCACCCGAAGGAGAGCGACGTCACCTTCAGGCCGGTCTTCCCCAGCGTCCGATAGGTGAGCTTCACCTTCTGGGGCGCTCCCTGCGCGGGCAGCGGAGCGGTGGCGGATTTGGCCAGCCCGGCGGCGGGCAAAGCCAGCCCCGCGGCCAGGAAATTGCGACGCGACGATTCAGATTCCATATGGGCTCCTTCCGGTCTCTGTTTCTTGCCCTTGGCCGGCTCCGGGCCGGCTGGCCTTGCGGCCAGTAGCGATTATACGTCGAATCGCCTTCATTCGAGCTCTTTATCTGAATCCTCGTCAAGAAGCCGGCCGGCGCTCGGTGGGGTCAAGCCTTCGGGCTTGCCGCCGGCCTTCCGGCTGGCGTCCGGCTCCGGCGCGGGAACGCCGGCCGGAAGGCCGGCGGCAAGCCCGAAGGCTTGGCCCCACATCCCCGCGGCGGTGGATCGTGCGTTCGATCCCGGTTACTATATGGTAGGTCGCACCCGCGGAGAACCGAGCTTTGAGTATCGCCGGGCTTTTCGTACGCCGCCCGGTCATGAGCCCGAAAGGCGCGACCGATGTGCAGAAAAGGAGAAAACGATGAGCGATAATTCGGTATCTCGAAGAGCGTTTATGGCGGCCGCGGCCGCTGCTCCGGCGGCGCCCGCCCTGGTTGCCGCCGACACCTCGGACAGAATTAGGATATTCGATCCGCCACCCGCCAGGATCCGGATCTTGTGTACCCGCGTCGGAAACACGCCCGGCTTCACGCCGGCCGAGATCGAACAACTCAAGGCCGGGGGCAAGGGCAACGTGGAGATCTTCCAGCCCGCCAACCAGGACGAATTGAACCGCCTCCTGCCCGACTGCGACGTGATTTTCGGCCAGCTCACCCCGGCCACCCTGGCCAAGGCGACCAACTTGAAATGGGTGCAGAACCTGGAAGCCGGCCTGGAGAGGGAATTGTTCTCCGAGTTGGTGGCCCATCCTTGCGCCATGACCAACATGGCGCGCATGTATGCGCCGGCCCTCGGCGAGACGGCCCTGGCGATCCTGCTGGCCCTCACGCGCGGGCTCCAGAAGTATTACATCCCGATGTACGACAGGAAAGAGTGGAAGCCCGCGCGGGATCTGGTGGAGATCCAGGGCAAGACCATGGGCATCGTGGCCATGGGCGGCCTGGGACAGGCCACCGCCAAGATCGCGCACTACGGCTTCGATATGAAGATTCTGGCCGTGGATATCAAACCCATGGCCAAACCGGTCTTCGTCGACACCCTGCGCGAGCCGGAGTGGCTCATGGAGATGGTCCCGCAGGTGGACGTACTGGTCTGCTGCTGCCCCAACACGCCGGTGAGCCGGGGGATGATCGGCGATAAGGTGTTCCGGGCCATGAAGAAAACGGCGTACTTCATCAACATGTCTCGTGGACCGCTGATGGACGAGAACGCGCTGGCCGCCGCCCTCAAGGAAGGCCGCATCGCCGGCGCCGGATCGGACCCCGGGCCCACCGAGCCGTATCCCGCCACTGGTGTTCTCTGGGGTTGCCCGAACATGATTTTCACCCAGCACACCGGTGGATACTCGCCCGAACGGCAGATCCGTCACATGGGGCTGCTGGCCGACAACGTCCGCCGCTACGCACACGGCTTGCCGCTGGAGAACGTGGTGGACAAGGAGCGCGGCTACTAACGCTCAAACTCATGTGGGGCGGGATGACATCCCGCGGCGGGTTGAAAACCCGCCCGGAGCGCCGGTTTCCAACCGGCGCGCAGCTTGACAAGCTGCCCCACAATCGCACGGGTCCACACCGTCGGAGTACTCGCGGGCCGGGCATGCCCGGCCCGCGGTTCGGGAACCAATCAAACGGTCCAGCCGCTACTGCTTGATCACGATGAACCACGCGGCGACGATGGGACCCTGGGGACCGCGGCCACGTCCGCCCGTCGGCGGTGGCGGCGCGCCAGCGGCTGGCGCCGCGGCCGGACCCCGCTCAGGCTGGAAGAGGTACGCGTTGTGCGTCACCGGATCGACTGCGATGGTCTTCGCGCCGGCGAACGTGTCGACCGTGGCGACGGTGGTGTACTTGTCGGGCGAATCCTGGTGGACTACCGTGACGTTGCCTTCGCCCCCATTCGGAATGTAAATCAGTTTTTTCGACGGATCCCATCCCAGGGCGTCGACGCGCGAGCCGTTCTTGATGGACGCCACGATTTTGCCTGTGTTTGGATCCACCACGACGGATGTATTGCTGCACCCCGAGAAAATGCGGTTCGAGGCTTTGTCATACGCGATGCCCGTCGGCCCTTGACACGGCGCAAGCGGCCACGAGGCGGTGGTCTTCCACGTTTTGACGTCGATCACCTGGATCGTGCTCTTGCCTTCGTTGTTGACGAAGATGTGCCCGTTGCCATCGGCCGCGGCGCCTTCGGGTCCGTTGTCTTCAAGCTCGACCGTGGCGACGATATCACCGCTCGCCGGATCGAGCGCGGTGACGGTGCCGATCGGGCGGCTGTGACGCGTCAAAATGATCTTGTCGTCCGGCTCATCGTACATGATGCCGTCGAGACCGGGGCCGACTTTGATTTGTTTGATCACCGCCAGGGACTTCAAATCGAACATGGTGACAGTCTCGTCGCCGCCGTTCGTCGTGAAGCCGTGACCGGCCTTGGTGGCGATGCCGGCGCCATGCACGTTCGGCGTGTTCGGAATGTCGCCGAGCACTTTGCCGGTGGCGCCTTCCACCACCATCATATGGTTGGCGCGTGAAACGAACACTCGCCCCGTGGCGGCTTCCACGGCCACATAGTCCGTGCCGCCGTCGCCCTTGATATCGAACTTCTCCACCTTGAACGTCTGCGCGCGCCCAATGCCGGGCACGGCAAAACTGCTCGCGAAGAGAATCGCAAGCGCGGTCGGTAATCGTCGGGTCATAAAGTCTCCGTTGTGGTTGCGCGGGTGTGCCTACAGGCATCACCCGGTTTCCCTTCTGGCTCACAAACTGGGAGTAGTATAACAGCAATCGCCTGGACGCCGATAAATAGGCGCGCCGGCGGGTGTGCGGCATGGAAGTGGGGTCAAGCCTTTCGGCTCGCCGGGGCGCCCTCTGGGCCCGCTTTTGCCCGGCGTCCGGCGCATGCGCGAAGAACGCCGGCTGAAAACCCGGCGGCAAGCCAAAAGGCTTGGCCCCACATGGGCTCGGCCTTGCGTACACGTACGCTCGGATTTCGTGCCTTTTGCGGGGCAATCACGTCGCCGTCCACTCTTATGTCGCGCACCTCCCGCGAGTCTATTGGTAGCGGTACAGGGTGACGCGCTCGATGCCCTCCGTGCTCAGGCGCATTTTGAGCGACGGCGTCTCGCCCTTGCGCGGCCATTTCAGCTCCAGGCAGTCTCCCTCGATGGTGGAGTCGCCGGCCAGCCGCCGCCCCGGAACCCAGCGCCCGTTGACGAAAGAGCCTTCTTCCACGGTGTCCAGACCAGCCAGCGGAAGCCCCGGCGTGTTGGGAGCAAAGGCCACGCTCAGGCCGAATCCGGCCACGTAATACTCGTCGGGCGCGGTATTGATGAAAATCGCCCCCGCCAGCGTCGGCGGCTCCGGCGGCGGGTCCCCGCGCCTTTCCGCCCGCGGCTTGATGAACGCCACCGAGAGCGTGTAATGCCCCAGTTGGATCTTCCGCGGCGGATCCTTCGGCTCCATCAGGACGGCGGACATCGACCCGTCGCCCTGGTGTTCCACAATCAGGGGCGTCAATTGCGTGGACAGGTCGTAGCCGCTGATCAGATCGTAGTCGGGAGTGAGGCGCCGGTCGATGCCCCCATTCATGGGCGAGAAACCGATGGCGTCATGGCGTCCGAAAGCATAGAGGATTCTGGCCGCGCCTTCCAGCCCGCCCACCGTCTCGGGTATCCACAGCGGATTCCCGGATTGGGTGAACCGTGCGCACATCATCACGAAGTCGAACCCGTAAACGTCCACCCCGAATATGTCGATCTTCGGCGCCCCGGCCCTCCAGACGTCCATCGCGTCGGGCATCGGTCCGCCGCTCTGTCCGCCTTTCACCGGCGCCGGCGCTCTCCCGAATCCGGACTGCGGGCAATTGGTGAACATCGGTATCGGATATTCGGTCTTGCCCGCCTCCACCACCCGGCCCACGTAGCGCGAAAAGTACCAGGCCATGAAGATCTCCTCCGCCGGCCGGCCCTTGCCGAACACCTCCGCCCAGGTTCCCGAGGTCTTGAAGCCGGCCGCTTCCCACACCTTGCGAAGCTCCGGAATCAGGCTGTCCTTGTGCAGCGAAAGGTAGTCCATCAGATCCTTTGGAACCGGCCCGTCGAAAGCCTGGTTGGCCACCGGCGATCGGTCGCGGGTATCGCCCTGTATTCCCACTTCGTTCTCCACCTGGATCATGACCACCGTATGCTGCTGGCCATCCACGGCCTTGACATGCCGCATCAGGGCCGCAAAGGCGCGCGCATCGGCGTCGCGGCTGGCATCGCCGAGAGGGCTGAGCAGCTCGATGCTCCCCGTGAACGGGGCGCGCGGCTGCCCCGCTTCGCCTCCGAACACCGGCCAGGTACCCTCTACGATCTGGACGCGCGGGAAGCGCGCGAAATCCTTCTTCACCCACCCGGGCAGGTAGCTGGACTGACCGTTCTTCCAGCTTGCGAACCACAAAAGCGCGAGGTGCAGGTTGTGACTGTGCGCATCCCGGATGATGCCGTCCAACTCGCTGAAGTCGAACTTGCCTTCCTGTGGTTCGATCTGCGCCCAGGAAACGCCCGCCAGGACGGTGTTGACTTTGGCTTCCACGATCTTGGGCCATATCGGCTTCATGTACTCGACGCTGGTGGCGCCGTCATTGCTTAACTCCGCCGCCATGGCCAGGAACGGTTTGCCATCGACGATCAGTTGGGTGGCCGTCCCCTGCTTGCGCAAATGAGGGATGTCCGAAGCGGAGGCGGTCGTCACCGGTCTGCTTTGGCTCCAGCCCGCAACCAGGGCGAGAGAGCACAGGAGTGTGCGACAAAACAGCGTTCGAAGTTTCATGAGTATCTCCTAACGATCTTGCGCCAGGTGTGGCGTGTCCCTGGTCCGGATCGACATTAGTACATAAAGTACAGTATTTCGGGTATCGGCGGGGTGTGCGACGCCAAAGTCGTGGGGTCAAGCCTTCGGGCTTGCCGCCGGCCTTTTGGCCGGCGTTCCTCGCGCCGGGCAGAAGCCCGGCGGCAAGCCCGAAGGCTTGGCCCCACATCGGCGCGCCCGCTATTCCACCTACTTCCGAACCCCCAGGAAGACGTCGTGCAGGCGCAGTATCCCCAGCGCCCGGCCCTCCGCATCCACCACCGGGAGAACCGATATTTGCGATGGGCGGCGCTCCATCAGCTCGAGGGCCTGGGCCAGCGTGGCGCCGGGGCCGATGGCGACGGGCGAACGCGTCATGGCGTCGGCGGCGCGCAGGCCGCGAATATCGTCGTGGCTGGTGAGGGCGCGGCGGAGGTCGCCATCGGTCAGAAAACCGGCCAGCGCGCCGCCGGCGAAGACCACGCAGGCCCCTCCCAGGGGCCGCTCGGTCATGGCGATGATGACCTCTTTCAGCCCGGCCTCCGGAGCCACGAACGCCGCTTCGCCCGGCCCGTGCATGACATCCCGAACGCTCAAGTTCAGATTTCTGCCGAGCTGGCCGCCGGGGTGGAAACGGCCGAATTCCTCGGGCGTGAAATGGCGCGCGCACATCAGCGCGATGGCCAGCGCGTCGCCCAGCGCCAGGGCCACGGCCGCGCTGGCCGTGGGGGCCAGGTTGTGGGGATCGGCTTCGCGCTCCACCGAGGCGTCCAGCAGCACGTCCATGTGGGCCGCCAGGGGCGATGCGGCGTTGCCCAGAATGCCGATCAGCGGCGAATGAAACTCGCGCAGCAGGGGGGCCAGCGCCAGCAGCTCGGCCGAGGAGCCGTTCCTGGAAATAAGCACCGTGGGGTCGCCGCGCGTATAGATGCCCAGGTCGCCGTGCACCGCTTCGGCGGGATGCAGGAACACCGCCGGCGTGCCGGTGCTGCACAGCGTGGCCACGGTCTTGCGGGCGATGTGGCCCGATTTTCCGATCCCCGTCACTACTACTTTGCCCGGGTGGGCCAGAATCAGATCCACCGCGCGGATCAGCTCGCCATCCAGGCGCGCGGCCGCCCGGCCAAGCGATGCGCCTTCGATTTCGATGGCCGCGCGCGCGACGGCCAGCCACTCCTGTTTGACGGCGGAGAAAGACATCGGAAATTCCATCATCGCACCATGCCAGCGGGCGCGCGCATGTGATACGCCGGATCCACCGCGGAGACGCGGAGGAAACGCGGAGAACTTCGAGAGCAGTTAACCCATTGGCCCAACTTCACCGTAGAGCCGCGCCTCTGCGGCTCCGCGGTGAAGGCGCTTTGCGCGCGTTTGTGAAACCCCAGACCAGGCACTACCATAGGATTTGAGCCCCGTGAAAACATCCCCCATCTACTGGCCCCAGGTCTACCTGTGCGTCGGCCTGACCACCATGGCGACGCTCCTCCTGGAGCTGTCGCTGACCCGCATTTTTTCGGTGGTGTTCTACTACCACTTCGCCTTCCTGGCCATATCCATCGCCCTGTTCGGCCTGGGCGTGGGCGGCGTCTTCTCCTACGTAGTGGCCGGTTGGAAAGGCTCCGTGTACATGTGGATGGGCCGGCTCAGCGCGTTGAACGGCCTGCTGGCGATCGGCGCCTTGTTGGTCATCCTGGCCCAGCAACGCAACCCCACCAACTGGGACCTGGCCATCATCTACTTCACCACCGCCCTGCCGTTCTTTGTCTCGGGAACCATTGTTTCGCTGGCTATCTCGGAGGCCATTGAACGCGTCAACCGGGTGTACTTCTTCGACCTGATGGGCGCCGCGTGCGGCTGCCTGCTGCTGATTCCGCTGTTGAACGGCTTCTCGGGGCCGAACACGGTGGTCGCCGCGGCCATCGCCTTCGCCGCTGCGGCGGCCATCTGGCACAACATGGCCGGCTCGGTGAAAGGCCGCATAGGCTGCGTGGCCCTGGCTCTGATCCTGGTGGCCTTTCTCACCGTCAACCAGCGGCATCACATCGTCGATATCAGCTATGCCAAGGGGCGCGCCCTGTTCCACGAGTACTTTCAGAAGTGGAACAGCTTTTCGCGCATCGGGGTGGCGTACAGCCCCTCCGACGGCATCGACATGATCTACATCGACGCCGACGCTTCCACCGGCATCGCCAATTTCGATTTCGACAACCTGACGCCCTCCCAGCGGCACGATTTGCTGGATCAAGGTCCGGCCCTGCCCTACGCCGTGCGGCCGGGCGCCAGGGCCCTCATCATCGGTCCGGGAGGCGGCTGGGACGTGGCCCGCGCGCTGGCTTCGGGAAGCCACGACATCACCGGCGTGGAGATCAACCCCATCATCGCCACCACCGTGATGCGGGAGAAGTTTCCGGAGAAGAGCCGCAACCTGTATCTCCGCCCGGACGTGCACATCTACGTGGAAGACGGGCGCAGCTTCGTGCGCCGCAGCCCGGACAAGTACCAGGTATTGCAGGCCACGCTTGTCGATACCTGGGCGTCCACCGCGGCCGGCGCGTTCGCGCTCTCCGAGAACAACCTCTACACCACGGACGCCTTTCGCGACTACCTTTCGCATCTCACCGACGATGGCCTGGCGGCCTTTACGCGCTGGGGCTTCGATCCGCCGCGCGAATCCCTGCGGCTGATTTCGCTGGCCATGGAAGCGCTGGGGCAGCTCGGAGAAACCGAGCCGTGGCGCCACGTGATCGTGGGCCGCGAAGGCTCGGTAAAGGGCTGGGGAGCGCGCGACACCGTCCTGATTTCGCGCAAGCCGTTCAGCGCCGGGGATATCGAGCGCGCCCGCGCGGCCATCGAGCGGGGCAATATGGAGGCCGTTTACCTGCCCGGGGCCGGCATCCGCAACCAGTTCGCCGATCTGCTGACCAGCCGCGACCCCGAAGCGTACCAGCGCAATTACACCTTCGACATTACCCCGGTGAGCGACAACCGGCCGTTCTTCTTCTACACCGTTCAGCCGCGCGATCTGTGGACCTTCGTGATGACGGCCTCGCATGATACCGCCGATTACAAAGTCAACAAGGCCGTGCCCCTGCTGTTCGGGCTGATGGGCATCAGCCTGGCGGCCACCGCCCTGGTGCTGCTGCTGCCGCCCCTGGTTTTGGGCACGCGCCTTCCCCGGCAGCCCGGCGTGCGCGGGTTCCTGCTCTACTTCCTGTTCATCGGCGCGGGCTACATCCTCATCGAGGTGGGACTGATTCAGAAGTTCGTGCTCTTCCTGGGCCATCCCACCTACGCGCTGACGGTGGTGATTTTCTCGATGCTGGTTTCGAGCGGCCTGGGAAGCTTCTTCAGCCGGCGCCTGCTGGGGAAGAGCGAAGGGCGGCTGGTGAAGGCATTAGGGGCCGTGGCCCTGCTGGCCGCGGCGCTGGCTCTGCTGACTTCCTCGCTGCTGACCTCGCTGGTGGGGCTGCCTCTGGCGGTCAAAATCGCCCTCACGGTTTTGATGATCGCGCCGGCCGGATTCGTCATGGGCATGCCGTTCCCCACCGGCTTGCAGCGCCTGGAGGAATGGCACGCGCCCTCGGTGCGCTGGGCCTGGGCGCTCAACGCCGCCTCGAGCGTGCTGGGGTCGGTGGGCGCGCTGGTGTGCTCCATCTATCTGGGGCTGATTCAGACCCTGATAATCGGAGGGATGTTCTACCTGGCCGCCCTGGCGGTGGTGGCTCGGGTGCATCCGCATCACGACCCGGAGCCGGCCGCGGGCATGGGGCGGGTGGTGCTGGCGAAGTAGGCTGCCAGGCGACCTTATTCCGCGAAGATTTCGTCTCTGGACAGCCAGACCTGCTGGTCTTCGGTGACCATCCGCTCGCCGGCCACTTCATGCAGAGCCGGATGACGATAGACCGACATGAGCCGCAAACGCGGATCGATCAACCAGATATTGCTTACGCCCTTGCGGTCGTATTCCTTGAGCTTCTCCATCACCGCGCTCATCTGGTCGTCCACGGAGAGGACCTCGACCACAAGATAGGCCGCGTCGAGCAGGTATCTGGTCTCCGGAGCGGCCAGCAGCGCGCACACATCGGGCAACCGGAACCGGGCATCCGCAACCTTTGTTCGCAGTTCCGGAACGACCTTCAAGTGCGGAAACTTCCGCCGCAGGGCAAAGAGAATGTTGCTTTGAATGAGGGAGTGCAGCCAATCACCCACGTGGCGCTCCACAAGAACGCCGTCCACGTACTCCACATCGGGGTCGTAGGACGTGTTCAGGTATTCCTCCACCGGCACGAGTGGCGAAGTTGGCAGGGCCGCCATACGCCAAGTTTACTCCTCTCAGGGTGGCGCCGGCGAAATAGCGCCGGCTGCGGCTTCACGCGGGTTCGATGTTGGCTTCGATCCACGCTGCCAGGCCACGCTCGTCGAGCGCCCCGGCGGCGAGCGCCAGCATGGTGTTGGTAGCATCGGCCTTGCCGGCCTTGAGGCGATGGCCGTTCAACGCCAAAAACAAACCGATGGAAAGAAAAGCCGCGCGCTTGTTGCCATCCACAAAAGCATGGTTCATGGCGAGGCCATAGCCGTATGCCGCGGCCAGTTCCGCGGTGGTGGCTCCGGCGCGATACGCCCAAGTATTCCGCGCGCGCGCCAAGGCGGACTCCAACAACCCTTCATCCCTAATGCCGCGCGCCCCGCCGAACTGCGCCAGGCTCTCTTCGTGCAGCAGGAGCAGGGCCCGCTTGCCGATCCAGCGCGGTTCCGCGCTCATTCCGCCAGGGCCTTGAACGTTTCGCGGTACTCTTTCATAAACTGCCGGCCGGCCTTGATCTCCTCGGCGACCGCCGGGTCGTAGGGCGTGAGCAAGTATCCCTCAGCCGTCTCGATGGCGAACAGGGAGTCGCCCTTCCCGACCTTCAGGCGGCCGAGCATCTCCTTGGGGATGACCGTTCCCGTGGACGTTCCAATCGCCGTGAGCTTCAGCGTCTGCATAGTCGGCCTCCTTCCATAATTATACCCATTATAATGCGCTGCGAGAGAAAATGCCGGCCCGGATGCCGGCATGGCAAGCTGGAAGCCCGCTCTACCGCGCCACGATTTCGAATGGCATAGCCGGGAGCGCGCCCAGTTGCACGCGCTGGATGGTGGGGCTCGCGCCGCCTTTGGCCGGCGTCACCGTGCGTTCCCCCACCAGGTTCACAATCAGGTTGCCCTTGAGCCCTGGCTTGGCCTTGGCGGCATCGCACTGGAGCACCAATTCGCCGCTGCCGCCAGCCGGTTGCGGGCGCATGCTCGAGGCCATCCGGTGGTTCGCTTAATTCGAAATCCAGCTTGATGATAGCGGAGTTTGGAGGAAGCAATACTTGAACCGGTATTCGGACCGAGCCACCCACCGGAATGCGCAGGGTTTGGCTGCCGGGCATCCGGATCGGGCTGCGGAACACGGCGCGCCGGGTGATGGCCAGCTTGAGGTCGTCGGCGGGAACCAGGTGGTGGTAGGCGAAGGCCTGGGTCATCTCGTCGGCGGGCTGCGCGGCGTGCGTCACTTCATGTCCCTCGATGGTGGCGCGGCCTTCCAGCTTCAGACTGACGGGGTCCGCCAGGGGAGCGGCCGGCGGTATCGTCACGGTCATCCGCACGCGGTCCTGACCGGCCGGAACCACCGCGCCGCTCAGCGTCAGGCCTGGCGGAGCGTCCTTGAGCGCGACCGCGATCTCACCCGAGAAACCGTCTCTGCGCAGCGCGTGCACGGTAATGGGAATGCTCATTCCGCGGCCGCCGTTGATGGCGGAGGGCGTGACAAGCAGCTTGAAATCGGGCCGCGGCGGGCCGATTCGCAGGCGATAGGCGTACTCGGGGCCTCCCTTGCGCTGTGCGTCGCCGATGGAAATGTAGTAGGTTCCGGTGGCGGGGAGGGTGGCGCGCAGGTACGAATCCGCCTGGTGGGTGAGCAGGCCCGCGCCCAGGTCGTCGAAATCGTCGTTGAAGGCCAGTTGGCTGCCCTTGGCGTCGGTGAGCTTGAGGACCGAATCGAGCGGAGAACCGAGCCGGCGCGCCAGCACTTCGGCCACGATCTCCTGACCGGCGCGGCCTTGAATGCTGTAGACGTCCCAGTCGCCCGGCCGGTCGATGCGGCCGTTCACGGTGACCGGCAGCTTGATGCGCTGCGCGTTTTTGACCGCATCGTTGGGCTCTTTCTCGGTGACTTCGGGCAGCATGTCGATGGCGAACGGAAGCCGGTTCGCCGCCGCCGGGAGCGTATAGATCCCGGGCGGCTTGCCTTTGCCGTTCATGGCCACGCGGTTGCTGGGCAGGTTCCAGCCGCCGAGCGCCACGTTGGTCACCGTGCCGGCGCGCCCGCCCAGGGGGAACTCGCTGGTCACGAATGGCAGTTCTCCTATGCTCATGCGATACACGAAGTCTTCCCGGCCACGATACAGAGCATCTTTGATTTCCAGAATGTAGTCTCCGTCGGCGGGGATCTGGTAGTGGAGAACCGGGTCGGGGTTGAAGCGGTAGTCGTCGTCGTAGGCCAGCTCGGTTCCCTTGTCGTCGAAGAGGGCGATGGTGGGCTGGAACCAGCCGGGAACCGCGTCGGCCAGGTACGGCATCAGCTCGCGCGCGCTGACGGTCATTATCAGGTTCTGTCCGCGGCGGGCGTGGAAGCGGTAGCGGTCGGCCTCGCCAGGGGTGAATTGCGCGGTCTGCTGGCGGGCGGGGCGGGGCATGATGCGCCCATTGATGGTCACGGGGATGGTGACGCTCAACTCGCTTTCGATGCCCGCGTCTTGCAGGGTCATCCCCGCCAGGAGCGTGCGGAATTCGGACTGCTTCTCGGAAAACTCGGGCAGTTGCCCAACCGCAAACAGGATGGGGTTCGAAAGGCCTTGCGCGGTGCTCAGGCGCAGCTCGCGCAGGCCGGGCTCGGCATTGCGAGCAATGGTAACCCGGAGCGTCTCGGTCTCGCCGAGCACGGGATTCATGTTGCGGTTGAAAGTGGCCAGCTTAAGTCGTACTTCGGAAAGCTGCTTTTGGGTATCCGGAGATGCTGGCAATTTCTGTAGTTCCTGCATCTTCTCCCGTAGCTCGGTGGCTTGCTGCCCGTTCATGGGGCGCGCGTAATCGGCCGCCGCCGCCTGTACGCCATGGCCTGCAACATAGGCGCCGGTGACGGCGGTGAGGAACTGGCCGCCCACCTTCACCGCGACGGTGGTTCCACGCTGGCCGCCGGCGGGGTAAACATAGGCCAGGTGCGGGGCATTCTGGGCCTGCGCCAAGGCGGCGAAGGCGAGCCAGGCAAGCGGGAGGATCGCCTTATGTGGGGTCAAGCCTTCTGGCTTGCCGCCGGGCTTCTGCCCGGCGTCCTGCGCCGCCACGAAGAACGCCGGCCCAAAGGCCGGCGGCAAGCCGAAAGGCTTGGCCGCCACGACCACTTCCCATCACATGATCTCCTTGAGGCGGCCGCCCATTTTGACGCCATCGGCGGCGCTGGGGGTGACGCGGGCGTCCAGGCCCTGCGCGTTGGGGAGCTTGCCATCGGGGTCTATGCCCAGCAGGGCGTACATGCTGCCCAGCACATCGCAGGGGTACACGGGGCGGTCCTTCACCTCTTCTCCCCGGGCGTCGGAAGCGCCCACCAGCCTGCCGCCTTTGAACCCGCCGCCGGCCACCACGGCGGAGAAGACCTCCCCGTAATGGCCCCGCCCGCCGTTCCAGGGAGCTTCCCAAAGCACCTTCGGGGTTCGGCCGAACTCGCCGCAGCACCATACGATGGTGCTTTCGAGCAGTCCGCGGTCGGAGAGATCCTGAAGCAGGGTGGCCATGCCTTTGTCCAATTGCGGCAGCTTCTGGCGCATGATCGGGAAATGCTGCCGGTGGGTATCCCAGCCCGGGTTGTTAATGGTGACGAAGGGAATGCCGCTTTCGACCAGACGCCGCGCGGCCAAACAGGATTGTCCGAATGTGTTTCGGCCGTAGCGGTCGCGCAGGTCGTCCTTTTCCTGGGAAAGATCGAAGACCTTGCCCGCATCGCCCAGAATCAACTCATATGCCTGGTTTTCAGCCTCATCCATGGCCTTCAGCGACGGGTCGCCCGGCAGGGCCTTTTCGAGGGTATTCAAGTTGTGCATGAGGTTGCGGCGGGCCTTCTGGCGCTGGTCCGGGACGTTTGGCAGGGCGATGCCCTCGACGGCGAAACGGGCCTGCTGCGGATCGCCGCCGGTGGCGAACGGTGCATAACGCGTTCCCAGGAAACCCGATTCGGAGAAGCGGCCCAGCGGCTGGGTGAGCACGATGTAGGGCGGAATGAGACCTTTATAGCCGGCGTTGAAGCCCTTGAACGCGGTCACCACCGAGCCGGCCCCGGGGTACACAATGCGTTCGCCGGGGTTGCGGCCGGTTTGCACCATGTAGGTGGCCGTTTCGTGGGCGTTGATGCCGTGGGTGAGGCTGCGGATGATGGAGTACTTGTCGGCTTGCTTGGCCAGCAGCGGCAGCAGCTCCGAGATGACGATGCCATTCACATTAGTGGCGATGGGCTTATCGAGCGGGCCGCAGTAATCGTACCCGGCGGCGGGCTTGGGATCGAAGGTATCGAGGTGCGGCGGGCCGCCCCACAACCAGACCTGGATCACGGCTTTGGCTTTGGCCGTGGGGGCGGCTTTAACCTGCCGGCTTGGCAGGCCGGCCAGGAGTGCGGCGCCGAACAGGGTGCGGCGCAGGGCCTCCCGCCGGTGGATGCGATCTATGTGCATGTCCGTCATTTCGTGTTCCGCATGAAGAACCAAGGCAGGCCAGGAGGCCTGCCCCACTTTAGTGCCGATATTGAAACTCCGCGCCGTTGATTAGGGACCATGCCAGGTCCACCGCGGCCGGCCACTTGTTGCCTTGGACGGTTTGAAAATAGGCGGCCACCACCTTCAATTCCGCGTCGGTGGGATAGCGCGAAAGAATCGCCAGGTACATCCGATCAATGGGATCGCGCGGCTTGCCGCCCGGCTGGGCTTGCAGCAGCGCGCGCAGCGCGAGGCTTTGCTGGATCTTGGCCTGGATGTGGGTGGAATTGAGCAGGTGCAGGCGCTGCTCGGCCGTGGGCCGGTTGTTGCGCTCCGATTCGAGGCCGGTATCGCGCGGCGGCCGCCCGAACATTTCGAGGAATGCGCTGCCGATGCTGCCATCTGGCAGGGCTATGGAACGCTGCTCTTCCGGCAGGAAGGTGAAGGGTTCCGGGATGGGGCTGGAGTACTGCTCGGTTGTGCCGGTGATCCGGCAGATGGCGTCGATGAGCGTCTCCGCGTCCAGGCGGCGCAGCGGGTAATAGGCGAAGTTCGCGGCGGCCTCGGGGCGTTCGCTCCGGGGTATCGCGGAAAGCGCCGTACGTCTCCGATGTCAGAACAATCCTAAAGATATGCTTGAGGTCGTAATGCGACGCGACCAACTCTTTTTCGAGGTAGGCCAATAGCTCGGGGTTGGCGGGCGGGTTGTCGGGCCGTATATCGTCCGGCTCGTGGATGATGCCGCGCCCCAGCAGCCAGTACCATATCCGGTTGACGATGGCGCGCGCGAACCACGGGTTATCGGGGGCCAGCAGCCAGTTGGCGAAGACTTCGCGGGGGTCCTGGTCGGGCGCGATGCGCGCAGTCTTGCCATCGGGGAAGACCGCCGTTTGCGCGGGCGTGGAGGGATCGAAGTATACGATTTCCTCCTTCCACTCACCTGTGTGCTTGAAGCCGATCCTGGAAAAGAACCCCGCCATGGCTTCGAGGCGCGGCTGGGGCCAGAGTTCCGCGCGCGTTCCCATGAACGTCAGCGCCACGGCCTGGGCGATGGCTTGCGGCTCCTTGCTTTGAACGGCGCGATAGAAATTCACAGGGGCTTCGCGGAAGTTGCTGCCGTTTGCGGTGAGCATCTCGCGCACGAAGCGGTCGTATGGCGTGTTCTTGGCGATGGAAGTGCGGATCCACCGGTAATACGCCTGGACGGCGTTGGGCCACAGGTCGATGGGGAACTCGGACTTGACGCGCAGCAGGTCGCTCCACTTCATGGCCCAGAAGTCGGCGAACTCGGGGCGGTCGAGCAGACGGTCCACCAGGGCGGCGCGCTTATGGGGGTCGGCGTCGGCGAGGAACTGGGCGGCTTCCTGGGATGTGGGCAGCGTGCCGATGACGTCCAGGTAGGCCCGGCGCAGGAAGACTTCATCCGAGCAAGGATGCGCCGGTTGGATGGAGAGGCTCTGGAGGCGAGCGAAGACCAGCTCGTCGATGCGGCCGCGCGGCGCGGGTTCGGCGGCGGTCTCAAACGGCGGCGTGAAGGGCTTGTCGGCGGCTACCGCCGCGACGGCGGCCAGCAGAAAGGCGGGAATCCAGGGTTTCGGCATGGCTCATCCCCAGGGTAACGGGAAACCGGCTCCTATACTCCTGTAATAACCCGAAAGCGGGCCGGAAGACTCGGTGTGGGGTCAAGCCTCTTGGCTTGCCGCCGGCTTTGCAGCCGGCGTTGTTCGCGCCGGTGCGAGACGCCGGGCAAAAGCCCGGCGGCAAGCCAAAAGGCTTGGCCCCACATGTAATCCCCGGCGGGGCAATACTCGTCTACACGTTTGAATGGAACCGATCGCCAGTCCGCCGACGATGGCCGCAGCCATGGAGCTGCCGAACGTGGGGATCCAGGATTTCGACGAGGTGGTGCGGCTGTACTGGCCGCGTGTGTTTCGCTTCGCGCTGGCATCGCTGCGCGACGGCGATGCGGCGCAAAACCTGGCGCAGGATTGCTTCCTGAGGGCCTATCGCGGGTGGGCCGGGTTCCGCGGCGAATCGAGCGTCGCCACCTGGTTGATGCGGATCGCCGTCAACCTGGTACGGGACGCGGCGCGCAACCGCGCGCTGCGGTTCTGGAAACAGGCGCGGGCATCGTCGGTGGACATAGGCGACGCCGGGAATTGGCTGGCGGATGGCGGCGTGTCTCCGGAAGCCAGGGCCTCACTGCAAGAGGAAGTGCGGGCGGTCCGGAAGTCCGCGGACCGGCTGCCCGCGAAGCAGAAGACCGTGTTTCTGCTTCGCTTCGTGGAGGAGATGAGCATTTTGGAGATTGCGGCCGCCACCGGCATGAAGGAAGGCACGGTGAAGACACACCTGTTTCGGGCGCTGGCCGCAGTTCGGGAAAGTCTGGGGAAATCGGTATGACAGGCAGGCATTTGAGTCCGGAAGACATGTGCCGTTGGATGGCGGGCGAGCGCGCCGCCGGGGAGCAAGCGCACGTGCGCGGGTGCGCCTTGTGCGGGGCCGAGGTCGCCCGGCTGGAAGGCGCTCTGAAGCGGTTTGGCGGCGCGGTGCGGGAGTGGAGCGCGGCCCAGCCCGGGGCACAGGCTCCCGGGGCGTGGCGGGCGGACCGCTCGGCGCGCCAGTGGCGGGTGAGACCGCTGCGCTGGGGCTTGGCCGCCGCGGCGCTGGTGGTGCTGGCTGTTATTCCAACCTGGAAGAGCGCGCGGGACAGGCGCATGGCGGAAGAGGCTGACAGGGCGGACGACATCTTGATGGAACAGGTGGACGCCCAGGTGTCGCGGACGGTTCCGGTGACGCTGGAGCCGCTGGTGAACCCGGTGGAGTGGAAGGCGGAGGCAGGGCAGGATTCGCCTGGCAAGGAAAAAGGAGAAGAGCGATGAGATTACCAAGACTGGGACTAATCATGCTATTGACGGGCGCGGCCGTTCTGGCGCAGGGGGAATATGGCAGTGCGTTTCAGCCTGGCGCAGTCCACTGGATACGGCATGGCGCCGCAGCCGCCGACTTCCGCGCGCCCGCCTCTCGAAAGCGCACTCGTCCGGCTGGAGGGCAGGTGGTGGAGCCGCCCGGAGATGGCGCAGCGGCTGGGCCTGACAGCGGACCAACAGAAGAAGATGGAAGACATCTTTCAGCAGGCGCGGTTGAAGCTGATCGACCTCAACGCGGTGGAGCAGAAAGAAGAAGCTGTCATGGAGCCGCTGGTGGCGGCGGAACAACCGGACGAGGCCAAGATCGTGGCCCAGATCGACAAGGTGGCGCAGGCGCGTGCCGAGCTGGAGAAAGCCAACGGCAGGATGCTGGTGGGCATACGCCGGGTGCTGACGGCCGAGCAGTGGGAGAAGCTGAGGACCTACACCAGCGGGCCGGCGCAGCCTGTGACGCCCGCCGCGCCCCTGGGAGCTGGCGTGTCAGCGCCGGCTCTGCTTCTCAAAGTAGAACCGCAGTATACGGAAGAGGCGCGCCAAGCCAAGCTGAAGGGCACGGTTGTCTTGTACGTGGAGGTCGGCCCGGATGGGATGGCGCACAACATTAAGGTGCAGCGCTCGCTGGGCATGGGCCTGGACGAAAAGGCTATTGAGGCCGTGCAACATTGGCGCTTCCGACCCGGCACGAAAGACGGCAAACCAGTGACTGTGGGGGTTACCCTGGAGGTGAACTTCCGGCTGCTGTAGTGTTTGGGCGTGCGGGGCGCGGCAGAGGGTGGTGGAGAGGGAACTTGGGCTTGGCGTTGCTGGCGGCCGGGGCTTCGCGGACTTATCACCGTGCGTTTCCGGCCGCCACTGGATTGAGCGGCACTTCGGGGGCATTAGGATCGCTGGCTGGCAACCCAGTACCCTCCGATTCGTGCATAGGCCGACGAGCGTACCCGCCGCTCCTACTGAACTACCATGCTCTTCGATACCCGACTATCCCGGCCCTGAAGAACCGAACGGGAAACCGGTCCCGTCCGGCCCTAGAGACCGGGGAGGATCACACTCGCGTGGGGTGTTATGAAGCTAGCTCCAAAGTCTCCCGTCGGGGTCATCTGACAGTGACCTCCGTAAGGCTTCATGGCTCCGGGAGTTCGATACCAACGTAATGCAACGCATCTTGGCCAAGATGAAGGTTGCGGCCGCACTTGCGCACGACCACTACCTGATTCGACGCTAGCACGGGGGCAAGCGGCTGGTTGGGGGTGGATTGGGTTAAGGCTTTTGGAATCAGGGCGAAAAAAAGTTGGGTTGGCTGTGATCGGAAGAAACGGGAGTGCGCGGGCGCCCATGCCGGCGCCGGGTTACGACACGTTGTCATAACCGCGAACAGACGCCGGGAGGAGTCTCCGAACTCCTGATCTCACCCCGCGACTTTGGGCGGTCGAGGAAAATGGGTTGACCCATAATCGGCGCGTGGCGGAGGCGGGCAAGCTAACGCATGCCCCACCACGCGGGCCGATCTCCTCCGTCGTGGGGCATGCTTTAGCTTGCCCGCCTCCACTGGGGCTCAACTCCGGTTCCGCGATGTCAGGAGTTCCGAGTCTCGACGCGGCAGGCGAGAGCGGCTGCGCCACATCCACGCCGCGCTTCCTGGCGCTATTTTCGAGCGGCCTCTCGCATGCTTTTCAGCGCTCCGCCCCAGGCGATCACCTCGTCCGCCACGGCGTGCACGGCCTTGTCATGAAGCTCGTGCGGCTTGAAGGTGGTGAAGTTCTCGAAATCGGTGCGGAGCGAGAGCATCACCTGCGCCCGCACGTCGGCGACCTTGATTTCGCCCATCACGAGCCGGAGGCTCTCCACCGCGCGGGCGCCGCCGGCGCTGCCGTACCCGATGAATCCAGCGGCTTTGTTATTCCACTCGCGGAAGAGGAAATCGATGGCGTTCTTCAGCGCCGCCGGTACGGAATGGTTGTACTCGGGAGTGACGAAGATATAGGCATCGAAAGAGTCGATCTTCGCGCTCCACGTTTTGGTGTGCGCTTTGCCGTATTGATGCATGGAGGGCGGCACGGGCTCATCGAGGAGCGGCAGCTTGTAGTCCTCGATATCGACGATCTCGAATTCTGCGTCCTGGCGGCTTTTCAGGATGTCATACGCCCACTGCGCCACCGCGGCCGCCTTGCGTCCCGGCCGGGTGCTCCCGACGATGATTCCAACCTTCAGCATATCGCTCGCTTTCTCCTTCCGGCGCTCGCCCCAACCAACGGGCGGGCTAATGCAGTGACCGTTTGATTTGTTCCCGCGCTCCGGGCCGGGCGTGCCCGGCCCGCAGTTGAGGTACAAATCACGCGGTCGAAGACCCAGTTTCGTAGATGTATCATCGTGCCCGCGGTTGCGGGTTGTTTTCACCCTCCGCCGCGCGGGAGACGCTATCGCAGTCGAAGAATGCCGGCAAGGATGCCGGCATGGCAGGCTGGAAGCCCGCTCTACGGGGATGGTGTGGGGTACATTATGCGGTTGGCAGGCGGAAGCGCCTGCCCCACAATGCGGGTGCGTGCATTACGCGGTTGGCGGGCGGAAGCGTCTGCCCCACAATGCGGGTGGGTACATTACGCGGTTGGCGGGCGGACGGGGTTGCCGCATCTCTATAGCAGGTCTTCGCGGTTCAGCTTTTCCAGGGCTTTGACTACGTCGCCTACCTGCTGGGCGCGGTCGCGGCTGGCTACCAGGAGGGCGTCGTGAGTGTCCACCACGATCAGATTGCGGACGCCCAGGAGGGCCACCATCTTGCCACGGGCATCCACGAAGTTATGGTGCGAGTCCAGGCAAATGGAGTCGGGTCCTATGGAATTGCCGTGACTGTCGCGCCCTAACAGCTCATAGACCGCGTTCCAACTGCCAACGTCGTTCCAGCCGAAATCGGCGGCGGCGATGCCGCCGACGTTGTCGGATTTCTCCATCACGGCGAAATCGATGGAGATGTTTTCGCAGAGCGGAAACACCTGCTTCAGCCGGGCGAAGAAATGGGGATCGCCGAATGGCGGCAGGGACGCGAGGAGGGTGGCGGTCTTGGGCAGGCGGCGGCGCAACTCTTCGAGGAGCACTCCGGTGCGCCAGAAGAACATACCCGAGTTCCAATAGTAGTTGCCGGCCGCCAGATAGCGCCTGGCTTTGGCCGGGTTGGGCTTCTCATGGAAACGGAGGACCGGCAGCGCTTGGCGGCCGCCGGCCTTGGTCCCACGAGGGAACTCGACGTAGCCGTAGCCCGTCTCGGCCCAGCGGGGCTCAATGCCCACCAGCATCAGCCGTCCGGCGGCGGCGCCCTTGAACGCGGCGCGGACCACCGCGCGGTAGCCGGGCAACTTGCCGATCACGTGGTCCGAAGGGAACACGCCCATGATGGCGTCGGGGTCTATCGACCCGAGAATCTGCGCCGCCAGCCCGATGGCGGGAGCCGTGTTGCGCTGCATCGGCTCGGCCAGAACCTGTTCGGCGGGGACCTCCGGAAGCTGCTCGACGATGGTCTGGCGCAGGTGTTCGTTGGTGAGGACCCAGATGCGCTCGGGGGGGATCAGGGGCGCGAGCCGGTCCAGGGTGGCCTGGATCATGGAGCGGCGTCCCACCACGTTGAGCACCTGTTTGGCGGAGCGCTTGCGGCTCCGCGGCCAGAAGCGCGTGCCGCGCCCGCCGGCCAATATGAGAGCGTAACAGTGAGAGAGCATCGATCCGCTCCTACTTCAGAGGATACCCGTGGATCAACTGGAACGTGCGCCGCCACCGCGTCTTGGTGGGGAAGTGCGCCAGCAGGTCGATAATGTGCCTGACCGAGAGGCCCGGGCTGGACAGGTCCTCGGTGGGCGCTTCGTACGACCAGTAGATGATCAACGGCTTGCCGACGATGTTGTCGCGCGGCACGAACCCCCAGTAGCGGCTGTCGAGGGAGGAATCGCGATTGTCGCCCATGGCGAAAACGCTGTCCGGCGGCACCACCACCTCGCCGCCTTGCACGTGGTAGGCCAGCATGTCGTGCGCGCTCTCGACCACGGGTATGTTCGGGTCGCTCGGAAAATTGTCGCGGTAGGAATCGATGTAGTCGGTCTTATGGTAGACGTAGGGTTCCTTCACCGCCACGCCGTTGAGGATGAGCTGCTTGTTGACCAGGCGGATGCGGTCGCCCGGAAGCCCGATGGCGCGTTTGACGAAGGTCTGGGTGATATCCACGGGATAGCGGAACACGATGATATCGCCGCGCCGGATGGCGCTGTAGGGCAGCACATACCTGGAAACCGGGCCCACCGGCGCGTAGGCCAGCTTATCCACCAGCAGGTGGTCGCCGATGAGCAGGGTGTCCTCCATGGAGCCGGTGGGAATGACGAAGGCCTGGACCAGAAAAGTAGTCCCGAACAGCAGCAGAATAATGGTTACGGTCCACTCGGCGATGAACCCGCGCGCGCGCGCCTGAGGGGAGGCGGGGCCCGGGGAGGTTTCCTCCGCCGCCGCGACCCCGTCTTCCTGGCCCGCCGGCGTGTTGTCTCCCCCCGCGGTTAGGTTGTCTTGATCCACAGACACTCATTCTAACCGGAAAGCCTGCTATTCTGGCGTGAGATCTTCGAGGACCCCATTTGAGCGCCACTACCATCAACCCCGTTCGGGACGCCGCCGCACGCCGCCGCGCCGTCATTCTGGTTTGTTGCTGCACGGTGACCGGAGCGGCGGCCCAGATTCTGATGAAGGTCGGGATGATGCACTTCCGCCCGGAGGTGTGGGCGATTCTCACCAATTTCCGGCTGCTGGCGGGCTATGCGCTGTACGGGCTCAACACCCTGCTGCTGGTTCTGGCGCTGCGCGACGGGGAGCTCTCGATGCTTTATCCGATCATCGCGCTGACCTACGTGTGGGTCACGCTGCTTTGCTACACCCTGCTGCGGGAGCCGCCCAACGCATTCAAGAACATCGGCATCGCCACCATCATGGTGGGCGTGGCGGTGCTGGGGCGGGGCAGAAAGAAATGACCCCCACGCTGGTGAAATCGATGTTGCTGGTGCTGGGCGCATCGGTGGTGGGTTCCTTCGGGGCGGCGTTTCTCAAGCTGGGATCGCCCAAGGTCAACAAGAACCCGCTGAGCTTCTTGAACCCGCAACTGGCGCTGGGCGTGCTTCTGTACCTGGGCTCGTCGGTGTTCTACGCGTTCGGCATTCGAGGAGGCCAGCTCTCCATTCTCTATCCCGTGGTTTCGCTGGGCTACGTGTGGACCATGATCTGGGCGAGGATCTTCTTCAAGGAGCGGTTCACGCGCCAGAAGCTGGCGGGTCTGACGTTGATCCTGATCGGCGTGACGCTGGTGGGGATGGGGGCGAAATAGGGACGGAACATGTGGGACAGGCGCTTTCGCCTGTCAACCCCGGGTCTGTGCTTCGCCCGCTGGCAGGCGGAAGCGCCGGCCCCTAGGGTTTGTGCATTTCCGAAGCCCGGAGGGCGAAAGACACTAGCCCACGGCGTGAGCCGTGTGGAATCGAACGTGGGAATGCGAGCCCCGGAACGGGGCGAAAGGCTGTTCTTAGCCCCAGAGGTCGCGCGCATCGTATTCGATGCCATGCTTCCTCAGGAATGACAGGAATTCCTCCTGGAACGACACCTGGCGGTGGTGCTCTTGTTGCGCCGCGATGTAGCCGGCCACATCAGCCGCTCGGGAGGCGCTCACGGTGAAGGCCGCGTATCCGGCCTGCCAACCGAAGCGCCGGTGCTCTGGGAACTGTTCGTGTACCCAACGCGACGAATTGGTCTTCACCACTCGCAGCAGGTCCGCTATCGATTCCCTGGCAGGCACGTACACAAGCAGGTGAACGTGATCCGCCGGACCATTGATTATCAGGGGAACGCCCTTTCGTTCTTTCACGATGCCGGCCATGTAGGGGAACAGGCGGGCAGCCAGCCCCGGCGACAGGTCCGGGACGCGATCCTTGGTGGAAAAGACGACATGAACGAGCAGGGAAGTGAAACTGTGCGGCATAGACTTACGCCCCGTTCCGGGGCTAGACGGCTGGTCGACCTGTTTCCCACGGCTCACGCCGTGGGCTAAGAATGTTTCGCCCTTCGGGCTGGGAGTGGACGACTCCAAATGAATGGTGGCCGCAAGGCGCGGAGATCCCACCAAAAATGTAGAAACTCCATTGGCAGGCGGAAGAGCCTGCCCCGCAAGCTCGGGTGTGTGCTTCAGGTTGGCAGGCGGAAGCGCCTGCCCCACAAGCTCGGGTGTGTGCTTCAGGTTGGCAGGCGGAAGCGCCTGCCCCACAAGCTCGGGTGTGTGCTTCAGGTTGGCAGGCGGAAGCGCCTGCCCCACAAGCTCGGGTGTGTGCTTCAGGTTGGCAGGCGGAAGCGCCTGTCCCACAAGCTCGGGTGTGTGTTTCGGGTTGGCAGGCGGAAGCGCAGGCCCCACAAGCTCGGGTGTGTGCTTCAGGTTGGCAGGCGGAAGCGCCTGCCCCGCAAGCTCGGGTGTGTGTTTCGGGTTGGCAGGCGGAAGCGCAGGCCCCACAATCCCGCCGGCGCTACCGGATGGCGATGGTGGTGGCGTTGTCCTGGGCGCCGTTGGGCATGGCGATGACGAGCGGGACGTAATCGCCGGTGGGGGCGGCCGCGGGGACCTGGATGTCGATCTGGTAGAGGCCGAAGAAACCGGGCGCGACGCCGTAGAACATAGGCTGGGCCGGCGCGCCGCCGACCGTCACGGTGGGCGGCGAGAGGGTCCAGTAGAGAGGGCTTCCGCTGGCGGGCGCTATCCGGCCGGTTCCGAGCACGGGTTGGGACGAGTCCTGGTTCGGATACGCCGGGCCCAGGCCGGTGACGTAGATCTGCAGGTAGTCGCCGTGCTGGGCGGGTTCGCCGCAGATGGCCGCCGCTGCGATGGCCGATGCGTGGCAGTTGCCGGGGATGTTCCATTCCAGCGCAAAGTCGTTGGGCATCACCCTCCACTGGGTGTTGTTGAACAACACGGCGGCGACGGGCGGCCGGGCGGCGAGCGACGAAGGAATGCGAAACACGCCGGGGGCGGCGGCGGACAGTTGGACCGTGAAATCGGCGCTGGCGCCGTAGGAGGTGGTGACTTTCATGGTCGCGGGGCCGGCATTGGGCAACTCGACGGGAACCTGCAGATTGATCAATCCCAGGGAGGCCAGCACCGCCAGCATCGGCGCCTGCACGCCGTTGAAGGTCACCGACACTCCGGTGGCGTTCTGGCCGGGAAGACCGGCGACCTGATCGGCGACCCCGAAGGTGGTCCCGTAGACGCTGGCCAGGGAGCCCGGCGCCAGGGGCGCGGCGACGGCGAAACTGGCCGCGTTCACGGCCGCGTTGACGATGGGGGTGGCGTTGATGGGCACCGTCAGGGTCTGGCTGTTGGCGCCGCCGATGGCCAGCGTGATGGGCTGGTCGTGGACCGCCATGGAATCCGGAAGGGTGACCATCACCTCCCAATGCCAGAGCTGGCACGCGCCGTAGCACAGGTCCGGATCGGTCTGGTCGGTGACGATGAAGGCCCACGAGACCAGCGCCGGCTCTTCACCGATCATCACGGTGGGCGGATCCATGGGCACACCTTCGTTGGACCAGTCGGGCGCTCCCAGGCCGGTAACGTCGAGAATCAGGATGTCCCCCAGGCGCGCGGGGGTGGTCTCGCTCAACTGGTAGCCCGGGGCGATCAGGGCGTCGTTGGAGGCCAGGCGATATCCCAGGGCGTTGACGATGCCCGTCCCGGTTCCATCCGCGCTGAAGAGGGCCGGCGCATACTGGGTCAGGGTGATGGGGAAGGTCTGGGAGGCGCCGAGTTGGATGGTGGTTCTCCCAGGCGCAACGGAATCCGGAATCCACACGCGCCATTTGGCGGCGGTCGCCGAGACGACGGTAGCGGGCGTCTGGCCGCCAATCATGACCGCGACGGCGGGGTCGGTCCCCAGGTTGGAGCCGATGATGTCCGCCAGGCAGGCGGGGGAGAGGCGTTTGTCCTGGGACGCCGCGTTGACGACGTTGGAGATAGCGGGGGGGCCTTGGGCGAAGACAGCGCAGGCGCAGGACAGCGCGGCAAGAAGGCGCATAAGACAGCTCTGACGCATGAGATACCCTGGGACTGACTCTTGACCTAATGGTAACACGGGGCTTAGAGTGAACCCCGCCGGGCCGGGCCGGGCCGGGCCGGGCATGCCCGGCCCCTACGGATCCCGGGGGACATGGTAGGGGCGAGCGATGCCTCGCCCCCGGGATCGAATTACCTCATAGCGGACGAAGCAGGACGCCCGCCTCACTCACTATACTGAAATCGAGAAGCGGATCCGGAAGCGATATGGCGGCGAGGCCGAAGGGCGCGGTGTGGTACGTGGGGCTGCTGGCGGCCGCGTTGGCCGTGGGAGTGGCGGCGAGCTGGGTCTTTGGCGAGCAGTTGGACAACTACGCCTATGACATCCTGCTGCGGCGGCGCCAGCCCCAGCCGTGGACCCCGCAAGCGGTCATTCTGGCCATAGACGATGCCACCCTGCGGGCCACCCCGGGCGGCATGAACGGCATACGCGGGCCCATGGCCGCGGCCTTGCGCCTGGTGGCCGGGGCGCGGCCGGCGGCCGTGGCGGACGACGTGATTCTGGCCAGCGAGGGACCGGATCCGAAGGCCGATCAAGCGCTGGCGGACGCTTTGCGGGCCACGCCCAACCTGGTGCTGCCCATCGACCTGACGGACTCCGGATGGGACCACCCGCGCTCCCAGTTCCGGCCGGCGGGGGCCGCGCTGGGGCACGTCCAGGCGCCGCCCGATCCCGATGGGATCACGCGGTCGATTCCGCTCGAAGTGTATTCCGCGCGGGAACGCTATTGGGCGCTGGCGCTGGAGGCGTACCGGATCAGCCGCGCGGCGCAGATCGTGGAAACCTCCGATGGAGAGCTGCGCGTGGGCGGGCGGGTAATCCCGCCGGCGTTTGAACGGCGGCCTGGTGCTCCGTTGGAGCGCTTCATGCGGGTGCGGTTCGTGGATTCCCAGACCGCCTCCGTGCCGCGAATCTCGATGCAGGGCCTGCTCGACAACCAGGCTTTGGCGGGCCAGCTCGCCAACCGGGTGGTGTTTATAGGGGCCACCGCGGCGGCGGCCAGCGACCGTCCGCTCACCCCGTATTCCCTGGGGCGCCAGATCAACGGGGTGGAGATACACGCGGCCGCCTTCGAAACCCTGGCGCGGGGCCTGTTCATCACCGACGTGACCAGCCTGTGGGTGGTGGTATTCAGCCTGGGCGTAGCGGCCGTCATCGGGCTGGCTTTCCGCTATCTGCCGGGATGGCGCGCCTACGCCGCCGCCGTGCTGGCGCTGGCGGCGGCGCAGGGGGCGCCGTATTTTTTCTTTCTGCACCAACGCTTTTTCCCGTTCGCGGCGCCGTTTTTTTCTTCGTGGCTGGTTTTCCTTTCAGCGGCCGCCTGGTATCAACTGGTCACCCGCCGCAACTGGCAGACGGAGCAGGCGGCGCGCGCGCGCTACCAGCAGGCCATGCATTTCGTGACGCATGAAATGCGCACGCCGCTTTCCGCCATCCAGGGATCGAGCGAAATCATCTCGCGCTACGCCCTCACCGAGGAGAAACGCAAGCAGATCGCGCTGCTGATCAATTCGGAATCGAAGCGCCTGGCCCGCATGGTGGAAATCTTCCTCAACGTGGAGCGGCTATCGGCGGGGCAGATGGAGCTGAAGCACGAGGTGATCCCGGTGGGGCGGATGGTGGAGACCTGCGTGGAGCGGGTTCGGCCGCTGGCGGAGCGCAAGCACATCGCCATCGCGCTCGAGCCCATCGGCGAGGATGTGCGCATGGTGGGCGACAACGAGCTGATGGAGTACGCCTGCTACAATTTGCTTACGAACGCAGTCAAGTACTCGCCCCAGCGGACCGAGGTTGCGGTCTCCGGCTGGAGTGAGGACGGCCATGTCCGCATTGCGGTGAAAGACCAGGGAATCGGCATGGACCGGAAGGAAGTCAAGCGGATTTTCCAGAAGTTCTACCGCACCAAGAAGGCGGAAGAATCCGGAGAGGCGGGTAGCGGGATCGGGCTCTCCATCGTGCAACAGATCGTGGAGCAGCATGGCGGGCGAATCGAGGTGACCAGCCAGCCGGGCCAGGGTTCCTGCTTCACGCTGGCGCTGCCCGCGCGTCCCGCCGCGGAACGAAACGGATGAGCAGACTACTGTTGGTGGAAGACGATCCGGCTCTTCAATTCACCATCCAGACCGCGCTGGAGGCCGAAGGGCACGAGGTGGACGCGGTCTCCACCACCGGGGACGCCATCGAGCGCCTGGGGGGCCAGGCGTATCCCATCGTCATATCCGATATCTACATCGACGAGCGCACGGGCCTCGATATTCTGGACGCGGCGCGGCGCAGGGATCCGCTTTGCTCGGTGATTCTGATGACCGGGCGCGGGAGCATCGAGACGGCCGTGGCGGCCACCCGCGGCGGGGCGTTCGATTACATCGCCAAGCCCTTCGCGCTGGACGTGATCATCGACGCGGTGGAGCGCGCCGAAGCATCGCGCGAGGGCGGGGGAGAAGAGGCCGAGGAGGAAGAGCCGCTCGAAACGGAATTGATCGGCAACCATCCGGCGATGGTGGAGATTTACAAGACGGTGGCGCGCGCCGCGCCCACCGACGCCACGGTGATCATCGAAGGCGAGACCGGCACGGGCAAAGACCTGGTGGCGCGCATGGTGCACCGGTTCAGCCGGCGCGCGAGCCACCCGTTTGTGCCGGTGGACTGCGGGTCCATCGCTCCCTCTCTGCTCGAAAGCGAGTTGTTCGGGGCCATGCGGGGAGCCTACACGGGGGCCGACCGGGACCGCGTGGGCGTGTTCGAGGCGGCCAACCACGGCACCGTGTTCCTCGATGAGATCGGCGACATCGAGCCCAGCTTCCAGTTGGCGCTGCTGCGCTTCCTCGAAAGCCATGAGATCCGGCCGGTGGGCGCGTCTCGAGCCAAGGAAGTGGATGCGCGCGTGATCGCCGCCACCAACCGCGACTTGCAGCGCATGGTGGACGAAGGCAAGTTCCGTTCCGATCTGTGGTATCGCCTGAATACGGTGCGCGTCACGCTGCCGCCATTGCGCGAGCGGCGTTCCGACATCCCGCAATTGGCCTGGTTCTTCGTCAACAAGTACAACGGGCGGTACAACCGTACGGTCAAGCTGATGGATTCGGGCGTGAAGGCGCTGCAGGACTACACATTCCCCGGCAACGTGCGCCAGTTGCAGCACCTGATCGAGCGGTTGACGGTGCTGGCGGAGCGGATCGACGCCGAAGCGGTGCGCGACGCGCTGACCATCATGGAATCGCGGGAGAAGCCGGTGGACACCCTGGCCGATGCCGAGGAGGACCAGATCCGGCGCGTGCTGGCGGCCACCGGAGGGAATAAGAGCAAGGCCGCCCAGTTGCTGGGAATCGAGCGAAAGACGCTGTACCGGAAGCTGGAGCGGATGAAGCTATAGGGCGCCGCGGGCCGGGCATGCCCGGCCCGCGTGACCTTGAGTAAGTGAGTGTGAAAAGCGGCTGGCGGGCGAAAGCGCCCGCCCCACAAGGTGGGACAGACGCTTTCGTCCGTCAATCCGACAAGCGGCACGGCAGTCCGTCGGTCAACGGCCCGGCTGGGGCGGCTGGTTGGGCGCGCCGGCGCCCCCGCGGCCCGGCCCACCCCGGCCGGGTCCCCGGTCCATGTTGGTGGGATAGGTGTTATTGGGCGGCAGCGGATTGACCGGTCTCGGCGAGGGCGTCGTGCCCTTGTTGTAGAAGACGTACAGGCCCGAATTGGAGGCGATGATGATTTCGTTCTTGCCATCTCCGTCCAGGTCCGCAATGGCGATCTTTCGTCCAAAGCCGATGGCCCCGTTGGGCGGCGGATTCTGGGTCTGCCCCGGATACCACTGCAGGTTGTTGTACGACAGGATGTGCCGTTCGAATTGGCCGTTCGCGATCTTGTAATAGAAGACGAACAGGGGATCGAACTCACCGGGGTCGCGGCCCTGGTGCGGGAACAGGATTTTGCCCGTCACCAGCTCCGGCTTGCCGTCGCCATCGATATCGCCCAATTCCATGCTGTGGAACAAGGAGAAGTCTTTCTCGATCCAGTGCTCCACGAAGGTCCGTTTGCCGCTGGCGTCCTTTTTCTGTTCCAGCCACTTCAGGCCGTAGTCCTGGGCGGCGCCGATGATGACGTCGTTGAGCCCGTCTCCATTGGCGTCGTAGACCAGCACCGGCAGTCCGCAATTCCCATTGAACACGTTCCAGTCGGGATGCCAGATCCACTTGCCGTTGCGCGGATCGGGAGGCGCTTCCCACCAGCCGACGCCGGTGACCAGGTCGTTCCGCCCGTCGCCGTTGATGTCGCCAATGCCGTTCCCGTGCTGCTGCCCCTCGGTTCCAAGCACATGCTCCACCAGCCAGGGCTCCTTATCGATGTGCTCATAGTACGAGAAGAACTGCCCCGGGACGGGGTCCCAGTGGTTGATCAGGATGTCCTGGTCGCCATTGTGGTGGCCCACGATATCGCCCATCACGAACCCCTCCATGTTACGGGCCGAGTGGATCAGGTGCTCCTTCCACTTCACTCCGGGCACGCCGGGGTTTTCGTACCAATAAACCCCCGACATCTTCATCCAGCCCGAGGCGATGATGTCGGGCTTGCCGTCACGATTGACGTCCAGGACGGCTTCTCCGCCGTCGTCGGTGATGGGCCCGAATGTCTCGGCGCCGTCGCGATAGTTGGTGTGCTTGATCCAGTTGGGCGCCTCGTACCAGTTCCGGCCGCAGGCGATGTCCAGCTTTCCGTCGCCGTTCATGTCGATCAGGGCCACCGATTCGGGAAACGGGCCGAACCAATACGTGTGGTTGGCGGGATCGTGCACGGGGCCATCGATCTTGACCGGAACGAAAACAGTCTCGCCTCCGGACAGGCTTCCAAGCAGCGCCATGGAACAGAACAGCAGAAATACGGATCTCTTGGTATTCATATGGGGCTCTAAGCGTGTATAATATACAATTCGCATTGCATTAGCAATCCCCGATCGCGCACCGGAGGAACGAGCGGATCGTAGCCCGATGCGACCGCGACCGCGAGTTCGCCGAGCCGGCCGAGTCACCAGCCCGGCGGTGCGGTACAAAGGCGGCAAGAAGCCAAAACGGGTGTTTTGACCATGATGCATCTGATGCTTCTCGCGTTCCGCCACCTGCCCGACTTGGCCGTGTTCCTGGCCGTCACCATGCTGCACGTTTGGATGTGGCGCACGCTGGTGACCGGCGGGAGAGTTCGCCGCTCGAGAATCTGGATTGTCTCCGTGTCTCTGGGCGTGCTTCTCTCGCTGGCGCTGGTGGCTATCGGCGTCAGCCTGGGGTTTGCGCGGGTTCTGGCGAGGTTGCCCGCCGGACGGTGGATTGCCTGGATCCGGGCCGCGGCCCTGTGTTGGGTTCTGTTTTCCTTTTGCCTGGCCTTGGCTCTATGGCTGAGAAAAGCCGCTCCGAAGTTCGATCCCTCGCGCAGGAGAATGCTTCGGGCAGCCAGCGGCGCGGCGGTGGCCGCGCCCGTGCTGGCCGGCGGATACGGCGTGTTCATCGAGCGCAACGGCATTTCGGGCCGCCCTGTCGATCTCAAGATCGTGGGCCTCCCTGGGGATCTCGATGGCCTGCGGCTGTCCCAACTGACGGACATTCACCTGGGGCCGTTTCTGGGCGTGAAGGAATTGCGCCGGGCGGTGGACATAGCCAATGAGTTCCGGCCTCACCTGGCGCTGATGACCGGCGATCTGATCAGCGAGAGCGGAGATCCGCTGGATCTGTGCATCCAGGAACTGTCGAAGCTGCGAGCCAGCGACGGCGTCTTCGGCTGTTTGGGGAACCACGAGGGCTACGTTGGCATCGAGGCCTACACGGCGGCGGAATGCAGGCGGGTGGGAATCGATATTCTGCGCAGCCGGCGCCGCAGGTTGAGCTTCGGGAAGACGCACCTGTACGTGATGGGCATCGACTACCAGAGGATGGGCGGGACTTACGTGGTGGAGCCCGCGGTCCTGACCGGCGAGGCATGTCTCAACCTCCTGCTATCCCACAACCCCGACCTGTTCCCCGTGGCGGCGGCGCAGGGTTACGATCTGATGGTCTCCGGCCACACCCACGGCGGGCAGATCAACCTGGAGATTCCGGGCTGGTCGCTGAACATCGCCCGGTTCTATACTCCCTACGTTCACGGCGAGTACCGCCAGGGTGGTTCTGTTCTGTATGTCAGCCGGGGGATCGGGACCGTCGGCGTCCCTCTGCGTCTGGGCGCTCCGCCCGAAGTCAACCTGATCCGGCTATTCGCCGCCTGATTCCCGGCCGGACCCTGATCCGTCCCTAGCGCAGAGCCGGAACCAAACAGGACCGATCTTTGACGCGGAGACGCGGAGACGCAGAGAAAAGCAATGACAAGAATAGAGACTTGAGGTTGCGGCGGAATCTTTACTTTCGCCGTAATCTCAAGTCTTTGCTGTTCTTGTTGTTTTTCTCGGCGTCTCCGCGTCTCCGCGTCAAGATTGCCCCGGTTTGGTTCCCGCTCCGGGTTCACCGCTCCGCGGTGAACCGAGCTTACGGACGGATTACGGGCCGGAAGGCCTGGCCCCACAAGAGTGGCGCCCGGCTCCCGGCTCGTGGCAAACTGGAGGCATGAAGCCCCGAATCGGATTTACGGCCCTGAGTATCCTTTTGCTGGTATTGGGAGGAGTGGCGCGTGGCGCCAGTGAGAATCATAGGGAATCCTTGCGCGGCCTGACCGGAGTCAGCGTCCGGGTGGAACGCCTCAGCGAGAATGCGAGGCAGGACGGGTTGGATGAGCGGAACATCCAGACCGACGCGGAGCAGAAGCTCCGGCAGGCCGGAATCGCGGTTTTGACGCCGAGCCAGGCGGCGCAGGCGCCGGGCAGTCCCATCCTGTACATTTTTGTCAACGCCAAGCTGCTGTTCTACCCCACGGGCGTGACCTTCGATCCCGCGGGCAGGCCTTACAACAACCCGCCGTACGTGGTCATGGTAACCGTGTCGCTGCTGCAAAACGCGGTGGCCGCCCGGGACCCGAACCTGAAGCTGCGCGAGGCGAAGACTTGGGACGCGGGTTATATGAGGTCCCTTGACCCCTCCGCTCTGAAACAGGCCCGCATGATTGTGGGAGACCTGGTGGACGGGTTCATCGCCGATTGGAAGGCGGTGAATCCGAAGAAGTAGCCGCCATGCGCGGCTCCGATGATGACGTCGCCGAGCCCGTCTCCGTTGAAGCCGTCAACCCGGGCCGGGTGTCCGCTCGCGGATCCGGAAGCGCTTCCCGCCCGTCGCCGTCGATGCCGGCGACGCCGTCGTGTCCCTCGAATCCGATCCCGCGCTCCGAAAACCGGAGGAAAAGATCTGTTGATATGCGGTCGGGCCGCCATCATGTATAATATACAATTCGCATTGCACAAGGAATCCCATCCGGAAGAAGGAGGGCGTTGTCATGAAGACCGATGAACCTCCGAGGGAGGCCGAGGGCGCGGTTGGCGCGACGGAAACCCGGACGGGCAGTCTTCGGCGCAGGAGAACCCAATGATTGCAACCGCTGTCAGGACGCTCAGTTTATTTGTCAACGGCCAAGCCGTCGCATCGGAATCAGGAAAGTACGCCGACATCTTCGACCCGAGCACCGGCCAGGTGATCGCACGGACGCCGTTGTGCACCCAGGAAGAGGTGAATCGCGCGATTGAAGCGGCCCGGAACGCGTATCCTGGCTGGTCCAACACGCCGGCCATAAAGAGGGTCCAGGTGCTGTACAAGTTCCGGGACCTCATCGACGAGAACCTCGACGAGCTCACCCGGCTGGTGTGCCAGGAGAACGGCAAGGTGTGGGAAGAGGCGTGCGGCGACGTTTTGAAAGCCAAGGAAGCCATCGAGCTGGCCTGCGGGGCTCCGACCCTGATGATGGGCGAATCCACCATGAACGCCACCACGGGCTACGACACGGTGCTGTACCGCGAGCCCCTGGGCGTATTCGCCGGAATCGCGCCGTTCAATTTTCCGGCCATGATCCCGATGGGGTGGATGATGCCCCTGTGCATCGCCACCGGGAACACCTTCGTGCTGAAAGCGGCCACCATGACTCCCATGACATCCATGCGGATGCTGGAGCTGCTGTACGAGGCGGGCTTGCCCAGCGGGGTGGTGAACCTGGTCACGTGCAGCCGCCGGGAAGCCGATTTGATTCTCAAGCACCCGGATGTCAAGGGGGTGGCGTTCGTGGGTTCCACATCGGTGGGCCTGCACGTCTACCAGACGGCGGCGGCGCACGGCAAGCGCGTCCAGGCCCTATGCGAGGCCAAGAATCACGCGCTGGTGCTGGAGGACGCTCCCGTGGAACGCACCGCCCGGGGGATTATCAACGCCGCCTTCGGTTGCGCCGGGGAACGGTGCATGGCGCTGCCCACCATCGCCGTCCAGGAGAGCATCGCGGATGAGCTGGTGGGTCTGTTGGTCAAATTCGCCGGCGAACGGCGGATCGGCCCCGCCTACGACAAATCGTCCGAGCTGGGGCCGCTGGTTTCCGAAGGCCAGCGGAAATGGGTCACCGACTGGATCGAGAAGGGAATCGCGGAAGGCGCCAAGCTGGTGCTGGACGGCAGAGGCGTGGTGGTCAGGGGCCACGAGGCGGGCTTTTACCTGGGCCCGGTAATCTTCGATCACGTCAAGCCGGGCATGTCGATTGGCGACGAGGAGGTCTTCGGGCCGGTGCTGTGCGTGAAGAGGGTCAAGGATTTCGAGGAAGGCATCCGCCTGATGAACGCCAACCGTTTCGCCAACGGCTCGGTGATTTTCACGCAGAGCGGCTATTACAGCCGCGAATTCGCCAGGCGGACGCACGGCGGCATGGTGGGCGTCAATGTGGGGATTCCGGTCCCGGTGGGCATCTTCCCGTTTGCGGGGCACAAGCAGTCGTTCTTCGGAGACCTGCATACGCTGGGGAAAGACGGGGTGCGGTTCTTCACCGAGTCCAAGTGCGTTACCACCACCTGGTTCAGCGAAGAAGAGAAAAAGCAGCAGAAGGTCGACACGTGGGACGGAGTGCTCGGCCGGTAGGATTTCGAATTTGTCAACGGGAGGCGGATCCATGGAAAAGAAGACCACGGTGGGCATAGCCCACGGCGATGGGGACCTAGGCAAGCCGGCCGAGTACACGAGAGCGCAGCTCGACATCGTGAAAGGCATGATTCGCGACATAGCGGACCAGACGATGGGCGGATTCCGGAACATCGTCAAACGGGGCGACAAGGTTTTGATCAAGGTCAATACCGTGATTCCGTGTCCGGCCAACCTCGGCTTCACCACGGATCCCCGCATTCTCGAGGCGCTGCTCGAGCTGGTGCAGGAGCAGGCGCCCGCCCAGGTCCTAATCGGCGAACGCTCGGCCATGGGCGGCGACACGCGCAACGCCATGGAGGTTTGCGGGGTCACCGCGGTGGCCAAACGCACGGGCGCGGAGTTGTGTCCCTTCGACAACGTCCCCTTCGACATGTACAAGATCGACCGGCCCATCGCCTTCAACGAGTTTCCCGTGCCGCGGCCGGTGCGCGACGCGGACGTCTACATCGGCGTGCCCAAGATGAAGACCCACGTTCACACCACGCTGACCTGCGCCTTGAAGCTGCAGTTCGGCAACCTGCCGGACTACGACTGGATGACGAAGTGCCACCGCGACGATGTCTTCCAGAAGATCGTGAACCTGAACCGCGCCGCCAACCCCAAGTGGTTCATCGTCGACTCGCTCTATGCGGGCCAGGGCAATGGGCCCTTCAGCGCGTATCCTTCGGACCTCATCAAGGACTTCAATACCATCTGCGGCGGTCCGGATCCGGTGGCCGTGGACACGGTGTGCGAGGCGCTGATGGATTGGGATTACCCCGGGACCAACGCGCCGGCCACCATACTGGCGGCCTCCGAGGGGCAGGGAACCAACAAAATGGAGGAGATCGAGCTTACCGGCGCGCCGCTCGACCGGGTCAAGCGCCGATTCAAGCGGCCGAACCTGGCGATCCAGGGGAAGTTCCCCAACGTGAACGCCATCATGGGGGCCGCCTGCGAACCAGGATGCCGTTCGTTGATCATCGGGTTCGACCAGTTGTACGTGGAAGGCACCCTGGACAAGCTCAAACGTCCCCTGTACGTGTTCATGGGGTTGCAGTTTCCCTATGAGGATCACATCAAGAACCTGGATGGCGATGTGATCGTGCTGGGCGATTGCGCCAAGACCGTGCTGGAGCGATTCCCCAACGCCAAGTTCTTCGGCAGCACCAGCGAATTCGCGCACTGCATGCCGATCTGGGCGAATATTCCGGCCATCGGCCTGGTGCAGCACGTGAGGTCGCTGGTTTAGAGTCCGGCCCCCGGCGGCGGTACATCATGAGCTATCAGTCACCCGTCCTAACCATGAAACCCACGTTTGGCGACGGCGCCCCGGAGCACGCCCGTCTCCTGCGCCAGGGAGTCTTGAAGCTGCTGGAAATCAAGGACTCCGACATTCGCATCTCGGCATTGGAGCAATGCCGCGATGCGGTGGACAAAGGCATCCACGCGGGCGGGGCCTTTTCCGCCGTGGTTCCCCTGGTGGCGCTATTCCACGGCGGCTTCATCGATCTGGACGTCGAGGAGCCCACCCGGCGCGGGCAGGACATGTTTGTCCTGAGCAAGGGACATGCGGTGGCGCCGCTGGCGTCGATTTACGCGGAGCTGGGCTACTTCGATGGTTCGGTCCTGAAGAACTCGCGCTCCTACGACAGCATTCTCAACGGTCATCCCGGCCCGGTTCTGCCGGGAATTCCCATCTCCACGGGGCCGCTGGGGCAGGGCCTCGCGGTGGCGCAGGGCTTCGCGCTGGCCGGTAAGAGCAATCCCAAATTCGATGTCTTCTGCCTGACCGGCGACGGGGAACTGCAGGAAGGGCTGATCTGGGAAGCGGTGATGTACTCGGCCCACAAGCGCCTGGACAATCTGTGCGTCCTGGTGGACCAGAACAACGGCCAGCTTGACATCGTGGACCGCATGATCTTCCCTCTGCCGGACCTGGAAGCGGTTTTCCGCTCATTCGGCTGGCAGGTGCGAAGCGTGGACGCCACCCAATACGATGGCGTCTGCGCCGCCCTGGAAGATTTCAAGAACCAGCCCAGGAACGGCCAGCCCACGGCCATCGTATGCCACTCCAGCAAGGGATTCGGCGCCTTCTCGGATTTCCTCAAGGGCCACAAGGTAACCATCGGCGACGCTCTGATGGAGCAGGAATTGGCGCTCCAGGCCGAGCGGCGCCAGAAACGCGTGGAAGCGTTCTCCGGTTTCCTGGACCGGCTTGACCTGGGCTTGCAGGACGAGTTGGTGGAATGGGCCGAGCGCATGCATATCCGCATATCGGGCGGCGGCCCGGCGGGACTCATCCTCAGCCCGGCCGTGGGACCCGTGGTGACCCGGCGCGCTCCCCGGCGCGACAAGCATATCCGCTACGACCCGCTGCTTCTGCCGCAGATCGACATCGGCAAGGAGTACGCCGCCAGCGCCATCATCACCGCCGCCATGAAGGTCTTCGCCAAGGACCCGCGCGTGGTCTCGATCGACGCGGACCTGGCCAGCACCAGCGGCCTCGAAGCCGGCGTCGCCGCCGTGGACCAAAGCCGCGCCCTCAATACCGGCGTGGCCGAAGCCAACATGATGAACCTCGGCGAGGCCTTCGCGGCCCTGGGCTACAACGCCTGGGTCAGCACCTTCTGTCCCTTTTTCGATTGGAAGGTGCTGCGCCGCATCGCCGTGGGCCACCAGGAGCGCCTGGAGGCCATCGCCACGACCGGCGCGTGGTTGAGCGAGGGGCATGGCCTGGATCTCACCCTGGTGGCCACCGCCCCCAATCTGGAAACCCGCACCAACGGCGCTACCCACATGGGCAACGACGACATCACGGTTTTCGATGGCATCGCGCACTTGAAGATCATCGACGTCTCCTGCCCCCAACAACTGCTGGGCATCATGCGCTGGATCATGGCCGGCGACCGGGGCCTGGCGTACGTACGGGTGATGCGGGCCCCCTCGGGAACGCTCTACGACAAGACGTTCGAGTTCGAATTCGGCAAGGGTTATACGCTGCGGCGCGGCGCGGAGGACGCCGCCGTGATCGTGAGCGGCGGACGCGGCGTCCACGAGGCTCTGGCGGCGGCGGCCGAGTGCGCCCAGCAGGGCGTGAACGTCGGCGTGGTGGATATGCCCTCCATCGACCCGGCGCTCCTGCTGGAGTTGTACGATTCCGGGAAGCTGCTCTGTTTCGCGGAACAGAACAACGGCTATATCTGGCGCAACTTCCAGACCACCCTTTTTAAACAACGCGATCGCATCGAGACAGGCAGGGCCTTTGCGGTGAACACGCTGGACCCGGAAGGGCGGCCGCGCTTCATTCACTCCGGAACGTACGGGCAGTTGTTATCCGCCTTCGGGCTGGCCCCCTCGCAGCTCGCCGAGGCCATCGCGCGGAGGTTGAAGGCATGAGCGTACGGATTGTTCATGAAGGCGATATCGACGAAGTGGCGCTGCCCGGCCGGTATATGCGGTGGCTGGTGAACGCCGAAAGGCTCGGCGCCAGGCACTTGTCGGTGTGCACCATCCGGGTGGCTCCGGGGGAGAAGGTCAGACCGGCGCATGCCCATCCCAACGGCGAGGAGCTGATTTACATCATCCGCGGGTCCGGCAGGGTGGTGGTGGATGGCGAGGTGGAGGCCGTAAAGGAAGGCGCCGCGGTGCTGTTCCCGCAAGGGTCGGTACACATGCTCCAAAACACCGGCGGCGAGGATATGAAGGTGATCTGCTTCTTCGCGCCGCCATCGAACCTGTCTACCTACAAGTTCTTCGACGATGTGGATTTCCCGGAGTAAGGGGAGATAGTCACTTCAACCGCTCCCTGACCCGGCAGAGCCGGAACCAAACAGGACCGATCTTTGACGCGGAGACGCAGAGACGCAGAGAAAAGCAATGACAAGAATAGAGACTTGAGGCTGCGGCGGAATCGTTACTTTCACCGTAATCTCAAGTCTTTACTGTTCTTGTTGTTTTTCTCGGCGTCTCCGCGTCAAGATTGCCCCGGTTTGGTTCCGGCTTCAACGGGTTAGGAAGCGGTAGTACTAAGTCAACTGGAGGCGCCGCATGAAACGCAACCCTATCCTCGATTTCGAAGTAGATAAGTCGGCTATTCAATATGCCGGGCACGATCTGGCGCGGCCCGAGTGCATCCTGGCCGAACCAAACGGGGCCCTGTGGGCCGCCGACGCCCGCGGAGGCGTGACCCGAATCGATCCCGACGGCGCGCAGGAGCTCATCACCCAGAAACGCTCGGGCCATTTCGCGCAGGCCGCCGACGACGCCACGCGGTTTCTCACCGGCACTTTGCCCAACGGCCTGGCCTTCGCCGCCAACGGCGACATTCTGATATCCAATTTCGGGACGGACTGCCTGGAAATTATGTCGCGGGATGGGGCCACGCGCGTGCTGGCCGACAGCATCGATGGCGAGCCCATCGGCAAGGTGAACTTCGTGCTCCGCGACTCCCAAGACCGCATCTGGATCACCGTCACCACCCGCATCAAGAACTGGATGCACGCCCTGCGAACCGATCTGGCGGACGGCTACGTGGCCCGCTACATCGACGGGAAGTTTCACATCGTGGCGGACGGCTTCCATTTCACCAACGAGATCCGCTTCGACGCCAGGGAAGAGTGGATGTACGTGGTCGAGACCACCGGCGGCTGCGTCAGCCGGTTGCGCGTGGATGACAAGGGCAACCTCTCGAACCGGGAGATCTTCGGGCCGTCGCGCTTGGGAAAAGGCGCCTGGCCGGACGGCATTGCCTTCGACAGCTTCGGCAATCTCTGGGGCACCATGGTGTATTCGGACAAGCTCTTTGTGCTGACGCCGGCGGGCGATTTGAAGGTGCTGTTGGACGAGGGCGATGCGGAGAAAGTGGATCGCCTGGAGCAACAGTTCTTCGCCGGGAAGGTGACCGAGGACGTGCTCTTCGCCACCGGGCGGGGAATCGCGCCGTGGATGGCCAGCGTAACGTTTGGCGGACCGGACCTGCAAACCGCGTATATCGGGTCACTCAAAGGCAAGCGCATCCCCTGCTTCCGCGCCCCGGCCCCGGGCCTGCCGATGGTGCACTGGCGCCGGGATTCGTAAAATCGGGACTGGCTATCCACCTGACACAGCAACCTTGTGGGACAGACGATCGGTTTTCGTCGTCGGTCAACTCCACCTTGTGGGACAGACGATCGGTTTTCGTCGTCGGTCAACTCCGGGGTGGCTGTCAGCCGTCCGGATCCCCGCTGCGCGCTATGATGATGACGTGCGGGAAATCCAGCGAATCACTGTCAATCCGGCGATCATGGGCGGAAAACCGTGCATTCGCGGCATGCGCGTGACCGTCGGAATGATCGTCGAGGCGATAGCCGCCGGTCGCGGCATTCAAGGCCTCTTGGACGACTTCCCTTGCCTTCAGGAGCAGGATGTCCGCGAGGCTCTAGCGTACGCTGGAGCCGGCGACTACTTCCGGGAGCGCGCCGAACGAGGCGATGTGGGCAGGGCCAAGCGGATACTGAAGCGGGCTGGCCGGGATAACCCTCCGGCGCCGGGCGACGAAGCAGTCTGAGCGAGCACCATGCCCCCGCAGCCATCTCCAAAGCGTTTTTCCCTGGTCTTGATCAAGCCGTCGCACTATGACGACGATGGATACGTCATTCAATGGCTGCGCTCGGCGCTTCCCTCCAACACCCTGGCGGTGTTGAATGGCCTGGCCCTGGACTGCCACCAGCGCCGCGTGTTGGGGGATGACGTGGTCATCGACATCTCCTCCTTCGACGAAGCCAATGCGCGCATCCGGCCGGAGCGCATCGCGCGGCGTATCGCCGGCGGCGGCGGCCGCGGCATGGTGGCCCTGGTGGGAGTGCAGACCAACCAGTTTCCACGCGCCATGGATATCGCCCGCCGCCTGCGCGCGGCCGGCGTACAGGTGTGCATCGGCGGTTTTCACGTCTCCGGCTGCCTGGCCATGTTGCCGGACTTGACGCCCGAATTGAAGGAAGCCATGGACCTGGGCATCTCTCTTTTCGCGGGCGAGGCCGAGGGACGCCTGGAGATTGTTCTTCGCGACGCGTGGAACGGCGCGCTAAGGCCGCTGTACAACTACATGGACGATCTGCCGTCCTTGGAAGGGGCGGCGATTCCCATCCTTCCGGCGGCGCAGATCAAGCGCACCGGCGGCGGCATCACCAGCTTCGATGCCGGCCGCGGATGCCCGTTTCTGTGCTCCTTCTGCACCATCATCAACGTGCAGGGCCGCAAATCGCGGCGCCGCACGGCCGACGATGTGGAACGGATCGTTCGGCAAAATGTCGCGCAGGGCGTCAAGCGCTTCTTCGTCACCGACGACAACTTCTCGCGCAACGCGGATTGGGAAAAGATTTTCGACCGCCTCATCGAGCTGCGGCAGCGGGACAGGCTGGACATCCGGTTCGTGATCCAGGTGGATGCCATGTGCCACCGGCTTCCCGGCTTCATCGAGAAGGCCGCGCGCGCCGGGGTAGTCCGCGTGTTCGTGGGGATAGAGAGCATCAACCCGGGCAGCCTGGCCGGGGCCAACAAGAAACAGAACCGGATTTCCGAGTATCGCAAGATGCTGCTGCGGTGGAAGCAGGCCCGCGTTACGGTGATCGCGGGTTACATGCTGGGCTTTCCCGGCGATACGCCCGAATCGATCGCCCGCGACGTGGAAATCATCAAGCGCGAGCTTCCGGTGGATCTTTTGCAGTTTACCTGCATGACGCCCTTGCCCGGCTCCGAGGACCACCAGCGCCTGTACCTGGCGGGCGCACCCATGGATCCGGACCTGAACAACTACGATGTGGAACATGCCACCACCGATCATCCGCTGATGACCAGGGCGCAATGGCGGCAGGCGTACCGCGACGCGTGGGCGGCTTTCTATTCGCCCGATCATTTCGAGACCGTGATGCGCCGCGCCGCGGCCACCAATAGTGGTCCGGGCAAAGTGATCACTCAATTGCATTGGTCTTACTGCTCGGTGATACTCGAGAACGTGCATCCGTACCAGGGGGGCTATCTCCGGCGCAAGTACCGCAAAGACCGGCGCCCCGGCCTGCCGGTGGAGAGCGCATGGGCCTTTTACCCCCGCTATGCCGCCGGTCTGCTCTACAAACATTACAAGCTGGCGCGGGCGATCTGGCGCTACCACCCGCTGGCGGTGAAATTGAAACGCGATCCGGCGGCGCGCCAGTACACCGACGCGGCGCTGACCCCGGTGGCGGACGAGGAGATGGAAGAGGTGAAGATCCGGCCGTGACCGTATGAGCATACTCCTTTTATGTGGGGCAGGATGACATCCTGCGGCGGGTTGAAAACCCGCCCGGAGCGCCGGTTTCCAACCGGCGCGCAGCTTGACAAGCTGCCCCACAATCGCACAGTCACGACACTAGCGCTTGCGGCCGCGAAACGGAGAAACGAGAATGTCCGCCAGCGGACAACTCAATGAACCTGGGGCGGCGTGCGCGACATGAAAGTGGGGTCAAGCCTTCGGGCTTGCCGCCGGGCTTCTGCCCGGCGTCTCGCGCCGGCACGAAAAACGCCGGCCAAAAGGCCGGCGGCAAGCCCGAAGGCTTGGCCCCACATCGGCGCCTTTGGTCAGTCGCATCGCCGCCCACTTTTTATGTCGCACACCCCCTGGGGCGCCGGCCGGCGGGAGCGTTTGCGCTATTGTAAAAGCGTGACTGGTCTGCTTGAGACAGCCTTGCGCCGCGTCGAGTCCCTGTCGCGGGAAGAGCAGGATGCGATCGCTTCCCAGATCCTGGAAACTCTGGACGATGAGGCAGCGTGGTCGCGCGCCTTCCGCGAACGGCCGGCGCTGCTGCGATCCCTGGCCCGCGAGGCCCTGGAGGAACACCGGCGGGGTGAAACCCGCCCGCTGGACGAACTGATCGGATGAAGTCGTTCACGTCGCGGCCATCTTACCCCGTCGCCATCTTCCCCTGCCGCGCCAGCCACTCCACCGCTTCCCGCACCGCCTGAAACGACGTATAGCGGGGCTCGTAGCCCAGCAGTCTCCTGGCCTTGGCGATGCTGCAATGGGACGAATGGGTGACGTGCCGCCAGCTTTGGAAAGCTTCCTGCTCGGTGACCGTGCGGCGCCATTCCTCCCACGGGAGGAAACATAGGCGCGCCTCTTTTCCGAACCAGTAGGCCACTGTTTCGGCGTAGCCGCGCTGGGTCACGGCCGCTTCGGAGACGATGTGGAAGCTCTGGCCGGCGGCGTGATCCCAGTTCTCCAGGGCGCGCTGGAATCCCTGCGCCACGTCGTCCGCGTGGACGTGGTGAAACGTCGCCAACCCCAGGTGCGGCAGCGCGATTTCCTCGCCGCGCGCCAGCTTCTCGAAAACCCAGAGGCTGAAGTGGCCCTGGGGGTTAAGCGGCGGCCAGCCTTCGCCCACTATGTGGCCGGGGTGGATCACGGCGGCGGGGAAGCCGTTCCCACGCGCCTCCTCCAGCAAGTAAGCTTCGATGGCGGCCTTGCGCTCGCCGTACTCTTCGAGCGGCCTGCGAGGCTGTTCCTCGACGGTGGGGACGGTGACGTTGAAACCGTGCACCCAGATGGTGCCGCAGTGGAGAAAGCGTTCCACGCGCCCGCGCAATCCATCCACCAACTGGCGCGCGCTTTCGAGCCTGTAGCAGGTGATGTCGATGACGGCCTCGGGAGCGAGTTCCGCGATGCGGTGGCCGAACTGTCCCGCGGCTTCTTCCGCCGCGCGGTCCATGGCGGCTCGCGTGACCCGTTTCCAGGCGGGGTGCGGAGCATAGGGGTCCCTCAGTCCCCGGCTGACGCAGGTCACGGCGTGTCCGGCCTCCACCAGACGCGGGACCAGGTACGTGCCGATATGACCCGTACCGCCGATGACGACGACGCGCATGGGACAAGCTCACCGGCCGGCCGGCGAAGCCTGCTTCTTGCTCATCTTCAGATTGATGACGGCCTCGGTGCGCGAATCGAAGGCGCTCAAGGTCCTGGTGGGGCTCGCCTGGTCCCTGGAAGCGGCCCGCAGCTCGTAGTCGAGGTCCGGGCTAAGCCCATGGAAGTAGTACGAGCCGTCCTCCTTGGTGATGAACGAAAGGATCAACAGGGTCTTGAGGTTCTTCAGATACACCACTGCCATGCTGGCCGGCGTATCGTCGGCCGAGGTGACCACGCCCTGCACGCTACGAGTACGGCTTTCACCCTTCTTCTTGTCCTGTCCCGGCGCCACCGAGGCGACGCCAGCGACCAGGAGGACCGCCAGTGCAAACGCTATTTTCCTGCCCAAGAATTAATTCCTCCCGGAAAGGCGACGCGGCCCGGAAATAGGGCCGTTTCAGGCCGGAAGCGCAGCTACTTCCAGTCCTCGTCTTCTTCTTCTTCGTCTTCGAGGAAGTCATCCTCGTCTTCGTCTTCGTCTTCGAGGTCGTCGGCGGATTCCACCTCCAGCGGGTCGGTTCCGACTACCCGGAGGTCCGCCCCGCATTCGTCGCAACTGATGGTGTCGCCTTCGTCCAGGTCTTCTTCATCGATATCAATTGCGCCGTCGCAAACCGGACACTTGACCATCGAATTCCTCCCGAAATATTACTGTTATACGATAGACCGGCGCGATTGCAAGTTTATTTAGCGCCCTGTTTGGCCATTCTCCGCCGCGTGGTGGCCGGCACGATGCCCTTCAACCGCAGGTAGAAGAACAATTGCGCCCGATGGGTCAGCTCGTGTTCCTTGATGGTCTGCACCATCTCCAGGCGGGTGAGCCTCTGGCCGTCGAAGCGCGTGATGATGCGCGCAAAAAAATCGGCGGGCTTGGCGCGCCAGCTCCGCCAGCCGCTGGTCCAGGGATTGGCGCAACGCCGCCGCCAGATCCGCGGCGGTGGCGTCCGCCGGCAGGTTCGCCATGTAAGGCTTCAGCCGCTCCCGGAAATCGGGGGTGGCGAAGTTCTCCTCGCCGGCCAGCAGCAGCCCCGTCAGGCCCTGGCTGGCCTCCAGGATGTGGCGCGCAATCTCGCCGAAGGTCGCCACCTCCGGGGTGGCGCGGAAATCCAGCTCTCCGGCGGGAAAATCCTCCACGGCCGCCGCGGTGTCCTGGCGAATCGTCCGCCAGGAGTCCAGCACATGTTCCAGTCTGACCATGACCACATTGTACCTGTGCGCATGGGTGCGATTGCGGGGGTGGTGCGCCCCGAGAGTCATGGAAAGGAAACCCTCACGGCCTATAATAGAAGCAAATATGCACCAGACACGGAATGAAAGGGTAGTGGATCTGGATCCTCGGGAGACGGCGGAGTGGGTGGATGCCTTTGATCAGGTCCTCGAAGACGCCGGCCCCGACCGGGCCGCATTTCTGCTGGAACAGCTCACCGGTAAGGCTCGCCGCGCGGGGGCCGAGCTGCCCATTCACCTCAACACCCCATACGTCAACACCATTCCGCCGGAGGATGAAGTCCCCTATCCGGGCGACCGCGCCATGGAGCGCCGCATCAAGAGCCTGGTCCGCTGGAATGCCATGGCCATGGTGGTGCGCCAGAACAAGTACGATCCCGGCATTGGCGGCCACATTTCCACGTATGCCTCTCTCGCCACGCTCTTGGAGGTGGCTTTCAACCACTTTTTTCATGCCTCCTACGGCGACCAGCCGGGCGACCTGGTGTACTTCCAGGGCCATGCCTCGCCCGGCGTCTATGCGCGGGCTTTTCTCGAGGAGCGGCTCACCGAAAAGCATCTGGAGAATTTCCGCCACGAGCTGCGCGCGGACCCCGGTCTCTCTTCGTATCCGCACCCGTGGCTGATGCCCGATTTCTGGCGCTTCCCCACCGTGTCCATGGGGATCGCCCCCCTCAGCGCGGTCTACCAGGCGCGCTTCATGCGCTATCTGGAAAACCGCGGCATCATCCCGCCCACGCCCCGCAAGACCTGGGCCTTTCTGGGCGATGGCGAAATGGATGAGCCGGAATCCATGGGGTCGCTCACCCTGGCCTCGCGCGAGAAGCTCGACAACCTCATCTTCGTGATCAACTGCAACCTGCAGCGCCTGGACGGGCCCGTGCGCGGCAACGGCAAGGTGATCCAGGAGCTGGAAGCCGCTTTCCGCGGCGACGGCTGGAACGTAATCAAGCTGATCTGGGGCGGCGATTGGGACGTCCTGCTGGCGCGCGACCGCACCGGCCTGCTCCAAAAGCGCATGGACGAAGTGGTGGACGGCGAAATGCAGACCTACGTCACCAAGGACGGCGCCTACATCCGCAAGAACTTCTTCGGCCGCTACCCGGAGCTGCTCGATCTGGTGTCGCATCTGAGCGACGACGAGTTGTTCAAGCTGCGCCGCGGCGGGCATGACCCGCGCAAGGTCTACAACGCCTACAAGGCGGCCGTGGAGACCAAGGGCCAGCCCACCGTGATTCTGGCCCACACCATCAAGGGGTACGGGCTGGGCGAAGCCGGCGAGGGCCGCAACATCACCCACCAGCAGAAAAAGCTGAACGAGCAGGAAATCGCGCACTTCCGCTCGCGGTTTGAGATTCCCATCCCGGAGGAAGCCGCGCGCAACGCCGCGTTCTACCGGCCGCCGCAAGACAGCCCGGAGATCGCCTACATGCATGAGCGCCGCCGGCGCCTGGGCGGCTATCTGCCCGCCCGCCCGGCCGCCGCCGGCCTGCTGGAGGCGCCGCCGCTCGAATACCTCAAGGAATCGCTCGAAGGCTCGGCCGGCCGCGAAGTCTCCAGCACCATGGCCTTCGTGCGCGTGCTCACCCTGCTGCTGAAGCACCCGCAGATCGGCAAGCGCGTGGTCCCCATCATCCCCGACGAGGCGCGCACGTTCGGCATGGAGTCGCTCTTCCGCCAGTTTGGCATCTACGCCAGCCAGGGGCAGCTCTACAAGCCGCACGACGCCGAGATGTTCCTGTATTACAAGGAATCGAAGGACGGCCAGATTCTGGAAGAAGGCATCACCGAGGCCGGCTCCATGGCTTCCTTCACGGCCGCGGGGCTGGCCGGCAAGAACTATGGCGTGGAGATGATTCCGTTCTTCATCTATTACTCGATGTTCGGATTCCAGCGCATCGGCGACCTGATCTGGGCCTTTGGCGACTCCCGCGGCAAAGGTTTCCTGTGCGGCGGCACGGCTGGGCGCACCACGCTGGCCGGGGAAGGCCTCCAACACCAGGACGGCCACTCCCTGGTGCTGGCCAGCGCGGTCCCCTCCTGCGTGGCCTACGATCCCGCCTATGCCTATGAGATCGCCGTGATCGTGCAGGACGGCATCCGGCGCATGTATCAGCAGCGGGAGGACATCTTCTACTACCTGACCCTCTACAACGAGAACTACCCCATGCCGTCCATGCCCGAAGGCCTGGACCCCGCCGGTATTCTCAAGGGCATCTACCTCTACCGCGCCGCGGCGGAAGGGAAGGCGGCGGTGCAGCTTTTCGGCAGCGGGCCAATCCTCAACGAGGCGTTGCGGGCGCAGGAGATCCTGGCGGAGCGGTACGGGGTGGCATCCGGCGTGTGGAGCGTCACCAGCTATAACGAGCTGCGGCGGGAGGCGCTGGGCGTGGAGCGCTGGAACCGGCTGCACCCCGGCCAGCCCCCACGGCGGCCGTACATCGTCGAAGCGCTGGCGGACGCCCAGGGACCCATCGTGGCGGCCAGCGACTATATGAAGGTGATGGCCGATCAGTTGGCTCCCTGGCTGCCGGGCCGCATGGAAACCCTGGGAACCGACGGCTTCGGGCGCAGCGACAACCGCGAACACCTGCGCAGGCATTTCGAAATCAACGCCGAATCGATTGCGGCGGCGGCGCTGTCGCGGCTGGCGCGCGAGGGCCGGTTCGACGCGCAAAAAGCCGCCGCGGCCTTCGGCGAGTTGGGCGTCGACACCGAGAAGATGGACCCCGCACGGGCATAGCGGCGTTGTGTCGCACGCACTCGTGCGTGCAGGGCCCCCACTCTTGGGGACGCGTTGTTCCGGCCCGTAAGAAAGCGTGTCCCCAAGAGTGGGGACACGGCACGTTGAGAACGTGCGCCACAAGAGATTGGAAACTAAATGAATACCGGGCAACGCGTGGCCCTGGCCGGAATGCTGGTGAGCGGCGCGCTTTCGGTGGTCAAGATCGTCATCGGCCTGGCCGGGCATTCCACGGCCGTGGTGGCCGACGGCTTCGAATCGGGATCCGACGTATTCGCTTCCGGGTTCGTCCTGCTGGGGCTGACGCTGGCGGCCATACCGGCCGACAAGAACCACCCCTATGGCCACGGCCGCGTGGAAACCCTCACCGGCTTGCTGATCGGGCTCGGGCTCACGGCCCTCGGCGCGCTCATCAGCTACAGCTCCCTGGAGCGTCTGGGCCGCCCGCGGGCGGCCCTGAGCGCATTCGTGATCTGGCCTCTGCTGGCTTCGCTGGTGGCCAAGGCGGGCCTCTCCACCACCAAGTTCCATTACGGCCGCAAGCTCCAGAGCGCGGCGCTCACGGCCGACGCGTGGAACGACCTGATGGACAGCTTCTCCGCGGTGGCCGCGCTCATCGCCGTGGGCCTGGCGCTCTCCAACCCCGCCCGCTTCGTCAACGCCGACAGTTACGGCGGCTTCGCGGTGGGGTTGATCGTGATTCTGGCCGGCGTGCGCGTGTCCCATGACACCGCCATGCAGTTGATGGACACCATGCCGGACGAAGGGCTGATGCGCCAGGTGCGCGAAGCCGCCATGGCCACCCCCGGCGTCCGCGGCGTGGAGAAATGCTACGCCCGCAAGACCGGCCTGCGCTACCACGTGGACCTGCACCTGGAGGTGGACCCCGATCTGACCGTCCGCCAGTCGCACCAGATCGCCCATGAAGTCCGGCAGCGCGTGGTGCGCGCGGTGGACTGGGTGGCCGATGTGCTGGTGCACGTGGAGCCGGCGCCGTAGGCGCACCAGAATCGCGAGGGAACTCCTTCTCACAGTGCCTGCGCCAGGTGGTTTCAAAGGAAGAGGCCAGGCTGCTCACGCAGCGGCTACGTCCCGTCCGTCACCGGTTTTGCGCAGCGGCTACGTCCCGTCCGTCACCGGTCTCCGTCACCGGTCTCCGGTCTCCAGTCTCCAGTCACCGGTCTCCCGTCTCAAGGACTGTTTTTACCCGCCAGCACAGCGGACGCGGGGCTGAGAACCGGGGGTCGGCGACATGGCATTTGACGAGCGGCGTCGGCCGCCCTACACTGAGACTGGAATGGGAAAGTGACCGGACTAATACCATGACTGTCACCGTAAGGAACATATCCAAGACCCCTCTTGTGGTGCCGCCGTCCGTGCGCCGGAAGGCCGGTCACAAGAACGGCGAAGACCTCGAATTCCGGGTGTCCGGCGGCGTGATCACCATCCTCCCCAAACTTCCGGCCGCCGACGATGAGTACACGCCCGCGCAGCGCCGCGCTCTCGATGCGCAACTAGCCGAAGGACTCGCCGACATCAAAGCTGGACGCACCCATGGTCCTTTCGGGACCCATCGGCAGATGATCGGCTTTCTGCACGCCGAGGTGAAGAAGGCCGTACCCAAGGCCAAGCGGCGTAGGACTGCATGAACCGCCGCCTTTCGCCGGTCGCGGTTCGACAGTATGTCGCCGCGCCCCCAAGCGTCCGGAAGGCATTCGACAAGCAGGTGAAGCTTCTGGTGGAGAATCTGCACCATCCATCGCTCCGCGCCAAGAAGTACGACGAGGCCAACGATCTCTGGCAGGCTCGGGTAAACCGCAGTTGGCGGCTCTACTTCGTGATCCAGGACGACACGTACATCATCGTGGCGATTGTTCCGCATCCGAAATGATGGGAAAACGGCATCGAGTCTCGCGTCCGAAACCACGTGCGCGTGCGCCACGTTGTCACGGCCGAGTCTCTGTGAGAAGGTCGGCCTACTTCTTCACCAGCCGGATCTCGAACAGCTTGGGCCAGTTCTTGCCGGTGACGAACAGGCGGTCGGTCTTGGCATCGTAGGCAATGCCGTTGAGCACGTCGGTTTCGCCGGTGCGGTCGGCGGGGCTCAGCAGGCCGGTGAGGTCGATCCACCCGATCACTTTTCCGGTGGCCGGATCGATGCGCGCGATGCGGTCGGTCTGCCAGATATTGGCGTAGACCTCGCCTTTCACCCATTCGAGCTCGTTCAGATTGAGAACCGGCTCGCCGTTGGCGGTCACCTTGACGGACCCGGTCTCGGCCAGCGTCTCGGGATCCCAGAAGCGCAGGCGCGGCGTGATTCCATCGCTCATGATGATGCGCTTGCCATCCTGGGTGAGGCCCCAGCCTTCCCCTTGATAGTGGAACTCCCGTTGCGGCTGGAAGGTGGCCAGGTCGTACACAAAGCCGATTTCGGTTTTCCAGGTGATCTCGATCAGCCGGCCGTTCCAGTTCACGATTCCCTCGCCGAAGTAGGCGTCGTTGATAGCGCGCTTCTGGAGCACCTCGCCGGTGTCGAGGCGCACCTTGCGGATGGAAGAACGCGAATACTCGCCGGTGCCTTCGTAGAGGAACCCGTCCAGGTAGAGCAGGCCTTGGGTATAGGCGGTGGGATCGTGGTGATAGGTGTGGACCACCTGGTAGCCGTACTCGGGAATGTCGCTCGCAACGGAGGCGGGGCCGCAAGCAACCGCGGCCAGCGCCGCGGCCAGAATCAGAATTCGCATGTTAATCAACAGAGTAGCGCGTCCGGCGGGGGCCCGTGGCGCAACCTGCGGGTTTGGGCAAGATGCCCAAGATTCAGACTGGAAACAAAGGACTTATCCGCCGATTCTGGGACATTTTGGGCATTTTGCCCAAAAACCGACGCTAGAACGGAAAATCCTTGCGCGTGGAAGACTCGTAGGCGGAACCCTTCATATAGCTGTAAGGGTTCATGGGCGTGCCGTCGACGTGGACTTCGTAGTGGAGGTGCGGCGCGGTCACGCGGCCGGAGTTGCCCAGTTCGCCGACGGTCTCGCCGCGGCGAACCTCCTGCCCCACCTGGACCGTCATGCGCAGAAGATGCGCGTACCAGGTCTGGTAGCCGCCGCCGTGATCGATCACCACCAGGCGCCCGTACCCGCCGGAGGTGCCTTCGGCCTGGACGACTATGCCATCGGCCGTGGCCTTCACCGCGGCGCCGATGGGCCCGCCGATATCCACGCCTTTGTGAAACTCGTGGCCCTCACCGGAGAACGGATCCAGGCGCGAGCCGAAGCCGCCCAACAGGCGGCCCACCACCGGCCAGATGCTGGGCTTGGACTCCGCGGGCTGAAAACGCCGCGCGGAGCGATTCTTCAATCCCAGCAGGCCGGCGCTGCGCAGAAAGTTGTAGTCCTGAAGGCTCTCGGTGAGGGACGGTATCAGCGTTCCTTCGGCGGAAATGTCCTCCGGGCCTTCCAGTTTCTGCTTGATGCCGTACGCCACCGAAACTTCGCGCGCGTAGACTTCCAGGGTGGCCAGTTGGCGATCGGTCTCCGTCACCTTCTTCTGCAAAGTCTGATAGCGCGCCCGGATGTTGTCGGCTTCCCTTCGCAAAGCGTTGTAATTGGCGACCTTCCAGGCCATCCGCGCATAGCTCGCGGCGAAACCAAAAACGGAAAAGCAACCTACCAGGGCGAGAACCAGAATGACGTATACGGCTTGATGCGGGATGTGAATGCGGCGAAGCCGGCCGTGTAACGAATGGGCCAGCACTAAAACGAAATACTCCTGCTTCATAGTCTTCTCCGGCCGGGTCCATTTGGATTCGAGGCAATACCTTCGCCCCGAGGCCCGGCGGCGCTACTTGGCAAATTGGCGAAGTATAAAATATAACAGTTTGAAGAATGCGTGTCAAGCCTCTTGGTTGTTTGCAAGTCATTGAAAAAAATGATATTGTTCAACAATAGGTGGCCAAGCGAGTCCCCGGAACCCTATTTTTGCGCAATTTGCTGGAGCGGCGCAGCCTGCTCTTTCAACTGGTCCGGCGCGACTTCGAACAGCGCTTCGTAGGCTCCTCCATCGGCTGGATATGGGGGCTGATCCAGCCCCTGGTGCTGCTGCTGAGCTGGACCCTGGTCTTCCAGGTTTTCCTGAAGAATCCCCCGCCGCCGGGCGTGGGGAGCTATCCCCTGTTCCTGTTTGCCGGTATGCTGCCGTGGCTGCTGTTCAGCGAGACGGTACAGAGATCGGCGACCAGCCTTCTGGATCAGGCGAACCTGATCACCAAGACCGTTTTTCCCTCGGAGATAATCCCGGTCTCGGTGTTCCTGTCGGCGCTGGCCGGCCACCTTCTGGCGCTGACGCTCATGGTCGCCGCCACCGGCGTCCTCGAGAACCACATCAGCATATTCCTGGCGCTGCTGCCGATCTACGTTCTGGCGATAGGGCTGCTGGCGATCGGGTTGGGGTGGATTGTGGCCAGCCTGAACGTGTTCCTGCGGGACACGGCGCAGGCGGTCAGCGTGGTGCTGACGTTTTGGTTTTGGATGACGCCGATTTTCATCACCGAAGACCGCTATCCCAAAAGGGCCATTGCGCGGTGGTTGCTGGCGGTCAACCCGATGACCTACCTGGTACGCGCGTACCGCTCGATGCTCATCGACTCCACCACGCCTTCGGTCACGGACCTGGCCATCGCCATGGCTTACGGGTGCGCCTTCTTCGTGGCCGGCGGGCTATTCTTCCGCCACATGAAGCGCGGATTCGCGGACGTGCTGTAGGGCGGCGGAGCGCAGCCGGGCCGCGAGCGTAAGAAGCCGTGAATAATTGGTTGGCAGGCGGAAGCGCCTGCCCCACAAGGATAGAAGTCCTTCGATAGCATTGTTGGAGAGACGCTTTCGTCTGTCAATCCGGAGGCCCACCCGATTATTTCACACCTTCTAAGGAAGCGGTTGACACAATCCTCTTGGAACGAGTGAGGAGGCAGGCCAGGAGGCCTGCCCCACCCAAGATCGACAAGGCGGGAGCCTTATCCCACCGATCAGAACACCAGGCGAAGACCGACCTGCATACGGCGGGCCTCGGTGCCGTCGGGGGCCGCGGCATCGCCGGTGCCCTGGCCGTAAGCCAACGGGGTAAGCGTCAGCACGCCCTTGGACTCCGTGAAAGCCTGACTGCTCATGGAGGTCGGCGACCAACTGTTGCTGATGTTGAACACCTCGAAGAAGGCGTACAGCTTGGCGCGTTCGCCGAAGGGGATCGCCTTGCTTATACGCGCATCGGACCGGTACAGGTTGGGCTGGCACACCGTGTTCACCGGCCAGAAAGGCACGCGGCCGCTCAATCCGGAGCCATCGAGATTGTAGTTGCTGAACATGCCCGTGACGGGCGTGTCTTTGACGCTGATGGTGGCGCTGCCATAGGGGCGGTCGCTGCCGACGGTGGTGATGGAGGAAAGCTGCCAGTTATTCACCACGTATTTGTAGAAGGCGCCTTCCCGGTGGGTAATGGTGGGCTCCCAGACCCAGGAGAGCACCGCGCGATGGGGCTGATCTTCGAGTCCGTTGCCCCGGTCGGCCTTGTAGTTGCCGTTGTAGAGCCAGGTGTTGGCGCTGCTCAGGTACATGTTGCCGGAACCCTGGGCGTAGCCCTGGCCATCGTCGATTTCATGCGACCAGGTATAAGACAGGTCGGCCTGGAGGCCGTGAGAGAAGCGCTTCTTGATCTGCACCACGGCGGCGTTGTAGGAACTGGTGACGCCGTTCTCGCCCTGGTAGATGCCGTTGAAGCGGCTGTCCGGCCGCGACCCGGTGTAAACGGGAGTGGTGTAGGAGCCGATGTTGTTGCCCCCGGCATCGTTTATCTGGTAGGTGAACATGGTCGATCCCAACGGCGGCAGGTTCAGGTCGCGGACGCTGTACAAATCCACGCCGCGGCTCCAGATGTAGGACACGGTGGCGCTGAGGTCGGTGGCCAACTGGCGTTCGATGGCCACGGTGCCTTGCTCGGAGTAGGGAGTCTTCAAGTTGGGGGCGGCGAACTGGATGGTGAGCGCGGCCAGGCCGGAGACGGTGGGAGCCGCGGCCAGAACGTTGGGAAAGACCGGGCCGGCCGCTTTCTGCACCGCTTGCGTGGCGGCCAGGGAATAACTCGGGAAGGTGACGCCATTCTGGGTGAACAGATCCTGCAAACTGGCGCCGGCCATGCGCGCGTAGAACATGCCGTAACCGGCGCGCAGGACGGTCTTATTGTCCAGGCTGTACGCCAGGCCGATGCGCGGCATGAAATCGTTCTTGGGCGAGTTGATGTGACCGGTCTGCGTGTAGATAGGATTAAATGCTGTGGGCTGAGGCATCTTGGCGTATTCGTAGCGGACGCCGTAATTCGCGGTCAACTTCGGGGCGATGCGCCACTGGTCTTGGACATATACTCCGTAATTCCGGATGGTGGCGTCCACCGTGGGGTCGCCGTAAGCCTGCGAATAGGAGTTCCAGTTCTTGGCGCCGGCTGTGTTGCCGCTGTAATCGAGCGCGAAAGCGTTGACGTTGTTATAGCTGTAGGTGCCGTTGCGGTTGGGGCCGTAGTAGCTGTAGTCTTCGGCGTCGTCGACATCGAACCCCGCCTTGATGGTGTGGCTTCCCTTGACCCACGCGATGTTGTCGGCGAACTCGATGCGGCGCTCGCGCGGCTCCACGCGGGGCAGGTAATTGATGGGGCCGATGGCCTGGCCGTTGACGGAGACGCCCAACAATCCGAGCGGACCGACCAGGGAGAGATCGGGGTCGTCGCCATCCAGGTCGCTCATCCAGCCGAAACGGAATTCGTTGACGAACGAGGAGGTGGGAACGGAGGTCCAGGCAAGCCTGCCGTTCTTCACATGGCTGTAGTCGTTGCCGTTGCTATTGATGGCCTGCCCGGTGGTGGATGCGATAAGAGTGTTCTGCAGACCGTCGGGAGTCCTGAATTGCATGAAGTTAAAGCTGGCGCTTAACGTGTTGCGATCGGAAAGGCGATAGTCGAGGCGGGCGAAGCCCAGGTCCTGACTGACCTTGCGCGGGAACGAACCGTAGAAGCGCGGCAGCAGGGCGTTGATGGCGGAGCACTGCGCGGTGGTGGGCAGCGGGTTGGTGTTGCCGCCGGCGGTGGCGCCACACCCCACCCAGACCTGGTTGACGCCGTCGACCACGCCGGACTTGGCGAGGGTGTCCAACAGCGGGTCGTTGCGGCGGGTGACTTCGGCGTTGAGGAAGTAGAAGAACTTGTTCTTGATGAAAGCTCCGCCGAGGCTGCCGCCGCCCTGGGTGCGAGAATCCGCGCCGATCGAGGCGGCATAAGGATCGTGGGCTTCCATGGCGTCGTTGCGATAGAACCAGTATCCCGAGCCGTGAAGCTGGTTGGAACCGCTGCGCGTGACGGTGTTGACCACGCCGCCGGAGGCTTGGCCGTACTCGGCCGAGAAGTTGGCGGACACCACCTGGAATTCCTGCACGGCGTCCTGGGAAATCTGCGACACCACCCGCGTGCGGCCGGCGTTCTCGACGTAGAACTGTTCGGTGTTGTCGTTGCCGTCGAGGAGGAAATTGTTGCCATTGGCCACGCCGCGGAAAGTGAGCAGGCCGAAATTGCCGTCGTTGCTGACGCCGGGCGTCAGCAGAACGAAATTGTCCACCCGGCGGCCGTTAATCGGCAGGTCGAGGATCTGCCGCGAATTCACCACCTGCGACAGATCCGTCTTGGTGTCCTCCACCAGAGGCGCCACGTCGGTGACCTCGACTTGCGCATTGGCGGTGGCGACCTTGACCTCGACCTTCAAGTCGAGGTTCTGGCCGACGGACAATACCACGTCTTTCACCTCCCAGGCAGCGAAACCGGTGGCCTCGACCGTGACCTTGTAGCCGGAGCCCGGAATCAGGGCCGGCGCCGCAAACACGCCGGATTCGTTGGTGTTCACGGTACGGACGGTTCCCTGGCCTTCGCTGGAGACCACCACCTTGGCGTTGGGTACGACCGCGCCCGAAGGGTCGCGGACAACACCGGAAATCCCCGCTACGCCGGCTGCGGACTGGCCGTACGCGGGAATGGCCAGGCACAGCGGAAGCAAGGCCATCAAGCACAAAGCGAACACAAGCGGACTTCGAGTCCTGAAACTCACGTGAAACGCCTCCCTTGCGTCTTAAGGCAACAGGGTAACAGACATTCATGACAACCAGGTGTCAAGGCGGTAAAACTCCCGACCTGGGCCGGCCGCGGGCAGCCGGCGGAGGCGCCCCCGGGGATGGTCGAGAAATGGTGGAATAATGAAGCGTGCAACCGTCCATGGGGACGCTTCCGGAGCGCCTCGACGCAGTGCGCGACCGGATTGCTCGCGCGGCTCGGCGGGCGCGGCGTAACCCTTCTGAAATCATTCTATTAGCGGTTACCAAGAGGTTCCCCACAGGGGCTGTCCGGGAGGCTTACGGCGTGGGGCTGCGCGAGTTCGGCGAGAACTACGTGCGGGAGATCGAAGGCAAGGCGCCCGAGGTGCAGGCGCTGGAGGGCGCGCGCTTTCATCTCATCGGCCATTTGCAGTCCAATAAATCGGGGAAAGCCGCCGAACTTTTCCAGGTGATCCAGACCGTGGATTCGCCCAAGCTGGCGCATCGCCTGAACGAGGCCGGGCGGCGGATCGAGGTGATGCTCGAAGTGAAGCTTTCCGCCGGAGCAGGCCAAGAGCGGCGCCGCCCCGGCGGAACTGGCGCAGTTGATTGCGGCCGTGCGCGAGTGCGACAACTTGCGGCTGACGGGGCTGATGACCATGCCGCCCTGGTCGGAGGATGCGGAGGCGTCGCGCCCCTATTTCCGCCGGCTGCGGGAACTGGGGGAACGGCACGGGGTGGCGGGGCTTTCGATGGGCATGTCGCACGATCTGGAAGTGGCCATAGAGGAAGGGGCCACCTGCGTGAGGGTGGGAACGGCGCTGTTCGGCGAACGGAGCAAGGCGTGAGGCGCGGGCCGGACAGACAGTTCGGCGCGCCATGGCTGGAAGAACGCCGGCGAGGACGCCGGCGTGGCAGGCCGGAGGCCCGCTCCACGGGCGGAATCGTCGCGGCTCGATGACCGTCGGATTCTACGCTCCGCTGCCGCCGGCTCGCTCGGGCGTGGCCGACTACGCCGCCGCGCTGCTGGCGGAGTTGCGGCGCCACGGTAATGTCGAAATCGCCCCGCGAAGATGCGATGTGGCGCTCTACCACCTGGGCAACAACCCCTTGCACGCGGGCATCTACAAACAGGCGCTGGAGCGTCCCGGCGTAGTGGCGCTCCACGATGCCGTATTGCACCATTTTCTGCTCGGGTATCTGGACGAGGCGCGGTATGTGGAGGAGTTCGTCTACAACTACGGCGAGTGGCATAGGCCGCTGGCGGGGGAGTTGTGGCGCGGGCGGGCGGCGGCCGGCGCGGATGCGCGCTACTTCGAGTTCCCCATGCTGCGCCGGGTAGTGGAGCGCGCGCGGGCGATTGTGGTTCACAATCCCGAGGCCGCGCGCATCGCGGCGGCGGCGCGACAACGGACCGCGCACGATGGTCGAGATTCCGCACCTGTTCCAGCCGCCCGCGCCGCTGCCCACCGAGTCGCAAGTGGAGCGCTATCGCCAGCGCCTGGGAGTGGAACCCGGCGCGTACCTCTTCGGGGTGTTCGGGTACCTGCGGGAATCGAAACGGCTGCCGGTGGCGCTCGAAACGTTCGCGCGTCTGCGCCGGGAGCAACCGCGCGCAGCCCTGCTGGTAGCGGGCGGGTTCGTATCCACCGACCTGGAACGGGCCGTGGGCCCGCTTCTACAGGCCCCCGGCGTGATCCGGCGGCCGCACCTGACGGAGCGCGAATTCTGGCTGGCGGCGGCCTCCGTGGACGCTTGCATCAACCTGCGCTATCCGGCCGCCGGAGAGACTTCCGGCATTGCCATCCGGCTGATGGGTCTGGGCAAACCCACGCTGGTGACGGACTCCCCGGAGTACGCGAGATTTCCCCAGGACGCCTGCCTGCGAATCGCGCCGCCCGAGGCGGAGCGAGACTCCCTGTTCGACCACATGCGTCTGCTAACATTGTGGGCTGAGGCGGGTCGCGCCATCGGCCGGCGGGGAGCCGGGCACATTCAGGACTGCCATCGGGTGGACCAGGCCGGGAAGCGATATTGGGATTTGTTGTGCGAGCACCATGGGTGATCGCGGCCTGCTGCGCGACGCTGTTCGCCGCGCAGGACGCGAAGAAGGACCGGCCGGCCCCCGAGATTGTGAAGCGGCTGGGCGCGCCGGTTCCCATGCGCGACGGGGTGCGGCTCTCCGCCAACATCTTTCTCCCCTCCGAGCGCGGCCGTTTCCCGGCCATCCTGGAGCGCACTCCCTACGGGAAAGGCGCCGGCATCACTCCCACCTACCAGGCGTTCGTGGAGCGCGGCTACGCCGTGGTGGCGCAGGACGTGCGCGGGCGTTATGCGTCCGAAGGCATTTTCGATCCGCTGCGCCAGGAAGCCGCGGACGGGGACGACACCATCGACTGGATCGCCCGGCAGCCCTGGTCGGACGGCAAGGTCGGGATGATCGGCGGCTCCTACCGCGGCATTGTGCAGTGGAAGGCGGCGGCGCTCGGCAATCCTCATCTGAAGGCCATCTCTCCGGTGGTCTCCGGGTGGGACGATTATGTGGACCGGTTCTACTCCACGGGCGGAGCCATGAAACTGGGAAACCGCCTGGAATGGATGGCGGAGAACCTGAAGGTCTCCGGTTACCAGCCGGTTTTCGGCAAGTACGTTCTGCACCTGCCGCTGCGCACCAGCGACGTGGCCGCCACGGGCAGGTCTTCGGCCATGTTCCAGGACGCCTTGAACCATCCGGCGTTCGATTCCTTCTGGCGGTCCATCAGCACCCGCGAGCAGATCCGCAAAGTGCGGGTTCCGGTGTTCGTGGTGGGCGGATGGTACGACAACTTCGTGGAGAGCGACCTGGAGGCCTACGCCGCGCTGAGAAAAGCCGGCGGGGTCGGCCGGGTTCTGGTGGGGCCTTGGCCGCACAGCATGTCGTACCGCTTCGAGGGCGTGGATTTCGGGCCGGATTCCCAGGTTCCCATTCGCGCTCTGCAAATGCAATGGTTCGACCAGTGGCTGAAGGGGAAGGATGCGCCGCCGGCGGCGGGGCCGCCGGTGAAGGTTTTCGTGATGGGATCGAACCGGTGGCGCGAGGAAAGCGAGTGGCCTCCGGCGGAGGCCCGCGCCCGCTCGTTTTATCTGAAGAGCGCCGGGAGGGCCAACAGCCTGGATGGCGGCGGCGCGCTGGTGGAAAGCCCCTCCGGAAAGAATCCCCCGGACCAGTTCACCTTCGACCCGCGCGATCCGGCCCCCACGCTGGGCGGTGCGGTGTGCTGCAACCCGCGCGTCTTTCCTTGGGGGCCGTTCGACCAGAGGCTCGTGGAGCGCCGCAAGGACGTGCTGGTGTACACCACCAAGCCGCTCAAGGAGGATCTGGAAGCCATCGGGCCGGTGAAGGTGACTCTGTATGCCTCCACCAGCGCGCGCGACACCGACTTCACGGCCAAGCTGGTGGACGTGCTGCCGGATGGCTACGCGCGCAATCTTACCGACGGAATTCTGCGGCTGCGCTATCGCAATTCGATCGAGAAGCCCGAGCCGGCGAGCCCCGGGGAAATTTACCGGATCGCCATCGATGCCGGGGTGACGAGCAACGTCTTCCTGAAGGGGCATCGCATCCGGGTGGAGATTTCGAGCAGCAACTTCCCGCGGTTCGACCGCAATCCGAACACCGGCGGGCGCATCGCCGACGAAACCCGCCTGGTGAAGGCCACCCAGACGGTGTACCATGACCGCGCGCACCCTTCGCAACTGGCGCTGATGGTGATCCCGCCCAGGGCGGGCGATGCCTCGGCCCGCGCGTCGCGCGGCCCGGCTCTGCCCGTTCCCGCCCCGGCGGGGCTGCGGGCGCGCTAGGCGCCGGTTTGACTTAGCCCCGCCCGGCGCGCTATTTTGCAACTAGAGCCACGCTCGGGCGCGGTAGCCAAGTGGTAAGGCAAAGGTCTGCAAAACCTTTATACGTCGGTTCGACTCCGACCCGCGCCTCCATTGCTCGATATCGGTATGGAGCAAGTCACCCTTTCCCCGGATGGGTTGTCGACTCGCCGCGAAATGTCGTCCCGCCCCATATGAAGTTCACGCGCACGCGGCCCTAATCCCAGCGAAAGGGCGAAGCCGGCAGGCCGGCGCCGTTGAACAGGTTGCAGTGCGGGTTGTCGTCCCACCCGTAACGCACGTGCGCCGGCCATGGGACGGCATCGCTGCGCACCACCACCGTGTCGCCTTCAATGCGCGCCAGCGCGGGGACGAACTGGTTATCGGCGGCGGCGATCTCGAACCCCCGCGCCTCGCCTCCGCGCGCGGTCAGGCCGGCGGCGTGTTCGAACCAGATCCGCAGCGCTCCGGGCTCCGAGGTTACCTGCCGCGGGGCCGGGCCGGAGTATTCCACGTCCGCGCCGTAGGCCAGCGCGCGGGCCGCCAGCGACAGGCGCATTCCCACGGTCTTCTTGTCGGGCGGGTGGATGTTCTCGGCTTCGCCTACGTCGATGGTCACCGCCATGGCCGTGTTGTGAAGCGCCAGCGCCTGCCGCTGCCCCTCGCGCAACTCCGGCCAGGCCTTGTCGGGTGAGTTGTAGTTGGCCAGTTGGACGAACAGGAACGGGAAATCGCCCAGGCCCCAGGCCCGCCGCCAATCCTCGATCATGGTCCGGAAGAGCCGTCCATACAGCGGCGCGCGCGCGGCCGTCCCGTTGGCTTCCCCCTGGTACCAGATGACGCCGCGGATGGCGAAGGGAGTGATGGGCGCCACCATGGCGTTGAACAGGCCGCCCGGCCTGCCGGGTCCCGCGGGGCCGAGGGGTTTTTCCGGCGGGGGCGGCAGCGGTTTGTGCTCGGCCTTGAGGATGGCGGCGGCCTTTTCCCAATCCTTGGCCGCACGGTCGTACGCCAGCAGGGCCAGGGCGTGATGCTCCATGCGGGAGTTCCACTGCGCGAAGACGGGCATCAGGGCGGCGTCCCGGGTGATGGCCCCAAGGCTGGTCCAGGCCTCCAGCGGCGTGCCGCCCCAGGCGGTCTGGATCAGGCCGATGGGCACGCCCAACTGCTCCTGAAGCAACACTCCGAAGTGGTAGGCGACGGCCGAGAAATCCGCCGCCGAGGCCGGGGAGCACTCACGCCACATCTGCCCCACCAAGTCCCCGACCGGGTATTCCGAGATCTTGTGCATGGCGCGCACCAGGCGAATGCGCGGGTGCGCGGCGGCGGCGGTCCCGGCCCGCCCTTCCAACGCGCCGGCCAGCGGCCATTCCATGTTCGACTGGCCCGAAGCCACCCACACTTCGCCCACCAGCACGTCTTCGAGCGTGATGGCGTTTGCGCCGCGGATGGTCATTTGGAACGGTCCGCCCGCCTCGCCCGGCGGCAGAAACACGCTCCATCGTCCCAATGAATCGGCCGTGGCGCGGCGTTCGGCTCCGCGAAACGCCACCGCGACCGCCTCGCCGGGTTCGGCCCGGCCCCAAATGTGCACCGGCGCCGCGCGTTGCACAACCATGTGATCGGCGATCAGGTAAGGAAGCGTGACCGCCGCGCGGGCGCAACAGCCGAGCGCCACGGCGAGCGCGCCGGCGCGCCACAGGAATCCTGGGTTCATATCGAATCCCTATGGTAGCGGGCGGCGGGCAACCGCGCTGCGGGGCGGGTTGGAAACCTGCGGCGGGTTGATGACCCGCCGGAAGCGCCTGGCAACAGGCCATTCCGCCCTCCGGGTCGCGCCCGGGATACCCCACAATAAATGCAGGTCCGGCGAAAACGCGCCTGCTTCTCCGCGCGGACCAGAATCGTCTTGTCCGCTTCGATCTTGACTTTCTCTTCGTGTCCGTCGCCGCCGCTCACCGGGACCACCTTGACCGCGTACTCTCCGGGGCTCAGCAGCAGACCCTGCATCGAGTTGTTGAACTCTCCGGCGTGGCCCATGAACTTGCCGTTGAGATATACCGCCTCGAACTTGTCCGGCGCGGTGACGCGCAGGCATCCAAACGGCGGTTTTGCGAGTGGGAGAGCCTTCATCGTCTGAGTAAGTTCCGCGGTCTTGCCCGGCGGGGAAAAAATCCCCAGAACGCTCTGAAACCAGCCTAACTCCGTTATGCTATCTTATTTTCGGCATCATGCTCAGGCCAAAGAGCCGCGGCGGACGGCGGCCTGACGGGTACTAGGAGTAATCGTAATGGAGGCTGGCGTATGTCTTTGAGCAAAAGAGCTATCGCGGAGTTTTTTGGCACTTTTTGGCTTGTTTTCGGGGGATGCGGCAGCGCCGTTCTGGCCGCCAGATTTCCCGAGGTCGGCATCGGCCTGCTGGGCGTGGCTCTGGCATTCGGGTTGACGGTTCTGACCATGGTTTACGCCCTGGGCCACATATCCGGAGGCCATCTAAACCCCGCGGTTTCGGTGGGTCTGGTGGTTGGGAAACGGTTCCCCGCTTCGGACTTGTTGGCCTATGTGATGGCGCAGGTCGCGGGCGGGATCGCCGCCGCGGCCGTTCTGTACGTGATCGCGTCGGGCAAGGCCGGATTCGACCTGGCGGGCGGATTCGCTTCCAACGGCTACGGGGCCCATTCGCCGGGCGGGTACTCGCTGCTGGCGTGTCTGGTGGCCGAGGTCGTACTCACGTTCATGTTCCTCATGATCATTCTCGGGGCCACCGACCGGCGGGCGCCGCAGGGCTTCGCGCCGCTGGCCATCGGGCTGGGGTTGACGCTGATTCATTTGATCGGCATCCCGGTGACGAACGTATCCGTCAATCCCGCGCGAAGCACCGGGCCGGCGCTGTTTGTCGGCGGCTGGGCGGTGGAGCAACTCTGGTTATTCTGGCTGGCCCCGATTCTCGGGGCTGCGATCGCCGGAATTGTCTACCCCTCGATCTGGGAGGAGCGTAGGGGAACCGCGGCGGCGGATTGACGGAACGCCGGTTGAGGCGGAATCCAATGCTAACCCTGGCGGCCGGCGCGATTCACTGGACTGTAAAGGAGGGAGGAGTATGTCAAAAGACTTCAGACAGGTTCTGATCGCGGGATTGGCGGCGTCGGCGAGCCTCTTTTCGATCGCCGCCCGGGCCGACCAGGTGGTCATGAAGAACGGCGACCGCGTCACCGGCGGCATCGTCAAGCAAGATGGCAAGACCATAACTATCAAGACCGAGAACTTCGGAGTTATCACAGCTCCTTGGGATCAGGTGGTTTCCGTTCAGTCGGACAAGCCGGTCAATGTGGTGCTCAAGGACGGAAAGACCCTGGTGGGCACGCTGGGATCGAGCGAGGGGAAAGTGGAGGTGGCCACCAGCGCGGCGAAAGTGGACGTGGTCCCCGGCGAGGTGACCGCCATGCGCAACGCCGATGAGCAGAAGGCTTATGAGCGGGTGCTGCATCCGGGTCTGTTCGAACTCTGGTCGGGCACGGGCAGCATCGGTTTGGCCGGCGCCAACGGTAACTCGAAGACCTTCACCTTCACGACCTCGGCGAATGCCGCGCGAGTCACGAGGACGGACAAGACTTCGCTCTATTTCAACTCGATACAGGCTTCGGCCCTGGTGGATGGCAAGAGCGCCAGCACCGCCCAGGCGGTTCGCGGGGGCATCGGTTACGACCATAACTTCAGCCCGCGCGTGTTTTTGAATACGTTCAACGACTACGAATACGACAAGTTTCAGGGCCTGAATTTCCGGGCTGTCATTGGAGGAGGGTTCGGGTTCCACGCCGTGAAAAGCGCGCGCGCGTCACTGGGTTTGGTGGGAGGCGCCGACTACACCCACGCCAGCTTCAGCACTCCATTGACCAGGAACGCGGCGGAAGCGTATTGGGGGGACGACTATACTCTGAAGTTCACCGGCGCCAGTTCGCTCATTCAGAGCTTCCGGATGTTCAATAATCTCTCCGACACGGGCAGTTACCGGATGAACTTCGATCTGGCGGTCTCCACCAGGCTGAAGAAACGGATTACCTGGAACATCGGGCTGAATGATCGCTATCTGAGCAATCCGGTTCCCGGCCGCAAGTCCAACGACTGGATGTATACCACCGGGCTGGGAGTCGCTCTCGGTAAGTAGACGGGCGAGCCCGGCATGGCCGGCCCGTACAGTGCGAGGAGGCGTCGCGTTCCGCGGGTGGCCCGGCGGCGGCTACCGCAGTTTGCTCAGGATGCGGTCCTTGATCCAGTGCTCGTCCCACCACTCGCGGGGGTTGGTCTGCACTCCGTCGATCTGCATGCTGAAGTGGACATGCACCCCTCCGGCCAGGCCGGTCTGGCCGGCGATGCCCATGTTCTGGCCCTTCTTCACCATGTCGCCCGCCTTCACGGCGAACTCGCGCAGATGGCCGTAGATGGATTGCAGACCGTAGCCGTGATCCACCACGATGCAGTTGCCGTAGATGCCCAGGTCGGCGGCCCACACCACGCGGCCATCGTTGGCGGCGCTGACCGGCCCGTTTTGTACGTCGGATAGGTCGAAGCCCAGGTGCACCTGCTGGTCGATCTTCTGGCCGTGGTAGATGTAGTTGCGCACATCCGCGAAATCGGCTTCTTCCTTGCCCCAATGGAGAAACGGACCGTTCCACAGGACTTTCTCTTCGGTCTTGAGGCGAAGGTCGGCGAGCTGCCGGTTGTTCTTGCGGCGCAGCTCGCCGTTGATGTAGAGGAAGCGCGAAACCAGGTCCTTGCCGGGGGCCAGCGCGCCGGTGGGATCGACGGAGTCCACCAGCTTCTGCATGAGTGCATCGTCGATCGGGAAATCGCGCACTCGAAACTTCTTGGGGAACAGCTTGAACCAGAAGTGGGCGGTAGCCTCCGTGCCGGCCGCATTGCGCGCGAATACCAGCGGGGTGAGGCCGGCCTCCAGGTCCCAGGGGTAACCGAACATGGCAAAGCGCTGGTCGGGGCCCTTGCCGGGCAGCGGGAAACTGCGGTAGGAGTACTGGCCCACCTTCACGCCGGCTTCGCTCCAGTTGCCGCTGGTGGTGAAGGTGACCAGCTCCATGCCGCCTTGATTCATATAATGCTGCAAATCGTCGGGGATTACGCGCGGGGCGGTGAGCACCACGGTGACATCACAGGAGGCGGCGTCCGTGCTGCCCCGCCAGTCGTTCGAGACCGCTTCCACAACCAGCCGCGCTTTTCCCTCGGCGAGCTGCGGCGCCTTGGTCTTGCCGGCTTCGAAGGTAATGCCGCGCGCCGGCGCATGCCTGCTCCACAACAGGCGCGTGGCGGGCGCCGTCTGTTCGAAAAGGGGATAATGCGCGCCGTTCTGTTCCAGGTAGGCGCTCAACCGGCGCACGCCGTGGGGATTGGCCACCCGCACGGTAACGGGCGTGCTCAGCCCGATGGTCTGCACCGGATTCATGCCCAGCGCGGTGTGGCCGGACATCAAGAAAAGCGCGGCGATCGCAGCCGCCGCCAGAGCCAAAACTATGAGGATTGCCTTCACTTCTTCACCCAGGAGTCGAGCCAGTCGATGAACGTCTTATACCAGAAGATGCTGTTTTGCGGCTTGGAAACCCAATGGCCTTCGTCGGGAAAGATCACCAGCTTGGAGGGAACCTTCTGAATTTGCAGCGCGGTGAATAGTTGCAGCCCTTGGGTGTAGGGAACGCGGAAATCCAGCTCGCCGTGGATCACCAGCGTGGGCGTGTGGAAATCCTTCACGTAAGAACTGGGCGACCAGCGCGCGTAATCGTCGGGCTTGTCCCAGGGCGTTCCACCCATCTCCCACAAGGGGAACCAGAGCTCCTCGGTGGCCCCGAATTCGCTGGGCAGGTCGTACACGCCGGCGTGCGAGATGAGCGCCTTGAAGCGCTGGGTATGGCCCAGAATCCAGTCCACCATATAGCCGCCGTAGGAACCACCGGCGGCGGTCAGGCGGGCGGCGTCGGCGTAGGGTATGGAGGCCACCACGTGATCCGTCACGGCCATGATGTCGTCGAACGCCCGGCCGCCCCAATCTTCGTTGATTTCATCGATGAACTTCTGCCCATAGCCGGTGGAACCGCGCGGGTTGGGCTCGATCACCAGGTAGCCCGCGGCGGCGAATACTTGCGCGTTCCAGCGGTACGTCCAGTCGTGCCCCCAGGCGCCCTGCGGCCCGCCGTGAATCAACATCAGGACCGGATACTTGCGGCCCGCCGTGAAGCCGTACGGCTTGACGGCGAAGCTCTGAATCCGCGAGCCATCGGCGGCGTCCACCCAAAACTCCTCCAGGGGGGTGGTCTGGTAGGCGTTGAGAGTCTGGTCGTTCAGATGGGTGAGCGCGGTGGGGGCTCCGCCGGTGGAAGCCGCCCGGTAAATCTCGGTCGGCGAGACGCCGGTCTGCTGGGTATAGACCATGGTTTTGAGGTCGCTGGTCAACTGCATGTCGTCGAGCTGGCCATCGGCGCTGGCGGCAATGCGCACCGCGCCGCCGGCGACCGGGATGGTCTCGATGGCCTGGCGTCCCCGGTCGCCGGTGGTGAAGAAGAGGGTCGCGGAGTCGGGGCTCCAGGTGAAACTCTCCACCCAGCGGTCGAGGGTCTCGGTGAGGCTGACCACTCTGCCGGTGGCGCGCTCCAGGGTCATCAACCGCCAGCGGTCGCTCTCATATCCGGCGCGGAACTGGGCCCGCCAGGCGATGTATTTCCCGTCCGGCGAATACCGCGGGCTGGCATCGGCGCCGGGGTTGAGGGTGATCCTGCGCGGCTCCCCACCCTTGATGGAGACCACGTAAAGATCCGCGTTGGTGCTGGCGGCGGGCACAGGGTCGGCGTTCATCGAATAGCAGACTTCCTGGCCGTCCGGGGCGATGTCGTAATCGTCCGGCCCGCCGAGCGAAAACGGCGGAACGTCGCGCGTCCCGGGAGTCAGGTCTCGGGGCGCGCCGCCGCCCGCCGGGACCACCAGGAGGTGGGTGCGGCGCTTCCCCTGCCAAGTGGTCCAATGGCGATAGAGCAGCTCGGCGTATTCGCGCGCCTGGACCTTGCCGGCCTTGTCCGCATCCAGATTTCTCTTGTTGCAGGCGTCGTCGGCGCCGCACTCCGGGTAAACGGCGCTGGTGAACAGCAGGTTGGCTCCGTCGGGCGAAAAGAGCACGCCATCGGCTTCGGCGCTGAAATGGGTGACCTGTTTGGCGTTCGCGCCATCCGGGTCCATCAACCACACTTGCGAGGAGCCGCCGCGGTCCGAGACGAAGGCGATGCGCTTGGAATCGGGAGACCAGCGGGGCCGCTGGTTACTCTCGCCGTCGTGAGTGATCTGCCTGGGCGCGCCGCCGCTGAGCGGGACAATCCAAATGTGTTGCGGCTTCTGGTTGGCCGCCACGTCCACCGTTTGCACGGTGAAGGCCACCCACTTGCCGTCGGGAGAAAGCCGCGGGTCGGCGATGCGCTTCAACTCCAGCAGGGCGTTCGCGTCGAAGGGCCGTTTCTGGGCGAACAGCAGCACGGGAACGAGAAGGAAAAGGAAAAGGCTCCGGCGCATAAGCACGATTGTAGCGCCCCGCTGGAGAGCGCCCGCGTGAAAGAAATCGCCTGGTTGACAGACGGAAGCGCCTGTCCCACATGTGGGGGGCAGACGCTTCCGCCCGCCAACCGATTCTCTTACTTGGCTCCCCTGGACTGGACCCGGACCCCTTCCAGGTTTTTGGCCGCGCTGGCCTGGTATGGGCTCTTGATGGCGGCGCAGTCTTTGAAGAAACCGGCCGCGTCCTGAAGCTTTTTCAGTTTGAAATCCGCAAAGCCCAGCAGGAAGAGCACCTCCGGCTTCAGGTCGGCGTTGGACTGCACCAGCGGCAGCGCCCCCCGCAGTTCCTCGTCCGCCTTTTCGAAGTTGTTCTCGTTGTAATACAGCTTCCCGCTCATGTAGTGGGCCAAGCCCGTGATGGTGTCCTTGCGCGCCGTCCAATCGGCGTCGGAGGTCCCTTCGGGCTTGGGCTTCTGCGCCATGATCTCCACCATCTTGGCCGTGTAGGCATGCACCTTCTCCGGCTCCTTGTTGTTCTGCATGTAATTGTCCGCCACCAGCAGGAGCATGTCCGTGTTGGTCTGTTCCACGGCCAGGGTGCTTTCCGCCAGGGCCAGAGCCTGGTCGTTCGCGCCGGTCTGACGCAAGGCCATGAACAACGGGTCGGCGGACTTGGCCACGTATTCGCTCTTCGGACTTTGCTGCCGGAGCGCCTCGATCAACGTGATGGTGAGCTTCGGGTCGGGCGCTTCCACGGCGGCGCGGTAGAGCGCGTAGTCGGAATACCCATCCACCTGTTTGGCGTATTCCACGTCCGCCTTCCAGGTGGCCGCGGCGTCCTCATCGGCGGGCTTGGGCTTTTCGGCGATCTTCCTGGCCAACGCGGATGCGGCCGCCGCCCACTTCATGATCAACGTGGCGTCCTTCTTCGACTCGGCCGCTTTGAGGCACTGCAGAACCGCGTCCGGATCGGCCGGATCCAGGGCCAGCAACTTCTCTCCGGTGGCGATGACCTTGTCCGGCTGCTCGGCCTTCACGTAGTAGGTTTGCAGCAGCTCCAGCACGAAGGGGGTCTCGCCGCTTTTCGGAAAATCCACCGCGTACTGCTCCATCAGGGCCGCCTTCTTGGCTTCGTCGGTTTCGGCGAGCGCCTGTTGGAGGGCTTTGCCTTCGGGCTTCCCGGTGTCCAGTTCATCGAGTCTGTGCCGCTGGCAGAAGGCCGCCATTGTGAATGCGATAAGAACGACAAGTGTGCGCACGATGTCACCTCTCCGTTTCGACGGAATCTTACCATACTGTAGCGCCGGCGGGAACGCCCAACTCAAGATTTTGCCGGTTGCGAAGCCCCGTCCGGGTATCGGCGTTTCCGGGCAAGCCGCTACTGCACGAAGCCGAGGCTCTTCAGGGTGGCCAGGGGCTCATCGCCGTCGAAGTTGGAAACCGGGGCGGTCGCGCGTCCGTTCTCCAGGGCAACCCCCCAGGGGTACGTGGAGTAATGGAAGGCCTGTTTCAGCTTCTCGAAATCGGTGGACACCACGGCTGTGAGGCCGCTCGACGCCAGAAACTGCGCGGCGTACTGCGGCTGCTCCACGGGAACCGCCACCACCCGCGTTTCGCCCCACCGCGCCACCGCCATGCGCCGGGCGGCGTCCAGGCAGTGGGTGCACTCGGGATTGAAGAAAAAGATAAACACTCTGCCGTGTTCGAGCGAATAAGGCCGGCCTTCCACGGTGATTTGTTGCGGCGCGCGCGCGCCGCTCTGGCGCACCTCGGCCACCCCGTAGGAAACCAGCGCGAACACCACGGCGATGCCCACAATCGGAACCGCGCCGCGCAATTTGGAGGGTGGCCTGGACCACATCGCCGCCACCGCCGCCAGCAGCAGCATGAGGCCGTCGCCGATGAAGAAGCCCGGCCCCACCACGCGTTTGATCCACGGGAAGCAACTGCAATCGGCGCCGCGCAGGGCATTGTACTGCGCCGCGAAGTAGATCATGAAGACCACCAGCAGGGCGCCCGCGAGCGCCGCGCCCCAGCGCCGGAACCGCGGCGCCAGTGTCAGGGCGCCGGCCACGGTCTCCACAATCCCGAAGAGCAAAGCGGCCGCCAGGCTCAGCGATTGGGGCACTCTGGCTTGCGCCATGCGCAGCGCCGCGCCTTGCGCGTCGGTGATTTTCCAAATTCCCGACGCCAGGAAAAGGGCGGCTAACAGAAAGGCGGCGATCCAGTTCAGCAGGGTCTTCCAGCCAGGCCGGTCCAGGGGAGTCAAGCAAACCCCTCCCAGGGCTGTGCCATACTGTCGGTCATGGTCCCCATTGTAGCCCCTTCAACGCCCGGCAAGGGGTCCAAGTGGGGTCGGGCCTGTGGGCCCGCCGCCGGCTTTTTGGCCGGCGTTCTTCCTCTCGCCCTTTTCTTTCTGGCGGCCCCGTCCACCTCGGTGCTGCTGGTGGACGAGTTGTACCAGATCCCGGCCAACGAATGGCGGTATGTGGAAGTGAGCCTCGAGCAGCAGCCCGCGTTAGTCTCCGCCGACTACCGGGCGGAGGCCGGCGCCAAGGATGTGCGCCTGGCCCTGCTCCGCCGGGAAGACCTGGAGCGCTTGCGCGGAGACCGCGCCCACGGCTGGCTCGCCGAGACCGATGCCGGCCCCACCGGCAGGCTGCGCTTTCGCGTGCGCGACCCCGGCGAATACGCCATCGTGGTGGATAACCGGGGCGGCGACGCGCCGGCGGCCGTCCACTTGAAAGTCGGGCTCGACTTCGGCCCAGGGCGCGGTCCCGACGTGACCACGCTCTCCCCGCGCAGGCAACTGGCCGTAATCCTCATCAGCTTCGCCGTGTTCTTCGGCATAGTGACCTGGTCGGCGCGAAGGTTGCTGCGCGGCATGGGGCGGTAAGGGATGCTCGGCTCCGTGACGAACCGGGCATCGATCGGGCAGGTGGGCGTTGCGTTACTTCAGAACGAGCAAACTGCGCCTACCGTCGTTGTCGAATTCCGAGAAGCGAACAGCGTTTAACCTGATGATGCGCTCGATCCTCGAAGAGGAACAGTTGCCTGTTTGCAGCAGAACCACTTTCGGAGGTGAGCCCAAGGTGAGGCTGAGGTTCACGAAGTCATTGTCCTTGGTCACTAACGTGAACTGATTCGCCCCGGCGAATTCCCATATGACCGCATCGGGCATGCTTCCGAGCCCGACCGCGGTGACGTGAACTGAACCCGGGAATAGATCGGCAAGTTGTTCGGCGAGTCCCGGGGTGAGGTTCTCGTCAACGAGAAGCTTCAAGAACGGAGATCCTTTCCGGAATGCTGGCGAAAAACTCGTAGACTGCCCGGAAGTCTTCCTTCTCCAGATACGGAAAGTCCCTCAAAATCTCGTCTTCCGACATTCCCGATGCCAGATAGGATGCCATGTCGTAGACCGTAAAGCGCAGGCCTCGAATACAGGGTTTTCCTCCCATTTTGCCCGGCTCAACGGTGATCCGTGGATTCGGATTGGCCATAGTCCTGTACCATAATACCTGTTCCGGCGCTGCGCCGGATGCATCCCGCGCCATGCTGGGCCAGGCATCCGCCCCCTGCGCCCGCGCAATTCAGCGGGCATGAACTGAAGCCACGAATCTGGAGTTGTGGCAAACTGGGGGTACGAACATGCCGGAAGCCGGTCCTCAGATCTTCGCGCCGCCATCCGCCGACGATCCGATACTGGCTGAGGTCGTGCGCCGGCTTCAAGAGCTGTATCAGCCCGAAGCAATCTACCTATTTGGCTCTACCGCGCGAGGGGAATCCGGTCCGGATAGCGATTACGACCTGATGGTAGTAGTCCCCGACAGCGTTCCGGTTCCTCTTCGCGACAGTGGCAGAGCCTACAAAGCGATCTGGCGGCTTGGCGTGGCCGCCGATGTGCTGGTCTGGACGCACTCGGACTTTGCGGAGCGGCTGCAACTGAAAGCCTCTCTGCCCGCGACCATTGCACGGGAGGGCAGACGGCTTTATGCAGCCTGACGCCCGGCGCCGCGCGGATACGCTGTCCTGGTTCGAAAAGGCGCGTAAGGATTTGCGGTGCGCACAGATAGATCGAGCGCGCTGACGCCGCCGGCGCAGGCTGGGCGCGCTTACCCCTCGAACGCCTCTCTCGCGGCCTCTATGGTCGTCCGGATGTCTTCGTCGGTGTGCGCCGCCGACAAAAACGCCGATTCGAATTGCGAGGGGGCCAGATAGATGCCGCGGTCCAGCATGGCTCGGAAGAAGCGGCCGAAGCGCTGGGTGTCGCTGCGCTTGGCGGATTCGTAGTCGGTCACCGGCCGATCAGTGAAGAAGTAGGTGAACATGGAGCCCACCCGATTCACCGTTATACCGGCCGGAACGGCGGCGCATAACGCGGCCGCGCGGGTTTCGAGGCTGGTGTAGATTTCCGGATGCGCTTTCAAATACCGAAGCGTGGCCAGTCCCGCGGCCACCGCCAGCGGATTGCCGGAGAGCGTTCCCGCCTGGTAGACCGGTCCGCACGGCGCCACGCGGCTCATGATGTCCCGGCGGCCGCCGTAAGCCCCCACCGGCAGTCCTCCGCCGATGACTTTTCCGAGCGTCGTCAGGTCCGGGCGAACGCCATAGCGCTGCTGCGCGCCGCCGAAGGCCACGCGGAAGCCGGTCATTACCTCATCGAAGATGAGCAGGGCGCCATGCCGCGCCGTGATGGCGCGCAACGCTTGAAGATAGCCCGGCGCGGGCGGCACGCAGCCCATGTTGCCCGCCACCGGCTCGACGATTATCGCGGCGATGCGGTCCCCATGCGCGCGGAAGGCGTCTTCCACTGCGCCCGCGTCGTTGAAGGGCAGGGCAATGGTGGTGTCGCAAAAAGCCTGGGGGACGCCCGCGGTGTCGGCGATTCCGAGCGTGGCGACGCCCGACCCGGCCTTCACCAGCAGGGAATCCACGTGCCCGTGATAGCAGCCCTCGAATTTCACGATCAGGTCGCGTCCCGTGAATCCGCGGGCCAGCCGTATGGCGGACATCGTCGCTTCGGTTCCCGAATTCACCAGGCGCACCATCTCAATGGAGGGTACGGCTTCGCAAATGGCCCCGGCCAGTTCCACCTCGCCCTCGGTGGGCGCGCCGAAACTCGTGCCGGTAGTGAGCGCGCATTCCAGGGCGTGGAGGATCTCCGGATGACGGTGCCCGAGCAGCAGCGGTCCCCAGGAGCCGACGTAGTCGATGTACTCGTTGCCGTCCACGTCGAAGATGTGCGATCCCTCGCCGCGCGCGATGAAGGGCGGGTTGCCGCCCACCGCGCGATAGGCGCGCACGGGCGAATTGACTCCGCCCGGTATCACCAGTTGCGCGCGGCGAAACAATTCTTCCGATCCGGTTCTGGTCATAAGAAAACCCGTACATTATCTGTGCGCGGCATCGCCTGAGCTCCGCCGCATTATTACACTCGCAACCCGACATTCAGGCCGTGTATCAGGGCTTGGCTTTAGCCGTGCCGCAAGCTGCGAACCATCACTGGGCTTTAGCCCCTGTCCAGGGACTAAAGCCCGTCTTCTTTCCGTCATCGTGCGGCACGGCTAAAGCCATGCCCTGATACAACGCCGATCATGCCGTCATGCGGCCCCAAAATTAAGAAACGACGCGGGCCCGGCATGCCCGGCCCCCAGGATGAATCGCCGACGGCAAGACCGTCGGCGCCACCGGCGCGTAGCGTCACCCCGCCTTGCGCGGCACCAGGCGGCTGAAGCCCAGGCTCATTCCAATATCGTAGAGACTCAGGTTCAGGTTTCGAAGCAGCCGCCGCTTGAGGCCCTCATACGGTTGCCGTCCGGCGAACAGGTCCTGCATGATGGCCGAAAAACGCGGGCTGCGCTGGGTGAACTGAACCATGCGGGTGGGCACGGAATCAAGCAGGAAGCGCCCGCGGAACACGCGCTTGGCGAGGCGCGAGCCGAACTCGAGGTCGGCGGCGAAATCGCGGCTCAGCGCCTGGCGGTAATGGTTCAACCGGTCGGCCGCCGCGCCGTTATCGGCCAGCAGCGAGCCCGCCGCCAGGTCCGCCGAGCGGATGGCATAGTACAAGCCCTCTCCGGTGATGGGGTCCACCAACCCCGCCGCGTCTCCCACCGCCATCCAACCCTCGCCGGCCACCCGGTTGTTGCGCCATGACCCCGAAGCCAAGGAGGGCAGCAAGTGGCTGTAGAACGCGGCGCCCTTCCAGCTCATCCCGCGCTCCATCATGAAGCCTTCGAGGCGGCGGCGCAGGGAGCCGGCCGGCTCGCCCTTTCCGCAGATGCCCACCGAGAGGTGCCCGCAGCGCGGAAAAATCCAGATGTACCCCTCCAGCCCGTCCAGAAACTGAATATCGATGCGCGGCTGGTCGCCGGCGACGTAGTATCCCAGCGCGGACATGGCGTCGCCGGCGGTGAGCTGCGTTCCCACTTCGCGGAGCGGGTTGCGCGCGCCGGTGGCCACGATGCAGAAATCCGCGTCGAGCGTTCCGCCGCTGGTGCGCAGCCGCCAGCCGGAATCGCGGCGCATCATCTCCGTGACCCGCGCCTTCTCGATTTGCGCGCCGGCGGCTTCGGCGCGCTCGAGCAGCAGGCGGTTCAGATCGAACCGCGAATAAATCAACAGTGGGTCATCCAGCGTGAGCGTGGCTTCGCCGGCGCCCGGCGCGGCCAGCACGGTCTCCCGCACAAATCGCTTGGGGGTGGAGTTCTCGATGAGGAAAGGGTATTGGTTGTAAGCCTTATAGGTGAGCCCGCCGCCACAAGGCTTCTCCCAGGCCAGCTTTTCGTCGAAGAGGGCGACCCGCAATCCGGCCGAAGCCAGCCGTTCGGCGGCGAAGGCCCCCGCGGGACCGCCTCCCAGGATGGCAACCCGCTTCATTTCTTGACGCCGGCGGGGGGCAGGTTCTCCGGCGGGGGCATCTTCCCGCCGGAAGGGGTTGGCTCTCCGGGCATGGGCATGGCGCCTCCGTGGGGGTTCTGTTGCGCGGCAGCCCCGCCGGGCATGGCGCCGCCGCCGTGCGGCGTCCCGCTTTCGCTGCGCCCCACCACGGCCCACTTGCCGTCCCGCTGCTCGAGCTGGTAGCTCATGCTCATGTTCTGACCCGGCGCGCCTTTGGCCGAGATGGAGACTTCGGCGCTGGCTCGATTGCCGTTAAACTGCACCGCGGTCAGTTCGACATCCGCGGAAATGTTCTTGGCTTTCAGGTAGTCGGCAACGCTCTGCCGGACAGCCTCCTTGTTTTGGACGCCGCGATTGCACCCGGCAAGGCACAAGGTCAACAGGAGAGCGGAGACAATTCGCACATAACGATTATACCTGCCCGGCTGCCCGCGAGCCGGGGACTGGCTGGCGACGCCCACTAGTGCTCTGACCGCGTGATTCCTTCCTTAACGCTGCGGGCCGGGCATGCCCGGCCCGCAGCGAGGAAACAAATCAAACGGTCAAGGTACTAGCCCTCAACCCGGCTGGTTTCGCCGGCCCGTATTGGCGATCCAGTTGCGGAACATCGAGGCGTAGCCCAGGGCTTCGGGGTCGGAGCGCAACTGCTCCACCGTGAAACGCATCTTGCGGCCCCAGTTGGAGTACTGCCAGGTGGTTCCGGGAAGGTTCTGCTGGGCCGTTTCCTTGGTCAGGTCTTCCTGGTTGATGGCCAGAAGCTGGGATGGCGTGGTGGCCAGGAATCCCACCACGGCGTTGTGCAGGTCGCCGGTCATTTCCGGGTAGGCGGAGACGTCGCGCGGCGCCCAGGGCGGCATGAGCCCCTGTTCGAAGAGCACATCCAGCATCTTGCGTTTTTCCTCCGCGCGCGCTTCGGTTTGCCGGCGCCAGCCTTCCTCGTCCAGCAGGCCGGCGGCGCGGCGCACCGCAAGGTCCGCCCCAATCCAGAATCCGGCCAAGGTGGGGAGGTCGTGCGTGGTGGAAGACACCAGCGCCTGGCGCTCGTATTCGGCGGGCCTTTTGAACTCGCCGCGCGGATTCTTTTCGAAATAAAACAGGCGATAGCTGAGCACCCCGAAGCGGCGCAGCGTTTCGCGGACCTCCGGCTCCACGGTGCCCAGGTCTTCGCCCACGATGGTCACCTGGTTGCGCACGCTTTCAAGAGCCAGTATCCGCACAAAATCCTGGAAGCGCTCACCCACGTAGGCCCCGTGGGCGGCGTCGCTGCCCTCGGGAATCCAATAGAGGCGGAACAGGCGCATCACATGGTCTATGCGCAGCGCGCCGCCGTGCCGGCAGTTCCGGCGGATGGATTCGGCGAAGAGGCGGTAGCCATCCTCGCGGTGGCGCTCGGAGTTGGGCGGCGGGAAGGCCCAGTCCTGGCCATGGGGCGCAAAATCGTCGGGCGGAGAGCCCACCCGCGCGCCCTCCACGAAGAAGGGCCGGTGCGCCCACAGATCCGAGCCAAAGCGGTCCGTGGCCAGCGCCAGGTCGTGGTACAGGCCGATGGAACGGCGGCGGTCGCGGGCCTTCCGTTGCGCACGCCGCAACTGCACGTCGATCTGCCACTGGATGTACTGGTGGAGCATCACCGCGCGCCAGCGCCGCGCCCGGAACTGGCGCGTCTCGGCGGATTCCGGGTCCCGGTACGCGGCGGGCCACTCGGTCCAGACCCAGAGGTTGGGATTGCGCCGGTGGAGATGCTCGTCCAGCGCGCAATAGGTGGCGTAGCGCTCGAGCAGATCCCCTTCGCGCGCGGCGAAGGCCCGGAACTCGCGGACGCGCGCCGAACCCCGCCGCCACTCCCGCAGGAACTCCACGAACAGCAGCTTCAGAAAGCGCATTTTCAGCGCGGCCACGCGCTCGTATTCCACGAAAGCGGAGGCGCGCAACGCGGCGATTTCGGAGGCCACCTCCGCCGAGTCCCGCAGCGCCCGCGCCCGCCGGCTGCGCGCGAAGTCCTCCATGCCTTCGATATCCAGGTAGATGAAGTTCTGATAGAAGATGCAGTTCGGCAGGTAGGGGCTGGTGTTGAACGGGCGCCGGTTGTGGATGGCGTGCAGCGGGTTGAGGCCGATGAAGCTGGCGTCGAAATCGTCGGCCGCCCAATCCACCAGATCCATCAGGTCGCGAAAATCGCCGCAGCCCCAGTTGCGCCCGGAGCGCACTCCATAAAGGCTGATGGCGATGCCCGCGGCGCGCCCGCCGCGGCCAAGCTGCGGATCGGTCCAGGCGCGCTCCGGGGTCACGATGTAGCGCGCGGCCCCCTCGGCGGCGCCCAGCCGAGCGGCGATTTCGTGATAGCCCAGCGGCAGGCGCTCCGCGATGCGCGCCCGCTTCCGCACCCAGGTGCGGCCTTCCATCTCGACGGAGCCGGCCTGGGGCAGGTCCCGCAGGGCGAGATCATATTCGGCGACCGCTCCGTCCTCCCGGCGGATGGCGATGTGTGCGCTTTCGCCCAAACGCTCCGCCGGCGCTTGTATGGTGAACTCGACAAAATCGGATTCCCCGGTCACGATGGCCGGCGGCAGCAGACGCTCCCATTCGCGGCGGGTCTCCGCGGCCAGCGAACGCTCCAGTTGCTCCGCCGTGCCGGCGAGGAACCCCATATTGCGCAGGATCGCCTGCATGGTGGCCGGGGTGGTTTCGTGGTAATGGCCCCAGATGTCCCAAAAGCCCGGGCCGATTCCGTGCGCCGCGGCGGCGCGGCTGAGTTGTTGTTCGAACGTTTCGGGAGCCATGCGAAGGTAAACTTCGATTCTACAGGAGTGGCGCGGGCCATGCGAAAATAAGGGTATGGACAAGCCCCTTGCCAGCGGGCCGGCGGAGTTGTTCGCGCGCATCGACAATTCCGTGGGCGACAACGCCGCGGCCGCCGCTTCCGAAGGCATTCTGTTCACCACCCTCGACAGCGCCGTGAACTGGGCCCGCAAGAACTCCATCTGGCCCATGACCTTCGGGCTGGCCTGCTGCGCCATCGAGATGATGTCCATGACCGCCTCGCGTTTCGATATCGCGCGTTTCGGCGCGGAGGTGTTTCGCGGCTCGCCCAGGCAGTCGGACCTCATCATCATCGCCGGACGCGTCTCCAACAAGATGGCCCCCGTGATCCGCCACCTGTACCAGCAGATGCCGGAGCCCAAGTGGGCCATTTCCATGGGCGCCTGCGCCACCTCCACGGGCGTGTTCAACAACTATGCGCTGATTCCCGTGAATCAGGTGATTCCCGTGGATGTGTATGTTCCGGGCTGCCCGCCGCGCCCCGAACAGCTCATTTACGCCCTGATGATGTTGCAGGAGAAGATCCAGGGACAAAGCGGCTCCCTCAAGCAGGTCCTGAACCTGGCGTAATGCTCAAGGGAAAAGCGTACTCCCGGCCGTCAGCCTCACGAGCATTCCGTCCCCGCCTGCTCGACCGCATTCCGTTATAGGATGGTCGAAATGCATGTAGATGGATTCCGGTTTGCGCTCCCGGCTGAAGGAACGGAGACCAGATGAAACGCGCGATCCCGATCACCACGCTGTTTCTCGATATCGGCGGCGTCCTGCTCAACAACGGGTGGGACCATGTCGCCCGCAGGCGGGTGGCGAAGCATTTCCATCTGGAGTGGGCCGAGATGGAGGAGCGGCATCGCCTGACCTTCGAGCTTCACGAGGAAGGGAAGATACCTTTCGAAGAGTATCTGGGTTGGGTGGTCTTCTACCGGAAACGACCCTTCACGCGGGCCCAGTTTCAGCATTTCATGTGCGCGCAATCGAAACCTTACCCGGCAATGATTCGGCTATTCACCCAGCTCAAAATCCGGCACGGGCTGAAGATCGTCGTGGTCAGCAACGAAGCGCGCGTAGTGAACGATTATCGGATTCACAAGTTCAAGCTGGACGAGTTCGTGGATTCCTTCATCTCCTCCTGCTTCGTTCACATCCGCAAGCCCGACGCGGACATCTTCCGGCTGGCGCTGGACATCGCCCAGGCGCCGGCCCGGCAGGTAGTCTATGTCGAGAACACCCCGATGTTCGTCGACGTCGCGGAAAGTCTGGGGATTCGAAGCATCCTTCACACGGATTACAAATCCACCTGCGCGAAACTGGCTTCGCTGGGATTGCGGAATGACGAAGGAGACCTCCATGAAAGCCGCTGACTGGCGCATTCTGACGATCAACGGCGGTTCGTCGAGCATCAAGTTTGCGCTGTACCAGGCCGGCGAACCGCTGAAGAGGGGGTTTCATGGAAAGGTCGATCGCATCGGCCTGGAGGGGACGAGTCTGACGTTCGACGACCCGGCCGGGAATCGGCGGGACAGCCGCGCCTTCGCCGCCTCCGATTCCAAATCGGCGGCGCGTTCCCTGATCGGTTGGCTGGAAGAGGAGAGCCGTTTCGAATCGGTCCGGGCGGTGGGGCACCGTGTGGTTCACGGCATGCAACACACCGCGCCCGAACTGGTCACTCAGGAACTGCTGGATGAGCTGCATCGCATCAGCCCGTACGACCCGGAGCATCTGCCCGGCGCGATCGAGCTGATCGAGACGCTCCGCCGGCGTCATCCGAAACTGCCCCAGGTGGCCTGTTTCGACACGGCATTCCACCGGACCATGCCGCTCGTCGCCACGCTGCTTCCCCTTCCGCGCCGCTATTACGCGAAGGGGCTGCAGCGCTACGGTTTCCACGGTTTGTCTTACGCCTATCTGATGGAGGAACTGGTCCGCCTGGGCGACCCGGCGGCGACGGCCGGCCGCGTAATCCTCGCTCATCTGGGCAATGGCGCCAGCATGGCGGCCGTGCGCGACGGCAAGAGCATCGACACCAGCATGGGCTTCACTCCCACGGCGGGACTGGTGATGAGCACCCGCTCCGGGGATCTGGATCCCGGCCTGGCCCCGTATCTGGCGCGAACCGAGCGCATGACCACCAGACAGTTTTACGAGATGGTCAACCATGAAGCCGGGCTGCTCGGCGTTTCGGAGACAAGCTCCGACACGCGAGACCTGCTGGCGCGGGAAGCCCATGATGCGCGGGCGGCGGACGCGCTGGCGCTGTTCTGTTATCAGGCGAAAAAGTGGATTGGCTCCTTCGCCGCCGCGCTCGGCGGATTGGACACGCTCGTATTCGCGGGAGGCATCGGCGAAAATGCGCCGCTGATCCGCGCGCGCATATGCGATGGACTGGGCTTCCTCGGCATCGCACTGAGCGAGCCGCGCAATGCGGACAATGCGGGGGTGATTTCCACGGACGCCAGCCGGGCCACGGTTCGCGTCATGCGAACCGACGAGGAACTGATGATTGCGCGCTCGGTGGGCCGCATTCTCGAAGACGGATTGACTTATGAAAACCAACACACTCACTCCGGAACTGCTTCATAAGATGGATGCCTACTGGCGGGCCGCCAACTATCTGTCGGTAGGGCAGATTTATCTGTACGACAATCCGCTGCTCAAGGAGCCGCTGAAACTATCTCACGTAAAGCCCCTGGTGGTGGGGCATTGGGGGACAACGCCGGGTCAGAACTTCATCTATGTGCATCTGAACCGGGTCATCAGGAAATACGATCTGAACATGTTCTACGTAGCGGGCCCCGGACACGGGGGGCCGGCGATCGTGGGCAACGTTTACCTCGAAGGCACGTGGAGCGAGATCTATCCCAACGTCACCCAGGACGAAGCCGGGCTGAAGAAGCTGTTCATGCAGTTCTCGTTTCCCGGCGGAATCTCCAGCCATGTTGCGCCGACGACGCCGGGGTCGATTCACGAAGGCGGCGAGCTGGGCTATTCGCTCAGCCACGCGTTCGGGGCCGCATTCGACAACCCCGATCTCATCGTCGCCTGCGTGGTGGGCGATGGAGAAGCGGAAACCGGCCCCTTGGCGACCGCATGGCAGTCCAACAAATTCCTCAACCCCATCACCGACGGAGCCGTGCTGCCGATCCTGCACCTCAATGGCTACAAGATCAGCAACCCGACAGTGCTTGCCCGCATCGAGCATGAGGAATTGGAGCGGTTTCTGCGAGGCTGCGGCTGGACGCCGCTCTTTGTCGAGGGAGATGAGCCGCAACAGATGCATCAACTTATGGCCGGCGCTTTGGAAGAAGCCATCGAGAGCATCCGCAAAATCCAAGACCATGCACGGAGCGACAACGATGCGGCGCGGCAGCGCTGGCCCATGATCGTCCTCAGGTCGCCCAAGGGCTGGACAGGGCCCAAAGTCGTCGACGGCCTGCCAATCGAGGGCACATTCCGGTCGCATCAGGTGCCTCTCCTGGTGGATTCCCAACATCCCGACCATGTTCAGTTGCTTGAAAGTTGGATGAAGAGTTACAAGGCGGAGGAATTGTTCGATGAGAATGGCCGGCTCATGCCGGAATTGGCCAAACTGGCGCCCGAGGGCGACCGCCGGATGGGCGCCAATCCGCACGCCAACAGTGGCATTCTGCTGCGCGACCTGCGCATACCGGATTTTCATCTTCACGCGGTGAATGTGCCGTCGCCCGGCGCCGTCGATGGCCAGGACACCCTGGTGCTGGGTAAGTTCCTGCGCGACGTGGCCAAGCTGAATCAGGAGCAGCGTAACTTCCGTGTTTTCGGCCCGGATGAGACACTCTCGAATCTCCTGGGCGCGGTTTTCGAAGTTACGAACCGTCAGTGGGAGGCTCGCGAGGTGGAGGGAGACGAATTCCTCGCGCCCGCCGGACGCGTGCTGGACTCGATGCTCAGCGAACACCAGTGCGAGGGTTGGCTGGAAGGATACCTGCTGACCGGGCGGCACGGGCTGTTCAACAGCTATGAGGCCTTCATTCGCATCGTCGACTCGATGTTCAGCCAGCACGCTAAGTGGCTGAAGGTGACGTTGGAACTGCCTTGGCGCCGGAAGATCGCATCGCTGAATTATCTGCTGGCTTCCCACGTCTGGCAGCAGGATCACAATGGCTTTACGCACCAGGATCCCGGATTTCTGGACCACGTGATCAATAAAAAGGCGGATATTGTGCGTGTTTACCTGCCGCCGGATGCGAATTGTCTGCTGTCGGTATTCGATCATTGTCTGCGCAGCCGGCATTACGTCAACGTGGTGGTTGCCGGCAAACACGCCCTTCCACAATGGCTGACCATGGACCAAGCCGTGGTACATTGCACGGAAGGGATTGGCATCTGGCAATGGGCCAGCAACGACCAGGAAGCCGAGGCGGACGTGGTGATGGCCTGCTGCGGAGACACGCCCACGTTGGAGATTCTGGCCGCCGTATCGATTCTTCGCGAGCATCTGCCCGATCTGAAGATTCGCGTCATCAATGTCGTCGATCTGATGAAGCTGCAGTCGAGCAGCGAGCATCCGCATGGGCTGAACGAAGCGGATTTCGATTCGCTATTCACCAAGGACAAGCACATCATCTTTGGCTTTCACGGGTATCCCTGGCTGGTCCACCGGTTGACCTACCGCCGGACCAACCGCAACCTTCACGTCCGGGGCTACATAGAAGAGGGCACCATCACGACGGCCTTCGATATAAGGGTGCAGAATAAGCTGGACCGCTTTCACCTGGTGCAGGACGTGATTGATCGGCTACCGCATTTGGGTTCCAAGGGGGCGTACCTCAAGCAAACGATGCAGGACAAGCTCATTGAGCACAAGCATTACATCGACAAGCACGGCCAAGACTTGCCGGAGATTCGGAAGTGGAAGTGGAGTCGGGGCGATACGCAGCCTGGGAAACGTCTGGCGGAGAAAACGCGTGCGCCCGAACCAAAGTGACGATGGATCAGCGGGAGCAAACACGGAAAACAAATTGACCTGAAACGAACCAAAGGAGTTCAAAATGCCTATTCAACTCAATGAAGAAAACGGGGGGAAGATTCTCGTCGTTCACGTCAGCGGGAAGCTGGCGAAAGCGGATTACGAGCACTTTGTGCCCGAGTTCGAACGACTCGTCCGGCAGCACGGAAAACTGCGACTGCTGTTGAACATGACCGGCTTCCACGGCTGGGACGCCGGCGCGCTATGGGAGGACGCCAAGCTCGACATTAAACACTTCGCCGACATCGAACGGCTCGCGATGGTCGGGGAAAACAAGTGGCAGCACGGCATGGCGACGTTCTGCAAGCCGTTCACGGCGGCGACGATCCGGTACTTCGATCATGCCCACGCCGCTGAGGCGCGGACGTGGTTGGCTGAATCGTAACCTGACGCCGAAAACGCGCCATCGAATTCGGGCGCGCCGGAAATCTGAAGTTGGAAATGGAGTAACCTCAAATGAACGCGCAACAGCTTATAGACACCGCGAAGGCGATGGTCGCCGGCGACAAAGGCCTGTTGGCGATGGATGAAAGTAATCCAACCTGCAACAAACGATTCGCAAAGCTGGGATCCCCCAAACCGAGGAGGCGCGGCGCGCCTATCGGGAGTTGATTGTGACCACGCCCGGTCTTAGAGTTGCCCCCAGCAGGAAGCGGTGGATGTGGTCGCCGACGCCACCGTGAAGTGTCTGTTGCGGTCCGTGCCCGCCGCCGTTCCGGGGATTGCATTCTTGTCGGGCGGCCAATCTTGTGAGCTGGCCTCGGCCCGCTTGAATGCCATGAATGTCAGATTTAAGTCGCGATTGCCTTGGGCGTTGGCGTTTTCGTTTGCCCGCGCTATCCAGCAGCCGGCTTTGGAGATCTGGCGAGGCGAAGATGCCCGCGTGCTGGCGGCGCAGCAAGTTCTGGCTCATAGAGGCACGTGCAACCGCGCCGCGCGACGCGGCGAATACAGCGCCGCGATGGAAGGGGCAGGGGAGAACTCATGAGCGAGGGTAACTACGGTCACCCCGGGAACGAGGGGCCGGAGCGCGAGCGCGTTCATCGTGGCCAGAGTCCTTACTGGAAACGCGCGCATCGAGATTGGCGCATTTGGGTCGGATTGTTCTTTATGCTGGCGGCCATGACGATCTATCTCCTAAGCGAAGACTTGTCTTTCTTTCCTCGCGGTTTTCGGCCGCGGCCGCCGGCCGGGTCCGTCGGAAGATAGCCGGGCTATGAGTCAAGTTTCTCTATATCCGCTGCGATTCGAACCAATCTACCAGTATCGGCTCTGGGGCGGCCGGCGTTTGTCCGACCTGCTCACCGCGCCGCTGCCGGGCGACGGACCTATCGGCGAAGCGTGGGTACTGAGCGACCGCGAGGACCATCCGAGCCGCGTCGCCGATGGGCCTCTTAAAGGGCGTACCATCGCTCAACTGCTGGACCAGTATCCGGAACAGGTGATGGGAACGCTGGCCGGGCGATTCCGCCAGTTTCCCCTGCTGCTGAAATTCCTCGACGCGCGGGAAATGCTCTCGGTCCAGGTGCATCCCGGCGATGCGCATCGGGACCTGCTGCCGCCGGGCGAGACTGGGAAGACCGAAGCGTGGGTGGTGCTGGAGGCGGGGCCGGAAAGCCGCGTCTATGCGGGTCTGAAGCCAGGCGCCACGGCGGACGGTCTACGGCGGGCGCTCGCCAACGGGACGCTAGCGGATCACCTCGCATGTTTCACTCCGAAGGCCGGCGACGGCGTCTTTCTGCCGGCTGGGACGGTTCACGCTTTGGGCGGCGGCGTGGTGGTGTTCGAGGTTCAACAGAACAGCGACGTGACGTTTCGCCTGTACGACTGGGGCCATGTCGACGCCAGGACGGGTCAGCCGCGAGCGCTGCAAATAGATCAGGCGCTGGCTTGCATCGATTTTGCGGAGGGCGCGGCCAATCCGGTTGCGCCCGTGGTGGAGACAGCGACGCCGGTGGAGCGGGAGAGACTCTTCGATTGCGAACATTTCCGGCTGTGGCGCCTGCGCGGACAAACGCCGTTTGCCGTCGGCGTCGCGGGCGCCGCGCGCGTGCTGGTGTGCATCGCAGGCGCGGGGCGGATCGTGCACGGCGGCGTCGCTTGTGTCGTCGGTAAAGGCGAGGTATGGCTCTTGCCTGCGGCGATCGGAGCTTGCGGTTTTCAGCCGTGCGGCGCAGTGAGTTTATTGGAAATCGCCCTGCCGGAATAGTTAACAGCGGGGAAGCAGCGGAGAGGCGAAGGGATAGTGAAAAAGCTGATTGTTTTCGATCTGGACGGCACGCTGGCCGAAAGCAAGTCGCCTCTCGACGCTGGAATGTCGGCGCTGCTCGACGACCTTCTCGGTATGGTGAAGGTGGCCGTGATTTCCGGAGGCGGTTGGCCACAGTTTGAGAAGCAACTGCTCTCCCATCTTCCGCATGACGAACGCCTCGTGAATCTCTCCCTTCTTCCTACGTGTGGAACGAAGTTCTTCCAATACGCAGGGGCTTGGAACGAGATCTATTCGGAAGATTTCACCGCCAAAGAAAAAGAGAAGATAACCAGTTCCCTGAAGACGGCCGTGAGTGCGGCGGGCTACAGCGTGGAAAAGGTCTGGGGAGAGATAATTGAAGATCGCGGGAGCCAGATAACGTTTTCCGCTCTAGGCCAGCAGGCGCCCTTGGAAGAGAAGGAAAAATGGGACCCCGATTTCGCCAAGCGGAAGAAGATCAAAGCGATTCTGGACACATTGATTCCCGAGTTTTCCGTCCGAATGGGCGGCGCGACATCCATCGATGTCACCAAGCCCGGCATTGACAAGGCCTACGGGATTAAGAAGCTACGAGACATCCTGGGCATTTCACTAAAGGAAATGATTTACATAGGAGATGCCTTGTTCGTGGGGGGGAACGACTATCCGGTCGAAGAAGCCGGCGTCGCCTGTATCGCGGTTCGAGGTCCCCATGAGACGAAACCGGTTACCGCGGCAATCATCGCTTGTTTGGATGGCTACGCGTCGCCGCGACCTTGTGGGGCGCGTTCATGAGTGGATTCAAGTTGCGGCGCCTGGGAACGGTGATGGAGCCGGAGCCGGGCAACCCCCAGGAGATCGAAGGCGTTTTGAATCCGGCCGCCGTTCGTGGCCCCGATAAGCAACTCTACCTTTTCCCGCGGCTGGTGGCGGCGGGGAATTACTCGCGCATCGGCATTGCACGAGTGCGGTTCAATGGAGCCGGCGATCCGGCAGGCGTCGAGCGTCTCGGCATCGCACTAGAGCCGGAAGCCGATTATGAGCGGCGCCCCGGCGGCGGTGGCTGCGAGGATCCTCGGATCACCTTCGTGGAACCGCTGCACAGCTACGTGATGACCTACACGGCATTTTCGCCCAAGGGCCCGCGCATCGCCCTGGCCCTGTCGAAGGATCTCTTCCATTGGCAGCGTCTGGGGCTCGCGACCTTTGGCCGGTATCACGGCATCGACATCGGCGAAGTGGATGACAAAGATGCCAGTGTCTTCCCGGTCGCCATTCCCAATCCATCCGGGCAACCGGAGCTGGCCATGCTCCACCGGCCGCTTTTTCCCGGCACCCGGCCCGAGGAAACCGCTTGCGGCGCCGGGAGCCGTGAGGTGGATCTCGATCGCGAGAGCATCTGGATTTCGTACTGCCCGATGGTTTTGGAGGGCACTGGACCATATCGCCTGGGCGAGTTTGACTGTCATCACCGGCTGGCCAGTCCGGTGTCGCCCTGGGAGCGGCTTAAGATCGGCGGCGGCACGCCGCCTATCCTCACGCGGCGGGGCCACTGGCTGATCGTTTACCACGGAGTGAGCGAAGCGGCGGAGCCTAGCAACGTCGGCCACCCGCTGTGTTACTCGGCCGGAATGATGGTACTCTCACAGGAGCATCCGCAGGTGGTCCGCTATCGTTCGGCGGAGCCGGTGCCGACGCCGGAGCTGCCGCAGGAGCGCCGCGGGACAGTCGCCAACGTCGTGTTTCCCACCGGCATCGACCGGCGCGACGATCTTGGCATGCCGGGGCGCTTCGATGTCTATTATGGGATGGCAGACGCTAGGATTGGCGTGGCGCGCCTCGACCTGCCGGATATTGTGCGGCCGAAAGGGGTCGCCGACCCGCCGCAAGGAAAGGTGTAATGCGTCCGGCGCGCCGATGGAAGCGCGCTGGTGGAACCAAGAGAGGAGGAAACATGCCAGGATTCGGATCGCTTTTTTCAGGGTTGGCAAACGATAGAAACCTTACGGACGAAGAACTCGTCAGAGCCATTCGTTTCATGGTGGCCGCGGAGTACGAAGCCATCCAGATGTACACGCAGCTTGCCGAGTCGACCGATAAGAAGCTGGCCGCGGAAGTGCTCCGCGACATAGCGGACGAGGAACGCGTGCACGCTGGAGAGTTTCTGAGATTGCTCCGCAAGCTTGCCCCCGACGAAGAGAAGTTCTATGCCCAGGGGCGGGAGAGGTGGAAGAAGAAATCGAGAAGGGGAAGTCAAGGAATCCCTGAAAGGCATGTCATCGGACGGGGATTGTCGTGAAATGATTGTTTGAACCGCTCCCTGGACTGTTAATGAGCCGCGACCGCCACGGAGCGGTCGGAGCGGTTGTTTCACTACGAACACGTAAATCGGCGAAAGCATACATGGCGAACAGAACCACTCCTTCGAACATCGGCGCGGTGGTCTCGGTGCGTGGCAGCGTCGTGGATATACGGTTCGATAAGCGCTTACCGCCCATTTACTCGTTGCTGCGCGCGAAGGAAGGGAAAACGGCTATCGAGGTGTTAGCTCAACTCGACGCGCATCGTGTGCGTGGAATCGCACTGACCCCCACCGAAGGTCTGGCCCGTGGCAACCCCGTGGAAGACACGGGCGGGCAGTTGAAGGCGCCCGTCGGCAAAGGGATTCTTTCGCGGATGTTCGACGTTTTCGGGAACGCCATCGACCGCCAGGCGGCGCCGGTGGACGTCCAATGGCGTACCGTCCATGGAGCCGCGCCACCGCTGGCGCGGCGTTCCACCAAATCCGAGATCTTCGAGACGGGCATCAAGGTCATCGATGTGCTGGCGCCGCTCGAGCGCGGCGGCAAAGCCGGCCTGTTCGGCGGGGCGGGCGTCGGCAAGACCGTATTGCTCACCGAGATGATTCACAACATGATCGAGCGCCAGAAGGGCGTGAGCGTTTTTTGCGGGATAGGCGAGCGATGCCGTGAAGGCGAGGAACTGTACCGCGGCATGAAGACGGCAGGCGTACTGCCGAACATGGTGATGGTGTACGGACAGATGAACGAACCGCCGGGCAGCCGGTTCCGCGTGGGCCTCACGGCTCTGACGATGGCCGAGTATTTTCGGGACGACGAGCATCGCGACGTGCTGCTGCTGATCGACAATATCTTCCGCTTCATCCAGGCCGGCATGGAGGTGTCCGGCTTGATGGGCCAAATGCCGTCACGCCTGGGCTATCAGCCCACCATGGGCACTGAGCTGTCGGGGGTGGAGGAGCGCATCGCCAACACCGATACGGGCGCCATCACGTCCATTCAGGCGGTGTATGTGCCCGCCGACGATTTGACCGACCCGGCCGCCGTGCAGACGTTTTCCCATCTCTCGACCTCTATCGTGCTTTCGCGCAAGCGGGCGAGTCAAGGGCTTTACCCGGCCATCGACCTGCTGCAATCCAGTTCCAAAATGGCCACGCCCGGCATCGTGGGCGACCGGCATTATCTCCTGGCGCAGGAAATCAGGCGGACGCTCGCGCAGTACGAAGACCTGAAAGACATCATCGCCATGCTCGGATTGGAGCAACTGGCGCCGGAAGACCGCAACGTGGTCGCCCGCGCCAGGCGGCTGGAGCGATTCCTCACGCAGCCGTTTTTCGCCACGGAGCAGTTCAGCGGCATCAAGGGAAAGATGGTCAGCCTCAAGGACTCGCTCGATGGCTGCGAACGAATCCTGCGCGACGAGTTTAAAGACTACCCGGAAAGCGCGCTCTATATGATCGGGGCGATTGAGGAAGCCAAGGGAAAACCAAAGACCGGCAAGCCGGAGCCGAAACCCAAACCGGAGGTGGAACATGCAGCCGCCGACACTCATGAATCTTAAGGTCCTTCTGCCGTTCCAGATCTTCGCCGAGAAGACCGGCGTTTCGCGCATCGTCGCGGAGACCCGCGATGGCTCGTTCGGGCTCCTGCCACACCGGCTGGACTGCGTCGCGGCGCTCGCGCCCGGGATTCTGACCTACGAAAACGAAGCGGAGGGCGAGGTTTACGTGGCCGTCGACGAAGGTGTGCTGGTCAAGACCGGCTTGGACGTGCTGGTTTCCGTGCGCAACGCGATTGGCGGAACGGACCTCGGACAGTTGCATGAGGCCGTGGAGCGGGAGTTCTTGAGTCTGAGCGAACGGGAGCAGAGCGTCCGCTCGGTGATGGCGAGGATGGAGAGCGACTTCATCCGCCGCCTGGCGGAGTTTCATCGTGAGTGAAGAACCGGACCTCAAAAGCGCCAAGGAAGGAACCGCGTTCAGCCGGGAGGTCGGCGCGAAGGCGGCGCGCAAGCTGAAGGCGCGGCGCGACTCCGCGCAGGGCGTCTGGTTTGGCTTGGGCATGATGGGGCTGATCGGCTGGTCGGTAGTGGTTCCGACGCTGCTCGGCGCCGCGCTCGGCATCTGGCTCGACCATCGCCATCCGGGAAACCACTCCTGGACGCTGACGCTGCTGATCGCCGGCCTCGTAATCGGCTGCTTGAATGCATGGCATTGGGTGGATAAGGAAGATAAGGAAATGCGAGAGGAACAGGACAATGACGATGAATGATGTTTTGAGCCTGGCGCGGGCTCTGGCGATGGGCGTGTTGCTCGGCGCCCTATTCTTCGGCGGCCTCTGGTGGACGGTTCGCAAGGGCTTTTCGTCCAAACTGCCGGCGCTTTGGTTCGTCGGCAGCCTGCTCCTGCGAACCAGCGCCACTCTGGCCGGTTTCTATGTCGTCGCGCGCGGCCATTGGGAGAATCTGCTGGCGTGCCTGTTTGGATTTGTTGTGGCGCGGCTTATCGTCATGCGTCTGACCCTTGTGACGGAAAAGCCAACTTACTGGGAAAGGGCGGCCGGCTATGCACCTTACCCCCGATGAAATGGTCTTCTGGCAATATGGGTTTCTCAAACTCAACGCCACCATTGTGTTCACGTGGGCGCTGATGTTCGTGTTGGCAGGGGGTTCCAGACTCGTCACGCGCCGCCTTTCCACCGGCCTGGACCGCTCCCGCTGGCAGAACCTCCTGGAAATCGTCGTCACAGCCATCGAAAAACAGATCCAGGAAGTGGGATTGAGTGAGTCTCGGAAATATCTCGGCTTTCTGGGCACGCTGTTCCTATTTGTCGCCGCGGCAGCCCTTTGCACCATCATTCCCGGCTACCAGCCACCCACCAGTTCGCTCTCCACCACGGCCGCGCTCGCGCTGTGCGTGTTTGTGGCCGTGCCGTTCTTCGGCATCGAGGAGCAAGGCGTGCGCAACTATCTCAAGTCCTATGCCAAGCCGACCATTGTCATGCTGCCATTCAACATCATCAGCGAGCTTTCGCGCACGCTGGCCCTGGCCGTCCGTTTGTTCGGCAACATGATGAGTGGAGCGATGATTATCGGCATCCTGCTCACGATTACGCCCTTCATCTTCCCAATCGTCATGACAGTGCTCGGTCTGCTCACCGGCATGGTGCAGGCCTACATTTTCGGCATTTTGGCGGCGGTGTATATCGCGGCGGCCACCAGAGTCCGCAAGCCCAAGCCCAAGCCCGAACCCATGCAGACCGTTCCAGCATGAACCGCGACAACAAAGGAGAATACTTTGGATAACATGACTATTATCGCGGTGGCATCCATTGTCATCGCCGGCATCACCATCAGTTTGGGCTCCATCGGGCCCGCGCTGGCGGAAGGGAGGGCGGTGGCGACGGCATTGACTTCGCTCGCCCAGCAGCCCGATGCTTCCGCCACCATCACCCGGACCTTGTTCGTGGGCCTGGCGATGATCGAATCCATCGCGATCTACTGTTTCGTGGTCTCGATGATTCTCATTTTCGCCAACCCGTTCTGGAACCACGTCATCGCCCAAACCGCGGGAAAGTAACTTATGCTTATCGATTGGTTTACCGTCGGTGCGCAGGCGCTCAACTTCCTCATCCTGGTGTGGTTGATGAAGCGCTTCCTCTACAAGCCTGTCCTCGATGCCATCGATGAGCGGGAGAAGCGGATCGCCGCGGAACTTGCGAACGCCGACGCAAAAAGGGCCGAGGCGCAAAAGGAGCATGACGAGTTTCAGCATAAGAACGAGGAATTCGACCAACAGCGAGCCGCGCTTTGGCGCAAGGCGACAGACGCGGCGCAGGCCGAACGACAGAAGCTTTTTGAGGAAGCGCGGAAGGCCGCCGCGGATTTGAGTGCAAAACGGCAGGAGACGTTGAGGAACGAAGAACGGAATTTGCATCAGGCCATCAGCCGCCGGACGCAGCAGGAAGTATTCGCCGTCGCACGAAAGGCGTTAGCCGATCTCGCTACGGTAAGTCTGGACGAGCGCCTGGGCGAGGTGTTTACTCGCCGCCTGCGGGAAATGGACGGCAAGGCGAAAGACGCCCTTGGCGAGGCGCTTAAGGTCGCCTCAGAGCCCGGGGTGGTGCGCAGCGCGTTTGAGCTGCCCGCGGACCAACGCGCGGCCATACAGAACGCGCTCAACGAGACCTTCTCGGCGGAAGTCCGCATACGCTTCGAGACAGCGCCGGATTTGGTCGGCGGAATTGAACTCACCACTAACGGGCAAAAGGTGGCGTGGAGCATCGCGGACTATCTGGCGTCGATGGAAAAGAGCGTCGGTGACCTTCTGAAGGAAAAAGACACGCCGGAAGCCAAGCCCGAGGAACCTAAGCCCGGATCAAAGAGTTAACGAAGCATGGAACCTGAGAGTCTCCAGAACGATTTCGACAGGGTGTTTTCCGGAATCGGCCGGGTGCGGGAAGCATTCACGCCGGAACTGACTCTGCGGGAAGTGGGCACAGTCACCAGTGTGGCCACCGGAATCGCCAAGGTATCCGGTCTGCCCGGTGTGGGCTTCGAAGAGGTGTTGACGTTTCCCGGCGACGTGCTGGGCATCGCGTTCAACGTGGATGCTGATGAGATTGGCGTCGTTTTGCTGGGCGAATACTGGCGCCTCCACGCCGGAGATGAAGTCCAGCGCACCGGCCGGGTCATGGATGTGGCCGTGGGCGATGGGCTGCTCGGGCGCGTGATCGACCCGCTCGGCCGGCCGCTCGATGGCAGGGGGCCGGTGGTCTCGAGCCATCGCCTGCCCATTGAACGTCCCGCGCCGGCCATTATGGACCGCGATCCCGTCACCGTTCCGCTCCAGACCGGCCTCACCGTGATCGATGCGCTCATTCCCGTTGGGCGCGGACAACGCGAGCTGATTCTCGGCGACCGCCAGACGGGCAAGACCGCCATTGCGTTGGACACCATTCTCAACCAGCGCGACCAAAACGTGCTTTGCGTTTATTGCGCCATCGGCCAGCGCGCCTCCGCCGTGGCGAAGGCCGTGGCCACCTTGCGGGAGAAGGGCGCCATGGATTACACCGTCCTGGTGGTGAGCGAGGGCGACGACCCGCCGGGTCTCTCTTACATCGCTCCTTACGCCGCCACCAGCGTCGCCGAGTTTTTCATGGACGCGGGCCGGGATGTGCTGATCGTCTACGACGACCTCACCAACCACGCGCGCTCCTACCGCGAGCTCTCTCTGCTGCTGCGCCGTCCGCCCGGCCGCGAAGCGTATCCCGGCGACATCTTCTATATCCACTCGCGGCTGCTCGAACGCGCCACGCACTTGCGCCGGGAACTCGGCGGCGGCTCCCTCACCGCGCTGCCCATCATCGAAACCGAAGCCCAGGACATTTCGGCCTACATTCCGACCAACTTGATTTCCATCACGGATGGGCAGATCTATCTCTCGCCGGCGCTATTCCAATTGGGCGCACTGCCGGCGGTCGATGTCGGCAAATCCGTTTCCCGCGTTGGCGGTGAAGCGCAGCGCGCCGCCTACCGCGCGGTGGCCGGCGACCTCAAGCTCGCCTATGCGCAGTTTGAGGAACTCGAATCGTTTTCCCGGTTCGGAGCCCGCCTGGATGAGGATACCCGCAAGACCATCGAACACGGACGGCGAATTCGCGCCTGCCTCAAACAGCCGGAGTTTGCCCCGGTTTCCGTGCCCGCGCAAATCGCCGTGCTGCTGGGGTTGACCGCGGGGCTCTTCGACGGCGTGCCGCTCGACCGGATGACGGACGCCGAGCACGGCCTGTGCGAGGCGGCGGCGGACATTCCCGCGGAAGTACGCGAGCGCTTGTTTACCGCCGAAAAGCTGAGCGACGAAGATCGGGAGACGATAGTCCAAATCGCCCGCAAATCGCTGGCTTCTTTCCTGCCCAGGCCGGAACCCGAGAAGAAGTCATGAGCAACACCACGGCCAGCCTGCGCCGGAAGATCGCTGGAGCCGGGGATCTGCAATCCGTCGTTCGCACGATGAAGGCCATGACCGCATCGAACATCGGCCAATACGAGAAATCGGTGAGCGCGCTGGCCGGCTACAATCAAGCCGTGGAGCTCGGGTTGGGCGCATGCTTCCGCGAGAGCGGTCCGGCGCCCTTGATCCCGGAGCGGAAAGGAAGAACAGGCGCCGCCGCCATCGGCGCGGTGGTGTTCGGATCGGACCAGGGACTGGTGGGCCAGTTTAACGATGTGGTGGCCGATTATGCGGTCCAGACGCTGGCGGCGCTGCCGGGCAAACCCGAGGTCTGGGCCGTGGGCGAGCGCGTTCATGCGCGCCTGGCGGAGGCCGGGCTGCCGCTGGCGGGACTCTTCCCCGTGCCGAACTCGGTCAAGGCCATCACTCCGCTGGTGGGGCGGATTCTCCTGGAGAGCGAGGCGCGTCAACCGGACGGTGAGGTCTCCGAACTCCACCTCTTTCACAACCGTCCCCAGACGGGGGCCGTCTACGAGCCCGTCAGCCAGCGGCTGCTGCCGCTCGACGAGGCCTGGCGGCGCAAGCTCGCCGCGCTTCCGTGGCCCACGGCGACTTTGCCCGAGGTCATGGGCGCCGGCGCCGCGACCTTGCGGGCCTTCATCCGCGGGTATCTGTTCGTATCCATCTTCCGGGCGTGCGCCGAATCTCTCGCCAGCGAAAACGCGAGCCGCCTGGCGGCCATGCAACGCGCCGACAAGAACATCGACGAGTTGCTGGAAGACCTCAACCGCACATTCCATCGTTTGCGCCAGAATGGCATCGACGAGGAACTGTTCGACGTCGTCTCCGGCTTCGAAGCGCTGACGCCGAAGGGATCCAGATGATAATCCATACGAAAGATTTCCGCGTGCCGCCCGCGGAGAGAGTCATGCTCGACGATTGCGAAGCCATTTGGCAAAGCGAAAGATGCGTATCTCAAACTACTGGGCGAACACGTGAAGGAGTTGCGCGCTCGGTGCGCCGCATTCTCGAATACGGATTGACTTATGAAAACCAACACACTCACTCAGGAACTGCTTCATAAGATGGATGCCTACTGGCGGGCCGCCAACTATCTGTCGGTGGGGCAGATTTATCTGTACGATAATCCCTTGTTGAAGCGGCCGCTGACGCTCGCGGATGTGAAGCATATGCTGCTGGGACACTGGGGCACCACCCCCGGCCAGAACTTCATTTACACCCACCTGAACCGGGTGATCAAAAAGTACGATCTCGACATGATTTACGTTTCCGGCCCCGGACACGGCGGGCCGGCCGTGGTGGGCAACACGTATCTCGAAGGCACGTACAGCGAGATCTATCCCAACATCAGCCAGGATGAAGCCGGGCTTCGGAAGCTCTTTCTGCAGTTTTCGTTTCCCGGAGGAATTCCCAGCCACGTGTCGCCGGAGTGCCCGGGCTCGATTCATGAGGGCGGCGAGCTGGGCTATTCGCTGAGCCATTCGTTCGGGGCGGTGTTCGATAATCCCGATCTGGTGGTGGCCTGCGTGGTGGGCGATGGCGAGGCGGAAACCGGACCGCTGGCCACGGCCTGGCATTCCAACAAGTTTCTCGATCCGGCCACCGATGGCGCGGTGCTGCCGATTCTGCATCTCAACGGTTACAAGATCTCCAATCCGACCGTTCTGGCCCGCATCACCCGCGAGGAATTGGAACAGTTGTTCCGCGGGTATGGATGGACGCCTTACTTCGTCGAAGGCCACGAGCCCGAGTTGATGCACGAGGCCATGGCCGCCACGCTCGACGCGGCCATCGAGCGGATCAAACAGATCCAGCGGGACGCGCGCGTCAACGGAAACCCCGCCCGTCCGCGCTGGCCCATGATCGTCCTCAATTCGCCGAAGGGCTGGACGGGGCCCAAGGTTGTCGATGGGTTGCAGGTGGAAGGCACGTTCCGTTCGCACCAGGTTCCGCTCTCCGACCCCGCCGCGCATCCCGAACACCTCAAGCTGCTGGAGGACTGGCTGCGGAGCTACCGGCCGGAGGAACTCTTTGACGATGGCGGCCGCCTGAAACCGGAACTGGCCGAACTTGCGCCGAAGGGCGAACGGCGCATGGGCGCCAACCCCCACGCCAACGGCGGCATGCTGCTGCGCGACCTGCGGATGCCGGATTTCCGCGACTACGCCGAAGACGTACCCGCGCCGGGGGCGCGCGGCATCGGCGACACGCATGTACTGGGGCGTTTCCTGCGCGATGTGGCGAAGCTGAACGCCGAGCAGCGGAATTTCCGGGTGTTCGGACCCGACGAGACGCTCTCCAATGGCTTGGAAGCCGTCTTCGAAGCGACCAAGCGGCAATGGGACGCCGCCACCGAGCCGAACGACGAGTTTCTCGCGCCCGCCGGGCGCGTGATGGAAATGCTCAGCGAGCACCAATGCGAAGGCTGGCTCGAGGGCTACCTGCTCACCGGGCGGCATGGCCTGTTTAACTGCTACGAGGCGTTCATCCACATCGTCGATTCGATGTTCAACCAGCACGCCAAGTGGCTGAAGGTCACCGAGGGCCTGCCGTGGCGGCGGAAAATCGCCTCGTTGAACTACCTGCTGGCTTCGCATGTCTGGCGCCAGGATCACAACGGGTTCACGCACCAGGATCCCGGTTTCATCGACCACGTGGTCAACAAAAAGGCCGAGATCGTGCGCGTGTATCTTCCGCCGGACGCCAACTGTCTGCTATCCGTGATGGATCACTGCCTGCGCAGCCGCCATTACGTCAACGTGGTAATCGCGGGCAAACACCCGGCCCCGCAGTGGCTGACCATGGACGCCGCCGTCAAGCACTGCACCGAGGGCATCGGCATCTGGCAGTGGGCCAGCAACGACCAGGGCGTTGCGCCCGACGTGGTCATGGCCTGCTGCGGCGATGTGCCCACGCTCGAGACGCTGGCCGCCGTTTCCATCATGCGCGAGCGCCTGCCCGACCTGAAAATCCGGGTGGTCAACGTGGTCGACCTGATGAAGCTGGAGCCGCAAACCGAGCACCCGCACGGGTTGAGCGACACGGATTTCAACGAGTTATTCACCAAGGACAAGCCGGTCATCTTCGCCTTCCATGCCTACCCGTGGTTGATCCACCGGCTGACCTATCGCCGCGCCAACCACGATAACATCCATGTCCGCGGCTACAAGGAAGAGGGCACCATCACCACGCCTTTCGATATGACGGTGCTGAACGATCTGGACCGCTTCCACCTGGTAATGGACACCGTGGACCGCGTGCCGCGGACCGGCGATAAGGGCATCTACCTGAAGCAGCAGCTCAAGGACAAGCTGATTGAGCACAAGCAATACATCGACAAATACGGCGAGGATATGCCGGAAATCCGGAATTGGAAATGGAGTGACCCCAAATGAACGAACAACAGCTTGTAAACACCGCGAGGGCGCTGGTCGCCGGCGACAAAGGGCTGCTGGCGATGGACGAAAGCAATCCAACCTGTAACAGGCGATTCGCCAAGCTGGGAATTCCCCAGACCGAGGAGACCCGGCGCGCCTATCGGGAGTGGATTGTGACCACGCCCGGTCTGGGTGACAGCATCAGCGGCGCCATCCTCTTCGATGAGACCGTCCGCCAGCATAAGAAGGATGGCACGCCTTTTGTCAAAGCCGTCATCGATGCGGGTATTATCCCCGGCATCAAAGTCGATGCCGGCGCCAGGGACCTGGCGGGTCATCCCGGAGAGAAGGTCACCGAAGGTCTGGACGGATTGCGCGACCGCCTGGCGGAATACGCTCAAATGGGCTTACGCTTCGCCAAGTGGCGCGCGGTGATTGCGATCGGCGAGGGCATTCCCAGCCGGGCGGCCATCGAGGCCAATGCGAACGCGCTGGCCCGCTATGCCGCGTTGAGCCAGGAAGCCGCGCTTGTCCCCATCGTGGAGCCGGAAACGCTGATGGACGGCGGGCATACCCTGGAGCGCTGCTGGGAAGTGACCGAGGATGTGCTGCGAACGGTTTTCAGCCAACTGTACACGCAAGGGGTGATGCTGGAGGGTATGATTCTGAAACCCAACATGGTGGTTCCAGGATTGGCCTGCCCCCAGCAGGAAGGGGTGGACGCCGTGGCCGGCGCCACCGTGCGCTGTCTGCTGCGGTCCGTCCCCGCCGCCGTTCCGGGGATTGCATTCCTGTCCGGCGGCCAATCCGCCGAACTGGCCTCGGCCCGTTTGAATGCCATGAATGCCGGATTCAAGTCGCGATTGCCTTGGGCGCTGGCGTTTTCGTTTGCCCGCGCCATTCAGCAACCCGCGCTGGAGATTTGGCGAGGCCAGGAGGCGCAGGCGCCGGCCGCGCAGCGAGCTCTGTATCATAGAGCAAGCTGCAACCGGGCCGCGCGCCGGGGCGAGTACAATGCCGCCATGGAAACCACGCCCGTAAGCGCCCCGGGACCCCGGCCGCCCGCCGACGGCCGGCGGATATGCTAAGACAGAAGACGGGTGCTTTCCGCTTATGGACGCTTTGACGGTTCACCGTCTGCACTTCGCATTCACGGTGACTTTTCACTACCTCTTTCCGCAACTGACCATGGGGCTGGCGCTGCTGATCCTGATTCTCAAGACCATGGCCTTGCGGACGGGGGACCAGCACTACAACCGCGCGGCCCGATTCTGGGCCCGAATCTTCGCAATCAGCCTTCGCCATGGGAGTGGTCACCGGCATCCCCATGGAGTTCCAGTTTGGGACCAACTGGGCCCGTTTTTCCAAGGCGGCGGGCGGCGTCATAGGGCAGACGCTGGCCATGGAAGGAGTGTTTTCCTTCTTCCTCGAATCGAGCTTCCTGGGCGTGTTTCTCTTCGGAGAGAAACGGCTGGGACCGAAGGCGCACTGGTTCGCCGCTTTCCTGGTCTTCGCCGGCTCATGGCTTTCCGGTTTCTTCATTATCGCCACCGACGCCTGGATGCAACACCCCACCGGATACCAATTGGGAAAGAACGGCGAGATCCTGCTTAGCAGCCTTTCCGGGCTGCTGCTGAACCCGTGGCTGTTCTGGCAGTACCTCCACAACATGATCGGGTCGGTGGTCACGGCCAGCTTCGTGATGGCCTCCGTGGGAGCGTTTTACCTGCTCACCAGGCGCAGCGAGGAGTATGGCCGCACGTTTGTGCGGCTGGGGGTGATCGCCGGCATGATTTCCACATTTCTGATGGCCTTCCCCACCGGCGACGGCCAAGGCAAGAACATCGCCTGGCATCAACCTCCTACCCTGGCTGCCATGGAGGGGCTGTTTGAAACCGCGCGCGGAGCGCCGCTGGCCCTCATCGGACAGCCGGATCTCGAAAAGCGCCGCCTGGACAATCCGCTTGTAATCCCTCGCGCGCTCAGCTTCCTGACCTATCAGCGCTGGGGCGCGGAAGTAAAGGGACTCAACGAGTTTCCGCCGCAGCGCCTGCCGGACAATATTCCGCTGCTCTATTACAGCTATCACATCATGGTAGGGCTGGGAACCATCTTGATCGGCGTGATGGCGCTGGCATCGTTGAACCTATGGCGCGGCACGCTCTTTCACGCGCGCCCCGTGCTCTGGCTGCTGATGCTGATGCTGCCATTTCCGTATATCGCGACCACCGCCGGCTGGATCACCGCGGAAGTGGGGCGCCAGCCGTGGCTCATCTACGGCATCATGCGGACCCCGGAAGGCGTATCCCCCCATGTCTCGGCCGGCAACGCGCTTTTCACGCTGATCGGCTTCATGGGGATCTACACCATCCTGGCGATTCTGTTCCTGTTCCTGGTCCGCCGGGAAATCGAAGAGGGTCCCGAACATCTGGCGGAGGCTTGAGGATTCGTCATGGAAACCATCTGGTTCTGTTTAGTCGCCGTCATGATCGCCCTGTATGTGGTTCTGGACGGCTTTGACCTGGGCGCCGGCATCGTCCACCTGTTCGTGGCCCGCACCGACGAGGAGCGCCGGGCGGTTCTGGGCTCGCTCGGCCCGGTCTGGAACGGCAACGAAGTGTGGCTCCTGGCGGGTGGTGGAACCCTCTACTTCGCCTTCCCGGCTCTGTATTCGTCGAGCTTCAGCGGGTTCTATCTGCCTCTGATGATCGTGCTCTGGCTTTTGATCTCGCGGGGCATGGCCATCGAGTTTCGCAACCATATTCAGAGTCTCGTCTGGCAGCCGCTGTGGGACGCGGTTTTCGCCGGCGCCAGCGCACTGCTCGCCATTTTCTTCGGCGCCGCTCTGGGCAACGTGGTTCGCGGCGTACCGCTCGACCGGTCGGGCGAATTCTTCCTGCCGCTGTGGACCGATTTCACGGCCGGCGGAAACAGCGGAATTCTGGATTGGTACACCATCCTGATTGCGGTGGCCGCGCTGCTGACGCTCACCGTGCACGGGTCCCTGTGGATTGTATTGAAAACGGAAGGCGCCGTCGCGGATCGCGCGCGCCGCTTTGCCAAAGGCGCCTGGTGGGGGCTGGCGGCCTGGGTGGTGCTGATCACGGCCGCCAGTTTCCGCATTCAGCCGCATTTGCAAGAGAGTTTCGCCGCGCACCCGTGGGGTTACGTCTTCCCGCTCGCGGCGGTCCTGGGCCTGATCGGCATGCGAGTTCTGGAGGGCCGGCGCAATGGGCTCGAAGCCTTTCTGGCCTCCTGCCTGTTCATCGTTGGAATGCTGACCAGCGCGGCCTTCGGCGTGTATCCCTACGTGCTGCCCTCGAACGCCGATCCCGCGCTCGGTCTGACCGTTCACAACGCGGCGGCGCCGCTTTACGGCCTCCGCATCGGGCTGGTGTGGTTCATCCCCGGCATGATCCTGACGGGCGCGTATTTCGTTTACACGTACAGGAACTTCTCCGGAAAAGTGAAAGTGGAACAGGGCCTCTGACCCTATGTCGCCATAGGCGCCATGCGGGCGGAGAGTTCTCAACAGAACTGTGTAATTCGGCACTGTCCCCAGTTCCCCCAGTTTCCCACCGCTCATTGAATATGGATTCCATCAATCTCCCACTCACCTGCGGCGCCTCGGCGCTTAGCTTCAAACCTCAACTCAACGAGGTGGCCGTCGAGTTCGATCCCGCATTCTGTCAGCAGAAGCATTCGTGTTGCGGAAGCAGCGTCAACAACTCTTAGGCAAGGCCCGGTCCGGCCCAGCCAAAGAGAAACTTCAGATGCGATGATTGAAGCGTCTGCGTAAATCTCTGAAATTCTGCGGAGGATCGGTACCGAGATGAGAGCCCGCCGGCGTGCGCGCCGTGGATTGCCAGTTCTTCCAAGTACTTTCGAACGAGAAGGTAGGGCGCGTGGATATTGCTGGCGGTCTGGCCGGTACAGGTCGCACGCTTCGCATAGGCGCTCCCGTCGAAATATTGCACCTCGATGGACCACACCGCGCCGAGATCGTTACAGGATCTATCCGCGAAGCGTCTCGCCATGCCCGTACTATACTCGACCGTGAAGATCTGTGTTCCCACAGCCAGCTCAATGGTGCCAACGGGGTGAGTACCGTTACCCATGTTGTTACCATAGACCACGCCCGTCCACGTTTGGGCGCCTGCGAGCGACACGCAGAAAAGGATAGAGGTTAACAGAAGCAGAGGCATAGTCGGCACGCTAGTCGAAACAGGGCATCAGACTGAGGATGTCGCTGCCATATTGACCATTTCCGCCTCCCCGATAGCCGACCACGACTCCGTTCTTCTTAAGTGTAGCGAAACAGCCTGAACTGCGCGATTTTCTACGGCGCGAAAGAAATCGCGCAGTTCAGGCCCGTTTCGCCTCGTTTCGCCGTTTCGCCCGCCCGGTTTCGCCCCCCCCCGGTTTCGCCCCTGCTTGACAAGTGAACTCGATTTGTCGACGTCTGTTCCTCCCGTACTTCACTGGTTCGGTATAGCAAGCGGGTCCGTGAGGTTAATGATTTGAGCGGCGAA
>CAVYEK010000018.1:0-307052 GCA_963767595.1 Terriglobia bacterium
ATCCCTTCCGGTATCCCTTCAGGGCGTCCAGAACGGTCCTGATGCGCAATGCGCGGCTTTCCGTGGGAAGGCCGGCATAAGCCCGCTCGACTTTGCGCCGTTCGCCTTTCTCGACTTCGGCTCGCAAGCGTTTTCCGGGTCTGCTTGGTTGAATCCCGATGCCGGTTTCCGGCGAAGGTGAACTCATACCAGTACACCGCGGATTCGACCAGTTTTCCCGTGTTCGGGTCCCGATACTTCGGCCTGTAGACTGCCATGCTACGCCTTCCGCTTCCTTGCGGCTTTCTTTCGCCGCACTTCCGCCGACTTCGCCGCGGCTTTCTTCGCTCGGGCGGTACGCGCCTCGGGCGTCATGGTTTCAGGCTGCGCTTGCCGCCTTTTTTGCCCATCTGCCGAAAGTAATCAGAGAGCGCCTTCGGCATCTTTTCCTTTGTCATGCCCACAATACATGGTAGCTAAGCCGTATAGCTTACAATCACGATAAATCAACTCTCCAGACGATTGCAAGCGGAGATCCAATAGGCCCATAAAGGCCCATCATTTAACTACAGTTAACGCCACCGCGCTATCCAGCGTGGCCTTGTGGCTCATGGACCCAAGGCGCTGAAATCAGAACACTGGCCTCGAAGCGGCTGAAACGTCCTGCCGTTCTTCAGGAGAGTACCATGGCATCTGAAATACGCCGGCCTTTTGTCGCAACCCTATTGGCTTTCTGCGCGGTGGTGGCGACCTCCCAGGCTCAAACAACTCCAGAGCAGACAAGTCCGAATTCGCGGGCGGTCCGTCCGCTGGCGATGCGCCAGACTCAATATCGGCTCCGGGCGGGCGAATCCACCAGGGTTGACGCCGAACCCGAGACGCTCGATTTCCTGTTGCACGCCAAGAGCCGGCGCGTAGAAATCGACGGCCAGGAAGCGCGCGGGATCGTGGTGGGGACAAATCGGGCCGGAGATCAGGTATTGCTGGCCGCATCGTTGCGCACGAAGCCCGGCGAGTACACGGTCAAACTCTCGGCGACAACCGAGGCGAGCGAAGAGCGAATGACCACGCTGGCCGTCACGCTGGACCCAATGCAAACGGTCCCAAGCACGGCGACTCAACCGCCCGTCGTGTTGTTGAACGGCTGGCAGTTTGGCATTAACTGGAATTCCCTAGATGTTGGACTTGCCCGACAATCGAGCGGCCCCTCGGATACCTTCGGCCAATTGGCGGGCGATCTCCAGTACGACGGCGTTCCGAGGGTCTACTTCTTCGATAACTGCGTCGAGGACCCAGACAAGCCAATCGAGGTCCTGGGTTACGATCTTGGCGAAGTTTTGGGCATGATCCGCTACGACAACGGTCAACTTGTTCCGCAGATCGATTTGGTGACGCATAGCATGGGCGGGCTGATTGCCAGGTCTTATCTCTCGGGATTGCAGGGCAATGGATCGCTGCAACCGCCCGTGAACCCGAGGATTCGGAAGTTGGTTTTGATCGCAACGCCGAATTTCGGCTCATTCCTCGCTATCCCAACCGGAACGCAAAGCGCCGAGATGATTCCGGGTAGCGCGTTCCTGTGGGATCTGGCCACCTGGAACCAGCACGGTGACGACCTTCGCGGAGTCGATGCACTGGCGATTATCGGCGACGCCGGTTACAAGCCCCTGTCGTCCGACTTCCCGCCTGCGAATGCGAGTGACGGCGTCGTGTCGGTTTCCAGTGCGTCGTTAGGCTTCGCGCGCGATGCCACGCGAACACGTATCCTGCCATATTGCCACGAAGATTTTGGCCTTTTATTATCAGGCCGTCGTGGATTGTGAAGGCTCCGGTATCGCCGAGGCTCCGGAAACGATTCAAATCGTTGAATCTTTCCTTGCAAACACGCCGAATTGGATGTCAATCGGTGGAACGCCCACTACAGATCCCTGGTTGTCCCAATACGGTGGCGTTTACTTTGCGGTGGAAACGGCAGCGGATCAGTACTTGAGTGACATAAGTTCCGTCTCGTTCGGAAACGTCGGCCTTTCTAATGGAGGTGCAACGAACAGCGTATTCTACAATGAGTTTGTCGCGGGCACTGGCGACATTTCAGGCCGCAAGCGCCTCGCTCGGGTCGGTGACATACGGGCCTGTCACTGTTTCTGCAGGGCAATACATTACCTTTCGCCAAGAAGTTCTCGCCTGCGATTTCCAGCGTTATGCCCCTATTGGCAAACACGCCGGGATGGGTGGTGCAGTCGGGCACGACGATCACAATATACGGCGTCGGGTTCGGCCGCAGAAATGCTCCGGCTGTCACGGTGCATTGCCACCCCTGCGGGTTCAATAACATGGCTACGTGCTGCCGGTTTCTTCGTGGAGCAATTCGGCGATTACGGCGTCCTTCTCGCCCGCAACCCTGCCCAGCTTGACCATACCCGGTTTGGTGACAATCTACGTGGAGTTATCGTCTTCGGCATGGGATTCCATCAACATCATGGCGGCTCCAGCGCCGAGTCTAACCATCGCGGAGTCCCACATGGGGAGCTTCACTCAGGGGCAGAACGGCGCGCTATACACAATCACGGTCGGCAACGCAGCGGGAGCCGGGCCAACCAGCGGGACGGTGACGGTGACCGAGACGTCACCGTCGGGCTTGAGCTTGGTGTCGATGGCCGGGACGGGATGGACCTGTGCGGCCAATGCCTGCACGCGCAGCGACACTTTGGCGGCGGGCGCCAGCTATCCAACAATTACAGTAACGGTCAACGTTGCGGCCAACGCCAGTTCCCCGCAGGTAAATGCGGTAAGCGTGTCGGGCGGCGGGTCGGCGAGCGCGAACGCCAACGACTCGACGACTATTATTGCGCCCTCGTGCACTTACTCGATTAGCCCAGCAAGCCTGTCGATGGCTGCGGCGGGCGGATCTGGAACCATCGCCGTGACTGCCCCCACGGGCTGCGCCTGGACGGCCTCTAGTTTGCTGAGTTGGGCCAGTGTCACGAGTGGCGCGTCGGGAACGGGCAATGGCGCCGTGACCATCCAAGCGGCGGTGAACAGCGGCGTAGGGCGATCCGGAAGCCTGACCGTCGCCGGGTTTTCCCTTACCGTGGGGCAGGCGAGCGCGACTGTGACCGGGCTCGTTTTCGTGGGTTCGATGGCGCAGATCGCGTCCGCCGGGGGCTGGGATACATCGCTGACGCTGGTGAATTTGGGCACGGCGCAAGGCGAGGCGCGTTTGAATTTCTTCGCCAATGATGGGAGCGCGCCGCAACTGCCGTTCACCTTCCCGCAGCAGCCCGCGCTGGGCGCCGCAGTCGGCTCGACCTTCGATCAGAAACTCAACGCCGGCGCCACGCTGGTGCTCGATACCACTGGGCCTGCCGGCCAACAGGTTGCAACCGGCTGGTCGCAACTGCTCACCAGCGGCAACATCGGCGGCTTCGCGATCTTTGATTACACGCCGACAGGCCAACAGGCCGTTGTGCCGCTTGAAACGCGCAACGCCGCCTCTTATCTTCTCGCCTTCGACGACACCGGCGCGCTCGCCACGGGCCTCGCCATCGCGAATCTCACGGCCAGCCCGGCGAGCGTCGGAGTGGTCATCCGCGACGATACTGGGGCGAAGATTGGCGCGGGCACGGTCAGTCTTCCAGCCCAAGGCCACAGTTCCTTCATGCTGACGGATCCGACGTACGGATTCCCGGCGACCGCCGGAAAGCGCGGCACGGTAGAGTTTGACACGCCGCCGAACGGCGAAATCAGCGTGCTGGGGCTGCGCGCCAACGGCGCCGCCATTACCACGCTTCCGGTGCTCGCGAACGTCGGGACAACCGGCGGCACGATGGCGCACGTGGCCTCCGGGGGCGGTTGGCAAACTATCTTCACACTGGTGAACACCGGAACCGCTTCGGCCAATACCACGCTGAACTTCTTTGACGACAATGGCAGCCCGCTTTCGTTGCCTCTGAGCTTCCCGCAGACCGGGGCGACCCTCACTGGGAGCCTGGTCAACCGGGCGATTCCCGCGGGCGCGACCCTGGTCATCATCACGCAAGGGCAGAGCACGGGCGCCTCGGTGACCGGCTCGGCGCAGCTTTCGACCAACGGCAACGTCAGCGGCTTCGCCATCTTCCAGAACGCCGGGCAAGAAGCGGTAGTGCCGCTGGAAGTGGGCAGCGCCAACTCCTACACGCTGGCTTTCGACAACACCGGTAACCTGGCGACGGGGATCGCGCTGGCGAACAGTTCGGGCCAGCCGGCGGTGGTGCCCGCGACGTTGCGCGGCGACACCGGAGCCACGCTGGCGACGACGACCATCAACCTGCCCGCCAACGGGCACAGTTCGCAGATGCTGACCACCTTGTTCCCGGCCGCCGCGAACATTCGCGGCACGCTGGAGTTCGATACACCCTCGGGCGGGCAGATCGGCGCCCTCGGCATCCGCGCCACCCCGGCCGGAGCCTACACGACAATTCCGGCGATGGCCAAGTAGATCGGCCCCCGTACAGCCTTTTGCGCGCGATACCTCTTCGCCCTATCGGTTATGAGGTGTGCGGGCTTCAGGCCGCTGGGAGCCGAAGGGCTCGCTCCGCGCGGCGCCGCTATTCCCCCTCGCTGTTCTCGTCTTCTTCGTCCGGTTCGCCCTCTTCGGGAGAGACGATATCCGCGATCTCGTCAAGCTGCTCTTGGAGGGATTCGTTTTCCTCCTCCAAGTCGGAAATCTCGTCTTTCAGGTCGGCAACCTCGTGCCCGGTAGTCTTCGACTGTCTTTCTGGCCATGATGGCCCTCCTTGTGGGATTTGTGATCTCGAATTTCCGCCGTTCGGCGTAGTCTTCAACCGACTCGTCGCGGATCTCCTGGGCGCGTTCGGAATCGCCTAAAACCGTCTCGGTGAATCGTGCGGCTTTTTCCTTGCGGCCCTCGACTTGTTCGCGGCGGAGGCGTTTCACGTCTTCAGTTGTAAGCCAGAATCGGGCGGCGCGATAGACGGAACATTCGCGGGGGGTATTGTTGCGGCGCTGAAATCCTGCTGGGCTTTTCTTCGCCGTGTGGTGTTCCGTCTCGAGCGACAGGCCCCGCGCAGATTCGATTCCGCCTGGCGCCGGACCGCGGGTATCAGTTGCGCATGGCCAGGGATGCACTGCGGGTAAACCTGCTTCCACTCCAAGCCCTGCTTGCGGAGTTCCAGAGCGAGGGTCACGGCATCCCCTGCCGGCCGCCCTGGGCCGGGGGGCAGGTAGCGCCGGAGGTGGGAGACGGCCAATCTCTTAAACTTCTGCGGGTCCTGAGCGATACGCGGGGCAAAGTCACGGCGGAGGCGGGCGGCGGTCTGCTGCATGGTCCGGGCGAGACTGGGACGGCGTGGCTCGCGTTTTTCTCGCGGGCGGGAACTGACACCTGACGGCTTGGGCTTGCCGGTCTCTTCAGATTTCATCGTCAACCAGTTCTTCGATACGACCCCGAATATCATCGGCGTCCATGTCTGGGATCTTCGAGCAACTCTTCGACCAGAGCTTCGGAAATCAAGGGCCTTAACCGGTCCCTCTCCCGCGCCATCTCAAAGTAGCCGCCGTCGAATTCGTACTCCTGTTGCAGGTAGCGTTCAATGTGGTCCAGTTGATAGTTGACTTTGGACTCAGCGTCGCGGCGTTTCCGCTGCTGCTCGGCTTGAAGGGCGGCTGCCTTCCGCCGCTTTGCCACTGCCGCTTCGAATGCCGCGAGGGTGGCTTGCTTTGTGTTGTCGAGTTGCTTTTGCGTTGCGCCGATGGGAAGGGCGGAGAGCGCGTTCCGAACGGCTTCCTTGGCCTCTTCCTGCTCCTGCCATGTCGCGGAAGAAACATAAATCCCTAAGAGCGCTGTCCGGCAGGCTTCCACATGGTGATACTCCTGGATCATCGGCTGAACGGCCTGGATCGCGGCGGTTTCCATCTCGCCGTAGCTGGCCTCCGCGCGGATGCCGGTTACGGCGGCCACGGCCGCCTCCCAAGCCCGCTGTTTCAACGGCGCGAACTGAGAACCGAATCGCACGTCCCAGGCCAGCTTGTTCATGCCCGACTCGATAGCCCGCTTGATTTCCTGTTGGCGCTTCCACGGATGGAGCGCCTTTTCGACCGCCGCGTCCACCAAACGCTGAATAATGTACTTCGGCTGAATCGGCTGGAGGCTCGCGAGTGCGTCTTGTACCGCTGCGTGCACCTCAAGCTCAGTCTCCCGGTGGGCGCCGTAAGGCAGCGAACGTAGCGCGTACTGAATCCACTCATCGAGCCACTTTCGCCTGAGCTGCTCGGCCTGTGCTCTCGCGGCCTTCTGGCGTTCCGCGGCTTCGAGGGCAGCTTGCCGGCGCTCGCGGGCTTCAAGCTGGTCTTGCACATCCTGCTCCTCAAGTTCCAGGCGGAGCTTGTGGACGGTGCTTTCCTTGCGCCTGACCGTGGCTTCCTCGATCTCCGCATCTTCGACAGCCCCTATCACCGCTGGACTCGGCGGCGCCAGGCGATTCGAGCGCGAGGCTGGGGCAGGCGCCGCAAGCTCGGGCTGCGGTTCCTCAATGAAGCTCGGCGCGGCCGGCACGCCTTCACTCTCCAAGCGCTCGATCTCGCTCGTTGGGATGCGCCATTGGCCTCCAGCGCTCTGTTCAGCTTCGACCATGCCGCATTTACAGAGTTGCCTGAGGTGGTGCGGCGTTACTCCCAGTTGCGCGGCCGCCTGCCCGATTCTGAGCGCCGCTTCCTTTGATTTCATAGGTTCCCCCGCCCGCGTTCGCAAAGAATTCGTGAACGAACCGTGCACGCACCGTTGAGAATCCATCGAAAGGACGCGTATTTCGTCGATTGATCGTCGATTTTTTGTCGATTGGTCCGCATTTCCACTACGCCGATTTCTAACACCGAAGGTGTCCAAACTCGCCGAAGGCGTCCAGTTATAGAACTTGGACATCTTCGGGGGGCGTGGCCACCTTCGGGGGCAAGAACCACGACCAGCCGTCCTCCATGCCCTCTTTTGCGGTTTTTACTCCGAGCGTCTTCTTGGCCCGTCTGAGAGTCCGCTCGCTGATGCCTTCCGCCTTAGCGCGGTCGAAGATTTCGGCCGCCGCCACCGGCCCATCGGCCAAGGTCGCCTCAAGCCAGCCCACCGCTTCATCCAGCGCTGATAGCTCTTGGTGCACGTCCACCGATTGCATTAGGTCGTCGGCCGTGATAGTGACGCTTTCCGATTCCCAGACAATGCGCGAGGTCTCCAGGGCGCCAGTCCCAGCCGAGATGGTGACGACCTCCACGCGAAAGGCCAGCCCGAGCGGGTCCGGGGCGAGGTTGTTCTTTAGCGCAAGGAATAGCCGCCGCGCCTTGTCTTGGGGGTCCGCCGCCACCAAGTAAGCCGCGCGCGCTGCCGCGACGAACGCCAAGGAGCCGGACACGCGCATCAGCGCCTCTGTGCCGGCCGTTTTGGTCAGATGGGAAATACCGATAATGGCGGTCTGATGACGCGAGGCAAGATCGGAGAGAGGAGCCAAGAGGCCCCGGACTTCGGCGTTTTTGTGCGAATCGATATTCCCGAGGTAGGCTGAGATCGGATCGATCACCACTACCGCCACGTCTCCCAACTGCGTCAGTTTCTCGCCGAGAGCGTGTACGTCGCGCTCAGACAGAATACTCGGTCCGTCCGGCTCCCGTCGCCCGTATACCCCGCAGTCACACCGTCCACGACGTGGACGCGATGTAGGTTTGCCCCGGCTGCCTCAAGCCGCGGCCGCAACGTGTCGGCCGGGTCGTCCTCTGCCGAAAGGAAGAGCACGTCACCGGCGGTGCACGGAGAACGGTCTAGGGGCCAGCGTCCACCTTGAGTTACCACGGCGGCAATGCTGGCAGTGATCTGGCTCTTGCCCAGTCCGGGGTTTCCGGCGATGATCGTCAACTTGCCCCGCGCGATCCGGCCCGGCCACAGCCAGGAGACGGGCTTCGCTTCGATATCGGACAGGCGCCTTGTCGTGACTGAGCCTGCATCCGCCCCTTCCGTGCGTGCCGTGCGGTCTTTGACCTGCCATTCGCCCTCAAGATGTTCCAACTCGGGTTCGTCCGTAAGTTCGCGCTTCACTGGGCCACTTCCTTGCTATCGAGTTGCGCAATCAACTCAAGCTCGCTGTGCCCGCGCGCGAACCATTCGCTAGCGTCCTTCGCGCCTGGCAGTTCCAAAACGACGAGGCGCGCCACTTTGCCTAGGAGCGCCCTCGCGATGGTGAGCGCCCGCCTTCGGCCTGGAGGATCGGCATCCGGCAAAATGATTACCTCCCGGCCGCGCAGCGCCTCCGTGAACTGCGGCAGCCAGGGAGCCTGAGCACCGCCCGCGTTGGTGGTCGCCACGAATCCGTGAGAACGCAGGATCTCGCAGTCCTTCTCACCCTCCGGCAGAAACACAATGGGCCCCTCCAGGACCTCGGGCAGGTGGTAGAGAACCTGATGCGACCCCTTTTTCCAAACCCACCCGCCGCAACCGTCCGGCCGCCGCTGGCAAAAGCCCTTCGGTTCGAAGCGCACGACCTGGTACAACAAGAGCCCATTCGCGTCCGTGTAATCGTAGCTAGCGACGATGCGGCGCCCTGACTTGCGAAATTCGGAAGTGGATTCCCATAGTCCGCGCGCCTTCAGCGCCGTGATAATGTCTCGCTGTGAGCACCCGGCGTGACAATGCAACAGGATCTTGCCGTCAATGTCACGGATGCTAAGGCTCGGGTTGGTGTCTTCGTGCGCTGGGCACGGGGCCATCCATTGCGAGCCGGCACGTCGGGCATCGAGTGCACGCGCAAGGAATTCGACGCTCATCGGCCGGCCTCCATAGCCGACGTTGCGCCCCGCTCCGATTCGTCGGCGGGACTCACTGCGTGGGCGGCCAGCCACGCCTCGATGTCGGCCACTCGGTAGCGAACTGAACGCTGGACCTTCACATACGGCGGCCCGCGCCGAAACAATCTCCACGCCTGAAGCGTCCTCCGAGACGCGAGACCCAACTCCTCCAACTCGCCCTCGGTCAAAAACTGCTTTCGCTGGGATGCGGTGTTCAGCTTCATCTCGCGGCCCTCTACTTTACGCTGGCATAGAGTACAATGGAACGCGAGCGAATAAGTGTAGGCTATCGTGCCATGGAACCCGCGGTCATTCACCCGGCAAAAGAGGATCTGTACTACTTCGTTAGATACGTCCTCTGGGAGGAGTGTGTACGAGTTCGACCGGCCAAGCGGAGACGGCCGCCCGAGTTCGACAGCTTTTGGTTAAGCCGAGGTGGCTGGACGATCACTACGACGGCAGCGTCTGGGGGGCAGCCGTCCCAGTCGGCTGAACAAACAAGTACAACTTTCGAGAGCTTTCCGATAAGAGACTCAGACTTGCGGGAGCGGTCCTACGCTTGCATCGAAGCTCTGGTTAAGATCGGACGATACAGCAAAGACAAAGCCGCTGTTGAGGTAGCAGACGTGCTTGGGAAGAAGAGAGAAGGGATTCGCGTCGCCTATTACGAGGCTCGAAGAGCTTTCAGAGGTCGCACTTTGCCCCTTTCAATGTGGTTCATGAGCTTTTTTAGCTGGAGAGATTGGGTACTCTCTTCCGACGATTTCACAATGTCGTGTGCCTTGCAGAAGTACCTGGAGAGGTTCTCGCGAAGCCGCGCGCGCCGTCTCGCTGCTCTCATGATCGAGATGCGCAGAGATCAGACTCAAGCCGCCCGGAATGCTGTTTGGCGCGAGAGTCAGCAGCCGGGGGTTTGCAGCTTCGTGCCCGAACCCTAGGCTCGTTTCACTTTGGGGGATTCTTTGGGGAGGAGGGACAGAAATCCAGCGTAAATCGGCGTAATTTGCAGTAGGGCAAAATCGCCGCAAATCAATATGCAGAAAGCACTTAGCTGGTGTTTTCAGCCAGTTGTGAAACGGCTTTGCTCTGCTTCACACGCAGGAGGTCACAGGTTCGAGTCCTGTCGCGCCCACCACTTAAGTACTTCTGAATCAGTAGTTAGCTTCGATGATTCTTCACCCGCCCCTGCTCAAAGCCCAGGACGTGTCACTATGCGTGGGCACGGAACCGTCGTACCGCCGCGGCCTCTTCCGGACGGGCAGCTAATATAGAGATGGAGAGCGTTCTTGAAGAAACTGCTGGTTTTGATCCTGGCCGTGATGGTGATTGCGATTGCCTGGGGCGTGCTCTGGCGCAGCCAGCCGCCGCGCGTCGACTTCGCGCGGGTGACCCGCCAGACGCTGGTCAGCGCGCTCTCCACTAATGGCAAAGCCGAGCCGTTTGAATGGCGGGAGGCGCGCGCCGAGACCGCGGGGCTGGTGAAGGAAGTCCCCATTCGGGACGGGCAGGTGGTGGCGGAGGGCGCCACGCTGGCGGTGATCGACGATCCCGCGCTCGATGCCGACGTGCGCTCCGCGGACGCCAGAGTGGCCGAGGCCAGCGCCAACTTCGCGGCCTTCCAGGCTGGCGGCAAGCCGGCCGAAATCGCCGACATCGAGAACAGCTTGGCGCGCGCCCGGCTGGATCTGGAGCGCGAGCAGCGCGAGTACGATTCGCTCCGGAGGCTGGCGGAAAAACAGGCGGCCACGGCCGTGGAAGTGGCCGCGGCGCGCGACAAGGCGCGGCAGTCGGAGGCGGAGATCGCGGGCCTCGAAAAGCGGCGCGCTTCGCTGGTGGCGGAAACCGACGTGGACGCCGCCGCCGCCCGCCTGAAGGATGCCGCCAACGCGTTGGCCCTGGCCCGGCAGCGCGCCGCGCGGGGCGTGTTGCGCGCGCCATGCGGCGGCGTGGTCTATGAGACCTCCATTCGGCCCGGCGCGTATGTCAAGCCCGGCGACCTGGTGGCCAGGATCGGGCGGATGGACCGTCTCCGCGTGCGGGTGTATGTGGACGAGCCCGAACTCGGGCGCGTGGCGGCGGGCGACGTGGTGACCATCACCTGGGATGGTTTTCCCGGCAAGAACTGGCTGGGGAAGGTGGAACAAAAGCCGGTGTCCATTCAGACACTGGGACCGCGCCAGGTGGGAGAGGTGATCTGCGCCATCGAAAACCCAGGGCGGGAACTGGCGGCCGGCGCCAACGTCGACGCCCAGATCCGCACGGCGGTCGCCGCCAATGCGCTGGCGATTCCAAAAGAAGCCGTGCGGCGCGACGCCGCGGGCGATTACGTGCTCGCGCTGGCCGGCGACCACGTGGAGCGGCGCCCCGTTCAGACCGGCGTCTTCAATGTCGCGCAGGTACAGGTGACCGGGGGCCTCGCGGAAAGCGACGCCGTGGCGCTGCCTTCGGACAACCCGCTGAAGGCGGGCGACCGCGTCACGGCGGTGGTGCGGTAGCGTTCTTGGAGATACCGAAACCGTCGGCCGGCTTCTTGTCCCTCCCTTGAAAACGCGATAGAATCTACTACAAATGCCTCGGGGGGTCCGTCTGTTTCTGATTGGCGCAGCCGCGGCCTGCGCCGCGATTCTAGCCGGCCGGCTGGGCGCCCAGCGAACGTCTCCGCAACCGGTTGTATCCGGTCTTGCCGGCGCCATCGTCGTCGACTACCCGCTGAGCGGGTCGGTTTTCCCGCCGGAGATCGCGGCGCCGACGTTCCTATGGCGTGACGCCGACCCGCGCGCCGCTGCCTGGACCATCGATATCGATTTCCACGATGGCAGCCCCGCAATCCACGCTCAGTCGGCCGGCGCGCCGCCGCGCATCGGGGAAATCGATCCGCGCGCCGTCTCCGATACCAACCGGCCCCCGGAATTCACCCCCGAAATAGCCGCCGCTCATTCCTGGACGCCCGATGCGGATACCTGGGCGCAGGTGAAGAAGCGTTCGGTGGAGCGCGATGCGGTTGTCAGCATCGCCGGCGTGAGTGGCACACCGCCCGGACCAGTGTCGTCCGGCTCCGTGGTCATCCGGACTTCCAGGGACCCGGTGGGCGCTCCCATTTTTTACCGCGACGTGCCTCTGATGCCATCGGAAGTCGAAAAGGGCGTCATCAAGCCCCTGGCCACGGCGGCCATTCCGCTCATCGCCTGGCGCCTCCGCTACGTGAATGAGCCCAAGAGCCGCCTGGTGTTGGAAGGTCTGCACACCTGCACCAACTGCCATTCGTTCTCGCGCGACGGCAAAACGCTGGGGATGGATGTGGACGGTCCCGAGAACGACAAGGGAACCTACGCCATCGCCGCCGTAAGCCCGCGCATGACCATCCGCAACGAGGACATCATCACCTGGAACGCTTACCCCAACAAGCCGCCGGGCAGCCACACCATCGGGTTCCTTTCGCAAATCTCGCCCGACGGGCGCTACGCCGTGACCACCCTCAACGAGGAAGTCTACGTCGCCAATTTCAAGGACTACCGCTTCCTGCAGGTGTTCTACCCCACGCGCGGCATCCTGGCTCTGTACGACCGCACCACCCGCGAGATGAAGGCCCTGCCCGGCGCCGACGACCCGCGCTACGTGCATGCGGACGGCGTCTGGAGCCCGGACGGCAAGTACCTGGTATTCGCCCGCGCGGAGGCCCGCGACGCCTACCCGCCGGGGCGCAAGATGGCGGAGTACGCCGGCGACCCCAACGAAGTTCCCATCCAGTACGACCTCTACCGGGTTCCCTTCAACGGCGGCGCGGGAGGCCGCCCCGAGCCCATTCCCGGCGCCTCCGCGAACGGCATGAGCAACACCTTTCCCAAGATCTCGCCGGACGGCCGCTGGATCGTGTTCGTGAAGTGCCGTAACGGGCAGTTGATGCGCCCCGATAGCCAACTCTACATCGTGCCGGCCGGGGGTGGCCCAGCGCGGCGGCTGGGGGCGAACACCTCGCGCATGAACTCCTGGCACAGCTTCTCCCCCAACGGCCGGTGGCTGGTGTTCTCCTCCAAGAGCCGCTCCCCGTATACCCAGATGTTTCTCACGCACCTGGACGAGGATGGTAACGACAGCCCGGCCATTCTGATCGATAACTCCACCGCCGCCAATCGCGCGGTCAACATCCCCGAGTTTGTGAACATCCCCCAGGACGGCCTGTTGCACATCGACGTGCCGGCCGCGGAGTTTTACCGCTTGTTCGACAGCGCGTTGGAGCTGGAGCGCGGCGGCAAACACGAGGAGGCCGTGGCGGAGTGGAAGAAAGCCCTGGAAATGGACGGCGAGAACGCCAAGGCGCGCACCAACCTGGGGATCGCGTTGTGGAGCGCTGGAGCGTCGGGCGAGGCCGTGGCTCAGTTTCGCAAGGCGGTGGAGATCAACCCGGCGTTCCTGCAGGCGCATAACAACCTGGGTGTGGCGCTCACCCAGTTGGGCAAGTACGATGAAGCCATCGCGCGCTTCAAGCTGGTGCTCGATGCCGACCCGGATTTTCCCCAGGCCCGCAATAACCTGGGCGTGGCGCTGCTCCAATCCGGCCGGGCGGGCGAGGCCATACCGCATTTCGAGCGGCTGTTGGAGGCGAATCCGCGCTCCGCCGATCTGCACGGGACCCTCGGCCGCGCGTTGGCGGACGAGCGCCGGTGGGACGAAGCCATCGCCCACTTCCGGCAGGCGGTCGAGCTCGATCCCCGCGGCGCCGACGCGCATTTCAACCTGGGAGACGCCCTGTATGCGCACGGCCAGGCGGCCGGCGCGCTGACCCAGTGGCGCGAAGGGCTCAAACTGGAGCCGGAAAACGTGGCCGTCCTAAGCCGGACGGCGTGGACCCTGGCGACTTCTCCGGATCCAGCGGTCCGTAACGGCGCCGAAGCCGTGGAGCTGGCGGAGCGGGCCATGAAGATCACCGGCGGCCGCGAACCGGCGGTGTTCGATGCCCTGGCGGCGGCCTACGCCGAGGCCGGCCGGCTTCCCGAAGCCGTCAAGACGGCGCATGCCGGCCTGGCCCTCACTACCCCGCAAACCGACCCGCAAGTGACCGCGGCCCTCAAGGCCCACGCCGCCCTCTACGAGAAGGGGATGCCGTACCGGGCGCCAAAGTAGCCTGGATGGGACAGACCATCGCCGTTGGTGGTCTGTCGAGCGCCCGGATTTGACAGACGACAAAAACCGATCGTCTGTCCCACTTGAGACTACTGGATCTGCCGCTACGCCAGCATCCCCTGAATGTGCGCCAGCCGCTCCGGCACCCGCACGCCGTGCGGGCACTCCACCGTGCAGCCGGGACACGTGGCGCAACGCACGCTGGCGTGCTCCGAGGAGAGCGTCTGGAAGTGCTCGCGCCCCAGAGCGAACTGCCCGTAGCCGTCCGCGTACATGCCGTAGCGCAGCACATCCGCCACCGGCAGGCCTTGCCGGCAGGTCCCCTCGCACTGGCCGCACATGTTGCAGTAGTACGGCCGGATCTGCTCCCGGCGCTCGGCCAGCAGCTTCTGGTCGGCCGGGGTGAAGGATTGCGCCATGGCCTTGATGTTCTCGTCCAACTGGTCCATGTCGGTCATGCTGGGAACGGTGGTCGCTACGTTAACGTTCCTGGTGACCCACTTCAGGGCCGCCAGCCGGTTTCCCGGCTTCGCCGGCGGCGGTTGAATGATGCCGCCTCGGCCGCCGCCCACGGGAGCGCCCATACCGCCGCCCATCACCTTCATCGCCACCACGCCCTTGCCCGCCTTGACCGCCTCTTCCAGCACGCCGCCGATCGCCGGCTCCATGGCGAAGTTGTAAGCCGCCAGGATCACGTCGATGTTGGGGTTCTTCGCCAGAAACGGAATCAGCGTGGTATGCCCCTGGTGCGTGCTCACGCCGGCGAAGCGGATCTTGCCCGCCTTCTTGGCGGCCTGCTGGGCCTCGATCAGGTCGTCCGTGACCTCCGCCGGCGCGGCCTTGGCATGGAGGTACCAGATATCCAGGTGATCGGTGCCGAGTTCCTTCAGACTGGTATCCAGATCGTTGAGCGCCTCCTTCCCGGTGGCCGAGTGGGTCTTGCTCGAGAGGGTAATATTGTTGCGCTTGCCCTTGAGCGCCGCGCCCACCATGCGCTCGTTGTTGCCGCCCGAATAGACGCGGGCGGTGTCGAAATACGTGATCCCCAGGTCGGCGCCGCGCGTCACCACGCTGCCGTCGGAGGTGATCATGCAGCCGAAGCCCACCGTGGTGACCTTCAGCCCGGTTTTGCCCAGGGTCCGGTATTGAAACACCGGCCCGGAGGACGGCTGTTTGGCCGGCGGCGCTTGTGGTTCGGGACCCGCGGAGCGGGATGCGGAGGCGACGGCAGGCAGAGCCAGACCGGCGGTCAAGAAGTCACGGCGAGATGCGTTCATGCTCTTTCCCCTTCTGTCCTAGATTCGAGTACTACAGATGCGATATTCTCATTCTAACCGGATAATTGTGGTCCTGCTAGCGAATTCTTTGTAGAACAGGCGCTTCCGCCTGTCAATCCGGTGGGACAGGCGCTCCGCCTGTCACCGGAGTCTCTCTCCATGAACTTCACTCGCGTACTGGGAAGGAAGTCCTGGCTCAGACCAAAGTTCAAGGTTCTCTGGGCCCGCCAAAGCGCGGGCGGCAGCTACATTTTTGGTGAGATCTCCGCGCATTGCGGCCACCGTCCATTTGGAGTAGTCCACTACCTAGCCCGGAGGGCGAAACACATCCTAGCCCACGGCGCAAGCCGTGGGAAAGACGTCGGGCGTCCACCTAGCCCCGGAACGGGGCGTAAGTCTATGCCACAGTTTCGTTTCGCTTCCCTGCTCGTTCACGTCGTCCTTTCCACGAAGGATCGCGTCTCGGACCTGTCACCAGGGCTGGCTGCCTGCCCCAGCATCTAATTCCCGGCCGCGGCCGCGCCGTACTCTTTCTTGGCCTTTTCCGTTACCGTCCATAGGTAGATGGTGCGCCAACCGATCTCGACCTTCTTGTCGGGCTGCCAGTCGCCCATGTCGAACTGGTGCGAAACGATGCGCGTTCCCACTTTGAGATCGTGGAGCAGCTTGGGGCGCAAACGCAGGTTGACATCCGGCAGCAGGTAAAGGGTCACCACGGTGGCGTCGTGGATGTCCGCGTCGAAAAGGTTCTTTTCGATGAACCTGGCCTTGTCGGACACCCCGGCCTGGCGGGCGTTCTCCAGCGCTTCCTTGATCCGCTGGGGGTCGATGTCGATGCCGGTTCCGGCTTTGGCGCCGAACTTCTGAACCGCCATGACGACGATGCGGCCGTCTCCGCAGCCGAGATCGTACAGAACATCCCCGGCATGGACTTGGCCTAGGTTCAGCATGGCTTCCACCACTTCCGTTGGAGTCGGCACATACGGGACGTCTTTCCGGAGAGCGGCTGGCTCCTGGGCCGCCAGCGGCGCGGCGGCCAGAATCAGGCTACCCAGTATCTGTGCCAGAGAAAGGCCCTTATGGGGCAGGGAAAACGGGAACATGCGGCTGGTTCTCATGGAGGCGAGTGTACCACCGTCCCGAGTCGGACAGACCATCGTTTTTTGTGGTCTGTCCGACCCGCGAAGCGTCCCGGCGTTGTCAGACGACAAAAATCGATCGTCTGCCCCACCAGGTCGTCCTCGGGATACCATACGGGTGGCGGAGCGATCACAGGCGGTACGCGATCTCCCGCCGCCGGGAAGGAGAGTCCTCACATGTCGTCATCAACACCGGGTATCAACCGTCGGCAACTACTTGAAAGGGCGGCTGGCGCCGCGGCGGCGTTCCGGTTCGTGCAACAGCCGGCCGGCGCGCAGCAACCCGCGGCCCGGCCCGTCAACCGGAACTCGGCCCCCAGCCGGCTCCAGATCACGGACATGCGGGCCATCCGCATTGCGTCCAACTACGATTATCCGATTATCCGCGTCGACACCAACCAGGGCGTGTACGGTCTGGGCGAAGCGCGCGACGCGGGCAACGAGGGCATGGCGCTCATCCTCAAGCCCCACATCGTGGGCAAAAATCCGCTCAATATCGCGGAGATCCTGGACAGCGTACGGAACTTCGCCAACCAGCGCCGCATGGGCGGCGGGTACAGCGCCCTCGACATCGCCCTGCACGATATCTCGGGGAAAGTCTATGGCGTGCCGGCCTACCGTCTGCTGGGCTCCAAGTACCGGGACCGCGTGCGCATCTACTGCGACACCACCGAGACCGCGGATCCCAAGCTGTTCGCCGAACGGCTGGTCCTGCGCAAGAAGAACGGCTTCACGTTTTTCAAGATGGATCTCGGCACGGACCTGGTGGCCAGACAACCGGGCGCCGTCAATACCCGCGGCGTAGCCACCGAGAAGGGCCTCAAGCTACTCTGCGAATACCTGGCCGCCGTGCGCGACGGCATCGGCTATGATGTGCCGCTGGCCGCCGACCACTTCGGCCCGCTGAACGTGAACGACTCCATCCGCTATGCGCGCGCCTTCGAGCCCTTCGATCTGGCGTGGATGGAAGACCCGCTGCAGGTCGGCACGCTCTCCACCGGCGACGCTCCCAAGAACTGGCGCTTCTATAAGGAAATCAAGGAAGCCACCACCACCGTGATCAACACCGGCGAGAGCCTCTTCGGGCTGGAAGAAGGCTTCCGGCCGCTCATCGAGAACCTCGCCGTGGACATGATCCACCCCGACCCGCTGACCGCCGGCGCCCTGATCGAGACCAAGCGCATCGCCGATTTCGCTTCCATGTACGGCATCCCCACGGCCGTGCATTTCGCCGGTTCGCCGGTGGGCTGCATGGCCGGAGTGCACATGGCCGCCACCATCAAGGATTTCGTGGCCATGGAAAACCACGCCGTGGACATTCCCTGGTGGGGCGACCTGGTGACCGGCGTGCCTAAACCCATCATCCAGAACGGCTATATACCGGTACCGGAAACGCCGGGGTTGGGCGTCGAGCTGAACGAGGAGGCCTGCAAGGAGCACCTGCGCATTCAGGGGTGGTTCGAGCCCACGCCGCAGTTCGACAAGCCCATCGTCGACGAATATCGCCTGGGCGGCCCTTACCCGCACCTGGACGACAACGGAAAACCGGTGGTAAGCCGATAGTCGCCGGCCGCCGCAACTACGGCAGGACGGCGACCGGCGCGCGCCAGAAGGCCGCCTTCCGCGCCTGCGCGTCGATGACGCTCACTTGGGACACGGCGACGGCCACTCGCCTTGCCGCCAACGGGACGGAATTGCAAAAAAGCTCTTGCAATCTGACTATGATGATAGTAGCCTAGATTTGTTCGCAGTTTTATGAATATGCCGCACCCGAAGCTAACCAAGTTGGAACTGCAAGTCCTCGAAGCGTTCTGGCAAAAGGGCGCATGCTCCGTTCGCGAGGTTCAGGAGACATTTCCCGAACCCGGCAGGCCGGCCTACACGACCGTGCAGACCGTGGTCTATCGCCTGGAGCGGAAGAAGGCCCTCCGCTGCGTCAAGCGGATCAGCAACGCGAACATTTTCGAAGCCGCCATCTCTCGCAAGGTCGCGCAAGGCCGGCTGATCGACGAACTCCTGGCGCTGCTCGGGGGCCGGGGCAAGCTCGTAATGGCGCATCTGGTTGAGGCGGGCGAGATCACTTTGGCTGACGTGAAAGAGGCCGAAAAGGCCCTTCGGAAGCCCTTGAGAAAGGACGAACCGCGATGACTTTCGCCGATCTCTCGCCTCTGGCCAACCATCTCTGGCAATCGACTCTCTGCGTCGCGGTGGCGTGGCTGTTGACTCTCGGGATGCGGAGGAACCGCGCGGCGGTCCGGTACGGGCTTTGGATGGCGGCGTCGCTGAAGTTCCTGATCCCCTTTTCGTTGCTGGTGAGCGCCGGCGCCCAACTGGAATGGCGGACGGTTCCCATCACCGCGCCGCCGCAACTCTCCTCCGCGCTAGATGAGATCGCCCAGCCCTTTGCGGCGCCAGCCCCGGCGCCGCTCGCGGCGGTTGCGGCGCCGGCGCTGAACCTATGGCCGGCCATCCTGTTCGCGGTTTGGCTCGGTGGCATCGCGATTGGCATCGTCTTCTGGGTACGGTGCTGGTGGCAGGTCCGGTCTATGCGGCGCGCGGCGACGCCGCTCGAATGGAACCTGCCGGTCAAGGTGATGTCCTCGCCCACGCACCGGGAGCCAGGCGTGTTGGGTATCCGTAAGCCCTGCCTGCTGCTTCCCGAGGGGATCGCGGACCGCCTGACGCCGCCACAGTTGGAGGCGATTCTCGCCCACGAACTGCGGCATGTCGAGCGGCGTGACAATCTCACCGCCGCCATCCACATGCTGGTGGAAACCATCTTCTGGTTCCACCCGTGCGTGTGGTGGATCAGGGCACGGCTGATGGAAGAGCGCGAGCGCGCCTGCGACGAGGAAGTAGTGCGGATGGGCAGTGAGCCGCAAGTCTACGCCGAGAGCATCCTCAAGGTCTGCGAGTTCTACCTGGCATCGCCGGCGCCCTGCGCGGCGGGAGTGACCGGCGGAGAACTGAAGAAACGAATCGAGGGCATCATGGCAAATCGATCCACCCGTGAACTGAATTTCGGAAAGAGAATGCTCTTCGCCTCGGCGGCGCTTCTGGCCATAGCCGGGCCGATTGCAATTGGACTGATGAACATGGCGCGCGGCAGCGCTCAATCACACACCGGCGGGCCAAAAGCGCCGGCGAACATGGCGGTCACGGAGCCGCGGTTCATAGAGCCGCCCGCTGGTTGGCGGAGCCCTGCGGCCCCATCCCCATCGCCCGTTCCGCAGATTCCTGGCAGCTCTTCCGACCGGTCTGCCAAGCGCGAACCGGCGCGATTCGAGGTTGTCTCGATCAAGCCGTGCGGAAATTCCACCTCCGAACGTGATTCCGTCAAGGCGGAACCAACGGGGCTTCGGCTTGGTTGCACCACCGCCGAACAGTTGATTCTCTCGGCCTACGTCGTATACCCAGGCGGCGCGCCCCTGCCGAGGGGTGTCAGCTTGGCCGATGTGTTGTACGATGCCGGGGCGTCGATACAGTCCGGCCCTTCATGGCTCGGTTCTCAACGGTTCACAATAGAGGCTACGACCAACGTCCCGTCAAGTGTTGGGCAAATGCGGGGACTGCTGATGCAGGGCGTACTCAAAGAGCGCTTTGAACTGCGTCTGCACGAGGGGTCCCGTCCAATGGCGGTGTACGAACTGGTCCAAGGCAAAGGGGGTGCGAAGCTTCCGCCTGCGAGGGAGGGCAGTTGCTTTGAGATGGACTCAACGAAGACACCGCCTCAAGCCTCCGGTGGTAAAGCGCCGCCCCCTGTCTGCGGTGGGTTTAGAGTCTCGGCCGCGGGAGGCGTCGACGCGTTTCACGTAACAACATCCGACCTCTGCCGCCGGCTATCAAATGCATTGGACAGGCCGGTGTTCGACAAGGTCGGACTCACTGGTTTTTATGACGTTCATCTGGAAGTGAACTACAACGAGTTACCTTTTGCCAGAGGTATGTATCGGAACCAGCCACAGCCGGCGGATTCGGGCAATCTGGAAGTGGGCGACCCGAGTGGTTCGGTTTTCGGTGCGATGCGGAAGCTCGGTCTTCAGGTGAAATCTGCCAAAGGGACTGCGAAGGTGATCGTGATCGACCACATCGAACTACCCAGCGCAAACTGACACCTACAATGACGTGGTTCTCCTTCCGGGCGAGGACTGAAGAAGAGAATCGAGGGCATCATGGAAACCGGGGGGAAAGGGGACAGACGCATTTTGCCAAGGATGCGGCGGCAGGATGGTGTTGCAGGCGGAAAGTCTGATTCGTGGAAAACGCGTCTGTCCCGTTGTCGCCCAAGAAATAGTGCGGATGGGCGGCGAGCCGCAAGTCTACGCCGAGAGCATCATGGCGAATCGCATCTTTCACAAGCTGAATCTCGCGCAAAAACTGCTATTGGCTGTGGCAGTCATCGGAGCGGTGGGTGGGCCCATCGCGGCGGGGTTGTTCGGCCAGACGGCGCCGCCGGCTTTAAATCAATCCGGGACAATCAATCCGGGACAGTGCCGAATAACACCATTACAGAAATGGGAGAACCAGGTGACGGACGAGACGATTCCGCTTCCTGTGAGGACGGGCGGATGTCAACTCGAACGGACGGGCCGGAGTGCCAGTCCCGCTCCGGAGAAGGGGACGGAAGGGGTCAGCCTGAACTTCGTGGTTCGTGGGCGTTTGCGAGGAGGACCGCCCGGTTCAGGCCGGGGAACCTGTTGGGGACATTTGTTCCAATAACAGCCACTGGGTATATGCTGAGATAAAGGCGGACCTGAAGATGGGGACCTCTGGCACAGCGTTGGCACGGGAGCTTTCGTCAATTGCAGGGGCATGTCTCCTCGCAATCGGGCTCGCGGGCCCTATTGCTCTGCGGTGCCAGTCACTGCCCACGCAGCCATTAGAATTTGAAGTGGCATCGGTGAAGCTCCACCTGTATCGGCTACCAATGATGTCTGGAACGCGCCCGCGGCGATTGACTTCGCACGGTACGTATTTCACGGACCAAGGGTACGCGATGCAAGAGATCATCATGCAAGCTTTCGATCTGCAGGACTACCAGGTGTTGGGGCTGCCGGAATGGGCGAAGCGAAAGTGGGCGACGCCAAACCTCGAATACTATGACATCGACGCCAGGACTCCGAACGAAAACCCGACGATTGCCGAACTACGAGGGATGCTGCAATCGCTTCTGGCGGAGCGGTGTCGCTTGACGTTTCACTGGGAGGAGAAACAACTGCCGGTGTATGCCCTTGTGATCGCGAAAGGCGGCCTGAAATCTAAAGAGATGCCTGCGGGATCGGGATATTCGACGGTGTACTCAATGATCCAGGAACTCTCGATGTTTCTTGACAGGCCGATTGTGGACCACACCGGGCTTGAAGGCGAGTATGATTTTGCGCCGCCAGGTGGTCTGGCCCGTGCGCGGGCCGACCCGATGACAGGCGCGTCCGAGGTCTCAGCGTCGCTTGATGATCGGGCCGGTTTGAAACTGGAGCCCCGAAAAGAGGCCACAAAGGTCCTCGTGGTGAACCACATCGAGAGGCCCTCGCCCAATTGATGGTCCGTCCGAAGGGAAATCCGCGAAGGGAAATCCGGGACAGTGTCACCGGTTTCCCCGCCGCTTGCCGAATCTCGCAGCCGGCGGGCGCCCAGGCCGCGCGTCTCCTCTGGCCTCGCAGAATATCAAGACTGGGAACAAAGGCGGTCGAGCAGTGGGTCTACAAGCCGACGCTGCTCAACGGCGCGCCCGTGGAAGTCGTCACCATTGCCGACGTGCGCTTCACCCTGCCGGCCAACAACTGAGCCGCCGGCTCAGCGCGTCAGCTTCCATTTGACAATACGGCCCTCCTCGGTCGCCTCGCCAGCGAACTCAGTCGCCCCCGGCGCCTTCGGGCTGTGAACGCTCCACATTCCCAGCTCGAACTCGCAAGGGTGACTGTCCTTCACCGGACTCTCCAAGGTGCACGTTCCCTTCAGCTTCAATGACCCGACCGTGAGCACGCCCTTACCCTCCTTGGTCTCCACTACCAGGAAGGCCCAGTTTTCGCCCGCGTAGGTGTTGGTCCCCTTCATCACTCCTTGCACCATCACGTCGGTGTGCGACGCCTTACACTTCAGCTTGCCCTCGCCCACCGTGCATTCTGCCGTTTCGGTGATCGTAATGTCCGCCCCTTTGCCCGCGATATGGTTCTGCAGGGTCTCGGTAAAAGTCCCTTTCCATTCGCTCTCGGCGCGAACCCCGCCCGCTGTCAGCAAGGCCGCGCACACACTCAGCCCCACCAGCGTCCACTGTCGCTGCATTTCAGCTCCTCTTGTTTCCGCGACTTCTCAGAATAGCAAAACTGGGAACTTCACCGTCCCCCATTACTGCCCCGGGGGCGCCATGGCCCAAGGGGATGGCGGGCCTTCTTACGACAGCACGCCCGTCTTCTTCCACTTGGCGATGCGCGACATGTGGTATTGGAAGTACAGGAAACTGAAAAAGAAGGTCATCACGCCGCTTAGCCTGAGCCCCATGGGCTCGACGGTGTTGTAGTATCGCACCAGCGAACCGCGCATCCCGAAGATTGCGACTAGCCAGAAGATCCCGATCAGCAGGCTCAGCAGCCCCACAATCCCCATGATGGTGGCCACGCCGGCGACGGCGCCGGACGACGAGGAAACTACGACCATTCCCACGGCGCCGAGAACCAGCACGAGTTGCCCTATAAACGCCATGGTCAGGAAGAGGGTCGCCTTGCTCGCAGGGTCGATCTTCTTGACGAACCCGGTTTGCTTAAAACACCAGATCAATTGAAACAGCCCTAAGGTAATCCCGCCCAGGAGCCACACCACCACCCAATGCAGGGAGGGAGGCATGGGTCCCACGGCCGCGGGCTGGGGCGCGGCGGCAAAGGCCGGCGCAGCGGCCTGTCCGTAACTCACGGGTTGGGCCGGCGGAGGAGCGAAAGCCGGCGGGGGCGAAGGAGGAGTATAGCGCGGGGGCGGCTGAAAGGCAGCGGGCGGCGGAGGCGCGGGCGGCGTCCAGGCCGGCGGCTGGGGCGCCATTACCGGCGGGGGCGCCACCGCCGGTGCAGGACTAGCCGCATCCATCGGCTTCCCGCAGCCCATGCAGAAACGGTTTCCAGCCGGCGACTGCGCGCCGCATTGCGAACAGAACATGGGGGAACGCGGAGGCGTGGGCGGCGCAGACACCGGGGGCGGCTGGAAAGAGGGAGGCTCATATTTCGGAGGCGGCTGAAAAGCGGGCGGCGGGGGCGGAGGGGGCGGGTTGAACTGGGGCGGCGGTGTCCAGGCCGGCGGCTGGGGCGCCATAGGCGGCGGAGGCGCCACCGCCGGTGCGGGACCAGACGCATCCATCGGCTTCCCGCAGCCTATGCAGAAACGGTTTCCAGCGGGCGACTGCGCGCCGCATTGCGAACAGAACACGGGGGAACGCGGAGGCGTGGGCGGCGCAGAGACCGGGGACGGCTGGGAAGGCGGAGGCTCATATTTCGGAGGCGGCTGAAAAGCGGGCGGCGCCGCGAGCGCGACCTGTGGCTGGAACGCCGGCGGCGGAGGCGGCGGGGGCGGGTTGAACGCGGGCGGCGGTGTCCAGGCCGGCGGCTGGGGCGCCATTGGCGGCGGAGGCGCGACCGCCAATGCAGGACCAGCCGGATTCATCGGCTTCCCGCAGCTTATGCAGAAACGGTTTCCATCCGGCGCCCGTGCGCCGCATTGCGAACAGAACATCGGAATCCTCCGTGAGCGAAGCCAAATAGTACTACCTGGATAGGTCCGACACAAGGCGCCGGGTTTCAGGGGCTATGAAACCCCGAAACTCGCGAGAGCTTCCAGAAGAAGAGAGGCGTAAACGCAGTGCGGCTGAGTTTGGGGGTTGAGTAGCCTGAAACTCCGCGTCTCCCAGCCGCAGTTACGGCAACATGGCTATGGGCGCCCGCCAGAACGCCGCCTTCTGCGACTGCGCGTCGATAACGCTCACCTGGCAGGTGTAAAGGCCGGGTTCCAGCGCCGCGAGGGAAACCTCGATCTTGATGGGCTGAACCTTGGCCTGGGTCTTGAATGCCTCTTTCGGCAGGTCTGTCGGCGTCTCGAAAACCTTGGCCTTGCCGCGATAAAAGGCGACCGTGGTCTGGAGCGGGTGCGAAGCCTCGGGCTCAAAGGCCTCCAGGTACACGTACAGCGTCTGGCCGCGCCGGAAGGCGCGTGTCACGCTGGGAACGATTTTCCGCCCATTCTGGATCAAGGGGTGCTCCGCCATGGCCTTCTTGTCCCGATCGCCGGTGGCGACGGCGGCGTTCTGGGCTTCGAGCTGGGCGCTCAGCACCACCGAGCTGATGGGCAGCCGGACCTTCTCGGCCGCCAGGTCCGGGACCGTGAACCTGGTCTCGAACGTCCCCATCTTGCCGGTGACATTCTCGCGGGCCAGAAACTTCACCTGGTAGACGCCGGGGGCCAGCTCGAAGCCGGAATCGTAGGCCAGATTCTTGCCAGATAGCTCCGCCGCGGTGACGCCCTTGAGCTTGACTTCGAGGTTGTCGCGAACCTGCTTGACCACTTTGCCCTTGCTGTCGGTAACCTGTCCCACGAAATCGAGGCGTGCGCTTTCCAGATCGCCATGCCGGGCCAGATCGATCTCGGAACCGGGGATCTTGGCTTCCAGGGGCACGAAATAGCGGTCCTGGCCCAGCCGAAAATAGTCCAGCTCGAGTTGGATCGAAAGGTCCGTGATCGGGTCCCCCAACAGCAGCGCTTGCTGCAACTGGCTCTCGCGATCGTCGGCGGTGAACTGCTTGAACTCCTTGCCGGCGAAATAGCCGGAGCGGTATTCCAGGCGGGCGGTCTTGTTGCGGGCGCCGGCCAGCTCCACCTTGACGCGCCGGTATTGACCGTCGAGCGCCTGGTTGGAACTGTAGTAGGTCAGGAGGTAGTAGTCGTCGATCGCTTTCTGGGCCTGCACGATTCCCGTGGATAGATCGTTGCTGTCGAGGAACTCCTTTCCGCCAGTGTCGGCCGCCAGCGCGTGAAGCGGCTCCTGGGATGCCCGCATGGTGTTGAACGCGCCCAGCCCGGCGGCGCCGATCGCGCTGGAGGCGCTGGCGGGCCTCTTGGAGGCATCGTTGGCGAACGTCGACAAGCCGCGGGCATCCACCGGGAACAGCGCCACGTTGTAGCGGATGGCGGCGTTGGTGGTGGCGCGCATCTGCGCCTCATTGTCCACGCCGGACTTGGTGAAGCCGCTGGAGAAATACATTAACCCCTTCTTCTCGGGCAGGGCCCCCAGCGACTTGATGGTGGACTGCAAGGCCACCAGCTTGCGGTCCGCATTGAAAATGTTGAACTCGGTCTGGTCGGCGGAGTACGCGGTTGCGGAGTCGTCGGGCGTATCCGCCAGATCGCTGCCCTCCCCGACCATCAGACTCTGGATCGCCTTGACGATCAGATCCCGGTCGCTGGTGAACTCCTGCAGGAGCTTGACCTGGCTGGTGAAGCTCATCACCGCCACGGTGTCCGCCGCGGTCATCTCGGTGCGGACGAACCGCAGCGCGTTTTCCTGGGCGCGGGTCTGGTCCTCGAGGGGCATGGCGGTCATGTCGAAATAGAGGACCAGCAGGCGCCGGTCCTTATACTTGATCTCGGCGGGCGCGGCGGCTGAAACGGCGACCGTGGGGGCCGGCGCGGCTTCCTGCCGTTCGCCTCCGCCCTCGGGCAGCGCCTCGAGCGGCGTGTTGTCCAGCTTCTGGTAATCGCAGGTGGCCAGCTTTTGCCTTTTGCCGTCCTCGGTGACGATGAAATCGCCGGCCTTTAGACCGGTGAGGATGTTGCCGTCCTTGTCCCTGGCGGTGAGACCGATGGTCACCAATTGCGTGGTGACGATGAACTTGGCGGCTTCCTTGGGAGCGGGCGCGGTGGGGTTCTGCGCCCACACCAGCGCGGCGGTGAGAAGAGCTACCAGGGTTTTTCTCATAGTCAGAACCGGAAGCGAAGATTGGCGGTCATGTCGCGCATGGCCTGTGTGCCGGTCGGCAGCCCATAGTTATAGGCGTTTACGGCGGTGCTCCAGCCGGAGATCACTACGTGATTCAGAAAATTCGTGGCATCGAAACGGAGATCGACGCTGCGACGGTCGCCCAGCCGAAACACCCGGCCGAGGGAAGCATTCAGGCTCCATACGGAGGGCCCGATGATCGTTCCGCGGCCGGCGGTGCCCCAATGGCCGGGGGCCGGCGCGGCGAAGGCCGCCAGGTTGAACGGTTGGCCGGACCCGGCAGGCGCGGCGAGGCTCTGGCCGGTGGCGTCCGCTCGCAATGTGCCGGTGATTCCGGTTCCGCCGGCGGTGGCCCCGGCTACAGTCGCGGTCAAAGGAGAGCCCGTGCGCCAACTGAACGTGTTGGTTATGGTCCAGTCCTTGATCAGCGCCCCCCTCAGTCCTTTGACCAGTGTGCCGCCGGCCTTGCCCTGCCCGGTGCTGTATTGCCAGTTGCCATAGATGCTGCCCTTGCCGATGAGGCTGGAAGTGGCTCTTTCCGCATCCAGATCCTGCCAGTTCTGGGCGATGTTGCCGGCCCCGCTCTTCGCGCCCAGCGCGCCATTGTCTATGATGCGGGCGAGTACTCCGGAGACGCTGGCGGACAAGCCGTTGGCCATGCTGCGGCCGAATTGGACCACTTCCTCCGCCCCTCGCAGTGAGCCGTTCGATTGTTCGTAGATATACCCCGAGAGGGGGCCGTTGACGGGCGCCGCCAGCCCCGGCGGAATAGAGTTCGGAAGAGAGGTCTGATCCAAATGGGACGCCTCCACGCCGACCGCCGCGGCCATCAGATAGTAGCCCCGGAAAGACTGCGAGATCATCAACATCGCCTGGTTCAACGCGATCATCCGGTAATTCGGATCCACAGCGTACGTGTTGGCGGTTACCGGCGTGTTGAGAAAGGCGGTCTCCATGGCCAGCGGGTTGGACGCCGAAGTGGCGATGCTCAGTACCCTGGCGAAAGGAGGCTGCCCGGACAGGTTGTTGGCGATCGCCGTGTAACCGTCCAGGGTGCGGCTCCGGCCGTAGCTCAGGCGAACCACGGTGGGCGATTTCGTGTTTTTCGGGAAGGGCCGCCACCCCAGCCCGAAGCTGGGCGAGTAGCCGTCATACTCCCGTTTGACAATCGAAGCGGGCAGGCTGCCGGAATAGGCTCCCGCCTGTCCCGCTACCATCAGCTTGGCATCCGTAAAGCCGGGGCTGACATCCAGGTTGGCCAAGCGGTTGTAGACTTCGGTGTACGGCCACGTATAGTCCCAGCGGAGTCCGAAGTTGGCGGTCAACACCTTGCTGATCGTCCAGTTGTCCTGCGCATACAAGCTGAAACGGCCATTGCGGAAATACTTGTCGGCATTGCCGAAGCGGATGGAGGCCACCTCCGGCCGGTTGAGCAGGAAATCCGCGAAATCGTAACCGCTTCCTCCGGCGCCCGTGAAAGTGAACGAGCCGCGCCCATCCGGATCGGTGAGGGGATTGAGCTGCTCCCGTGAGTAGGCGCCTCCGAAGCTCATCATGTGTTTGGCGCGAATAACGGAGAGGCCATAGTTAAAGCTCGTGTCCTGGTTGCGCGATAGCGATGCCGCGCCGTCGGTGAGGCCGCTGAAGTTCGTGAAACTGAGGTTGGGCGGTCCCCAATCGAGCGGCAGAGACGACGTGCCTTGAATGCCAAGCTGGCGGGCCACATCACGATTCATGAAAGCGAAATAGGGAGTGAGCTGGGTACGCGAACGGCTGAAATAGAAGCTGGCACTCTGAATCAAATGCGGGCTGAAGGTGTGAGACCACGAAATCGAGGTACTCACTCCATAGTTGCCGGTGTCATCGATGAAGCCGAGGAAATTCGGATTGACGCCGCTGGAGCGCTGCCATCCCACGCTTCCGGAGAGGCGGTCTTTCTTGCCGAGAGTTTCGTTCAACCGCGCGTTCAGATTGTCCTGGTTGCTGACGCCGACCAGCGGGATCTGATAATTCAGGCGCGACCCGGGAGCATTCGGTTGCGGATAATACTGCGCCAAAACCAACGCGGCGGTGCTCATCCGGTTCGCCGGAATCTTGTCGTTCGGGAATGGCTGACCGGTGGTCGGGTCGTTGACAATCACAGGTCCCTGCACCACCGATTGGGAAAAGTCCCCGTTCCTTTCGAGCGCTGTGGGCACGGTGGAGTTGGAGGTAGTGGCGTTGCGGGTCCGGCCCATGGAGTAGTTGAGGGTGAATGTGCCCGACTTGGCCTTGGGGACGCCGGGGATCCTCAGCGGCCCGCCAAAAGCGATGCTGGCGCGCCCTTTGGCGAAGGGAGCTTTTCGCGAGCGGATGCCGGTGAGCGAATAGGGGATCGCGTCCCACACCGAATTGTCCAGCGAGAAGGAGGCGTTGCCGTTGTACTTGTTGCCGGCGATCGCATTGCCGGAGGCGGCGCTACGTTGAGCTCCCAGGTAGGAGCCGGCGCGCCGGGACTTACCCCGATTTCGCGCGAGACTTTAGCGAATCCCGTGATTTGGACCTCGACGGTCCAGGTTCCATCCGGTAAGTCCCGGAAAGAATAGGCGCCATCCTCGTCGGATGACGTGGTGAGTTTCTTATCGCCCTGGGTTGCCGTAACGATAGCGCCGGGGACGGGCAATCCGTGAAAGGCGATCACACCGTGATGTTCCGAAGCCGGGAGAGATGGAATCGCGCTCCCGGCCAGAACGGCAAGAATCAAGACACGTTTCAGGGACGTCATGCTGACGCTGCCCTCCCATGCCGGCGGCGGTCCATTGGATTTGGCCTCATCGATGAGACGAACAGGTTCCGAATTTGTTATTGAAGTTCGTGGAGAATCGGGTCCGGAGGTGCAAGTAAGGGGCCATTATGGAGGATGACGATGGTGACTCGCGAAGCGTGCAGGACCTTTTGGTTGGTGATCGAGCTTAGTGCTTTTCCGGCGGCGCGGTCTTGTTTTCCGCCGGCGCCGGCGCGGTCTTTTGTTCGCCGCCCGCTGCCTTGGCCCCTCCCGCCGGCTCGGCATCGGGATTGACCTGATATTGCACGATGACCGAGACCCGGCGATTGGAGGCGTCCTCCGGGGCCGCCGGTTTCCGCAGATTCCGGTCGGCGAAGCCGCGCACCTGCGAGACCTGGCCCGGCTGCAGGCCGGACTGCTCCATGAGCCGCCGCGCCGCGTTGGCGCGATCCGAGGAAAGTTCCCAGTTCCCGTAGGCGCCGCCCGAGGCGAAGGGCTTGGCGTCGGTGTGGCCCTCAATGGAAATCCGGTTGGGCAGCTTGCCCAACTCGACGGCCAGCGCGGCCAGAATATCCTTGGCGCCCTGGGTGGGGACGGCCGCGCCGCTCCCAAAGAACGTGCCCGCCTCGGATTCCATCAGCTCGATGCGCAGTCCTTCCGACGTGATCGTCATCTCGATATGGTTCTTGAGCTTCTCGAAGTCGGCGGTTTTGCGGACCACGTTTTGGAGAGCGTCTTTCAACTGGTCCATGTTGTCCTTGTTGACCAGGAAGTTGTCGCCCGAGCCGTTCTGGCCGTTGCCGACCTTTTTGGAAGTTCCGGTGGGGTCTTTGAAATATCCGCCCACGGCTTCCTTGATCTCCTTGCTGCTGTTCAACAACCAGAGCACGATAAACAGCGCCATCATGGCGGTGACAAAGTCGGCGTAGGCCACCTTCCACGCGCCGCCGTGGTGTCCGCCGTGGCCGCCCTGGCGTTTGATGACGATGATGGGTTGACGGTCCGCCATGAGCTTGCCCGATCAGGCCGCTTCCGCCTGCGCCACGGGAGCCCGGTTCCGAACCAGTTTCTCCATCTCGAGAAACGTGGGCCGGTTGTGCCGCGGTATAGTGCGCCTTCCCATCTCCACCGCCAGAATGGGAGGCAGCCCTTTGTTGAACGCGGCCATGGAGACGTGCAGCACGTGGTAATACTCGTGCTCCGCTTGGGCGGCCTTGGCCATGCTGGAGGATAGCGGCCCGACCAACCCGTAGCACAGCAGAATGCCCAGAAACGTGCCTACCAGGGCGGCGGCCACCTTGTGCCCGATCTCCTCCGGCGGCCCGCCCAGCGCGCCCATGGTGAGTACCACGCCCAGAACCGCGGCCACGATTCCCAGCCCCGGCAGCGCGTCGGCCACCGTGGTCAGGGCCGCAACCGGAACCGACTCCTCATGCTGGTTGACCTCGTTCTCGCGCTCCAGCATCTGGTCGAAGTCGAACGGCTCCACGCCCCCCAGCATCATCGTCCGGAAACTGTCGCACACAAACGCGGCTATGTTCTGGTCTTTGATAATGGCGGCGTGCGGGGCGAACGTCTTGCCTTTGCCGGGGTCCTCGATTTCGGTTTCCAGGGCGGGCAGGCCGGAACGGCGCGCCAGATCGAACAGATCGTAGAGCATCTTGAGCGATTTGAGAAAAAACGATTTGTCGTATTTCGACCCGGTAAACGCCGCGCCGATGCCTTTGAGAATCCGAGAAAGGATGTGCGGCGGGTTGGCGATCAGCAGAGTGCCCACGGCGGCTCCGCCGATGATCAGTAATTCAGCCGGCTGCAACAGGACCAGCAGGCTGCCCTTCTCCATCAGGTATCCACCCACAACGGCGCAGAAGACTACTAGAATACCGATTATCGCGAACATAGCGTTCCGTCCAGTCCGACCTTTTTCTCAAGCGATTATCATTCCATCCCCGCCACGGCCGATCGAGGCTCCCAGCGCCTCCTCGCACCGGGCCAGCAAAGATTCCACCGTATCGTTGGCCACCGCCTCGGCCCCGCCCACCGAAATGGTGACGGACAACCGTTCGCCCCACCAAGAAACGGCCGCCGCGCCCACCACCGGGCGCAGGGCCGCGCCGATCCGCGGAAGCGCCGCCGCCGGACACTTGTCCACGATCACCAGAAACCAGTTTCTTTTCCAGCGCCCCACCACGTCCACCCCGGGGAGGTTCTTGGACAGGGTGGTCGCGACCATACGCTGGATCTTCTCCTCCGCCTGCTCGCCGCGCCGCTCCCGAATGCCGTCGAGATCGTCGATGGCGATCGCCAGGATGCCGAATGGAATGCGATCCTCCTCGAAATCGTGGAAGCACTCTCGCAGGTAGATCTCCGTCGAGGCGCTGTCCAGCACGCCCGTCAATGGGTCCAGGCTCCCGTGCGCCGGCTTTGCGCCGGGATGCCACTGCGGCTCCGGCCGCGGACGCCGTTCGTCGAAGCTCTCCGCCGCTCCGATGATGGACCCTTCCGCGTCCCGTACCGGTATCGCCCGCACCCGCACCGGCACGCGCTGGCCGTCCTTGTGGCGCAGGAAAAGATTGGCCTCCCGCATGCGGCCGTCGCACATGGTCTGTTGCAGGGGACACGCCGAGCCGCACAGCAGATTGTTCTCTCCATCGCAGTGGGTCAACAGGTTGTCGCTGCACGAGCGGCCGATCACCTCCTGCCGCAGGTAACCCGAAATCCGCTCGGCCCACCCGTTCCAGAATTGGATCCGGCGGTTGAGGTCCACCACGTAGACTCCGTTGGGCAGATCTTCCAGGATGGTCTGGTACACAGTTAGATCGAGTTCCCCGAGCATAGCGGCTCTATAGAACCTATATCGGCCGAGTCGCGCCGGATTAGAGGGACTTTCTTGCGGAGTAGTGGCGCCGGCGGTCTTGCCGTCGGCGCGTCAGTCTCCGTTGAGGCGGACCGAATGACCTTGCCCTACTGTTTAATAATCGTGCCGTCCAGCCGCCGGACATCGCCCCACCCGCCGTTCAGGTTGTCGCGTCCCCCGCGGAACGGGCTTTTGGCGGCCAGCGCTTCGTCCACCTCGATGCCCCAGCCGGGAGCGTCGCTGGCCCACAGGTAGCCGTCCTTATACGTCGGGCAGCCCTTGAAGATCTCGGCCTCGACTCCGCGGATGATGCCGCCTTCCTGGACCCCGAAGTTGTAGCTCGCCAGGTCCAGGTGCAGGTTGCAGGCGTGGCCGATGGGCGATACGTCGCCGGGGCCGTGCCACGCCGTCTTCACCCCGAACTGCTCGCACAAGATGGCGACCTTGCGCACCGGGGTCAGCCCGCCGGCCTGCGAAATGTGGATGCGGATGTAGTCGATGAGCCGCTCGCTGATGAGCGGCGTCCATTCGTGCGGGCTGTTGAACAACTCGCCCATGGCGATCGAAGTGGAGCACTGCTGGCGAATCTGGCGGAAATAGGCGATGTCCTCCGGAGACAGGACGTCTTCCAGGTAGAACAGCTTCACGTCTTCCACGTCCTTGGCGAACTGCACGGCCTCGCGGGGCGAAACGCGCTCGTGGACGTCGTGCAGCAGTTCCACCTCGTCGCCCAGCGCCTTGCGGCATTCGTGCAGCATCTTGACCGCGCGCAGGATGTAGGCCTTGGGCTCGAAGACCGGGCGGTCGTGCAGGGCCTGCACCTTGGGCGCGTTGGCTCCGCCGCCGCCGGCCCCGTACGCCGCCATGCCCGGCACCCCGATCTGCAAGCGCACGTGCCGGAAGCCCTGCGCCATGGCCCGCTTGGCCGCGTCGATCACCTGCGGCGGTTTCGTTGCCGCTGACGCTGGTGTAGGTGGCGCAGGCTTCGCGCACCTTCCCGCCCAGCAGTTGGTACACCGGCATGCCCGCCTGCCGGCCCTTGATGTCCCACAGCGCCTGGTCCACGCCGCTGATGGCGTTGTTGAGAACCGGGCCGTTGCGCCAGTAGGAGCTGTTGTAGCAAGCCTGCCAGGTGTCTTCGATGCGGTCGGCCGGTTTGCCCACCAGGAACGGCTTCAAATACTTCTCCACCGCCGGGACCACCAGGTCGGCGCGCTGCGTGAAGGTGGCGCAACCGTAGCCGTAGAGCCCGGCCTGGTCGGTGGTGATCTTCACTACCACCAGGCGCACGCCCGAGGGCTGCGTGGTAATTACGCTGACGTCCTTGATCTTCGGGGAGGGCATGCCCGCGGGTAGCGCGCGCGACGCTCTCCTGGGCCGCCGCGCGCCGCGCCGCCAGCGCCGGCGCCAGCGCGGCCAGCGAAAGCACATCTCGTCTTCGCATGGGGAGATTCTCCTGTCTGGCCTGAATATATCGCGTTTCGCGGCATCGAGCGTCGGGTTCTACCTGGTTTCGCCCCGGACCAGGTCCTGGTAGGTTTCGCGCTGGCGGATGATCCGCCAGTTGGCCCCTTCCACCAGCGCCTCCGGCGCGCGGGGACGCGAGTTGTAATTGCTCGAAAGGACGAAGCCGTAGGCGCCGGCGTCGCACACCGCCAGAAAATCGCCCGGCATGACGTTCGCCATGGCGCGGTCGCGGGCCAGGAAATCGCCGGATTCGCAGATGGGGCCCACCACGTCGGCCGTGATGGGCGGCAGCGCATTGCGGCGCAGGGGCGCGATTTCGTGGTGCGCGCGGTAGAGCGAAGGGCGGATCAGATCGTTCATGGCGGCGTCCACCACCACGAATTCCTTGGCTCCGTTGCGCTTGCGGTAGAGCACGCGGGTGAGCAGCGCGCCGGCGGCCCCCACGATGGAACGGCCAGGTTCCACGATCGCCGTCAGGCCGCTCTCCCGCAGACGGGCGCGCAGGCTTTCGATGAAGGAGTCGATGGCGGGGGTCCTCTCGCCCGCATGGTAGGCGATGCCCAGTCCGCCGCCCAGGTCCACGTGGCGGATGGCGTGGCCCTCGGCGCGCAATACCGAGGCCAGATCCAGAACCTTATCCACCGCCTCCAGAATCGGACTGGGGTCGAGGATCTGCGAGCCGATGTGGCAGCTCACGCCCTCGGCCTCCAGGTTATGGAACCCGCGCGCACGGTCGTAGACGGTCTTGGCGGCGCGGATATCGATTCCGAATTTGTGCCGGCTGAGGCCGGTGGAGATGTAGGGGTGCGTGGCGGCGTCCACGTCCGGATTCACGCGGATGGAAAAGCCGGCCTTCACGCCGCGGCGGGCGGCCATGGCGTCGATTAACGCCAGCTCGGATTCGGATTCGCAGTTGAAGCTGTGGATGCCGCTGGCGAGCGCGTATTCCACCTCGCCGGCGGTCTTGCCGACTCCCGAGTACACCACCTTCGATGGATCGCCTCCGGCCGCGATGACGCGGAACAATTCGCCGCCCGAAACAATGTCGAAGCCCGCCCCGGCGCGGGCCAGCAGCGAGAGCACGGCCAGGGACGAATTGGCCTTGGCGGCGTAGCACACGGCGTGCGGCAGGTCCTCGAAGGCCTCGTCGTAAGCCCGGTAATTGGCCAGAATGGATTGGCTCGAATAGACGTAGGCCGGAGTGCCTGCGTGCGCGGCGAGGTCGGCCAGCGGGACCTGCTCGCAGTAAAAGTCGTTTCCAGAGTAAAGAAACATCCGCGATGTTTCAGTATGGCATGCGAGACGGCCCGCGCGAAGGCGCGACCGAATCCACCGAGCCGCGACCGTGAGGGAGCGGTTGCGGGAGCGGTTGTGGGCGTGGTTGGCAGGCGAGACCGCCTGCCCCACAATTACGCGTCGCCGAGAATCGACAATTGAGCGTCCAGATCCGCCAGCGCCTTCTTCATCAAGGCCCTGTACCGTGGATTTTGGGCGTTCGTGAGATCCCTCACCACTCTGGTGCGGGAGAGAAGGATATTCTCCTTCAGGCGAATCGACCGGAGTCTCTCCGGATCGAGGGTGTTTTCCATGACGGCGCTGTGCTGAGGATCCTCGGCCACGTCGATCTGCGCCGCGACCGACTTGCTTTCCCAACCTCTGGCCATGCTTTTATTGTAGTCCCTGCGCGGGGTGAATGTTAAGCATTCGCACAATTCGGCGGGGTCGCGGTTTTGCACGCCGATCCTGGGAACGCCAATCTGGAGATTGGCGTTCCCGCGCCCGGAGCGCTATTCTCTTTGTTGACCTCATGCACCGCCGCGTATTCGCTTTCGCCCTGATGGCCGCGCTGCCGGGCTTCTCCCCGCCGGCCTTTGCCCAAAAGGCCCTTCGTGCGCCGGATGTGCGCTACGATCCTTCCACCCAGGAACAGACGCTGGCCATGCTGAAGCTGGCCGGAGTCGGCGCGAAGGACGTGGTGTACGACCTGGGCTGCGGCGATGGCCGCCTGGTGATTCTCGCCGCCAAGCAGTTCGGCGCCCGCGGCGTGGGAATCGATATCGATCGGGATCGCATCAAGGAATCCACCGCGAACGCCCAAAAAGAGGGCGTTTCCCGCCGCGTGAAGTTCTTGAACCAGGACCTGTTCGAGGCCAAAATCGGGGATGCCACGGTGGTGACGCTGTATCTGTGGCCTTCAGTCAACATGAAGTTGCGCCCGAAACTCCTGAAGGACCTCAGGCCCGGCGCGCGCGTGGTTTCGAACATGCACGACATGGGCGACTGGGCGCCGGATAAAACCATCAAAGCCGACGGCCACTTCATCTATCTGTGGATCATTCCGGCGAAGAAGTGAAAACCCAGAGTTCACCGCGGAGACTTAGCGGTAGCGGTACAGGGTGACGCGCTGGATGCTCTTCGTGCTCCCCGGAGGCGCACAGCATCCCGATGGCCGGCGCAGTATGAGGTATTGGCCTTCATCGCTCTCGTCGCCCGCCAGACCGCGCCCGGGAACCCAGCGGCCGTTGACAAAAACGCCTTCTTCCACGCTCGCCAGCCCGGCCAGCGGGGGTCCTGGCGTGTTGGGGGAAAAGCTGACGGTCACCCCGCTGCCGGCCGCGATATACTCGTCCGGCCCGGTGGCAATGAAAATCGCCGACGCGGAAGGCTGGGTTCCCTGCGGCGGTTCCCCGTTCGCCGGTCTCCTGGGGCTCAGGAACGCGACTTCCAGCGTGTAATTCCCTACCGGGATCTTCTGCGGCGGGTCGTTGGGACCCAGCAGAACGGCGGACATTGTCCCTTTGCCCTGGTGCTCCGCGATCAGTGGCGCCAACTGCGTGATCAGGTCGTAGCTGCCGGCCAGGTCCTTGTCGGGAGTCGGCGATCTGTCCACCCCCATGGGCGAGAAACCGATGGCGTCATGGCGTCCGAAGACGTAGAGCGCTCTGGCCGCCCCCTCCGCGCCGCCCCTGGTCTCGGGTATCAGCAGCGGGTTGCCGTTGCGGTGGTATTTTTCGCACCACGCCACGAATTCCCGGTCGCTGTAGATGTCGGGCGACAGTATGTCGATTGCCGGGGCGCCGGCTCGCCAGACGTCCATCGTGTCGGCCATGGGGCCGCCGACGGCGAAATATCGCGGCGTTCCAGCGGGCTCGCGTCCCTTCTTCGCCACCTCCGCGATGGATGCCGACCGGGGCAGCGCCGCGTTCACGAAAATCGGTATGGGGTATTCGGCTTTGCCCGCCGCGGCCACCCGGCCCATGTAGCGCGCATAGCTCCAGGCCTCGAAGATCTCGTCCGTCGCCGGGCTCTTGCCGAACACCTCTTCCCAGGTTCCCGAGGGCTTGAAGCCGGCCGCCTCCCACACCTGGCGAAATTCCGGAATCAGGGCGTCCTTGTGTTGCTGAAGGGTGTCCATCAGCTCCTTCGGAACCGGCCCCGCGAATGCCGTATTGGCCGCCGGCGAGCGGTCGCGCGAGCCCCCCTGGAATCCCACTTCATTCTCCAACTGGATCAGGATGACGGTGTGCGCGCGGCCGTCCACTTCCCTGACGTGCCGCATCATGGCCGCAAAGGCGTGCGCATCGGCGTCGCGGTTGGCATCGCTCAGCGTGCTGAGCAGCTCGATGCTCAGATTCCCGGCCACCGGGATGCGCGGCACTTCCGAGATCGTGAGCACCGGCCAGGGCGTCTCGCCTCCCGTGATCTGGGCGCGCGGGAACCGCTCGAAATCCTTCTTCACCCAGCCGGGAGGGTAACTGGAGAGACCGTTCTTCCAGCTTGCGAACCACAGCAGCGCGAGATGCAGGCGGTTACTCCGCGCGTCCCGGATGATGCCATCCAGCACGCTGAAATCGAACTTGCCTTCCTGCGGCTCGATCTGGGCCCAGGAAACGCCCGCCAGGATGGTGTTGAATTTGGCTTCGGCGAGTATGTGCCACGCCGGCCTCATGCACTCGACGCTGGTGGCGCTGTTGTTGCCCAGTTCTCCCGCCAATGCCAGGAACGGCTTGCCATCGACCATCAGTTGAGTGGCCGTCCCCTGCTTTTGCAGGTGAGGGATGCCCGACGAGTCCGAGCTGGTGGAGCACCCGCCGGCGATCAAGGCGAGACTGCAAACGAGGGTGAAGCCAAACAGACTCCGCGCTTTCATGGTGATCTCCTTCGCATTTGCCGTAGGGGCCGGGCACGCCCGGCCCGGCATTTTGGAGTTCCGTGTCCGGTTTAGTATACACCCAGCCGCGCCCAATATTCCGAGCGCCATCGCGGGTCTCGCGAAATGGCATGGGCGAGCCTGGTGGATCCGGCCGGATCCAAGGGCGCCATCGAGAACGCCCTCCAGAGCGTGCGCGCCGGGGGCGGCCCGGCCGACAAGGGCCTAACGGCTGTACGCCGAGGGCATGCTGCTGCGCGCGGCGGGACGCGATGACGAGGCCGCCGCCCGGTTTCTGGAAGGCGCGGCGGACCCGTCGCCCTTCACCCGCTATCTGAACGCATCCGCGCAGCGCGACCCGCCCCTGCCCAGGTGAGCCGGGCGGCTGGGTTTTCGCGTACGTGTCGCGGGCCGGCGGCTTGATCTCCACCATAAATTGGTAGAAAATACCCCCTGAGGATGCTCAAGGGGGGGATTCTTGGCTGGAACCTGTCATTCGAAGCCAATGACGTCCCGTGTGTGAACTTCGAACCATGGAGGGGTATTATGAGGGTCGTCCGTTTGCTATTCGCGCTCGCTTTCCTGGCTGTAGCGCAAGATGTCTTGACCAACGATTCCATCGTGAAGATGGTCAAATCCGGCTTCGGTGAGAGCCTCATCGTCAGCATGGTGCAGGGGCAGCCTGGCAAGTACTCGTTGAGCCCCGACGAGCTGATGAAGCTAAAGGACGCCGGAGTGTCGGAGAAGATTCTGACCGCCATGGCCAGCAAGGGCTCCGGCGGCGGGAGCGCGGCCCCTGGCGCCGCGCCCTCCGGCGCGGCCGCCGGCGACTCCGATATTCCGCAGGGAATCGACATTGGCGTCTATTACAAGAAGGCCGGCGCCTGGGAGGAGATGCTGCCGGAAGTGGTGAACTGGAAGACCGGCGGCGTCCTCAAGCACATCGCCACCGCCGGGGTGGTGAAAGGCGATGTGAACGGCCATATCCAAAGCGCGCACAGCCGTAACTCGCTCAAGTCGCCAATCGAGGTCCTCATCTACTCGAGCGAAGGGGTGGCCATCACCGAATACCAGCTCATCCACCTGCACGAAAACCCGGACAACCGCGAATTCCGTACCGTGACCGGCGGGGTGATGCATGAGGAGGGCGGCGCCACGCGCGACGTCATTCCCTTCGAGGGCAAGAAAGTGGCGCCCCGCATGTACAAGGTGGTGCTGCCGAATTTGGGAGCGGGAGAATACGGGTTCCTGCCCCCCGGAGCGTTCGGCTCGGCGAGCAGCGCCTCGATGGGCAAGATGTACACTTTCCGCCTCCTTGAGTGATGGGGAACACCCCCGGACGTTACTTCAAACGCGCGCTCAGGAAGCGAACGGCGGCTTCATAGGCGGTCAGCCAGTTCCGATGCAGCAGGAAGGTGTGAACTTCGTCGGGGAAGATCAGCTCCTCTACTTCCACCTTCTGCTGGCGCAGGGCGGCGGCCAGCATCACGGTGTTCTTGAACTGAACCTCGGGGTCGTCGTCCCCCTGGATTAGCAGGACCGGCGAGCGCCAGGTCTTGACGAACGCCATGGGCGAGGAATCCAAGGCGAGTTGATAGTCGGGGGCGGCGGGCGGGATGTTCAGTTCGACGGCCCAATCGTGGACTCCGTGAAAATCCACCCCGGCGCGAAAGATGTCCGAGGACCGCGCCAGGGCCATGGCGGTGAGGAACCCGCCGTAGGAACCGCCCCAGGCGCCGATGCGGGCGGGGTCCACTTCGGGGCGCGACCGGAGGTAGAGGCCGGCGGCCTTGACGTCGTTGGTATCGCTCGCGCCGGAGGCGCCGTAGTTCAGGGCTTCCCGAAAATCGAGGCCGTAGCCGATGCCGCCGCGGAAGTTCACCGAGAGCACCACGTAGCCCGAGCTCGCCAGGTACTGATTGAGCGCATAAGCGTTCGCGTAGTACTCCAGGTAATGCCAGCCCAGCAGCATTTGGCGGTGCGGCCCTCCATGGAAGAAGACCACGGCCGGCCCCGGCCGGGCCGGTTTGCCGGGCGGCAGAAAAAGCTGCCCCTGGATGGCCAGGCCATCGGCGCTTGAAAAAACCACCGGTTGCGGGGTCGCCATGCGGTCCAGCGGAAAGTCCCCGGGAATCGCCGCGGCGTCCATGGGACGGTCAGCCGTTCCGATGCGAACCATGGCGCGCGGAGGAGTCCGTGCATCGGAGCCGAGGAAGGCGATGGCGCCGGCGTCGCCGAACGGCGCGGGAAAGCACTCGATTCCCGGTCCCGCGGTCACTGCCGTGGGCGCGCCGCCGGCGGCGGCCACCTTCCACAGATGCCGCCGGTCCGGATCGCCCTGGTTCGAGGAATAGACAATCTCGCGGCGGGCCTGGGTCGGCGCCGCCTGATCCACTTCAAAGGCCCCCGGGGTAAGCAAAACCGCCGGGCCCCCCGCCGCCGGGACGGAATAGAGGTGCGTCCAGCCATCGGCTTCCCAGGGAAAGACCAGGCGGCCGCCATCGGCCCACAGCACCTGGTTCGCGGCCGTCACCTCGCGGAACACGCTGCCGGGACCCGCGGACGCGCGCCACACTTCGCGTCCGGCGCCGGTTTCCGCCGAAGCGATGCGAATGGACCATGGCGGGCCCTCGCGGTTGGCCTGGCGGGGCTGGCGCAGGCCGCTGCTGGGAATGCGGATGAAGGCGATGTCGCGGCCGTCGGGAGACCATTCCGGGTAGCTGTCGTAGTCCGTGGAAGGGTCGAGAAAGCGCAGCGCGCCGGCGGCCACGTCGTACACGCCGATGAGGCTGTGATCGCCGCGTTGGCTGACGAAGGCCAGGCGCGCGCCGTCGGGCGACCACGCCGGACGGGCGCACTCGCCGCGCGCGCGGAAGGCCGGCGCCGCCGGAGTTTTGCCATCGGCCGGCGCCCACCAGACCTGGGAGTCGTGAAGGAAAGCGATGCGGTCGCCGCGCGGCGAAACGGCGGGCCACGATCCTTCGCCGATGTGGCGCGGGGCGGAGCCGTCGAGCGCCACCATCCACACGTCCTGGGAAACGCCCTTGGGGTTCTGCGCGGGGTTGGCCGAGCCACCGCGCACGTAGACCAGCGCGGAAGCGTCCGGCATCCAGCGAAGCTGCTGGATTTCCTGGCCGTCGTCTTCGGAATAGGCGGTCACCGGGCGGCCTTGGTACAAAGGCGGCGAGGCCACCAGGATGTTGCGCAGCCCGCGCGCGTTCGAAACCCAGGCCACCTTGCCGCCCGCCGGGGCGGCCGTCAGCTCGGAGGGAAACGCGGCGCCAAGGACCTGCGGCAAGGTGAAGGTGGGCGGCTGCGCACAGGCGCACAGGGTCACAAGCAACGCGGCCGGCAATCGCATTATCAGTCCAATATACGATGTGCGGTCGCCTATCGGGAGATCAGCGTTCCCGGGGCCGGCACGTAGGTTCGCAGGAAGCGGGCGGCGGACCCGGCGCGGATGCCGGGCTGCTCGCCGGTCTCGGGCAACAGCCAGACTTCGCTGCGGCGGAAGGCTTCGCCGCCGAGCGTCCCGGCTCCTTCCAGGACGATCCACAGTTGGCAGTTCTCCGGCCCCGGCGTAAAGACGGCGCCGGCCGGCAACCTCACCATCTCCGTCACGAAATGCTTCGAGCGCACCAACTCCTCACGGCCTTCCCCCAGCGGCTTGGGCCGCGATGGGCCGGGATGCACGCCCAGATCGGCGATCGGAACGGCTTGCTCCACGTGGATTTCCCGCGGGCGGCCATAATCCCAGAGACGGTAGGTGACGTCGGAGTTTTCCTGGATTTCGCAGAGCACGATGCCCGGGCCGATGGCATGCACGGTGTGGGCGGGCGTGAAGTAGGTTTCGCCGGCCTTCACCGGAAGCCATTTCAGCAGACCCTCGATCTCGCCCGTGCGCGCGCCTTCCCGAAGCTGCTCGCGGGTGATGGGCTGGCGGAAGCCCAGGGCGATGTTCGCTCCGGGCTCCGCTTCGAGAATGTTCCACATTTCCGTCTTGCCGCGCGGGCCGGCCTCGCCGTCTTCCGGATGCACCTGCACGGAGAGCCGCTCGGTGGTGAAAAGCAGCTTGACCAGCAGCGGCAGATCGCGTTCCGCCAGGAACCAGACTTCGCCGATGGGCGTTGCGGAATCCGGAAACCAGGGCGAAAGACGGGTTTTGCCCCATACCTTTTCGCGCGGGGAGGGCGTGAGGCGGATGGGTTTGGCCATAGGCTCCCTATGAGTACTTGACGATGAACTGGCGTATGCGGTCGATGCCGCGCTCCAACTCGTGCATGGATGCCGCGTAGGTGATGCGAACATGCCGGTCGGTGCCGAAGGCTTCGCCGGGGACCACGGCCACGTGGGCTTCCGCCAGCAGGCGCTCAGCCAGTTGCAGGGTGTCAGCGATGCCGTTCTTCCCCAGCACGACGCCCACGTTGGGATACGCGTAGAAAGCGCCGCGCGGCTCGGCGCACGTCACGCCCGGAATGGCGCGCAGGCGTTCCACCACGAAATCGCGCCTCTGGCGATATTCGGCGAGCATGGCGGCCACCGAATCCTGCGGTCCGCGGAGCGCTTCCACGGCGGCCTTCTGGGCGATGGAAGTGGGGTTCGAGGTGGAGTGGCTTTGCAGCTTGGTCATGGCCGTGACGATGGCTGCGGGCGCCAGGCCGAAGCCGATCCGCCACCCGGTCATCGCGTAGGTCTTGGAGAGCGAACCCGCCACCACCACGGTGTCCTTGGCTCCCGGCAGGCAAGCGATCGAGAACGGCTGGCTGTCATACAGGAAGTGGCAGTAGCACTCGTCGGTCATGAGGTAAATGCCGCGTTCGGAGGTCAGCTTGAAGATCTTCTCGAACTCCTCCCGCTCCACCAGTGCGCCGCTGGGATTGCAGGGTGAGTTGACGATCAGCATCTTGGTGCGTTCGGTAAGGCTGGGCTCCAGCATGGCGGCGGTGAGGGCGAAACCATTGGCTTCGGAGGTGTCCACGAAGACGCACTTGCCGCCGGCGTAGTTCACCACGTCCTTGTAGGTGACCCAATAGGGGGCCGGAATCACCACTTCGTCGCCGGGGTTGATCAGCGCCTGGGTGAGGTTGAAGATCACGTGCTTGCCGCCCACCGTGATGATGCACTCGCTGGGCTTGTAGGCGGTGCCGAAATCCTTGGCGTGCATCTCGCACACGGCCGCCTTCAGCTCCGCGGTTCCTCCCACGGGCGTGTACTTGGTGAAGTTGGCGTCCAGCGCGCGGATGGCCGCCCGCTTGATGTTGTCGGGGGTGGGGAAGTCCGGTTCGCCGGCGCCGAAATCGACCACGTCCACGCCTTCGGAGCGCAGTTTCCCGGCGTCCGCGGCGACTTTCATGGTGGATGACACGCTGATAGAGGAGATACGGTCCGCAATACGGTGTGCGATAGCCTGCATAAGTTCGCTAAGCCCCTTTCTGTTTGATCTTGGAAAACCGCCCGCGCATGCGCGCCTCCACGGGAGGTGGAACCAGGCCGGAGATATTGCCTCCCAGGCTGAACACTTCCTTCACCATGCGGGAGCTGATGAAGGAGTACGCTTCGTTGGACATCATGAACACGGTCTCGATTTCCGGCCGCAGCCGGCGGTTCATGAGCGCCATTTGCAGCTCGTATTCGTAATCGGAGATGGCCCGGATGCCGCGCAGGATCGCGGTGGCCGCGCGATGGGCGGCGTGATCCACCAGCAGGCCGTCGAAGGAGTCCACCTCCACGTTGGGATATGGCTCGGCCACCTCGCGCAGCATCTCGATGCGTTCTTCGGCGGAGAACAGCGGCGGCTCCTTGCTCTCGTTTCGGAGGATGGAGACGATCAGACGGTCGAACAACCGCGAGCCGCGCTGGATGAGATCCAGGTGGCCGTTGGTGATGGGGTCGAAGGACCCCGGGTAAATAGCGACACGGCTGGAGTTGGGGAGCAAGCGGTTATTCACTTTCTCGAAACGGCTTCACCAATTTTAGCGAAAACGGGAGAGCGGCGGGGGGAGGCTGAGGATCTTGGCGCGGGGAGTTGGAGTGGCGCGAGGAGTTCTTTGACGCGGAGACGCGGAGAATTTGGAGGAAGAGGAAGATCGGAACAGAACAATCAGGTCTTTATATATTTATCTTTGCCTTTCTAATTCTCCTCTCCTTTAGAATTTCTCGGCGTCTCGGCGTCTCTGCGTCGAGGTTTGCCCGCGTCGTTCTTTGACGCGGAGACGCGGAGACGCGGAGAATTTGGAGAGTGAAAAAGAGGAAAAACAGAAATGCAGATTTCTCAGGTCTTTATCTATTTTTGTCTTTTCCTCTCACCTCTTCTCTTTCTTCTCTTCTGGATTTCTCCGCGTCTCCGCGTCTCCGCGTCCAAGCTCCGCCCGCTTCGCTACAATCGGATTGAGGACCTGTGCGACGAATCCTGGTGACTGGCGGAGCCGGCTATATCGGCTCCCATACGGTGCGCCTGCTGCTGGCGCGGGGCTACGACGTAGCCGTGGTGGACGATCTTTCCAAGGGACACCGTCACAACGTTCCCCCGGAGAGGCTTTACGAGCTGAATATCCGCAATGGAAGCGCGCTGTCCGAGCTGATGCGCCAGATGCGCTTCGACGCGGTGGTGCACTTCGCCGCGTTCATCGCCGTGGGCGAATCCATGCGCGAGCCCGCGCGATACTTCGGGAACAACGTGGGCGGCTCGATGGAGCTGCTGGCGGCCATGACCGAGGCCGGCGTGCGGCGCATGGTGTTCTCTTCCACGGCGGCGGTGTATGGCACGCCGCATGCCTCGCCCATCCGGGAGGACTTCCCCATTCAGCCGATGAGCCCGTACGGCGAATCCAAAGTGATGGTGGAGCGGCTGCTGCGTTGGTTTGACGAGATCCACGGGCTCACCAGCGTATGCCTGCGCTACTTCAACGCCTCGGGCGCGGATCCGGAGGGGCAGTTGGGCGAGGAGCACGATCCGGAAACGCACCTCATCCCGCTGGTATTCCGAGCGATCGCGACGGGCGAGCCGATCACGGTATTCGGGGACGACTACGACACCGCGGATGGCACGTGCATTCGCGACTACATCCATGTGAACGACCTGGCGCAAGCTCACATTCTGGCCCTCGAGCGCCTGCTCGACGGCGGCGCCTCGGACCACTTCAACGTGGGCACGGGGACGGGACACACGGTTTTGGAAGTGATCCGCGCGGCCGAGGAAGTAACCGGCAAGAAGGTCCCCTACGTGGTGGGCCCGCGGCGCGCCGGAGACCCGCCCGCCCTGGTGGCGGCTTCCGACCGGCTGCGCGACACGCTGGGCTGGAGGCCGCAATACGCCGATTTGAAGACCATCGTGGAGCACGCCTGGAATTTCGCCAGCAAGCGCGCGTAAGACAACCGCTCCTTTGACGCGGAGACACGGAGACACGGAGAGCTCCGGAGAGAGGTTGAGAGAAGAGCTTGACGCAGAGACGCCGAGACGCCGAGGAAGATAAGGACGGCAAGTGACGGCCCTGGAGAGCGAGAAGAGTCGCTTGACTTCCATCCTCGGATTTCTCGGCGTCTCTGCGTCAAAAGAGGGCTCTGGCCACCTCTGCGTCAAAAGCGGGCTCTCTTCCATCCTCGGATTTCTCGGCGTCCCGGCGTCTCCGCGTCAAAAGAGGGCTCTGGCCGCCTCTCCTACTCTCTCCGATCCTCTCTGTTCCATCCTCGAATTTCTCCGCGTCTCCGTGTCTCCGCGTCAAATTCGAGAGATGAAAGCAGGCGGAAATCTGGTCGGTCAAAAGGGCTCCTACCGGGCCGCTTTCACCACGTCTTCGTAGTACTGTTCGTAGCGCGGGATGATCTTTTCCGTGCAGAAGCGGGCGGCGGCGTTCCAGCGGCCGGCCATGGCCATGCGCATGTGCAGGTTCTCGTCCGTCAACAGGGAAACCACTCGCGCGGCCTGCGCCTGCACGTCGCCGACGGCTTCCAGGAAGCCGTCTTCGCCGTGCGTGATCAGCTCGGGCACGCCTCCCACGCGCGTAGCTACCGGCACTACCCCGCAAGCCATGGCCTCCAGAGCGGCCAAGCCGAACGATTCCAGCTCGCTCGGCATCAGCAGGACGTGGGCCAGCGGGATCAGCCGCTCCACGTGATTCTGCTTGCCGAGGAAGGTGATGTGGCGGTCCATTTTCAGCTCGCGCGCGAGGTGCTCGGCGATCCCGCGATCGGGACCGTCGCCGGCCATCAGAAGGTGCGCGGGAACACTCTTGCGGACCTCGGCCAGGATGCGAACGCAATCGGCCACTCGTTTCACGGGGCGGAAATTCGAAAGGTGAAGCAGGAGTTTCTCGCCGCCGGGGGCGTAGGCGGCGGCGCCCTTTTTGACCGTGTCGGGACGATAGATCTCGCAGTTTACGAAGTTCTCGACCACGCGAATCTCGCCCGCTATGCCAAAGACCTCGGCCGTCCGGGCGCGCAGGTACTCGCTGATGGCGGTGACGCCGTTGGATTGCTCGATGGAGAACTTGGTGATGGGGAAGTACGAGGCATCCGAGCCCACCAGGGTGATATCCGTGCCGTGCAGGGTGGTGATGAACGGCAGGCGCCGCCGGGGGGCCAGGATCTGCTGCGCCAGCAGCGCGGATATCGAATGGGGAATGGCGTAGTGCACGTGCAGCAGGTCCAGCTCATAGGACTCGGCCACATCGGCCATGCGGGAGGCCAGCGCCAGGCTGTAAGGCGGGTATTGGAACAGAGGATAGGTGGAGACTTCCACCTCGTGGTAATGAATTCGCGGGATGCCGGGATCCAGGCGAATGGGGTTGGCGTAACTGATGAAGTGGACCTCGTGACCGCGCGTGGCCAGCTCCAGGCCAAGCTCCGTGGCCACGATGCCGCTGCCGCCATAGGTGGGGTAACAGGTGATGCCGACGTTCACTGGGGCTCCTTGAGGCGCGCGGGACGGAGAATGCCCAAGCCAATCCGCCCATGCAGGTTTTCATCCGGTGAGGCTACGTCGCCGCCGCCGAACCAGACCCGTACATTGTCTCCGGCCACTTCCACGGTGGGGTCGCAGATCGCCTTGGAATCCCATGGCTCGGCGCCGGCGAACACCGTGGGCAGCTTTTGCCAGCGGACGCCATCGCTGGAGCGCGCCAGGCCCAGGCGGCGGTTTTCGCGAATGTCGCGGCCGGTGTAGAGCATCCAATAGAAGCCGTGCGATTGCCAGACGGCCGGCTCGCCCAGTCCATTTTCATCGAACGCGCCGGGGCCCCCCAGCTCCAGAACCGGGCTGGAGCGCAGCTTCTCCCATTCGATGCCGTCGCGGGAACGCGCGATGCCCAGGCGCTGCCGCCGGGCGCGATCCTGCCCCAGATAGTACATATAGAAAAACGGCCCGATGCGGATGACGCAGGGGTCCGCCACGGCGCGCTCGTCCCAGCTTGCGTAGGGGCCGTAATCGAGGACGGGATGGACTTCCTTGCGCCACGTACGGGCATTCTCCGAACGGGCCAGGCCGATGCGGGGACTGGCTTTCGGCCCGGCCTGATACCAATACCAGAACCGGTTCCCGGAGGCCAGCGCGGAGCCGTTGGCGGCGATGTAGGCGCCTTCCCAGGTGAGTGGATCGGGCGAGAGTACCGTTCCCTGTTTGTCCCAGTGGATGCCGTCATCGGAGATGGCCAGGCCGGTGTGCCACGTACTTCCGTCGAAACCGGAGTACAGGTTGAGACGAGCGGGCGTGGGCCCCTTTTCGGCAGCCACCACCGAAGGATTGAGGACATCGTGAGAATCCCAGCCGGGGCCGGGCGAGAGCACCGGTTCGGGTTGCGGCTCGAAGGCGAAGGTCATGCCGGGGTCGCCGCCCGAGAGGGCCGGGAGCGTGAAATCGGCGTAGTGGCCGCAGGCGGAACAGGTCAGGAGGAGGGCCGCGGCGGCCAATCGCGTTGTGGGGCAGGTTGGAAACCTGCGGCGGGTTGTTAACCCGCCTGGAGCCGCCTGCAGGCAGGCCACCGGCGCCGGTTGGCAACCGGCGCGCGGGATGCCATCCTGCCCCACGACACGGCCGGGCGGCCTTGTGGGGCAGGCGCTTTCGCCTGCCAACCGCGGGGAACCGGCAATCATTGCAACGGGACCCGGAACTGCAGGCCCGCCCCGCGGCCGGGACGCGATTCCAGAAGCATCTCGGCGTTCAATGATCGCGCGCGCCGCTTCAGACTGGCCGGGCCGAGCCGCAACAACTCGAGTTCCTCCAGCGTGAAGGCGCCCACGAAGCCGAAGCCGCGGCCGTTGTCGTCGACGGAAATCTCCAGGCCGCGTTCGGTCTTTTCCATGGCCACGGCCACGCGCGAGGCGCCGGCGTGTTTCTGAACATTATGCAGCGCTTCGCGCAACATCTGGAGAACCTCGTGGGTCATCTCGTTGGGCAGGCCCACGGGCGTGTTGGTTCCCGAGAACGCCACCGGAATACCGCTCTCCTTCTGGAACATTTCGGCGGTGCGGCGCGCCGTGGCCACCAGGTTGCCGCCTTCCACATCGACAGGGCGCATGCTGTGCAGAAACGCGCGCAGATCACGGATTTGGGATAGCGCCAGCGCATGCAACTGCTTGAGGTCTTCCATGCCGGCGTGGAAATCGCGCTCCAGCAGCTTGCGCAGGATCTCCAGGCGCATTTGCAGGCTGATGAAGCTTTGCAGCGGCCCATCGTGAAAGTCCGAGGCGATACGCTGGCGCTCGGCTTCGCGCGCCTTTTCCGCGGCCTTGCGGGCTTCCTCCAGCTTCTCGCTCAGGGCCGCCATCTCGGCGCGGTGGCTGCGTCTTTCGAAGGCGCATCCGCAGGCCAGAACGCCCCCCACCAGCACGGCGGGCTCCGCGGCGCGGATGGCGGGGTTGGGCAGCGCCGCGCAGAACATGGCGCCCACCGCCGCGATCACCACCACTTCCAGCGGCCCATAGAACGCCAGCGCTTCGGTAAGCAGGTAGAGGAAGAAGATGGAGATGAGCCACGGGAGGCGCCCCGCGCCGAAACCCGCCAGCGCCAGAAAGTAAACCGCGTCCACGAACAGCGCCAGGAGGCCGAGCATGCCGCTGTGCGCCGGGCCGCGCACCGCCAGCGCCACCGCGTAGACCAGAAACGCCCCCGTGAGGGCCAACAGGAACGCCGGGGAACCCGCCGGATAACGGTAGAACGCGCAGAACCCGGCGGCGGCCAGGAGCGCCCGCACGCCACAGATAAACCGCGGCCAGCCGAATTGGGTGGAAAAAATCACGGCCTATTTCCGATACAGAAACAGCGTATGGCTGCGCCCTTCGCCATCGTCGGCGATGTTTTCGACCTGCTCGGGCGTCCAGTTCTTGAACTCGAAATCGTGCGCCACCACGCGCGCCCCCTTCTTCAACTGCTGGTCGAGCAAGGGCCGGACCTTGTCGATGAGGCCGGGGAACAGGTACAGGGTAATCAGGTCCGCGGAGCTGTAGTCCTGCTTGAGCAGATCGCCGTTGACGATGTGCGCGGTCTGTTCCAGCTTCAGCTTGCGGATTTTGTCGGAGCTGAGCTTGGCGAGGTCCTTGTTCAACTCGATGCCCACCGCCTGCGCATGGAATTTCTGGGCGGCCATGATGACAATCCGGCCATCGCCGGAGCCGAGGTCGAACATCTTCTCCCCGGCTTTCAACCCGCCCAACTCGAGCATTTTCTGGACAATCGTCTGGGGAGTGGGATAGTACGGCGCGAGTATGGCGCCGTCACCCTCCTGCGCGGCCAGAGTAGCGCATCCGAGCGCCGCCAGAACACAGAGTCTTCGCATAAGCGACCCGTACTCAATTTAGCATCTTCGCGGGAGAATTCACCGCTGAGGCGCGGAGGCCGCGGAGAATTCGGTGAACCCGACGCATCGCATTCTGACGTGCGGCCGGCTCAGGCTGCCCGGCCGGCTCCCGTTTTTCCACCGGGCTGTGGAAAAGTTTGTGGAAATCGCACCGCGCGCGGGGCCAACTTCCCGTAAATTAATAATCTTGTAACGTTGTGCACAATAGTACAGCAAACCGGATTTGCGCATCCGGATGAGGGCTTATACGGCGACTTTTTCGAGAGGCGCGCCGCGCGCGCACAGGTCGCAGTGCGCGGCGTCGGCGTAGTAGCTGGCCTCCAGCCTGGCCAGATGGTACAGCGGCAGCGATCCGAAGGAGGCGGTTCTGGGCGTGGGCTGGTATACCACCACGGCCAGCCCGACCACGCCGGCGCCGAAGGATTCCAGCAGCCGTTTCAATTCCTGGAGCTTGGAGCCGGTGCGCAGGATATCGTCCACCAGGACCACCTGTTCGCCGGGCTTGGGCTGCAGGTACTGGCGGAAGCGCAGCGGCTCGTTATCGTGCTCGCGCTCGGCCCAGTAGACTTGCCTGGCGCGTATGGCTTCGCACACGCCGAAGGCCACCGGCAGGCCGCCCGTGGCCGGCGCCACGATGGAGACCTCCGAGGCCACCGCGCGAATCTCGGAATTGGCGCGCAACAAGCGGCTCAATCCCACCGACAACATGCGCTGGTATTGGTAGTGGCGCAGGGCCAGCGGGACTTGCAGGTATTCATTGGAATGCAGGCCGGAGGAGTACTCGAAATGGCCGTCGCGCAGCGCGCCGGTTTCCCGCAATACCGCGACCACTTCCTCTGGCGTTGGAATGAGGTGCATGGGTGGGCCTCTCAGTTGGCTCCGCGGCCGGTAAGCACGCGGGGAATGGTGCGCAGCAGGATCTTCCAGTCCAGCGCCAGGGACCAATTATCGATGTACTGCATGTCCATCTTCATCCAGGTTTCAAAATCGACATTGTCACGGCCGGAAACCGCCCAGATGCAGGTCAACCCCGGACGCATGCGCAGCCGCCGGCGCTGCCACCGCTGGTACTGATCGACTTCGCTGGGGATGGCCGGGCGCGGGCCCACCAGCGACATGTCGCCGCGCAGCACGTTCCACAACTGCGGCCACTCGTCGATGGAGAACTTTCGCAGCCAGCGTCCCACGGCGGTCAGGCGCGGGTCGTCGGGGATCTTGAAAACCACCGTGTCGCGGGTGTTGAGGTGCGCCAGCCCGGTTTTCAGGTGTTCGGCGTTGTGGCACATGGAACGAAACTTGTAGAAAATAAACCGGCGGCCGTTCAATCCGCAGCGGACCTGGCGAAAAATGGCGGGGCCGGGAGAGGTGAGGCGGACGAGGATGGCGGCCGCGGCCATGAACGGCGCCAGGACCAGCAGGCCGGCGCCGGCGATGGCCACATCGGTGGCGCGCTTGACCAGTAGCTTGACTTCGTCGTACGGGGCGGCGGAGAAGGTGAGCAGCGGCGTCTCGCCGAAGCGCTCCAGCGACACGGTGCTGTTGACGTGCGGGAAAAAATCCACCGCGATGCGCGTCCGCACGCCCTCTTCGTCGCACAGGAGCAGGAACTCCTCCATACCGGCCAGACGGTCGCTCGATACCGCGAAGATCACCTCGTCCACCACGTGTTTCCGCAGGATGGAAGGCAGCTCGCCGATGGGATACACCTTGTAGACGGCGCCCAGGGCGATCTCGGCCGGGGTCGCGCCGGGGTCCGCTTCCTTTTCGTCGGAAAGGAAGCCGCGCAGCCGCACCCCGTATTCCACGGAGCGCTCCAGGGACTCCGCCAGGCGGACGGCGCGTTCCCCGGTTCCCACCACCATCACGTAGTGGGGCGCCGCGAACTCGCGGCGGAATACTCCAATCATGCGGCTGGCGGTCAACCGGAAGAGAAGCAGAAAGACCCATGCGTAGGCGCAGAACAGGGCCAGAAACGGGCGGCTCAACTCCGGGTACAGCCGCAGGGAATATTGGAGCAAAGCCAGGCAGACGGCGCCGGAAGCGCACTGCCGGGCCGAATCCCGCAACACCACGCGCGGATGCACGGAATCGAGCTTGTCGTAGATTTCCAGCCACAGCCCGATGAGAACCCAGGCCGTCACCGCGAAGCCCAGCACCAGCGCCGCGCGCTCGGCGGTCATGTAGAACGGCCGTTCCAGCGGCAGCAGGCGGCGTGTCTCGTAAGCCGCCGCGAAAGCCAGCGCAATCAGCAAAAAGTCGGATAGCGCGAACAAAACACGAGCTTTACGCTGGCGGCTGAACATCCGGAACTCAGCATATCACGCGGCGGGAATCGCCGGATGGCGGACGTAATCCGTCCGCGGGCGCCATTAGCCGCGGAGACGCGGGGGAATCGCGGAGAAATTCAAGATCTTCTTCGCGTCTCAGCGGCTCCGCGGTGAAGTCCCGTTTCTTCCCCCACCAGACTGGTCTCCCAGTCCCCTCGCCCTACGGAACCCATTGCGGCGCGACGTACGCCAGGAAGATGACGAACAGGGCGACCAACAAGATGAGCAGAACGCAATGGCGCACCGCGAACCGGAATAACCCGCCCTCGTCGGACGGTTTCAACCCGGCGCCGGCGGCCGCCACGGCGATGCTTTGCAGGCTGATCATCTTCGCCATCATGCTGCCGTTCGAGTTGGCGGCGGCCATCAGCGTCGGGCTCAGACCCAGGCGGCTGGCCGTCACCACCTGAAGATTGCCGAAAAGAGCGTTGGCGGAGGTGATCGAACCGGTCAGAAACCCGCCCAGCCCTCCCAGCACCGCGCTGAAGAAGGGGAACAGCGCGCCGGTATTGGCGAACACCAGGCCGAGAGTCGCCGTGGCTCCGGAATAGTTCATGACGAACGCCAGCGCGAGGACCGCGGCGATGGTGATTTCAGACAAGAAGACCTGCTTCGCGGTGGCCCGCAGAACCCGGCCGAACCGGGCCGGCGATAAGCCCAGCAAGGCCGCCGACAGCACCGCCGCGAGTACAGCCGCCGTGCCCGCGGCCCCCAGCCAGTCGAAGCGGTAGATCGCCGCGTAGGGAGTCGGCGCCGGAACCACCGGAGCCATTTCCGTCACCATCAGGTGCAGCCCCGGCCACGGGAACGTTATCGCCAGCTTGCTCAACAGGGTCTTCGACACGCTCCCCAGGACCACCATGGTCACCAGGATCGCGTAAGGACTCCAGGCCCACAACACCGCGCCGGCTGAATGGCGCTTGGTGGAGGTCTCGACGGCGTGATCGCCTGCCAGCGTGAATTGGTCCTTGGGCTTCCATGCCAGCAGCAGGATGACGAACCCCACCAGGGCCGCCAGCGCCCCTCCCATGCTGGCGAGATGGGGACCGATGTAGCGGGCGATCAGGAACTGCACGCTGCCCCACAGCGCGCCCACCACCACCGTCGCCGGTAGCACGCCCTTGAGGGCCTTCCAGCCACCCATTACAAAAACGAGATACGCGGGCAGCAGCAGGGAGGCCGGAAAGCAGATCAATCCCACCGCCCCGCTCAGGCCGTTGAGCGGCAGGCCCGTCACGGCGGCCAAAGTGACCACCGGAATCCCAATGGAACCGAAAGCCACCGGCACGGTGTTGGCCAGCAGGCAGAGGCCCGCCGCGTAGAACGGCGAAAAACCCAGCCCGATCAGCATGGTGGCCGCCACTGCCACGGGCGTCCCAAACCCGGCCGCGCTTTCGAGAAAGGCGCCGAAACAGAAGGCGATCAGCAAGGCCTGCAAGCGGCGGTCCTGGGTGAGGCCGCCGAGAGAATCCTTGATGATTTCGAACTTCCCGGATTCCACCACCACGCGGTACAGCAGAATGGCGGCGAAAATAATCCAGCCGATCGGAAACAGGCCGAAGGCCGCCCCGTAGCCGAGCGAACCGGCCACCAGTCCCACGGGCATACGGTAGAGGAGCAGCGCCACAACAACGGCGGCGCCAAGCCCGGCGAGCGATGCCTTCCACGCGGGGAGTCGTTTGATTCCAAGCAGGTAAAGCATCGCAAAGGCGGGAAGAGCTGCAACCATCGCGGAGAGTGCAAGGTTGCCCGCAAGAGGGGTATAGTTCTGGGCCCACATATCGGAGTAACCCTTGTGATACTCGAAGTCGCGACGCGCTGTCAAGGCGCCGCGGCGCAAGACGGGTTAGCGAAAAGGGCCGCTACGGCGCGTGGAGAACGTACGCTACACTGGAACGCCGCCGGCCTATTTCTCCGGCTGGTCGTAGCCCTTCAGGCGCCGGATCCAGATGTTCCGGTAGCGCACCGGGTCGCTGTTGTGGTCCTGCAACATGAGCGAATCCTCGGCCGGTTGCGGCGTGTAGTGGGCCACCTGCCGGTACACCATGGGACCCATGCTTTCCTTCCGGTTGTGCACCATGACGCCGTTGTAGAACACCGTAAAGAACGCGGGCTTCACCAGCTTCTCGCCGTCGAATTGGGGGGCCTCGAACACAATATCGTAGGTATTCCACTCGCCCGGCTGGCGCGCGGGGAGCACCAAAGGCGGATACTGCCCGTAGATGGCGGAGGTTGTGCCATCCGCGTAGGTCGGGTTGTTCCAGGCATCCAGCACCTGGATCTCGTAGCGCGACATTAAGAGCACGCCGCTATTGCCGCGCATCTGGCTGTTGCCGGTGACCGGGGTTGGAGAAGCCCATTCGACGTGCAGTTGCACGTCGCCGAACTTCTCGCGGGTCAAAAGACTGCCGAATCCGCGGGTCACCGTGAAGTGTCCGTCCTCCACTTTCCAGCCGGCGTCCACAAGAGCATTGCGGTTCGCCCCGCGGCCCTGGTGACCCCACTTGGAGAGATCCTTGCCGTCGAACAGAATGATGGCGTCGGAAGGCGCGCCGCCGGGGGTGGTGGCCGGCGTCACCACCTTCGGATGGGGCCGGTCCGGGTCGTGAACGTGCCAGGGCATGTTGGGCAACATGGGCGTGTCCTTGAAGCCCAGGTCGGGGTTCACCTGTTGCGCGGAGCCTGCCTGCGGCGCGTTGGCCAGGGCAGCGCCCGAGACCGCGGTGGCGGTGGCGAGTTTCAGAAATTCGTGGCGGGTCATGGTTACAACCTCAGCATAGTCTCGAAGCGCACGGCGGCACAAGGGGGCGCGGCGGCGGGGAGCAATGCTTTTGGTATGATCGGACTCAGGGGAAGGGATTCCCCAGGTATGACCGCCATTGGCGAGACGTTGCGCCGCGAACGCGTCCGGCGCAACCTCGAGCTGCAACAAATCTCACGGGAATTGAAGATCTCGGTGCGCTTCCTGGACGCTCTCGAGCGGGAAGCGTTCGACGAGCTTCCAGGCGCTATCTTCGTCAAGAGCTTCGTGCGTCAGTACGCCAGGTTACTGGGTCTCGACGAGGACGATCTGGCGGCCGAGGCGCAGCGGATCATGGAGCCGGTGGTGGAGGAGCCGCCGGCCAAGACCCATCCGATGGCCGCCGCGGAGAAAGTCCGGGTGCCGCCCATGCGGGCCTGGCGGAGCGTGGGAGACGGCGGCCGATTCCGATGGGAGTCGGTTCTTCCGGCGCTGGGGTTGGTGGTGGTAGCGCTGCTGGTCTGCTCGGGCGTTTACACCTGGTGGCAGCGGGAGCGCCGCAGCGCCGCGGTTTCGGCCGCGCAAACCACGGCCTCCACGCGCCCGGCGCCGCCTCCGTCCGGCCCCGCCGCGCCTCCGGCGGCTGCCGCGATTCCCCCGCCGTCCGATGCGGGCCCGAGCCTACCGCCCGCCGCCCCTTCCGGCGCATCCACCGAGGGGCCGCGGCCCGCGCCCCCGGATGCGGCCGAGGGGCCATCCGCTGGGCCGCCGGCGAATGCCGCGCCGGCCGCGGATACGCAGCCCGCGACCGAGCCTCCCGCGGCGGAGCAGCCTTCCGAAGGGACCACGGCGCCCGCCGTCGAGGGACCCGTGCGCGTCCAGGTGATCGCATTGGAGACGAGCTGGGTACGCGCCCGCAGCGATGGCAAATACGTCTTTTCCGCCACCCTCGATCCCAACCAGACCCGCACCGTGGAAGCCGCCCAAAGCGTGGAGTTGCTGCTGGGCAACGCGGGAGGCGTTTCGGTGCTGTTGAACGGCAAGCCCATCGGCGCGCTGGGCCCCAAGGGCCAGGTCCGCACCGTTCAGCTCAACTCGGGCGGCTTCAAGATCGTTTCGGCCAAAGCGCCGGCGCCCGCGGATCCCCTCTGACGCAATTCGGCTCTTTGCCGCCGGCGTTCCAGGATGAGCAGCTCACGGCGCCGGCGGCTCTTGATGCGCGCGTCCACTTTGCGCCAGAATTTGCGGAAATAGCTGACCGCGCTGAGCATGGCGAAAAACACCACCGTCCACATAAGGACCATGCCCGGCAGGTGCAGCGCCGGATACCCTCGGCTGAGCATCATGCAGGAGATGGCTACCACCTGGGAGAGCATCTTGGTCTTTCCCAGATCGTTGGCCCGGATGGTGTAGCCCTCGGAGGCGGCGATGCTGCGCAATCCGGAGACGGCGAACTCGCGGCTGATAATCAGAATGGCCATCCAGCCCGGCAGGACGCGCACCTGAACCAGGGAGATCAGCGCGGCGGAGATGAGCAGTTTGTCGGCGATGGGGTCGAGCAGGGTGCCGATGGTGGTGACCTGCTTCCAGCGTCGGGCCAGGTAGCCATCAAGCAGGTCGGTGGCCGCCGCCGCCAGGAAAATCGCCAGCGCCAGCCATTCCTGGGGAACGGTGAGCCAAGCCAACTGGAGGCCGGGGTATTTCTCCTGCACCAGCGCGGCCACCAGCAGCGGCACGAAGAAGATGCGGAGAATCGTAAGAGCGTTCGGCAGATTCATCGCCCAAACCACTATAATGCGGCGGGCGGCTCCGCAACAAGTCCGGAGGGACCGGGCCCGCCATTGGGCCGCCGGCCCTACTATACTGAAGTTTCCGCCATGCCGCTGTCACGCCGACTCTTTTTCTTCGGGAGCCTTGCCCTGCCCGCGCTCGCCCGCGCCGCGAAACCGGCCGGGGAGCGCCCCAATATCGTGCTCATCCTGGCGGACGGGCTGCCCGCCTGGGTACTGGGTTGTTACGGCGGCCGGGAAATCCAGACGCCGAACATAGACCTCCTGGCCCGCACGGGGGTGCGGTTTCTGCACCATTTCACATCGGCTCCCTCGGCGCAGCCGGGGCACGCCTCGCTGCTCACCGGTGGGACGGGGATGCAGGTGGGGACGGCCCCTGTGGCCAACCCCGCCGCCAGCCCGCTGGCGACCCTGCTGGCGGGGCGCGGCTACGGGTGTCACGCCACGCCGGCCGGAACCGCGGAAGCCGTGGCGGCGGAAGCCGGCGCGTTCCTGGACCAGCAGGAGGCCGGCCATCCATTCTTCCTGGTGGTGGGCTTCGGCGAACCGTCCTCGAGCGGCATCGCGGAGAAATACGCTAGCGCGAAATTCGAGTCCTTCTTCCCCGCCCAACCCCCCGCCGCGAATGCCACCGCCGGCAGAGAGATGCTGAACGATCCGTTGGGGAGCCTGCGCCAGGCCGCGACCGGCATTTCGGCGGTGGACGGCCAAGTGGGCGCGGTCATCGCCAGGCTGACCGCGAAGCGCCTGTTGGACACTACCCTGGTGGTGTTCACTTCGCCCAGCGGAAGCCTGCTCAGCCGGCACGGGCTGTGGGGTTCGGGCGATTCATCCAACCCGGCGAACATGTACGAGGAAGCCGTCGCCACCCCCATGATCTGGCGGTGGCCGGCGCGCGTGCCGCCGCAGACCACGAGGACCGAGTCGGTTAGCTCCGTGGATCTGCTGCCCGCTATCGCCGAGCTGACCGCCGCTCCGCCCTCCGGCGGCAATCTCTCGGGACGCAGTTGCCTCCCGCTCGCCATGGGCAAGGTTCTTCCCAAATCGCCGGTCTGGCGCAATGTGGTTTTCAGCCATCTCCAGAACACCGATATGGTGCGGGATTCGCGGTATAAGCTGGTGCTGCGCAACGGCGGCCAGGGACCCAACGAGTTCTACGACCTGCAAGCCGATCCGCGCGAGGACGTCAACGGCTACGAGGATGAGCAATACAACAGCATCCGGCCCGTGCTCGCGGCCGAGATCGAGAAGTGGAAGATGCGGTATTCGTCCTGAGGGTATTGCCGGCGGTCTCACCGCCGGCGTTCTGGCATCGGAAGGAATTGCCGGTAACCAACCTGCCGGCCCCAGCGGCTGGGCGCCGGATTACTTATCGTCCTTCTTGGGAGCGGGGCACTTCTCCAGGGAATACTTGTTCGCCTTGTAACACTTGCCGGTATCGTTCAGGTCCTTCTTGCCGGTCGTCACATGGCAGTACGTGCAGTTGCTGCCCTTGCCCTCTTTCTTGGCATAGGCCGGCGTGCCGTAGGACGTCGTGGTGCAAATCAGGAAGCCGGCCCCGAGTATGGCCGCCGGGAGCGCCAGTTTCAATGTCTTCATGTCGTTCTCTCCTCGTTCACCCCCCAGGACAATGGCGTCCTGAGGTCTCTATTGATCCTTGACGCATTATAGACCAAGTGCTTCCGGCAATTTGATGAAACTTCTTTAAGACAGCGGAAATTATCCACAAGCTGTGGAAAACCTGGATGGCCGCGGAAGTGGGGCCAAGCCTTCTGGCCGGCGTTCCTCTCTCAAGGTCGCGGCCCTGACCCGGCTCGTTGTAACCTGTAGCTAGTGTCGCCTCCCAAACCGAAGGGGAAAGCATCCGATCATCTGCGCAGCGCCTGGCCTCTTATCAAGGAGCTCGTGCGGCCGCGGCGCGGGCTGCTGGCGCTCGGCTTCCTGCTCATGATCGTCAACAAAGTGGCCAGCATGGCTTTGCCCGCCTCCACGCGGTGGCTGGTGGACCGAGTCATCGGGAAGCACCAGGCCGGTCTGCTCGGGCCGCTGGTGCTGGGGGTGCTGGCGGCCACCTGCATCCAGGGCGTGACCTCGTTCGCGCTCACCCAGTTGCTGTCCAAGGAGGCGCAGCGGCTGATCGCCGAGCTGCGGCGCAAAGTGCAGGAGCACATCGGCCGCCTGCCGGTGGCGTACTACGATGCCAACAAGAGCGGCATGCTGGTTTCGCGCATCATGACCGACGTGGAAGGCGTGCGCAACCTGCTGGGTACCGGGCTGGTGGATTTTGCGGGCGGCGTTCTGCTGGCGCTGCTCTCGCTCGGGGTGCTGCTGTGGACCAGCCCGCTGTTGACGGCGATCGCGCTGGCGTCCATCTCGGTTTTCGCCCTCGTGCTTACCAAGGCGTTCGGGCGCATCCGGCCTATTTTCCGCGAGCGTGGAAAGATCAACGCCGAAGTCACCGGGCGGCTCACGGAGTCTCTGGCGGGCGTGCGGGTGGTGAAAGGGTACCACGCCGAAGCCGCCGAGGCGCGCGTGTTTTCGGGCGGGGTGGAGCGCCTGCTTCAGAACGTGATGCGCACCCTGACTTCCATCTCGGTGTTGACCCTTTCCGCCACCGTTCTGATGGGCGTGGTGGGGGCCTCCGTAATGTACATAGGCGCGCGGCAGATCATGGCCGGCGCGCTGACGCTGGGCGGCTTCGTGATGTTCACCGCTTTTCTGGCGTTTCTGGTGGCGCCGGTGTTCCAGATGGTGGGAATCGGCACCCAGATCACCGAGGCGCTGGCCGGCCTCGACCGCACCCAGGAAGTTTTGCGCGAGAAGCCCGAAGATCAAGACCCGCGGCGCACGCAAGCGGTGGGGACCATCCAGGGCTACGTCTCCTTTGATCGGGTCACGTTCGCCTACGACGCCGGTAAGGCGGTGCTGCACGAAGTGAGCTTCGATTCGCAGCCGGGGACGGTAACCGCCCTGGTGGGGCCGTCGGGCTCCGGAAAATCCACCATCATCAGCCTGATCGCCGCATTCCACGAACCCACCGAAGGCGTGATCCGCGTGGACGGCGCCGATCTGGCGACTCTGCGGCTGGACGCCTACCGCACGCAGCTTGGGGTGGTGTTGCAGGACACCTTCCTGTTCGATGGGTCGATTCGCGAAAACGTGGCGTTTGCGCGGCCGGGGGCCACCGAAGAGGACATTTTGCGGGCCTGCCGCATCGCGCGCGTGGATGAATTCGCGGAAGGCTTCGAGAAACAATACGACACCGTAGTGGGCGAGCGCGGGGTCAAGCTTTCCGGCGGGCAGCGGCAGCGCGTTTCGATCGCGCGCGCGATTCTGGCGGACCCGCGCATCCTGATCCTGGACGAGGCCACCTCCAGCCTGGATTCGGAATCGGAGGCCGCCATTCAGGAAGGTTTGGCATACCTGATGAAAGGGCGCACCACGTTTGTCATCGCCCACCGGCTCTCCACTATAAGGCGGGCGGACCAGATCCTGGTGGTGGAAAACGGGCGGGTGGTGGAGCGCGGCACGCACGAATCGCTCTACCAGAGCCGCGGCCGCTATTACGAGCTTTACACGCGGCAGCACGGCATCGACGCCAACCTGTTCCTGGCGCCGGGAGAAGGCCCCCAGGAAGCGGAGCCGGACGGCAAGCCCGGGCCGGCGCCAGGGGCGGCGCCAACCGCCGCATCGCTGCTGCGCGGCGGAATCGGGTGACGTGCGGGACCATCGACTTGGCAGGCGAAACCGCCCGCCATTTTCAACCCTGTTGCCCGCCCGGCGCACGACCACGACATGCGGTGATCTGTTCCAAACGGCGCCGCGCGCCTCCAGGCGGGGCGCTAGAATATGTCATCCCGGTCGCCAGTTCGCCGGCCATCGGGAAAAATCGCACTCGGGAGACGGTCTGTGACATCGCAACAGGCAACCGGAATTGCTCCGACGGCCGGCCAACGGCCCACTCACGTTCGATATGTGGTGGTGGCGTTCTGCATTGTGCTGGCCATCATCACCTATATCGACCGCGTGTCGTTGTCCTTTGCGGCGCCGTATATCCGCAAAGACCTCGGCATCAGCGAGTCCCAGATGGGGTGGATATTTTTTGTGTTCGCCTGGGCCTACGCCCTGTTCGAGATTCCGGGCGGCTACATGGGCGACCGCGTCGGGCCGCGCAAGGTACTGCTGCGCGTGGTGCTGTGGTGGTCGTTCTTCACCGCCGCCGTAGGCGCGGCGTGGAGCTTCACTTCGCTCCTGGTCACGCAGTTCCTCTTCGGGGCCGGAGAGGCCGGCTGCTTCCCCAACGTGAACAAGGCCTTCACCGCCTGGCTGCCGGCGCACGAGAAGATACGCGCGCACGGTATTCTGTGGCTCTTCGCACGGTGGGGCGGCGCCTTCGGGCCTTTGCTGTTGGGCGTGATCATCGTGCAGGTTGGCTGGCGTCATGCCTTCCCGATTTTTGGCATGTTGGGCGTCGTTTGGGCGGTGTGCTTCTACTTCTGGTTCCACGACGATCCCATGAAGCAGCCGGGGCTGAACGACGCGGAGCGCGAGCTGCTTCGCGGCAACTCCAAACTCGCCCCCGGCCATGCGCCCATTCCGTGGAAGAAGGCGCTGGTCTCCAGCCAGTTTTGGCTCTTGTGCGCCCAGTATTTCTCCCACTCTTACGGTTTTTACTTCTACATCACCTGGCTGCCCACCTATCTGCGGGACGGTCGGCACCTCACGGTGATGAAGGGCGCCCTGCTGACCGGGTTGCCCCTCTTCTGCGGCGGGATTGGATGCACCGTGGGCGGGCTGCTCACCAAACCAATGACGCGGCTTACCGGCAGCCTGGCGCGCACGCGGCGCATGATGGCCTTTACCGGGTTCGCCGGCGCCTGCTGTCTGCTGCTGGTCTCCACCACAGTCGACAGCCCGGTGCTCGCCATGCTGGTCATCGGCCTGGCGGGTTTCTCGAGCGACCTCGTCATGCCCAACGCCTGGCCCACCACCATGGATGTCGGCGGGAGGTTCGCCGGCACGCTTTCCGGCGCCATGAACATGTCCGGCAACATCGGCGGCTCGCTGGCCCCCATCGCCATCCCCTTTATCCTGAAGCACTCGAACCACAACTGGGCGCTCACGTTTTATCTCTCCGCGGCGGTGTACCTGATGGGCGGGGTGTGCTGGCTGTTCCTCGATCCGGTGACCCCGATCGAGAAGGATCTGGCCGCGGCGTAGGGGCCGGGCATGCCCGGCCCGCGTCATGTCCGGCCCGTGTCATGTCCGGCCGGGAGGCCTGCCCCACCGTAGCTGATAGAATAAGGGGCAAAGGAATCCAACCGGTCCCTCGTGGCCGCCCTGCGAAGCGGCCGCCGGGAGCGGCGGTCTCGTCCCCATGCTGGCCGCGCCCACTATCGCCCAAGAGATCCTGGAACTGAAAAAGCGCCGCAACGCCGTCCTGCTGGCGCATCACTACCAGGAAGCCGAGATTCAGGAGCTGGCCGACGTCATCGGCGACAGCCTGGAGCTGGCGCGCAAGGCCCGTGATTTCGAAGGCGACGTGATCGCCTTTTGCGGCGTGTGGTTCATGGCCGAAACCGCCAAGGCCCTCAACCCGAACCGCGTGGTGGTGGTTCCCGACCGCGGCGCCGGTTGCAGCCTGGTGGATAGCTGCCCGGCCGAGGCGGTGCGTCAGTTCCGGCGCGATAATCCCGATCACGCCATCGTGGCCTACATCAACACCTCGCTCGCGGTGAAGGCCGAAAGCGACATTCTGTGCACTTCGCGGAACGCGGTCAAAGTGGTGAGCTCGCTGCCGCCCGAGCAGCCGGTGCTGTTCCTCCCGGACCGCAACCTGGGCGAGTGGGTCCGCAAGCAGACCGGCCGGAGCAATATGCGCATGTGGCAGGGAACCTGCATCGTGCACGATACCTTCCCGGCGCGGCGGCTGGTGGAAGCCAAAACGGAACATCCGCGCGCCCAGGTGGCGGCGCATCCCGAGTGCCCCGAATCGGTGCTCGACATGGCGGATTTCGTGGGCTCCACTTCGGCCATCATCGAATGGTGCGCGGCGAGCCCCGCCGCCGAGTTCATCGTCATGACCGAAAGCGGCGTGCGCTTCTCGCTTGAGAAGCAGTCGCCGCGGAAGCGCTTCTGGTTCGTCGCCAACGAAAACTGCAATTGCAGCGAGTGCCCCTACATGAAGATGAACACGCTCGAGAAGCTGCGGGACTGCCTGGAACGCCTGGAGCCTCGCGTGGAGCCGCCGGCGGATCTCATGCGGCGCGCCCTGGTTCCCCTGGAGCGCATGCTCGCGGTGAAATAGATGGCCTCGCCGCCGCTCACCGATTCCTTCGGACGCGTTCACGACAACCTGCGGGTGAGCGTCACGGACCGCTGCAACATCCGCTGTTTTTACTGCATGCCGGAAACCGGCGTGCAGTTCGTTCCTCGCGCCGAGATTCTGGATTTCGAGGAGATCGAGCGCTTCGTGCGAATCGCCGCCGGCCTGGGCATCGCCAAGCTGCGCGTCACCGGGGGCGAGCCGCTCGTCCGGCGCGATCTTCCGCTCCTGATCCGCCGCCTGGCGGCCATTCCCGGCATTCGCGACCTGGCGGTCACCACCAACGGCGTCCTGCTCGGCGAGCTGGCCGGACCGTTGTATGAAGCCGGCTTGCGGCGCCTCAACGTGCACCTCGACACGCTGGACCGCGAACGGTTCCTCCAAATCGCCCGGCGCGACGACCTCGATAGAGTTCTCGAAGGCCTGGGAGCGGCCAAGCGCGCCGGCTTTTCGAACATCAAGCTGAACGCCGTGGCGGTGAAAGGCCTGGTGGAGCCGGATATCGTTCCGCTGGCTCGCTATGCCAGAGACAACGGCTTCGAGGCGCGCTTCATCGAGTTCATGCCGCTCGACGCGCAGAACCTCTGGGACCGCTCTCGCGTGCTGCTGGCCGACGATATTGTCGCCATGCTCTCGCGCGAGATCTCTCCCCTCGCTCCCGTGCCCGATCCGGACCCGCGCGCCCCCGCCTCCGAGTTCGAGTACGCCGATGGCGGCGGGCGGGTGGGCTTCATCGCCTCCGTCAGCAAGCCGTTCTGCCTGAACTGCAACCGCCTCCGCCTGACGGCCGACGGCAAGCTGCGCTATTGCCTTTTCGCCATCGAGGAAGACGACGTGAAAGGGCCTATGCGCGCGGGCGCTTCCGACGAGGAGATCGCCGCCCTGGTCCGCCGCAATGTGGCGGGCAAATGGGAAGGCCACGAGATCAACTCCACGCACTTTGTGGCCCCGCCGCGCCCCATGTACTCTATCGGCGGGTGACCGGGATCCGAGCGGCCGCACACGTGGGGTCAAGCCTTCGGGCTTGCCGCCGGGCTTCTGCCCGGCGTCTCTGGTGCGCATGCACTCTGAGTCTGGCGGCTCACTTTTGCGTCGCACGCCCGGTCCGATTCTCCTCGTGATGCCGGCCCGCCGATGGCGGTACAATTCATCTCTATGGCGAATTTGGGCTTCTTAGGTCTCGGCATCATGGGCTATCCCATGGCGCGCAACCTCCTCCGCGCGGGGCACGATGTGGCGCTGTGGTCCCATCGCGCGGAGAAGGCCCGCAAACTGGCCGCCGATGAAAACGGGCGCTTCTGTGAAACGCCCCGCCAGGTGGCCGCGCACGCGGACTGCATGTTCCTCTGCGTGGGCGACACGGAGATGTCGCGAGAGGCGATTCTGGGGGCGGACGGGATTATTCAGGACGCCCGGCCGGGCAGCGTGGTGGCCGACGCCAGTACCATCAGCCCCAGCGTGAGCCGCAAGATTGGCCAGGCGCTGAAAGCCAAAGGCGTGGATTTTCTCGACGCTCCGTGCACCGGTTCCACCGTGGGCGCCGAGGGTGGGACCTTGTCATTCATGCTCGGCGGCGATCCGGCGGTCTTCGAAAGGGTGAAACCGTACTTCGACGTCATGGGCAAGCGCTTCTATTTTTGCGGGGGCCCCGGAATGGGGTTGCAGGCCAAACTCGCCCAGAACCTGATCCTTTCCAACATCCTGATGGCCTTCAACGAGGGGATGGTGCTCGCCACCAAGGCCGGCGTGGAACCCAAGCTGATGCTGGAAATCCTTGATAACAGTGCAGCTAAGTCCGGATTGATTGCCTACAAGGCGCCTTTTGTCTTCCGCCGTGACTTCCATCCCAACTTCTCGACAAAGTGGATGCACAAAGACGTGGGGCTGATTCTGGACGCCGGAAACGAGCTGGGCGTACCCCTCCTGCTGACCGGTCTGACCCGCCAAATCCTCCAGACGGCCGTGGCTTCCGGCTTGGGAGAGGAAGATATGTGCGCCAGTATCAAGGTTTTAGAGGAACTTGCCAGGGTTGAAGTGAAAGCCTGAAAAAAGATACAGATTTCTGTTGATTCCAAAATCGGAATCTATTATTATTGGAATTAAGCCGGGGAGGCAACTCCCACCAAAGCGAGACTAACCTCTAAATATAAAGACCCCTGAAGCAATCCTCCCCGGCGCCCAAAAGGGTCTTTAGCATCCAAGGCAAGGTAAACACCTGATTCCTGTGTTTCCACCCGGTCTCTATCCGAAAGCGACTGAAGCCGTCCATGTACATGATGTGGGGCAGGTTGTCAACCTGCGGCGGGTTGGTAACCCGCCTGGGCGGCATTGGCAGGCGCTCGCGAGCGGCCGATTGTCAATCGGCCGCAGGTTGACAACCTGCCCCACGAGGGCGCGGCGACTCGCATCGCCGTCCCTTCTCATGTCGCGCACCCCGGCTTGGTCCGTTCAATCGCCGACCCGTGATAAGATGGCAGCTTCGCTCCGGAAATACGCCGCCCAATGAAGACTCTTGCACTTTTGGGTTCCACAGGGTCGATCGGAACCAGCACCCTCGATGTGGTGCGGCGTAATCCCGATTTGTATCGGGTCTTCGCCCTGGTGGCCGGCGGTAACACGGATCTGCTGGCCTCCCAAATTGCGGAGTTCAGGCCCCACATCGCCGTGGTTGCGAATCCCGACGGTCTGCGGAAGCTTCAGGACGCATTGGCGGCCGCCGGCCTATCCCGCGCGGAGTGGCCGGAATTGCTCTGCGGCGCGGCCGCGCGGGTGCAGGCCGCGACCGCTCCCGAAGTGGATACGGTGATCTCGGCTATTGTGGGCGTGGCGGGCCTGGAAGCCACCTATGCGGCGGTTTGCCGGGGCAAGCGCGTGGGCTTGGCCAACAAGGAAGTCCTGGTCTCGGCCGGCCGGCTGGTGATGGAAGCGGTCCGCGCGCACGGTTCCATCCTGGTACCCGTGGATAGCGAACACAACGGGGCCCACCAGTGCCTCCGCGCCGGCAACCGCGGGGAAGTTTCCAAACTGATCCTGACGGCCTCAGGTGGGCCGTTCCGCAACACCCCCCGCGAGGCGCTGGCTTTGGTGACTCCGGCGCAGGCGCTCAATCATCCAACGTGGAGGATGGGCAACCGCATCACCATCGATTGTGCGACCCTCATGAACAAGGGGTTCGAGGTCATCGAAGCCTGTTGGCTGTTCGATTTCGCCCCCTCCCAGGTGCAGGTGGTGGTGCACCCGCAGTCCAGCGTACACGCCATGATCGAATACTCCGATGGCAGCGTGCTTGCTCAGGTTTCGGTGACCGACATGCGCATGCCCATCCAGTATGCGCTGACCTATCCGGACCGACTGGAGGCTCCCGTTCCCAAGATCGACTGGGCGGAAGCGCGCAAATGGGAGTTCTTGCCTCCCGATTTCACCAAATTCCCGCTGCTGGGCCTGGCCTATGAGTGCCAGGAAGTGGGTGGATCGGCCACTTGTATATTGAACGCGGCGGACGAAATCGCCGTCGAATCTTTTATGCAGGGGAAAATCGGATTTCTGTCGATCTATGAGGTTGTGCGGGAAACTCTGGACCGAATGCCGGCCGGAGATCCCCACGGCATCGAGGAGATTCTGGAGATCGATCGCGAGTCGCGGGCGACGGCGCGCGAATTGGTCCAAGCTCGCGTAAACGCCGTTACGGCTTGAGTCCATATGCAATTGGTGCATGGTTTTGAAAACGTCTTGTGGCTCCTGGTTCTGATCGGGGTGATGATCAACGTCCACGAGCTGGGCCACTTCTGGGTGGCGCGCTTCTTCGACGTGAAAATCGAGGCGTTCAGCTTCGGGTTCGGCCCGCGCCTGTTCGGGTTCCGCCGCGGCGAAACGGACTACCGTTTCTCGCTGATTCCATTCGGCGGCTATGTCAAAATGGCGGGCGAGCAGACCTCCGAGGCGGCCGCGGCTCTCGATCCGCGCAGCGTGCTGGCTAAGCCTCGCTGGCAGAGGCTGCTGATCGCCTTCGCCGGCCCCTTCATGAACATCACCCTGGCGGTCGGCCTGCTGACCGGCCTGTACATGGTGCGCTACCAGAAGCTCTCGCCGGCCGACCTGGAGCCGGTAATCGGCGGCGTGCTGCCCGATTCGCCGGCCGAAAGGGCGGGAATTCGGGCGGGCGACCGGATCGTGAAATTGGACGGCAAACCGAACCCCACCTGGGAGGATGTTTCGCTGGCGGAGGATTCGGGGGCCTACCGGCCGCTCCAGGTTACCGTCGAGCGCGAGGGCCGCACCTTGGACGTCACGGTGACGCCGACGCTCAGCGACCGCTCGGGCGTGGGCACGGCCGGATGGGACAAGCGCGGCGAGGTCGAGCTGCGCAGCGTGGAAGCCGGCATGCCGGCCGAAAAGGCCGGGCTCAAACCCGGCGATATGATTGTGGCCGTGAACGGGCAGCCCATCAATACCACGGTGAAGCTGCAGGAAATTACGCGCAACAGCGGCGGCAAGCCGGTGCTCGTCGAATACGAGCGGAAGGGCCGCAGACAGACGGTGGAGGTGCGGCCGGTTTTCGACAAGAAGGACGGTCCCGCCCGCTGGATGATCGGCGTGGGCCCGGGCTTGAAGTATCATTTCGTGGATACCCGGCTCTCGCTTCCGGCGGCGCTCGAACGAGTCTCTGCGCGAAAACGCCAAGGGCGCCACCACGCTGGTTCAGTTCCTCAAAGGCGTCGTGGAGCGCCGCATGTCGGCCAAGAACATCACCGGCCCCATCGGCATGATCGAGATTTCGGGCGCGGCGGCCCGCGAGGGCCCCTCCGTGTTCCTGGGGCTGATGGCGATGGTCAGCCTGCAACTGGCCATTTTCAACCTGCTGCCCATCCCGATTCTCGATGGCGGCGTGATTCTCATGCTGCTCATCGAAATGACCATGCAGCGCGACATGAGTCTGAGCGTGAAAGAGGCCGTGCTCAAGGCCGGCTTCGTGTTTATCATGCTGATTGTGGCGCTGGCGGTTTATAACGACATTTCCCGATACCTGCCTTCCGGCTGAGGAATCCGCTACGCACGGGCAATCATCTGCTAACCTGATCCATCGACATGCACTGTAGCTGCGTCCGCCAGACCGACCTGCCCGGCGCGACTCGCCTCGCCGCCGACGTATCCTACCATCCGGAACGCTGCGCCCCGTTCTACCGGCATCCGTTGCGCGACCTGGAATCGTTTCGCGCGGCCGCGGCGGAAATCCGCATGCCCGCCGAAAGCCGGGCGGCGCTGATTGCGGCGCTGCGCGTGCAAAATCCGCCGCAGCCCGGCGCTGGAGCGCCTCGCCAGCCCTGGCGCGGTGGCGGTGGTAACGGGACAGCAGGTGGGCCTGTTCGGCGGCCCGTCTTACACGGTGTATAAAGCGCTGCACGCGGCCAGGCTGGCCACTTGGCTGACGGCCGCCGGACTGCCCGCCGCGCCGGTCTTCTGGCTGGCCACCGAGGACCACGATTTCGCCGAAGTCAACCACGTCTGGGTCTGCAACGCGGACCACCGCCCCGCCAAGGTGGCGACCATTCGGTCGGCCGGCGCACAACCGGTGGGCGAGGTAGCGCTCGAGACGCCGCCCGTTTCCGAGCTGCGGGCCGCCATGGAAGGGCTGCCGTACCGGGAGGAGGTGGTGGCCCTGGTGGAAGAGGCCTACCGTCCGGGCGCCACCATGGGGGCGGCCTTCTCCGGCCTGTTGCGGCGGCTGCTCGAAGCGCTTCGACATCCTGCAAGTGGACCCCATGCTCCCGCGGTTCCGGGAGCTTGCGGCGCCGGCCATGCGCAAGGCGGTGGCGGCGGCCCCGGAGATGTCCCTGCGCGTGCGCGAACGCGGCCGCGAATTGGAAGCCGCCGGATACCACGCCCAGGTGCACGTGGAAGAGCGCACCTCGTTCTTCTTCCTCCTGGAGAACGGCAAGCGGCTCACGCTGCGGCGCACGGGCGGCGGTTACCTGCTGAACGGGCGGCGCTTCACGGGGCCGGAGCTGATGGACCGCGCCGCCAGCCTCTCTCCCAACGCGCTGCTGCGTCCCGTGGTGCAGGATTCCATGCTGCCTACGGTGGCCTATATTGGCGGACCGGCCGAAATCGCCTACCTGGCGCAATCCGCCGTGCTGTATGACGCGCTGCTGGGCCGGATGCCGGTGGCCGTGCCGCGCAGCGGCTTCACCATCGTGGACCAGCGCAGCCACAAGGCCATGGACCGCTTCGAGCTGGGCCTCCCGGATTTCTTTCACGGCGAGGAAGTCTTGCGCCAGCGCATGGCCGCCAAGCTCGTGCCGCCGGCCATGGCCGGCGCCATGTGCGACACCCAGGCGGCCGTCGAAACCGCGCTGGCCGGCCTGCGCGCCGCCATGGCGGGGTTCGATCCCACGCTGACGCGGGCGCTCGACCGAAGCGCCGGCAAGATCCGCTACCAGCTCGGGAAGATCGAGCGCAAGGCGGGCCGTGAGGCGCTCGCTCGCGATGCCCGCGCCACGCGGCAGGCCGCTTCGCTCTACGGCCTGATCTATCCGGAGCGCCATCTGCAAGAGCGCCTGTACTCTATCCTGCCGTTCCTGGCCAGTCACGGTCTCGACCTGATCGAGCAAATCTACGAAAGCATCGACCTGGAGTGCCCGGACCACCGGATTCTGGTGGTGTGAGCCCTCGTGGGGCAGGTTGGCAACCTGCGGCCGATTGGAAATCGGCCTGGCGGTTGGTGATAAGCGCGAACAGAGCGGGTTGACAACCCGCTGCAGGTTGACAACCTGCCCCACCGCTGCCGGGCTTCCCCAATTCGGTCAAGCGCCCTGGCGCGATTGCGTGCCCCTTCCGAACGTGCTATACCCTACACAGGAGACAGAACAATGCGTTTTGGGAATCGAGGGTATTCTCGAACCGCGCTGGTGGGCGCGATCTTGGTTCTGGTATTCGCCGCGCCGCTGGCCACTGCGCAGAGCGGCGCCGGCGGCATTCAAGGCATTGTTCAGGACCGTGCCGGCGCCGCCGTTCCCGATACGATCCTGCTGTTGAAAGACGCCGGCGGGAGTACCCAGAGGACGGTTAGCGGCGAGGATGGCAAGTACTCCTTCGCGAATCTGCCGCCCGGAACGTACGGTTTGACCGCGTTCGCCCCGGGCTTCCAGGTTGCCCGCTCCGAGAAGATAAGCGTCGAGCCGGAACACTCCACCGAGCTCAAGGTTCGGCTGGAGACCAGTTCGGTATCCGCACTCCCGAGCGGGGACCTTTCCATTCCGGCTACCTTTTCCGGCAACGGTGTGCCGGTCTGCGACCTATTTCCCGATGGTCTCGTCCTGGTGTGGAATGGCGCGGGCGTAACGTTCAAGATCGGAGAACTCGAGCGCCGGAAGGCCCAGGCCGTTCAGGCTCCAGAGGCTCCAAAGAAGTAATCCCGGCGGGCGCGGGCAAGCGCCGATCGCCTACTGCACGAAGCGCGGCTGCATCTGCTCGTTGGAAACCAGGCCGTCGAAGATCGCCAGCACCTGTTTCCTGTAAATGTAGACGCGCTGCAGGTTCTCCCGGAATGGGGCCTCGAAATCGTGGGCTTTCATCCACTTTTCGAGCATGGTTCGAGGAACGTCGATGTCCTGGCGCAGGGTTTCCACGTCGTGCCCCCGCAGGAAGAGACCGTAAAAGAAGGCGGCTTCGCGCTGGGGCGCCAGTGGATCGATATCGTCTCTCGCCGTCATAAACAACTCAGCGAAATGCCAGTATAGCCGTGCCCCCAACATCGGGGCAAGTCCGATTCCGTATTCAGGCAGGCGGCTCCGCAATCCCGACGCCCGGAATACGCCGCGGAATCCCGCTCCCGGCGCCGGCTTGCGCGACATCGTGGCTGAAACGCGGCGCAAGGGGCGGGCCGGCCGCGGGCATCAAGAGGTCCCCACTGAAAGCGGAAAGCCGATTACGCCGAGGTGCGGCGGGTCTTGAACTCGTAGCGTTCGATGCGCACCGCGGCTTTGTCGTCCTCCGCGCGCACCACCCGGCCCACCGCGACGAACCGGAGCGGACAGGAGCCTCCCAGCCTGGCGGGCCAGTTCACCGCGACTTCGACAAGCTTGCCCATCGGCAGCTTCTCTTCGGTGGTGAAGAGAATCCCTCCGCTGCTGATGTTCAGTGTCTTGCCAACGCCGGTGACACTCAGCGACTTGGCGTTGAGCATCCGGTACCGGACCTCTTCCCGAACCGGAAAACGGCTGTTCCCGCGGCGGTCGAGCGCGGTCGCGAGGTTGGCGCTGATATCGTGCTGGACTGAACTCATGCCTGATCCCATTCTCTCGATTCGCCCCTGGACGCTTCAATAGAACAAAAGGTCCAGAACTCCACAAAAATCTCCTTAGTACTTATGCGCTCTCGAATTTGCACGGGGCACTGACCCATTTGTAGCCTGGAATCCGTCACCGCGGCGCCGCCGGGACGTGGAGCAGGCGCGAAGAATCATTTGATATGCGGCCTCAATTCTTTAAACTTGATCTTGCAATTCTTAGGTTCTCAGCGATCCCTCCGCGTCCCAGCCTGTCCGCGGTGGATGGCGCCCGCGGACGGATTACCGGCGGGAGCGCGGCCCCCACCGGAATTGTTATTCTTATCGTCATGGATCAGGAGCAACTCCGGGCCTTGTTGGAGCAGGTACGAAGCGGCGCGGTGGAAGTGGATGCGGCGGTGGACCGCATGCGGCACCTGCCGTTCGAAGATCTGGGCTTCGCCAAAGTGGACCACCACCGGGCGCTGCGTCACGGCATGCCGGAGGTGATCTTCGCGCAGGGCAAGACTCCGGAGCAGGTGGTGGCCATTGCCGAAAAGCTGCTGGAGCACTCGGCCAACGTGCTCATCACCCGGGCGGACCGCGAATGCGCCGCGGCGGTGGCGGAGAAACTGCCGGGCGGGGAGTACTTTCCGCTTTCCCGGGCCATCCGCTTCTGGCGCGACCGCACCGTGCGCGGCAAAGGCACCGTGACCGTGGTGTGCGCCGGAACCAGCGACATGCCCGTGGCCGAGGAAGCGCGCCTCACGGCCGAGGTGATGGGCAACGAAGTGGACGCCATCCACGATATCGGGGTGGCCGGCATCCACCGGTTGATGCAAAGCCGCGAGCGCCTCTGGCAGGCGCGCGTGGTGGTGGTGTGCGCCGGGATGGAGGGCGCGTTGCCCAGCGCGGTGGGCGGCCTGGTGTCCTGCCCGGTGATCGCCGTTCCTACCAGCGTGGGCTACGGGGCCAGCTTTCACGGGCTGGCGGCCCTGTTGGGGATGCTCAATAGCTGCTCGAGCAACGTCACGGTGGTGAATATCGATAACGGATTCGGCGCCGGATACGTGGCCAGTCTGATCAACCGCCTGTAGCGCGCTTGCCGGCCCGCGAACGCCTTCCCGCCGCCAGGTACGTTCCCACGCCCAAGGCGATCAGGAGCCCTCCTAATTGGAGCGCGTCGATGGGTCCCACCGGTTCAGCCCGGGTGCGCAGCACGGTAAGGACCAGGAAAGCGAGCGGCGGGACGCCGATAGCGACGGCCCCCCACAGACCGCCGGGCACGCGGAAAGGGCGCGAGAGATAGGGCTCGCGGATGCGCAGGAACACCAGCGCGGCGAACTCCAGAAGGATGCTGAGACCGGTCAGCAGGACGTCCAGCACAATCAGCTTCACGAAGGGCAACTCCAGGCAAACAGCCCAGACAGCCGCACAAGCTGCAATCGCGACCGTTGGCGCGCCGGTGCGGGGATGCCGTTTGCAAAACGCCTTGGGCAGATAGCCGTCTTCGGCCAGCGCTACCGGAAGCCGGGAAAGGGCCAGGGTGAGCGCGTTGAGGGAGCCGGCCGCGCCGATCATGCCGCCGGCGGTGATGGCGGCCGCCAGCGCGGCGCCGGCCGCCGGATTGTGAATTACGGCGCGCGCCACATCCGCCCAGCCGCCCGTGGACCAGCGATTGGCATCCAGACCGGTGAGCGCCACGGCCGCGATAGGAATGATATAAGTCAAGGCCACCAGCGCCACGGCGATGGCCATCGCCAGCGGGTATGTGCGGCGGGGCCGGTCCACTTCGCCGGCGATGGTCGAAGAGTTGTCCCAGCCCATGTAGTTCCACATGGCCACCAGAATTCCCCCCAGCACATCGACGCGGCCGAGGGGAACCGGCGCGGCGGCGGATGGGGCGCGCTGGAACAGCGCGTATAGCGTGAGAATCACGAACGGACCGAGCAGAACCACGCCGAGGGCCACCGAGCCGAGACCGACGCTCCTCGATCCCAACAGGTTCCACGCGGCGCAGACGGCCACCAGGGCGACCCCGATCCAGACGCCCCGGCCATTGGCCGTCAGCGCGGGCGCGAAATGCCCCAGGTACGCGACGAACAGGGTGGGGTAGATGGCCATGTCGAACAAGCTGCCGGTCAGCGACAGCCAGGCCTCCTGGAAACCCCAGAAACGGCCCATGGCGCGGGTGACCCACACGTAGTAGCCGCCATCGCGGGGAAGGGCGCCGGCCAGCTCCGCCACCATCAGCGCGGTGGGCAGGCTCCACAGCAGCGGCGTGATGGAAAGAATCAGAATGGCGCCGGCGTAACCGGCCTTGTAAACGATATCCTCAAGCCCGAACGGACCTCCGGCGACCAGGAAGTAGGTGACGGCGATAAGCGGAGCGAGCGTCATCTTCCGCGCGGCGGGCCGCGGCGGGACGGCCGCGCCGGTGAGAACGGCGCCCATGAAGGAGATTAGAGCACAAGCGGAAGCGGGCTCGGCGAAAACGGCAAGGCTGCCGATGTGGGGTCAAGCCTTCGGGCTTGTCCTGCATGGGCCAGCGGCCCGCGGAAACTCATGAAAACCCCTCCGTCGTGGGGCAGGATGGTATCCTGCGGGCCGATTGATGATCGGCCCGCGCGGCGATTGGCAATCGCCGCGCAGGAATCCTGCCCCACGAGGTGGGTTTTCGACCCTGCCGCCGGCCTTCCGGCCGGCGTCCCGATCAAAGTACTGAAAACATGTTTTAATTCTTTTTGCACGGCTTCCCGACGTGCTTGTGACATTTTCATATTTACATAGTGGAATCAATACGTTACGGAAACAGTTTGAACACCTTGGCATTCATTTTAATTATTTATAATAAAACCTTGTATAGCGGCAAAAAATCCGACATAATCGATTCCGATCGGAGACCCCCCATGCAACCAGCCGAGCTGCTCCCTCAATCCATCTTCCCGGACCATGAAAGCAGCGATTCCGGCCAAAGCGACCGGCGGGAGCTACCGTGCCCGGTGGTGGCCATCGGGGCTTCGGCGGGCGGTCTGGAGGCGGTCACGGAGCTGCTGCGGGGACTGCCCGCCGATACGGGCATGGCGTTCGTCTTCATCCAGCACCTGGCCCCCGGCCACTCCAGCATGTTGGTTCCCTTGCTTTCCCGGGAGACGGCCATGCCGGTGCGCGAAGTGCAGAACGGTACGGTGCTGTCGCCGAACCAGGTGTACGTGATCCCGCCCAACGCCGCCATGACCATTTCGGGGGCCTCGCTCGCTCTCAAGCCAAGGGAGATCTCGGGAAGAGGCATCGACGCATTTCTCAGCTCGCTGGCCGCCGGCCGGAACAGCCGTTCGATGGCTGTGATTCTCTCCGGAACGGGCTCGGATGGAGCGCTGGGCGTGCAGGCCATCTCCGCCGAGGGCGGCGTGGTACTGGCGCAGGATCCGGCTTCGGCCAAGTTCGACGGGATGCCGCGCAGCGCCATCGCCACCGGCTCGGTGGACTTTGTCCTGTCGCCGGAGGGAATCGCCGCGGAATTGGCCCGCATCGCCCGCGAGCCTCGCTTGGTTCACGGCGACGACGCGGAGCTGGCTGGAACGTCGCCCAACTCCGAGATGGATTTTCAGACCGTGAACGACCTCCTGCGAGCCCATACCGGCATCGATTTCGGCCCCTACCGGCAGACTACCGTCAGGCGGCGGGTGTTGCGGCGGGTGGCTCTGCTCCGGCGGGAGGGCCTTGGCGAGTACGCGCAGTACGCCCGAGAGAACCCCGACGAGATGCACGCCCTGGCGCAGGACATTCTGATCCGCGTCACGCGCTTCTTCCGCGACCCGGAAGCCTTCGACGTCTTGAGCCGGAGAGTGTTTCCGATTCTGATCCGGCAGGCTTCCGCGGATGCGGCGGTCAGGGTTTGGGTGACCGGCTGCTCCACGGGCGAGGAAGCCTACTCCATGGCCATCGCCTTCATGGAGGTGGCGGATCTGATGCAGTCCCGCGTTCCGGTGCAGGTTCTGGCCACCGACATCAACGAAGCGGCCATCGATAAGGCCCGCCGCGGCGTGTACATCGAGAACATCTCGGCCGACGTTTCGCCTGAGCGACTGGCCCGTTTCTTCGTGCGCACCGGGAGGGAGTTTCAGGTCAGCCGGAGACTGCGCGACCGCTGCATCTTTTCGCGGCACGACCTGTTGAACGACCCGCCGTGCTCGCACATGGACCTGATCAGTTGCCGGAATGTGCTGATCTACCTCGATTCGATGCAGGATCACGTGTTCTCGCGGTTCCACTTCGCGCTGAACCCCGGCGGCTTCCTGCTGTTGGGACGGTCCGAGACGGCCATTTCCTCCCCCGACTTGTTCGCGCCCGTGGACCGGGAGGCGCGCCTGTACGTGAGGCAGGAGGTGGCCCGGCGCCCCGCCGCGCAGGCCACCCGCAGGAAAACGCAGCCCCTGCGGGAGTTGGCTGCCGCGGCCGAGCGGCCGCCACGCAAAGCCGATGTGCGCCAACAGGCCGACCGGGTGGTGGTGCACCGATACGGCCCTCCCCGCATGATCGTCAACCGGAATCTGGAGACGGTTGTGAGCAGCGGCGAAACCAGGAGCTTCCTGGCGGCCGGATCCGAGCTTCAGAACCCGGGAATATTGGACGTGGTGGGGAAGGCTCATGCGGCGGCGTTGGAAGATGCGGTCCGGGAGGCCGGCAACACAGGCCAATCGGTCAGGATCGAGCGGGTGGGGTTTGGGGAAGGCCCTTCCCGCCGCGAGGTGAACCTGGAGATCACCGCGCTGGGGACCGAGCGGGATAACTTCCTGATCGCTTTCGAGGATGGCGCCGGGCCGCCCGGCCACGGACCCGGCGCGGCCCGCACTTCAGATGACGGGCGCAAGTACGAGGCGCGCCTGGGCCGCCTGGAGAAAGAACTGGCCTCCAGCCGCGCGCACCTGGAATCGGTGATTGCCCAGCACGAGGCGGCCAGCGAGGAAATTGTCGCGGCCAACGAGGAACTGCAGAGCCTCAACGAAGAGCTGGAAGCCTCCAAGGAGGAACTCGAGGCGGCCAACGAGGAGTTGACCACCGTCAACCAGGAGCTGCAGGTTCGCAATACCGAGCTGGAGCGGGCGCGCGAGTTCGCGCAGGCCACCATCGACACCGTTCGCGGCTCGCTGGTGGTGCTGGGGCCGGACCTTCGCGTGATGCGAGCCAACAAGTCCTTCTACCGGACTTTCCGGACTACGCCGGAGGAAGCCGAACGCCGCTTTGTCTACGATCTCGAGGGCGGCCGCCTGAGCGTCCCCGCGCTGCGGCAGTTCCTCGATGACGTCCTGCCCAAGGACCGCATCATGGAAGATTTCGAGCTGGAGTACGAATCCCGGTTCGCGGGGCGGCGAATCCTGGTGCTGAACGCGCACCGGTTCGAGCGGGAGGAGCGCATTCTGCTGGCCATCGAAGACGTGACCGATAGCCGGCGCGCGGAGGAGGAGGCGCGGCAATCGCAGAAGATGGAGGCCATCGGTTACCTGGCGGCCGGAGTGGCCCACGATTTCAACAACCTGCTGACCGGCATGGTTGGAAATGCGAGTCTCCTGCTGAACGCCACCCCGGAGGGCGACCCCGCCAAACTGGCCCTCGAGAGCATCGTCAGCGGCGGAGAGCGGGCCGCCGACTTGACCCGGCAACTGCTGGCCTATGCCGGAAAAGGCCGATTCTATGCGGAACGGGTGGACTTGTCGGACGTGGTGATGCGCACCGGCAGGCTGATTCATCAGTCCATTCCACCGGCGGTGCAGGTTCGGATGGATCTGGACAAGCATCTGCCCTTGCTGCTGGCCGATCCCAGCCAGGTGCAACAGGTGGCCATGAATCTGATGATCAATGCCGCCGAGGCGATGGGAGCCGAGGGGGGCGTAGTCCTGGTGACAACCGGCCGGCAGACCGTCGCTTGCGAGCCCCTGCCCGACTTGTATCAGGGCGAAAAGGTGGCCCCGGGCGAGTATGTGTTCCTGGAGGTGCGGGACAACGGCTCGGGAATGGATGAACCCACCATCAAGCGGATCTTCGATCCGTTCTTCACCACCAAGTTCACGGGCCGCGGCCTGGGGCTGGCGGCCGTGTTGGGGATCATCCGCCAGCACAAGGGGGCGGTGCAGGTCCACAGCGTTCCCGGCCGGGGAAGCTCTTTCAAGACGCTGTTCGCGGTGGCGGAGACGGTCCCGGCGCCGAAGGCCGAAGGCGAGGACCGCAGGAACCTGCGCGGCGCGGGGACCATACTGGTTGTGGACGACGAGGAGATGATCCGGAACTTCTCCAAGTCGGCGCTCGAATCGTTCGGGTACCAGGCGCTGCTGGCCGCCGACGGGTACGAAGGGGTTCGATTGTTCCAGGAGAACTCGGCCGCGATCGCCCTGGTGCTGCTGGATGTGGCCATGCCGGGAATGGACGGAGGGGCGACGCTGCAACGGATTCGCGAGATTCGGACGGACGTGCCGGTGCTGATTTGCAGCGGATTCGGCGATCTGGACGTGGAAGAACGGTTCGCCAAAAGCGAGATCTCCGGCTACTTCGCCAAGCCCTACACCGTGAAGCAGCTTGCCAGAAAAGTCAAGGAATGCATGGCCCCCGCCAAGGCCGGCGCCTGACAACTCGGTACTTGTGGGACAGACGATCGGTTTCTGTCGTCTGTCAATTCATAGACTTGTGGGACAGACGATCGGTTTTTGTCGTCTGTCAACCCGCCCGGCAGGGATGACAGGTCCGTCCCGCCCACCGCGGAGACGCGGTGAATCCGACGCAAATTCCTAAATCTCATTCCCCTATCCCGAAGTTCTCCGCGTCTCCGCGGTGAAGATCCCTCCCACCCATATAATGTTGGATATGACGCCCGATACCCTTGCCCACGCCGCGCTGCCCGCCGTTCCGCTGACCGTGGAGGGCTCTAGCGTGCTGCACCAGATGATGCGCTTCCGGCGGCCGGCGTGGCGCGCGCTGCCCGCGGCGGAGCGCGACCAAGCCATGGCCGAAGCGGTTGCGGTTCTGGGCCAATGGGAGCGCCCGGCGGATGGCCGCCACAGTGGCGTGTATTCGCTGCTGGGCCATAAAGGAGACCTGCTCCTGGTGCACTTCCGGCGCAGCTTCGAAGAGCTGGACCGGGTCCAACTGGAGCTGGGGCGGCTGCGCCTGGCCGATTACCTGGAACCCACCACTTCCTACCTCTCCGTGGTGGAGCTGGGGCTGTACGAATCGAGCGCCCGGGTGTATGGCGCGCTGGCCTCGCGCGGGGTCGAGCCCCATTCGGAGGAGTGGAACAAGGAGATTGAGGACGTGCTGGCGCGCCAGCGCCAGGCCATGGCTCCGCGCCTATGGCCCGAGATTCCCGCCTCCAAATACATCTGCTTCTACCCCATGGACCGCCGCCGCGGGGAATCGGTGAACTGGTATCGCGCCCCCATGGCCGACCGGCAGCGCCTCATGCACGAGCACGGCATGGTGGGAAGGCGCTACTCGGGCGAAGTCCGGCAGATCATCACCGGCTCCATCGGCTTCGACGATTGGGAGTGGGGCGTGGACCTCTTCGCCGACGACCCGCTGGTCTTCAAGAAACTGATCTACGAAATGCGCTTCGACGAAGTGAGCGCCCTCTACGCCCTGTTCGGACCCTTCTACGTGGGCGTGCGCCTCCCGGCGGCGCACCTGGCGGAGGCGTTGAAAGCGTAGCGCTTTCGGGCCGGGAGCCCTTTTTTCCGCGGTTTCCTCCGCGGGACGCCGACAAGTCAGATGAATAGGTTCGCCGAAACCTTGAAGAATTCGGCAAGGTGCCTGGCGTGTACCTTACTGATGGCGCGTTTCGCGTTGACCACGTCGGAGACGTAGCCTCTGGATTTGAAAATCGGAAGAAGATCGGCTTGCTTCAAACCCCGTTGTTCCATCAGATACGCCAACATTTCGTGTGGACTCGGATCGGGCAGAGGATGATGCTCCTCTTCGTAGTCCTTGATAAGACGAACCAGCAGGTCGAGGGCGGCGTCCTCCTCCGCGGTACGATGTTCACCCCTGTCCATCAACTTCTCCACTTCGGCCAGGAGGCGTTCATGCTCTTCGTCCGTGGCGATCACTCGCGGCAGGACTTCCGCCAACACCCGAGCGTACTTCGCGTTGTCGATGACTAACGCGCCCATTTTTCCCACCCTCCCCGCGTGTATTCCTTGTGAGTGAGGAATTCTTTAACCATTAAGAGCTTCGCCCGATAGTCGACGATGCGGCTCACAGGTGAGGATCAGCGCCTGTGCCGTTCTTCCAGGGCCGCCGCCTCCCGCGCCTCGGATTCCAGGTCTTCGTCGATCTCGGCCTGGTTGGCGTGGTAGTAGGCCAGAGCCGCATGAACCTGTGCCAGCGACAGGTGGCCAAACAACGCCGTGGAGCCCGGTAGAACGTGGCTTCATGGAATCGTGTGAGCGCGGCTCACCGAGCCGAACTTCCAGCGCACGCCGACGGTGGCGTATTGTCCGTAAGGGCCGGCAGTGCCTAGATCCGCGGGGCCCAGATAACCGGTATAGCGGCCCATCCAGTACACGGTGTGCCGCACGACGCGCAGCTCGAAACTCCGCGACAGTTCGACGCCAAAGCCCATCAAGTTCTCGCAAGCGATCGGCGCGAAGGTCTGCGGGTAGCTGATCTGCGGCACGGTTGCGCCGAAAGAAAACCGGGGCTGGGCAAAGAAATACAGGCGGCGTAGCGGAGTCCGGCCGAAGGGCTGCACTTCGAGATAGCCGCTCAACATGTAACGCGCGAAGTCGGCGCACTGTGCGTGGGCGCCTCCGTACGCGCCGGTCGAGGCGAGGCAGCGGCCCAGGTCCGGTTCGTTGGTGGGCGGCGCGTATTCAAAGTCGGTGAACCCGCGCAGCATTTCATGGGGAGGAAGCAGTATCCCATTACCGGTTACCAACGGCTTGGCCGGGGCAACGTCCGCCGGTGGAGAATCGGGATGTGCTTGTCCGAAAGCCGGGTTTGCCGCCCCCAGCAGGATAGTGACGAAGCTTATGATGAAATTCCGCAAGGTCCTCACCTTCGCGATCATTGTAGCGGGCGCGCGACGCAGAAGTGATGGTCGAAGCGATTCGCCCCGCAAAACGGCGCGGATCCGAGCGTACGTGTACGCAAGGCCGAGCCCATGTGGGGCCAAGCCTTTTGGCTTGCCGCCGGCTTTTCAGCCGGCGTTCTTCGCGCCGTCGCCGGACGCCGGGCAAAAGCCCGGCGGCAAGCCAAAAGGCTTGACCCCACTTCCATGTCGCGCACCCCATTGTAGCCTGCGGCCGCGCCCATGCCAGGATGTGCCATCATATGAAATCAGAGCCAAAAATGGGACCTTCAGGTGACAGAACCTAATGCCAGCCGCCCGCGGAAGGTCCCTCATCCAGGCTCGTGGTCCGTCCGGAGCCAAGGGGCCGGGAAGCTTCGCGGGTTACCCGATTCCCCTTCTGTCGCGGCGTTTTCCGGCGCTCCTTTTGGCGCTGCTGGCGCTGCCGGGCGCCGCCCTGGCGCAAGCCACCGGAAGACTGTCGGGAACCGTGGAAGACGCCGGAGGGAAGACCATTTCCGGCGCGCGCGTCACGCTCGTGTCGCGCGAATGGGCGGCCGTCTACTCTTCCACCCTCAGCTCCGGCGCCGGCCGATTCGTATTCCCGGGTCTGAGGCCGGCATCTTACGACCTCACCGTGGAAGCCGGGAGCTTCGCCACCGAGACCCTGACCCACATCGCCGTCGATGCGGATGCGGAGACTTCTCTGCCGCCCATCCGTTTGGCGCCTGGCAATGCCGGCCAGGCGGCCCCGGCCGGGGTTTTCGAACCACCGCTCCAAACCGTCAGCGTCGATGTCGCAGCCGCGGTGGATGGGGACCTGGCAAGCCGGCTGCCGGTTTCGCGCCAGGACTCGTTCTACCTGTTGGACACGCTTCCCGGCGTCGGACGAAACGGCCGCGCTACCCTGGCGATCCATGGGGAGTCCGCGTCGCTGGCAACCATCACCTACGACGGCGTGAGTATCCAAGCGAGTCTCCCTCGCGAAAATGGCCTGGGCGCCACAACCCTCCCGCTGCGCACCGGCCAGATCGGCGAAGCGGCCATCGCGACCGGCGCCATCGACGGCTGCGGCTGCTCCCAGACGGCCTTCGGCACGCCTGCCGGGAGCAGCCGCTTTCATGGCTCGGCATACTGGTTCATCGTCCCGCCCGGTCTTGCCGCCCAGCGGTGGCTCGATAACAGCGGCGGCACGCCCGCCGCTGCCAATGTCAGCCACATCGGGGCGACATTCGGAGGGCCGTTGCGGCGGAACAAGCTGTTCTTGTTCGTGAACTATGAAGCCGATCTGGACCGCTCGACCGAGACCCGCACCGGTCAGGCGTCCAGCAGCCCTCTTTCCAGCCTTGATCCCGTCTTACGGCAGGTTCTCGCACTCATTCCATCGGACCCATCGGGCCGGTATCGGGGAACCCAGGATAACGGACGGACGCTCGGCACGGCGCTGGCGCGGCTGGATTACCAGGCTTCCGCGCGGCACGCCCTTGGCGCGACGTTTTCGAGTTGGAACGGCTCCATGGACGATCCCGCCGATTCCTCCGTCTTCGGGCGCAAACCCACCACCACCATCGGCGCCTCCTCCACTTTCTTGGCGGCCTCGTGGCGTTGGGCGCCCACCAACCGCCTGACCAATGAAGTGCGTGTTGGCGCCAATCTGTCCGCCATCGACTATCACAACTCGCTCCGCTCCCAATTTGGTTTTATCGCCATCCTCGACGACCCGAATGTCGCGGTGAGCCAGCCCATGGCGGGCGCCGACCCCCGGGGCCTTGACAATCGCCTGTATAGCTACCAGGACAACGTGACATGGGCGGCCGGCAAACATACCCTGCGGGCCGGCGCCTGGGTGCAGCAGTATCGCCTCTTGTCGTATGGGGCCGGCAATGGGCCGCTCGACTCCCTGAGTGTGCCGCGCTATGTCGTGAACGATATCGCCCAGGGGACCATCTCCGAAGCCGATCAGCGCTTCAACATTGTTTCGCCCACCTCCGGATACACGCTCGGAACCACGGCCCGTAGCGATCTCTCCGCGCACATGCTCTCGGGCTACTTTCACGAAGATTGGAAACTGCTTCGTTCCCTGACCATCGACCTCGGCCTGCGTTTCGACTATCTTTCGCCGGCCAACGAGAGGACCGGTACGGCCATCATACCGGTCCTCTCCGGCGACGTCTCCAATGCGGGGTACAACAAAAGCCTGCCCTTCACCTACGCCACCTCCGGACAAGCCTTCTACCGCCGGGATTTCGACAATTACAGTCCATACATGGGTCTTGCCTGGCAGCCGGTCGAGAGGCTTCCGTTCGTGTTTCGGGGCGGCTACAGCATCAGCTACGTGAATGACAACCTGCTCCCGAATATGAGCATTTATGCCCTCCAGAACCCGTTTCAGAGCTTTAATGTCTCGACGGATTTGAGCGGGGGCTCCGTTCCGCTGTCGCAGGCGCCTCCGACGCCGGCGCCCACCCTGCCTTCCAGTTTGACGCTGCCATCGCTCCTGGCCCTCGCCAACAGTTACAGCCAGCAGCCTCGAACGGTGTACGGCGTCGATCCGAATGTGCGCACCCCCAATGTCAAATACTGGAACGCGGGCATCGAATCCCGCGTGAAGGGGTTCCGTTTCGACGTTCGTTACCTGGGAAACCGGCTGGAAGAGGGACCTCGTTCCGTGGACCGCAACCAGGTCATGCTGCCGGCGAACTTCCTGGCGACCTTCCGGCAGGTTCAGGCCAATCTCGCCGGCGGCAATCCCACCAGCGGCTTCCCGCTGTTACCGGGCAACGGCCTGTGCGCCAATTTCAGCACGCAGAACTGCCAGCCCGACCTGTATGCCAGGTCCCTGATTCTGGCGGGAGCGGCGGGCGAGCTGGCCCGGTGGTACGAAGGCCAGGGATACAACCGCAGCGGCGCCTACAATTTCCTGGGAAATCCGCTCGCGCCGCAAGGCATCGATGTGTTGTCTCACCTGGGCGTCTCGCGATACGACGCCTTGCAGTTGACCGTTGCCCCTCCGCTCGCGAATGGCTTGAGCCTGAGCGCCAGCTATGTTTTCTCGAAGGTTCTTAGTAACCTGGACGATTACCGGCCGGGCGCGGTGGATCCCTACCTGGATCTGTACAACAGCTCGCTCGAATGGGCCTCCGCGCCGTTCAACCTGACCCACGCGCTCAAGATCGTCGGCGCCTGGAAGCTGCCCTTTTTCGAGAGCCGGAGCGCCGCGCGCAGCCTGTCCGGAAAGGTCCTGGGTGGCTGGAGCGTCAGTGGGATCGCGATCGCCCAGTCGGGAGCGCCGTTCTCCCTGCTTTCGGGCGGTTCCCTCGTGACGCCCGCCGGGAACCTCGCGACCGTCAACGGGCTCGGTACGTTCACTTCACAGGCCGACTCCGGACAGAACACCGTGGCGACGTCCTTGTCCGCCAGCCGGATCCGGTCGTATTTCGGAATCCGCAAGAATCCCAATGGGACCGTGAGCTATGTGAACGCCCCGGCAGGCGTGTTCCAGCAGCCCGCCCCGGGCGCGGTGGGCAACTTGCAGCGGCGCATGTTCGCCGGGCCCGGCGCCTTCAATCTGAACCTGGGCCTGCGCAAGGCGGTTGCGCTGACCGAACGGGTCTCGGCGGAGTTCCGCGCCGAATCCATCAACCTGTTCAACAACGTCAACTGGCTGGTTGGCGACCAGACCTATTTGGGATCGAACCAGGGGAACAACGCCGCCGTATTCGACAACAACGTTACTCAGTGGAACGCGCCGCGGACATTTCAGTTCTCGCTGCGGCTGTTGTTCTAGTAGCGGATCATCCAGGCTGTAACCAAGCCCTTATTCGCGCGGCGGGTACTTACTGAGCTTGCGCTGGAGCGAGCGGCGGTGCATGCCCAGCAGCTTGGCCGCCTGCGAGATATTGCCGCCGCAATCGGAGAGCACGCGCTGGATGTGTTCCCATTCCACGCGCGCCAGGCTGGGCGCCGCGGCGGGCGGCGGCGGGCTCTCTTTCGGCCCGGTTCGCAGGGTGCGCCACGCGGTCAGAATCTGGTCCACGTCGAGCGGCTTGCAGAGGTAGTGGTCGGCGCCGCATTTCACCGCCTCCAAAGCCGTGGCAATGCTGCCGTAGCCGGTCAGCATGATGATAGCCAGCGCGCCGTCGGCCGCGCGCAAGCGGCGTACGATTTCGAGGCCCGATTCGTTCGCCAGGCGCAGGTCCACAATCGCCAGACTGGGCGCCGATTGGCGGACGGCTTCGAGCGCCGCGTCGCCGCCAGCGGCGCTGAGCGCGTCCCAGCCGCGCATTTGAAACGCGCGGCACAGGCGCACCCGGAATGGCTCGTCGTCGTCAACTACCAGCGCCAGCGGCTTCTCTCGCTCCATGCTCCTCGACCGGCGGAAACTCCAGTATCGCGCGACTCATCAAAACTGGATGGTCAGGCCGCTATGGATCGAACGGCCCATGCCGGGCACGGGAGTGTTCCCGGTCATGTCTCCCACCCAATAACGGCCGCCCAAAGGCAGCGCGTATTTCCGGCCGGTCAGATTGTCGATGCCCGCATCGAGGCGCATGCTGGCCCTTTCGTCCAGCTTCCATTGATAGCCGGAGCGCAGGTGGAGCAGCGCATAACCCGCCGTGGGCAGCTCGTTTCGTACGGCCTCCACATCGGTCTTGGCATCCACGGCCTGAAACTCCAGGGCGCTGGACCATTTGCCAAGGCGATGCTCCAGGGACACGTTTCCGTGGAGTGGCATCAGGTGATACAGATTGCCTCCGGTGTCCAGATTTTCGCCGCGCACGAAACCCATGACCCCAGCCACCGCAAAATCGCCCAGGCTGGCGCTTTCTCCCAAGGGCATGCGAAACGAGCTATCCACTCCATATAGCCTGGCGGCGTGGTTGGCGAACTGCAAAGTGACAAACCCGGAGGTCGCGTTGAATCTGGCGGCGGTGCAGCCATTGCTCCCGTCCGCGATCACCGGGCAGCGATCCACGTCGATGTAGTTCTGAACGTAGGTGTAATAGGGCGTGATCTTAAGATCCCAGCGCTCATTGGCCTTATCATGCCATCCCGCGGTGGCGCTTACCGTGTTGGCCACCTCGGGCCGCAGGTTCAGGTTTCCCGTGTAGCCGTTGCCATCGCCGAACCACCCGTTCATATCCACCGACATAGCGCTTCGCTTGATCCACAGGTAACGCTCATAGAGGCTCGGAGAGCGCGTCTTCCGGGCGTAACCGAATTCGAACGTGGTGGTGGAATCCGGTTCGTAGCGGGCCAGCGCGGTCAGGTCGAAGTTGACGTCCTGGCGATAGTGATCGAGAGAGTTGAAAGCGGCGGCATCGGCGGCGTACGCCGCGCTTCCGGTGGTGGTGGTCGACGTGTTATAGCCCACCACGTTGTCCGTATTCATGCGCACCACGTCGCCACGAACGCCGAGCAGCTCCGTCCATCCCTTGCCGCGCCTGGTCTCCCATTCGGCGAACGTTCCGAACCTGTCGCGCCGTCCGTTGTTGACGTTCAGCAGCGTGCCGGGGCCCATGCTGCCGGCCATATTCATCACCGGCGTCCACCAGTCATTGAGCGTGAAACGGCGAAGCTCATTGCCCACGCGCAAGGTATCGCGCGCCGACACCGGGATATCCGCCTCCACCGTGTAACCCAGGTTCCCGCCCTTGGCATCCATGGGCATGTTCATGCCGGGGACCTTGTCTCTCAGGATGTTCATCACATGCCGCGTGTCCTGGTAGTAGACGCGCGCCAAGAGCCTCACTCGGGCGAACGCGCCGACGTAATGAAGATTCGCGGATTGGGCCTGATTGTCGGTCATATCCATGCGGGCGTTGACGAACCCTTGTTGGGGGATGTGCTGGTATCCCAGGTCGGCTGTAAACAGGTTGTTTCCGCGGCGAGCGGCCAGTTGCACGGCGTGGTTCTCCGATTCGTAGAAGGTGGATTTGACCATCTCGCCGGCGCCATCCTTGTAGTCGTTGGCATTGACGTACGAACCCACGTAGGCGGCGCTGAAGTTCTGCGTCGCGACGGACACCCAGGCGCTGCCGCCATTCACAATCCCATTGGTCCGGTGAAATGCCGAGACGCCGCCATGGGTCAGAACGGCCTTCCCGCTGGCGGCGAACTCGGGGGCCGGCGAGTCGATGACAATGGAGCCGCCGATGCTGTCGCCGCCGCGGCTCACAGGCGTAATGCCGGCCATGAGGCTCGCGCTACCCACATCCGCCGGAGCGATGTAGGACGTGGGAGGATTCATGTGGTTGGCGCAGGCGGACGCCAGAGACATGCCGTTGACCAGCACGTTCACACGCTCGTCGGCCATGCCGTGAATGGCGGGCAGACTCGACACGCCTCCACTGCCGTAAAGGTCCAGACCCGGCGCGCCGCTGAGCAGCGACGCCGTATCGCTGGTTCTGGCCCTCGCCGGAACGATGCTTTCGGTATCCATCGTTGGCGCCGGCTCGGTCACCCGGACAACGGTGGTACTCGCGCCGATGCTCAGCTCGAAATCGACCACGGTTACTCGGCCCGCCGCGACGGTTACGTCGTTACGCACGGATGTGGCGAAGCCGGAGCAGGCCGCCGATGCCCGGTAGCGTCCCACGGCCACGCGCTGGAAGGCAAAACGCCCCTCCCGATCCGTGACGGCCGATGCGGCGCGTCCGGAATCGAAGTCCTTGATTGTAATTCGTCCACCCGGCACGACCGCGCCGGACGGGTCTTTCAGCACCCCTGCAATCCGTCCTTCCGAAGCTTGCGCCAGAGCGGCGATTTCGAACGGGAACAACGCAACCAGCAGGATCGCCAGGCGCATCGCCGTACGAATCGGAATCCTGGGGATATCACGCACAATCAACTCTTTCCATTCGGCTGTAAACAAAACCTGAGATTAAGTGGATAAGATCTGATTGTCGATGTGGCAAAATGTCGCGGCAGGATCGTCACTGTATGGGTTCCCACAGTTTGGCCAGGTCTTCGACCGTGGGGCGGGATGACATCCTGCGGCGGGTTGAAAACCCGCCCGGAGCGCCGGTTTCCAACCGGCGCACAGCTTCACAAGCTGCCCCAGGGCGTGCGACCCGAACAAGATGATTCTCTCCGGCGAGCATCGCTCGGCGATGCGGTGAACCATTTCATCGATCGCCGATTTTGCATCTGTGTTTCTTCCGGCAGGCTCCCCTACCACCCTATCGGTTTCCCCTGGTTCTGTTCGTCCAGCCATTTCTGCAACGGGGCGAAGTAATCGCGTATGGCGGAGGCGTCCATCTCGCGCGAGCCGGCGATCTTCTCCAGGGCTTCCTGCCAGGGACGGCTTTCGCCCATCTCCAGCATGGCGTTCAGGCGGGCGCCGGCTTCTTTGTTGCCGTAAACCGAGCAGCGGTTGAGCGGGCCGGTGCAGCCGGCGGCCTGCGCCAGTGCGCGGTGGAATTGGAACTGCAGTATGTCCGCCAGGAAGTAACGCATGTACGGCACGTTGGCGGCTACGTGATACTTCGCGCCGGGGTCGAAATCGGTTTCCGCGCGGCCGGGAGGTGGAGCGATGCCCTGGTACTTCTGGCGAAGCTGCCACCACGTTTCGTTGTACTTATCGGGCGTGATCTCGCCGGAGAAAACTTTCCACCGCCATTGGTCGATTACCAGTCCGAAGGGCAGGAAGGCGATCTTCTCCAGGGCCTTGTGCAGCAGCAGCCCGATGTCCTTGGAGGTGTCGGGCGCTTTGTCCAGCAGGCCGATTTTGACCAGGTATTCGGGCGTGATGGAGAGCGCGATGGTGTCCCCGACCGCTTCGTGGAAACCGTCGTTGGCGCTGTCGCGGAACGAGGGCGGCTGTTGGTCGTAGGCGCGCTGGTAGAAGTTGTGGCCTAGCTCGTGATGGATGGTGAAGAAGTCCTCGCCGGTGATCTGGATGCACATTTTGAGGCGTAAATCGTCCACGTAGTCGATATCCCAGGCGCTGGCGTGACACACCACCTCGCGGTCGCGCGGCCGCAGGAACAGGGAGCGCTCCCAGAAGGTGGCCGGCAGCGGCGCGAAGCCCAGCGAGGTGAAGAAGCTCTCGCCGTATTTCACCATCTGCTTCCAATCCGTGTTGCGCTTCTTGAGGAGGGCCGTGAGATCGTAGCCGGGGTCGGCGTTGGCGGGCGCCACCAGCGGGTAAATGTTGTCCCATTCCTGCGCCCACATATTGCCCAGCAGGTATGCCGGAATGGGGCCGTTGGCGGGAACCACGTCGCCGTACTTGGCGCGGAGCTTGGCGCGGACATAGGCGTGCAGCGAAAGGTATAGCGGCTTCACCTGCTCCCACAGCCGATCCAGCTCCTGGGCGAAAGCGTCGGGCGGCATATCGTACTTGGAACGCCACATCGCGCCGTTGTCCTTGAAGCCGAGCTGCTGGGCGCCCTTGTTGGCCAGCGCCACGTAGCGCGTAAAATCCTTCTTCATGGGCCGCGAGGTGGCGTGCCAGCCGGTCCACACGTCCAGGAGCCTCTTGGGGTCGCGGCTCTCGCCCAGGGTCTTGCTGAGCTGCTCCAGATCCTGGCAGGTCTCCGGACCGCCGGGACAATACTTGCCCTTGCCGTACATGCCTTCCATGCCTGCGACGATGCGGGTGAGATCTTCGCTTTCCTTTGGATCGGAGGGGGTGGCGATGGTGAGCGAGAGTTTGAGGAGCTTGAGCTTGCGGTCCGTGACGGGATCGAGCTGAAGGCCGTCGAAGCGCGTGGCCTGCTTGGCGTAATCCACGGTGGCGGCGATGGCCCGCTCGTCGATCTTGGCGGACACGGCTTCGGTGTCGTCGGTGATGTAGGTGGCCTGGATCCAGTCGGCGCGGCCCGCATCCACGCCCAGCGCCAGCAGCTTTTGCTCGGCGTCGTCGATGAACTTGCGGGCCTCTTCGGGAGTGGCCTTGCGCCCGCCGCAACCGGCCAGAGAGACAAGCGTGATAACCAGACACGCGAAGGAGAGGTTCCTCATGATCTAACCTTACCAGAGCTGGCCGCTGCCATCGGGAGCACCGCCTGATCGCCCCTTGCGATAAAATCAAGGGGTCGTTAGCCTTATGGCGAGCCTTCCCAACTCGAATGCGGTCACCTACGAAGAATGGCTGCGAATGCCCGAAGTTGGGGATGCCACCGAGGAGGTGGTTAATGGCGAGATTCGCATCATGCCCCCACCGAAATGGAAACACAGCGAGATAGTCGACAGGCTGGCGGCCAGGATGTGGTCGCAGGTCGACGAGCGCGAGGTCAAAGTGAAAGCCTCGCAGTTTGGCTTGATTATTCGCAAGTCGCCGCTGACCTCTCGCGTCCCGGACCTCGCCATCTTTGACGCTTCCACCATGGTGGAGCAGGACGGCTACATCCATTCCGCCCCCCAACTGGTAGTCGAGGTACTCTCGCCAGCCAACACCCGCCGCGAGCGTGAAGAAAAGCTCGGCGACTATGCCTCAATCGGAGTCCCCGAGGTCTGGGTGGTCTCACCGGAAGCCCGTACGGTGGAGATCCTGTACCTGGCCGATGGTTACCTCCGTTCCGCGCAGATCCTGCGGGAAGGGGCAATTGCCCCCAGGCGCTTCCCCGCCGTGAAAATCGACATCGTCCAAATCTGGCCCGACTGATCCGAAGAGAGTCCTATCGCTTCCATTTTTCTCTTGACACCAACTGGTTTGTGATGCAAACTAGTTGAGGAGATGCGAATGGCCACCACGGAACCTGTTGGGAATACGGAAAGCAAGCAGATTGACGAATTGCTGAAGCGTCCGGCGTCGTACCGGAATATAGATGGGACCGAGGATCTCAACATCGGGGTCATGGGGCTCGGAGTGGCGGCGCTTCTGGTCCTTTACCCGGCGGAGGCACGCTGGGGCATGCTGCCGTTCTATGTCAGCCTTGGGATTCTGGCTGTCATCATGCACTTCGGGAGTAAGGCCATCAAGAACCGGTGGACCTATCGGCGGACGGGTTATGCGGAGCCCCGGTGCATGAACCGCGGGGGAAAATGGGTGGTTCTGGGCGCGATCGGGTTCGTCAGCGGCCTTTTCAGCGCGGTGTTTGCGCTGATGGCTCTGCGGCGGGTCAGCGGGGGCCCGGCGCTGGTGGGCTGCGTCGGCGTGCTGGTGGCCGTGGCCTTTGCGATCGGCATCGGAAAACGCGTGCCCTGGAAGCGTTGGGTGGCGGCGATCTTTGGGCTGGGCTCGATGGGGATCGCCTTCGTGCCGGCTGGTCGACTGGCGTCTGTGTTTCAAGGCGTCCCTATCCCCAAAATGCTCTCGCCCAGCGTGGCCGGGGCGCTTTTCATCGAGGACGCGTGGATGGGAGTTGTCTTCCTGACCTCCGGCCTGATCACCCTGCGGCAGTACATCCGTGGCACGCGGCCCATGGAGCCGGACAACGAATGAACGCGCAGATTCGCAGCCTGGGCGAGATCGACCGGGTCATCCACGAGCCGGGGCGGCTCATGATTGTCGCCTTGTTGTTCGCGGTGGAAAAGGCCGATTTCCTCTATCTGCAACATGAGACCGGGCTGAACAAGGGCACCCTCTCCAGCCATCTCTCGAGGTTGGAGGAGGCAGGCTACGTCGTGATTGCGAAGACTTTTCGCGGGAAGATTCCGCAGACCCTGCTGACGCTCACCACCGCGGGGCGTGTGGCCTTTGAGGAATATCGCAAGAAACTGAAGGACGCTCTGTAGCGGGACCGGCCCGCTTATTTCCCGGCATTCAGCTCTCGAATCTCCAGGATGTCGTTGATCCGGTCTTCCAGGAATTCCAGGCGTTCCAGCGGGGAGAGAGACAGCGTCCAGCGGATCAAGCTCAGGTCCACGCCGCTCTCGCTGTAATCGGGGAGAAAACCGGGGTCGATGGCCTCGCCGTCTGAATCCGCCACAGCGCCCAGCATACCGCCGTTGGCGCGAAGCCGCAAACGCTACGCTCCTCAGACCTCCGGCAGCATTTCCATCAGGTGCGCAATCAGCTCGGAGGGGAAGAAGGGCTTGCGCAGGAACCGCACCTGCCCGGCTCGGCCCAGCGGCGGAGCCTCTTTGGCGTAGCCCGAAATCATCAGGACGGAGGCTTCGGGGTGCAGCGCGAGCACGCGCTCGGCCAGCCTGCCGCCGTCCATCCCGGGCATATGCACGTCGGAGATCAGCACGTGCACGGGCTCGCGCTCGCAGATCTCGAGGGCCCCGGCGGCGTGCGGCGCGAAAAGCAGATGGATCCGCCGCGGCTGGAGCATGCGCTCCACCAGCCGCAGCACCTGCGGCTCGTCATCCACAATCAGAACCGTACGCAGAGAATCCCCCATCCACTGATTCGATTCTACGGGCGGCCGAAGGGTTCGCGCAATCGACGCCCAGCCCGCACGCAGCTTCGCTCGGGTTGACGGGCGGAAACACCATTTCGATTCCCATGAGAGTCTCTACCAGCCTCCATTTCTGGTACCCTGTAGCTTAATTCCCGCGCCGCCGGGGGCGCCTGACGCTGCGCTCGGGCGGTGTTTTCGGGCCCTCACGAGCTTCGGTCATGGTCTCTCGAACTCAACGAGATCCGATTGCCCGCGCCGCGCCCACCGCGCCCTACCCTCTCCTCTTCCTCTTCCTGGTTTTCACTCTGGCCGTGGCCGCCGTCTTTGACATTTACCACCGCTCCCAGACGGCGGCCATCGAGCGCGAGGTCGGCAAGGAGTTGCTGGCCGTGGCCGACATGAAGGTCGAGCAAATCACTGGGTGGCGGGAGGCGCGGGTGCGCTCCGGCCAATCCATCCTGGCCGACGCCATGAGCCTGGCGGTGATGCGACGCTTCCTGGCGCGAGGCGACGCCTCGGATCGCGCCCAGATCGTCACCTGGCTCGAGTCGCTCTGCACCCATGGGGCCTGCGTCCATGCCTCGCTGGCGGATACCCAGGGGCGGGTCGCGCTCTCCGTGGGCCACGTCATGGGGGACGAACAGGACGTGCCCGGCCTGGTGGCAGAGGTATTGCAAAGCAATGAGCCGGTGTGGCGCGATTTCCACCGTGACGGCCCCACCCGGCCCGTGCACCTGGGACTGAATATCCCCTTGCGCCTCGGCTCCGGAGCGCCGTTTGGAGCCTTGCTGTTCGACATCGATCCGGAGAACTTCCTGTATCCCTTGATTCGCAGTTGGCCCACGGCCAGCCGCACCGCCGAAACCTTCCTGGTGCGGCGCGATGGCCAGTACATCCTGCATCTGAGCGACCTGCGCGGCCACCCGGGCATGGCTCTGAATATGCGGATCCCCTTGACTCGCTCCGACGTACCCGCGGTGCGTGCGGTGCTGGGGGCTCAAGGCAACTTCGAGGGACCCGACTACAGCGGCGTGCCCGTTTTCGCGGCCGCCCGCGCGGTTCCCGGAACGCCGTGGTTGCTGGTCGCCAAGATCGATGCCGAAGAGGTCCGCGGACCCATCGCCCGCCAGACCGTTCCCGAAGGCATCGCCGCCATCGATCTGATTTTGGCGGTCGCCGCCGGCGCCGTGTATCTGTGGCGCCGCCAGCAGGCGCGCTTCTACCGCGACCGGCATCGCGCGGAAATCGAGCGCCGCGCCCTCATCGGGCACTACGATTACCTTAGCCGCTTCGCCAATGACGTGATCCTGCTCATGGATGAGGCCGGCCATATCATTGAGGCCAACGACCGCGCCCTGGACGTTTACGGCTACACCCGCGACGAGTTTCTCGCCCTGAGCATCCGCGACCTGGTTCATCCCAGCGAACTCGATACCTTCGACAATCAGTGGGCCGAGACCAAGGACCGGAAGTCGTTGCTCTTCGAGAAGGTCCACGCCCGCCGCGACGGATCGGCCTTGCCCGTGGAAGTCAGCGCCCGGATCATCGAGGTGGAAGGCAAGGTGTTCCGCCAGAGCATCATCCGGGATATCACCGAGCGCCGCCGTGCCCAGGCCGCCCTGCTCGAAAGCGAGGAACGCTTCCGCCAGGTGGTGGAGGGCGCCCCGGAAGGCATTATGGTGGAGAGCGACGGCCGGTTGCAGTACCTCAACCCGGTGGCCGTGCGCCTGTTGGGGGCCCTCTCGGCCAGCCAACTGCTGGGCCATCCGCTACTCGATATGGTTCACCCGGACGAGCGCCAGGAGGTTGCCAGGCGCGTCGAGTCGATGGCTCGGGGCGAACCAGTCCCTCCCGCCGAGCGGCGCTTCCTGCGCCTCGACGGCGGCGAGCTTGTGGCGGGGGTTTCGGTGACGCGCCTCGAATATGACCGAAGGCCCGCCACCATGATCTTCTTCCGCGATATCTCCGACCGCAAGCGCGCCCAGGCGGCCCTCCGGGAGAGCGAGGAACGCTTCCGCCGGGTGGTCGAGGGCGCCCCGGAAGGCATCATCGTCGAGACCGGCCGCCGGATGCAGTACCTCAACCCGGTCGCGCTGCGCCTGCTGGGCGCCCACTCCGCCAGCCAATTACTGGGCCGTCCCGTGGGCGAGTTCATTCACCCGGACGAGCTCGCGGAGGCCGCCCGGCGCGCCGAGGCGGTGGATCGAGGCGAATCGGTTCCTCCCGTCGAGCGCCGCTTCCTGCGGCTCGATGGCGGTGAGTTCGTATCGGACACTTCGATTACGCACCTCGATTACGACCGGCGGCCGGCCATCATGGTCTTCCTCCACGACATCTCCGACCGCAAACGCATCGAGGCGGAACATGCCTTTCTGGAAGCCCAGTTGCGCCAGGCCCAGAAGATGGAGAGCGTCGGCCGCCTGGCGGGCGGGGTGGCCCATGATTTCAACAATCACCTGACCGTGATCAACGGCTACTGCGACATGCTCGTGGCGGGCTTTCCGGAAGGGCATCCGGTCCGCGAGTCCCTGGATGAGATCCGCGCCGCCGGCGAGCGCGCGGCCACCCTCACCGCCCAGTTGCTGGCCTTCAGCCGCAAGCAGATCGCCGAGCTCAAGCCGCTGTCCCTCAACGAGGTGGTGGCCGATGCCGGCCGAATGCTGCGCCGCCTCATCGGCGAGGATATCGAGATCGTAACCAATCTCGCCGCCGAACCCGCGGTGGTGATCGCCGATCTGGGGCAGATGAATCAGGTGCTCATGAACCTGGCGGTCAATGCCCGCGATGCCATGCCCGAGGGTGGCAAACTGGTGGTCGAAACGGGGATGGCGGAGATCGGAGACCAGGACGCGTCGCTGCATCCCGACGCCCGGCCGGGCCGGTTCGTGGTCCTCTCGGTGAGCGATACCGGCGCCGGCATGGACCGGGAGGTCCTGCAGAGGATTTTCGAGCCGTTCTTCACCACCAAGAAGACCGGCGCCGGCACGGGGCTGGGTCTGGCCACGGTCTATGGAATCGTCCACCAGAGCGGAGGCTGGGTTACGGCTTCGAGCGAACCCGGCCACGGCGCCTGCTTCCGCGTGTATCTCCCGGCCGCCGCCTGCCCGGCCGCGCCCGCGGCCGCGCTCGCCGATGCCGCTCATGACCAGGATGGCCGCGGCTCCGAGACGGTGCTGCTGGTGGAGGACCAGCCCGAGGTGCTCCGCCTCACCCGCGAGATCCTCCACGAGAGGGGCTATCGGTTGCTGGAGGCGTGCAACGGGGCCGAGGCATTGTCCGTCGCGGAGGGTCATGCCGGGCCCATCGACGCCCTGGTGACCGATGTCGTGATGCCCGGCATGAATGGCCCCGAGTTGGCCGCCCGCCTCCTCCAACAGCGGCCGATGGTCAAGGTGCTCTTCACTTCCGGATACCCGGCCGGGGCCCTCGGAACCCAGGGAGTGCTCGATCCGGGCATGGCCTATTTGCCCAAGCCGTTCACCGCCGCCCAACTGGCGCTCAAGCTGCGGCAAGTCATCGAAGCGGGCTAAGAGACCCGTCGTTTCCCACTGTGATATCGCGTACCCTCTACCGCCGCCCGGCGGAAGCGTGTTGCCCGGCAGGCGCGACAATGAAACCGTAAACACGCGGGAGGGTACGCAGGTGATGCACGAATCGCGGCGCACGCGCCGCAGTTTTCTTTCGGGCCTGGCGATGGGGACCGGTCTGCTTTCGGGAGGGTGCCATCGCGCCGGTGAACCGCTCGAATCGCCCGCCGGTCCGGCTGACGTTACCCTGCGCATCGGCCCCGTCCTGGTGGATATCGCCAAGGACCACACCATTAGCACGATCGGCTACAACGGCGGCGTTCCGGGTCCGCTGATTCGCCTGCGCGAGGGCGTCCCCGTGACGGTGGATATCTTCAATGAGACGGATACCCCGGAATACGTTCACTGGCACGGGCAGATAATTCCCGCCAACGTCGATGGCGTCGAAGAAGAAAAGAGCCTGGTGGCGCCGCCCCATGGACGCTTGCGGTACCGGCTTACTCCGCGGCCCGCCGGCGCCCGTTGGGTGCACTCTCACGCCATGTCCATGTCGGATGTGAACCGGGGAACCTATACCGGCCAGTTCGGCTTTGTCTACATCGAGCCCAAGACAAATCCCGGGCGGTACGACCAGGAGGTCTTCCTGGCGACGCATGAATGGGAGCCGTTCTACACCACCGCCGAGATGGAGGAGGAACCCGACCCCGAGCAGCTCGCCAGGATGGCGGCCCAGAAGAAGGACGAGAAACCCAACGGGTGGGAGATCGGGTATCAGAGATTCACCATAAACGGCAAGTGCCTCGGCTTCGGCGAGCCGGTTCGCGTCAAGGAAGGACAACGCGTCCTGTTCCACTTCCTCAATGCGAGCGCCACCGAGAACATCCGGCTGGCGCTGCCGGGGCATGTCTTTGAGGTCACCGCCCTGGATGGAAATCCCGTGCCCCATCCGCGGCGCGTCGAAGTGCTCGAACTCGGTACGGCCGAGCGCATAGACGCCGTGGTGGAGATGAAGAACCCGGGCGTGTGGGCCCTGGGAACTCCCATGGACGACGATCGTAAGAACGGCATGGGGATCGTGGTCGAATACGCCAACAAGAGCGGCCCGCCCCGCTGGATCAAGCCCCCGAAGAAGCCTTGGGATTACGTCATCTTCGGTGAAGACCGTCCGGCGCCCAGTCCCGACGAAGTGATTCCGCTGGTAATCGGCAAGATCAACGGTGGAACCGGAGGCTTCAACCGGTGGACCATCAATGGCGCGAGCTATGACGAGAAGGCCGAGCCGCGCGTCCTCCACAAGGGCCGGCGGTACCGGCTGGCCTTCGACAACCAGACCGACGACGCGCATCCTATCCACCTGCACCGGAACAGCTTTGAACTCGCCAGCGTCAATGGCAAACCCACGTCGGGCGTGCTGAAGGACGTGGTTCTTTTGAAAGGCTTCAAGAAGATCGAGGCGGACGTCACCCCCGCCATGGACGGATTGACCCTGTTCCATTGCCATCAGCAATTGCACATGGATTACGGGTTTAAGCTGCTGTTCAACGTGGCGTAGGGGCCGGGCACGCCCGGCCCGGCGTCCATGTCAGACTGGCGGATTCTGTCAGAATGCTTCAAAATGGGGACATGCTTCGGAAGGCAGCCGTTCGTTACAGAGGCAAGGTGGATAGCGCGGGGCGGGCGGAGTTGCGCGAGAAGATGGACGTGAAGCCCGGCGCGATGGTGACCATTACGGCCGGGCGCGGGCGCATCGTGCTGGAGTCGAGATCGGCCGCGGTGCGCGCCGCGCAGAAGTATTTCCGCGCGCTGGCCCCGGAGAGCCAGATCTGGTCCCACGAATTGATCGCGGAGCGGCGCCGGGGGGCGCGGCGGGAACTTGCGTACTGACGGCTCGGTGACAGACGACAAAACCCGATCGTCTGTCCCACCACCCCTTACTCTATAGCCGGTCCGAAATACCCTTGCGCCAGCGCCGGCTCGGCGTCCAGCGCCCTGGTCCAGCACGCGCGCGCTTCGTCCGATTTGCCGAGCGCTTCCAATATACGCCCCAGGTTGAGCAGCGCCTCGGGCATCTCGGGGTTTTGGGCCAGCGCATCGCGGTAGAAGCGTACGGCTTTCTCGTTCTGCCCGGCTTTTTCGTACATCAGCGCCGCGTTGTAGAGCACCTCCGGGGAGCGCTCGCCCAAGTCGATCAGGCGCACGTGAAACTCGAGCGCGGCATCCAGGTCGCCGGCCTGCGCGGCCAGCGAAGCCAGGCCGCGCAGGGCGTCGAGCGACTTCGGGTCGGCCTCGAGCAGCTTCTCGTAGAGGCGTTCGGCGCGCGCGCGGTCGCCCAATCCGGCGTAGGCCAGCGCCAGGTTGGCGAAGGCTTCGGGCCATTGCGGCCGGTATTTCAGGCAGCCTTCCAGGGCGTCGGCGGCGGCGCGGTACTCGCCGCGTTGCAGCCGAAGATAGCCCAGGCGGAAGCGCGCCTCTTCTTCCTTGGGAGCTTTCTCCAGAACCTGGGTATACCAGCGCTCGGCTTCCTCCAACTGGCCGGAGCGTTCCAGCAGCAGAGCCATGTTCCAGAGTGGAGGCAGGGAGGCCGGGTCGGCCTGCGCCGCGCGCTCGTAAGCCGCGCGGGCGCCGGCCACATCGCCCATCTGCTCGCGGACAATGCCCATGTTCGTGTGGGCCTCGCACGATTGCGGCCGCACCTTGAGGGCATCCGCATAGGCTTCCGCGGCTTGATCCCACCGGCTGGCTTTCTGGTGCGCCAGCGCCAGGTTGAACCAGGCTTCGAAATGGCCCGGCACGGCGGAAACCAGCAGGTTGCAGAACTTCGCCGAAAGGGCATGATCTCCGGCCGCGCAGGCCCAGGCCGCCAGGCCCTCCAGCGCCACCGTCGAATCGGGTTTCAGGTCCAGCAGCCGCTCCGAGTACTCCCGGACCATGTCGAAGTCCTGCTTCTGCATCCCGATCAGCACCAGGTTGGAGAGCGGTTCCTCGGATTCCGGGTCGCGCTCCAAGATCAGGTTGTAGAGCTTGGCGGCTTCGTCGAGCTGGCCCAGGGACTGCAAGGCCGCCGCCTTGCCGAAAAGCCCGTCCTCATGATCGGGCGCCAGTTCCAGGCAGCGTTCGAATCCCCGCAGCGCGCTCTGGGGGTCGTCCAGCCGCAGATAACAGAGCGCCAGGCCCAGGCGCGCCTCCAGGTTCGAGGCGTCGAGCGTGCTGGCCTTGTGAAATGCCTCGGCCGCCTGGTCCCACGCGCTGCTGCGCTCCAGGCACACCGCCAGGTTCAACCAGCCCATGGCGAACTGCGGCTTGATCCGCAGCAGGGCGCGGTAGCTTTTGGCGGAAGCCTCGAAGCGTCCCAGCTCGAACTCGATGTGGCCCATGGCGCGGTATATCTCGGCGGAAGCCTGGCCGCCCGCCGCCGCCCGCTGCAACTGTTCGAGCGCTTCCTCGCGCTTTCCTGCCAGGTGCAGCGCCACCGCGCGGGCCAGCGTGCCCGGTCCCGGCGGGGCGGCCTTCTCAGGCGCATCCGATTCGTTCATGCGAAGATTCTGCACAGTGCTGGTCATGATATCCGAGCCTCCCGGCCGAGCCCTTTGCGTAACACAAGCCCGACCCATTCCACCGGCGCCGGGGCATCCGGCGATCCCGTAAACCCCATCTCTCCGTACGCCATGCGCGAGCCGGCCCGCCCCGCCGCGGTAACCCGTGAGGGCCCCAGCAGCGGAACCGTCCGCGGCGCCGACGGAAGGCCGCTGGCCGCCGGCGGGCCGGCCCGCCCGGCAGCCGTGAACGTGCGTCCCGCCGCGCCTGAGGGCGGCTGGCGGAACGCCACCCGGGCCGAAACGCGGAAGGCGCTCCCTATGCTCGCCGCCGGCGCGACTTTCCTGAGCTTTCCATCCCGGCCCCCCAGCGCCGTCTGGTACACTACCGCGGGCTTCGCCGTCCGGCCCGCTCCGGCCAGCCTGCCGGCGGTCGAGAGCTTCATCCCGAATGCCCGCGGCTCGCCGCTCGATCCAGCCGAGGCGCGCTGAAGCAGGGCCAGGCCCGCTTTCCGAAGATGGCCCCCGAAACTCCACGATACGGTTCGCTCCGGAGCTGCCGGCCGCTGGGCGGCCGAGAGCATCACCGAGGGCGGTTCCAGAAACCCGCGCGGCGCCGCCTTGGCGTTCCCCGGCGCGGCAGCCGCGAATAGCGCCTTCGGGTTCTCCCGGCGCCTGGCCAGGGCGGAGACCTTGTTGGCCTCCGTCAGGCAGTCCATGCTGCGGCGAAGACGGTACTGATTGCGGTGCTCGCGGGAGCAGAAATCCCCACCGGCCCCCACCCGGATCCGTCCCAGGGGCCGCCCGCATAACATGCAGTTCTTCGCGTTCATTCTGCCAAGCAGTATAGACCGAGCGGCGTTGAATGAAAAGTTAAATAGTGGTAACAACGCTTCTGTTTCGAAGAGTTAACTAACTATGTTATCCAGAGTTAACAACTATTGCGATGTCGCCTAATCGCATTGCTAATTTTGGTTAGTACAAAGTGGAATTGGTTACCAATGTCATGGAAGTTCAAGTACAATCATGCTGGTACTGGTTGAGCTACTTCAGCCAGTCGCGGAGGTATTCGATGAGTGAGGCGTCCTGTCTCGCACAGCGTTCCGAGCCCAGTCCCGCCGCTCTGCCATATTATCTATGGGAGGCGCCGGGCAAGCCTGTCTCGGTGCGCATCTCTCATCAGGTGGTCGACCGGCTCGATCGCGCGGCTGTCGAGACTTTCCGTTCCATCAGCTCGCGCGGCTCGGAAATTGGTGGATTGCTCCTCGGCTGCGTTTTTCCGGGAACGCCCGCGGTGGTCTCGATTGACGACTGCGAACCGATTCCGTGCGACTACAGCCGCGGTCCCCTTTTCCACCTGTCCGACGCCGACGAGGGAAACCTGCAGACGGCCATTTTGCGCCGCCAAAAAGAAGGCGTACGGGTAGTGGGATTTTTCCGGAGTCAAACCCGCAAAGGTCTGGCCCTGGATACCGAAGACCTGGCGCTCATGGAATCGCATTTCAGCGATCCGCAAGCGGTGGCCCTGCTGGTGCGTCCCTTTGCCACCAAGCCCAGCATGGGAGCCATTTTCATCCGCGAGAACGGCCAGGCGCCGGGCGAGGCGAGTTGCCTCGAGTTCCCGTTCCAATCGGCGCTGCTGCCGGCGTCGCTCGTGGTTCCCCAGAGTCCGTCGCCGGCCGCCAAAACCGTGGCGCCCGATGCGCCCTCGCCGCCGCCGGCCAAGCCCGCGCGCGGCCAGGTTGTGCCCATGACTTCGCGCCTGAGGGTCGCTCTGCCGGTTCCGCCGGCTCCCCAACCGCTCTTGCCCGAAGCCCCGCCGCCACCAGCGCCGGCGGCGATTGCGGAAGAGGCGCGGCCCGCGCCTCCCCAAGCCCCCCCGCGCGTGGAACCGCCTGAGGCGCCGGCCCACGTTGAGGCCGCGTCGAACGGCGCCGCGCCCTCCGCGCCGCGGCGAATGCCCTGGTTTTGGGGAGCGGTAGCGGCGGCTTTGGTGGCCTGCTCGGGCATGCTGTTCGTCTACCCCGGTCTGCTGCGCCATCGCGGCGGCCGCCCCACGATTCCCCTCGCGCTCCGCGTGGAACACAGCGCCGGAGATCTCCTGCTCACCTGGAATCGCGATTCCGATGCCATCCGAAACGCCCGCAAAGGGATGCTCACCATCACCGATGGCGACCGCACGGAGAACACCCCCATAGATCCCCAGGTGGGCAGCATTATGTACACCCCGGTGACGGCCGACGTCAGCTTCCACCTGGAGGTCACCGGTTCGGATAATTCCAAGACCACCAGCGAATCCGTTCGCGTCCTGCGCACCCGGCCTTCGCCCATGCCGGAGGAGAGCGCCAAGTCCGTCCCAACGGGCAAGACCGGCGCCGCGGCGTCCAACGCCGCCGCTGGTCCGGCCGGCGCTGCCGCCGCCGGGAGTGGCGAGGCCGCCGATGCGGAGCCCGAGCCGGCTCCCGCCAAGCTGGCTACCGCATCCCGGCCGTTCCAGGTCGCCTCTCTCGCGCAACGCCTGCACCCGGCGCTTCCATCCGACACGCCGGATGCTCCCGGCATGATCTCTCCCGCGGGCCAGACCGGTTCTGCTTCCGCCGGCCTCGGCGCCATCGCACCCGCGCGGACCGCCATGCCGGCTCCCTCGCCCACCGAAACTCGCGCGCCCGCGCCGGTGACCGCACCCCAGCGGTCCAGCCAGCTCCGCCCCGCCGAGTTGGTCTCCCGCAAGGCCCCCGAGTATCCCGCCATCGCCGTGCGCACCCGCGCATCCGGTGAGGTGAAGGTCGAGGCCGTAATCGGCGTCGATGGAAGAATCAAGAGCGTCAAAGCCCTGTCCGGGCCCACTTTGTTGCAACGCGCCGCCACCGATGCCGTACGCCAGTGGGTCTACAAGCCCGCCATGCTCGACGGCGCCGCCGTGGAATCGCAGACCGATATCGTCCTCACCTTTAACCCCAAGTAGAGGCCCCAGAATTCCCTGGACCGGCGCCGGCGTCACCCCGGCAGCCGCAGGCGCCCGATGCAGCCCGGCCCGTCGTCGCGGTTCTCCAGGGTGAGGGCCCCGCCGTGGCCCTCCGCAATCTGCCGGCTGAGCGCCAAGCCGATCCCCGAACCTCCCGGTTTGGTGGTGAAGAAGGGAACGAAAAGGTTGGCCGTGCTCGCCAGGCCGGGCCCATCGTCCTTCACCCAGATCTCCACCATCGAGCCGTCGCGGACCCACCCGGCAAGAACTCCGCCGCCGGTGGCCAGCGATGCATCCGCGGCGTTCCGCAGCAGGTTGATGAGCACCTGCTCGATCTGGTCGGGATCGCCTTGGACGGTGACGGGCGGACCCGGCGCCAGCCGCACCGGAATGCGGGTTTCCAGGCTCGCCGCGCGCCTCACGCACTCCGCCACCGCCAGCGGCTGGAGCCGCGGCCGCGGCAGTTTGGCCAGGCGCGCGTAGGCCCCTATGAAACGGCTCAGGCTGTCGGAGCGCGCCGTGATCACGCCCAGCCCCCGCCGCATGTCCTCGCGCCAGTCCTCCGGCAACGGTTCGCGGGCCAGGATGCTCTCCAGGCTGCCGGCGATCGACTTGATGGGCGTCAGCGAGTTATTCAGCTCGTGGCCCAGCACGCGAACCAGCCGCTGCCAGGCTTGCAATTCCTGCTCGCTCAACGCCTGGGTCAGGTCCGCGATCACCAGCAGCTCCAGGGGCAGGCCTTTTTCGCGAACCCGCGTACGCTGGACGCCCCAGCGTCCCGCGCCGCCCGGGAACACCCCTTGAAATGTGCTTTGCGCGGGCCCTTTCAGGCAGGCTTCCAGGCGCAGCTCCGCCGCCGTCTGGCCCAGCAACCGCTCCGCCGGCGCGGCCAGCAGCCGCTCGCCCGCGCCGTTGACCAGGCGCAGGCGCTGGCGCTCGTCGAAGGCGAAGATGGCCACCCCGATCTGGCGCATCACCGTGCGCAGCAGCGTGGTAGCCTCCATGGCCCCCAATCGCTGCTCCCGCAGCGTGCCGCCTAGGGTGTTCACTTCGCGCATCACTTCGCCCAGCGCGTCGTCCGGACGCGGCGACCGCCCGCGAACGGAGAAATCGCCTTCGCGCAACGCCGCCAGCAGGTTGGAGAGCGTCTGCAACGGAAACACCACCCGCTCCCTCACCGCCAGCGCGAATCCCAGCCACGCCGCCACGATCAGGACCGACAGGGTCCACTGTGTCTTGGGAGTGAAACCGCAGGTCCACAGCACCACCAGAGCGGTAGCCGATCCGGGAAGCCCGGCCAGAATGGCCAGCGCGACCACCCGGCCCTCGTAGCTCAAATGCGCGGGTTTCCCGGAGTGGCTCATGGGAGATAGGGGCAACCCCGCCGCCGAGTTGTCCCATGCCACTTGGTTCTCGCGAGGCCGGATATTCGGCGTTGATGGTGGGGCAGGATGGCATCCTGCGCGCCGGTTGGCAACCGGCGCCCGTGGCCTGGGGCGGTCCCGGGCGGGTTAACAACCCGCCGCAGGTTTCCAACCTGCCCCACGACTTCGCCAGCCACCGCTCCCCGCATGCCTACAGCCCGTACCTCTGCAGCCGCCGGTAGAGTGCGCTGCGGCTCAGGCCCAGAGCGTCGGCGGCGTGGCTCACGTTGCCGCTGAAGCGGGCCAAGGCTTTCTTGATGAGCAACGCTTCCACGTCTTCCAAGCTCATTTCCTCCAATCGCGGCGGCCCTTCGCGCCCGGCCCGCAATCCCAGGTCCGCGGCCCGAATGGTCTCGCCCTGCGCCATCAGCGCGGCGCGCTCCACCGCGTGATCGAGCTCCCGCACATTGCCCGGCCAGGGATGCGCCAGCAGGGCCTTCATGGCGCCTTCGTCGAAGCCCGTGAGGCGCTTGCGGTACCGCTCGCCGTGCTGGCGAAGAAAGTGCCCCCCGAGTGCAGCTATATCCTCGCGCCGGTCGCGCAGCGGCGGCAGGCGCAGCTCGATGGTGTTCAGCCGGAAAAGCAGATCCTGGCGAAACGTTCCCGCGCTCACGGCGGCCTGCAAGTCGGCGTTGGTGGCGGAAAATATCCGCACGTCCACGCGCCGCGTCCTGGAAGACCCCACGCGCTCGAACTCGCCCGCTTCCATGGTGCGCAGCAGCTTGGCCTGCAATGCCGGCGAGATGTTGGCGATCTCGTCTAGAAACAGCGTGCCGCCATCGGCCATCTCAAAACGCCCCACGCGATCGGTCTTCGCGTCCGTAAACGCGCCCTTCACGTGCCCGAACAGCTCGCTTTCGAAAACCCCTTCCGCGAGGCCGCCCGTGTTCACCGTCACCAGCGGCCGCGAGGAGCGCAGCGACACCGCGTGCAGCGTCTGCGCCACCAGCCCCTTGCCCGTGCCGTTCTCCCCGGTGATGAGCACATTCGCGTCGGAGGGACCCACGCGCGAAATCATGTCCAGCACCGGGCGCATGGCGGCCGATTGCGCAATCAACCGCGGGAAGCGCTCCGCCCGCAGCGCGCGGTTCTCCTCTTCCAGGCGCTGGCCCTTCCGCAGCGCGCGCCCCAACTCGATCTGGGTCTTCAGAATCGCCGAAAGGCGCGCATTGTCCCAAGGCTTCTGGATGAAGTCCCGCGCCCCGCGCCGCATCGCCTCCACGGCCAGCTCCACCGAGCCCCAAGCGGTCATCACTACGATTGGAAGGGTCGCGTCGGAAGCCTGTACCCGGTTTAGCAGATCGAGACCCTCCTCGCCCGATGTGGTGTCGCGCGCGTAGTTCAGATCCATGAGCACGACATCGAATTCGCGCGATTCCACGGCTGCGATGACGCCCGCCGGCGAGGTCACGGCTTCCGAATGGTAGCCTTCACCTTTGACCAGGAAGCGCAAGGCTTCGAGCACATCCGTCTGATCGTCGGCGATCAGGATCGAAGGGATGGAAATCTCCGCTGATTTCATCTTGTCTTTCGCAGGCCGAGCCCGCCCGCCACCATGCACTCCGGCGGCCACAAGCCAAATACTTGATGCGCAATGCCTTAAACCACACAGTACCACCAACCGACTGTCCGGAAATGGGACGCGATGTACGGGTCGAGCCTGCTTGGCCTCCGCGTCGACGTGGCGCGGACTCTCAGTCTGCCGCGTTCCGACTCATCGGGACGCGCTTCGTTACCGCCGTTCCGTCGCCGGCGCGAGATGCACCGCGGTGGCCTTCACCGCCGCCGAGACCGCGTCGCCCGGCTGGAGATCCAGCTCCGCGGCGGACCGCGCTGTAATGGCCGCTGCCAGCGGGAAACCGCAGTCCAGGTCCACCCGCGCCAGCGGGCCTTCCAGGCTAACCGAGCGCACCCGCGCGTTCATATGGTTGCGGACGCTCGAAGGCGGCCCCGCGTCGCGCGAGAGGGCCACGTCCTCGGCGCGGATGCAGGCCCACACCAGGGGGCCGGGGCTGGCTGCGTCGCTCTCCAGGCATTGGAGTTGCGCGGCCCCTACCTGCAACGTCAGCAGCCCGCCATCGCGGCCGGCGATCCGGGCCGGCAGGATATTCTCCACTCCCACGCACTCCGCCACCTCCGCATCGGCCGGGCGCCGGAATACCTCCGGGGCCGGACCGGCCTGGCGAACGCGCCCATTCAGAATCACCACCATCCAATCCCCCAGGGTCACCGCCTCCATGCGGTCGTGGGTCACCAGAACGCTGGGCACGCCGCCCGAAACAAGCGCATGCCGCAACTCCCGCCGCGCGCGCAGGCGGGTGGCGGCATCGAGCGCCGAGAGCGGCTCATCGAGCAGCAGCAGCGCCGGCTGCGCCGCCAACGCGCGGGCCAGGGCCACGCGCTGCTGCTGGCCGCTGGAAATGTGGCGCGGGTAGCGGCGGGCCAGGTCCGCGATGCCCAAGGCTTCCAGGAATTTCGCGCCGGCCCCCTCGGGCGCGGCGTACTCCACGTTCCTTTCCACGGTGAGATGCGGGAACAGGGCGTAGTCCTGGAAAAGGAAGCCGGCGCGGCGCTCCTGTGGCGTCCGGTGCACGCCGCGCGCGGAATCGAACCAGACGCGCCCGCGAAAAAAGATCTCGCCGGAATCGGGTTCCTCGAGCCCCGCCAGCAGGCGCAGTAGGGTGGTCTTGCCCGCGCCCGAAGGCCCGTAGAGCACGGTGACCGGCGATTCGTCGAGCGGCGCGCGCAGCTCGGCGTCCACTTCGAAACCGGAAGGCAGCCGCTTCCGGCAGCGGCACATCAGCTCATCGACCATAGCGACCAGAACCGCCGCTGGAAAGAGTACGTCAGCGCCAGGGCGGTAAATGAGACGGCCAGCAGAAACACCGAGGTTTGCGCCGCGGCGGCGTAATCGAGCGCCTCAACGCGGTCGTAGATGGAGATGGAAACCGTGCGCGTGACGCCCGCGATGTTGCCGCCCACCATGAGCACCACGCCGAACTCGCCCAAGGTGTGCGCGAAGCTCAGCACGGCCCCCGTGGCGATGCCCGGCCGGGCGAGCGGAACCACGATGCGGCGGAACGTGGCAGCCCGCGAGACGCCCAGGCACCAGGATGCTTCCAGAAGTTTGCGATCCACCGAAGCGAATGCGGCGGCGATCGGCTGCACCGTGAACGGCAGGCTGTAGAGCACCGAAGCCAGCAGCAGGCCCTGAAACGAGAAGGGCAACATGCCGCCGGTCAGCTTGCCATAGAGCGCGCCCACCGGGCTGCGCGGGCCGATGGCCAGCAACACGTAAAACCCGAGCACGGTGGGCGGCAATACCAGCGGCAGCGCCACCACGCTTTCGACAAGGAACTTCCAGCGGCGCCGCGAAAACGCCAGCCAGTAGGCCAGCGGCGCGCCCACCGCCAGCAGAATCGCGGTGGTGGCGGAGGCCAGCTTCACGCTCAGCCAGATGGCCTGCCAATCCATCAGCGCCCCTCCGGCGCGGAGAACCCGAAGCGCCGCAAAATGCCGCGCCCCTGGGGGCCCGTCAAAAACGCCCGGAAATCGCGCGCATCCGGCGTATCCTTCAGCAGGATGCCGCCCTGTTCGATGGGCGGATAGGCATCGGGCGGAATCTCCCAGTAGCGGCCTTTGCCCCGCGCGGAAGGCGCCACGGCCAGCGACAGCGCCACGATGCCGGCGTCCGCGGCCCCGCTCTCGACGAAGCTGAAAGTCTGCGCGATGTTCTCGCCCAGCGCCAGTTTCCCGGCCAGCGCGTCATACACGCCCAGCGAGCGCATGGCGGCCTGCGTGGCCGCGCCGTAGGGAGCGTGTTCGGGGTTGGCGATGGCCAGACGCCGCACCGAGCGATCGTGCAGAACGGTGGCCGGATCGAGCCGGGACGCCGCCGGAACCCACACTACGATGCGTCCGATGGCATAGGAAAACAGCGAGTCGGCCACTCCGATGCGCTCCTCGGACAGCCGGCGTGGATAATTCCTGTCGGCCGAGAGGAAGACATCGAACGGCGCCCCGTTGCGGATTTGCGCGTAGAAATTCCCCGAGGATCCGAACGTGGCCCGGACGCCGGCGCCCGGATGCGCGCGTCCGAACGCGGCGGAGATCTCCCCCATGGCGAAGCTCAGGTCGGCGGCCGCCGCCACCGCCAGTGTGCGAGGCTTAGCCGGCGGACGCGCGCAACCGGCCAAAAGGAGCAGCGGGATAGCCGTGAGAACCCGTCGGCGGACCATGCTTCATTGTAGACAGGGATGTGCCCGGCCGCGCCGCCATGCCGGCGTACCTTGTTTAGCCCTTGCTCGGCGCCGCACGCTGAGCGAAATAGGGAAGGCCGGTCAGCCCTGGCGAATCGCTTCCAGGTCGATCGTGATTTTGACCTCTTCGCCCACCAGCACGCCGCCGGCCTCCAGAGCCGCGTTCCAGTGCAGGCCGAAATCCTTGCGGTTGATCTTGGCCGTGGCGGTGGCCCCGATGCGCATGTTGCCCCACGGGTCCTTCGACTCCGGAGTGGGACCTTCCACGCGCAGAACCACCTCTCGGGTCACCCCGTGCAGGGTCAGATCGCCCTTCACGTTCCCCTCTCCGTCCCGAATCCCAACCTCCGTGCTGCGGAATGTCAGGGTGGGGAACCGCTCCACGTCGAAGAAATCGGCGCTCTTCAAATGGGCGTCGCGCTGGGCTTCGCGGGTGTTGATGGAGGCGGCGTCGATGGTGGCGTCGATGCTCGAGTTGGCCGGGTCGGCCGGATCGTAGGTTATGGCGCCCGAAAGCCGGGTGAACTCGCCGCGCACATTGGAAATCATCATGTGGCGGACGGTGAACTGCGCCGAGGAATGCGCGGAATCGATTTGATAGATCGTCTGGGACATGAATGGACCGCTCCTTATCGCGTGTTTTCGCTGGCCGGCGGCCCCGGACAGGGCCGCCGGCTGAATAGCCGTTTCAACATTAGTCGTTATAACGTATAACTCCTTTACGAAAAGAGATGCCTAATCCCCGCGAAGAGATTCCAGAATCGCAATCAGCCGTTCGAGATCCTTCTTCCCGATGCGGCCCATCCGCCGTTTGAGGAACTCGGCCAGCGGCTTGTCGATGGTTTGCAGCAACTCGAGGCCCCGCCCGGTGATCCGGCTGACCACCACCCGCCGGTCCTCGCGGCGCCGCTCCCGCACGATGAGCTCCCGCGCTTCCAGGCGGTCCAGCAGCCGGGTGATGTCCGGATCGGCCGTAACCATCCGCTCCGCGGCCTCCGAGCAACTGACGCCGTCGCCGCCCGCTCCGCGCAGAATGCGCAAAATGTTGTACTGCGTGGAAGTCAGCCGATACCCCTTGAAGAACTCCGTTTGCCGCTGCTGGATGAACTCGTGGGTCCGCAGCAGGTTGAGCAGCGCCTCTTCCTCGAGAAGGGCGAAGCGCTTGTTTTGTCGAATCTCGGCGGCCAGTTTGGAGCCCACGTCCCGATGTTATTCGTTATAACGAGTATCGGCAACGGAAATGGCGCGCCGTTTCCGGCCGTTTGTGTACTTTCGGACGTTTTGGCCCGGCGGATCGTCGGACGGAATGGCGGACGAGGGCGTCCGTCCCGCCTTGCGATCGAGGAACTTCCGCCCGGCGAATACTGATAACGTATTACCTTGCAGTTCCCGGACAAATAAGAGTTAAGGACTCCATCCAATGAACGACAGACGGAAGCTACGATTCGTTACCCTGATCCTGGCCGCCGGCGCGGTGTGCGCCGTCACGCCCGCGCCGGGGCAGCAGGCCAGCCCGGCGCCCGCGGGCAAACCCGGCGCTCCCAGCGTCCTGCCGGGCAAGGGTCTGGCGCAGCACGATTTCTTCTACGCCGGAGAGGCCAAGACCGAGGATATGTACATCGTGCGCAGCGGAAAGGTGGTCTGGGAGTATCACGATCCCGACGGGAAGGGCGAAATCAGCGATGCCGTGCTGCTCTCCAACGGCAGCGTGCTCTTCGCGCACCAATACGGCGTAAAGCTGATCGACCGCGACAAGAAAACGCTGTGGAATTACGACGCCCCGCAGGGCGCCGAGATTCATACCGCGCAGCCCATCGGCAAGGATCGCGTGCTCTACGTGCAAAACAGCGATCCCGCCAAGGTTGTGGTGGTGAACATCGTCACCGGCAAGACCGAGCGCGAGTTCACCGTTCCGGTCAAGAATCCGAAAAGCGTGCACGGCCATTTTCGTCACGGGCGGCTCACCGAGGCCGGCACGCTGCTGTTGGCGCACATGGACCTGGGCAAGGTGGTGGAATACGACTCGAACGGCAAGGAAGTGTGGTCGAACACGCCGGGAATCGCGGTATGGTCGGCCGAGCGCTTGAAGAACGGCAACACGCTCATCTCCGGATCGGGAATGGTTCGCGAAGTGAATCCCGCCGGGGCCGCCGTCTGGGAATTTTCGCCCGCGGACGTGCCGGATTACCTGTTCAACTCGATGCAAATCGCCAAACGGCTGCCCAACGGGAACACCCTCGTCAATACCTGGTTCAACCAGTGGAACGGGGCGGTGGATCCCGCCACGGCGCCGGTTCAGGCGCTGGAACTCACGCCGGACAAGAAGATCGTGTGGGCCTTGCGCGCGTGGGGGAACCCGGTGAACCTGGGACCTTCGACCACCATCCAGTTGCTCGATACGCCAAGCGTGCCCGAGGCGGCGCATTTCGGCGATTTGAAGTAAGCGATCATCTTGGCCGGCGAGCGCGTCTTCCACACCATCTTGAAGCCCGCGGGCAGCACAAACCGGTCGCCACGCATGAAGAACGACCCGACGCCCGGCAAATCGGGGAGCGTCAGCTTCTCCATCTCCGTGCTGCGGGCTTGCCAGGGCGTCCGCAGGCCGGTGCCGCCCACGCTGGGGGGCGCGTTTTTGGCCTCCGTCTTGGTGTTCGAGTTGGTAACGGCCCACTCGAATCCGGGTATCGGGTCCACCCTTATGAGATCCGCGTAAAACTGGAACCGCTCGCCGCCGGCTTCGACCTCAGTCAGTTCCAACCCCACGGCGAAGCGGCCTGTGTCGGCGTACCGTTCCAGGCGCCGGACTCTGCCGCGCACCACGGCGCCGGCCGGAATCAGCATTCGGCCACTCTGCGCGATGTCCGATGCGACCTTCCCTTCGATCAGGTCGCCCACCGCCGTTTTTTCGGTGACGGGCGCGGCCAGGACGACGGGGATTTCGAGCCCGGCCGGAAGGAGCTTCGCCAACTCCGCGGCGCCAGCCGCCGCGGCCGGAGTTTCCGCCGCCGAAGTAACCGCTTCGAAGTTGAGCGAACTGTGGGTCTCAAACGCCCGGCAGTGGGTGAACGCGAATGTGTTCCTGTCCTCGCTGCCGGACGTTCCGAGCAGGCGAATGACGCCCTCCTGCGGCAACATCACGTCTTCGTTGCCCACCCGCGTCCGCGCGTAGTCCACCGTTGTGCTCGCGTCCTCGACGGACAGATACGGCGGAATCTCGTAGGCGTGGTCCTCCAGGCGAAGCACCTCCAGCGACTCCGGATCCACCCAGGCCGACCCCTTCATGCCCGCGGTTCCGCTCGCGCCGCCGACTCGAAGGACCAATCCGCTGAACGGCGGCTCCAATACGAAATCGAACCGGGCCGCCCGGCGTCCCTCCAGTTCCTCCTCGCCGCGCCAGGTGAAGACCGCATTGCCGCCGAGGAAAACCGCCTTCAAGTGCATGGCGAACACGCCGGTCGACATCAGGCCGCTGCTGGTGAACGCCGTTGGGTCGGATTCCCGGAACCCCCGGTCTCCCGGCGAGGCGTAGAGCTCGGCGCCGCCGCTGTAGAGGACTTCCAGCCGGACGGTGTCCAGCCGCTTCAATGGCCCCTTTCCCGGAGGCTTGGAGGAGCGTTCCATGGTCTCCAGGCAGGTGTAGTTCGGCAGATGGGCCAGGGCCTCGCGGAGGCGCGTCTTCACGTGCGCCAGCAAAACCGTTTCCGCCGCCAATGGCTGGGCGGGGCATGGCCAAGCCAAGGCGGCCAGGGCGAGAATCATGGCGGACGCGCGACGGCGGCTGCCAGGCAACACGCGCCATGCAGCTCGGAGTTCCAGGTTGCGGTCTCCGTCAGGGCAAATTATATGCCCAATCGGCTCCGTTTTAGCCGAATTCCCGAAATGCGCCGCGCAACGCGGACTGCTAACGGAGCTGCCCCGCATAGTAACCTTTTCGCGCCGACTCCACTTTGAATCCCGGCTGGTTTCTCAACTCCACCCTCAGCGGGTGGTAGTTTCCATCCAGCTTCAGCTTCTCGGGCGCGAAGCCGATCAGGTACAGATACTCCGGCGCGCCGGCCACCTGCCGGAAGCCCTCCGCCAGATCGTTGTTGTTCTCGAAGAAGGTCCCACCGGTTCCATACGCCAGCTCCGCCAGTACGTTGCCCTCGGCCCTGGCCGCCTGCTTCGCCAGGTCGCCCTTCACCTTCGAATAGGGGAAGTTCTCCAACGGGCCGCCCCGAACACCCGCGTAGTGCTTGGTTATCGCCAATACGGACTCCGTGTACAGGCCGCGCGCATCGAGCGAGCTGAGCACCACCTGGCTCCGCAACGCACGGTCCATCAGGGCGTCCTTCTCCAGGTTCTCCTCGGGCGTGAGAAATCCGGGGGAAGCCAGCGCCAGGATGCGCTGGCCGGGCGCGCCCGAGAGCAGCCCGACCACGCTCGAGAGCATGTCGAAATCGACCCGGGTCGAGTTGTTACCCGACGCGAGAACCAGCCTGGCCGCCCGTTGGACGGTCGCCGACACGGTGTCCGTGGCGTACATGATGTTGGGCGGAGAGCTGCCGGTAAAGCTCGGCGTCTCGCCGGTACATGCCTGCGTCTCGTAAAGGGCGGCCATGACGGCATCGGTGTCATGCCGATTGAGAATCAGGTCCGCCTCGTAGAAGCTGAGATCCGGACAGCGCCCCGCATCCGCCCGTCCCGGCGACAGTTTCCCCAGCGTTTGCTGCAGCTCGTTGACGTCGGTGGTGAAGTTCCGCTGCACGGTGTTCGATGTGGTAAAGATGGCTGCGTGGTCTCCGGGCCGCAGCGCGGCCATGTGCTTTCGCGCCGCCTCGCGCAGACGGATGAAGGTATCGCCGCTGAGCCGCAGATCGTCGAAGACGTAAGCCACGTAACGCTCCGTCGCCGCGTGATCCGCCTCCGCCGGCGCCGTGGTTCCCTGGCCGGTCTTGCCGGCGGCCGCCGCCTGGGGCGCCGGCATATGTTCCACGTTGAAAACCGTGATCTTCTGCGGCTTACCCTTGTCGAAGATGGCGAAGTCTTCCGCGCGCAAGTTCCCTGAAGGAAGCCCTTGCGCGTCGTGCACCACCACCGCAACTGTCACCAGGTCGATTCCGGACGCGAATTTGGGTAGCTGGTCCTGCTGCGCCACGGCAGAACCAAGGGATAAGAGTCCCAGCGCGCTAACGGCAAAGAGTCTCACTGGTATATCCTCGGCCACAGTATGCGCCCTTTCGCGGCGCCGCGCAATCGTGGGAACCCCGTATGTCGAGGGGGCGAGGGCGTCGCGCCGCGGCCCCGCTTCCAGCCCGTGACTGCTGGCGGCGGCCGGCGAGTCCCGGAAGTCGATAAAGGCCGTCTCCTCTTCGACGTGACGCGACACGACGGCCTGAAACATCCGGAGCGCACTTATTATCCGCCACTGAGCGGACAAGACGGCGGACGCTCAACCGCCTCAGTTGCCTTCTCCCGACGAGCGGCCGGGGACTGAGATACTTGTCGTATACGTACCCATCACTCCATAATAAGCAGCGCTGCGTGCGACCAAACGCAGCGCGTAGGTTCCCGGCGGCAGTTCGAAGAGATGCTGATATCTCAGGGGCGCATACCTGGGTCCCGTCGTCGGCTGATTGGTTACGGGCGGCTGAATCGTCACGGATTCGCGGAGGGCCTGAACCGCCGAGTCACCGTCCTTCACTTCCGCGGCGAAATCGAAGGTGGGCGGCTCGGGTCCATGGCTGGCGGCGAAGACCTCCGACGCCGGTATCGTGACCTTCACCGTGACGCCGTATTTATCTTCCGTCGGCCCAGTCTGACCGATTTCGATGGAAAGCGGAAGTTCGGTGGGAGGGTCGCCGGAGAGCAATGCCTCACGTAACTGCTCCTCCGCATTCTGGCCCCGCCAGTTCCGGTAACGGTAGTAGCCGCCTTGATAGGTCAGCGCGCCCGAAGCCCCTTTGAGAGAGATCTGGATGGTATGGAAATCCCTGCCGGCTTCTTCCGGCTCGCCGATGTAATACTGAATTCGATAGTAGCTGGAGTTGGCGTGTTCCACCCGCGCGATCGCGACGGTCAGGCCGCCGCCGTCCAAGTGGGCGACTCCCGCCGTCTCGTTCGCCAGCTTGGCGAATGTTCCGGAGTGGGGCGCGGCGTCGCGCCCACCGCTCGCCGTTTCGATGGGGTACAGCGAAAGGACTTCTCGGTTCGCGGCATTCGCTATGGCAACGGCCAGCGCTCGATTGGCGGGGTCCTCATGCGCTATATGGCTGGCGAAATAGAGAAACGCCTTCCGCTCATAAATCCCGGCGAACAACTTGACGGCTTGTTGCAGCCCGAGGAACTGCAGTTGCTCCGGGGTTAAGTCCGTCAATGCCTCGCCCGCGGAATGGGGCGCACGCGGGTCCGGCCCTTTGAACGCTTCCCGGATGGCGGCGCTCAATGAGGCGCGGTCGTCGGTGAAGTCGGAGAGGGTGCGCAATCCGCCCGTGCTTCGCGCCAGGACCGCGACTGCATCCTGAGGAGCCATCGCAGAGCCCACGAACTCGAGAGCGGCGGCTTGGGCGCCCTCCCGGTCTTCCGCTGCCATGGCGGGCAGATCGAAGTAGAAAACCAGGAGCCGCCGCCCGCTATACCTGGGGTGTCCGGGTGCTTCGGAAACTATCCCATTGGCGGGCTCCGCCGCGAGTCGGCCCGGCGCAGGGAGCGCAAGATCCTCGAACCCGCATTGGACTACTTTCTGTACACGGCCGTCCTGAGTCACCGTGAAATTCGCCGCGGACAGACCCCCGACGGGCTGGCCATTCGCATCCTGAACCGTCACAGCCCTGGTAACCCGCGTTGCGGGAGTCGAGAAGGGGAAGGTCGGCTTAGTTTGAGCCGCGAGAAGGGCGATGTATGGAACCAGCAGGAAGAACCCGATCGGCCTCATGCCTCATTATTCCGCCGCTCGCCGCGGGAGGCAACACTTTCCAAACGGGCAACTCGGGCTCCGGCGTTTTCCCATCCAGGCGCCGTGTTGGAGACTTAACCGGAATGCCCGGCGTCGGTTACGCGAAGGGCGCGATCCGCCGGCGGGCCTCGAAGAAAGTAAACCGCGGTTTTCCGAACCGGCCAAGCGCCTCTGGACTCCGCCGGCGTGCGCTCATTGGTAGCGGTAGAGCGTCACCCGCTGAATGCGCTCCGCGCTAGGGCGTAGTTGGGGTATGAGCGGCGCGCCCTTCGGCGGCCACAGCAGCGCCACGCAATCCCCCTGCGCGGCTTCGTCGCCGGCCAGCCAGCGCCCGGGAACCCAGCGGCCGTTCACGAAGGCGCCTTCCTCCACCCTGGCCAGTCCGGCGAACGGGGGCCCCGGCGTATTGGGAGTAAAAGCCACGGTCACGCCGAAGCCGGCCACGATGTACTCGTCGGGCCCCGTCGCAATGAAAAGCGCTCCCGCCGCCGTCGGGGTTTCCGTCGACCCCGCACGCGTTCCTACCGGGCTGCCCAGAAACGCGGCCGTCAGCGTGTAGTTCCCCAACTGAATCTGCTTCGGCGGATCCTTCGGCTGGAACAGGACGGCGGACATTGTGCCCTTGCCCTGGTGCTCCAAAATCAGGGGCGTCAATTGCGTGAGGATGTCGTAGCCAATCTGAAAATCGCTGTCGGGAACCCTGTTTGGCCAAAAAGACCCGTCCACGCCGAAAGGCGAAAAGCCGATAGCGTCATGGCGTCCGAAGGCGTAGAGCGCTCTGGCCGCTCCTTCCAGTCCAGTGGACGTCTCGGGTACGAAGAGCGGGTTGCCGGATTGGGTGTACCGCGCCGTCGCCGTCAGAAAATCGAAGCCGTAGGTATCGGGCCCAAAGAAATCGATTCGCGGTCCCCCGGCTCTCCAGACGTCCATCGCGTCGGGCATGGGGCCACCGCTCTGTCCGCCCCTGGGCGATCTGCCGAATCCGGACTGCGGGCAGTTGGTGAACATCGGTATCGGGTATTCGGCTTTGCCCGCGTCCACCACCCGGCCGACATAGCGCGCAAAATACCAGGCCATGAAGATCTCATCCGCCGGCCTGCCCTTGCCGAACACCTCTTCCCATGTTCCGGACGTCTTGAAACCGGCCGCCTCCCACACCTTGCCAAGCTCCGGAATCAGAGTGTCCTTGTGCCGCTGCAGGTAGTCCATCAGCTCTCTGGGAACCGGTCCGTCGAAAGCCTTGTTGGCCGCGGGCGACCGGTCCCGCGTATCCCCCTGCATTCCGACCTCGTTCTCCACCTGGATGGCGATGACCGTGTGCTGCTGGCCATCCACTTCCTTGACGTGCCGCATCAGGGCCGCAAAGGCGCTGGCATCGGCGTCCCGCGTGGCATCGCCGAAGGGGCTGAGCAGTTCGATGCTCCTGCTCCCCGTGACCGGGGCGCGCGGCTGCCCGAATGAGAACACGGGCCACGTGCCCCCAACTATCTGGGCGCGCGGGAAACGCTGGAAGTCGCTTTTCACCCAGTCGGGCGGGTAGCCGGACAGACCGTTCTTCCAACTGGCGAACCACAGAAACACGAGACGCAGGTTGTGGCTCCTGGCTTCCCGGATCAGGCCGTCCGGTATGCTGAAATCGAATTTCCCTTCCCGTGGTTCGATCTGGGACCAATAGACGCCCGCCAGGACCGTGTTGAGTTTCGCCGCCGCGAGCATCGGCCAAATCGGCTTGGTGTACTCGACGTTCGAGGGGCTGCTGTTGCTCAGTTCCCCCGCCAGCGCCAGGAACGGCTGGCCGTCCACGATCAGTTGGGTGGCCGTGCCCTGCTTCCGCAAGTGGGGGATGTCCGAAGAAGCGGCGGTGAGGGTCAAAGCGAACACTAAAGTAGAGCCAAACAGAGTTCCTAGTTTCACGATTATCTCCTACAGCCTGCAAATCTTGCAGCTCGTAACATCTCACGACGAGCTTAGCATCGAACTGCGGGTCTCAGGTGCTTTTTCGACCCCGTCCGCGAAACTCCCCCGAATCTTCTTCCACCCCGTGACTGCTGGCGGCCCGGCCTGGCCTCGTCCTTCAGCGCCGCAGGAAGCAGATTCTGTCGGTCCAGTCCCATCGCCGGGTTTCCTTCGCCAGCAGTGCCAGCGCCCCAATCAACCCTCCAATGTCCGCCGGGGAGATGGTCATTTCGTCGACGAAGATAAGGCCGGCGTGATGGCGTTCTTCCTCCGCCCATGCCTTGAGCAACGGAGGAATGGTCCCGCGGTCATAGGTGACCAGCGTTAGTTGTTGGGCGGCGGCCGCATGCAGGCAGGCAGCGTCCGCCTGTCCGAGGTAACTCCCGTCCTCCCACTCGGCCATCGAACGAACAAGGATCGCACGGTTGCGGCGGCGCAGGCCCAGCGCCACGTCCGGCGAGATGTGCTCGTCGAGCAGCAGCCGGAGCACGTCAGGTTCTCGCCCGTTTGACGCCTGCAAATTCGGCGGCTTGGGGCAGCAGGCTCCGCAAGGCCGGGAAATCCATCGCTTCGTTTTCTTCGAGCGCCGTATCGATCTCCCGCGGAAACGCTTCCGCGTAGTTGGCGGCCGCCTGGACCTTGACCTGCGGCCATCGCAAATGCCGAGCTACCGCGGCGGCATCGGACTTGTAACTGCGAAGCAGAAGAATAACCTCCCACACGGCGAGCGAGCTTCCTTGGATACAGGCCTGCCGCCCCGCCGGAGAGTCCCGGAAGTCGATGAAGGCGAACTCCGCTCGGCGGAGCCCCTCCTCGACCAGGCGCGCGCTGGCGTCGCTGGCCGTCCAGCCATGGCGGTTGGCCATGCGTTTGATCCGTTTCCCGCTCTCCGCCGGCAAGCGCATACTGATGACCGTCGATTTGGACGCTCGCATGGAAGTTTCCGTTTGTAAGTATTGTAAGCATTGTAGCACTTGCGTTAGGGCAGGCCTGGGAATGGCTCCGGCGCGCTATCCCCAGCACTCGCCGAACGCCGACCAGCAAGGCGTAAGTTGGTTTAGGGCGTTTTCCGATGGCGCCACGTACCATTCCCGACGAGTGATCTGCGGCAGTCTGGCAGAAAGAGACGGCCCTATTGCCCACGGAAAACTTCGGCCTTCTTGCCGGGGCCACAGATCGGTCCCGTCGCCGTCGTCGTCCTGTACTCATTGTCGGTCATGCCGATGCGTTTTCGGATCACACGCTGGAGTTGGACGAGAGATGGTGTTTCAAAGCGCATGCAGATGACGCCGTTCCACAGGTCGCCTGTTCGAGCGTCCACGTCAAAGAAACCAACATGGGAAGTACTGCTCCAAACGTCAAAATGGTAAAAACCATCATCAGCCGCTTGGATCAACGGGAGCAACACCGAACCGCCGTCCGAACACCCGCCCGTCAGGGCGCAGACCAGATCGTTCGCTTCCTCGTTGCTGACGTTCCGCCGTTTGGACTTGGAATATGCGGTGGGGTCAATACGGATTGCCGCCACACGGGAAACTGATTGCAGGGTGAAGCGCATGAGCGGGCCACCCGCCCAAATGTAGGGCGTAGCTGCCGAGTCAGTTCTGACCGCTACCCAGTCCTTCCTAAACCAGTCAAAGCGCCCAGTGGCGGTGACTGTAGTTCGGTACAGTGGGCAACTGCGACACAAGCCCCCATCCTTCCATCGAAACCTTGCGTCTGCGTACTTTCGGAACTCACGGTAGCTTTCGTCCTGAAGCAGGCGCACTGTTACTGGCGCTTGAATCGTTTTCCACGGCAGTCGCTCGAAGTGCTGAAACTCATCCGACTGTTGGTCTGCAGTTTCCGTGTATGCGTACTGTCCAACGCCCGGCTTCAACTCATCAAAGACGTGGGAAACGCCTAGCTCGACTTTGGCCCGGCAAACCTCGTCAACGAATCGGGCTCCCCCGAGGTCGGAGACGTACTCAGATCTAAACTCGACTATCCTCCCGTCGAATCGGCTCGGATCCTTGGTGAGATCGCACAGGGCAGTCTTAATAGGCTCGTTCGGCGCACTCTGGCCGAACACCGCCCAAGGTGCCAAAAGAAGCGCGATGTTAGCGACCGTCGTGTACACGATCTTCATCGCTTTCATGCTACCCCGAATCGCCCACGGGACTGGTAAACGGGGTTACCGGGAACCCTTCTCGCTACTCTTTCCAGAACAACTCCGCGTCCGAGCGCCGTACGTAGTTGGCATCGAGCGCGGCCGGGTCGGCGGGCTCGCCGTTTCGCCAGGCCGGGAGAGCAATGCGGGCGATGGCCCCGGCCAACGCGCGTGGGGCTGTCACGATGTTGGCCGCCTCAAAACGCGTGGCGGCCAGGGCGGCGCGGAAGGGCGCGAAATCGGTGGAAACGAATTCCATGGCGCCCTCGGGCAGACTCTCCAGCCACACCGGGAATTTGGCCACTGCCTCAGGCTGCGCCAGCGCGCCCGCGGCATTGTACACCGCGCCGTAGATTTCGCCGCGGCGGGCATCGAGCACCGTTGCGCGGAGAGGGGCCGAGCCGAACCAGGCCAGGGCGCGCAGGTTGGAGACCGCCAGCGCGGGTTTGCCCAGCGCCTCGGCGAGCCCCTTGACGCACGCCAACCCCACGCGGACGCCGGTGAACGAGCCCGGTCCCGAAGCCGCCGCGAAGCAATCGATGGATCCGGGCTTCAAACCGTGGTTCGCCAGGAGGTTGGAGATGCGCTCGAACAGGATGTGGCCGAATCCGGAGGGCGAGTGCAGCAGGACTTCTTCGAGAATCGTCTCGCCACGCGCCAGCGCCAGGCTGCCGAATTCGTGGGTGGCGTCCACCGCCAGCAGAAGTGGGGTCACGGGATGAGCCGGCATCCCCTGTTCACCAGGTAGACCTTGCCGTAGGCGTTCATTCCGTAGAGGCGCAGCAGCATGGTGGCAGGCAGGCTGGAGGCCATGCCCGGCGGAGGCTGGAGCTCTCCCTTCTGGGCGGTGGCGAGCACGCGGTATCCTTGCCCCTCCTCGGTGACCTCGCCCGTCCACAGCCACAGCATCGTGCGGGTGGCGCGCGCCTGGCGCGTGACGGTGGCCGAATAAGCGGCCGGCTTGGAGACCGAAATATCGCCCGCCGGCTGCTCCATGGCGAAGGGTACCTTGGCGGGGGTGGATTCGATCTCCTGAACCTGAATGGGCAGCGCCGGCGAGTCTTCTTCGTTGCTGCGCGATTCGAACCGGTAGGAGCGAGCCATGCTCTCGATCTGGCCCGGGCGCACCAGGCGCAGCACCCAGTCATGCGAGCCGTCGGGCGCCTGGCCGGTGAAATGGTCGCCGTTGAACTGCTTCTTCTGCTTGACCACGCTGCCATCGGCGGGATTCATCCAGGTCACCTCATAGGAGTGCTTCAGGACGGTCAGTTCGACGGGTGCGGGGTTCTCGACGTAGACCATGTAATCGGTGTCTTCGAGCGCCAGGGCGCGGCCGCCATCCACGTCGAAGTACGGCTCCATCTCCCAGTGGCGCGCGCCGGAGAAGAAATCGAACCAGACGGTCATGGCCCGCGCACCGGGCGAATTCAGGTACTGAGAACCCTCCCCGGTGTTGGCGTAGGTGGGGTACTGGCCGTCCATGGTAGCGTTCCAGAGGCGGTGGCGGAAAGCGGCGGCGTCCAGGTCTTGCGGGCCGGATTTTCCCGCCCCGCTATCCTCGCGGGCGAACTCGAAGTTCACGAAGGGCACGCCGTAGAGCTGATGTTCCACGGCGCCCACGCTGCTGTCGGCGCCGGGGCCATAGCCGATGAAGTCCATCCAGCGATCGTCCAGGAACGGCGCTGAAGTGATGCGCGCGCCGCTCGACCGCGGGTGCTGATATGGGTCCGCGTCCCGCAGAGCGTTGCCCAGCTCCTGCAAAAGCGAGCGGGCGTTGGGATCGGATTCGAACTCCTGAACTCCCTGCCAGGTGACGTTGAACGCCGCATAGCGGGCGGCCAGGTAGCGCGCGAAGCGCAGGCGCTGTTCGTGGCCGGGGAACAGCTTGACAAGCGCGGCCGGGCGGGACGCCAGGATGAGGTCGGCGGCCAGGCCCTTCTGGTTGAGGTAGCGGACACGCTGGTCGAGCCGCTGGAACCAGTACAGGCTCGGCGAATCGGCCGATTGATAGGCGCCACCCAGACCTTCGGCGACGGCCAGGCCGCGCAAGTGGTTGAACTTCTGAGCCGCGCGCGCATCCGCCACGGCGCGGAAATCGGCATCGCCGAGGAAGGCGAAGCGCAGCTCCGTGGCGCCCATCCAGAGATGCGGCAGGTTTCGCTCGGTGTAAGCCCAGTGGCGCAGTTCAGCCGGCCGGATGAAGCCCGGCGCATCCGAAGCCGCGGCGGTGAAGGAACCCGCGCGGTCGTTCCACGCCGCGATATTGCTGGTGACGTGGTAATCCCACTTACCGGCCTCGGTGGGCGAGAAGCGAACCACCATGCGGCCGCCGCCGTCCCAAAAGGCGGGCATGGCCAGAGTGCGCTGGCGCGGCGAGCGGAATTCGATCCTCAACTGCACGCTCAGGTACGGATTGGGATGGGCGGCGGCGTCCGGGCCCGAGAGATCGAAGACCATCTCGCAGGGCGAGTAGGCGGAAGTGTTGTCGCAGCCGGAGGACCCTTGCGCCAGCAGGGCCCAAGGCGCCAGCAGGAAAGCGGCCAGTTTCATGCCCATTAATCATTAGTGTAGTGCGTGGCCATCTCCGGGGGCCAGCATATGATCGAGGGCCAGGCTGCAATTCTGTTGCCGACGCGCGGTGATATCTCAGGCCATGTGATATCATAGGCGATGTGAGAGTGGTGCTGGATACGGACGTCGTGGTGGCGGCGATGCGGAGTCCGGGCGGCGCCTCGGCTGCCATTCTCCAAGCGGCGCGGCAAGGCAGAGCGACCCTGTTGTTGAGCGTCCCTTTGGCCCTGGAGTACGAAGCCGTCTGCTCCAAGGCCGAGCATCGGCTGGCGGCGGGGTTGACGGACCGTCAGGTGGAGGTTTTCTTGGATGCTGTCATTGCCATGGCGACGCCCGTCGAACCACACTTCCTGTGGCGTCCACAACTCCGTGATGCCAACGATGAGATGGTTCTGGAAACCGCCATCAATGGCCGGGCGGATGCCTTGGTCACTTTCAACATGCGGGATTTCGGGACGGCGCCTTCACGGTTCGGGGTAGAAGCGCTGCTCCCCAGAGAAGTCATGGCGAGGCTGAGATAAAAGATGCCGGACACCAGCACATACCCGTTGAGGCTGCCGCGATCGCTAAAAGAGGCGGTCGAGCGGCTTAGCAAAGAGGAAGGCACGAGCATGAATCAGTTCGTGGCCGTAGCAGTCGCGGAGAAAGTCTCCGCTCTGGCGACGGCGCGCTTCTTCGAGGATCGAAAGGCGCGGGCCGATTTCAAAGCTTTCGACAAAATCATGCGGCGGCGCGGCGGAGAGAAGCCTCGCGAAGGCGATGAAATGCCCGCGTAAGAGGTCCAAGGCGCCGGCCTTTGGCGAAGGGAAGCACTAACAGGTCTTGGTTGCGGAACCCGTTTTGCCGCTGTTGACCCTGCTCGTCGAGCGGCGGTGCTCGGTCAATAAGTAGTTGAAGTGCGGCGGACAATTGCGCTTATGCCCACCGTCCCGCTCGCCCGGTCGACCCGAAAGAATATTCGATAGGCGCCGACGCGACGCCGGTAGCGGTTCTTATCCCCTTCGAGCTTCATGATGTCGCCCTGGAATGGATCCGTGGCCATCGCCCGGATCGCGCCCGCAATCCTGTCCCTATCCGTGGCGGGAACTCTTCCGAGCTGCTTCTGCGCCGCCTTTGCGACGAGGATTGTCCAAGTCATTGAGAAGATCGTGAAAGGTGACGAATTCGCCGCGCGCAATCTCGGCTTCGCCCTTGCGGATCGCGGTGGCCTCGGCCTTCGTCGGCCTGTAGGCCGGCTGCCGCGCCGTAATCGTGATCCTACGTGAAGACGCCTTGAATTCCAGTTGATCCCCAGCCTTGATTCCGGCCTGCCGGCGGATGCTCCGTGGCACTACGACTTCCGCTTTCTTCTTGACGATAGTCGTCACACTCTAAGATTAGCCGAACTGCGGGGGTTGTCAACCCGGGCGAGATCTCCGCCCCGTGATGGGAAAAGGTGGGAGAGCGCGCTCTATCCCGCCTTCCGTTCGCGTTCCAGAGCTTGATGGAGCAGTCCCTTGAGATAGGTCTGGTACGGCAACCCTTTCCTCTCCGCAATTTGCTGCGCAGTTTCAATATCGGCGATCGGCAGCCGGATCGTCGTGGATCTGGTAACCCCGCGGACCACGGGCAACCGCTTGATCCTCCCTTCCTTCTTCGCCTTCAGGAACAGCGCCGTAACTACCTCCGGATGCGCGTCCCACCACTGGGCTTCCTCCGTTTCCGATTTGAAGTTCGGAATCCTGGTACTGGTTGGCATCATTCCTCTCCTCGATAGATCTCCCGCTGTTTCGTGTGCATCGGATGCGCGGTGACGAACCGGATCATACCCTTGCGCTCGGTGATCACAAACGTCAGAATCCTGGCCGTGTTGGTCTCCCCCAGACATAGGCTGCGGCGCTCGCGGTCCCGTTCCTGGAGCTCGATAACCATCGGCCCGTTCCGATAGGCTTCCTCGCACTCCTCGGGAGTGATCCCGTGCCGTGCGATGTGCGCCGCGTTCGCCGCGTCCCAATCGAATTTCATGCGCACCTACAGTGTACATACGATCCTCGGCGCGAAGCAAACCGAAACCATGGCAATTCGCGGCCCCGCTTCACCGCCCTGATATCATGGCTGGATATGGAGGAAGTCAACGTAGGACTGGTGGGCCTGGGCACCGTGGGCTCGGGCACACTGACCATTCTGACGGAAAACGCCGAACAGATCGCCCAGAAACTCGGATTCCGGCTCAAGGTGGCCGCGCTGTGCAGCCTGGAGGTCCACACCCAGAAGCTCCCGGCGGCGGTGGCAAACGTCCTGAAGACCACCGACTGGCGCGAGGTGGTGCGCCATCCCGACGTGCACATCGTAGCGGAGTTAGTGGGCGGCACTACCATGGCGGCCGAGATTATCGGGGCCGCCATCGATAACCACAAGTCGGTGGTCACCGCCAACAAGGCCCTCATGTCGGTGCGCGGGCCGGAGATCTGGGACCGCGCCATCCGCGCCGGCATCAACCTGGCCATGGAGGCCAGCGTGTGCGGCGGCATCCCCATCCACACCGTGCTGCGGGAAGGCATCTCGGGCGACCGCGTCACCGCCTTGTACGGAATTCTAAACGGAACCTGCAACTACATCCTCACCGAGATGGAGCGCCGCAGCGCGGACCTGGCCACCGTGCTCCGCGAAGCGCAGAGCCTGGGGTACGCGGAGGCCGACCCCACCGCCGATATCGACGGCCACGACGCGCGCTCCAAGCTGACCCTGCTGGCGGCGCTGGCATTCGGCGAGAAGATTACGCCGTCGGATATTTACATGGAGGGCATCCGCCACATTTCGCCGGTGGACTTCCGCTACGCCCGGCAGTTGAAGCACACCATCCGGCTGCTGTGCGGAGCGCGGCAAACGCCGGAGGGGATCATCCTTTCGGTGCGGCCGGCGCTGATTCCGCTCTCCACCATCCTGGCCGGGGTGCAGGGCTCGTACAATGCCGTCTGGGTGAAGGGGAAGTACGGAGAGGACACGTTCTATTACGGGCGCGGCGCGGGGTCTCTGCCCACCGGCGTAGCGGTGGTGAGCGACCTGATGCGCGTGGCGCGCGAGATCCGCAGAGGCAGCCCGGAGCGCGTTTCCCCGTTCGCGCATGAACGGCTGGGCGAAAACAAGCCGCTTTCCATCCTCCTCAAGAGGAGCGCCTACTACATGCGCTTCCGGGTGAACGACCGGCCGGGGATCATCGCCAGGCTGGCCGGCATTCTAGCCGCCAAGAACATCAGCCTGGACGCGGTGCTCCAGGAACCCGGTCAGAATCCCGAGGACCTGCCGTTCGTGATGACCGTGGAGCCCACCACGGAACAATCCATCGGCGAGGCCCTGGAGGAGATGTCGCATCTGGATTTCCTGACCGAAGCGCCGCTGGCGATGCCCATGGAAACCGGATTATGATCCACGGAGGGCCGGGCACGCCCGGCCCGAATCTGGAGGGGACGAGAAGAAGATGAGGAAGCTGTTCCGATACACCCGTTACATGGCCATTCCGCTTGCCCTGGCGCTGCCGGCGGCGGCGCAGATGGCGGCCGGCCAGTCCCCCAAGGACGAGGGCATCACGCGCCAGCAGGCGGATGAGATCCTCAACGAACTGCGCCAGATACGGCAATTGCTCGAGAAACTGCAGGCCAAGGGGTCCGGGCAACCCGATGCCGAGCAGCCCCTGCGCGCCAAGCTCAATCTCGAGGGGTTCCAGATGCTGGGCGATAAGAAGGCTCCGCTCACCATGGTGGAGTTCACCGATTACCAGTGCCCCTTCTGCCGGCAGTTTCATGAGACCACGTACGGGCTGTTGAAGAAGGAATTCATCGATACGGGCAAGCTGCGTTTTTACAGCCGCGACTTCCCTCTCGATTTCCACGCCAACGCCATGCGCGCCGCCGAGGCCGCGCGCTGCGCCGCCGAACAGGGCAAATTCTGGCAATTGCACGACATCATGGACGCCAATCCCGACAAGCTGGAAATGTCCAACCTGGTGGAGAACGCCACCGGCCTCAAGATGGACATTGCCGCGTTCCGCTCGTGCGTGGAGAGCGAGAAGTACAAGAACGCCATCCAGACCGACGTCATGGAGGGCATCAAGATCGGCGCCACCGGCACGCCCACCTTCGTGGTGGGCAAGAGCACCGCCGACGGCGTCGACGGCGAAGTGGTGCTGGGAGCCATGCCGTACGCTCTGTTCGAGCAGAAGCTGAAAGAGATTAATAGCGGAGCTCCGCTTATTCGTGCTTCTCCAGAAGGAAAGTGATCGTTCCCACCGTGAACGCCATGCGCGCGCGAATCTGCACCGGCAGTCTTCGGGCGTCGTCCGAGAGCCAGGCGTAGAGGTGGCCGGAACGCCGGTAGAGGACGTTGTCGAACAGGAAGATCTCGTAGCGGATGGTCTTGTAGGTTCCATCGGGGACCTTGATCTCCTCGCGCTGCTGCGCTTCGATCTTGGCCACCACGGCCTTCTTGCCGTCGCTGACCGGGGCTTGCAGGCTCTGCCCCGGCTCCAGGGTCAGGGTCCGCAGGTAGTAGAGCCCGCCGACCACATCGTGGGTGGCGGAGGGCAGGTCGATCTCCTGGGACGCCAGGGGCGCGTTCTTCACCAGGTCCCGCTCCAGGTAGCTGGCTTTCCTGGCTTCGTAGTCGAAGGTGATGCGCGTGTCCCGCTGGCGGCTGCCCTCGCGCGTGATCAACTGGGACGAGAGAATATTCAGCGACTGGTTGAGGCTGGCCGAGTAATCGTCCTCGACTTTGAAGAGCTTGGAAACCAGGCCGATGGATTCCAGATGCAGGTTGATTTGCCAGCCCGGCCGGGGCCCTTGCGCGCCGGTCCACTCCATGCGCGCCTTGCCGGCCGTAATGAGCCGCCATTCGATGCTGTAGGACAGCGTCTCCCGCCGCGGCAGGCTGTTGCTCTGCGGCAACCCTTGCGACGCACACGCCATGGCCAGCAGCAGCAGCTTCAATCGCATCAAAGGCCAGTTTCGCAGAAGCGCGGCCGGCGGCGCAACGCGGAACATCCGGCCGCTGCCGCGCGTATCACCCGGTTAGCGCTGCGATAATACGGAGAATATGCGATCCGGCTCTTCGTTCTTCCGCCGTCCGGCGGTACTGCTCGTGCTGGCCCTGGGCGTGGTGGCCGCACTCGTAAGCCTGTTGGGGCGCCTGACCGGCTCGGGCGCCGCCGGCAACACCGTCAAGCTGGCCGGCGCGGGCGGCTCCGAGGCGTGGCCTTCGTTTTCGCCGGACGGAAAGCGCATGGTCTACAGCGCCCGGCGCGGCAAGGAAGAGAACTTTCATCTCTTTATACGGACCTTGCCCGGCGGCCAGCCCCGCCAGGCCACTGCCGAAGCCGGCAACGATGTGGGGCCCGGGTGGTCGCCCGATGGCTCCCAAATCGCGTTCCTGCGCTTGGATGGAGAACGCGCGGAATGCATGACCATGCCCGCCGAAGGCGGTCCCGCGCGGAAGCTTGCCGGCTTCGCCGCGGTGGGAGAACTGGAGCACACTCTGCCGGCCGTGGCCTGGACGCCAGACGGCAAGTCTCTGCTGATCGCGATGGCCGGGGAGAAAGGATTGCCCTCCATCGCCTTGGTTCCGGCCGAAGGCGGCGCGCCGCGGCGCCTCACCGACCCGCCCGAGGGGACTTTGGGAGACTCGAATCCGGCGGTTTCGCCCGATGGAAAAACCGTGGCCTTCGTGCGCAACACCAGCGCGGACGGCGCCGACATCTACACTTGCCCCATCTCCGGCGGGACGGCGGAGCGGCTCACTTTCGACGACCGTCCGATTCGCGGCATCGCCTGGAAGCTGGACGGCAGCCACATCGTGTACTCCGGTTTTCGCGGGGGAAACTGGAGCCTCTGGCAGTTGCCGGCCAACGGTGGCAGCCCGCGTAACTTGCTGGTATCCGGCAAGAGCCCGCAGTTTCCGGCCATCGCCCCGCGGGGCGGCAGGCTGGCTTACGAGGAAAGCCCCTCGGTAGCCGCGGTGTGGCGGGCGCCCATGGGCGGCGCCGAGGATACGGCCGAGGGCGCCCCGCTGATCCGCTCCCTGGGTCGCGAGTCCGCGCCCTCCTATTCGGCGGACGGCCGCAAGATCGTGAACATTTCGGACCAGACCGGCGCGGACGAGGTCTGGGTGAGCGATGCCGAAGGCGGGAACCGGGTGCAAATCACGCACCTCAAGGGCCAACGGCGGCCGGCCCGGCCGCGCTGGTCGCCCGATGGCCGGCTGATCCTGATGGAACTGCGAGGAGGCGCTTCGGAAATCGCCACTGTGCCAGCCTCCGGCGGCGAGCCCAGACGCGTGATATCGGACGCCTCCGGCGGATCCTGGTCGCACGACGGCAAGTCCATCTACTATCTGGCCCGCATGGGGCACATCTGGAAGGCGGCCGCCGATGGCAGCCAGCCGCGCCAGCTTACCGAAGATCCGGGGATGGGCCAGCCGGTGGAATCCGCCGACGGCAAATACGTGTACTACCGCCAATGGCGCGGCCTGTATCGAATCCCGGCCGATGGCGGAAAAGAGGAGGAGATTTCCCAGCCGGACCAGGCGATGTTCTGGATCGCGTCGCAGGCGGCGCCCAAAGGCATGTACTACGTCGAGGGGATGCGTGGACCGCGCTCCCAGGCCATCTCCTTCTTCGATATCGGCACGAAGAAAAGCTCCGTGGTTTTCCAGGCCGCCGCCGATCTTAGCGCATTCTCCGTCTCGCCGGACGGCAAGTATGTCCTCTACCCGCGCGTGGATTCGAGCGAAACCAGCCTGATGCTGGTGGAAGGGTTCAAATAGGCGGCGAGCCTGGTGTCGCTTCTCGCCGACGAGCCTACTCTCTCCCTCGGAGAATCGCGGCCATCACCCGGGGGCTGCGCCGCCCGTGGAATACGGCTACAACCCACAAGGGCTTCTTCTCCGGCGCGTAGGCAATCACATATCCCCGCACCAGTTTGAACCGCAGCGGGCGCGAACTCAGACTCGGGCGTCGATAGCCTTGCTGGGGAAACGCCACCAGGGCGCGAACCCCGTCGAAGATCTCCGTTATCACCCGGTCGGCTGCGTCCGGGCTGTCCGCGGCTATGTGTTCTCGGATGTCGTCGAGATCGGTGAACGCTTCCGGGTGGAGCGCATATCCACTCATGAGGGGCGCTGGCGTTGCGCTTCGGTCTTCTCCATCAAGCACCGATACGCTTCCTCGCCGTCGATGAGCTTCACTCGGCCGCGCTCCAGATCGTCAAAGCGCCGGTCGAGCATTTCCCGCGTACGCGCCAGCTCGTCGAAGTAACCGATCACCGCATCTTCAACCAGCTCGCCGCTCGGGCGTCCGCTCTCGCGCGCCATTTGCTCGAGCTTCGCCTGCACATCGGGTCTGAACTGCACTTCCATCGCTTCGGCTCCTTCTCTTAGGGTACGTCAATGTGCGTCGTTCCGCTCCCGCGGCCGAAGACCTAGAACCCCGCCGTCGAAATCCAAAAGCTCTCCCGCCACCGCCCGCCCGGCGGAATGCTCTCGATCTCGCACAGGTCCTCGTGCGCCAGATTGAACGCGTTGGTCGCCGCCGTCATGGGCTCGAAGCAGATGAAATCGCGGCCGGGGGGCGCGAAGACCACGGCTATGGGGTACTTCGCTCCGTAAGCGACCGAGATGGACTGGCGCCCGCCTTCCACGCGGAAAACGGCCGTCCCGTCCGCCTCGCTGACGAGGTCCGTGAACACGTCGTCCAGCGGGGCCTCCGCCAGCACGTGCAGGCCGTCGAAGCCCGCCGGTATTCGTTTACCCGTCGGAATCATCCGCTCGTTCAACTCCAGGCGCGTCGCCGCCGCGATGCGCACCTTCCACTGGTCGCGCGGCGCGTCGTGGAGGCCGAAATACGGGTGGTAGCCGATGGCCAGCGGCATCGGCTCGGCCGATAGGTTCGCGATGGCGGTCTCCACTTCGAGCGTGCCATCGGTCAGCCGGTGCGTCATGGTAATCGAGTGCGCGAAGGGGAACTGCGCCATCATCTCGGGATGCCGCCAGAACTCGAGCGTGCTGGCGGCGCTGGCGGAAGAATCGCCGGCCTCCACCGAATCCAAGGTCCAGGCGGACGAGAAGTTCAGCAGGCCGTGGATGGGCAGGCCGTTGCCATCCCGGCGCAGGTTGCCCAACGCCGGGTTCAACGTGTACCGCTTGCCGTTGGCCCAGTATGCCTCTCCGTCGATGCGGTTGGCCCAAGGCGCCAGCAACGGCACGCCGCACAGGTTCTTCAGATCCGCCGGGCTTTGGTAGGGGAACCACAGGATGTTGCGGCCGCCCACCGACATCTCGTACGCCATGTTGCCGATGGCCGGGGCGATCCGAACCTCCGTGCGGCTTGCGGAGTCGGACAGGCGCACCACTTCCACGCCGTCCACCGTCTCCCGGCGGGCGGAATAGTTCGCGGATGGCGTCATTCGATTTGGTTGGGGTCGCGCAAGTCGAGCGTGGTTTCGCGGTAGCAGCAAACGCACGGTCCCGGCGTAAAGGCGCGGATGTGGCAGACCTCGCACCAGTAGGTAATCATCTTGAGCTTGCCCTCCTGCCGCACCAGCATGGAGCGGGTATGGCTGGGATCGATGAGGAATCTGTCCGAAGCGGTAAAGTGGCCCTTGGTCTGGACCGCGAAGCCGTTCAACCGCTCGTCGGTCAAGACGGCGCGCGTGGTATCGTCGCCCTCCAGGTGAATCAGTTTGTGGGCGGTGGTTTCGAGCAGGGGCGGCTGGCCTTCGGCGATCACCAGCTTCCCATCGAGCGTTTGAGTTTGCGGTTCGGCGGCCGCACAAAGAAGCGCGGCGGCCAGAATACACAGACACACCCTCATGCTTTGATTCTACCTCCGGTTCCAGCGTCCGCCGGGCGCGGGTAGCGCCTGAAAGGTACGTTGAGTTGCAGGTGTTCCGATCTTAACCAAGCTGAGATCGAGGTTGGCGGGCGAATGCTACCCCGTGGCCCCAGCCAGCCGGTTCATGTCTTCCGCCAGAATGATGGCTTCCGCCAGCTCTTTCATGGGCCGCCGCAGCCGCCGGCTTTGGTTGCGCAGCCGCAGGTAGGACTCTTCCTCGGAGATTCCGTGTTTGAGCTGGAGGATTCCCTTGGCCCTTTCCACCACCTTGCGCGTCTCCAACTCCCGCTTCATCCCGAGGGTTTCTTCGAGCAGGCGCCCCGCTTGTTCCTCGAGCAGGGATTTGGAAATCGCGACGCCCAACTGCTCGCCGATGAAGGCCACCGTGGCGATCTCCTCGGCGGTGTGCTCATGCGGCTCGCGATGGTGGACGTTTACCACCCCGATGACCTCTCCGGCGTTCACCAGCGGCGCCGAGAGAAAGGCTTCGTAGGTATCCTCGACCAGCTCCTGGAACCGTTTGAAACGGGGATCCTCGGCGGCGCTCGAAGCCAGCGCCACCACGGAATTGTTCTCCACTACCCAGCCGGCCACGCCCTCCCCGATCTTCATGCGCAGCGAACCGAGATCGGCCGCGTGCGGCAGCAGCGAGGCGCGCAGAACCAGCTCGCCCGCCGGCCGGTCGATCAGGTACGCCAGGCAGGCATCGCAGGAGGTCGCCTGGGCCGCCAGCCCGATCACTTCGCCCAGCATCTCGTCCACCGAGAGGTTGGAGCTCACGATGCCGCTGATCCGGTGGAGGATCTCGACATGCGATCCGTCAGCCTCCAAACTGTGTGTGGCGCCCATACTCTAAACCTATCCTCACTGACCCGCGAAATGCCAATCGAAGATATCTATGCGGGCTATCAGGCGACCTTTGGGCGGCCACGCCGCCCCCCCCGGCGCCGCCACCTTGCAGGGGCCGGGCACGCCCGGCCCGGAGCGCCGGGACAATCAGACCAGCGCTGTGATAGCGCCACAGCTCGCGCCAGCGTTCAAGTTCCTGAGCGGCAAGCGGTTCCAAACCGCGGACTATGGGAATGCCGCCCGCCCTTCGCCCATCACGCCGCCTGCGGCGCCGCCAGACCCAACACCGAATTCATGATCCAGCGGATCTGTATGCGTTCGAAAGGCGCGCCGCAATAGTCCGCGGCGCCGGCTTCGAGCGCGTCCAGCCATCGCTTGGGCTCCGGAATGCGGGTGACCGCGACCACCGGCAAGTCCGGCTCGTAGTGCCGTATGGCCGACATCTCTTCCCGAATTCCGGGGCCTTCCCCGCTGACGAAAACCACCCCCGGCCGCGGACCGCGCCGCAGATCCCCGGCGAAGCGCCGGCTGATGACTTTATGAGCTTCCGCCCTCAAGACCCGCGTGAGCTGGATGTCGAGGTCCGCTGAAAGCCCGAGTAACGTAACGTGCGCCATGTAAGGGCTCCTGAATGTGTGGATTTCTCGGCGGGGAGAAGTGACGTGTCCGCGAGGACCAAACTCCATTTCAGGGTAGCCGGCGCCGGACCCGGCGTCCAATCGATTGTTTTTATGGGAAGCATCGGGCTTCCCGCATTTTGCGACAATGGAGTCTCGAATATGAAAGTCGTCGCAATCAACGGCAGCGCCCGGCGAGGCGGAAACACTGCCATTCTGCTTCGCTGCGTTCTTGGCGAACTGGAAAAAGAGGGCATCGAGACCGAGCTGTTGGAAATGAGCGGGGCCGTAATTCACGGCTGCCTGGCCTGCCGGAAATGTTCCACCCGCAAGGACCGCCGCTGTTCGCAAAAGGACGATATGGGCAACGTCTTCATCGAGAAGATGGACCAGGCCGACGGCATCCTGCTGGGCTCGCCCACCTACGTCACCGACGTCTCCGCCGAAATGAAGGCGCTCATCGACCGCGCCGCCCTGGTAGGGCGCGCCAATGGCGGCATGTTCCGCCGCAAGGCGGGGGCCGGCGTGGTGGCCGTGCGCAGGGCCGGCGGGATACACGCCTTCGATACCCTGAACCACTTCTTTTTCATAAGCGAGATGATGGTGCCCGGCTCGTCCTACTGGAACATCGGCATCGGCCGCGATCCCGGCGACGTGGAGAAGGACGAAGAAGGCATCGCCACCATGAAGACGCTCGGCCGGAACATGGCCTGGCTAATGAAGAAACTCAATCAGTAAGGCGCCTCACGCCACCGCGATGGGACGGATAGGCGAAGCGGTGGCGCCGCGGATTTTCAGGGGCGCGGCGATGAACAGGAACTCGTGCACGCCGGCGCGGGCCAGTTCTTCCAAATTCAGGCATTCGACGATGTGAATGCCCTTTTCCACCAGCAGGTGGACGTGCACGGGCATCGACGCGTCGGGGACCTTTTCAAACGCCACGGTATCCGACCCGGCGGCGAAGACGCCGCGCTCCGAGAGCCAGCGTGCCCCGGCCAGGGCCGGCCCGGGACCGCGCACCTGGCGGATGAAGCGGGGCGGATCGTCCCACCAGGCGCCCCAGCCGGTGCGCAGGAGGGCCACATCGCCGGCGCGGACTTCGACTCCCTGGGCGCGCGCGGCGGCTTCGAGATGCTCCGGAGCGATTTCGAAATCTCCGGGCAGTATGCCGCCGTGCAGTCCGGCCATATCGAGCAGCACGCCGCGACGCAGAATGGGCGGCATGGTGTCCACCGAGAACCGGCCCAGTCCGGAGGCATAGGACTGCACCGCGGCGGCGTCCTGACCCCCGTGGAGCCGGCCGCCGCTCGAGAAATGGCACAAGGCGTCGATGTGCGTCCCCACGTGCCCCCCCAAGGCAAAGGCTTCGGAGGCGGAGCTGTTGCCCTGAGGCCCCACGTACTCGCCGTGCTGTTTCACCAGCGAGAAGAGGAACGGCGGATGGCTGGGGTGGTGCGGCATGCCCGTGAAGTACGGCTGGGCGAGATCGAAAACGCGCGCGCCGGATAGCAGATCGAACCAGGGAGTCATAGCGGCCGCTTACGGGAGAACGCCATTCGGTTTTTCGAAATAAGTCGTAACCATAACAGTTTACAGGAACTAAAGTGGTCGGGTCGATGGAGGGCCTTCTGGGGCCGTGCTATGCTTTGCACAGACGAGGGCTTGGTGGAATGCACCCGGAAAATGAATCTTCCCTCTGTGGGGGGCCGTCTGTAACTCAGGGACCGCGGATGCGCGTCTACAATATGATCGGACCAAACTCCTGAACGGGAATCCATGTTCGAACTCTTCTTCAAGTACCCGGTCAGCCTGTTCGAAAAGGGCCATTTCGTCTTCCTGACGCCATGGCCGTTGTGGCTGCTGGCAGCGGGCATTGCCGCCGCCGCGGGACTGCTGTTCTGGCACGTGCGGCGCAACCACGGAATGCTCACCGGGGCGCGCCCCGTGGCCATCTGGCTGCTCGAAACCGCCATGGTGGCCCTGATTTTGTTTCTGCTCTGGCATCCGGCCTTGAGCGTGGCAACGCTCAAACCCCAACAGAACGTCGTGGCCATACTTGTGGATAATTCCCGCAGTATGGGAATCGCCGACGTCTCGGGAACCCGCGAAGCCGCCGCCAGGACGCTGCTCGAAGGCGGCCTGCTCAAGGCGCTCTCGGACCGGTTTCAAGTGCGCCTGTACAAGTTCGGCAAAGAGCCCATCCGCATCCAAAACCCCGCCCAGCTCCAGGCCACCGAGCCGGCCTCGCGGCTGGGCGATACCCTGGAACGCGTGCTGGCGGAATCCTCCTCCCTGCCTTTGGGCGCGGTGGTGATGCTGAGCGACGGCTCGGACAATTCCGGCGGCGTGGATTTGCAGACAATATCGGCCATCCGCCGCCAGCGCATTCCCATTCACACCATCGGATTCGGCCGCGAACGGCCGGATCGCGATGTGGAGATCGTGGACGCCATCGTGCCGGCGCGCGCCCTGCCGCAATCGAAACTCACCGCTCAGGTGACCTTGCAGAGCTACGGGATATCGGGCGCCAAAACCCGGCTGAGCGTGCGCGACGGCTCGAAAACGCTGGTCACGCGTGAAATCGCGCTGCAGGGCGACGGCGTTCTGCAAACCGAATCCATGGTCTTCGACTGCGGCCCCGCCGGCCCGAAAACCCTCGAAATCGCGGTCGACCCCGTGGCCGGCGAAGAGAACACCCTCAACAACAAGGTCACCCGGCTGGTCAACGTGGAGAATCGCAAACCGCGCATCCTCTATATGGAGGGCGAACCGCGCTGGGAGTACAAGTTCATCCGCCGCGCGCTCGACGACTACCCGAATATCGAGATCGCAAGCATCCTGCGCACCACCCAGAACAAGCTCTACCGGCAGGGCACAAAGGACGACAAGGAGCTGGCCGACGGGTTCCCCGCCAAAGCGGAGGAGTTGTTCGCCTACCAGGGGCTGATTATCGGCAGCGTGGAGGCCAGCTACTTCACCCCCGCGCAGCAGGCCCTGATTCGCGATTTCGTGGACCGCCGCGGCGGCGGCCTGCTGTTTCTGGGCGGGCGCGCCTCGCTTTCCGACGGCGGATACCAGACTTCGCCCCTGGCCGAACTGGTTCCCACCAGGCTGCCGGACGCCAAGGGCACGTTTCATCGCGATTTCACCGGCCAGCAGCTCACCGCCGCGGGCGCGCAGAGCATTATCTGCCGGCTGGACGACGACCCCGCGCGCAACGCCGAGCACTGGAAGAAGATGCCGCAAATGGCGAATTACCAGGAAGTGGGCGAGGCCAAGCCGGGGGCCACCGTGCTGCTGGAATCCACCCCCGCCGGACATCGCCCGCTGCCCCTGCTGGTAACCGAAAATTACGGGCACGGCCGCACCATGGTGTTCGCCACCGGGGGAAGCTGGCGCTGGAAGATGTGGACCGATCACGCCGACAAAACCCAGCCCGCTTTCTGGCAGCAGATTTATCGCTATCTGGTGACCGATGCGCCGGGGCAGGTGACCGGGACCACTCCCAAGGCGGTGCTGGCCGACGAAACCCGCGTGCCCGTGCGCGTCGAGGTAAGGGACAAGGAATTCAAGCCGGTGAATAATGCCAAAGTGCAGGCCCGCTTCATGGGGCCGGAGGGCGTCAACGCCACTGTCGAGCTGATGCCCGCGCCGCTCGAAGAGGGCGTCTATACCGGCGAATGGAACGCCGAAAAGCCGGGCTCGTACGTGGTGGAGATTCTAGCCGGGCGCGAGCAGGAGGCGGTGGGGAACGACGTGCTGACCTTCCGCCGGGAGGACGCCGTGGCCGAGAATTTTCATACCTCGCAGAATCGCGAGCTGCTCGAGAAACTGGCCCAGCAAACCGGAGGCCGGTACTATAAGCCGGCCGATGCGTCCAAGCTTTCAACCGAGATTTCCTATTCGGAGGCGGGTATCACCACCCACGAAACACGCGACCTTTGGGATTTGCCCCTGGTTTTCCTGCTGGCTCTGGCGATCAAGGGTTCCGAGTGGCTCCTGCGGCGGAAGTGGGGGGTGGTATGAACCAGACCGTGGCGCACGCACTCTTGCGTGCCGCGTCGAGTCTCTACTCGACGCGTGTGCGCCCCCGGGCAAGGAGCGTCGGCAAGAGTGCCGACGCTGCACGCAAGAGTGCGTGCGCCACAAAGGCTCTCGGATTGCTGCTCCTCCTGGCCCTTTCCGCTCCCGCGGCCACCTTCTATGTGACCATCACCGGTCTGGGCGGCGAGCCCGATTACGACCAGCGCTTCAAGATGTGGGCCGACGATATCGGCTCCAGCCTGAAGAAATCCGCCTCCGACGCCAACGTCATCACCCTGCTCGCCCCCACCCGCGAGCAGATCCGCGCGCGCCTGGCGGAGGTGGCCCGGCAGGCCAAGACGGGCGACTCCCTGGTGCTTATGCTCATCGGCCATGGCACGTTCGACGGGACCGAATACAAGTTCAACATCCCCGGCCCGGACATCACCGGCGCGGAGCTGGCTTCCCTCCTCGAAGCCATGCCCTGCGCGCGCCAGCTCGTGGTCAACATGACCAGCTCGAGCGGAGGCTCCATCGCCTTCCTGCGCAAGCCCACGCGCGTGGTGATTTCCGCCACCAAGAGCGGCACCGAAAAAAACGCCACCGTCTTCGCGCGCTATTGGGCGGAGGCCCTGCGCGACCCGGCCGCCGATTCCGATAAGAATGAGAGCATCTCGGCGCTCGAGGCCTTCCACTTCGCGCAGCGCAAGACGGCCGACGCCTATGAATCGCAGAAGCGCCTGGCCACCGAGCACGCCGTGCTCGAAGACACCGGCAAGGGCGAAGGCGAGCGTACGCCATCGCCGGAGAATGGCGAAGGCAAGCTGGCCGCTTCCTTCACCGTGGTGCGCTTGGGGGCCAACGCCGCCGCCGCGCGCGACCCCGCCAAGCGGGCCCTGCTCGACAAAAGGGAAGAGCTCGAACAGGCCATCGACAAGCTGAAGTACGAGAAAGCCGCCCTGGCGGCCGACGATTATAAGAAGCAACTGGGGCAGCTCCTGCTGGAACTCGCCAAGACACAGGAGGCCCTGGACAAGTGAACTTCATCCCGCGGCTGGGCGCGGCCGCGCTCCTGTTCGCGCTGGCGCTCCCGGGGCAGACCCTGGATCAGGCGGAACAGAAGTGGAAAGCGCGGGACTATTTCGGCGCCAACGAAATCTTCAAGGCGCTCATCGCCAAGTATCCCCAAAACGCCGATTACCGCGTGCGCTGGGGCCGCCTGATGCTCGACCACGGGCAGCCGGACGACGCCGAGGGGCTGTTCAACGAGGCCGTGGAGATCAAGAAGGACTGCGCCGGGGCCTACCTGGGCCTGGCCCTGGTGGCCGATGGCGAGTTCGGGGGAAACGCCACGGAGCTGGCCCAGACGGCGCTGAAGTTCGACCCCAAGCTGGTGGAGGCCCAGGAGCTGCTGGCGCGGCTGGCGCTCGAAGACAACGACGACCGCAAAGCGGTCGAGGAATCCAAGAGGGCGCTGGCCCTCGATGCCAATTCCGTTCAGGGCAAGGCCGTGCTGGCCTCCATGGACCTGCTGGCGGATAAGAGGGAGAGCCCCTGGGATCCTCATGACGCGCGCGGATACGAAACCATCGGGCGATTCTTCGTCCTCAACCGCCGCTACGACGAGGGCATCGAGTATTACCGCAAGGCCATCGCGCTCGATCCGAAGTTGTTCAGCGCACGCTCCCAACTGGGCGTCAACCTCATGCGCATGGGCCAGGAGGAAGAGGCCTTCAGCCAGCTCGAGACCTGCTTCAATAACGATTACCGCGACTCCGCCACTACCAATTCCCTGCGCCTGCTCGATATTCTCAAGAAGTTCGAGACCATCCGCACCCCTCGCCTGATTCTGAAAATGGATAAGAAGGAGCGCGACCTGCTGGGTCCCTACTTCGAAGCCGAGATGGACCGCATTTTGGCGTCCTACGAAAAGAAGTACAAGTACAAGCTGGAGAAGCCGGTGCAGGTCGAGGTTTACCCCAACCACGACGATTTCGCGGTCCGCGCGCTGGGGATGCCCGGCCTGGGCGCCCTGGGCGTGACCTTCGGCTACACCATCGTCATGGACAGCCCCTCGGGACGCCCGCCCGGCGACTTCCACTGGGCCTCCACCCTGTGGCACGAGATGAGCCACGTGTTCACCCTCTCGATGACCAACTCGCACGTGCCGCGCTGGTTCACCGAGGGCCTGGCGGTGCACGAGGAGACCCAGGTCTCGCCGGAGTGGGGAGACCGTCTCAACCCCGAAGACATCGTGGCCATCCGCGACAAGAAACTGCTGCCCATCGCCGAGCTGGACCGCGGCTTCATACACCCCCAGACGCCCGCGCGCATCGTGGTGAGCTACTTTGAGGGCGGCCGCATTTGCGACTACATCACGGACAAGTACGGCTGGGACACGATTCTGGCCATGCTGCGCGACTTTGCCGCCGGCGACGACACGCCCACCGTGGTGCGCAAGGAGCTGAAGCTCGAGCCCGCCGAGTTCGATAAGCAGTTCTTCGCCTTCGTGGAAGCGGACACCAAGAAAACCGTGGACAACTTCGAAAGCTGGTTGAAGCAGCTCAAGCAGGTGGCCGAGATGTCCAAAGCCAAGGATTACGACGGCGTAATCAAGCAAGGCACGGCCATTCGAGACCTCTTTCCGGACTACGTGGAACACGGCAGCGTGTATGAGTTTCTGGGCGCCGCGTACCTGGCCAAGAATCAAAAACCCGAAGCCACGGCCGAGCTCGAGCGCTATACCCGCATCGGCGGGCGCAACCCCGAGACCCTGATGCAACTGGCCGGCCTGCTGACCGACGCGGGCAACAAGAAGGAAGCCGCGGAGGTGCTGGAGCGCCTGAATTACATCTATCCGATGGATAGCGAACAGCACCAGAAGCTCGGCGCTTTGTGGCTGGAGATGGGCAACGCCGCGGGCGCCATCCGGGAGTTCCGCGCGGTGGCCGTGCACAACCCTATCGATCCCGCCGAGGCGTATTATCAACTGGCGCGCGCGTATAACGCAACCCATCAGACGGCGCAGGCCGAGGACGCCTTGTTTTCGTCGCTCGAAGCCGCGCCCGGTTACCGGCCCGCACAGAAGCTGCTGCTGGAATTGAACGCCGCGGAAAGTAGTGGAACTCCGCGCGACATCGTGAAGAAATGAGAACAGGATGGCCATGTCAACTACCGTGACGCCGCAGATGGATGCCGAAGCACTGAAGTCGCTGATCGCACGCTTCCGCCAGGTCCAATCCGAGATCGTGACGCAGGTGCGCCGCGTGATCGTGGGCCAGGAGGAGGTCTTGGAGCAGGTCATGATCGGCTTGTTCGTGGGAGGCCACTGTCTTATCACCGGGCTTCCAGGAACCGCCAAAACCCTGCTGGTGCGCACCATGGCGCAAACCCTCGGGCTGGCCTTCAAACGCATTCAGTTCACGCCCGACCTGATGCCCAGCGACATCACCGGCACCGATATCATCGAAGAGGACCCCGCCAACGGGCGCCGCACGTGGACCTTCGTCAAGGGCCCCATCTTCGCCAACATTCTCCTCGCGGACGAAATCAACCGCACTCCGCCCAAGACCCAGAGCGCCCTGCTCGAAGCCATGCAGGAGCTGGCCTGCACCGTGCGCGGCAACAACTATAAGCTCGATCCGCCGTTCTTCGTGCTGGCCACCCAGAACCCCATCGAGCTGGAGGGCACCTATCCGCTGCCCGAAGCCCAGCTCGACCGCTTCCTGTTCAACACCGTGCTCGGCTATCTCACCGCGGAGGAGGAACTGCAGGTGGTGGACCTGACGACCACCACCCACGTGGCGCAAGCCTCCCCGGTGACCAACGCGGCCGAGATCCTGGAGTTCCAGCAGCTCGTGCGCATGACGCCCATCGCCGAGAGCGTGGCCCGCTACGTGGTGGATATGGTGCGTGTGACCCGCCCGACCGAGGATGAGTCCCCGGATTTCGTCAAGAAGTACGTGAACTATGGCGGCAGCGTCCGCGCGGCCCAGTTCCTGGTGCTCTCGGCCAAAGCCCGCGCACTGATGCACGGCCGCTACCACGTGACTTACGACGATGTGCGGTCGCTGTACATCCCAGTGCTGAGACACCGCATCCTGCTGAACTTCCACGCCGAATCCGACCACCTCAAGCAGGACGACATCCTGAAGAAGATCCTGGAGTGGAAAGCGCCGCCGAGGGAGTAAGAGATTTGGAGTAGAGGGCGGGTTCTTTTGACGCAGAGACGCAGAGACGCAGAGACGCAGAGACGCTGAGAATTATGAGAATGGGAACCCGTGGCCGTGGGGAATCCGTTGTTGTTGGGGCGGAGAGCCGTCTAAGGATGTGCTCACGGAAAGGATCATTGGGGCGGCCATCGAGGTGCACCGTCATTTGGGTCCGGGACTTCTGGAATCGATTTATGAGGAGTGCCTTTGTTATGAGCTAGGAGAGGCGGGCCTGCGATTTCAAAGACAGGTTCATCTGCCCATCAACTACAAAGGCATTAAGTTGGAATCGGCGTACAAGGTGGATTTAGTGATTGAAGATCTTGTTGTGGTTGAAATCAAGGCCACCGAAGGAACAGCTCCGGTCCACTGCGCACAACTGCTGACGTACCTCCGGGCGTCGGGCAAGCAAGTCGGACTGCTCATCAATTTCAACGTTCCGGTCCTCAAGAATGGCCTGAAAAGAATTGTCAACCGCTACCAGTGGCCAGATCTCCCGGCGGCGGAAGAGCCGATTCCTCCTAACCTCAACTCATCTCAGCGTCTCGGCGTCTCTGCGTCAGAAGAGGACCCCGTATCGGCACAGTCTCTCAAGAAACCCGCGGAGCCGATTCCTCCTAACCTCAACTCATCTCAGCGTCTCGGCGTCTCTGCGTCAGAAGAGGACCCCGTATCGGCACAGTCTCTCAAGAAACCCGCGGAGCCGATTCCTCCTAACCTCAACTCATCTCAGCGTCTCGGCGTCTCTGCGTCGAAAGAGGGCCCCATATCGGCACAGTCTCTCAAGACGTCTCCGTCGAGAAAGGGTCCCCTGTCCACAGAGGTTGCGCCCCTGAGGGAGGCCTCCTGATGCTCCAGCGCTTCCTCGACCCCGATACCCTCGCTTCCATCTCCGGCCTCGACCTCGTTGCCAAGACCGTGGTGGATGGCTTCGTTTCCGGCCTGCACCGCTCGCCCGATTTCGGGTTCTCCCAGGAATTCGCCGAGTACCGCGCCTATTCGCCTGGCGACGACCTCCGCCACGTCGACTGGAACGTCTTCGCCCGCACCGAGCGCTGCTATCTGAAGCGCTATCGCGGCGAGACCAATTCGCAACTGCTGGTGCTGCTCGATACCTCGGCGTCCATGGGCTATGGTTCGCAGCCGGTCACCAAGCTCGACTTCGCCCGGTTCGTGGCGGCGTCGTTGTGCTACCTGGCCAACGTGCAGCGCGACGCGGCCGGGCTCATCGTTTTCGACGACGACGTGCTCAACTACGTGGCTCCCTCCACCCGGCAGGGGCAGCTCTTCCGCCTTCTGCACGCCATCGAGAAGGCCGAGAAGGGCGAGCGCACGGATTTCGCCAAGCCCTTCGTCCATTTCCTGAACTATCTGCACCGGCGCGGCATCGTGGTGGTGATTTCGGATTTCTACGAGGCTCCCGAAGTCATCATCCGCACCGTCGAGCCGCTGCGGCATCGCGGCAACGAGGTCATCCTCTTCCACGTGCTCGACCCCCAGGAGATCGCGCCGAAATTCCGCCAGCCGGTGCTCCTGGTGGATATGGAAAACGCGGCCGCGTCGCTGGAAGTTTCCCCCGAGTACGTCAGGCACGAGTACCGCGATAAAATAGATTCACACATCCGGGAGCTGCGGGACCAGGCCAAAGCGGCCGGGATGGACTACTTTTTGATGAATACGTCGCGTCCGCTCGACGAAGGGCTGCGCGAGTACCTGTTCATCCGGCAGGGGAGAATGTAGATGGGTTTTTTCACGCCATGGTTTCTGGCCGGCGCGGCGGCGGTGGGGCTGCCCATCTGGCTGCACCTGCTGAAAAAGCACCGCAGCACGCCGCTCCCCTTCAGCTCGCTGATGTTCTTCGAGCGCCGGACGCAGAGCTCCATCAAGCACCGCCGGCTGCGCTACCTGGTGTTGTTCGCGCTGCGCACCGCGCTGGTGGCGCTGCTGGCGCTGGCCTTCGCCGGCCCGTATTTCAATCGGACCATCCTGGCGGGGCGGCGCACCGGCGAGATCACCCTGTTCGCGGTGGACAATTCGCTCAGCATGCGCGCCGGCGACCGTCTGCCGCACGCCAAACAACTGGCCAAATCGGACATCGCGGCGCTCGCTCCGGGACAGCGCGGCCAGACGCTCGCGTTCGGCTCGCGCGTGCAGGCGATGAGCGAGGTGATTGACGACCACGCGCCCCTGCTGGCCGCGGTGGACGCCATCCAGCCTTCCGACGAAAGGACCTCCTTCGCGGAGCTGGCGCGCGCCGCGCGCTCCATGGCCCGTACGCTGCAGCTTCCGGTGAAGGTGCAGCTCTATTCCGACATGCAGCAATCGGGTTTGCCGGCCAATTTCAACGACCTGCGTCTCAATGAGGATATTCGCCTGGAAGTTCATCCGGTGGCCGCCGCCGAGACGCCCAATTTCGCCGTCGAGAACGTGGTGGCCCCGCGGCGCGTCTACGATAACCGCAAGACGCGCGTGCTGGCCACCGTCGCCGGCTTCGCCACCAAGAAGGCCTCCCGCTCGGTGACCCTTCTGTTGAACAATCGCGTGATCGAAACCAAGACCGTGGAGGTGCCCGAAAACGGCCGCGCCAACGCCGAATTCCTTTCGCTCGACGTTCCTTACGGCCACAATAAGGGCGAGGTGCGCATCGACGGGGCCGACGCGCTGCCCGACGACGACCGCTTCTTCTTCGCCATCGAGCGCGGCGACCCGCGCCACGCCCTGTTCGTCCACGAGGCCGGCAATGAGCGCGGGCTGCTCTATTTCCGGTCGGCCCTCGAGGCCTCCGGCCAGTCGGCCTTCCTCATCGATTCGGCGGACGTCGAGCAGACCGGCAATATCTCGGCCTCGAAGTACGCCTTCGTGGTTCTCTCGGACCTGGGCGGGCTGCCCGGCGGGTTCGAAAACGAGCTGCGGAATTACGTTCGCGGCGGCGGCTCGGTTTTGGTCGCCCTGGGCCACAATACCGTGGCGCGCACCACCGTCGCGGTCTCCGGCGACCACATCGAGGAAGCCCGCTACGCCGGGCGCGAGGCCGAGCGATTCGAGACGGCCGCCTGGCTCGATTCCTCCCACCCCGCCATCATGAACGACAACCGCTGGGACGATGTGAAATTCTATCAGGCTATCCGCGTCGCCCCGGGCGATGCGCGCGTGGCGGCGCGCCTTTCCGATGGCACCCCCCTGCTGCTCGACCGGCAGGTTGGCGCGGGGCGCATTCTGGTGTTCGCCTCCACCTTCGATAACGTGGCCAACGATTTTCCGCTGCACACCTCCTTCGTGCCGTTCATCGAGCAGACCGCGCGCTACCTGGGCCGCTTGGAAGGCGGTCCGGCCAGCCTGACGGTGGGCTCCTTCGTCGAGCTGCGCGATGCCAAGGCGGCCGGCCAGGCGGCCGAAGTCATCGGCCCCAAGGGCGAGCGGCTGCTTTCGCTCGAAGAGGGGACCCGCGCCGAAAATATTCAGCTCGCCGAGGCCGGGTTCTACGAGATTCACCGGCCCAACGCGCCCGACGAAACCGTGGCCGTGAATGCGGACCGCCGGGAATCGGATTTGGCCCCGGCTTCGGCCGAGACCCTGGCCTTATGGCGCAACACGGCGCAAGGGGCCGCGGCGGGGGCGGCGGAGACCGCCGGGGGTGGTAAAAAGCCCTTTTCGCTATGGTGGTATGTGATGATTGCGGCCCTCGCGCTGGCCGTAGCCGAGTCCTTGCTGGGCAATCGGCATCTATCTGTGGATAAAGAGGCGGCATGAGACCATTGGATCGACTTTCCGAGTATTTGGGCCTCCTGGAACGGCGAATGCGGTGGCTCGCGCTGACGCGCGGCGCGGCCGTCGCCGCGGGGGTGGCTCTGGGCTTGACCATCGTGGCTGTCCTGGCCATCAATCACTTCGCGTTTTCCGATCGCAGCGTGACCGGCGCGCGGGTGTTCCTCTTCCTTGGGCTGGCCTTCGCTGTGGCCGCCGCTTTGATTGCGCCGGCCATCCGCCTCAACCGGCGCCGCGCCGCCGGCGCGGCCGAGCGCCACTACCCGGAGTTCGAGGAGCGCCTGCTCACCTTCAGCGAGAAGATGGAACACGATCCCGGCGATCCGTTCCTGGACCTTCTGGCGGCCGACACCCTGGCCATGGCCCACGCGGCCGAGCCGAAACGCGTGGCCCGCACGAGCTGGATGCTGAGCTTCTCCTCGGCGGCCTTCTTCTCCGTGGGAACGCTCATCTGGCTGGCCACCGCCGGTCCCGGCTTCCTGGGTTACGGCGCCTCGCTGCTGTGGGGCAGCCTGCCCAAGGGTGAAGTGAAGGCCTATTACGACATCAACGTCGAGCCCGGCAACCGCACCGTCCGCAAGCGCTCCGACCAGGCCATCCTGGCGCGGCTGAAAGGCTTCACCGCCGATAAGGTGCGCTTCTACGCGAAGTACGCCAGCGCGGCGGGATGGGAGCAGGCGGATATGGGCGCCCAGCCGGGAGGCTCGGCCTACCAGTTCGTCATCGCCGGCGTGGCCGAATCGCTGGACTATTACGTCGAGGCCGGCGGGATCCGGTCGAAGACTTACAAGCTCAACGTGGTGGACCTGCCCACCGTCAAGAACGTCAAAGTCACCTATCATTACCCCGCCTGGACCGGGATGAAGGACTTCGTCGAAAACCCCGGCGGCGATCTGCGGGCGGTGGAGGGCACCACCGCCGAGGTGGCCATCAAGACCGATAAGACGCTGGCCAACGGCGCCCTGCTGTTGGACGACGGGAGCAAGATTTCGCTGCGCAACGGCCCGGATGGCTCGCTCATCGCCAGCGTGCCGATTCAACGCGATGGTCTGTATCATGTGGCCGCGGCCGAAAGCGGCGAGGACGTCCGGCTGACCGAGGACTACTTCATCGAGTCCCAGAAATACAACCCGCCGGAGGTGAAGATCGCGCGGCCGGGGCGGGACGTGCACGCATCGCCCATCGAGGAAGTCACCGTGACGGTGGAGGCCAAGGGCAATTTCGGCCTCAAGGACGTGGAGCTGCATTATTCGGTGAACGGCGGCGCGGAGAAAACCGTCCCCCTGTTGCAGACCAAGGATGCCAAGGTTTCCACGGGCAGCGCCACCGTGGCGCTCGAGGATTTCAAGACCCAACCCGGCGACGTGGTGAGCATCTATGCGCTGGCCAAGGACGCCCGCGCCACCACCAAGACCGACATGTTCTTCATCCAGGCCGACCCGTTCGAGCGCAATTACACGCAGTCGCAGCAGGAAGGCGGCGGCGGTGGCGGCGGAGGGGGAGATTCGGAGGGCGGCGACCAGCAGCAGCAGATTTCGCAGCGCCAGAAGGAGATCATCACCGCCACCTGGAATCAGCTCAAGGGATCGGGGACCCGTAACAACGCCGAGGACGCGGCCTTCCTGGCGCAGGTGCAATCCAAGCTGCGCGACCAGGCCAAATCGCTCTCCGACCGCATGAAGGCGCGTTCCATCGACGAGGCCGGCGATTCCTTCAAGACGTTTACAGATGCCATGGACAAAGCCGTGGAATCCATGGCGCCGGCTTCCGACAAGCTGAAAGGGCAGAAGTGGCAGGACGCCCTGGGACCGGAGCAGGAGGCTCTACGCTACCTGTTGCGGGCGGAATCCACCTTCCGCGATATTCAGGTGGCGTTCGGACGCCAAGGCGGACGGGGCGGCGGCGGTGGCGGCGGCGGGCAGAACGGAGCCTCGCGCGACATGCAAGGCCTTTTCGACCTGGAGCTCGACACCGAGAAGAACCAGTACGAGAGCAATCGCCAGACGCAATCCGCGGACCAGCGCCAGCGCGAAGTCGACGAGGCGCTGCAAAAGCTGGAACAACTGGCCAAACGCCAGCAGGAGCTGGCCGAGCAGCAGAGGCAGGGACAGCAGCAGACCTCCGAGCAGCGCTGGCAGCAGGAGTTGCTGCGCCGCGAGGCGGAACAGTTGCGGCAGCAGATGCAGCAACTGGCGCAAGGCGGCCAGTTGAGCCGTGGGCAGCAAGGGCAGCAGGGGCAACAAGGCCAACAGGGCCAACAGGGACAGCAGTCGGGACAGGCAGGGCAGTCCGGACAGTCCGGGCAGGCTGGACAGCAGGGCCGGCAAGGTCAGCAATCCGGACAGCAGCAAAGCCAGCAGGGCCAGATGGGGCGGCAGCAGAACCAGCCAGGCCAGCAGCAGGGTCAAATGGGCCAGCAGGGCCGGCAATTCGGCGGCTCCACCCCCCAGCAGCTTCAGCAGACGCTGGACCGGCTGCAACAGGCCATCGAGAACATGCGCGGCGCCGCTTCCTCGCAGCAAGCCGGTACGCCTCAGGGTGAAGCCCAGGCCCGGCGCGCGGCGGAGGGGCTGCGCGAGGCGCAGCAGACCCTCTCCGGGTTGCGCGGCGAGCAATCGAGCGGCCAGGTGAGCGACCTGGTTCGCCAGGCGGAAGAACTGGCGCGGCAACAGGCCGTAGTGGATCAGCAGATGCGGCGGGCATTCGCCGCCCAGAACCCCCAGCCGCTCACCAAGCAGCAGGCGGGCGAATTGGCCGACACCAAAGACGCTGAAGCCAAAGACCTGAAGCAGCTCGAAGGGGGCATGCAGAATGCCGTGCGCGACATGATGACCACCCAGCGTTCGGCCGCGAACCGCATGCGCGAGACCCTGGGTGACATGCAGCAGGCCGAGCTGGGGCGCGATATGCAGCGCAATGCCAATTACCTTCGCCAGGGCCTGGGCGAGTACGCGGTGATGTCCGAGTTCGCCCAGACGCAGGCCCTCAACGAGCTGCGCGACGAGCTGAAAGCCTTGCAGCAATCCCTGGTGCCCGGCGCCGAGGGAGGCAAGCCCGGCGAAGACCCCAAGGCGATGGAGCAGGCCCTGGCGCAGGTGGAACGCCTGCGGCAACAACTGCAGCAGATGCAGGCCAGGGGACAGGCCCAGAGTGGCGGCCAGCAGCTTCAGCGCGGACAAGGCCAGCAGGGCCAGCAGAACGGCCAGCAGGGTCAGCAAGGCGGCCGCCAACAAGGCCAGCAGGGGCAACAGGGCCAACAAGGACAACAGGGCCAGGGCCAGGGTCAAGGTCAAGGTCAGGGCCAGGGCCAAGGTCAGGGCGGCCAACAAGGCGGCGGGCAGCGGGGCGGCAACGGCCAGCAAGGCCAGTTCGCCCAAGGCGGCCAACCCAATGGCCAGCGCAACGGCGGCGCCGCTTATGGCGGCGGCGGCCCGTATGGAGGCCCGGGTGGCCCGAATGGCGGTTCATACAACTACGGCCAATGGGACGGCGGCGCCTATAGTGGCGGACCCATCGACCCGCGCACGTTCGAGAACACCTATCGCGACACCCTGCGCCAACTGACCCAGTTGCAGCCGCAGCTTCGCGACGATCCTAACGTCAACCGCGACTTGCAATCGCTCATCCGCGACATGCAGCGGCTCGACCCTTCGGTCTACTCCAACGACCCCCTGCTGGCGGAGCGCATCCACGCCGCCGTGGTAGGGGGAATCGAGCAGATCGAAATGGAGCTCCGCCGCAAGGTGGACCAGGCCGGCGGCGGCAGCGTCCGCAGCCAGGGCGGCGAAGCCGTCCCCCAAGGCTACGCCGACGCGGTAGCCGAGTACTTCCGCAAGCTCAGCCAATCGAAGTAGTTCGGTAGCGCCGGCGGTCTTGCCGCCGGCGTTCCACATGTGGGGCAGGCGCTTCCGCCCAATGCCGCTTGAATAGCACTGGGCTCCTCCTTTCGGGCGGGGACGGTATGGCGACGGCGCCGGACGGCCCGTGGGGAAGATCTGGTTTTTCGCTTGGGGTGAACTCCGTGGGCTGCGGCATCGAGCAGGCCGAAGACCTCGCTCTGGTACGTCTCGCGATCCGGCGCCGCCTGCTGATCTTCCGCCCTATCGCGCCGCAATTGCCGGACTTGCCGGGACGAACCACTTGAGCCTCCCCACAAAAAAAGGCCATCGCAACATTCCGCGGTGGCCGAGTTTGCCTTCGTGGGGTAACACTCGCCTTACACTACGCCGGCCGGGCGCAAAATGTTCCACGCCTTGCCGCCGGAGGTCCCCCATCCTTCTGCGGCAGGCGCTTTCGCCTGCCAACCGTCGCTACCCCGCCGTCAATCCCAGCCCCGGCCCGCCGGGCAAAATGAGTTTGCCCTTTTCCACGCGCACGCCCCGGTACGGGTCGTTGGCGATCAGCAGGTTCCCGTCCAGGTCGGCGTAATCCACCAGCGGCGAAAGGTGCGCCGCCGCGGTCACCGACACCGAGCTCGACACCATGCAGCCCAGCATGGTTCGCATCCCCAGCGCCTTGGCGATCTGGATCATCCGGTAGGCTTCCAGCATCCCCCCGCTCTTATCGAGCTTGATATTGACGCCGTCATAGGCGTCCTTGAGCCTCGGGATGTCTGACGCGCGCTGGCACGCTTCGTCGGCGATGATGGGGATGTGCACGCGTCCGCGCAGCCAGCGCGTATCCTCGATCCTCTCGGCGGGTAGTGGCTGTTCGATGAATTCGACGCCCTGCTTTTCCAGCCAGTTGATCTTGCGGGCCGCTTCCTCCCGGTCTTTCCAGCCTTCGTTGGCGTCCACGCGCAGCGGCTTGTCGGTCACGCTGCGCACGGCTTCTATGGTGGCTTCGTCGGTTTCGAGCCCCACCTTGACCTTGAGGATGGGGTAGGCCGCGGCTTCGCGCGTCTTCTGCCTGGTGATTTCCGGGGTATCGATACCGATGGAAAAAGTCGTGAGCGGCGTGTCGCGAGGGTCCAGTCCGAAATAGGAATATAGGGGGATGCGCAGCGTTTTTCCGACCCAGTCCATCAGGGCGATATCGATGGCGGCCTTGCCGGCCCACTCCCCGGGCACGCGTTGGAAGACGCCGGCCATGATCTTGGCGAACTGCATGGGGTCGGAGTCGAGCAGCAGGCCGCGTACCGATTCCACGGCCTTCCGAGCCGACTCGGCGTCTTCGTGATAGCGCACAATCGGCGCCCCTTCGCCATGCCCCGTGATGCCGTCCCGGGTGTAGACGACATGCAGGGTGTCGCGGTACTGGCTCGACGACATGGTGGTGGTCCAGGCGTGCCGCAGGTTCAGCCGCACGATCTTCGTTTCGAGGCCCGGCGCCGCCGGGTGACGCGGCGCGCAGGAAGCCGAGAGCGCTCCGGCCGCCGTTTGCAGGAACCCGCGGCGATTCATCGGATTCTCCGGATGGCCACCAGCAGCGCCGCCCAATGCGGATTCGCCAGCTCGTCGATGCGCACCATGGGCGTCTCGTAAGTGGTGGCGTCGATGAACTTCCCTTGGCCCAGATACATGCCGGTGTGAGTGATGTGTTTGGCCGAGGCGCCGAAATACAGCAAATCGCCCGGCTTCAGGTCCTTGCGTTCCACGGTTTGCAGGCCGCTCCAATCCGCCTGAGGCTGGGCGTCGCGCGGCATGTGCACGCCCCGCCGCCGGGCCAGCATCTGCATGAACCCCGAGCAATCGTAGCCGAAAGTCGACGTTCCGCCCCAGGTATAGGGCAAGCCCAGAAAGCGCCGGCTGAACTCCAGCAGCTCCGGCACGGTGAGCGGCTTGACATCGAACCCGAGGTCGCCGAGTTGCACCCACCCGGAACGATCGTCGGGCAGCCGGACCCGCACCCACTTGGGGTCCTCCTTCGCCTCGGAGACCACTTCCAGGCGGGTCTCGAAGGGAACCGTCAGCAGCGGGGCGTGCCTGGTCACGTCCGGCTCGCGATAGATGTGCGCCAACAGGCTGCGCACTTCCGCCACCCGCCCGGCGGCGGCGTAAGCCGGTCCGAACCTAACGGACGCCAGGGGAACCCATCCCGCGTAGTCGTCCGGGGTGCGGATGCGCACCCAGCCTTCCGCGCGCTCGACGAGCCCGGCATTCGCGCCGTAGATCGCCTGCGAAACCACATCGGCGTCGAGCGACGGCTGGGAGTACATGTTGGCCACCGGCTCCACCACCACCGCGTTGGGAAGGGCCGCCGCGAAAAGAGCCATAAGAGCGATGCCCGGCATGGGTTCCCTCCCAGCGTACCGCAGTACCGCGCGGGGTCAGGACTTTGGGCCTGCCCGGCGTCTCCCCGCGTTTCGAAGAACGCCGGCTGAAAGGCCGGCGGCAGGATGAAATCCTGGCCCCACACCGATTTGCCCGCGGCCGCCCCGCTGTAGTAGAATCGGAATTTACTCCCAGTGGTTCCGACGCACTCCGTGTGTTCCGGCTCCCAATCAGAGGATGACATGCAAGCGATTATTGAAACCGGCGGAAAGCAGTACCGCGTCGCTCCGGGCGACGTGATCCGCGTCGAGAAACTGGACGGCGAGATCGGCTCCGAAATCGACCTGCCCATCAAGGCGGCCTTCCAGGACGATGGCCAACTGGCGCGTGGCGGGACCGTCAAGGCGACCATCGTCGCCGACGGGCGCGGCGACAAGATCCTGGTGTTCAAGTTCAAGCGCAAGAAGCAGTACAAGAAAACCATCGGGCATCGGCAGGCCTTCACGGAGCTGAAGGTCGGCGACATTCTGGTTTAGGTGGCGTATGGCGCATAAGAAGGGTTTAGGCAGTTCCAGAAACGGGCGCGATTCCTGCGCGCAGCGGCTCGGCATCAAGGTCTTCGGCGGCCAACTGGTTCCCGGCGGTTCCATCATCGTCCGCCAGCGCGGCACCAAGATCAAGCCGGGGCTGAATGTCGGCTGGGGCAAGGACGACACGCTGTTCGCCAAGGTCACCGGCGTGGTGGAGTTCCGGGACCGCGGCCGGATGGGCAAGTTCGTCAACATCCAGGCATCCGCCGTGGGATAAGCCTCCAGGCTTGTCAAGGCGAGTCGCAGGTGGGATAAGCCTCCAGGCTTGTCAAGGCGAGTCGCAAGACTCGCCCGCGGCGGCGTTCACTCGGTTCATCCACCTCGAAGATTCCACCGCGGAGACGCGGAGACGCGGAGAACTCGCGGAGAAGAATCGTCAGGAGATCGATTCAGAGAGTTCAGAGCGAAGGCGCTGAGACACGGAGAAGGCATTTCCTTAGCATGTATCTTCTCCGCGTTTCCTCCGCGTCTCAGCGTCTCCGCGGTGAACCTTCTCCCCTATGTTTATCGACGAAGTGCGAATCCTGGTGAAGGCGGGCGACGGCGGCAACGGCTGCCTGGCCTTCCGCCGCGAGAAGTACGTTCCGCGCGGCGGACCGAGCGGCGGCGACGGCGGACGCGGCGGAGATGTCGTGCTGGTGGCCGACCCGCACGAGAACACCCTTCTCAAATTCCGTTTCAACCCGGAACATAAAGCCCAGCGCGGCCGCCACGGCGAGGGCAGCAACTGCACCGGCGCCGAGGGCCGCTCCCTAGACGTGGACGTGCCCGTGGGAACCGTGGTCTGGGATGAAGCCACCGGCGAGCGCCTGCACGACTTCACCACCCCCGGCGAGCGCCTGGTGATAGCCCGCGGCGGCAAGGGCGGCCGCGGCAACGCGCGCTTCGCCACCGCCACCCACCAGGCCCCCACCGAACACGAGCCCGGGCGCCCCGGCGAGGAAAAGCGCCTGCGCCTCGAGTTGAAGCTGCTGGCCGATGTGGGGCTGGTGGGGTTCCCCAACGCCGGGAAATCGACTCTCATTTCCCGCATCTCCGCCGCCCGGCCCAAGATCGCCGACTATCCCTTCACCACTCTCGAACCCATCCTCGGCGTGGTTCAACTGGACGGCTTCAAGAGCTTCGTGGTGGCCGATATCCCGGGCCTCATCGAAGGCGCGCACCTGGGCCACGGCCTCGGTATCCAGTTCCTGCGCCACGTCGAACGGACCCGCCTGCTGGCCCACCTGGTGGACGTCTCGGAGGGCAGCGGGCGCGACCCCGTTCACGATTTCGAGACCGTCATGGAGGAACTCGCCAGCTTCAGCCAGGACTTGGTGAAGAAGCCCATGCTCGTGGTGGCGACGAAAATGGATGCGGCCCAGGACCCCGCCCGCGTGGAAGCCCTCCGCGCCCTGGCCGCCGCCCGCGGCCTGCCCTTCCACGCCATTTCCAGCGTGACCGGGCAGGGCATCGACGCCCTCAAGTTCGCCATGGCCGATTACGCGCTCACGAATGCCGGCGACGTTCCGTAGACTCCCTGGGAGCGGTCAGCTTCCCAGATACTCGACGTGGGCGTACGTGCCCAACCGCGAATTGTATGCCAGATACCAGCCGGGATGGTCGGGGTCCTCGTAGATCACGATCTGATCGCCAGCCCAGTTCCAGCCCGCCACAATGTAGTAATCGTACGGAGCGACGTCCCAGTAGAAATTGTTGAACCAGAAGCGTTCCCGGTTTCCTCCCCCAAGCACGAATGCATGCTGCGGTCCAAAGCCGCCGGTGAAGCGTCCGTGCGCCCACGGCTGATCGAGATGGTAATGCGCATCGTTGGGGCCGCTGTTATGTCCCACCCATTGATCGTTCTTGGCGTGCACGTGCGGCACGTCCGGATGGCCTTTCTTGTCCACGGCGATGCGGTTCTGGGGCGGGGCAATAGGCTGCTGGCCCCGCGCCGGAGTGGCGGCGCGCGCGGGCGCTGTGACTTTCGCGGGAGCGGGCCCGCGAGCCGGAATGTGTCCGCCGCCGACCTCCGCCGGCCGGCCGCCGCCGCGTGGCGCCCCGCCACGCCCCTGCGCAAAAGCCGCCACGCAGACCAGAACGCATAGCCCTATAGTCTTTTTCACGTTGACCCTCCGGCGATATTTCGCCCGTCGAATTCTATCACGGGATGCGCCAACTCAACCTGCCCATCCCCTTTTCCCCCCGCGGCCTGCCCTTTCACGCCATTTCCAGCGTGACCGGGCAGGGCATCGACGCCCTCAAGTTCGCGCGAAAACCCGTAACCTTGGCATTTCGGGTAAAATCGAAGCAAGCAAGAGGCGCTTCCCATGTGCATAGACGAACGCCTCGAAGCGCTTACGCAAACCGTCGAAATCATCGCCGCCATGCAGCGCGACAACGAGGGGCGCTTCGAGCAGATCACCGCCAACTTCAGCCAGGTGACCCGCAACTTCGAAACCGTCCTCGACTCCATCAAACGCCTCGAAAACATCGCGGCATCCCACTGACAACGCATCGAAGACCTCGAACACTGACCGCCCATTGGCGTCCCCGTTTCCCCCCGGATAGGCCGCTTCCGAGACCAACCGGAGCAAATTACAAAAAAACGGCTTCCACGAACGTGACTGGGCGTACAATCTAAGGTGGCCAAAAGGCCAGAATCGAAATCGTGGATCAAAAGGAGGTAGTCGTCATGCGTCGCTCGCTGGCGGTTCTGTTGGTATTCGCCTGGCTTGCTTTGAGTGCTTCAGTGGCTTTTTCTCAGACCAAGGCGGCCCCGGGAGCCCAGTATCTGACGGTGCAGGACGTCGAGAAAATCACTGGACTGTCCGGACTGAAAATCGTCCCTCCGGACGCATCCAAAGGGGCCGGGGGCGACCTGAATTTCGCCGACAAGGACGGGAAGCTGATCGTCATGGTGCAGAGGATGCTGAATTCCGATGCGCTCTATTCGGGAACCAAGAAAATGGCGAATACGGTGCAGGCGGAGATCCAAGGGGTGGGAGATGCCGCATTTACCGGACCGGCCGGCCAGCTCCAGTACTTTGTCAGCTTCAAGAAAGGGAAGGGCTCCGGCTCGGTGGCCAGCTTTTTGGGTATGACCGGCCCCCTGCTTCCCATGGATCAGGTCAAGAAGATAGCGCAGCAGACCGCCGCTGGGATGTAATCCCGCATCCGCCGGCCGCCTACACCTTCTCCGGCACCACGTACGGCTTGCGGTATTCGCGCGTCAGATACTGGTTGGCTTCCGCGTCGCCCTTGCACGTCATGGTCTGGGCGTCGAAATGAATGGTGCGCCCCACCCGGTAGGAAATATTCGCCAGGTGGACCAGGACCGTGGAGGCGGCCCCCTCTGCGATCTCGGCGTTCAGGCTTTCCCGCTTGCGGCTGCGCACCGCTTCGATGAAATTGAGGAAGTGATCGCCGCCCGCGTTGCGCGCCGGCCCCGGCGTCCGCTGCTTTCCTACCCAGGATTTGTAGGACGAATACGAATCTACCGCCAGGTATCCCTTCGATCCGTAGAAGATGTTGCCGATGGAGTTGGTGCTGGTGCGCTCGGTGATGTCCGCTTCGGGGTTGCTCAGCCAGTGGCGCACTTCGAATTCCAGCAGGCGGGGCTTGCCGCCTTCGTTGAACTCGAAGGCGCAGGAGAGCGTGTTGGGCGTCTCCTGGTCGTCGTCGAACAGAAAATGGCCGCCGATGGCGGTCGCCTTGGTGGGGTATTTCACTCCCAAACCCCAGCGCGCGATATCCATTTCGTGAATGCCCTGGTTGCCGATGTCGCCGTTGCCGGTGTCCCAGAACCAGTGCCAGTTATAGTGGAAGCGGTTCTTGGTGAAGGGACGGAGCGGGGCCGGGCCGGTCCACAGATCGTAGTTGACCCCGGCGGGGACCGGCGATTGCGGCGTGCGGCCGATGGTGTCGCGCCACTTGAAGCACAGCCCGCGCGCCATATAGATTTCGCCGAACTCGCCTTCGCGCATCTTCGTCATGGCTTCCCGCACTGCCGCCGACGAGCGAGTCTGCGTGCCCATCTGCACCATGCGGTCGTACTTGCGGGCCGCCGCCACAATCTGCTGCGTCTCGAAGATGTTGTGCGAGCAGGGCTTCTCGACGTACACGTCCTTGCCGGCCTGGCACGCCAGGATGGTCATCAGCGTATGCCAGTGATTGGGCGTGGCGATGGAGACGGCGTCGATCGACTTGTCCTCCAGCATCTTGCGGAAGTCGCCGAAGGCTTGCGGCTTCTTCCACCCGGCCTTTTCCGCCTGGGCGACGCCCTTTTGCAAATGGGACTCGTCCACGTCGCAAACCGCCGCCACTTCCACGTTGGGCAGCCCGCCAAAGCCCGAGATGTGGGAGGCCCCGCGGCCTCCGCTTCCGATCACGCAGACGCGCACCGTATCGTTGGCGCTCGCGAGTAGTCCTCGCCCGGCCCCAATGGCCGCCGCGGAACCCATGAGGAAGTATCGTCGATCCATACTCTGCATCTCCCGCCCATGGTCAAGTTATCACACTTGTACTACATCCATCAGTTTCTTCGCGAGCCGCGACGATTTTCAACCCCGAATGGGTGAGAGCCCACGGCGTGAGCCGTGGGTTGGGGCTTGCCGCGATGCGGGGCAGACGCTTTCGTCCGCCAACCGTTGGGTGTGCGACAGGAAAGTGGCGGATTCTCGGGTTCCGAAGCGAATCGCGGGAATCCAGCCGTAGCCAATACTCAGGACGCTTTCTCTAGCCCGTCAGGGCGAAACAAGTAGCCCACGCGCAAGCCGTGGGGCTGGCAGCCGTGGCAGCCCCCGGAGGGGGCGGAAGAAAGTAGCCCACGGCGCAAGCCGTGGGACTGGTCAGCAACCGTGGCAGCCCCCGGAGGGGGCGGAAGAAAGTAGCCCACGGCGCAAGCCGTGGGACTGGTCAGCAGCCGTGGCAGCCCCCGGAGGGGGCGGAAGAGGTTCTTTCGCCCCTGCCGGGGCTGGGTCGATTTCGCTATTTTCCCACGGCTCACGCCGTGGGCTACTTTCTTTCGCTCCTCCGGAGCTTCACCCGAGGATGCCGCGCCCCAACCGTCTCACGTGGGATAAGCCTCCGGGCTTGTCAAGCCAGGGCGAGCCTCGCGACTCGCCCTGACAAGCCAGGAGGCTTATCCCACGCCGAAATCGTGCACCACCACCCGCATCCCTTCCCCAACCGCCGCCGCCGCCGCGGCGAACCCTTCGCCGGCGTCGATCTCGCACACCGTCCATTCGCCGCCCACCTCGGCGCCGGCGCCGTACAACCCCACTCCACGCGCTTTCAGCATGGCTTCGACGCGCGTCCAGCGCCGGAAAAAATCGCGCTCGCGCTCCGCCTCGGGCACGCCCAACAGCGCCTTCGCCTCGCTCGGTGGGAAGAAACGTTCGGCGATGGCCGTGTGTTCCGGAATCGGCCGTAGCAGCTCGATATCCACCCCTACCTCCACTTCCAGCGCCACGCCCGCCAGCGCCATGTCGCGCGAATGCGAGAGGTTGAAGCGGATCTCGGGCGCGCCCGGAAGGAAGGGCTTCCCATTTTCGGCCAGTTCGAAATCCAGGGGCGCGGACGTGATTCCCGCCAGAATGGAGCGCAGCGCGCGGTGCGAGCGCAGATAGCGCACGCGAACCTCCGCCGAGTGGAAACGCGCGGCGCGGGCCGCTTCGCCGGCCGTCGCGGGCAGCAGCGCATTTTCGTCGAGCGTATCCAGGCGCACCCGCCACACGTGCAGCTCGCCGATCTTCAGCATGTCTCCTCCAGGTCCGCCTCGATCGCCGCCAGCACCTCCGCGCGGCTCTCGTTCGGGAAAAAATGCCCGCCCGCGAACAGCCGCACGCCAAATCCGGCGCTGGTTTGCTCGCGCCACGCCTGCAAGTGTTCGGGCAGGATGTGGGGATCGCCGCTGCCTCCGTAGGCGCGGATGGGCAGGCTCAGCGGCGCGTCTTCCGTGTACACATAGCGGCGGTAAAGCGCCGCGTCGGCCGTCAGGGCGGGCAGAATGGCCCGCAGCACGGCTGGGTCTTCCAGGGCTTCGGACGGGACTCCGCCCAGGCGCCGCAATTCGGCCAGAAACTGCTCCTCCGAAGGGTCCGGCGGCGGCGCGTGATGGCGGCGGAACTGCGGCGCCCGCGCTCCCGAGGCTACCAGCAGCCTGGGTTGCGGAAGTCCGCGCTTTCGCAACAGGCGCGCCAGCTCGAAGGCCACCGCCGCGCCCATGCTGTGGCCGAAGAATGCGAAGGGACCCTCCAGGTAGCCCTCTATGGCGGAAGCCAGCGATTCCACCAGGGCGCCCATGCGTTCAAAGGGCGCCTCCGCCGTGCGCGATTCGCGGCCCGGCAGGCGGATGGGACGCACCGCCACCCGCGCCAGCCGCCATCCAGCGAAGGCCGCCGCGCCGCCGCCGGCATAGGGAAAACAAAACAGCCGCGCGGGTTCGGCTGCGGAGGCCTGCCCCACTTCGGGAAACCAGGCCGCGGCGGGCGCCCGTTTGCGCAGCAGCAGGGCCAGAAGCCGCCGCTTATCGGGCGTCAGAGCGTCAGGCGGGTTCAACGTGGCGCAGGCACTCGTGCCTGCCGCGTCGGCACTCGTGCCGACGCTTGGCTGCGGCATTCCGCCACCGCGAACTCGTGTCGAGACGGCCCGCGCCGCCCCTGCCTGCCGCACTATCCCGCCTAACCAGTCTTCAAACGGCCCCACGCTCAACCCGTCGGCGTAATTCCGCGCCGCTGCCTGTGACACCGCGGCGATTTCCTCATAGTGCGCCCGGTCGCCCAGCACACGGGCCAGCGCCTCCCGCCACGGTCCAATGTTCTGCTCCGGGACCTCGGCCACCGGCGCCATCCGCTCGTCCAGGCGGGCTTCATATTTCACGATGGGGTTCACCGGCAGAAGGTACGGCACGCCCATCATGGCCTCCGGAATGCCGCCCACGTCGCTGGCCATTACCGGGACGCCGCGCAGCATGGCTTCCACCACGATGCGCGAGCGCGCCTCGGCCCACAGCGACGGCGCAAGCAGCACGCGCGTTCGGGCCAACAGCAGGCCGATATCGTCCACCGCATCGAGGACCCGCACGTTGGGTCGCAGCGCCAGCGCGGCGCGGTCGCGCTCCGTCGTCCCCCACGTGGGTACGGCCGCGAAGGCCGTCTCGGGGAAGGCGTCCGCCAAGGCCAGAAAGATGGCGATGCCCTTCACCGCGCATGGGTTCACCATCGTCACAAACTCATTGTCCAAACTGCCCAACCGGGACCGGTCGCCCGCCTCCAGAAGCGAGATGGGCACGTGCGTAGCGGGGATGCCCGCGTACTGGCGGATGTACTGGGCCACATACTCGCTCACTCCCACCACCCCGGCGGCGGCCCGCAGGCGCTCGGTCTTGGCTTCGCTGGGGAAAGCGCAGTCGGGGCCAAAGGGCAGCGCCAGCGTGGCCCGCGCCAGGTAGACCACGCGCCAGGGCGCGCCGCGCAGGGCCGCTTCCAGCAGCACCTGCGCCGGGTCGTCCGTGGAGGTCAGGATGGCCTCCGGTTGGAAAGCCTCCACCTGGGCGGCGAATTGGGCGCGCAGGCTGCCGGCGGTGATCACGCGCACTTCCACTCCGGCGCGCTCGAAGGCCGCCAGTCCTTCCTCCGGGAAGGCGGGGCGCACGCCGCGCGCCGCCAGCTCGGCGGCATAGCGTTCGCTTTCAACCGGACCCGGCGCCGCGATGCGCGCCACCGCGCGGCACACGTGTCCCCGCGCCGCCAGCGCCTCCATCAACAGGCGGTTGGATTTTCCGCCTCCCCCGTGCGCCGGGAAGTAGGGCGAGTTCTGGGCCAGCAGAATACGCATCAACGAGCCATTTTGCGCTTTCGCAGCCGAGACAGCAATAATGCGCGCTTGTCGGGCGAAAGCGATTCCATGGTAGGAGTTTCGATAAGAGCTTGGGACGGCGGTGAGGCGCCCAGCGAGGCCAGGAACCGCTCCATGGCGTCCGGGTCCACCCCGGCCACAAAATCATGCGCGGCGGCCCGCGAAGCCGCCGATTCGCGCTCGTAAACCCTGCGCTCCGAGAGCAGCCGAACCACCGCCTCCACCCACGGGCCGGGGTCGTTCTCGGGCGTCACGGGCCGGGGCATGTCGTGTTCGTCGAACACCGGTTCGTACCGCTCGATGGCCCGCACCGGGATCAGGAAACCGGTGCCGGCCTTGGCCTCCCGCAGCCCTCCGCAATCGCTGGCCACCACCGGAATGCCGCGCAGCATGGCTTCCATGACGATCAGCCCGAAACCTTCGTGCCACAGCGACGGCATCAGCAGGATGCGGGTCTCGCGCAGCATTTCGTCGATGCCCTTCGGATTGCCCAGAACGCGCACGTTGGGCAGCCGTTCGAGCGCCCGCAAGTCCTCGCCGGTGGCCCCCCAGCCGGGCGTCGCCCCGAACTCGTATTGCGGCAGCCGCGCCGCCACCGCCAGAAAAATGGAAATGCCCTTCACCGCGCAAGGGTTGATCATGGCGATGAGCCCATGCTCGAACCGCGCCAAATTGGGAAACGGGCCGGGTCCATAGATGGGCGGATGGATCACCGCCGGGCGGCGCCCCAGCGCGCGCTCGATGGTATCCGCCATGTGCCCGCCGATGGCCACCACCCCGGCCGCCCGCGCCACCAGTTCGGCGGCCTGCGGATCGGGGTTCCAACTGGCCGGGCCGAAAGGAAAAAACTGCGGCGTGTGCGCCAGGTATACCACCCGCCCTTCCGCCGAGTGCTGCGCTTCCCGCAGCAGCGCGTGCCCCAGGTCCTCGGAAGACACCAGTGCCCAATCGGGCTGGAACTCGCGGATCTCTTTGCGCAACGCTTGCACGCGCCGCGCCGGATCCGCCACCGCCAGCACGCAAATGGATTCGTGACAGGGGAACGGCGCGCCTTCGCCCGGCGGCCCGCACACAATGCGGCAGGTGTGGCCGTGCGCGGCCAATCGGTTCAGCCACACCAGGTTGCTGCGCGTGGCGCCCCCTCGCGGCGGCGCGTAGGAGGCGGTAGCGGTCAGCAGGATGCGCATGGCTTAATCCGCTTACTTTTCCCGGAAACCAAACTCCGGCGGAAACTGTGGGGCAGGTTGGAAACCTGCGGCGGGTTGCTAACCCGCCCGGAACCGCTCGGAAACAGTCCACAATCGCCGGTTGTCAACCGGCGCGCGGGATACCATCCTGCACCATAAGTAACGGCGGCCGCGCGGTTTCGGGAAAAAGGCATGAGTGCCTGAGCCACGTTGTCACACCCGAACCTCTGTGACGACTTCGGGTTAGGAAGCATCCCGCTCTTCCGCCAGAAGGCTGCGGGCTTCTTCGTCGGAGAGGCCGTCGAGTTCCCGCAGCAGGTCCTGGTAATCGCCGCCGGCCTGCTCGATTTCCTTCAGCTCGATGGCGTTGGCCAGCTCCGCCACCGTGAAATCGCCCGAGTAGACCACTTCCAGGGACAGATCCACTCCGTAAACCTGGCGCACGCGCGAAATCAGTTGCACGGCCAGCAGCGAATGGCCGCCCAAATCGAAGAAATTGTCGTGGATGCCCACCGACGGCAGGTTGAGCAGAGCGGCCCACAGTTCTGCCAGATCGCGCTCGATGGGCGTGCGCGGCGGATCGACCGAGGACCGCGCGGTGACGGCGCGCCGCGTGGTGGCGCGTATGCGCTCCAGAATGGCGGCGGGATCGCGGAGTTGGTTGGCGATCCGCCCGTAGTCGATACGCTTTTGTGGAGCAGGCGCTTCCGCCTGCCAACCAGCTTGTGGAGCAGGCGCTTCCGCCTGCCGATCAGCTTGTGGGGCAGGCGCTTCCGCCTGCCGATCAGCCTGTGGGGCAGGCGCTTCCGCCTGCCGATCAGCCTGTGGAACAGGCGCTTTCGCCTGCCAACCGGCCTGTGGAGCAGGCGCTTCCGCCTGCCGATCAGCTTGTGGGGCAGGCGCTTCCGCCTGCCAACCGGTCTCCATGGGCCGGTACTTCACGGCCGCCGCGCTCGCGGCTGCCAGCCGGAATACCCCTCCGCCATCGGGCGCGCACAGGGATTCCAGGAACAAAGCCGCCGGGCGGTTGCGCTGGCCCGGAACAAAAGGAATCTCCACCGTTTCCAAACCGCGCTCCAAGGCGATCTCGCCCAGACGCGCCACCATGCGGTGCTCCACCCCGCGTCCCAGCGCCCGGCAGCTCAGCAAAAACGTGTCCACCCGTAGAGCGGGCCTCCGGCCTGCGGGGCGCCCTCTGGGCCGGGCGTCCTCGCCGGCGTTCTTCCCGGTGGGGCGGACGCCCTCGTCCCGGGGGACCCCCAGCCCGAAAATCATAACCCCCGTCAGCCCATAGCTCCCAAAGCGGTCTTTCACATCCACCGTCAGGCATTCCGCGCCCTCGGCCATCAACGCCTGGATTTCGGCTTCGCTGCGCCGCGCGAGCGTGGCGTTCATCTGGTTGGTGCGCTGCGTCAACTGCGCCACCCTGGCCAGTTGGCCCGCCTCCAGGGGCGCAATGCGGATTTCGAGCCCCAGCGTATTCAGGAACTCTTCCAGGCTGGCCGCCCCGCGCGCCGCCCGCGCCCGTTCGGCGCGTTGCGCGTAGACCTCCGGCCGGCGCCGGTCTTCCTCGGTAACGCCCGCCCGGTCGAACGCCCAGACGTGCCTCAGGAACTCGGGAATCTCCTCGGCCCGCGCCGGCAGCGCCAGCGCCAGCGCCTCCGGCGCCCCAGCCTGCGCTTCGGTGCATTCCTTGGGATTATCGTCCACCAGGATGAAGCTGTCGAGCCCCAGGTCCAGCTCCGCCGCCAGGGAAGCCAGCCCGGCCCCTTTGCTCTCCCAATTGATGCGGCGGGCGGCGAAATCTTCCAGGCGCAACGGCATCTCGGGGTGGGCGCGGAAGGTTTCCACCACGTCCTCTTCGTTGTTCTTGCTGCACAGAGCCAGCAGCAGGCCGGCGCGCCGCCGCTCGGCCATGAACTCCTGCAGCGCCCGCCGCGGCGGGTCCAACACCACCCCGTGCGGCCCGTCTTCGCCGCAGATGCCCGCCCACAGGGTTTCGTCGCAATCGAGCGCCGCCACCTTGTAAGGCGTCGCCACCATCGCGTGAATGCGCCGCGCGATGGCCGTCGCCAGCGCCACGAAGTACGCCGGCGTGTACGGCAGATGGCCCAGTTGTTCGCCGTGCGGATCGTGGATTTCTTCCACCGGATACAGCGTCTGCACGTCCGAAGGCGTGATGAGGTGGACGCCGGCGGTCAAATCCGAGACCGCTTCCCGCAAGCCCGCCAGGCGCGCCTCAAAGCCGGCATCGCGCCCCGGCGATGGCGGACAAACAACCACGATCAGAGGCGCCGGAAACGCCGCGGCGGCCGACCGCACCGCTTCCCCGAAACGCCGCACCTGGTCGCCGATGCCGGCTGAAAGCCAGTCCTCAAAGCGCGCCAGCGCCACGTTGATGCCCCCGCGATTGGAGGCGAACAGCCCAGCCGGGTCCAGAAGTTGCTGGAAGAGGGTGTTGTAGCCGGCGAACCGGATCTCATAGCCGAGCCCCAGCTCGCCCGCCCAGAAGGCCAGCGCCGGCTGTATCGCTTCGGCGGTAAAGGTAGCGCTGATGGCGATCGCGCGATCGTCGAACGGCATGAAATTCCATTATGAAGGCCGCGCACCCGCTATCTCAACTCCGATGTGGGGCCGCCCTCCTGGGCTGCCGCCGGAGTTTCTACATTTTTCGGCGATATCTCCGGCCTTCCGCGCACCGCATTGTGGGACAGACGCTTTCGTCTGTCAACCTCGCATGTACTACCGAAGACGGTCTTCCGCGCACTGCATTGTGGGACAGACGCTTTCGTCTGTCAACCTCGCATGTGCTACCGAAGACGGTCTTCCGCGCACTGCATTGTGGGACAGACGCTTTCGTCTGTCAACCTCGCATGTACTACCGAAGACGGTCTTCCGCGCACTGCATTGTGGGACAGACGCTTTCGTCTGTCAACCTCGCATGTACTACCGAAGAAAGCTCCCGCATTATCATCCGGATCTCAACCAGGCCAACTTCCAATGCCGCCGCCGGCTCAATAGTGGTAGCGGGCCTGAAGAAAATCGATGCCTTCGTCGCCGATCCGGTATACCAATCGGTGTTCCTGCGTAATGCGCCTTGACCAGCAGCCCGCCAGCAGAAATCGCAGCGGCTCCGGCTTGCCGGGCCCTTGAAACGGATCGCGCACCGCGGCTTCCACCAGATCCAGGACTCGCATCGCGGTATTCCGGTCGGTTTTGACCCAATACCTCAGATCCTCCCGGAACTCGGGATGGAAGATGGCGAACCGCTTACCGTCCCGCTTCACCGAGGATCTCTCGCCGCAAATCGGCGACGCTCTGGGGCTTCGCTCTGCCCCGGCCCGCCCGATGCAGGGCCGCCAGCAAGCGGCGCGCGTTCCGTGGCGACCGCAGCAGGTGAGCGGTCTCAATCAACCCCGCCAGCTCATCCGCCGGCACGAGAGCCACGTCTCGCGACCCTCTGCGTCGAACGATCACCGTTTGCCGCTGGTCCACCACCCGATCCAGAACGCCGGCCAGGTTCGCACGCAGGCTCGTATACGTGGTTTCCGTCGCCATGAGCCACCCTGCCCTATTGTACAGGATTCCTGTACGGACCGGAACGGGAGAGCGTTTAACCGAGTTGGGGAAGTCCGGTGGTGGTGGGGCAGGTTGTTAACCTGCAGCGGGTTGTCAACCCGCTCTGCCCGCGCTTATCACCAGCCATCGCCCAGGCCACTGGTCAAAGTCCGAGACTATACGGCCGCATGGAGCGCCACGAAGGGACACGAGCGCGTTTACTCTTGGTGTTGCTCCTGCCACCGTCGGACCGCGCGTGCAACGCGATTGGCGCTTCTGGCGTCTCTCAGGACCTGCTCCCATCGCGTACAATTTCGGTCCTTTTCGGAGGGCTCTCGCCAGTCGATTTGTCCGAGAAGTCCATCTACGGCTGCACACATGACCTCGTCCTGGCGGGTAATCTTATAGTGCCCCTCGGCCGTCAAGAGGAGCTTAAGCGCGAGCGGAAAGACGAGCGCGGCTATGACAAGGTGTTCTAGGGGCGCCCATCCCCATGTTCGGCCGGTAATCGACTTCCCGTGCGCGTAGGAATTGCGGAGGTGGTACATTTCCTCTATCCATTTACGGTGTACGCGCCAGCCCCGCTGTTCCTTCTCGTACCTTGGATTTAGAAAAATTCCCGGTCTGTTGTTAAGCGCCTGCTCGACGGTGACGGAGCCGAACTTGTCAAGCAGTGCTGAGAGGGACTGGGCGAGAGGGCGCGCACCCGTGTCAGACGGAGCCAGCAACTGCTCATAGGCGGAAATCATGAGGATGATCTCCGCGTCTGGAACCATCGCCTCGGAATCGGTGTTGGCGAGAGAAAAAAATGACAGCGCAGCCTTTAGGCGGTTCGCGACGGAAGATCCCTTACTCGATGCTTGTTCAAGCGCCGCCAACAAACCCATATCGAATTGTCGAAGTTCCCCTGCCATGTCGGCATAAACCGGTATTGTGAACTTCATCTCGCCGTGTCGGTAGCCTCCGACCATGAGACTGCCATCGCGCCGCCGACTGTTCACAGCAATGAAATCGACAGGGAGGGTGAAGGACTGATGATACACCGTGAACAAGCTGCTGTTCGCATATTGCCTGACCTGGGTAAAGTACTCGTTCATCGAAAATGCGGCTAGGAACAGCTGCGCCGCCGCCCAGCGAGCTTCACTAAGGACAGATACCGGCAGGTCGCACAAGGGTGTGGGCTGCGCATCTAAAATCAGCACACAATTACGCAGAGGGATCCCCCTCAGGTCGACGTATCCGGAAATAACACTTCTGATGGCCTCACCAATTTCGCGCACCAGCTCTGTGATTTGATCGTCTTGGTCAAGGAAGGGAGCGAAAACAAATCGCCCGACACGTACCGGCTCCTTGATTCTCAGCCACGGGAGAAATGAAATGGTCCTCGTTCGAAGGGTTTCCATGTGCCTCTTACCCGCTTATAATCCCGCGTCGCATCCACGCACTCGGGCTTTAATAGTCGGTCACTTTTCGCGGATTTCATGCCACCTGGACGCGCAATTTGCCCGACACTTCCTCATGCGCCCTGATCGCGCAGGAACTCCCGCTCTGTCGATCGAATGAACCGATTTGGCCGGATTACTCCCCGCAAACTGGCCGGCGCCAGCCGCCGGCCACCGGCTTCGCGCCCTCAGTCGAACACCACGGTCTTGTTCCCATACACCAGAATCCGGTTCTCCAGGCTCCAGCGGACCGCCCGCGAAAGCACTACGCGCTCCAGGTCGCGGCCCTTTTCCTGGAGGTCCGCCAGCTCGTACCGGTGGGAGATCCGGGTGACGTCCTGCTCGATGATGGGGCCGCAATCCAGCTCCGCGGTCACGAAGTGGCTGGTGGCCCCGATGAGCTTCACGCCGCGCTGGTAGGCCGCGTGATAGGGCCTCGCGCCGCTGAAAGCCGGCAGGAACGAGTGATGCACATTGATGATGCCGTTGGGGTAGCAAGCCACGAATTCCGGCGATAGAATCTGCATGTAGCGCGCCAGCACCACCAACTCCACCCCGTTCGCGCGCAGCAACTCGAGCTGCCGCCGCTCGGCTTCCGCCCGCGTTTCCGGCGTCACCGGAATGTGATGAAACGGTACCCCGTAGAACTCCGCCAGTGGCCGCGCATCCTCGTGGTTGCCGGCGATCAGCGGGATCTCGCAGCGCAGCTCGCCAATCTGCCAGCGGTGCAGCAGATCGAGCAGGCAGTGCCTCTCGCGCGAAACGAACACCGCCACCCGCGGCAGATGGGCCGAATAACGCACCTTCCAGTTCATCTGAAAGCGCGCCGCCAGTGGTTCGAACTCGGCCTCGAAGCGGCCCCGCGGCAGATCGAAGTCCGCCATCTCCCACTCCACGCGCATGAAGAACAGGCCCAGGTCGTTGTCCTGGTGCTGGTCCGCATGCAGGATGTTGGCCCCATGCAGGTAGAGAAACTCCGCGATGGCGGCGACCAGCCCCTTGCGGTCCGGGCAGTCGATCAACAGAGTGGCGGTGTTCCGGGGTTCCATTCCAGTAGTCTCATATCCTGTTATAGCCTATGTGGTGGGACAGACGATCGGTTTCCGTCGTCTGTCGCTCACTGACGGAGCCTCCGATCACGCCAAAATCGAATTTCTTTTCCGTTCCGTTTCTATAGCTTGCCCGCCTCATCGCCTCCGGGCCCGCTTCCCCCCATGCTAGCTTCGAATCGGGTAGTGGTCGTGCGCAAGCGCGGCCGCAACCTTCATCTTGGCCAAGATGCGTTGCATTACGTTGGTATCGAACTCCCGGAGCCATGAAGCCTTACGGAGGTCACTGACAGATGACCCCGACGGGAGACTTTGGAGCTAGCTTCATAACACCCCACGCGAGTGTGATCCTCCCCGGTCTCTAGGACCGGACGGGACCGGTTTCCCGTTCGGTTCTTCAGGGCCGGGATAGTCGGGTATCGAAGAGCATGGTAGTTCAGTAGGAGCGGCGGGTACGCTCGTCGGCCTATGCACGAATCGGAGGGTACTGGGTTGCCAGCCAGCGATCCTAATGCCCCCGAAGTGCCGCTCAATCCAGTGGCGGCCGGAAACGCACGGTGATAAGTCCGCGAAGCCCCGGCCGCCAGCAACGCCAAGCCCAAGTTCTCTCTCCACCACCCCTGTTCCGCGCCCTACGCTACAATCGGCGTTCACGTGGGTGAGCCGCTGGTTGTTCCGGTGGCTGCTATTGCCGCCGGCATTGTCGTCTGTCAGTTTGCTGACTTCCGCGAGGCGCATCTTCTCGCCGCCATCGCCGCTTTCCTCCTGCTTGGCGTTCTCGCCATGGCGCGCCGCTCCCGCATTCTGGCCGGCGCCTGCTGCGCGCTGGGCTTCGTGTGCGCCGGCGCCCTGCTCGCCCTGGTTCACGCCCCGCCTCCGCCGCCCGAGCTTGACGCCGAATCCCGCGAGGTGGTGATTCTGGGCGGCTGCGTGGTCGAGCCGCCCGCCCTTTCCGGGGAGCGCGAACGCTTTGTGCTGGCCCTCGATCCCCATGCCCGCGCGCAGGTGACCCTCTACGCCCGCGAGGGCGAATCCCTGCCCGCGCTGCGCTACGGCCAGAACGTCGAGCTCGATGCCAGAGTGCGCAAACCGCGCAATTTCGGCAACCCCGGCGCCTTCGACTATGTTGGCTACCTGGCCCGGCGGGAGGTGTATTGGACGGCCTCGGGCCCGGCCGGCTCCCTTCGCATTCTGCCCGGCCGTTGCGGCTCGCGCTTTCAGGGTTTTGTGATGGGCCTGCGCTCCGCCGCGCTCGCCCGCCTGGCCCGCCTGTATCGGGGCAGGGAATACGAGGCCGCCATGATGCAGGCCATCCTCATCGGCCAGAACTACCAGCTTCAGCGGGTGTGGACCGACGACTACCGCTCCACCGGCACTTTCCACGCGCTCGTGATTTCCGGGACGCACGTGGCCATACTGGCCGCTTTCTGCCTCTTTCTGCTGCGCATCTGCTTCGTTCCCGAAGGCCCCGCCCTGCTGCTCACGGCCATGGCGGCGTGGCTCTATGCGCTGGTCACCGGGTGGCAGGCCCCCTGCGTGCGCGCCGCCGCCGGTCTTACCTTGTTCATGATCGGCCGGTACTTCTTCCGCCAGCGTCATGCCATCAATCTGCTGGCCGCGGTGGCGCTGGGGTTCCTGGTCCTCGACCCCGCGCAGTTGTTCGAGGCCAGCTTTCAGCTCACTTTTCTGGCGGTGGGGTTCCTGGCCGTGTTTGCCGCGCCCGCGATTCGAGCCACCTCCGGCCCCCTGGCGCGCGGCCTGCGCGACCTGGCCGATTCCGGCCGCGACCCCCATCTTCCACCGCGCGTGGCGCAGTTCCGCGTCGAGATGCGCCTGCTGGCGGACACCCTGCGCCGGGTGGCGCATCTTCCCGCCGCCGCCGCCCGCCTGGCCGTCGTCGTGCCCGCCCGCTGCCTTCTGTTCTTCTTCGAGATCGTCCTCATCTCCACCGTGATCCAGTTGGGCCTGGCGCTTCCCATGGTGGTTTACTTCCACCGCGTGGGCCTCTCGGGCCTTTCCGCCAACGCCCTGGTTGTCCCGCTGCTGGGTCTGGCTGTTCCGCTGGGATTCGTTGCCGTCTTCACCGGCTGGGCGTGGGTGGCCAACGCCGCCGGAGGGTTGCTTTGGCTTTCACAAAAAGTGGTGGCCTGGCACGCCTCCATCGAACCGCGCTGGCGCATTCCTACGCCGCCACTATGGCTCGGCGTGGCGCTCGCCGCCGCCCTGATCGCCGCCGCCCTGGCGCGCGGCCGCTGGTGGCGCGCACTCTCGGGCGCGGCCGTCGCGGCGCTCCTCGCCCTCCTGCTCTGGAGCCCCTTTCCGCCCGGCATCCGCCTGGGACAGCTCGAAATGACCGCTATCGATGTCGGCCAGGGCGATAGCATCCTCCTCGTCTTTCCCGACGGCCGGCGCATGTTGGTGGATGGCGGCGGCATTCCCACCTTCGGCCGCCAGCCCGCCGGCCATCTCGAAATCGGCGAAGACGTGGTGGCGCCCTACCTGTGGGGCCGCGGCTTTCACAGCCTCGACGTGGTGGCCGCCACCCACGCTCACGCCGACCACATCGGCGGTCTGCCCGCCCTGATCGACGACTTCCACCCCAAGGAGCTTTGGACCGGCGTCATGGTGGAAGGCCCCGAGTGGCGTGCCCTGCGCGAAGCCGCCCAGCGCAATCGAGTGGCCATCGTTCCTCTCCAGGCGCCGCGGAAACTCGCCTTCGGCGGGGCCCAAATCGAGGTCCTCGCGCCCCTCGCCGGTTACCATCCATCCGACGCCGCCAAGAACGACGATTCCCTGGTCCTGCGCGTCAGCTACGGACGCCATGCCTTCCTGCTCACCGGCGACGCGGAACGGCCCATCGAGCGGCGCATGGTCGAAGAGGCCGAACCGCTGCGCGCCGACGTCCTCAAAACGGCCCACCACGGCAGCCGGACCTCCAGCACGGCGCAGTTCCTGGACGCCGTTTCGCCCGCCTTCGCGGTCATCTCGTTGGGATTCGAAAACAGCTACGGCTTCCCCAATCCGGATGTGCTCGCCCGCCTGGCCGAACACCGCGCCGCCATCTTCCGCACCGACCGCGACGGCCTGGTGACCATCCGCTCCGACGGCCGCCTTCTGGGCGTGGAAACCAACCCGCCCGCATCCCGCCTCCGCATCGCCCCGGCCTGGTAGCCGGTGGCCGGTTTGTGCTTGTGGGACAGACGATCGGTTTTTGTCGTCTGTCAGGCGCACGCCTCCGGAGTCGACAGACGACAAAAACCGATCGTCTGTCCCACCTTGTTGTCGAAGGAATTCTTACTCCATCAACACCAGTCCCGACGGCAACTCCTCGCCGAAGATCCGCCCCAGCGCCCGGTCGTCCGCTCCTTCGCCTTCGAGCACGGCCAGCAGCCGCTCCGCGTGCGGCATGGATTCGAGCGTGCGGCGCACATTTCCGAGGGTGGCCGCCGGAAGATCGCGGGTTGGGTCTTCGGTGCGGCGTGCGATGGCTGCCAGCGCTTCGCCGGCGCCGGCCACGTGGAGCAGCGCTTCGGCCCAGCGGGTGGCCGTGGCCGGCGGGACCACCAGGTTCATGGGACCGTAGAACAGCTTGCGGGCGCCCAGGCGCGACAGGCACCAGATCTCGCTCTCCTTGAAATCGCCGGCCTTCACGCGCCGGACGAGAGCTTCCCCGAGCTCCGTCTTCACGCCGATAGGCAGCAGCTCCAGGCTGGCGGCGGCGCGCCACATTTCGCGCAACAGCGACGGGTTGATGCGCCGCGGCTTCTTGGCGCCGCGCGGCAGCAGGAACCCGGAGAGCCGCTGGTAGACGTCGGCCTGCTGGTTGCGGTTCATCCCGCCCGCCACGCGCCCCCAGAATATCCACCAGTCGATCTCGCATTGCGCCTGGTTGCCGTGAGTGGGCCCGCCGGCGTAGATGCGGCGCGTCTGCTCGATGCGGAAATCGTCGCCGGGGTAGCCGAAGCCGGGACGCAGGCAGAAGCCGCACAGGTTGAACCAGCGGATTTCATAGGCCGGGCTTTTCTTGCGGCCGTCGGCTACCGCCAGGAAAGCGTCCGCCAGTTGGCGGATGGCGGCCAGCGGCCACGAGTTCCTTCCCAACCCCATGCTCTGTTCCAGCTTGGCGGGAACCTCTTCGGGAGGGATGGGCGATTTGGCGTTGGGCGCGAACACGGCCTGGATCAGATCGAGCGACGATTTGAGCGCCTGCTCGCCCACCACCGCCGCCGCTTTGCGCTCCGCCGGCTGTTCGGCGGCCTTCTTGCGCAACTCGAATTGGAGGCGCCAGCGGTTGTCGCCGATTTTCGATTCGCACCATGTCTCGAGGGTGCCGATCTCCGTCAGCCGCGCCCCGAGTTTCACCGGGATCAGCCGCTCCTCGGCTTTCTTGCCGAAACGGATCACGGCGTTGAGCGGCGCGTGCATGTGCAGATCCGCATCCTCGGCGCGGAACTCGAGCACCTCGCCGAGCTTGTCTTCGCTGCGCGTGAGCGAACTGTAGAGGCGGAACCCCACCGGCCGGTTGGCCACCAGTTGCAGCGCGTCGTTATCGATCTCGACGGTGGATCCCTCTTCGGCGCCGCGCGGAACCAGGCACACGGCCGGAAACTTGCCGTCGCGCGGCTCGCCCAGCCCGATGTAGTAGGTGCGCGGCAAGCCGCCGCGCACCAGCACGCCGCTGCCCGTCGAGCGCACGTAGGAGTAATAAGCGGCCCCGCGCGCCACGGCCAGGTCGAGCTCCGTGTTTTCGAAGATCTCGGGCCGCCGCCCGTACCAGCGCCCCACCACCTCGGCCACCCGCTCGCGCAGGATCTCCGGAATGAAGAAGCCGCCGTTGAAGAGAATGGCGTCGGGGGTCTGGCCGGTGGGCTCGAGGAACGCGTTCAGGTGGCGGGTAATGGCCGCGTCGCTGACGTAGGGCAGCCCCAGCTCGCGGAACAGGCTGCGCTTTTCCTCTTTGGGCGCCTCGCCGCGCACGGTGAACGGCAGGAAGCCTTCGAGCGCCAGCTCGAGCGCCTCCTCGCGCAGAATTTCGGTCTTGAGCGATCTCCCGATCAGCGCCGACCCAGCGCCGAGCACGGTGATTTCCACCGACTTCAGGTTGGCGTCGTTGAGCAGCTTCTCCTTGGCCGCCGAGCACTGCCGCCGCAAGCCGCTGCGCTGGCGGATGGAAAGCTGCGAGCCCAGTTTGCTTTCCGCCAGCCAGGCCAGGGTGAGATCCAGGTTGTCCCCGCCCAGCAGGAGATGCTTGCCCACGGCGGTGCGGGTGAAATCGACCAGGTCGCCGTCGCGCGAAACGCGGATCAGGCTGAAGTCGCTGGTGCCGCCGCCCACGTCGCAGACCAGCACCACCTGGCCGTCGAAGAGCTTCTTGCGCGACTGCGCCAGGTTGTTGGCGATCCACGAATAGAACGCCGCGGCGGGCTCTTCGAGCAGGGTCAGCTTCTCGATGCCGGCCTGGCGCGCGGCCTCCACGGTGAGCTCGCGCGCTTCTTCGTCGAAGGACGCCGGCGCGGTAAGCACGATGTCCTGCTCCGCCAGGGGTTCGGCGTGCGCGCGGTCCCACTCCTCGCGGAACTTGCCGATGATGCGCGCCGAAACTTCCACCGGCGAAAGCACGCGCCCGGTCTCCGGCGAATCCCAGGGCAGGATCTTGGCGGTGCGGTCCACATCGGGGTTGGAGAGCCACGATTTGGCGGAATGCACCAGGCGCGTGGGCACCAGCGCCCCCTGCTCGCGCGCGTAGACGCCGACCGGCTGCCCCTCCTCCAGAAACAGAAACGAAGGCAGCGTGCGCCGCGCTTCGATGCGCCCCGCGGCCACGAGTTGCGGCGTCTCAAAAATATGGACCGGCGGAAAATCGCGGTCCTCCGCCTCGCGTTCGTCAATGTAAGCCAGCGCGGAATTGGTAGTGCCGAGGTCGATGCCGATCTTCATCCCTTTTAGCTTAAGGGATGGCGAGGCCGCGGGTCGCCCGCGCGCTTCCCATTCGGGGTTAGAATTGAAGTCGAAGAAGCTTGAACGCCCGATTCTATGTCGATCTTGCAACCGGGTTGCCCCATATTCGTAACCATGGGGTGGACGAGGCCGAGGTCATTGATGTCTTGGAGAAACCGGGAGAGGATCGGGCGGGCCGCGAAGGTTCCAGAATTGCGTTGGGCCGGACGGCGTCTGGCAGGTACTTGCGCGTCATCTACGTCCCGGACGCTGAACCGGACTCTGTGTTTGTGATTACGGCCTACGATCTGACCGGAAAGCCCCTGGCGGCGTATCGCCGGCGCAGAAAGAAGAAACACCAATGAGCCAAAACAAGTTCCCGGAAGGATGGGATGAGGGCAGAGTACGCCAGGTGCTCGCTCATTACGGAGAGCAGACCGACGATGAGGCCCTGGCGGAGGACGAAGCCGGCATTGAGTCCGCCGAGACCGTCATGAATGTTCCCCGCGACTTGCTACCCAAAGTCCGGGAGTTGATCGCGAAACACCAGGGGTAGCGTATCGACAGATGCGTCGCCTTTTCGGTTCTTCGCCAGGCGATCGATGCCGACGTTGTCGCGCTGCCTGCGACCAAGGTATCTGTCTGCCCCGGCTGATCGGAACTACGCCGGATCTATGGTGGCGGCGGAGGGGGAGCGACTCCGGAAAGTTCGCTGCACGTGAACCCGCCCGCCGTGCGTGTGCAACTCCACTGCACGGCAACGTATTCGGGTTGCTCTACGCGTCCGTAGAACTTGATCTTGAAATGGTGTTCGGGGCCATTGTCGCAGTCAACGCGCTGAACAGCGTCGCCGGCGTTCTTCCCCATGGCGCGAGCGGCTTCTGGGCTCAGCGGGTAGGACGTGCAGTTCTTGCTTTCACCAACGAACCAGTTGGTTTGGGCGGTAATCACACTGTCCTCCTCATGCGAGATCCATCCCGAGGAGTCCGCTTTGTCGTACAGCGCCATGACACCGCTCGCCCATTGAACAAAACGGCGTCGCGTGAAGCCTCGCCCCATGCTTCAGCCGTCACAAACCTTGAACACATGAACCCGTACAGAAAATTGTTCAAGATATTATTAAGGCCGTTGAGTAATTCGTCCTTCGTCAAATTGTGCTCCTGGGAGGATGCAAACATGCCGCCCGGATATGTTACCGCGCCTTTTAGGGTGAGTCGCGCCCGCTGTTGCTGGCCTGATCACCTCTTCCACCTCCGGAGCGTGAACCAGTCGTGAGAGCGCGGAAAAACCATAAACACATCTTCCCACTCCCCCGGATCGCCGAACCGTTCGAAATCAGCACCCACTAACTCAAACACAATTGTCTTCTTGCCCTCACCCTTCACCACCGTGGAAAACTCTAGTGTTCCCGTCTCTTGCGAAAGCGCTGTGATCTTCCCGTCGTACTCATGGGGATGCTGCTCGATGCGCACTAGGTTTTGCCAGCTCTCAAGGGCAGCAAACGCCTCTTGCAATGAAAACCTCACGTTTGGGCCGTGCATCGGATTACACTCGACGCTTCAATTGTATCAGGCAATTATTGGGGAGGAAAAGGAAAAGGAGGAAAAGGAGGAGGAAAAGGGGACATTGTGTCAAGAAGGCGCGAAAGCGCCATGCTGTACGAGAGATGAAGGTAGGCCCTTCGGAGCCGCCCTGTAGGGGGAGGCTCCAAACTGCCGGAAGCTGCTACGGTCAAAAGCCGCGGTGGTGAACGTTTCGGTCAAAAGGCGTGGTTTTGACCACGTCATGTATGGATGAGAGAGACGAGTGCAAACGAACCGCTGAGGACGCATCGAAATTTCTCAGACGACATCGAAACCGGGGAGTGTCCCTGCCCTGGGAAGAGCATGGCGGAAACCTACGTACTGGCCATGCGGTGTCCGGTGTACAGGCGGCGTGAATCTCATTCGGGCTTTCGTACGGAACTTGAGAACCTGGCTGGCGATGACAAGGGAAAAGGCGCAAGCGGCAGATCCGCGAGGCCGAAAGTACTGATGCGCTGGTCAGGGGCGGACTGCCTCGTAGTACCGATGAGACGGAGTAATGTCCGTGGAGGGAAGGAGGTGGGTCACCCGTGTCGGGATTGATTTGGTCAACTGGCAACAGGAGGAACCGGCCGGTCTCGGCAGAAGGCGGCAGCTTTCAGGTGGTGGCACGAGCCGGATGAGTCGAGAGGCTCAAGTCCGGATCTGTGAGCGGCCCGGGGTGAAATTCCCCGGGGCGACTCGGCGACGCGTTTACCACCTCTTTTCCAGACCGTCTTGCGAGCCGGCCTGGTCCGCGACCTCGAGTCTCTTTTTTGAAAAAATGCGTCTGTCCCGCTATCGCCCCCAGCGCTATAATGGCCCCCATGAGTCTCCCTACAGCGCTCGGTGCCCTGAAGACGGCCGCAGACCTTGGCACGCACCTGCGGAACCTACTTAAGCAGAACGAGCAGCTCCCGGTCAATGAAATACTCGCGCGGCTCATCGAAATGCAGGATTTGATTACGGACGGTCGGTCGTCCATCATCGACTTCCAAGAGGAGTTGATGACGAAGAACGATGAAATCCGGCAGATCAAAAGCGAGATCGATGCGCTGAACGACCGCAAACGGATTGATAGCGAAATGGAGCATGACGGGTATGTGTTCTGGCGCATAATCGACGGGAAGCGAACAGGCCCGTTCTGCCCGCCGTGTTGGCGCAGGGACAATACACTGTTGCCGTTGAAGCACGTCCCCGGCACGTACGGAGGAAGTCACCCCTCCAGGCGCTACGATTGCCCTTTTCACCAAGTCTTCTTGGTTCCCACTGGCGCAGCAGGCGAGAGTGAATATCGGCGGCGTTACGGCCACTGGCAGAGGGTGGATTGACAGAGATTTCTGAGGAGAGGGGACGGTAACCAATTACAGCCTCCGGGCAGTCCGGAGCGCCGGCCGCAAATGGGGTAACTGGTCCCCCTTTGCCCCATTATCCGCTCACCCCGCGCGGCGCAGTTCTTCCCGAATGACCCGGCGAATTGTGGATTCCAGCGGCTCCCGCCTCTTGGCGACGTATTCCCGCAGCGCTTCGTTGATCAGTGTCTGGTAGTTTCCGCCACCCGCCTCGTCGACCTGGTTCCGAAACCAATCCAAGACGCCGTTGTCGAGCCGGATGGTGACCCGCGTCCTTCCAGCCGGCGCTTTGATTACCGGTCCTCGTTTTGCTTTCGCGAAGTCGTATTCCTTCGCGGCATCGGCGAAATGGACGCCGTGCTTGCGCAGATTCAGCCGGGCCTTCGCGGGATCCCACTCGACGCTCATGCCTGTGTACAATTGTACACCAAATGCCGCCGGGTTTCCGCCCGGCTCCTGACATCGGCGCGAGGAACGCCGGCCGGAAGGCCGGCGGCAAGCCCGAAGGCTTGACCCCACACGAGGGCGCCGGCTGTTCCACTTTCGTGCCGCGCACTTTCGTGCCGCGCACCCGAACGGGAGCCGAAAGCTGATAAGCTTAGAGCTAAGGTCCCATCTGGCCGGACGGCGCGGGCGCCGCCAGCCGCCTCAACTTCAAAAATGCAAACCGGCAATACGGCTATCCGCAACATCGCCATCATCGCGCACGTGGATCATGGCAAGACCACGCTGGTGGACGCCATGCTCAACCAGAGCGGCATTTTCGGCTCGCACGAAGAGCATGTCGACCGGGTCATGGATTCCAACGAGCTCGAGCGCGAGCGCGGCATCACGATTCTCTCCAAGATCACGGGCATCCGCTACCACGGCGTCAAGATCAACATCGTCGATACTCCCGGCCACAGCGATTTCGGGGGCGAAGTGGAGCGCGCCCTGAAGGTGGTGGACGGGGTCATGCTGCTGGTGGACGCGAGCGAGGGGCCCCTTCCGCAGACGCGTTACGTGCTTTCCAAGGCGCTTGAAGCCAAGCTGCCGCCCATCGTGGTGATCAACAAGATCGACCGCTCCGACGCGCGCCCGCAGGAAGTGCTCAACGAGGTGTACGACCTGTTCATCGACCTGGACGCGACCGAGGACCAGCTCGATTTTCCGGTGCTCTACACCATTTCGAAGACAGGCGTCTCGAAGCGCTCGATGGAGGATCCTCCGAGCGATTTGCGTCCCTTGTTCGACGCCATTCTGGAACACATCCCGGCCCCCGCGGGCGATCCGGACGGGGTGTTGCAGATGCTCGTCGCCAACCTCGATTACAGCGATTACCTGGGCCGCCTGGCCATCGGCCGGGTGTTCAACGGGACGCTGCGGTACGGCGACACGGTGGCCATCGCCAAGCGCGACGGATCGCTCGAAACCACGCGCATCACCAAGCTGTATTCCTTCGAAGGCCTCAAGCGGGTGGATGAAACGGTGGGGCGGCCGGGCGACATTCTGGCCATCGCGGGAGTGGAAGGCATCACCATCGGGGAGACCGTGACCAGCGTGGAAACGCCCCTCCCACTGGCGCACGTGCACATCGACGAGCCGACCATCGCCATGGCTTTCACCATCAACACCGGTCCGTTCGCGGGCCGGGAGGGCCAATGGGTGACCTCGCGCAACCTGCGCGAGCGGCTGGATAAGGAGCTGCTGACCAACGTCTCCATACGGGTGGAGGAGCTATCCCACGACACCTTCAAAGTGATGGGCCGGGGGGAGCTGCAGCTCGCCATCCTCATCGAGATGATGCGGCGCGAGGGATACGAGCTGATGGTGGGCAAGCCGGAGATCCTGACGCGGAAGGTGGATGGGAGGATTCAGGAGCCGGTGGAGCACCTGGTGATCGATTGCCCGGAGGCTTTCCTGGGGGTGGTGATCGAACAACTCGGTGCCCGCAAGGGAAAAATGATCCGCATGGTGAACCATGGAACGGGCCGCGTGCGACTGGAGTTTCATGTGCCGTCGCGCGGGTTGATCGGATTGCGCAGCGAGATCCTCACCGATACGCGCGGCACGGCGATCATGAACTCGCTGTTTCACGGCTACATCGACTGGCAGGGCGAGATCCCCACGCGCCCCACCGGATCGCTGGTGGCCGACCGGCCCGGCCGGACCACCGGACACGCCATTTTCAATCTTCAGGAGCGGGGTGAGATCTTCGTGGCGCCCGGCATGGAGGTCTACGAAGGCATGATCGTGGGAGAGAACGCGCGCGACCGGGACATCGACTGCAACATCGTGAAAGAGAAGAAGCTGACCAACATGCGGGCTTCCACGGCCGACGAGGCCATCCGCCTGGTGCCGCCGCGGATCCTGAACCTGGAGCAGGCCATCGAGTTCATCCGCGAAGACGAGTACGTGGAAGTGACCCCGCAATCGATCCGGCTGAGGAAGAAGATTCTGAAAGCGAACCAGCGGTAGGGGGGGCGCCGGGTGGATAAGGCTCCCGCCTTGTCGATCCGAATCTTGCGCGTCCGAGCTTCGCTCGGATTGACAAGGCGGGAGCCTTATCCCACTCGACAAGGCGGGAGCCTTATCCCACTCGACAAGGCGGGAGCCTTATCCCACGGTCAATAGTTGCGCGAGGCGACGGGGCGCAGGGGGGTGGCGTAGCGAACCGGTTCGGGGCGCGGCGGCTCGGGGGGACGCTCGAGAACCAGGGAACGCAGGCCGGGGACGGCGGTGGCGCCGGCGCGATGGCCTTTCTCGGCGAGCGGAAGCTGGCCGGTAGAGAGGTTCTTGAGCCCGAACAGGGCGAGCTCGAAGCGATCCTTCACGCCGACCTTCTGGAACAGCCGCGAAAGATAGACCTTGACGGTTCCCTCGGAGATCATCAGGGTAGTGGCGATCTCCTTGTTCTTGAGCCCTTGCGAGAGGAGGCTGACAAGCTGCCCTTCGCGCTGCGTGAGGGCCACGCGGCGGGCGCAGAGGAAGCTGTCGGTGAGGGCTTTTTCAAACCACAGTTCGCCGGCCTGCACCTTCTGCAGGCACTTGACCTGCAAGTCGGTGGGCAGGGTCTTGCGCAGAATGCCCCGCACGCCCAGTCCCATGGCCTGGAAAGCCAGCTCAGTGGAAATGGCGTTGACCCATAGCACGATGCGGGTGTGGGCCAGGGCGTGCTTCATGTCGCTCAGGACGCCGAAGGTGACCTCCGAGGTGAGATCCATGAGCACCAAGTCGGGGGCGTGGCGGGCCATTTGCTCCAGGAGGCAGGGCAGGGCGCCGCAGGTCGGCAGCAGTTCGAACCCCTCCACCTGGCGGAGCACGGACTCCAGGCCCTTGCAGAGAATTGGTTCGTCGCTATAGAGAAGAATGCGCGTCATATCGTCACTCCATTCAAAGGGGGCCGGTCCCGCTATGGGTGCGGGATCCTGGCATCCGAAAATCCTAAAACAGATTCGCGGACATCAAACCCTGAATATTCTGAATTTTCCGACTATTTACTTCGGTTGTCAATAATTAATTTGCAAAAATGTGGTTAATTAACGTTAATTATCCATGAAATTGGTTGCTATCGGAAATTTCCGAATCCCGTTTAGTAAAAATAAACTACTTGTTATCAATATCTTACAGAAATGTTCCGGCCACGAATAAACCATGTATCGTCAGGGATAATCCACCAATATTAACGTTGCCTGGGGCTGTCTTCAGAAGCCGCTGGAAGCCGGCGCGAGGGGTGCGGCGAGGCCCCCTGCGCGGTGGCGCCATCCAAAGCGAATATCTGCTAGTAACCTTGGGCAACAACACCGTGTAGCCCATTTACGGGATTGATGGCGGGGCGTGGCGGAGCTACATTCCGAATGTCCGCAATGAAAAACATCAATAGGCGCGAGAACCCGCGAATGGAAATCAAACTTCGGTGCCATGTGACCTCTCCAGTGCTATGGGCGCCGGGGACGATGTACACGGAAAACATCAGCCGCGGCGGGCTCCTGATCGCGTGGCGGGGAGAAAGCGGGCCCCTGCCTCCGCCGGTGCTCGGGCAGATCCTCACGGTAGAGATCGAGCTGCCGGCCAACCACGGTTTCGGGCAGAAATGCATTCACTGCCAGGGGACCGTGGCGCGCATCGCGGAAGCGGAAGGCGAGTGTCCGCGGGTGGCGCTGCTGGTGAATTACATGGATTTTCGTTCGTTCCACGACCAGATCCGAGCGTTTGAATCGCTGCATCCGGCCGCGAGTTCCTGGATGGCGTGAAAAGAAATGTTCGCCCGGAGATTGAATTCGGCCATCAAGCTACTGCCGTCCCTGACGGACTTCGCATTTCTTATGCCCATGGTATTTCTTTTCGGGCGGATGGAAGGCGCGAAGACGATGCTGGGGGACTGCGACACGGGTTGGCACATCCGGGCGGGCGAGTGGATTCTGGCCCACCACGCGGTCCCCACGCGGGACCTTTTCTCCTTTTCGAAACCCGGAGGGCCGTGGTTCGCGTGGGAGTGGCTGAGCGACGCGATCTGGGCATGGCTGCACAGCCGCGGCGGGCTGGCCCTGGTGGTGCTGGCCGGCGTCCTGCTGGTGTCGGCGACCTTCACCATCGTGTTCCGGCTGGCGCGGCGCAAGGCCAACCCGATCATCGCGCTGGGCGTGACCATGGTGGCGGCGGCGTGCTCGTCGATCCACTGGCTGGCGCGGCCGCACCTGTTCACGCTTCTGTTCGTGGCGGTGTTCTACGCCGCCCTGGAGCGGGTCCGCGACGGGCAGACGCGGTGGAGGGGCGCGCCATACCTGCTGCTCCTGCCGCTGGCGACAATCCTATGGACCAATCTCCACGGCGGCTTCTTTCTGGGCATTCTGATGATCGCGGCGTACGGCTGCGCGGAGTTGTTGAAGCTGGCGCTAGAGCCCGGAAGCGGCGAACGAGCGGCGGCGCGGCGGAACGCCGGCCGGTACTTCCTCTCGGCCGCGGGGTGCCTGGCGGCGAGCCTGGCGAACCCGTATTTCTATCATCTGCACGCCCACATATTGAATTACCTGCGCGACCCTTCGACAGGCAACATTCTGGAGTTCTATTCGCTGAATTTCCACCACCCGATGGCGTTGTTCTACGAAGGCATGCTGGCGGCCGCGGTGGCGGCGGCGCTATGGAACGCGGCGCAGGGGCGGTATGTAGAGCCGCTGTTGATGGTTGTGTGGGCGCACGGGGCGCTGGTGGCGTCGCGCAACATGCCGATTTTCGCATTGCTCGCGGCGCCTCCGGTAGCGGCCATGATCGACGCGGGGCTGAAGCGTCTGCCCTCGGCCAGCGTAGCCGGCTGGCTGCGAAGCGCGGCGCGGAAATTCAACCGGATAGCCGCCGACACCGCCGCGACGGACGCGCTGGGACGCTGGCACGTGGTGAGCGCGGCGGGCGCATTGGCGGTGGCGGCGCTGTTGCTGGCGCCGAATCCGCCGCGGCGCTTCCGCGCGGAGTTCGATCCGCGGTCCTTTCCGGCGGCGGCGATCGAAACCCTGCGCGCCTATCCCGCCGCCAGGATATTTACTTACGACCAATGGGGCGACTATCTGATCTACCGCTGCTATCCGCCAGGCAAGGTGTTCGTGGACGGACGCAGCGACTATTACGGTCCGGACTTCGAGACCAAGGTGTGGGACGTCCAGGGGGTGAAGTACGACTGGGAGCGGACGCTCAACGGTTTTGGAGTGGACACGATCTTGCTCCCGCCGCGCATGGCGCTGACGGGGGCTCTGAAGGAATCGAGGCGCTGGCGTCTGGTGTACGACGACGGCGTGGCGCTGGTATTCCGTTCCGCGGCGAGCGCCGCGGGTGAGAGTCCGGTCGCTTTTGGCGACGGAAGAGGCCGTGATCGCGAGATCACGAAAATTGAGGAGAGTGATCGAGCGATCACCGTAGTTCAAGACAAAGCAACTTCATCATAGGAGCAAACGACATGACGTTTCTGCGGAATTTCTGGAAGGAAGAACAGGGGCAGGATCTGATTGAGTACACCCTGCTCATGGCCTTCGTGGCGCTGGCATCGGCGGCCCTGTTTCTGGGCGCCGGCAACAGCATCAAGGGCATCTGGACAAACATGAACACGCAGCTCGCCACCGCCAACACGGGCGGCAGCTAGAAACTCGGGAAAGGGCGCGCCGGCCGATTGGCGGTCGCGGCCGGCGCGCCCGGTCCGGGTCCGCCGGGCTTCGACATAGGAAAGGAGGCCGGCGCCGGGCGCCGTCACGCGCCTGGATCGAGGGATGAGCCGGCCGCGTCGCGGACCGTCACACGAGCCGGTAGAAGGACCCGCATGGAGCGGGGTATTTCCGCCGTCGTGGCAGGGCGGCACGAACTGGGGAGAACATGATTCCCGGCATCCGGCGCCGGCTTCTCCATACGTCCGGAACGGGGAACGAGGCATGAACAAAAGATTCATCGGGGTTTTGATTTTCGCGTTCATGGTGGCGACGGGCGGGGGCGTCCTCACCTACCGGTCGCTGATCAACCGGGCGCCGGCAGCCAAGGCCGGCCCGCCGATGACTCAAGTGGTGCTGGCCGCGCACGATCTGGAGGTCGGGGCGGTCCTGCGCGACGGGGACGTGAAGCTGACGGATTGGCCCGGGGCGGTGCCCGCGGGCGCGACTACCCGCCCGCAGGACGTGGTAGGCCGGGGCGTCATCACGCCGATCTACTCGCAGGAGCCGGTGACGGAGACGCGCCTGGCCGCGAAAGGCGCCGGGGGCGGCTTCGCCTCGACCATTCCGCAGGGCATGCGGGCTTTCGCCATACGGGTGAACGACATCGTCGGCGTGGCGGGTTTTGTGACGCCGGGCATGCGGGTGGACGTGATCATCAACGGCAATCCTCCGGGCGGCTCCGGGAATTTGGGCACGCTGGCGCGCACGGTGATGCAAAACGTGGAAGTGCTTTCGGCCGGGCAGGATTTCAAGCACGATGCGGAAGGCAAGCCGCTGCCGTCGCAGGTGGTAACGCTTCTGGTGACGCCGGCACAGGCGGAGACACTCAGCCTGGCGGCCAACCAGACCGCCATCCAACTGGTACTGCGGAACCCTCTGGACCGGCAGACGGCCCAGGCGCCGGGATCCGCGCTGGCATACCTATTCAACGGCGGGACCCCGAAACCGGCCGCGGCCCTGGCGCCGCGCCCGCGCCCGCCGGCGCCTCCGGTGGTCCGCGAAATCGCGACGCCGGTGAAGAAGGAACCTCCCTTCACCATGGAGATCATCATGGGGACCAAGAAGACCCCGACCGAGTTCAAGAACGCCGGAGAGGAGAAATAGGTGTCCGCACAGCGGCAGTTCGCATGGATGCTCGCGCCGGCAGTCTTGCTGTGCGCGCCCTGGAGCCTGGCCGAGGCGGCGGACGATGCGCCGGCCCAGCAACAGAACACGCCCGGCCAGAGCGCGCCCGTCGAGAAGTGGACCGTGACGGTAGGCAAGTCCCTGATCATCGACAGCCCGCTGCCCATCGAGCGGCTTTCGGTGGCCGACGGCAACTTGGCCGACGTGGTGGCCAACAGCCCCAAGGAAGTGCTCATCAACGGCAAGGCCCCCGGGGAGACGTCGCTCATCATATGGCAGAGGGGCGGCAGCCGGCTGACCTACGACCTGACCGTGCGGCCCAGCCCGGCGAAACTGGAGGCGGTGCGGCAGCAACTAGCGCGCGAGTACCCGGACGACGAAATCAACGTCACCTTCGACAACGACACGATTTTTGTCCGCGGCGTGGTAAAAGACGTGGTGGCCGCCGAGCGCGTCATGGCGGTGGCGTCCACTCTGGGGAAGCCGGTGAACCTGCTGAGGGTGGAAGTCCCGCCCAGCGAGGCGCAGATTCTGGTGAGGGTGCGGTTTGCGAACGTGGACCGCTCGGCCAGCCTGAATCTGGAGGCGGACCTGGCCAGCGGGGCGTTCAACCAATACACCGCGGGGGGCGTGGGTTCGCCGGTCAGCGTCAATGGCGGCCAGACCATAACCCTGGCCAACGCGGTGAATTTCTTTCTCTTCCGCAAGGACATAAACCTGGTGGCCGCGCTGCAGTTGCTGGAAAGCAAGAGCCTGCTGGAAATGCTGGCGGAGCCGACGGTGCCGGCGATCAACGGCAAGCAGGCGTTCTTCACGGCGGGCGGCGAGTTCCCATTTCCCATGATCCAACCTTCCGCAACCGGGGGGGCCATAGTGACGCTCTCCTGGCGGGAGTACGGCGTACGGCTCAACTTTCTCCCGTTGGTGACGCCGCGCGGGACCATTCGCCTGCAGGTGCAGCCGGAGGTCAGCTCGCTCGATTACACGCATGCGGTGACCATCCAGGGCTTTACCGTTCCGGCCCTGTCCACGCGGAAAGTGCAGACTGAAATCGAGCTGGAAAGCGGCCAGAGTTTCGTCATCGCGGGCCTGATCGATAATCAGACCAACGAGAGCCTCTCGAAAGTGCCGGGAATCGGGGACATCCCGATTCTGGGAAAGCTGTTCCAATCGAAGAACGTGACGCGCAGCAACACCGAACTGCTGGTCATCGTGACCCCGGAGATCGTGCGGCCGATCCCGGCGGACCAGCCTATTCCGGAGTTGAAATTCAAAAGGCAGCCCTTGCCCCAAAACACGGATACGCCCATGCGCCAACCCGGCATGGACAAGACCGGGCCGGTCCCGGTGACTCCGCCAACCCCGACTATACCGATCGAGCAACTGTTGCAGCAGCAGAGGCAGGGGCAGCCCGACGTTGCGCCGAACCCGGCGCAATACCGGCTCGTACCGGTTCCGGCGGCCGCGCCGGCGGCCGCAACGGCGGGGACCGCGGAGCCCGGGAAATGACCGAAACGACCGAAGGACGAGTATGTATCCGCTGACCATTGGACTGGCGATTGAAAACCGCGACCTCATGGAACAGACGCAGGCCTGTCTGGCCGATTTGCCGTTCCGCGTGATCGTGGAGCACCAGGACATTGGCGACCTGAGCACCTTTCTGGACCGCCTGGACCGAATGCGGCCGGACGTGGTTCTGGTGGACATCAGCCATTGGAAGGAGCCTCTGGAGGGCCTGGTGTCGTCGATCCGCGCGGTCACGGGCGACCCGATGCTGATCGCGTTGAACACCAGCGCGGCGTCGGATTCGATCCTGTCCTCCTTGCGCGCCGGAATCAACGAATACCTGTACCCGCCGCTGGCGGAATCCCTGCGCCGGGCGCTGGAGAAGCGCTCCGCCGAGCGCAGCCGCCGGCGGGACGGCGCGGCCAAGGGCGCGGGCAAGGCTTTCGCTTTCTTCTCGGCCAAGGGCGGTTGCGGGGCCACCACGCTGGTGTGTCATGTAGCCGCGGAGCTGGGCCGCCAGAATCAGAAGGTGTTGCTGGCGGATCTGGATCTCGACGCCGGAATGGTCGGCTTCATCACCAAGACGAAGGCGGTGTACTCCATCCAGGACGCGGTCAACAACCTGCACCGGCTGGACATCCATTACTGGAAGGCGCTGGTATCGAACGGCATTCCCGGCGTGGAGATCATGGCGGCTCCCCTGGCGCTGGCCTCCAAACAACAAATCAAGGACGAACAGATCCGGCACGTCCTGGCTTTCGCCAAGCCGCACTACGACTGGACATTGGTGGATCTGGGCCGCAGCCTGAGCCACATCACCATGGCGGCGCTCGAAGAGATCGACGAAGCCTGCCTGGTGACCTCGCTGGAGGTGCCGGCCCTGCACCAGGCCAAACAGGTTATCCAGACGCTGCTCGACAGCGGCTACGGAAAGAACCGGATCCGGCTCATCTTGAACCGCTCGCCCAAGCGCCTGGATATCACCCCGGGCGAACTGGAGAAGATGCTGGGGGTTCCGATCTTCTGCATGATCCCGAACGACTATCCCGAGTTGTACGAAACATACGCCGAAGGCCGCATGCTGGCGCGGGGCTCGGAACTGGGCAAACACATAGCCAGGCTGGCGATCAAGCTGGCCAACCTGGAAGAAGACAAAGGCGCCAAGAAGCGTTTCGCGCTTTTCGGATAAGGACTCGAACACATAATGCCTGCAGCACTGGAAGCGATTTCGAGACACGGAGACAATCGGGAAGCCAACTGGGTGAACCGCCTCTTCAGCCGGGAGGGGTACACGCCGGAATACCAGGAGCTGAAGTTCACGCTCCACCGGAAACTCCTCGACCGGATCAACCTGGAGGCGCTATCCTCCATGGCCGGCGAGCGCGTACGGGCGGAGATCCGCGCGGCGGTGGCCAAGCTGGTGGAAGAAGAGAAGACGCCGCTCAGCCTGGTGGAAAAGGACCGCGTCATCGAGGAGATTCTGGACGAAGTTTTCGGGCTGGGACCGCTCGAGCCGCTGCTGCAAGACCCGACCGTGAGCGACATCCTGGTGACCACGCCGCGGCTGGTGTACGTGGAGCGCGGCGGGAAACTGTACCGCACGCCGGTGGAATTCAAAGACGACGCGCACCTGCTGCGGATCATCGAAAAGATCGTTTCGCGGGTGGGCCGGCGGGTGGACGAATCGTCGCCGCTGGTGGACGCGCGTTTGCCGGACGGCTCGCGCGTGAACGCGGCCATTCCGCCGGTGGCGGTGGACGGGCCGCTGCTCTCGATCCGCCGCTTCGGACGGACGGCCCTCAAGGGCGAGGACCTGGTGGCCAAGCAGGCCATGACCGAAGGCATGCTGGAACTGTTGAAGGCCTGCGTGAAGGCGCGCCTCAACATCCTGATCTGCGGTGGAACCGGCTCGGGCAAGACCACGCTGCTGAACGCGCTTTCCTCCTACATTCCGGAGGACGAGCGGATCGTGACCATCGAAGACGCGGCGGAGCTGCGCCTGCAGCAGACCCACGTGGCGCGCATGGAGACGCGCCCGGCCAACGTGGAAGGGGTGGGCGCCATCCACATCCGTCAACTGGTGATCAACGCCCTCCGTATGCGTCCGGACCGCATCATCGTGGGCGAGGTGCGCTCGGACGAAGCGCTGGACATGCTTCAGGCCATGAACACGGGCCACGACGGTTCGCTGACCACGATTCACGCCAACACCCCGCGCGACGGTCTGGGCCGCCTGGAGGTGATGGTCGGCATGGCCAACGCGAACATGGGCTTGCGGTCCATCCGCCAGCAGATCGCCTCGGCGGTAAACCTGTTCGTGCAGGTGGCGCGTTTCAGCGACGGCACGCGCCGCGTCACGCACATCACCGAAGTAGTGGGGATGGAGCAGGACATCATCACGCTGCAGGACGTCTTCCTGCTGGAGAAGACCGGGATTTCGGAACTCGGCAGGGTACTGGGCCGCTTCCGGGCCACGGGCATACGGCCCAAGTTCTGCGAGCGCCTGAAGGCCTGCGGCATCCTGTTGCCGGCGCAACTGTTTCAGACGGTGGTGGAGTTCAACTAGATGCCGGTTGCGGTCATCACTTCGTTTGTCGTGGTCTTCGCCCTCGTGCTGATGGCCGTGAGCGTCGGGATGAAATTCTTCGACGCGCGGCGCAAGAAGCAGGTGGGCGACATGCTGAAGACCGCGGCAGGCGAGCCGGTGACCACGATCGCCAACCTGCTCAAGGAAGCGGAGCCGGATAAGCCGACGGGCCTCAAGCGGGTGGTTGCGTCGCTGCAGTTCTCCCGCCATGCCCAGGTGCAGATCCAGCAAGCCGGCATGAACTGGTCCTCCAGCCGTCTGCTGGGGGCCATGGCGCTGCTGGCGGTCCCCGGGCTGGGCATCGGCGCCTTTTTTCCGTTTCTGTTTAACGGGCCGGTGACGGCCCTCGCGCTGGCCGGGACCCTGGCGGCCATTCCGTATCTCTACGTGCGGCGCAGGCGGACCAAGCGGCTGGACAAGTTCGAGGAGCAGTTTCCGGAGGCGCTGGACTTCCTGGCGCGTTCGATGCGGGCGGGCCACGCGTTTACGATCAGCCTGGAGATGCTCGGCGAGGAGCTTCACGATCCTCTGGGCCAGGAGTTCCGGACTTTGTTCAACGAACAGAACCTGGGCGCGCCGCTCGATGTCGCGTTGCGGAATTTCTCGGAGCGGGTGCCGTCGCTGGACGCGCGCTTCTTCACTTCCTCGGTTCTGCTGCAAAGGCAGACCGGAGGGAACCTGAGCGAGATTCTCTCGCGGCTGGCCTATGTGATTCGAGAGCGATTCCGTCTGAAGGGGCAGGTGAAAGCGGCCAGCGCGCATGGCCGCCTGACGGCCACGATCCTGACGGTACTCCCGATCGCGACCATGGTGGGCATGATGCTGGTCGCCCCCACGTACCTGCGGAGCATGGCCGAGGATTCCGACGGCAAGTGGCTGATCGGCGGCGCGATTATCGCTCAGATCCTGGGGAATTTCTTCATCAAGAAGATCATCAACATAAAGGTGTGACATGGAACATCCACTGCTCATTTCCATATGCGCGTTCTGCATGTTGATGGTGCTGGTGTCCCTGCTGGGATACCGCACGTTCTACAAGCCAGGCAAGTTCCTCAGGCTGTTGGGCAATCCGGTGATCACGGACGCGGCGAGGCGCCGCGCCGTGGGCGATCCCACCGAATCCGAGCCCAGCACGGTGGTGGGGTTATTGCGGCACATCGGTTCCCAGGTTCCGTCCTCGGCGGCGGAGATCGCCACCCTGCGAACGGAGCTGATCCGCGGCGGTTTCCGGTCCGACAGCGCCCCGGCGGTGTTCTACGGACTGCGCATCGTGAGCACGCTGATCATGCTGGGGGCGGCCGTGACGCTGCAGACCAGCCTGCCGCCCAACCCGGCCCTGAAGATGGCGCTGCTCGGCTTCGGCACCATGTCGGGGTGGATTCTGCCGCGGTTCATACTGGAAAAGTGCGTGGCCAAACGCCAGGAGATCCTGCGGCTCTCGATGCCCGACATGCTGGATCTGATGGTGGTATCGGTGGAGGCCGGCCTGGGACTGGACCAGGCGATCCAACACGTAGGCCGCGAGCTGCAGGGGAGCCATCCGCAACTGGGCGAGGAATTGTCGCTGGTGATTCTGGAGATGCGGGCGGGCAAGCGGCGCTCCGACGCTCTGCATAACCTGGCCGAGCGAACCGGAGAGCCGGAACTGCGTAAGCTGGTGGCCATCCTGATTCAGAACGACCGTTTCGGGACGAGCATGGGCGAATCGCTGCGCACCCATTCGGATTATCTGCGGACGAAGCGCCGCCAGGAGGCCGAGGAACGGGCTGGCAAAGTGGGCGTGAAACTGGTATTCCCGATTTTCTTCTTCATATTGCCGTCGATGCTGGTGGTGGCGGCGGGCCCGGGGCTGTTGCAGGTATTCAAGTATCTTTTCCCAATGATGAGACAAATCCAATGAGAGAAGGAGTAAGCGACGATGATGAACACTGCACTTCAGTACGGAGTTTGGCTGGCCGCCGCGGCGGTCCTGCTGCTCTTCCTGAAACGGCGGCGCACGCGCAAAGCCCAGGGCTGACGTTGCGATGACGGCTCCCCAACGCTCGCGGCGCAAGGCCTGGCAAGGGCCGGGAACCGCGAGCGTTGGAGGGCCGGCAGTCCGCGCGCGGCGCGGACCGCCGGGGCGGATGCGGAAGCGAAACGGCATTTCGGGCGACGACTAAGTAAAGGAGAAAAAGACATGGATCTGGCAATGCAAGGGGCCATCTGGCTGGGAGCGGGCGTCACGCTGGTGATGCTGCTCTCCCGCCGCCGGCGGCGGCGGGCGGTGCGATAGTTTGAACGGGCGCCGGAGACCTCCGGCGCGGGCGGGCGCGGCTAGGCCCGCGTACCTCATGTCGATCGGGTTACTCATCGCGAAACAGAACGCGGACGGCGGGTGGCCGTACGTGCGCGGCGCGTCGTGGACCGAACCGACGGCGTACGCCATTCTGGCGTTGCTGGCGGATGGGGAAACGCGCGCCGTGGAGCGCGGGATACGGTGGATGCAGGCGGCCCAGCGCGCGGACGGCGGCTGGCCGCCGCAATTGGGCGTGGACCAGAGCACGTGGGTGTCCGCGCTGGCGGCTTTGCTGCCAGCCGAGCGTCTGGGAGCGAAGGCCCACGAGGGGGCGATTCAATGGCTCCTCGGAAGTTCGGGGGAGGAGACCACCTTGGTTTACCGGCTGAGGCAGTGGCTGCTAGGCAACTCCACGGCCCCGGACCAGGAGTTCGCCGGCTGGCCGTGGGCCCCCGGCGCGGCCGCCTGGGTGGGGCCGACGGCGCTGACGATCCTGGCCCTGGAGAAAGAGGAGGAGGCGCGGCCTTCTCCGCCGATTCGGGAACGGATCGACTCCGGCCGGAAATTCCTGTTGTCCCGCACATGCAGCGACGGTGGATGGAACCATGGATCCGCGCGGGCGCTGGGCTACGAACTGCCGTCCTATCCCGAAACCACGGGGATGGCTCTGCTGGCCATGCAGGGCGTGCGATCGAGCAAGATCGAGCGCGGGCTGGCGGCGGCCGAACGCTTTCTGGGGGAGTGCCGCTCGACCGACGCCATGAACTGGCTGCGCCTGGGATTGCTGGTTCACGGGCGGCTGCCGGCGGACTACTGCCGGCGCGAGAGTCCGGAGCCGCGGACCCTGCCGGAGGCGTCGCTCGAAGTACTGGCGACGAACGCGGAGAAGGGCCGCGGGTTCTGGTGCTGACGCCATGAAGCGGGGCTTCACAAGGCGGGAATGGTTGGGCGCGGCGGCGGCCTCCGCCGGGCTCACGGGCTGCACCCAGGCGCGGCTGGCGCCGCCCTCCCTGGTGAGCATCGTGCGCGCGCCCGAGTACGATCAACGCATCTACGCGACGGTGCGGCGGCTGCTCGAAGAGCAACGGCTGGACGTGCGCGGGCGCACGGTGGCGCTCAAGCCCAACCTGGTGGAGTTCGAGCCGGGGAGCTCGATCAACACGCATCCCCTGCTGGTGCACGCGGCGTACGAGGGTTTTCTGGCGCTGGGGGCCTCCCGCGTGATCGTCGCGGAAGGGCCGGGACACCGCCGCAACACCCTGGACCTGGCCGATGCCGCCGGCTACTTCACGACCGTTCCGCATTTCGAGGACGTGTTCGTGGACCTGAACGTGGACGACGTGGCGCGGGTGCGGCCGGCGCGGCAAGTTTCGGGGATGAAGAAATGGTATCTGCCCCGCACGATGCTGGGAGCGGACCTGCTGGTCTCCATGCCGAAGATGAAAACGCACCACTGGGTGGGGGCCACGCTGGCCATGAAGAACCTGTTCGGGGTGATCCCCGGCGGCGTCTATGGGTGGCCGAAGAACGCGCTGCATTGGGCCGGAATCGACGAGTGCATCGCGGACCTGCATGAGATCTTTCCACGACAATTCGCCATCGTGGACGGAATCGTGGGCATGGAAGGCAATGGCCCGATTCAGGGCGCGGCCAAACGGGTGGGGGCGTTGATCGCGGGGCGGGACCCGGTGGCGGTGGACGCCACCTGCTGCCGGATCATGCGAATCGATCCCATGCAGGTCCAGTACCTGCGCCTGGCGGCCGGCGAGCAGGCGCATATCACCGAGGGTGGCATCACCCAGACCGGGGAGCGCATTCGAGATGTCGCCACGCCGTTCGCGCTGATTCCCGAGTTCCGGCACATCCGATTGGAGGACAGTTGATGCCATCGACATCGGACACCCCGGAGGCGGCGGCGCCGCGGGCCTGGCGCGCGGGTCTGCTTCTGCTGGCGATTTCCCTGCTGCTGCTGGCGCCGTGCTATTGGCAGCCGCGTATCCAGGCCGGCGACCTTTCGAGCCATATCTACAACTCCTGGCTGGCGCAGTTGATCGAAAGCGGCCGCGCGCAGGGGCTGATGGTAAAGCAGCAGACCACCAACGTGCTCTTCGATCTGATTTTGAGCGGATTGTTCAAGGCTTTCGGGGCCGAGGCCGCGCAGCGCATCGCGGTCAGCCTGGCGGTGCTGCTGTTCGTCTGGGGGGCTTTCGTTTTCATCTCCACGGTGGCGGGAAGGCGCGCGTGGAACATGATGCCGTGCATCGCCATGCTGGCGTACGGGTGGGTGTTCCACATGGGTTTCTTCAACTTCTACATGGCGCTGGGGATGTGTTTCTGGGCCATGGCCGCGGCCTGGAATCCGACACCCGCGCGCCTGGCGGCGGCGGCCGGCCTGCTGGCGCTGGCCTACCTGGCGCATGCTCTGCCGGTGGTCTGGTGCCTGTTCCTGCTGGCCTACACGGCGATGGCCCGCAAACGCTCTCCGCTGGGACGGGCCTATTTGACGATGGGCGCGCTGTTGTCGATGGCGGCGCTTCGCGTGTGGGCCGCCATAGCCTTCTCGGCGCGGTGGTATCCGTCCCAGGCCGCCAGAATAACGGGGGCCGATCAGGTTTGGGTTTTCGACGCCAAGTACTACGTGGCGCTGGTGGGCCTGCTGTTCCTCTGGGGATTGCTATTCCTGAACCTGGTTCACACCTGGGGCGCGTCGCGGGTTTTCACGAGCGTTCCGTTTCAGCTTTTCATCATGAGCGCGGGGGGCATTTTGATTCTCCCCACCACGGTTTTCATCCCCGGATTCCTCCATGCGCTGGCTTTCATCGCCGAACGGATGTCGCTGGGCGTGGGGATATGCGTCTGCGCCTTGCTGGCGGCGGCGCGTCCCCGGCCCTTGGAACGTTACGCGATGCTGGCCATAGCCCTGGTGTTTTTCGCCTTTCTGTACCGCGACGAGCGATCCCTGAATGCGTTTGAAGACCGGATGGGCGGCGCGGTCGCCGAAATCGCTCCCGGCCAGCGTCTGGTGAGCGTGGTGGAGGATCCCAACCTGCGGGTCAACGCCATAACCCACATGATCGACCGGATCTGCGTCGGACGGTGCTACAGTTTCGCCAATTATGAGCCGTCCACGGCGCAGTTCCGGGTCCGCGCGGTGGCGGAGAATCCCATGGTAGTGAGGACCTACGCGGACTCGTGGGCCCTGCAGACCGGAGCCTACGTAGTGAAACCGGCCGACGTGCCACTGTACGCCGTGGATCTGGACGAATCCGGGCGGATCATCGTCCGAGCCTTGAAAGCGGGAACGGTATGTGGAAGCACCTATTGGAAGGTTTTGCCGGATTTGATACCCGCCAGTTGAGCGCCTGGCGGAAACGGCCGCTGGGACTGCTGGGCGAAGCCGGGTTACTGCTGGGACTGCTGGCGGCCACCTCGTGGCTGGTACGCCCGTAGCGCGTGCGGCCGGCGGGGCGATCAGGCCGGGCATGCCGGGCCCCTACAGCGCTCGGCCGGGAACGGCCAGCACCACCATCAGGTTCCACACCACCAGGCAGCCATACCAATAGCTGGCCAGCCGTATCAAGCGGTACTTCTTGCGATAGACGCACAGCCCGCCCAGGGCCAAGGCGAAGAGTTTCGAGAGCGCCAGGCCGGTGACCGGTCCCGCGTGCATCAGCAAGCGAATGAACGGGCTGGCTTCCGAGGCCCCCAGTCTCAAGCCGATCAGCGTCGTCAGGAGGTCCAGCAGTTGCAGATAGATAAATAGTTGAGCGATCGCCATCCCGTGTTCCCTGGTAATGTATGGGCGCTTCCCAGAAACGATTGTATCCCCAACCGGATGATTTTAAACGGCATTGTTGTACGGCCTGTACCAAGAGGTGAAGGTCCGAACATAGTACGAAAACGGGATTTCCGAATCGCCAACGCCGGTTTCAGCCCGACTTCCGCGGATCCGGCCACGAACTCGCTTACGATAGTCCCATGGCTAAAGGTATGTTCGACGTCGAGTGCCCGTGCTGCCAGGCGATTCTCAAGGTGGATCCGTCGACCCGCGCGGTCATCGCGCACACCGTTCCGGAGAAGCCCAAGCCGATCGAAGATCTGGCGGCGGAAGTGGCCAAGCTGAAAGGCGAGGGCGCGCGCCGGGAAGAAGTGTTCCGGAAGCAGTTCGAGGCCGAGAAGACGCACGGAAAGGTGTTGGAGAAGAAGTTCGACGAGCTCTTCAAGCGCGCGAAAGAGAATCCGGACACCGCCCCGCCGACGCGCGACATCGACCTGGATTAGCGTTTTGGGGGACGGTTGTGAGGCAATGGTCCTCCCACCCGCTGAGTCAGCCGAGGTCGGCATGGCACGGCCGGCGGGCGCGCTCCGGCCGGCGGTTGGGGGGCATTGTACGCTGGTGCGCGGTGGCGCATACTGTGGCTATGGAACCGACAGGACATTTGCCAGGAAGCGCACAGGGCAATGCTCTTTCCCGGGTAACCTCGGCTCACCTTAAGGCATCTCACCCACTAGTGATGTCTAAAGACCGTGTCCCGGCCGGAGGCCGCCGCATTTCCGGCCGTTTGCCCGGCGGGCGGACCGGCGCGGGTCTGCCCTTATTGGCTGTGCTGGCGGGAGTCGCGTTTGCCCAGTTATACCCTCCCGTCTACCCTGGGCAGCAGCGCCCGTACCCGGGGGCGGGAAGGGTCCCGCAGACCCCGGCGCCGTCGCAGGGGACCAACACCGGGGTGCTGCCCAATTTCCGCGGCCGCCTGAAGCAGATGGACGCCAAGTCCATCACGCTCAGCCTGGACGACGACCGGGTGCTGGATTTCAAGCGCACCGACAAAACCAAGTTCTTCAAGAACGGCGAGGAGCTCAAGACGCCGGAGTTCAAGCCCGGCGACCAGATTTCCATCGAAGGTCCGGAAGATCAGCGCGGGTATTTGACGGCGGTCAACGTCTATTGGGAGAAGGCCGCCGCGGCGGCGGATGAAAAGAAAGAGGGCGGAGTGGACGCGTGGGCGGACGTCCCCGCATCGTCCGCGGGCACGGAGGTGAAACCGCCGCCGGCCAAGCCTGATCCGGACGACCCCGGCCCGCCGCAGTTGCGGCGGGGCAAGCCCGCGGACCAGAGCCGCGAACACGCCCAAGAAGTTCCCGCTCAGCCGCCGGCGCCTCAGGTTGCCGAAGCGAGAACACCGCCGGCCGAGGCGGCCCCGGCTGGGCGGATTCCAACGGCTCCGCCTTCCGCCACCGGGCGCGACGAAGAGCTGCCTTTTGGCGGGCGCCAGCAGGATCCGCTCATCCGCAAGGCGGCCGATGCGGCCCTCGATTTCACCGAGAGCTTGCCCAACTACGTGTGCCAGGAAATAGTGGGGCGATCCCAGAGCCAGACAAGGCCGGCCAACTGGCAGCCGCTCGACGTGGTTTCGACCGAGGTGGTATACGAGGACGGCAAGGAAGACTATCGCAACATAATGATCGACGGCAAGGCGACCAAGAAAAAGGTGGAGGAGGTGGGGGCCTGGTCGACCGGCGAATTCGGAACGGTGCTGATCGACCTGTTTTCGCCCGCCACCGCGACCGAGTTCCGGCTGCGGGGAGATTCCCGAATCGGCGGGGTCAACGCCAAGCTGTACGCATTCGAAGTGGCCCGCGAGAATTCGCACTGGAACGTACAGATGGCGTCGCAGTCGTACCGGCCCCCCTACAGCGGAGCGGTGTGGATCGACCCCGCGACCTCGCGCGTACTGCGGATCGAGATGTCCGCCAAGGGCTTTCCGGGAGATTTTCCGGCCGATCACGTGGAATCCGCCACGGACTACCAGTACGTGAGGCTGGGAGGAACCCGGCAATACCTGCTTCCCGTGCACTCCGAGATGCTCAGTTGCCAGCGCGGCACGGACTACTGCAGCAAGAATGTCATCGACTTTCGGAACTACCGCAAGTTCGAAGGCGAATCGACCATCAAGTACGGGGATCCGAAGTAGGGTACGCGGCGGCCGTTGACGGGGCTTGACGCGGAGAAATCCGAGAAGAGAAAGCGGGGCTTGACGCGGAGACGCGGAGACGCGGAGAAATCGGGGCTTGACGCGGAGACGCAGAGACGCGGAGAAAGCGGGGCTTGACGCGGAGACGCGGAGAAATCCGAGAAGAGAAAGCGGGGCTTGACGCGGAGACGCGGAGACGCGGAGAAATCCGAGAAGAGAAAGCCGGGGCTTGACGCGGAGACGCGGAGACGCGGAGAAATCCGAGAAGAGAAAGCGGGGCTTGACGGTCTACGGGCAGCTACCGTCCTGGATACGCAAGCACTGCCATGACGGCGAAACTGATTGCATTCTGGGGGTTGCTTTCCGCTGGCGGCCTGTTGGCGGAAACGGGGCGGGACGCCTGGCTGCGATACGAAGCGCTCGACGAGGCCGCCGCGAGGCCCTATCGCGAATCCCTGCCGGCCGTGGTGGCGGCGCTTGGGGATGCGCCCACGATACTGAGCGCCCGGCAGGAAATCCTGCGCGGCGTCCGCGGCATGTTGGGACGGACCTTGCGGGTGGAGGCGGGCCTGCCGCGCGAAAACGCCATCGTCATCGGGACGCTTGACGCGCTGCGGCGCGAGGCGCCGGCGCTGGCATCGGGCGGAGACCTGGCCGAGGACGCTTTCCGCCTGCGCACGGTGGCCATCGGAGGCGTCCGGTACACGGTGATCGCCGCCGCCAACCCGCGCGGGGCGCTGTACGGCGCTTTCGCGCTGCTGCGGAAGATCGGACTTCGCGAATCCATCGCCAACCTCGACGAAACCCAGACGCCCTATGCGCCGGTCCGATGGGTGAATCAGTGGGACAACCTGGATGGCTCGATCGAGCGCGGTTACGGCGGCCGTTCCATCTTCTGGGAGAATGGCGCGGTGCGCGCGGACCTCACCCGCGCCGGGGAGTACGCGCGTCTGCTGGCGTCGGTGGGCATCAATGCCTGTTCGGTGAACAACGTGAACGCCAATCCGAAGGCGCTTTCCCCGGAGATCCTCAAGCAGGTGGCGCGGATCGCCGATGTCTTCCGGCCGTGGGGCGTGCGGCTGGCCCTCTCGGTGGATTTCTCGAGCCCGCGCAGTGTGGGCGGCCTCGACACTTTCGATCCGGGCGACGGGCGCGTCATCGCCTTCTGGAAGAACAAGGCGGATGAGGTCTACCGCTTCATACCGGACTTGGCCGGCTTCGTGCTTAAGGCCGATTCGGAGGGCCGGCTGGGGCCTTCGGCCTACCACAAGACCCACGCGGACGCCGCCAACGTGGTGGCGCGCGCGCTCAAGCCGCACGGCGGCCTGTTCTTTTACCGCGGCTTCGTCTACAACAACCGCATGGACTGGCGCGACCTGAAGAACGATCGCGGGCGCGCCGCCTGGGACAACTTCCACGATCTGGACGGGCAGTTCGACGACAACGTCATCATTCAGATCAAGAACGGGCCGATCGACTTTCAGGTCCGCGAGCCGGCGTCGCCATTGTTCGGCGCGCTCGAAAAAACCAACCAGGCCATCGAACTCGAAATCACCCAGGAGTACGTCGGACAGGCCCGGCACATGGTGTACCTGCCCACCATGTGGAAGGAAGTCCTGGATTTCGACATGCACGCCAAAGGCGCCGGGACGACGGTGGCCGCGCTGGCGGCGGGCAAGACGTTCCACCGCCCCAGCGGCGGTTTCGTGGGCGTATCCAACGCAGGCATGGACGAGAACTGGACCGGCAACCACTTCTCGCAGGCCAACTTATACGGCTATGGGCGGCTGGCTTGGGACCCTGGCCTCACGGCAAGCCAGATCGCCGAAGAATGGACGCGCCTCACCTTCGGGAGCGATCCCAAGGTGGTGGAAACTATCACCGCCATGCAGATGTCCTCGTGGCGCACGTTCGAGAACTACACCGGCCCGCTCGGCCTGCAAACCCTCACCGAGATTACCGGCACGCACTATGGCCCGGCGGTGGAAGCCTCGGAACGCAACGGCTGGGGACAGTGGCACCGCGCCGATGAGCAGGGCGTGGGGATGGACCGCACGGTGGCCACCGGAACCGGCTTTATCGGCCAGTATCGTCCGGAGGTTGCCAAGGTATACGAATCGCTCGAAACCTGTCCCGACGACCTGCTGGTCTTCCTGCATCACGTTCCCTACACCTACAAGCTGCACTCGGGCAAGACCGTGATCCAGTACATTTACGATTCGCACTACGAGGGCGCGGAAGCGGCCGCGGCCTGGGTAGGGCAATGGAAATCGCTGCGGGGGTTGGTGGACGAGCGCCGCTACCGCGAGGCCCTGGCTCAATTGGAATACCAGGCCGGCCACGCGGTGGTGTGGCGCGACTCGGTGGTGAGCTGGTTCGCGCGCGAGTCCAAGATACCGGACGCCAAGGGACGGGCCGGGAATTACCCCGGCCGGGTGGAAGCCGAATCGATGAAACTGGAAGGCTATGCGCCGACGGCCGCCACGCCCTGGGAAACCGCTTCCGGCGGGCAAGCCGTATCCTGCCCCGTGGCGCAGTGCGCCGCCAGCTTCCAGTTCAACGGGGCCCCCGGCCGGTACACCCTGCGCGTGCAGTATTTCGACCAGGATAACGGGGTCTCGCATTTCCGCCTGCTAGTGGGCGCGCAGACGGTGGACGAATGGGATGCGGACGATCATCTGCCGTCGCGCAAGCTCGATGGGGCCGCTTCCAGCCGCCGCACGGTGGTCGCCGTAGCCCTGCGGCCGGGCGACGCAATCCGAATCGAAGGCACGCCGGGAGGCGGTGAGCGGGCGGCGATTGATTATGTGGAGATAACGGCCAGCGGGACGTGAAGCATATGTGTGAAGTGGTTGGCGGGCGGAAGCGCCTGCCCTACAAGAATCGCCGGCGGCAGGATGAAATCTTGGCTCCACAGGGCGATCTGTAGTAGTCTGATGGGAATCATGTTCCACGATCTGAAAATCGTCAAGATACTCGCGCTGGTTCTGTTGGCCGCGCTCACGGCCACGGGGCAGACGGCGCCGGTGGTGGTCAAATCGCCGGACGGGGCGCTCGAGATGTCGATCGCGACCGTGCGCGGCCAGGCCGTGCAGGCGGCCGGCGGCCAACTGGCGTATCGCGTGGATCTGCGCGGCAAATCGGTGCTCGGGTGGTCGAACCTCGGGCTGCTGCTCGATGGCGCGCCCGCGCTGGGGCCGGCCGTGCGGATCGATTCGTCGCAGGCGTCCAGCCAGGATGAGACCTGGACGTCGCCGCAAGGCAAGGCCAATCCCATACGCAACCACTACAACGCGGTCGCGGTGCAGACGGTGGAGACGGCCGCGAACGGCCGGCGCCTGACGGTCGAAGCCCGCGCCTACGATGACGGCGTGGCTTTCCGCTACGTGGTCCCCGAGCAGCCTTCGGTGAAGGAATTGCGCATCCTGAACGAATCGACGCAGTTCCGCTTCTCCAAGTTCGCCAACACCTTTTCGCTGATCTCGCGCGGCTTCCAGACCAGCAACGAAGACGATTATCACGAGCTGACGATTGGCGGCCTGCATCGCGAGTACCTGGTGAACCTTCCGGTGCTGGTGGAAGTGCCTGGAATCGCCTGGGTGGGTCTGACGGAAGCCGACATCGAGGACTATTCGAGCATGTTCGTGACCGCGGCCGGCGGCCAGGCTTTGGCGGTGCGGCTGGCGCCTCGCGTGGAGGACATCAACACCAACGCCGAGGTCGCACCCTCCTTCGATCCCCAGGTGGACGCGAAGAAGGTATCGGTGATCGCGCAAACACCGGTGAAGTCGTCCTGGCGGGTGTTGATGATCGCGGAGCAGCCCGGACGGCTGGTGGAATCGAACATGGTGGTGAATCTGAATCCGCCCAACGCCATCGGAGACACTTCCTGGATCAAGCCCGGCAAGACGTCCTGGGACTGGTGGAACGGCGGCCAGGCCAAGGGCGTGGCGCAACCCGGCAAGAACAACGAGACCATCAAGTACTACATCGATTTCTCGGCGCGGAACAAATTCGAGTACATGCTCATCGACGGCGGCTGGGAGCTGCCGCTGCCCAAGCAGGACGGTCCGAACATGTATTCCGGGCGGGCCCTGTACAGCGACTCCAAGTCCATTGCGGCGCTGGATATTCCCATGCTGGTGCAGTATGCCAAGTCGAAGGGCGTGGGCATGTGGCTGATCACGCATTTCCGGGACTTGCACAGCCAGGTGGACGAAGCCTTCACGCAAATGGAGAAATGGGGCGTCAAGGGCGTGAAGATCGACTATCTGGACCGCACCGACCAGTGGATGATGAACTGGTACCGGACCACCGCGAAGAAAGCCGCCGACCACCATCTGATGGTGGATTTCCACGGCGCGTCGAAGCCCGACGGGAGCGCTCGCACCTTCCCCAATGTGCTGACGCGCGAAGGCGTGATGGGCGCGGAGTACAACCGGTGGAGCGCGCGAGTGACTCCGCGGCACAACGTGACGCTGGCCTTCACCCGCATGTTAGCGGGGCCCATGGACTACACGCCGGGCGGGTTCGGCAACGTGACCAAGGAAGAGTTCACGCCGCGCACCACGGCGCCGGTGGTGATGCACACGCGCGCCCAGGCCACGGCGTTATTTGTAGTCTTCGAAAGCGAAGTGGAGATGGTGGCGGATTCCCCCGACGCCTACGATGGGCAGAAGGAACTCGAATTCCTGAAGGCGGTCCCCGCCAGTTGGGACGAGACCCGCGTTTTGAACGGCGTGCCGCCGAAGTACATCACCGTCGCGCGGCGGCGGGGGAACGAGTGGTTCGTGGGCAGCATCACCAACGAGGACGCGCGCGAACTGGATGTGCCGCTGAGCTTTCTGGGAAGCGGGGCTTACGACGCGGAGATCTACTCCGATGGTCCCAACGCGGCGGCGCAACCGAAGGATTCGGTGGTGGAAAAGCGCCGGGTGAATTCCCAGACGGTATTGAAATTGAAGCTGGCGCCGGCCGGAGGATGCGCCATACGGCTGGCGCCGGCGCGCTGACGCTTGTGTGGGGCCAAGCCTTCGGGCTTGCCGCCGGGCTTCTGCCCGGCGTCCGGCGGCGGCGCGAAGAACGCCGGCTGAAAAGCCGGCGGCAAGGTGTGCCCAGCATGGGCAGAGTCTTGTTGGATGAAAGGAGCCAATCGGAGCCGATGACGGCAACCGTAGCCGAAGCGCAAGGCGTAGTCGCGAGACGAAGCTGAAAGAAGCGCGAGGCAAACCCTCGACCGTAGGGACACGAACTGGCAGCGAGGCCGGGTGCGGGCGGCAAGCTGGCCTTGAACAGCAAAGCCCGAAGGTCATCAAGACGCATCAGGTAGAGCCAGACGGCGCGAGGGGACAGATTCTGCATCTTACCTGGGGAGATCTCCTCTCTGAGAGGGGAGGAGAGGTCAGCAGAGGCCATAGTAGCGAAGAGGCCGCGTAACGGCGGCGGAGCAAAGGGCCGAAGGACCAAAGAACGGAGCTAGAGAAGGAACTGGAGGCCGGCGCAAGAAGCGAGCCCGAATCACGGGCGCAACAACTACGGTAGCCAACCTGTGAGCGCTGGGGGACGAGGCGGTGCAGCCGCTGCTAGCCCACTGCGGCGGGACGATGCCGGTGCTCCGCGGACCTTCCGACGGAAAGCAATGTACGAGACGCTGATGGAGACAATCGTGGCGGACGGGAACTACCAGGCGGCCCTGGAAGCGGTGCAACGCAACCGGGGAGCGGCGGGTATTGACCGGATGACTACGGAGCAACTGGAACCGCATCTTCAAGCGAACTGGTGGATACTCAAAGACAAACTTCTGAAGGGGAGCTACGTTCCGAGTCCCGTGAGGCGGGTGGAGATCCCGAAGCCAAGCGGAGGTACACGGATGCTGGGCATCCCGACGGTACAGGACCGGTTCATTCAGCAACTGCTGTTGCAGGCGCTGACGCCGATCTTCGATCCGAAATTCAGCGAGCACAGTTACGGGTTTCGGCCAGGACGCAGCGCACAGGACGCCGTGCGAGCCGCGCAACAATACGCGCAGGAAGGGAGGGACTGGGTGGTGGATCTAGACATCACGAAGTTCTTCGACCACGTCAACCATGACATTCTGATGGGCCGGGTGGCGCAAGTGATCCGGGACAAACGGGTGTTGGGGTTGATGGGGAAGTACCTGCGGCGGGGAGCGATGGTGGACGGGTTGGTGGAAGCCAGCGAAGAGGGCACGCCGCAGGGCGGGCCGCTGTCTCCGCTGCTGGCCAACATCTACCTGGATGCGCTCGACCAGGAACTGGAGAAGCGGGGGCACCGCTTCTGCCGCTATGCGGATGACTGCAATATCTACGTAGGCAGTCAGACGGCAGCGGAACGGACAATGGTGTCGGTACAGGCCTGGATCGAGAAACATCTGCGTTTGAAGGTGAATGCCGCCAAGAGCGGGACGGGGAGGGTCTGGGAACGCAAGTTTCTGGGGTTTCGACTGGATCGCAAGAAGCGGATCGGGATAGCGCCGGAGAGCCTGGGGAGATTCAAGACGAAGGTTCGCGAGATGTGGGACGGACGCCGCAGTTGCGGGAGCAACCAACTCCGCGACGAGTGGAACCGCTACGTCCGAGGCTGGTGGGGGTACTACCGGCTAGCCGAGGCGAGGAGACCCATCTACGAACTGGAGAAATGGGTCCGTAGGCACATCCGCAAGTGCTTCTGGTTGAGATGGCACGGCAGTCGAGGGCGGTTGCGCAACCTGCGCCGGTTGGGGCTAACGGGCCACGCGTTGGGGGTCGCGACGAGCGGTCGCGGCGCCTGGCGGGTGGCCGCCCAGCCGGAGTTACACCAGGCGCTGAGCAACTCCGTCCTGCGGCGGCACGGCTTTCTGTTTCCATCGGGTCTTGCCGCGACCTGAGGCGGCTGGGTTCAACCGCCGGATGCGGAAAACCGCACGTCCGGTGGTGTGGGAGGGTGACGGGGCGCAATCCCCGTCACTCCACCCGATCCAAAAGGCTTGGCCCCACAAACGCCCGCGTTGCTCTAAGCTAGGGAATTATGACCAAGTGGATTGCCGCTCTAATGATCTCGGGATTGGCGCTGGCCGCGGCGCCGCCCGACCCCGCCGCCGTCAAGGAAGTGCTGGCGGCGAACGACGCCTTGAAACAGGCGATGATGAAGAAGGACACCGCCGGGGTACAGAAGTACCTGCACGACGATCTCATCTACGAACATTCTCACGGGCAGAATCAGACCAAGGCCGACGTGGTGAATGCTACCAAAGGAAGCGTGACCATCGAGGCCATCGACTTCAGCGAAGTCAGTGTCCGTGTCTATGGCAACACCGCGCTGATCAAAGCCAACTGCGATTTTCGGAACAAGTCCGAGGGCAAGGAGGCTGTAACCACGCATCTGAACGTCTTGCTGGTCTGGCTGAAAGGGCCGGGTGGCTGGCAACTGGTATCGCGTCAATCGACGCTGCTGACTACGCCGTAAGCGCGCCGGGTCATCGACGCCCCACACCTCGGGCCGGGCGTGCCCGGCCCCTACCGTGCTATTCCCGCGCCGGCGCCAGGCAGGCCAGGAGGCCCGCCCCACTTCAGCGGCTGAAATCCTTGGTGAATTGTTGTAGTCTGTTGGGAACCATGCTTTGCGATCTGAAACTCGCCGGGATTTTCGCGCCGGTACTGTTGGGCGCGCTCACGGCCGCGGCGCAGACGGCGCCGGTGGCGCTTCAATCGCCCAACGGGGCGCTCGAAATTACAATTGCGACCGTGCAGGGCCAGTCCGTGCAGGCGGCGGGCGGCCAGTTGGCCTATCGCGTGAGCTTTCGCGGCAAGCCCGTGATCGAGTGGTCTCACCTCGGGCTTCTGCTGGAGGGCTCGCCCGCGCTGGGGCCGGCTGTTCGCATGGAGTCTTCGAAGGCGTCCAGTCAGGATGAGACCTGGACGTCGGTGCAAGGCAAGGCAAATCCCATACGCAACCACTACAACGCCGTCGCGGTGCAGACGGTGGAGACGGCCGCCGGCGCCCGGCGCCTGACCATCGAAGCCCGCGCCTACGACGACGGCGTGGCCTTCCGCTACGTGGTCCCCGCACAGCCTGGGGTCAAGGAGGTGCGCATCCTGAACGAATCCACGCAGTTTCGCCTGGACAAGGAGGCCGTGGCCTATCCTCCATTTGCCCGCGGCTTCCAGACCAGCAACGAGAGCGAATATCGCGAAATGAAGACCAGCGAGCTGCGTCCGGAAAACCTCATCAACCTGCCGCTTCTGCTCCATGTGCCGGGGGTCGCGTGGGTCGCTCTGACGGATGCCGACATCGAGGACTACTCCAACCTGTACCTTACCTCCGCGGGCGGTGCGATCCTGGCGGCGCGCCTGGCCACCCGCGTCGAGACCATGGACACCCGGCTCGCCGCGCCCTTCAATCCCGAGGCGGAGGCGAAAAAGGTATCGGTGATCGCGCAGACCCCGGTAAGATCGGCGTGGCGCGCGTTGATGATCGCGGACAATCCCGGACGCCTGGTGGAGTCGAACATGGTGCGCAACCTGAATCCGCCCAGCGCCATTGCGGATACCTCCTGGATCAAGCCTGGAAAGACCTCCTGGGACTGGTGGAACGGCAGCCAGGAGACGAGCGTGAAGATCGCGGCCGAGAACAACGGCAAGAACAACGATACGGTGAAGTACTGCATCGATTTCTGCGCGCGGAACAACTTTGAGTACATGATCGTCGACGGCGGCTGGTCGAAGGTGGTGGGCAAGCCCGGCGACGTGGGGTATTCCTTCCGCGGCCGCATGGACCTCACCCAGTCCGTCCCGGCCATCGATATTCCGATGCTGGTGGCGTACGGTAAGTCGAAGAACGTCCGCATTTGGGTGTGGGCGCATTTCCATGACGTGGCCGACCAGATGGAGACGGCCTTCGCACAGTTCGAAAAATGGGGCCTCGCGGGGGTGAAGATCGACTTCATCGACCGCTCCGACCAATGGGTGGCGAACTGGTACCGGACGGTGGCGAAGACAGCCGCCGCACACCACCTGATGGTGGACTTTCATGGCGCATTCAAGCCCGATGGCATGGAGCGCACCTATCCCAACGTGCTCACGAGAGAAGGCGTGATGGGCGAGGAGTACAACCGCTGGAGTTCGAAAGTCACTCCCACGCACAACGTGACGCTGCCCTTTACCCGCATGCTGGCGGGCCCGATGGACTACACGCCCGGCGGGTTCGACAACGTGACCAAGGAGAAGTTCAAGCCGCGCGCGGCATCGCTCAATGTGATGGGCACGCGCGTCCATCAAACGGCGCTGTTCGTGGTGTACGAAAGCGAGCTGCAGATCGTAGCGGATAACCCCGCCTCCTATGAAGGGCAGAAGGAACTCGCGTTCATCAAGGCGGTCCCGGCGAGCTGGGACGAAACGCGCGTGATCGACGGCGTGCCGATGCAGTACATCACCATGGCGCGGCGCCGCGGGAACGAGTGGTTCGTGGGCAGCATCACCAACGAGGAAGCGCGCGACCTCGACGTGCCTCTGAGCTTTCTGGGCAGCGGCGCCTATAACGCGGAGATCTATTCCGACGGTCCCAACGCGGCGGCGCAGCCGAAGGACTCGGCGCTCGCAAAACAGAGCGTGAACGCGAAGACCGTGCTGAAGTTGAAGCTGGCGCCGGGGGGCGGCGCCGCTATACGGCTGGTTCCGGCGCGCTGAAGCGGTCGACGTGGACGGCGCCGGGTGATAGTAGTACTCCGACCGTGTGGAACTGTGCGATTGTGGGGCGGCTTGTCAAGCTGCGCGCCGGTTGGAAACCGGCGCTCCGGGCGGGTTTTCAACCCGCCGCAGGATGTCATCCTGCCCCACATGAAAGGTAGTTTGAGGGAAGCCATGCTTTTCGATCTGAGAACCGTCAAGATACTCGCGCCGGTTCTGTGGGGCGCGCTCACGGCCGCGGCGCAGACGGCGCCGGTGGCGCTTCAATCGCCCAACGGGGCGCTCGAGATTTCGATTGCGACCGTGCGCGGCCGGTCCGTGCAGGCGGCGGGAGGCCAGTTGGCCTATCGCGTGAGCTTTCACGGCAAGCCTGTGATCGAGTGGTCTAACCTCGGGCTGCTGCTGGAGGGCGCGCCGGCGCTGGGGCCGGCTGTCCGCATCGAGTCGTCGCAGCCATCGAGGCAGGACGAGACATGGACCTCGGTGCAGGGCAAGGCGAGTTCCATACGCAATCACTACAACGCCGTTGCGGTGCAGACGGTGGAGACGGCTGCGAACGGCCGGCGCCTGATCATCGAGGCGCGCGCTTACGATGACGGCGTGGCCTTCCGCTACGTGGTCCCCGAGCAGCCTTCGGTCAAGGAACTGCGCATCCTGAACGAATCCACCGAGTTCCGGTTTTCCAAGGACGCCAGTACCTTCTCTCTCATCTCGCGCGGCTTCCAGACCAGCAACGAGGACGATTATCACGAGCTGACCATCGGCGGCCTGCATCCGGAGTACCTGGTCAACCTGCCGGTCCTTCTGGAAGTGCCTGGCATCGCCTGGGTGGGTCTGACGGAAGCGGACATCGAGGACTATTCCAACCTGTTCGTGACCGGTGCTGGCGGCCAAACCCTGGTGGCCCGGCTGGCAACACGCGTTGAGGACATCAATACCGACGCGGACGTGGCTCCCTCCTTCGATCCCAAGGCGGACGCTAGGAAAGTATCGGTGATCGCGCAAACCCCCGTGAGATCGTCCTGGCGCGTGCTGATGATCGCGGATCAACCCGGCAAGCTGGTGGAATCGAACATGGTGGTCAACTTGAATCCGCCCAGCGCCATCGGAGACGCTTCGTGGATCAAGCCCGGCAAGGTGGCATGGGGTACAAACTTGTCGAGGAACGCCCGCCTGAAGGGGGTCGCGAACCCCGGCATGAACAACGAAACTGCGAAGTATTACATCGACTTCGCCGCGCGGAACAACTTCGAGTTCATCCTGATGGACGGCCCCTGGTCGGCGCACAAGCCCGCGCCTGCCGGTTGGGTCGGGTATGGCCCAGGCGACAGCTACGAGGTTCTTACCAAATCCGCTCCGGGCTTCGATGTGCCGATGCTGGTCGAGTATGCGAAGGCGAAGAACGTCCGCATCTGGTTGATAACCCGCTTCCGGGACACCAACGACCAGATAGACGAAGCCTTCTCGCAGTTCGAAAAATGGGGCGTCGCCGGCGTGAAGATTGACATCATCGACCGCACGGACCAATGGGTCGCGAACTGGTACCGGATGGTTGCGAAGAAAGCCGCCGAACACCACCTGATGCTTGAGTTCCACGGAGCGGTCAAGCCTGACGGAAGTGCGCGCACCTTCCCCAATGTGTTGACGCGCGAAGGCGTCATGGGCGCCGAGTACAACCGTTGGAGCGCGCGAGTCACTCCCAGGCACGATGTGACCATCGCCTTCACCCGCATGCTGGCGGGGCCGATGGACTACACGCCCGGCGGGCTCAACAACGTGACCCGTGAGAATTTCGCGCCTTCCACCACACCACCCACGGTGATGGGCACGCGCGCCCATCAGTCCGCGCTGTACGTAGTCTTCGAAAGCGAGTTGCAGATGGTTGCGGATTACCCCGACTCCTACGAGGGGCAGAAGGAGCTCGAGTTTCTGAAGGCGGTCCCTACAAGCTGGGATGAGACCCGCGTTTTGAACGGCGCGCCGTCGAAATACATCACCATGGCGCGGCGGCGCGGGAACGAGTGGTTCGTGGGCAGCATCACGGACTGGGACGCGCGCGAACTGGATGCGCCGCTGAGCTTTCTGGGGAGTGGGGCTTACGATGCGGAGATTTACTCCGACGGTCCCAACGCGGCGGCGCAGCCGAAGGATTCGGTGGTGGAGAAGCGCCGCGTGAATGCGCAGACGGTGTTGAAGTTGAAGCTGGCGCCGGGCGGCGGCAGCGCTATACGGCTGGTCCCGGTTCGCTGAACCGGATTAGAGAGACGCCATGATGTGGGCAAGCCTAGCAGCACGTGGCCAAAGGTCAGTTTTGGGCAAGATGCCCAAGAACGGGGGCCAAGTCATGGCTAAGTCCTGTGTTTCTAATGTTTCGGCTTGGGCTTTTGGGCAACTTGCCCAAATCAGAGGTTTCACCAAGGGCTACTAGGAACGCCCCACCAGCGTCGAGGAGAATGCCAATGAGAGCACGAATTATCTATCCGCTTGTCCTTTTCTGCCTGTCGCTTCCGGCAGCGGCGGACGTGACGGTGGCCAGCCCGGACGGCAAAGTGCGGTTTGTATTGTCGGCGGACGCCCAGGGCCACCTCCAGTATGCGGTCACGTTCAACTCGAAGAGCATCATCGATCCATCCCCGCTGGGCATCGTGGTGGATGGCGTGGATCTCGCCGGCGGGGCGCAGATCGGGAATGCGGAGACTTATAAGGTGAATGAGACGTACCCCTGGTACGGCCCGCACTCCACGGCGGTGAACAACTGCAACGGCGCCAGAGTAGCCCTGACGAATCCGAAGCCGCGGACGTTGTATACGCTGGAGATCCGGGCCTGCAACGACGGCGTGGCGTTCCGGCACCTGGTTCCGGGTCAGGGCGCGCGGACGCCCGACGAAGGCACCGTATTCCGCGTCCCGGCGGGGAGCGTGATTGCGCCGCAGAATTACGTATCGGGTTACGAAGGGCTCTATCCATGGCGCACCACCACCAACACCATCGAGGGCATGATGGACGGCGAGTGGACCAACCCTCCGTTCACCTTCGTGCTGCGCGATAAGAGCGCTTACGCTTCGATAACGGAGGGCGCGCTGCTGAATTACAGCGGGATGGTGTTCCAGGCGGACGCCACCCAGGCGCTGCACGCCAGGTTAGGCCATGCCGAGCCCGCCAGCTTCGGGTTCCGCTCACGGTACGGCAAGGACACCGAGCGCCTGAGCCATCCGGCGGTGATCAACGGCCCCATCACCACGCCGTGGAGAGTCATCATGATCGGCGCGGATTTGAACGCTTTGGTCAACAGCGATGTCATACACAATGTGTCGGCGCCGCCCGATCCCAAGCTCTTCCCGAACGGTCTCAAGACCGACTGGATCAAGCCCGGCCGGGCGGTGTGGAACTATCTCGACGGCATGGATCAGACCGTGGAAGGCCAGAAAGAGATGGCGCGGCTGGCTCAGGAGCTGGGATTCGAATACAACGTGATGGAGGGCTTCTGGCGGAACTGGCCGGAGGCGCAGTTGAAGGACCTGGTGGATTACTCCCGCGCGCGCGGCGTCAAGCTGATCATCTGGAGCAGCCGCGCCGAGGTGCAGGATCCGCAGAAGCTCAAGGACTGGTTCGACATGTGCAGCCGGACGGGCGTGGCGGGCGTCAAGATAGACTTCTTCGACCACGAGAACAAAGAGGTGATCGATCTCTACGAGATGATGGCGAAATCCGCGGCGGAGCATAAGCTGCTGGTCGATTTTCACGGCGCCAACAAGCCGACCGGGCTGGAGCGGACCTATCCGAACATCGTGGGAATCGAAGGCATTCGCGGGATGGAGTTCTTTCCACCCTACGCGCAGCACGATGTTACCCTGCCGTTCACGCGCATGCTCAGCGGGGATGGGCGATTACACGCCCGTTCACTTCGGCTCGCGTCTGGCCGATACCACCTGGGCGCACCAGGTGGCGAATGCCGTTATTCTCCAATCTCCGCTGCTGGTCTATTCGGCGCACCCCGTTAATATGCTGGCGAACCCGACGGTGGACGTGCTTAAGAGCATTCCGAGTTACTGGGATGAGACGGTGGTTCTGCCGTTTTCCGAAATCCGGCAAGTGGCGGCCTTCGCGCGCCGCAGCGGGGACACCTGGTTCCTGGCGATCACGAACGGATCCACGGCCCGCAACGTGCATGTCGACCTCTCCGCCTTCCTGGGCAGAGGTTCGCAGCAGCAGGGCGGGCGCGCGGCCCCCTACCACGCCACGCTGATACGCGATACGGTGGAAGCGGCGGCGGTCAAGATCGAGCATCTTACGCTTGCGCCCAGTGACTCGCTCTCCGTCGATCTTAGCTCCGGCGGCGGCTTTGTCGCCAGGTTCAAGAGATAAGGAGTATAGAGCCCGGAAATGGGAATCGCGTAGCCGGGGAAATGTATGATCACAGTACGAAGCCTGCTTCGCACCAGAACCGTTGTGGTTCTCTCCGCGGTGGTTGTTCTGGCAGTCGCAGCCGAGATCCTCTACCCGGTTGCCAGGGCATACGTCCGTCTGAAGGTGTTACATACCATTGCGCGGCTTTCGTTATACAGCGCCAAGAACCTGGATGTGGCTCTTGCCCGCCGGGCGACCGAAGAGTCGGCGGCTTTCATCGCCAAAGAAATGCCTCTGGCGATGGCCTACGCCGACAAGTACGCCCTCTTCGATGCGGCGCTCTCGCGAGTCGATCCCAAACTGAAAGGCATGTACTGCGAATTCGGGGTATACACCGGCACTACCATCAACTACATCGCGTCCAGGACACCCGAGCTTGTGCATGGATTCGACTCCTTCGAAGGACTGCCCGCCGATTGGCGCGCCGGGTTCGGAGCGGGAGCATTCAAGATGCAGGGGTTGCCGCGGGTTCGGCCGAACGTGAGGCTCTACAAGGGCTGGTTTAAGGATTCCTTGCCAATCTTCAAGAGCCATCATCTCGAGCCGATGGCGTTCGGACATCTCGACGCCGACCTTTATGCCTCCACCAAGGATGTATTCGATGCCTTGTCGGATCGCATCGTGGCAGGTACGGTTCTTCAGTTCGACGAGTTCTTCAACTATCCGGGTTGGCAGGAAGGGGAGTCAAAGGCGTTTTTTGAGTTCTGCCGCGCCAGGCAGGCCGATGTCGAGTATCTTGGCTACGTGGCAACCGATGAACAAGTGGCCGTTCGAATCAAGAAGGTCGCTCAACCGTCTCATGTGGCGCACTGACCGGTCCTTTGACTTATGCCGACGCTGGGTTGGCGTCCCCAATAGGCGCTGCTCGCCCCGGTGTAAAGGGCCCAAGACCGGGAGGGGCGCTTGGGGAGACTGATGATGGTGTTGGTGCGGAGTGACAGAAAAAGGAGAGGTGCAAATGGCAAACGAAACACAGGGCGCGCAAGCGACCCGTCGAACTTTTCTGGGCGGCATGACGGCTCTGACCGCGGCGTCTTATAACAGGATCCTCGGGGCGAACAATCGCGTTGGCATCGGGTTCATCGGCTACGGGCTGATCGGCAAGCAACACATCACCAATTTCAAGAAGTCGTTCCCGGATGTGGACCGAGTGGCGATGTGCGACGTCTACAAGCCGCGCCTGGAGGAAGGCCTGGCGTACCTAGAAAGCCCCAATGCCAAGGGCTACGGCGATTTCCGCAAGATGTACGAGAACAAGGACATCGATGGAGTGCTGGTGGCCACTCCCGACCACTGGCATGCCATGCTCAGCATCATGGCTTGCGCGGCCGGCAAGGACGTCTACGTGGAGAAGCCGCTTACCGTGTTTATCGACGAAGGTAAGTGGATGCTCCAGGCGATGAACAAGTACAAGCGCGTAGTGGTGGTGGGCACGCAGCGGAACCACAATCCGGGTCACCAGGTGGCCAAGAAGATCATCGAGAGCGGCGAATTGGGCAAGATCCAGCAGGTCAGGCTGGGAAACGGCGCGCGCAACCTGTATCCCGGTTTCGGCAAGACGCCTGTCGAGAATCCGCCCGCGGATTTCGATTACGATCTGTGGCTCGGGCCGGCGCCCAAGAAGCCGTACCAGAACCACCGCGGGTTGTACCATTTCCGCTGGTTCTGGGACTATTCCGGCGGCCAACTGACCAACAACCACGCTCACACCATCTCCGCGTTTCTGTTGGTTATGGGCGTGAAAGGGCCCACCAAGGTGGTGTCGTTCGGCGGCCGCTACACCCTCGAGGATGACGGCGAAACCCCCGACATTCAAGACGTTATCTGCCAGTTCCCGGGGTTCATGATGACGGTGGGCGTTCGGGACGCCAACGCGTACCGCGACCTGAGCTCGCCGGTGGTCATGGGGAACAAGGGCAACCTGCTCCTGGGCAGCAACCAGATCGTCTCCGAGATGCATGGCGATCCACTCAACTCGATTCCGCGATTTATGGGCCATCCCACCGGCGGCGTGGTGTACTCGAATACGCCTTCCGTACCGTGGATTGAGGGAGCGGCGGCATCGGGCGGTTCGGGCGCCGGCGGCGGGCGCGGCCAGGCTGAAGGCGGACGTGGCGCCGGCGGAGGCGGGGCGCGCGGTGGCGGGGGCGGAGGCGCCGCCGCGGCTGGCGGCGAATCGATGGAAGACCAGATGTTCAACGCCAACAAGCGCGACTGGGTCAATTGCATCAAGTCCCGCAACAAGCCGTTCTGCGATCTGGAAGGCGGCCATCGGACGGCGATCATCTGCAACCTCGGGAACATCTCGCTGCGCCTTGGCGGACGGACCATACAATGGGATCCCGACAAAGAAGTGGTGGTGGGCGATAAGGAAGCCGCCGCCATGTGCGTCAGGCCGTACCGGGCGCCGTGGGATGGCATCTTGCGCGGCATCCTCAAGACGTAACCCGCGGTTATCCGAGTTGTGGGCGGCCGCCACAAACGGCCGCCCACTAAGTGGGCGCGCTGGGGCACGCCCGTATAGGCGAATGCCGGACAATGTCGCATTCGAGGTTCGACAGACCACCAAAGGCGATGGTCTGTCCCACAACAGCTACTCCGGGGATATCCATGCAACCGACTGACAAAAGCAGCCTCACGCGCAGGACTTTTCTGCGAACCTCGGCGGTGGCGGCGAGCGCCACGCCCGCTTTCACGATTGCGACCCCTCAGCAGGTGCGCGGGGTGGGCAAGGAGATGTTGAAACTCGGCATCCTCGGAGTGGGGATGCGCGGGTCCCAGGCGGTTCTCGACACTTGGGCGGGAAACGACAACGTGCAGCTTGTGGCCATCGGCGAGCTTTTCAAGGACCGGCTCGACGGCGGCATCGCCAACATGAAGCAGAAGGCCCCGCAGCAATTCGAGAAGAAGTTCAAGGTGGATCCGGAGCACATGTTTCTGGGCTTCGACGCCTACAAGAAGGTGCTGGCGAGCGACATCGACATTATCATGATCTGCACGCCGCCGGCCTACCACCCGATGCATTTCATCGCCGCGGTGGAAGCCCGCAAGCACATCTTCTGCGAGAAGCCGTTCGGAACCGACCCGGTCAACGTGCGCAAGCTCATGGATGCCGCCCGGAAGGCGGAGGAGCTGAAGCTGGTGGTGGTCTCGGGCGCCCAGCGGCATTCGCACAAGCAGTATGTCGAGACCATCCCGAAGATACAGAACGGAGCGATCGGCGATATCGTCGCGGCCTATGCTAACTGGGCCGTCAACAGCGGCGCGATCCTGCATCTTCGCCGCGACGTGTCCCCCGCGCTCAATCGCGCGGCCGTGCGCGATCCCAAGTGGACCGACATGGAGTTTCAGCACCGCAACTGGTACGAGTTCGTGTGGATCTGCGGGGACCAGGTGGTGGAGCAGAACCTGCATAACATCGACGTGATCAACTGGGTCATGGGCACGCACCCGGTCAGCGCGATCGCTTCGGGCGGCATCGCCTGGCGGCCGCGCACGGAAGTCTACGGCAACATCTACGACCACAACGTGTGCGACTTCGAATACGCCAATGGCATGCACATGTTCAGCCACGGGCGCCAGTATCCGCCCTCCACCCGGGTCAACGAAGTGACCGAGCTGGTGGTGGGAACCAAGGGCCGGAGTAACTGCCATGACATGTCGGCTGTCCGCGTGGTGGGCTCCGACATGGCCATGGGCGAGGCGAGCCCTTACATCCAGGAGCACATCGACCTGGTGGACGCCGTCCTGGGCCGGCGGCCGTATATCAACCAGGGAATCATGTGCGCCGAAAGCACGCTGACCGGCATCATGGCCCGGGAAGCCGCTTACACCGGCATGAAGATCACCTGGGACATGATCATGAAATCGCAGCAGGACCTGTTCCCCAAGGTGCTGGACATGCACGCCAAAATCGACGTGCCGCCCGTGGCCGTTCCGGGCGAGTACAAGTTCGTGTAGGACGGGGAGGACAACATGGCCCTAAGAAGGTCGAGTGTTCTGGCGTTGCTCGCTCTGTTGCCACCTTTGTTCTCCGCTTCCCCGGAGACGGCCAAGCACATCGACCGCGAGTGGTTCCGGCAAACCCTGGCCGGCGAGACGGCTCATTGGCGCGAAGCCGCCTTCCGCCCCAACGGCTTCTTCGCCGTGTCGCTCGATCGCCAGTGGCGCCCGGTGGGCAGCCAGAACGGAACGCTGGTCACCCAGGGCCGCCAGCTCACGGTCATGGTGGCCGGCTACGAACTGACCCATGAGCCGGCCTATCTCGATGCCGTCAGGAAGGGCGCCGACTTCCTGCTCCAGTACTTTCGGGACACCGAGAAGGGCCTCTTTTTCTATAGCGTCACGCCGGAAGGCAAAGTGGTCAGCGACTTCAAGGACACCTACGGTCTGGCCTTCACCATTCTGGGCTTGTCACAAGCGGCGCGCGTCACCGGGGACAAGCGGTATAGCGATGCCGCGCTGGAGACCTGGGCGCAGATGAAGCAGCATCTGCGCGAGGAAAATGGCTTGTTCAAGCCCAGGATGGACCGCGAGTACGCCAGGGTCACCGACCAGAACACGCAGAATCCGATGATGCACCTGTTCGAGGCGCTGCTGGCGCTGCACGATGCCACGGGTTCCAAAGAGATATTTCGGGACGCCCAGGCCCACGCCGACAACATCTTCACCAAGCTGTTTGACGAGCGCGAGGGGCGCTTGCCGGAGTTGTACGACCGGGATTGGAAGCCCGCTCCGCCCGAGCAGAGAGGTTACTTCGAGCTGGCTCACCAGTTCGAGTGGGCGTTTTTGCTGAGTCACGCCGTCGAGAAGGGCTTTCCCAAGCGCTACCTGGCGATCGGCGAGCGGTTGCTCAATTACGGCATGAGGGTGGGCTACGACAAAGAGGAGGGCGGCGTCTTCTCCCGCGGCGACTACCAGGCCAACGCCGTTCGCGGCCCCAAGGGTTTTTGGGAGCAGTGCGAATCCCTGCGTACCATGATGCATTACGCCGCGCTGCGCGGCCGGAAAGACCTGTGGCCGGCCTTCGACAAATCCCTGGATTTCGCCAGGAAGAACCTGATCGACGCCGAATACGGCGGCTGGTATTACTCCTACGACCCGAAGACTCCCCGGCAGCGGACCGGCAAGGGCGGCATCTGGCAGGTGGGCTACCACGTGTGCGGCATGTATCGCGAGGCGCTGCGCCTGGCGGGCGCCTGGCGCTAGCGGGCCGGGCATGCCCGGCCCCTACGGATCCCCGCGAATGGGTGTATTCTTCATGAAGGCCGGGAAGCCAGCCAGCTATTCCGGCCAAGGAGTAGAACCTCGATGTCGACGAGAAGATCCTTCCTGATCGCTTCCTCGCTCACCGCCGCCGCGTCGCGGTCGGCCGTGGGGGCCAACGAGAGAATCCGTGCAGGCTTTATCGGCGCCGGCACGCGCGGCAGCTATATGGCGACCGTCGCGGAGAAGAACGAGGATTGCCAGATCCTCGCCATGTGCGACGTCTACAAGAAGACGCTCGATGCGGCCGTGGCCAAGCTGAAGGTGAGCAAGCCCGATACCTACGGAGATTACCGCCGCGTGCTGGACCGCAAGGACCTCGACGCCATCTACATCGCCACGCCGGACCACTGGCATTCCCCCATGATCGTCGAGGCCACCCAGGCGGGCAAGGACGTTTATTGCGAGAAGCCGCTTTCCAACAGCATTGAAGGCGCCGTGAAGGCCGTGGACGCCGTCAAGAAGTACAACCGCGTGGCGCAGATCGGTTTGCAGCAGCGCAGTTGGGACCACTTCCAGAGATGTGCGGAGCTGGTGCAGAGCGGCATGTTCGGGACCATCTTCCACTGCCAGTTGCACTGGTCGGGCAGTTACACGCGCGCCGCCGAGGCGCCCACGCCGGTCCCCGAGGGTCTCGACTGGGAGATGTTCCAGGGCCCCGCGCCGCGCCATCCCTTCTCCCCGAATCGTCTGTTCTGGCGCTCCTTCTACGATTACGGCGGGGGCATTATCACCGACCAGGGCGTGCACGTGGCCGACGTGGTGTGCTGGTATATGAAGAACCGCGTGCCAATCAGCGTGTCGGCGGAGGCGCAGTACTCCCTGGTGCTGCCTCCCAACCCGGAATGCCCGCCGGATTCCGTCCAGATTGCCTGCAAATACGACAAGTACCTGATGACATTCACCAACGCGTACTTCCCGCAGACGGATTACGCCGCCGACCAAGGTAATTACTTCTATGGGAGCAAGGGCGCGTTGCACGTGAACCGCCAGAGCTACACCTATCGGGTGATGCCCGGCCGGGGCCTGGCGATGCCCAGCCGGGATGAGCCCCGCGGCGGAGCGCCGCCGGCGCCGGCGTTCGAGCCGGTCAACGAAAAATTCGCCTACGTGGGCGGCCCCTCCGATGCGGCCCATATCCGCAACTGGCTGGACTGCATCAAGTCCCGCGAGACGCCCAGGACCGGCGTCGAAACCGGCTTCTACTCCACCCTGCCTCTGCTCATGGGATTGCTCGCCATACGGAATGGCAAGACCTACGTCTGGGACGACCAGAACAGGGTAGCCAAAGCCTGAAGCGGCGTGGATGGTCGCGATCCGCGCACGGTCCCCGCAATAGGACTTCCGTATCCGAATGATTCCGCGCGGTAGCGGGCTGGAGAGAATCAGTTCCGGTTAGGCGGAAGCGATTCATGCTAGAATGCTGATCCGGACCGGCGGCCAAATTCGTATGCGACAGGCTTTGCAGGTGGCGGCCGGCCATGGATAGGAGGAAAGTCGTGAACATCCGTCGTTCTTGCTGGAGTATCGGCGTTCTCATCGGGACGATTCTGCTCTCATGCTCGGCAGCCGTGGCTGCGGCGGCGGGGCCGGCGCACGAGGTTCGTTCGCCCGACGGGAAGGTCGCCATCACCATTCACACCGACGCCCCTCTGGGCTATAGCATCACGGTGGACGGCAAGCCGGTGCTGGCGCGGTCGCGCCTGGGGCTGGAACTGGCCGGCGCCGTGAAGCTAGGCGAAAAACCCGTGGTGCAGAGCGAGACGCGGAAATCGGCCGACACGCATTGGGTGAACCAGTGGGGCAAGAACCGCGACGTGCGGGACCACTACAATGAGCTGACCCTGGCTCTGAAGGATGGCGACCGCAGCTTCGGCGTAGTCGCGCGGGCCTACGACGACGGCGTGGCCTTCCGCCTGACGCTGCCGAAGCAGCCCGGGATGGACTCCTTCACCGTGGTGCGCGACGCCACCGAGATGACGTTCACCGACGACGATCCGGTCTGGGCGGGCTGGAACAACGGCGAGGGCGCCGCCCGCCCCGAGGGCGGCTTCATCGGCTCGCAGGAATGGCGCTACCTGCCCAACAAGCTTTCCGGGCTGAATCCCAAGTTCAAGCACGGACTGCCGTTCCTGGTGCAGACGCCGGCGGCGTATGTGGCCATCACCGAGTCCGATCTGCTGGACTGGTCCGCCATGTGGCTGGTCACCAAGGAGGGCGCCAAGAACACGTTGGAGGTGCAACTCGCTCCGCCGATACCGGCGCAGCCATGGCCGGCGCGCTCGCCTTCGGCGGCCAATGGGGCGGCGGTGAGTACCGCGGCGGCGCCGTTGGGCGAGATGCAGAAGGGCCTGGTGGTGGCCTCGACTCCCCACAACTCTCCCTGGCGGACCTTCATCATCGGCCGTCAGCCCGCCGACCTCATTCAGAGCGACTTGGTGTCGAACCTGGCCACCCCCAGCAGACTGGCCGACACGTCCTGGGTGAAGCCGGGCATGTCGTCCTGGGGTACCTGGTGGCCCAACGTGGGCAAGAACGACCTCCCCACGCTCAAAGGGTTCATTCAGCTTGCCGCCGACATGGGCTGGCCGTATCAGTTGGCGGAAGTCGGCGATAAGGCGATTTGGCCCGAGTTGATTTCCTATGGCAAGGAAAAGGGCGTGGGCATCTGGTTTTGGTTCCACTTCAACGACTTCATCGACAGCGCGGTCTATAAGAGAGACTTTCCCATCTACTCGAAAATGGGCATTAAGGGACTGAAGATCGACTTTATCGATCGCGACGACCAGTTTGCGGTCAAGTGGTACGAGGATGTCGCCAAGACGGCGGCCGAGAACCACCTGATGATCGATTTCCACGGCGCGTTCAAGCCCAGCGGCCTGGAGCGCACGTACCCCAACCAGATCACGCGCGAGGGCATCCAGGGCGACGAATACAACAAGTGGAGCAACAAGGAAACGCCCGAACACCGGGCCACCCTCCCCTTCACGCGCGTCCTGGCCGGCCCCGGCGACTACACTCCGGGCGGGTTCGCCAACCGGCAGCCAGCGCAGTTCAAGACCGCCCAAAAACCCACGCAAACGCAAGGCACGCGCGCCGCCGAGCTGGCCATGTTCATCCTTATCCAGAGCCCGTTCACGGTGGCTTGCGACTCGCCCGAAGATTATAAAGACAAGGACGGCAAGTATCTGCTCGGTATGGATTTCCTCAAGGGCCTGCCGACCGTCTGGGACGAGACCCGCGGGCTGGCGGGAGAAGTAGGGAAATACGTGGCCGAGGTGCGGCGCAACGGGAACAAATGGTACCTGGCCGCCATCTCCGACCGCAATGGCAAGGAACTGCCACTGCCGCTGAAGTTCCTGGGCAAGGGCGATTGGAAAGTCAGCTTGTGGGAGGACGCGCCCGACGCCGGGGAGAACCCCGAGCACCTGGTCAAGAACGAAAAGGCCGTACACCCGTCCGACACGCTGCAACTGAAGCTGGCGCCCTCGGGCGGAATGGTGGCGATTTTCTCGCCCGCCAAGTAAGACGGCAGCGAACGCTTTCGGGGGTTGCAAAGCCCGCGTTTTCGTCTCATACTGGTTGTGGAATCGTACGAATTGTACGAACGGTACACCACCATGACACGCCTCAACGTCTCAAAAGCGCGGGAGGAGTTTCCCGAAGTCGTCAACCGCGCCGCTTACGGGAAGGAGCGGACCATTGTCTCCCGCCGAGGGAAGGATCTGGCCGCCATCATCCCCATGGAAGACCTCCGCTTGCTGGAACTCCTGGCCAAGGAGGAAATGGACCGAATCGACATTGAGGACGCACTGGCTGCCTTGGCGGAACCTGGCGAGAACATTTCGCTTGAAGAGGCTAGGAAACAACTGGGTCTGTAGGGTCTCTGCTCTTGTCCTACCGCCTTGAGTTTCGTCAGGCCGCTCTCCGGGAGCTTAAGAAACTTGACCCGAATGTCAGCCGGAAGGTCTTCTCCGACATAGAGAAGCTCAAGGAGAATCCGCGCCCGCATGGGGTACAGAAGATGGAAACCAAGCAGAAGCTCTACCGCGTCTATGTGGGGCCGGGGAAGAACTACCGCGCCATCTACGAGATTCGGGACGAAGTTCTGCTGGTTCTGGTGGTGAAAGTGGGAGACCGGAAAGCGGTGTACCGCCGGGTGCAGTGAGGGGCCCACTGCCGCCGGCGCCTTCGGCTTTCGCCTTCCTGATATACTCGGGGTTCCCGATATGGCCAACCCGAAATACGCAGTCTCGGACAAGCCCGTGCCCGTGGCCGAGCTTCTGGCGACCCTCAGCGACGGCACGAAGGTGAAGCGGCGCATTCCGCGCATGCGGGCCTGCAACGAAAAAGACGCCAAGGACAAACTCTGCGCCGGCCATTTGAAGCGCTGGTTTTTCTTTGGCGAAGAGGTCGGGCGGAAGTTCGGCGCGGGGGCCGAAGTCTATCGTTGCGAGCACTGCCACGCGCTGTACCTGCCAAACCCCGAAGAGCGGGCGCGCACGCGGACACTGGCTTACTGAGCCCTACTTCACCGGGATCACCACCGGCGTGGCGCTGGCGCCGGTTCCGTAGGTGGCCGCCGAGGTCACTCCACCGATGGTGATGCTGATGGCTTGGTTTCCCGTGCCGATGTTCGATGGCACATACACATTGACCTGGTATTCGCCCGGGAAATTTGGCGCCAGCCCGCTGAAAATGACCTGGGCCTGTTGTTCGCCGATCTTGACGATTGGCGTGGTGGTGGTGGTAGCCGAGTTGTCCGTTACGTAACTCCCCGACGCCGGCTGGTTGTTTACCGGGCCCAGGCCGTGGAGGTACAGTTGTGCGATGGCTCCTCTGGCCACCGCGTTGGCGGAAGTGATGACGTGGTTGCCCGGGTAATCCCGAGCGTCCACCATCGCGTGGAAAAACGCCGGCGCGTAGTTGGCCACGGGAACCGTCACCACGGCGCCGTGCTCGGATTGGTTCAGGGTCACTTTCATCTGCGCCGAGGTCTGGCCCTGGAGTTCCCAGGGGAGTTGAATGTCGATCTGGTCGTAGCCGATAAGCTGGGTCAGGTGCAGGAGACGCGCCGGCACGCTGAGATTGGCCGAGGGAACGTCCACGCTCACGGTGACGTCGTCCAGGGTAAGCGGGAGGGTCGCGGTGGTCACGGAATCCGAGCAGTTGGTTGACGAGCTTGAGGTATGGTCCGGGCAGGTGGTCAACGATGTTCCGAAGATGGAAACGTAAGACCCGGGGACGACGGGAGCCGTGAAGCTGCCGTTCATCACCACTCCGCCGGCGCCGATGGTGGGCGGCTGGCTGACGTCGACAGGCACGTAGCCCGAGAGCGCATTAGCGGCCGTGACTTCCACGTCCGTCTCCCCGATCGGCGTTGGCGTGGACGAACCACCAACCAGGTTGACGTCGGCCCAGGCGAAGCCGTAGCTGTCCGTGTTGCAGACCACCTGCGCGGTGGAACTTGCCGGCGAGCACGGGGGCTCGCCATAGCCATAGCTCTGCATGGTGAGGGCGTTGTTGGGCACCGAGAACGTCACCGGCGTGCCGGACACGGGCACGCCGCTGGAGTCCACCAACTGCACGTATAGCCCGCCCGCATCCTGGCCCGCAAACCAGCTAATGCCCCCGGAAGGAATCAGGTTCCCCGCGGTGGTCAGGGTGTTATTGCCCACCAGGAAGAGATACGGGATATGCATGGCCACATTCGTGGCGGTCAAGGTGATCTGCCCGGCATAGGCTCCCACGGCCGGCAGGGACCCGGTGACCGAAACATTGAGTGTGGCGCTGGCCGTGGGGCTTCCCGCGGCGCCCAGGCTGAGGCTCGGTTTGTCCACCGTTATGGCAGGCCCCGCGATCTGCGGCAGGACCGACACGGCCAGCGTGACCGCGCTCGATCCCAGGTTGGTGATGGTGACCGCCTGCGCCGCCGGCAGGGAGGTCCCGGTCATGACGGCCCCGAAGGAAACCGTGGTCGGCGAGGCGACAATGGCGGCCTTGGCTGCCGCCGCGGCGTCCAGCAGGCCGGCGCCCATATACCGGGTATCGATGACGTCGCCGAAGTCGTCGGCGGTGACGGCGCTGGCGTTGCTCCAGTTCACCAGGGCCGACTTGATCTGCGCCGCCGTGTAGCCCGGGTGCGCTTGCTTCACCAGGGCCGCGGCTCCGGCCACCAGGGGCGCGGAGAAGCTGGCGCCGTTCCCGGCTCCGTATCGCGTGGTGCTGTAAAGGAACCCCAGCGGATCGTAATTCTGCGCCGCCATGTACATGCCGGGAAACCCGTAAAGGTAGTAGTCGTTGGGGTCCGGCGACAGATTGTCGTCGCCGCCGCCGGTGGCCACCAGCTCTGGTTTGAGCCCCAGCGGCGCGCACCCGGAGCAGGGTGGAAACGCGCCCATCGAAGGCCCGAACGAAGAATAACTGGCCAGCAGGTTGGCGGCGGCGTCGGGCGAGCGCAACGCTCCAGCGGGATCGATGGTCACCATCGTCCCGGGGTTGCTATCCACGTAGCTCTTGAGGGCCAAACCACTGGCGTTGGACATGCCCACCAGCGGGCCGTAGAAACTCTGAACCGTCTCCACGTACGGATTCGGAAACGAAGATCTGTCGGGGGCCAGATAGAGGATCACGCCGATGGCGCCAGCCTCCTGCGCGTACCCGGCCTTATCCGCGAACGCGCAGGCGCTCATGCCCTGCAGGCTCCGCTCGATCAGCGCAATCGAACCGTTGAGCGAGCCCGCGGGGAATGCCGAGCAGGCGAATACGTCGCCGATCTGAGACACATCCACCAGCGGCGCCGTGATGGCGCCCAGGTCGTCGAAGTTGTACGAGTCGCTGGGAATGGCGGTCATGTTCTGCAAATTCGACGGCGCGCCCGGGCCCGCAATGCTTACGCTGGGGCCGAAAGCGTGCGAATTGAGCGTGGCGCCCACGCTAATCACCGAAGGCGCGATGGCCGGCGATCCGATGGAATTAAAGACCGGATAGTTGCGAGCGGCGCCGTAGTTCGTGCCATCGTCGCCCGCGGCGACGACGATCACCGTTCCCGCCCGGGCCGCCTGCTCGAAGGCGAAGCCGACCGGATCGCAGTACTCGCCGGCGCTGTTCCCGCAGGTTGCGCCGGTATCCGTGGCGCCGGAGAAAGCCTGGAAGCCCGAAGAAAGATTCACTATATCCATTCCGTCATTCACGGCGTCGTCGAGAGCCTGAATGGCGACATCTTCATACAGGCCGTCGTTGACCCCGGGCGAGCCGTAGACCTTGTAGTTCCCTAGATACGCCTTGGGCGCCACGCCTGTAATGGGCACGGTTCCACCGCTGACGGGGTAGCCCGCGGCGGCCGAGGCTACGGCGGTGCCGTGGCCGTCGCGGTCTCGCGCCGAGTAGTCGTCCGGTTCCGAATAGGCGGGATTGGGCGGCCCCGTAATGGTATCCAAAGCTGGTGGGGGGTTGTATTGAAAGCCGGCGATCTGGTGAACGTAGCTCCGCGCCACAATTACCTTGTTGGTGGTGAACGGGCAGGCCGAGGGCGCCCCGCTGGAAATCGTCCCGGTGGCGGTGGTGCAGACCGGAAAGATGCCGCCCGGCGCCGGAAGAGACGGGTCGGTGAAGGCCGGGTGGGTCTGGTCGATGCCCGAATCGAGAATGCCGATCTTAATTCCCAGACCGCCGTTCAACTGCCCGCCGATGGCCGGCAGCGCCCACGCGGCCGGCGCGTTCACCAACGACGTGGCGGCATTGAGCGCCGGCTGCCCGATCCGCATGCGGATCACGCCCGCCACCCCGGGCAGCGCCTTCAACTCGTCCACCCGATCCGGCGACGCGATCACGAAAATGGCATTCAATAATGTGGCGACCGAGCCGGTCACGGTGATTTTCCGGGATTGCAGTTCCAGGCGCACGGCCTGCTGCCGCGATTCCAGGGTCTGCCGGTAGGCGCCCGCCTCCGCCGCGGCCATGCTTTCACGCGTCACATAGCGGGTAGCGACCGGCGGATCGGAAAGCACCAGAGCATAGCGATTCCGGGCGAACTGCGCGAACCCCGGCGCAACGGCGAAAAAAAGCGACGCAGCGGCGCAGAAAAGCGCCCTAAGAGAATTCTCTCGAAACATGCTTGTGAGACGGTCCAGACGTTTCCCCCGTTTCCGGCGCCCTCGGCGGCCCATTGGAACAGCCCCGATCGCAAGTTGAATAACCATCGGTTTCAGCCGCCGGCCCCCAGTCGCGCGCGGTTGTGGAGTGGCCACATTCCGAGGTCGGAGGCGGGGAAGGACGGCTGGCGGTTGTCGCCGATCATCTGGCCCGCGCAGGAGTCCCACACGAGGCGCGACACGAGAATAGCTGTCCCACCCGTTCCCGAGGAGTTAGTGTCCTGTCGCGTCTCGGTTTCTCCACGAAATGTCCAAACTCCGGGCCGGCCGCGCCGCCCCCTTGGCCACGGCATCGCGAAAGGCCGCGAACAAACGGGCGTCCGCGCCGTCCATGCGCGCCTCGGGATGCCACTGCACCGCCAGGACAAATCTCCTTGCCGGCGCTTCCAGCGCTTCCACCACCCCGTCCGGGGCTCTGGCCGCCACCGCCAGCCCATGCGCGATGGCCGCCGCGCATTGGTGATGGCGGGAGTTCACCACATATTCGCCCGCGCCCAGAATCGACGCCAGCCGGCTTCCCGGGACGATGGCGATGGAGTGGGCATCCCTCTGCTTCCGCAGACTGTGGCCTTCAATATGCTGCTCCAGCGTTCCTCCCAGGGCCGCGTTGAGCAGTTGCAGGCCGCGGCAGATGGCCAGCACCGGCAGATCGCGCTCGATGGCCTCGCGCAGCAGGGCGCTTTCGAGCGCATCGCGGTCCGTGTCCGGGTCCTCCGTTTTCGGATGACGCGCCTGGCCATATATCGCCGGGTCCACGTCCGCGCCTCCCACCAGGCACAGCCCGGCGGCGCGGTCGAGCGTCGTCACGCCTTCCACCGGGCGGAGCCCCACCCCCAACAGCGCCTCCCGGTAAGGAACGCGCTTTTCTTCGGGGGTGCTGGTTCCAAACGGCAGGACAACGTCCATACTGCCAGTGTAGCCAATCCGGACATTGGCGTTCCCAAGCGGCAGACCGCCGGGTTGCCGATGGGTTTTGATACGATAAAGATTGCAGATGTTGAAGCGGTTCATCCTGTGGGACTTCCCGCGAGGGGGATGGCAATACGACGTGATGGTTGGCATCATCGTGGGGTTTATCTTCCTGACGCCGCGCAGTTGGTTTCGCGATCAGCAGCGGGTGCCCAACGCCACGGACATCGCGGTTTTGCCCTCCGAACACGGCAGTTCGGTGTTCTTCATCGACAAGGAACTGCTCCCCGACGCCGCCGCCCCGGACCAGCAGACCGTCCAGGCCACCCGGGCGCTGCGGTCGCGCCTGGGGAGCCGCCTCACCGTTACGCGAGTGGAGCCGATCCGCACGGCGGAAGGCGAATTGCAAGGGTATATGGCGTTCGCCCGCCCCTGAGCGGCCGGATCTTACCGGCCGGGTAACCCATGAAGCCACGCTCATCGTCTACCATATTGGATCCGATCCGGATGCTCACGCCGCTGTGCGTACTGCTACTGCCGTTGCCGCTCCCGGCCGCGCCGGCGGACCAGTTCCAGCAGACTTTGGCCAAGATCGACGAAGCGGCCGCCTCCTTCAAGGCATTGACCGCGGACGTGCGCAAGATCCACCACACCACCATACTCAACGAAGACGAGGAAACCAGTGGGACAGTGGTGGTCAGGCGTCCCAAGCCGAAGGATCTGCAAGTGCTTTTCAATATCAAGCAGCCCGCGCCGATGCAGTTCGCCTTTTCCGACCACACCGTGGAACGCTACAATCCCAAGCTTATGCTCATCGACGTATTCGACCTGGACAGGAAACTCGGCGCCGGGGTGAGCCGCTACATGCTGCTGGGATTCGGCTCCAGTACCAAGGACCTGGAGCAGGCTTATACCATTGGACCGGGCGGTCCCGAAACCATCGACGGCCGCCAGACCACCAGAATCGTGCTGACTCCCAAGAAGCCCGACACGGTGATGCACCTCTCCAAGGTGGAACTCTGGATTGCCGATGAGACGGGAGTCGCGGTGCAGCAGAAACTGTACACCGATTCGGACTACGATGTGGCGACCTATTCGAACATGAAGATCAACCCCAATATCTCAGAGTCGGCGGTCAAGCTGAAGGCCCCGGAGGGCGTAAAGCGGCAGCGTCCCCAGAAGTGAAGGACGATTTGGCGGGATGAAAACCAAGACTAGCGCAAATCGCCTTCAGTACCTCGACTGGCTGCGTGGAATCGGAGCCGTGATCATGCTCCACGGCCACGTCTGGGATTCGTTTCTGAGAAACGATCTCAGGCCGCGCGGGCCGTACATCCTCTCGCAGTTCTTCGGCGGAATGCCGCCCGCCATCTTCCTGTTCCTGACGGGCGTTACCCTGGCCTTCCTCATGGACAGCACGGAGCGCAAGGGGCTCGCGCCCTTTGAGCGCGTAACCACCGCCCTGCGCCGCGCCGGCTACCTGTTCCTGCTGGCGTTCGCTTTTCGCGTCCAACTCTGGATCTTCGGCCTGCCGGCCCCCTGGACGGACCTGTTGCGCGTGGACATCCTCAACTGCATGGGGTTCGCCATTGCGCTCTTGTCGATCATGGCCGTGTTTCGCACCGCGGAGCGCGTCCGCTTTTGCGCCGTGCTGGGGCTGGTGGTGGCTTTCGCTTCGCCGCTGGTGACGCAGATGGACTGGTCCGGCGCGCCGGCGCTGATCCGCGCCTACATCGTGCCCGATCTGCGGTCTTTCGGCTTCTTCCCGTGGGGCGCGTACCTGGCGTTCGGGATGGCCGCCGGCAGCGCCATCCGCGTGATCCCGCAGGAATCCATCGAGCGCGCCATGCAATGGGGCGCGCTGCTGGGCGGGGCGCTGATTCTGGCGTGCCAGTACTTCGCCAACCAGCCCTACACCATTTACGCCCGGTCGGACTACTGGCTGAACAGCCCCGCGCAGGTTCTCACTAAGCAGGGCGTGACGCTGTTGATGCTTTCCTTCGCATTCCTGTGGACGCGCTACGGCGCCAAGGACGGCTGGAGCTGGGTGCGCCAGTTCGGAACCACCTCTCTGCTGGTGTACTGGGTGCACATCGAGCTGGTCTATGGCCGCGGGTTGTGGTTCCTGAAGAACAACCTGACCGAAGGCCAGACCGCCGTTGCGGCGTTTTACGTCATTCTCCTGATGCTGGGGATTTCCACGCTCAAGACCTATCGTCACCGGGTCAGGGCGGTTCTGGAAGAGATCGGATGGTCGTTCGGCCCCAAGGTCGATCGCGTTCCGGGGGATTAACGGGCCCGGCCCGGCTTATCCCGCTTTCCGGCTCCACTCCCGGATGGTCTCGATTTCCTCCGGCGGGATGTGCAGAAACTCCAGGAACTCCTGGTGCTCCCCCGGAGCCGACTTCTCGAATACGGCGTGCCAGCGATGCATGTCATCCTCGGTGAAACCCGCGGCGCGCATCACGGAAACCCACTTCTCTTTCGTCACCATTGGCGATCTCCTCAATCGGTCTGTCCGGCTCAGCAGCCGCGCGATGGCCCGCTGGTGCTCGCGCAGCTTTTCGATTTCGCCGCCCAGCTCCAGCAGCCGGCGCTTGAGCACGCCGGCCGCGTCGCCGCGCGGCTCGTCGAGGATGGAACGAATGTCGCCGAGCTTGAGCCCGGCATCGCGATAGATACAGATGCGTTTGAGCCTTTCCAGCTCTTTTGGGCCGTAGTCGCGGTAGTTCCCCAGCGTGCGGCGGGCCGGCTGGAGCAGCCCCAGCGATTCGTAATACAGAACCGCGGTGCGGCTCAAACCGCACGCGCGGGCCAGACGCGTAACCGTCAGCGGCATGGTTCCAACCTTAGTCTGAACCCTATAGTTGTAGACAGGTCAAGAGAAATTTCCAAGAAACGTAAGAATGCCGCCAGGATGGCGGCATGGCAGGCGGGAGGCCCGCTCTACGACGGCGCCAGCAATGCCTCGGCGATTTCGACCGCCTTTCCGATGGCTGCCCGCACGTCGGGATGCATTTCGCCGCCGACCGTGACGCAGTCGGCGGCTTCCATGCCGATGATGGTCACCTCTTCCGGCACGGGCAACCCCAGACTGGCGGCTACTGCCAGGACGTCGAAGAGCCCCACGAAGTGAGGCGCCACGGCCGAACCCGGTTGGCAGGCGGAAGCGCCTGCCCCACCAGCCGGCGAGCCCGCCCGGAAGACCTGGATGGTTCCGGGCACGGCCGCGCGCGTGGCGAGCGTATCCACCACTATCAGGCGTGTGGCGCCTAATACCTGGTCGAGCAGATGGAATCCGGAGGCCGAGGAACAGACGACTTCGGCACGCGGTGTTGGGCCAAGGTGGGACAGGCGCTTCCGCCTGTCAACCCGAGCGAAGCTCGGGCGCCGCCCGCGAAAGCCGGTTGGCAGGCGGGGCGCCCTCTGGGCCTGCCTGCCCCACAATGCCAGCCGCCGCTCCACCTCGCGCGCCACCAGTATGCCGAAGGCGTCGTCCGCCAGCAGTTCGTTGCCGAGCCCCAGCAGGCGGACGGCGCACTCACTCTCTGTGCACGCTTCCATCGGCGTCGCGCCTCAGCGTGGCCACCACGCCGCCATCCCGTCCGCGCACGCGGACCGCGAGCGGTATGCTTCCGGGGAGCGCGTGGGTGGCGCATCCCAGGCACGGGTCATAGGCCCGGAAGGCCATCTCCACCATGTTGAGGACGCCCTCGTCCACCGCCGGCCCCGTAATCAGCGAGCGCGCCGCCTTTTCCACGCTCAGGGCGATGCGGCCGGCGTTGTGCTGGGTGGCCACAATCAGCGTGGCCTTGGTAATGAGACCCCGCTCATCGGACCGGTAATGATGGATAAGCGTGCCGCGGGGGGCCTCCACCACGCCCACTCCTTCGCGCGGCGCATGGGTGGGAATGGTGCGTACTCTCGGGTCCGCAATCTCAGGGTCGGCCGCCAACTCGCGCATGCGTTCGGCGGCGTACAGCATTTCGATCAGGCGCGCCCAGTGGTTGGCGAGCGTATGGTGGACGGGCTTTCCGCCCAGGGTCGCGAAGTACCTCCGGTACGCCTCCTGAGCCAGCGGCGTGGCCATGCCATCGGACACATTCAGACGCGCCAGCGGGGCCACGCTGTAGATGCCGCTTTCCGGGCCATCCACCAACCCGTTCCAGCCGGGCGTCTTGAGATGGCAGAACTTCATGTAGGTCCACGGCTCGGCGTGTTCCTCAATATAGTCGGCGTATTGCTCGGGGCGGAAGCGCGCGCATTCCTTGCCGTCGGGCGCCACCACGCGCAGCGCGCCGTCGTAGAAAGCTACGCGGTTGCGGTCGTCCACCATCCCCATGTAGTACGTCTGGTGGGTGAAAGCGTCGGAGCAGATCAGGTCCACGTAGGCGGAGTTGGCCAGCACGACCTTATCGAAGATATCGAGCGAGAAGCGCGCGAATTCCACGGCCTCCTCCGCGACCGCGCGGAACTGCCCGGCCTGCTCGGTGTTGAGCGCTTTCGCCACGCCGCCGGGGACGCCGAACACCGGATGGATAGCCTTGCCGGCCGCGATGGCGATGAGCTCGCGCAGCTTGCGCCGCATGGCGATGACGCGTCCGGCGGTCTCTTTCCCCACCCGCGCGATCACCCCCAGGATGTTGCGTTCCGCCGCCGCCGCCCGCGGTCCCACCACGAAATCCGGGCCGCCCAGGAAATAGAAATGCAGGGCGTGATCCTCGGTCATGAAAGTGTGGTAGACCAGCTCGCGGATCTTGCGCGCGGCCGGCGGAGGCGGCGTCTGGTAGAGACCGTCGAGCGCTTTCGTCGAGGCCATGTGGTGAGCCATGGGGCAGACGCCGCAGATGCGCGAGGTGATCTGCGGCATGTCCTCCGCCTGGCGCCCCTGGACGAATTTCTCAAAGCCCCGCAGCTCGGGAACCTGGAAGAAGGCGCGCTCCACACGGCCCGCGTCGTCGAGGAAGATCTCGATTCTGCCGTGGCCTTCCAGGCGCGTGATCGGATCGATGCTGATTCTGCGTTTCGTGGGGACTGCCGTTTCAGTAGCCATATATAGCCCTCACAACCCCATGCGCTTGCGTTCGAGAAACGACGACGCCAGGCTGTACCGGTAGAACGTGCCGGCCGGATCGGCGATTTCCTCCAGGGCGGCGTCGATCTCGGCCGGGTCGTTGCAGCCCATCACGGAGGCGATGGAGCAGAGCGCCTTGGCGCCATAATCGCGCACCTTGCTGGTGGGGCCGAAACAGCCGGTACAGGGCATGTTGCCGTTGATGCAGCGGGCTCCGCAACCCGCGCGGGTGGAGGGGCCGAGACACGGCACGCCTTGCGCCAGGATGCACATCTCCGGGTCGATGACGATTTCCGGCACGCGGTGGAAATGCTCCAGCCGCAGCTCGTTGGGATGCGAGTCCGTGCGCGGGCACTCTTCGCACATGGCGCGGTCGGGGGCCAGCACCGAGCCCGGCTCCGGCAACGTCCCACTCAGAAAAGCCTGCAGCGCGCCGGCGATGATCTTGGGCGATGGCGGGCATCCGGGCACGTTGTAGTCCACGGGGATGGCGCGGTCGAGCGGCAGCACGGTATCGAACAGGGTGGGCAGCCCTAGCGCATACCCGTTCACCGGGCAACTCGTTTGTGGTTTGGTTCCTTCGCCATACGCCTCTTGCATGGTGGCCGCCGCGGTGGTGAGGTTTGACAGGCCCGGTATGCCACCCTGTTGGGCGCAGGCGCCGAATCCGACCACGAAGCGCGACTTGCGGCGCATCAGGCGCGCCATCCTCAATTGCTCGGTAGTGCGCACGGCGCCGTTGACGAAGGCCACGTCGATGGAGGCATCGGCCATGGCCTCCACATCGTGCTCCTTGAAATCCAGGGCCACCGGCCAGAAGACGATGTCCACCGCTTCGAGCACCGGCAAAACGTCCTCGGCCAGATCGAGCACGGCTTCCTCGCAGCCGCCGCACGAGGCGCACCAATAGAACGCGACTTTGGGTTTCATGCATTCACCTCCGTGAGGTCGGCGGACTGCTCCACCAGCTTGGGCGCGGGGCCCAGCCGCTTGAGGGTCTGAACCATGTCATTGATCACCACGCGCACGCGGTCGCCCTCGGCGGCGGAAATCCATTCCAGGCGCAGCCGCTCCTGTTCGATCCCCATCTGCTTGAGGAGCCGCTGCACCAGGCGGAAGCGGCGCAGGCATTTGTAGTTGCCCTCCTGGTAGTGGCAGTCGCCGGGATGGCAGCCGCCGATCAGCACGCCGTCGGCGCCTTTGGCGAAGGCCTTGAGGACGAACTGCACATCGATCCGGCCGGAGCACATCACGCGTACGACCTCGGCGTTGGGGAGGTACTTGATGCGCGAGGTCCCCGCCAGGTCCGCGGCCAGGTAGGTGCACCAGTTGCAGAAGAACGCCACGATCCTCGGTTCAAAGTCTTCAGGCATTGGTGAGTATCCCTTCGATCTCTTCGAAGATCTCATCGTCGTCGAAGAGGTTCTGCTTGATGGCGCCCGCGGGACAGGCCGCCACGCACGTGCCGCACCCTTTGCAAAGCGCTTCGTTGATGCGCGACTTGTGGATGTCCAGCATGAAGGAAATCGCGTGGTACGGGCACATGGGGATGCAGGTCTTGCAGCCGGCGCAGACTTCCTCCATCACGTGGGCGGTGTTGGGTTCGGTTTCCACGTAGCCGGCGTCAATGAGCGCCATGGCCTCCGCCGCGGCGGCGCCGGCTTGCGCCACCGTATCGGGAATGTCCTTGGGCCCCTGGCAGCAGCCGGCCAGGAAGATGCCGTCGGTGAAGGTATTCACCGGCGCCAGCTTTGGATGGCGCTCCAGGAAGAAGCCTTCCCGGGCGCAGGTGATGTTGAACATGCGGCGGACGTCCTGCGCGTCCGCGCGCGGCTCCAGGCCCGTGGCCAGCACCACCATGTCCACCGGAATGCGCCGCACGAATCCGGCCAGCGTGTCTTCCACCTGGATGACCAGCTTGCCCTCTTCGCTGGGCTGGAGCGCCCAATCGGTCACCTCCGCCACCCGGCCGCGGACGAAGTGGACGCGCTCGCTGAGCAGCTTCTGGTAGAACTCCTCGAAGCCCTTGCCGGGCGTGCGCATGTCGATGTAGAAATTGAAGATCTCGGCGCCGGTGTGCTCTTTAATAAGATGCGCCAGTTTGAGCGAGTACATGCAGCACACGCGCGAGCACCAGCGGTTGGTTCTTTCGTCGCGCGAGCCCACGCAGTGGATGATTCCCACCGCGCCGGGCGTTTTGCCGTCGCGCATCACCACTTCGCCATTGGTGGGCCCCGACGCGTTCACCAGGCGCTCCACCTCGAGCGCGCTGTAAACGTTGGGATGCACGCCGTATCCGTATTCGGGCGTGCGGCCGGCGTCGAAGGTCTGGAAACCGGTGGAGAGGATCACGGTTCCCACCTCGATGGTCTCCTGTTTGGCCTCCGCCCGCAGGTTGATGGCGTGACGCTCTCCGCACGCATCCACGCAGGTCTTCTTGCACTTTCCGGATTTGAACTGGATGCAGGTTTCGGGATCGATCACGGGGACCAGCGGCACGGCCTGCGGGAAGGGAACGTAGATGGGCTTGCGCTTCCCCAGGTTCATGTTGAACTCGTCGGGGACCTTGGCCTGCTTGTAGACGCAGGCTTCGATGCAATCGAGACAGCCCGCGCACAGGTCTTCGTCCACGTACCGCGGGTGGCGGTTCACGGTCACCTTGTAGCTGCCCACGAAGCCATCCACCTGGGTGACTTCCGCGTAGGTCCACAAGGTGATGTTGGGATGGGCGCGCACGGCCGACATCTTGGGCGTGAGGATGCAGGCGGCGCAATCGAGGGTGGGAAAGGTCTTGTCGAACTTGGCCATGTGGCCGCCGATGGTGGCTTCCCGTTCCACCAGGAAGACGTGCTTTCCGGCATTCGCCAGGGTGAGCGCGGCGTGGATTCCGGCGATGCCGCCGCCCACCACCAGAACGTCCGGATGGATGGCCACGCGGCCGCGCTCGAGGGCCTCGTGGCGGGCCACGCGGCGCACCGCCGCGCGCACCAGGTCCTTGGCCTTGCGCGTGGCGTGGATTTTGTTCTCATGCACCCAGGAAGCCTGCTCCCGGATGTTGACCATGTGAAAGAAAAACGGGTTCAGGCCGCCCACCTTGAGCGCCGTGCGGAAGGTGTGCTCGTGGAGATGCGGCGAGCAGGACGCCACCACTATGCGATTCAACTGGTGGTCGCGAATGTCCTGGCGGATGAGGTCCTGGCCGGGGTCCGAGCACATGTACTTGTACTCCCGCGACACCGCTACGTTGGGCAGGGACCGGGCGTACTCGGCCACGGCCTTCACGTCCACCGTGGCCGCGATATTCGCGCCGCAGTGGCAGGTGTACACGCCAATGCGCACCGCGCCGTTCGAGCCGTTGTTCTCAGACATAGGCTTCCGCCTCCTGGGTCTCCTTGGAAAACCACTGTTCGAGGAACTTGCGTCCGGAAATCGCCCGTTTCAAGCCCAGCGATTCCGCGTCCGCGCCCAGCGCCCAGCCCAGAACCTGGGTGAAGTAGAGGATGGGCATATCCACCGGGGTGGAGGTTTTCCCGCGAATTTCGGATTGGTAGGCGTCCAGGTTGTACTGGCACAGCGGGCAGACCGTGACAATGGCCTGGGCGCCCTTGCGCACGGCCTCTTTGAGCAGGATGTAGTTCATGCGCACGCCGATGGGGTGCATGGTTCCGGTGAGCGCTCCGCCGCAGCAGGCGGTCTTGAGCGGGTACTCGACGGTGGGAGCGCCGATGGCGCCCAGCAGCTCGTCCATGCGGGTGGGGTTGTGGGCGCGGTCCACCTCTTCAAAGGGGCGCACGATCTGGCAGCCGTAATAGCAGGCCACCCGGCCGCCGCTCCACTTGCGCACCACCCGCGAGCGGATGCGCTCCACTCCGACATCGGTATAAAGGACCTCGAGCGGATGGCGCACGCGCACCCCGTCGAGAACCGGGAGATTCGCGGCCGCCAGCGACTCTTTGACGCGCTTGCCGATGGCCGGGTAGCGCTCCACGTAATCCTGCGTCTTGCGCAGCACCAGGTAGCACGCGCTGCACGGGGCCAGCAGGTCGCGGCATTCGGCCTTGTGCGCCAGCGCCAGGTTGCGCGCCGAAAGCTGAAACGCGGATTCCTCGTCGATCGACATATACGAAGTGGCGCCGCAGCAGTTCCAGTCGCGCAGTTCCTCGAGGGGCAGATCGAGCAGGCGGAAGAGGGTCAGCAGGCTCTCTTCGTAGGCCACGCCGGTGGCCCGCAGGGAGCATCCCGGGAAATACCCGTAGGGGTTCATCGCGCCACCTCCCGCCCCACCAGCGCGCGCAGCTCGGCGAGGCCCTTGATGCGCTCACGCTTGAGGGAGAGCCGGCCGGTGCGGAACAGGTCCCAGCCGGTGCGCGTCATGCCCAGCAGCACGAACGGATTGGATTTCAGGGCCATGCGCAGCACCAGCCAGAACTCCGAGCTGCGCCCGCGCCGCCGCACCATGTTGTAGAACTCCCGCGCCAGCACGGGGGCCGGCAGGCGTGCGGGGTAGAGATGGCTCCGCATGGCCTCGCGCTTCAGGCCGTACATGAGATCGGTGACTCGGATTTGCCGCGGGCAGTGCACGGCGCAGGAGTAACAGGACGCGCACAGCCAGATGGTCATCGAGCTCAGCGCGTCCTTACGGAACCCTTCCCGGACGAGGGCGATGATGCGGCGCGGGGTGTAGTCCATGTAGATGGACAAGGGACACGCCCCCGAGCAGGAGCCGCACTGGAGGCAGGAAAACAAGCCCTCGCAGCCGGGACGCTCGCTAACCTGCCGGGCCCATTCGGGCTCGGCTTCGCGTTGGAACTTTATCGTGCGTAGCATGATCTTTTGCTCTTGGTTTCTGAATTCGCCTTTGATACATGCAATCGGCGCGGACCACTTCCTTCACCAGGCAGCGCTTCTGAAGATAGATTCCGCATTGCAGGCAGATCTCCTCCGGGTTGGCGTTGTGGGTGACGATTCCCTTGGTGAGCTGCTCGAGCAGCTCGGTGGTGCGCTTGAGGTCCTTCGGGTCGAAATCGTGGAAAACCTTGGCCAGCCTGCGGTTTTTGGCGGCCTCGTACTGGCTCAGCAGCTTCTTTCCAGCGGCGGTAAGGGTCAGCTCGCTGCTGCGGCGGTCTCCGGGCGCCTGCGTGCGCCGCGCATACTTCCGCCGAACCAGGCGGTCCACCGACTTGCTGGCGGCGGCGTTGCTCACCCCCAGAAAGGCGGCCACGTCGCTGACCGTGCGCGCGTCGGTCACTTCCAGCAGCTTGAGCACCTTGAGCTGCGAAAGGGTCAGGTTCTTGCCGGCGGTTTCCGACAACAACTTCTCTTCCATCACGCCGCTCACGGCGGAAACAAACAGATGCGCGCTGCCCAACAGATCGCTGATCAACAGTTCGGTATCGAGTCCACTCATCTTCCTCTCCTTGCAGTGGCAGGAACCAGAACATGGTAACGAACATACGCGCCGGCGCGTCTTGGACCGCCGCTTCGCCGCTCCGACCTTATAGGGCGCCGCCCACCCGCCGCGGACGGCGAAAACCGCGCGAGGCATAGTTAGCCTGGTTAAGCATCAATCGCAGGTCGCGGAGTCCGCCCGCCGCGTGGAAGGCTCGGCCATGGCGCCCGCAAGCTGCGCGCGGGTTACCTCAAGCCGCTCCGCCACCACCGTGAGCAGGCGCTCCAGGAACGCGCATCCAAAATACGGATTGCTGGCGCAGGCGGCCCGCAAATCGGCCACTTCCAACGCCAGCGCTCCCACCGGCTCCAAGGCCCGCGCCTGGAACTGTTTCTTGCGGCCGAGCACGCTCGACCAGCCCAACTCCTCGCCGGGATACAAAATCTGTACTCGCTTCTCCCGCCCGCCGGGATGCGATTCGAGGGCCACTCTTCCGGAAACGATCACGTAGAAAACCGGCGTTTCGTCGCCTTCCGGAAAAATGACCTGGTCCTTTGCGAAATGGATCTCCGAGCCCAGTTTCAGCAGCTTTTCAAGGTGCTTGGGCAGGAACTCCTGGAAAAAGGGACTGCTCCCCAGGGCTACCACGGCGTCTGTAGAAGTCATCGTCTCCGCTCCTTGCGGGAAACCGGGGAAACGCGCGCGATGGGAACGGGCGCATGCGGAGCGCCGCAGAAGCCGAACTCCCTTCGCCTTGAGCAGATCCTAATACCCTGAATGTGAGATTGTCAACTATTTTAATATTCAATGCAGTTAAATATATGCCGGGCTATGCGTTTTGCGTGGGGCGGGCTTCAGCCTGCCGGCGGCTGAAGTTCATACATTCGGAGGCGGTTTACCGGAATTGCGGGGAGGGTCCCTCAATCCGCCAGGTGAAGAGAGCAAGAGGCAAGCCAAAGCGCCGTAATCCGTCCGCCAGCTCCATTCACCGCGGAGCCGCGGAGCCGCGGAGAAAACGCGGAGAATCACTGATTTGCGAACTTGATTCGTAGATTCGATCCTGAGAATCCTGTAGTTCTCCGCGCTTCCTCCGCGGCTCCGCGGCTCCGCGGTGGATTCGGAGTATCCGACAAACGGTCGGGGAAGCCCTCCCCACGTTGCGCCCGGGGTTCAATTCGGAAACAATAGCAGCTTCATGCCTTCTCATCCGTCTTCCGCCCCGAAGTACTCGTGGCGCCGCGAGTTGAGCCCCTATCACTGGCTGGTGTTGAGCGTCGCCTGCATGGGCTGGATGTTCGACACCATGACCCAGCAGCTTTTCGTCCTGGCCCGCCTTCCGGCCATGCGCGATCTGCTGGGCCGCGGGGCCACCGGGGCTTTTATTACCGCGCAAGCCGGTTACGCCACCTCGATCTTCATGATCGGCTGGGCTCTGGGCGGGGTGGTCTTCGGGGTTTTGGGCGATCGGATCGGCCGCGTGCGAACCATGATCGCGACCATCCTCTTCTTCACCGTGTTTACCGGGCTGAGCGTATTCGCGGTGGGCGTGTGGGACTTCAACCTCTACCGGTTTCTGTGCGGGCTGGGCGTGGGCGGGCAGTTCGCGGTGGGCGTGGCGATGGTGGCCGAAACCATGCCGGACCGGGCGCGGCCCTACGCCTTGGGGACGGTGCAGGCCTTCTCCACCGTGGGCAACATGATGGCCGCGCTCAGCGGCATCCTGCTGGGCCGCCTGGAACAGAGCGGCGTGATCGCCGGCGCCTGGCGCTACCTGTTTCTGGTGGGCGCTCTGCCGGCTCCCCTGGCGCTGGTGGTCTTCAGGAAGCTGAAGGAGCCGGAGCAGTGGCTGAAGGCGCGCGCGGAGAAGAAGAAGCTGGGCTCCTTCCGCGAGCTGCTGCTTACCAATCCGCGCTGGCGGCGCAACGCCATCGCCGGTCTCCTGCTGGCATTCGCCGGCGTGGTGGGGTTGTGGGGAATCGGTTTCTTCAGCCCCGACCTGCTGCGACCGGTGCTCGAGCGCAGCTTTCGCGCGCAGGGCCTGAGCGGGGCGGAACTGGCCGGAAAGGTCACCATCTGGATCGGGGTCACCTCGCTCGTCCAGAATTTCGGCGCGTTCTTCGGCGTGCATGCCTTCACCTGGCTCAGCCAGTACCTCAACCGCAGGAAGGCTTTTGCCATCAGCTTTGTGGCCGCCATGGGAATGACCGCTTTCACCTTCTGGAACCTCAAGACCATCGGCGACATTTTCTGGATGATCCCGCTGATGGGCTTCACCCAGTTGGCGCTGTTCGGCGGGTACGCCATCTACCTGCCGGAGTTGTTCCCCACGCGCCTGCGCAGCACCGGAACCAGCTTCTGCTACAACGTGGGGCGCCTGGCGGCGGCCGCCGGGCCGTTTACGCTGGGGCTGCTCACCAGCCGGGTCTTCGCCGGCCACGCCGAGCCCATGCGCTACGCCGGCGTGACCATGTGCCTGGTGTTCCTGGTGGGCCTGGCGGCGTTGCCTTTTGCGCCCGAGACCAAGGGGCAACCGCTGCCGGAGTAAGGCGGGCGGCTGCCTGGGAAGCTGTGAAGGGTCGTTTCGAGCCTCGGAGGAATGCCGATTCCACCGTCTTGCCCGCCCGGATGGGAACAGCCGGGCCTCCCTGTCTGGCTTGTTGAAAAGGTCTGATCGCGGGGGAGCTGCAGCGCTCCGAACGCGCTCTTTGCGCCTTGCCGTCTGGGTCTTCTACGGTAACGCCACTATCGACTGCTCGCCTGCGAATGATCCGCTGGCGCAGCCCGAACGCTTCTGATTAAGCGCACAACCAGCTTCGTTTTGAAGGCTCCGAGGTGACCCCAGCCGGGATGATATGTTCTCGCGATCGCTTGTGGTAGCGTAGGGTCTGGAACCTCGGGGCCGTAGAACTTGCCCTGCAAAACCACGTACGCTCGCCCCGTGTTACCACCACGAACGGATTCACGCCCGTCGCGCTTCGCGGCGGAGACCTTCGTGTACCAACATCTTGAGCAGGGTCTGGTATCCGATGCCCTTTCGCGTCGCGAGTTCGCGGGCCTTTGTGACGTCGGGCTCGGGCAAGCGCAGCGCTATCTGAACGCTGGCGCTGCGGTTCAGTTGGCCGACGAGACGCGACCCCTTCGGCGCGACCCTCTTTTTCGCCGGGCCGGTCGCGTTCTCCTTTAAGAATTCGCGACCCTGGCGACTGGCCCACCAGTCCGCCTCTTCCCCCTCGTTTGCGAACTTCGGCATCGTGATCGGTTTCTTTTTCATCGTTTACTCCCCTCGCAACCGCCGGGCGAGGTAATCTTTCTTCTGACCGGCATCCAGTTCGTACGCGGTGACAACCCGAATCTTCTCGCCGCGCTCGACCAGCACGACTGCCAGTAGCCGTCCCAAATCCGTCTCGCAGTAGTAGACGTGGCGTACCTCGCCCTCCACGTCTTGCTCATAGATCGGGATCGGGTCGCTCGACAGCGCCTTCTCGACCTCTCCAGGCCGAATCCGATGCGCCCGGATCTTGCGCAAATTGTTCTCGTCCCAGTCGAACACCGCACTCTAATTGTATATGCAAAGCATGACATCCGGACGATTGGGAACGCCAAACGGCGTGACCGTGGAAGTGGAGACGGCCAAGATGCGCCGCCATTCGAGAGGCGGGGAAAAAAGGGGACGGAAAGACGGGACGGGCGCATTTTTCTTAATGCATCTCGAAAAATGCGTCTGTCCCTTTTTCCTTCACTTAACGACCAGAATCAAGACGCTGCGTGTTATTATACGCCCTCTATGTCTGCTTCCCGCCGCTTCACGCTTGTCCTTCTCGTCATCCTGGCCATCGCCGGAGCCACTGCTGGCGGTTTCTGGTACACACATCCCCGGTTGGCCCGCAATCTCTTGTTCGGTCGCACCAAGGGATGCAGCCTTTCGCAGTCCATTGCCGCCGACCGGTTCCTGAGCCAGCAACTGGAAACCGCGCGCGGATTTGCGATCAACAGCAAACTGCTGGCGCGGGAACAAGGCATGGAGCGGTGGCAGACCCCGGTGGGTACGTATTGGATCCCCGATGGCAGTTCCAACGCCGTATTCTACGATCTTTCCGAGCAGCACCGGAAGATCTACGGCGCCGGCGAACGCGGCGTCCGCAACGGCGACGTCGTCCTCGATTGCGGCGCAAATGTCGGCGTCTATACGCGCGAGGCGCTCGATAGCGGCGCGAAACTGGTGGTGGCTATTGAGCCCGCGCCGGAAAACGTCGAAGCCCTGCGCCGCAACTTCGCTCCGGAAATCGCTGCCGGCCGCGTGATTGTCTATCCGAAAGGCGTGTGGAACAAAGACGACGTGCTCAGGCTGCAGGTCGATCCCCAGAATTCGGCGCGCGACACCTTCCTCGGCCGCATTGTCGGGCCGGGCGTGCACAGCATCGACGTTCCGCTCACCACCATCGACAAACTCGTCGCCGAACTCAACCTGCCGCAAGTGGATTTCATCAAGATGGATATCGAGGGCTCCGAGCCGAACGCCGTCGCCGGCGGTTCTCAGACAATCGCCCGATATCATCCGCGGATGGCTCTGTGCCTCTATCATTCCCCCAGCCATCCGGTGGACGTGCCGGCCGCGGTGACCCGCATTTACAACGGCTATCGGCTCGAAGTCACGTGCATCTGCTCGGATGCGAAGATCGGACCCGAGGTCGGCCACTTCTTTTGATCGCGCCACGTGTTGGACCAGCGCCCTCGGTGCTTGATGCCGAAGCGGGGAAAAGGGAGCAAGCGCATTTTTCGGGATGCACCAGGAAAAATGCGTCCCCTTTACCCCAATGAAGTGAGAGAGGGCCGGGGGAACATTGTCGGCGCCATTGGCGTCAAACACTCACGACAATGCACGCTTTACCAAAACGGCTGTGTCGATTTTTGGTTGTAACGGGGATCCCAGTCGTCACTATGTTTGGACAGATCCCTTCGGCCCGGCCGAGCGGCCAGTCGGCTGCTGGCCTCGAACCCCGTTGCTCGAAGGTGTCCCTGCGATTCCGATGTTTGAGACAGCCACCGGTCTTCCACCGCGGCGAGACCATCAAGGCAAAGCTCTCCGTGAGTGCAAACGGGCCACCGGGGTTCACCGCCTTCCCAGACACGCAGCGAGGCATCTTCAAGGAAATTGCCGTTTGGGAGCCTCAGGATGGCGCAATTGACCCTTCTACCGAGGACCACAGAATTCGCGCTGGGAGCACTCTCGGCGATGGCTGGTCTGAAGACCGAAACCGGGAGATTGAAGTAAATGAATATGTCCAATTCCAGCGACCGGGCCGGTATGTGTTGCACGTCATGTTGAAGCACATCGTCCCAGTGCGGGTGAACCAACAGAACAGGCAGCCTGGGTTGAATTGCGAGCTGAGATCGAACGCCGAGTCCGTTGAGATTCTGCCGCCGGACGCTCAATGGGAAGCTGCCGAGCTTGGTCGAATCGGCAGGCTGCTGGAATCGGATGCCACCCTCCTTGAAGGAGCCCGTTCCCTTCGATACCTGAACACACCTGCGGCAGCTACTGCGTTGGTGCACTGGTACCTGGAGTTACCCAGCCAGCCCGCGAACTCCGAACTCGCGACGGGCATCTTTGAGTCTCAATACGCCGATATCGTGCAAAAGGAACTGGAGAAGGCACTCCCGTCTGCCGGCTCCTCCACGGAGAAGGCCATCGTCACACTGGCATTGCTTGAGGTGCGGAGGCAGTTCAGCAATCGCCCGTGCCCGTCGGACCCCAAAGCGGCCAGCGTGTGGTCGCGTGAGTATTGGGCGCTTTTCGAGTCGGTGAAAAGCAGATACGCCGGCGCCCGCACAAGTCGATAGGCGGCTACCGGCTACGTCCGGCCGCAGGACTACGGTCCCGGAGGTGGCGAACTGAAGATGCCCACGGTGGACCCTGGTTCGCCGTGCGAAGGAGGGAGCCAACCTCGGTAAAGGAAACCCTGGTACAGGGGTTGCGCGTCCGCTCCGGAATTCACGCTCCGGATCAGGACGCGCCGCCATTCGAGGAGATCGAGCCCATTGAGACTCAGGGTAAAGGGGACAGACGCATTTTTCGGGACGCACCCGCAAAAATGCGTCTGTCTGCGGATTCCGAGGGATGCCGATCAGCGTTCCGAACTGATGTCGATCACGATTCCGAAGTGATGCCGATCAGTGTTCCGAACTGATGCCGATCAGTCTTACGGTTGTAGTTCGGAACGGTGATCGGCATCGGATTGGAAGGCGGCGGCGCAAGGGCAGCCGTGGCGACTGAACTCCACTGGAAAGTGGAGATTCCCAGTTGCCACAGAAGAGGCTGACCATGCGCAAGTTGAAAGAAGTTCTGCGGCTCCATTCCCTCGGATTGAGCCAGCATCAGATCGCCCGCAGTTGTTCCATTTCGCAGAGCACCGTCCATGAGTATCTGTCCGCCGCGCAAGCGGCGGGCGTAAACTGGCCGCTGCCGGAGAACTGGGGTGACCAGCAGATCGAGCAGGCGCTGTTTCCGCAGCGACCCGCTCCCGCCTTTTGGCGCAAACATCCGGAGCCGGATTGGGTCCAGATCCACCAGGAACTGCAGACGCACAAGGACCTGACCCTGCAACTGGTCTGGCAGGAAGGACGCGAAACCAACCCGGACGGCTATGCCTATAGCCGCTTCTGCGATCTCTACCGGCGCTGGCTGAAGAAGCTCGACCTGGTGCTGCGGCAGGAGCACCGCGCCGGCGAGAAGATGTTCGTGGATTACGCCGGGGCCACGATTCCGGTTCACGACCCGCAGAGCGGCGCCGTGCACCCCGCCGCCGTGTTCGTGGCGGTGTTGGGCGCCAGCAGCTACACCTTCGCCGAAGCCACTACGGGCAGGATCTGCGGAACTGGATCGGTTCGCATAAGCGGGCCTTCGAGTTTTTCGGCGGGGTGGTGGAGGTCGTGGTGCCGGATAACTTGAAGTCCGCGGTCACGCATCCCAGCTATTACGAGCCGGATCTGAACCCCACCTACCGCGACCTGGGCGAGCACTACGGCGTGGCGATCATTCCGGCGCGGCCGTATCGGGCCAGGGACAAAGCCAAAGCGGAGGTGGGCGTTCAGGTAGTCCAACGCTGGATTGTCGCGGCCTTACGCAAGCGCAAGTTCTTCTCCCTCGATGAGGTCAACCAGGCCATTGCCGAACTGCTGGTGCGGCTCAACCAGCGGCCGTTCCGCAAGCGCGAAGGCAGCCGCGCCAGCCTGTTCGCGCAACTGGACCAGCCGGCGCTGAAGCCGTTGCCGGCCACGCGCTACCAGTTCGGTCAATGGAAAACGGCGGGCGTCAACATCGACTATCACATCGAAGTGGAGCGGCATTACTACAGCGTGCCGTACGCGCTGGTGCACCAGGTGGTGGACGTGCACCTGACGGGAGAGACTCTGGAAGTCCTCCACCGCGGGGTGCGCGTCGCGTCGCATGTCCGCTCCTACGAGCCGGGAAAAGCGACGACGCTGACCGAGCACATGCCCAAGTCGCACCAGAAGTACCTGGGGCGCACGCCCTCGCGGCTGATCGAAGATGCCCAGCAGACCGGACCCTGCACCGGTCAACTGGCGGAAGCGATCCTGGCGGCCAAGCGCCATCCGGAGATGGGATACCGTTCGTGCCTGGGGATTCTGCGGCTGGCGAAAACCTATCCCGCCGAGCGCATGGAAGCGGCTGCCCGGCGCTGCCTGCGGGCGCGCGCCTACAACTTCCAGAGCATGGACTCGATCCTGAAGAACCAGCTCGACCGACTGCCGCTACCCGGCGATCCGCCCGTTCAGGCGGCCGTGGAACACGACAACATCCGCGGCGCCGATTACTTCGATTCCCCGCCGGAGGCCGATCCTCCGGTGATTCAGTAAGTCCACAAGGAGAACCATGCTCAACCAACAAACGATTGAGAAGTTGTACGCCATGCGCATGCGCGGCATGGCCGACGCTTTCACCCAACAACAGGAAGATCCCCAAACCACGCCACTCAGCTTCGAGGAACGCTTCGCGCTGCTGGTGGACCGCCAGTGGAACTGGCGGCAGGGCCGCGCGCTGGAGCGGCGGCTTCGAGATGCCCGTCTGCAAGGTCCAGCCTGCATGGAAGACATCGACTTCCGCGCGGCGCGGGGCTTGGACAAGCAGGTGGTCCGATCCCTGATCCACGACTCGGACTGGGTCCGCCGCCACCAACACGTTTTCCTGGTGGGCCCGACCGGAATCGGGAAAACGTTTCTCGCGCGGGCGTTCGGACAGAAGGCTTGCCGCGATGGTTTCACGGCCTACTTCGCCACGGCCGCACAGTTGTTCCGGGAACTCGAACTGGCGCGGGCCGACGGCAGCTACGCCAAGAAACTGCGGGCACTGGGGCAGGTAGATGCGCTGATCGTCGACGACTGGGCCATGGCGCCGCTGGCCGATACCGAACGCCGGGCTTTTCTGGAGATCTGCGACGAACGCTACCTGACCAGGTCCACGCTACTGACCAGCCAGTTGCCGGTGGCGAAGTGGCATGCGCAGATCGGCGATCCCACGGTGGCCGACAGTATTCTGGACCGGCTGGTGCACGCCGCGCACCGGATCGAATTACAGGGAGAGTCGATGCGGAAAAAGAAGGGCGTCCGGAAAGGGAACGATGCCGAATAGGAACCGGGTCGCGAAGTGTTTTTGGGCGCTAACTCCAGTCGCCCTACGGGCTCCTTCCGTTAGCGCCCAAAAACACGGCCAGCCGGAAGGCGGACACTTTCCACGCACCAAGACAAAGAAAACCAGCAAAACTCTTGACGGATGTCGATCACTGTTTCACACTGAGAGAGCCCTGCGTCGCTTCGCTCCGCGTCTGATCGGCATCAGATCGGAATGACTGATCGACATCATCGGAATCCCCATCTGTCCCCTCTTCCCTTGAACCTGGGGTACTGAGCGGCCACCGTTGAGGTGGCCAAGAACATCGGGGCCGCGTTAGCGACCCCGCAACAGCCGCTTTGAGCGGCTCACATCATAAAGCCCCCGGCTCTGCCGGGGGATGTTTACTCCACAAAGCCGCTCACCAAAGGTCGTCGGTGGTAACGCCACATATCGGGAGCGATGACGCCGCGGTTCGATTCTGAGATGCTAAACAACCTTGTGTGCAATAGAATGAATCCGTATGCCCAACGGCGTTGCTCCGACGATGATAGTTGCAGGGTTATTCGCGCTCGTGCTGGAAATCGGGCTCTTCATTGCGATTGGATACGGTGCTCTGCGCCTCGCCACGAAGTACCTCCAGATGCGTCGGGATCACTAGCGTCCGGCTAAAAGTCGAATAGAATCAATTGGTTGCCGGAATCGTCTAATTCATTCTCGAAGTCCGACGCTTGAAGTGCCCGTAAAATGGGCGTTTTCTCGAAAAGCGTCACGCTCAAAATCTGTAGAATCTGGTAGAGGCTCGCCTCCAGCCCCAGGCGCTTGCGGACGATGGCCACCAGCACGTAGACCGAGACCGCAATCCAGATTTGCGTCTTCACAGCGTTCTCGCTTGTGCCGTAGAAGGCCTTGATCCGCAGGTGCTGCTTGATCCACTTGAAGAAGAGTTCGACCTGCCAGCGGCACTTGTAGATCTTGGCGATAGTAAGTGCCGGCAGGGCGAAGTTGTTGGTGAGAAACTTGAACGGCTTCCTGGTTTCCACATCGAGATAACTGATGCGCCGCAGCGCGTCCGGGTACGCCTTCGCCGAGTTGATCGCGGTCAGAATGACAGTGTGATCGGAGCGCACGCCTGTGGTCTTGTCCACCGGATGCGAGTAGCGGCGCTGCAGCAGGACGTTGGATTTGGTGCGCACGACAAAGAAGGCCGAACTGAGCGTGAAGCGGTACAGTCGCTCGAAATCGACGTAGCCGCGGTCCATGACGTAGAACGCACCGGCCTCCGGCCAGATCTCGTCGAGGACGTTGACGTCATGCACTTTGCCGTCCGTAATGCTGATAAACGTGGGGATGTTGCCATGCAGATCCAGCAAGGTGTGCATCTTGACGGCGCCCTTGTGCTTGCGAAACCTGGCCCACGGGAACAACGCCAGGCACAGGTCGATGGTCGTGGAATCCAACGCGTAGAGGCTGTGCGCCAAGTCTACGCCGATGGGATCGCCGGCATAAAGTGGCCGGGCGATGCCGATCAAGACCTGCGCGAAGTCGGCATAGATCCGCCAGTCATGGCATTCGTTGGCATCGGCCAGCGTGGTGCGCGCCACCCGGCCACGGAAGCCCATGTGATAGAGCTTGCCGCTCATCGACCGCAGACACGCCTCGATGTCGCGCAAACTCTCGCGGTAAGTCAACTGAGCGAAAGCCATCGCCAGGTATTGGTCCCGGCAAGAGAAACCTCTCCCGTGAGCATCACCGCGATAACGGGCCACACACTTCTGAAACTCGTAGGAGGGCAGGTGGTCCATGAGCTGAGTAAAAACGGTCTGGCCGGCATTCACCCCTCATTGTCGGCCATCGGACAAGGCGCCCGCCGCAGCGGCTTTTCTCTCGCGCGCGCCCAGAAAAGTTCAAATCGAAAAATCGAATCTTCCCCCTATCGCACTGATTCAGCGGACGTTATCAAACCGTGAAAAAGTTTAGCCGGACAGCAGTGCGTCGGGATATTGAGGAACTAAAACTGGCGGTGCGAGAACCTCGCCAGCGGGGATAATTCGCGGGGGAAGGCCCAGCCAGATGACGCGATGCGCGCCTCGGGCGTTCCCAGGGGCGTGACAGACCACGAAAGACGATGGTCTGTCCCACTGCTACACTCAGGAGGAATGGCTGTCAACAGCGCGCCTCCGGCGATCCACATAGGCGACATCGCGGACCACCGCGGGGTGCGCGAGTGCCTGCAGTGGTTCACGCGCGAGAAGCAATGGGTCAACGACATCCACCTGCAGCTTTGCCGCGTGCCGGCGCCCACCTTCCTGGAACAGGAGCGCGCGGCCTGGTTCCTGGAGCAGTTCCGGGCGGCCGGCTGGGAAGCCTCCATTGACCGCGCCGGCAACGTCATCGCCCTCGACGGCGGGCCGCCCTACGTGGCGCTGACGGCGCATCTGGACACCGTGATCGCGCCGCGCGGGAAAGACGATATCGCGGTGGAACCGGATGGGCGGTTCACCGGTCCGGGCGTCTCCGACAACGGGGCCGGCCTGGCCGCGCTGCTGGCCGTGGCCAACGCCTGGAAGCGCTGTCCGAGCCGGCCGGAGCTGCGCCGGGGGCTGCTGCTGGCGGCCAATACCGGCGAGGAGGGCGAAGGCAACCTCCAGGGCATGCGCCGTCTGGCCCGGGAATCCGCGCTGGCCCGCCAGATTGAATCCTACGTGGTGGTGGACGGCGCCAATGTGGACCACATCACCACCCGCGCGCTGGGCAGCCGCCGCTTCGAGGTTACTTTCGCCGGTCCGGGCGGCCACAGTTGGAGCGACTACGGAACCGGCAATCCGGTCCACGCCCTGTGCCGGGCGGTGTCCCTGTTCGCCGAGATCCGGCTGGAGAGCGGCCCGAAATCGGCGTTCAACGTGGGGATGATCGAAGGCGGCGCCAGCGTCAACGCCATTCCCCACGCGGCCCGGGCCAAAGTGGATATCCGCTCCGAGAGCGACGCCCGGATCGAAGAGATGGTGAAGGCCCTTTTCGCGGCGGTGGATCGCGCTCGCGAAGCCGAGAATCAGCGCGCCACCGGCGGCAAGGTGACCGGAAGGCTCCGGGAGATCGGCGCGCGCCCGGCCGCCGCCCTTCCGGAAGACGCCCCCATCCTCCAGTATGTGCGCGCCGTGGATGTTCACCTGGGCATCCGCTCGCATCTCGACTGCTCCTCCACGGACGCCAACATACCGCTTTCGCTGGGCGTGCCGGCGATTGCCATCGGCGGGGGCGGCTCCGGAGGAGGCGCCCACACCATCCAGGAATGGTTTCGGCCGGAAGGCCGCGACCTGGGTCTCAAGCGCATCCTGCTGCTACTGCTCCTGCTGATGCGCCACCCGAACGGCGGGACTCCGGGAGGGCCCGCTTGAACGCCAGGAAAGCGGAAGCGGCCCTGGTATGGAACACGGTGGTTTGGGGCTGCACCTTCGTCCTGGTCAAGGCCGCCCTGGACGATATCTCGCCGCTGCTCTTCCTGGCGCTGCGCTTTTCGCTGGCGACCGTGGCCCTGGTGGTCCTCTTCGCGGCGCGGCGGCGGCTGGTCTGGGACTGGCGCACCGCCGCCGCCGGGGCACTGGCGGGCGTTTTCCTGTTTGCCGGCTACCTGGCCCAGACCCTTGGCCTGCGCCTCACCTCGGCCCCCAAATCGGCTTTCATTACCGGATTGACCTCCGTGATGATACCTTTGGTCGCGGCGCTCGTCTATCGCAGTAGACCACGGGTTTTGGAGGTGGTTGGAATTCTGGTGGCCACGGCCGGACTGGGCCTGCTGGCGCTCCGGGGCGGGGGAGTGCCCCTCAATCCGGGGGACTTGCTGACGCTCTTGGGCGCCGTCGGGTTCGCCGCGCATATCGTCGTGCTGGGCCACTTTTCCGAGCGCATGGGCTTTGAACTGTTGTCGCTGGCGCAGGTGGGCTCCGCCGCGGTATTGTCGGGTTCGCTGTTCTGGTGGGCGGAGACTCCCCGCGTCGCTTGGCGGCCCGCCGTATGGGGCGCCATACTGGTAACAGGGGTGCTGGCCACGGCGCTGGCGTTTACGATTCAGGCGTGGGCTCAACGGCGCACCACCGCCACCCGCACCGGACTGATCTACATGTTGGAGCCTGTGTTCGCCTGGATCACGTCGTATTTGCTGGTGGGTGAGGGCTTGACCGGGCGCGCCGCCGCGGGCGCGGTCCTCATCCTGGGGGGAGTGCTGATGGTGGAAATGAAACCGTTGCGGCCGCGGCTACATCCATCATAAATAGAAGGTTCGATTGGGGATATAATAATCCCCGAATTCGATACTCTGAGGAGTAAGAGGTTCCATGAGTTTTCTTGACAAACTGCGCACCCAGAAACTGCTTTCGTTCACGCTGGTGCTGTTCACGCTGTCGGTGGGCATCGTGATCGGCACGCTGATCGCCAACTCGAGCGTGAGAGCGGCGAAAGACGCTCAGGTCGCGCCCGGGGCAACGGAGTTGAAGATCCCCAGCCCCGTCGAGCTTTCGACGGCATTTTCGCAGATTGCGAAAACGCTCGAGCCCTCCGTGGTGAACATTGCCACCACCTACTTTCCCAAGACCACGGCCACCCCGCGCGGGCGCACACAGCGCCGCCAGGCGAGCCCCTTCGGCGACGACCAGGGCGAAGGCGACAGCGGCAATGGGATGGAAGAGTTCTTCCGGTTCTTCGGCAACCCGTTCGGCCAGGGCATGCCGGACATGCCCAACCGCAACCGCGAGGCGCTGGGGTCCGGAGTAGTAGTGGACAAGGCCGGCTACATCCTGACCAACAACCACGTGGTGGATAAGGCCGACCAGATCAAGGTGAAGTTCTCCGGCGATCCGATGCAGTATGACGCCAAAGTGGTCGGGGTGGATGAGCAAACCGACCTGGCCGTGATCCGCGTGGAGGGCAAGACCAACCTCACACCCGCCAAGATCGGCAACTCCGACGCCGTGCAGGTGGGCGATTGGGCGGTGGCCATCGGCTCTCCGTTCGGCTTCCAGGCTACCGTGACCGCGGGCATCATCAGCGCCAAGGAGCGCGATGTCCCGGGAGACACCACCCAGTACCAGCATTTTCTGCAAACCGACGCCGCCATCAATCCGGGCAACAGCGGCGGCCCGCTGCTGAACGCGCGTGGAGAAGTGATCGGCATCAATACCGCCATCGCCTCGCGCTCGGGCAGTTATGAGGGCATCGGCTTCGCGCTGCCCATCAACACGGCGGCCGAGGTCTACAACCAGATCATCAAGAACGGCAAGGTGACGCGCGGCTCCATCGGCATCAGGTTCACCCAGTCCGATACGGAACGTTCGCGCGCCAACCTGAAAATCGCGGGCGTCAATGAAGGGGTCTTCGTCGAACAGGTAGCGCCGGGCGGCCCCTCCGAGAAAGCCGGAATTGAGCCGGGTGACGTGATCGTAGCCTTGAATGGCAAGCCGGTGCGCGAAGGCAACGACCTGGTGAACCCCATCACCGCGACGCCGGTCGGAACCAGCGTCACGGTGGGAGTGATGCGCGACGGCAAGCGGCAGGACTTCAAGGTGACCATCGGCGATATTGCGCAGGTCTTCCCCGAGGACTACGGCGGCGCTTCCCAGCAGGGAACGGCCAGGCCGGAAGGAACCACGTCCAAGTTCGGCATGGATATCCAGAACATGACCGACCAGTGGCGCCAGGCCAACGGCGTCAAGCAGGCGGGCGGCGTGCGGATCGTCTCCGTCAAGCCGGATTCCTTCGCCGAGGAAATCGGCCTCCAACCGAGCGATATCCTGCTGGCCATCAATCGCACGCCGGTCAACTCGGTGGAAGAGGTGAACCGCGCCCAGGGCAACTTGAAACCGGGCGATGCGGTGCAACTGCGCGTGCTGCGTCGCGGCGGGCGGAACGGCGACTGGACCCCGCTCTTCGTCGCCGGCATGTTGCCCAACAGCCCGCAATAATCCACGCGAAAGCGAAGGCTGGATGACGGACGACGAAACCCGGTCGTCCGTCCCACCCTGCGGCTACATTCCGGTCTCGTCGGCCGACGGCCCGTACATGCCGGGCACAGCCACGTCGCAGAGCCGCAGATACACCGCCAGTTGGCCCCGGTGATGAATCTCGTGATTCATGACGAAGCTTCGGAGGCAGGCCACTCGCGGCATACTGAGAATGACTTGTCCGCCGGCCAGCAGCGCCCATTCTTTCACGAGGTGGCCGTCTTCCGCGGCGGCCAGTGACGCGCGCGCTCCGGCCACTCCCTTGTCGAACGCGGCCAGCGCCTCCTCCTTGGTTGCGAACACGGGAGGCTGGTAGGGTTGGCCGCCCACGGGAGCGAAATCGAACGAGTCCTTCTCGATCGTATCGACCGTCCAGGCGGGAATCGTGGCCACATGGGTGGCCAGCTCGCGTGTGGTCCAGGATTTCGGATGCGGTCTCCAGTCCCATTTCTCCTGGGGAACCCGCTCCAGCATCTTCCGAGTGTTCGCCATCTCGTGGTCGAACTCAGGTAACAGGGCATCGGCAATACGCATGGTTTTCTTCCTCCGAGCTTCGCGTTTTCTTCGCCTTTTCAGGCTACGATGAAAGCGGTCGAAAATCAAGCGAATTATCGATGACAGGCTACGATTCCGTACCAGCGTAGTAAGGTAGTCCTTTATGGAGGCGTGGGATGGCGCGAATCGCTCTGGTTACGGGCGCAAGCAAGGGCGTCGGGCGGGGAATCGCCTATGGCCTGGCCGATGACGGCTGGGACGTGGCAGTGAACTACAACCGCGACGAGGCCGGCGCGCGGGAGACGGCGGGCAAGGTGCGCGACAAGGGCCGGCGCGCCTGGATCGTGCAGGCCGACGTGGGCTTCAGCGGCCCGGTGCGGGCCATGTTCGAGCGGATCCTCTCCGAAGCCGGCGGATTGGATCTGCTGGTCAATAATGCCGGCGTGCAGACGTGGTCCCCGCTGCTGGAGCTGAAGGAAGAGGACTGGGACCGCACCCTGCGCACCAACCTGAAAGGGACCTTCCTGTGCACCCAACTGGCGGCCCGCGCGATGCTGGGCAAAGGCGGCTCGATCGTTAATATCGGCTCGGGATGCAACAAGATTGCGTTCCCGAACCTGGTGGACTATACCGCCTCCAAGGGCGGCCTCGACAACTTCACGATGGTGGCCGCCGTGGAGCTGGGCCCCTGCGGGATTCGCGTCAACTGCGTGGCGCCGGGGGCTGTGGAAATTGAGCGCACCAGGCTGGAAACGGCCGATTACGCGGGCACGTGGGGCGCGGTCACGCCCATGCGGCGCGTGGGGCAGGTGCAGGATGTGGCCGCCGCGGTGGTCTTTTTGGCCGGCGACAAGGCGTCGTTCATCACCGGCCAGACGCTCTATGTGGACGGCGGCCTGTTTGCGCAGCCGCCCTGGCCGGGGTTGCGGGAACGGGAGGGGTACGGACCGAAGGAGGCCAGGGAGAAAAAGTAACGGCCTGATTCGTGGGACGCCGGCGGCAAGACCGCCGGCGCTACTCCGCGAAGGCCTGGCTCAGCCTTTCCCAGGTAACGTCCAGGTCCTCGGGCAAAACCCTCGTTTCCCCCGCCACGGTCATGAAATTGGTGTCGCCGGTCCAGCGCGGCAGCGCGTGCAGATGCAAATGGCCGGCGATGCCCGCGCCGGCGCTCTTGCCCAGGTTGATTCCGAAGTTCAGCCCGTCGGGCCGGTAGAGGGCGCGCAGGCGCTTTTCCGCCTCGCGCGCCAGGCGGATCATCTCCACCAGCGCCTCGTCGGGCAAGTCTTCGAGCGAGGCTACGTGCTCGTAAGGAACCACCATGATGTGCCCGCTGGTGTAAGGAAAGCGGTTCAGAATGATGAAATTACGCGAGGCGCGGTGGACCACCAGGGAGTCCCGGTCGCTGGGGTCCTTGGCGGCGGCGCAGAATACGCATTCGCCCGGATCCTCGGTACTAGTGACGTAGCGATACCGCCAGGGAGTCCAAAGATAGTCCATGGGGTTCCGGCGAACCGGTTACGGGTTGGGGACCTGCTCGGGCGCGGGAGGGGTTGCGGACAACGCCGGCGCCGCGGAGTTGTTCACCACGTCCTTCAGCTCCTTGCTGGGCTTGAAGTACGGAATCTTCTTGGCAGGCACTTCCACGCGCGCGCCCGTCTTCGGGTTGCGGCCCACGCGCGGCTGCCTCTGGCGGGTGCGGAAGCTCCCGAATCCTCGGATTTCGATCTTGTCGCCCGTACGCAGGGAGCGGACGATGCTGTCGAAAATGGCCTCCACGATGACCTCCGACTCCTTGCGGGTCATCTCCACCACGCGGGAGACTTCTTCAATCAGATCGGCCTTCGTCATCGCATTCTCCTAGGCGTCAATCGGTTACGAAATCGCAGTATCGCCCGATTCCACGCAAATTGCAAGCTATTCGGCGTCGCGATCCTTCAGGCTCATCACCTCTTCGATGGTGGTGACAGCCGCGTGAGCCTGCCTCTGGTAATCCTCCAGCCGGTTCTTCTCCTCGTCATCCGCCGCCGCGCGAAGACTGAGACCGATCTTTTTTTCCGCCTCGCTCATCTTGACGATCTTGAAATCGAACTCCTGCCCCACCGCCAGCGGCGCCTCTTCCGCCCCGCGCCGGCCGGAGTAGCCCGGCGTCTCGGAGAAATGGCAGAGTCCCTCGACGCCTTCGGCCAGCTCCACGAACCCGCCGAAGCTGGCCAGGCGGCACACCCGGCCATGCACCGTGTCGCCCACCTGGTGATGCTGGAAATAGCTCTCCCAGGCGTCCGGCTGGAGCTGCTTGATGCCCAGCGAAAGGCGGTGCGAGGCCGAATCGATGTTGAGGATCACGGCTTGCACGCTCTGGCCCTTTTTCAGGACCTCCGAGGGGTGCTTGACGCGCTTGATCCAGGACAGGTCCGAAACGTGCACCAGACCATCGATGCCCTCCTCGATCTCGATGAACGCGCCGAAGTCGGTCATGTTCCGGACCCGGCCTTCCACCACCGAACCAACGCTATAGCGGCTGTCGATGGTAGTCCAGGGATTTGGTTCAAGCTGCTTGAGGCCGAGCGAAATGCGGCGCTCCCGGGCGTGCACTTCGAGGATCACGGCCTCCACCTGGTCTCCCGGTTTCACCACCTTGGAAGGATGTTTCATGCGGCGCGACCAGGTCATTTCGCTGATGTGGATAAGGCCTTCGACGCCGGCCTCCAGCTCCACAAAAGCGCCATAATCGGTCACGTTTACCACCCGGCCGATCACCCGGCCGTTCAGCGGATATCGCTCCGCAACGGTTTCCCAAGGGTCCGGTTCGAGTTGCTTGATGCCCAGCGATACGCGTTCCTTGGCGCGGTCGAACTTGAGGATCCGGGCGGTGATTTCGTCGCCTACGTGCAGGATTTCGGAGGGGTGATTGACGCGGCCGTAGGACATGTCGGTGACGTGCAGCAGGCCGTCGATTCCGCCCAGGTCGATAAACGCGCCGTAGTCCGTGAGATTCTTCACCACGCCGGTGACCACGGAGCCCTCCGCCAAGTGCTCCAGGGTGGCGTTCTTGCGCGAGTTGATCTCATCCTCGACGGCCATCTTGCGGGAGACCACCACGTTGCCGCGGCGGCGGTTCAGCTTGATGATCTTGACCGGGATATCCTGCCCGATGAGGGAATCCAGATTGTGGATGGGGCGCGGGTCGGCTTGCGATCCGGGCATGAAAGCCTTGATCCCCACGTCCACCGCCAGGCCGCCCCTGACGCGGCCAAGGACGCGTCCAGAGACGATGAGCTGTTCCTGAAAAGCGCGGTCCAGATTGTCCCAGATGCGCAGGCGGGCGGCGCGGGTATGGGAGAGCAGGACGTACCCTTCGGGCCGCTCGCCATGGTCGATCATGACATCGACGACGTCGCCCGGCTGGACCGTAAGGTCGCCGCCGGGATTCTGGAACTGCTCGATCGGGACGATGCCTTCGGATTTGTATCCGAAGTCGATGATCACGTCTTTGCCGGTAATCCCCAGAACGACGCCCTGAAGAACCTCGTCGGCCGCGGGCGGGGCGAAGTGACTATAGTCTTCGAGAAGGTCCTCGTAGTTCTCTGGGACCTGCTGATCCGCTTGCCCGTTGTTGTCCACGGCCATTAAGCCTCCGCCGAACGCTGGCTCACCGGCGGCTGCGGCGCTTGGCAGTACTGCGGCAGGGCGTGAAAGTACGGTTGAGGACGCGCTGCGCGGCGACCGAGCATCGTGTCCAGCGAGACCATCCACCAATTACCAGCAAACCGTTGTGAGATCAGTATGTTAGCAAATATACGCGAGTCCTCGTGGGTTGTCAACGGGCCGAGGTGCGCGAATGTCGCGAAAGGCGCGGCGATTTGAGGCTGCGGCGGGCGGCCGCGCCGCGGTCACTGCGCCGGCGCGATGCGCCGCATTATGGACTTGACCTTGCCCGCGTACCCTGCCTCGGGATTGTAGATCGCGAGCTTCTGGTCGAGGCTCTTCGTCCGGTACAACTCGGAGTGGCTCAGGCGGTAAGCCACGGTGTGAATGCCGGCTATGGGGGTGGAGAACTCCGCGCGTCCGCCGTCCCAGCCGAACAGATTGTTGTTGGCGGCGTTCTTGCCTCCCGTGGACTCGATGTAGGAGATGCTGGGCAGCAGGCGCCAGTCGAGATCGTAGTCGTCCGCGGCCTCCAGGAAAACGTGCGCGTACTCGATCGCCGGGCATTCGGATTGTTCGAAGAAGCGGCGGAGCGTTTCGAGCCGTGGGTCCTGCCGAACGTGCGGGGCGGGCGTTCTCAAAGCCGAGGGTGGGGATTTTACCACGGGCAAGGACACGAAGCCGGTGAACAGAACCATCCCTGGGGCTACCAGTTTATGCATTTCGATTCTCCTCCAAATGGTGAGCGTGCGGACGTCCTCCGCCGGGGCGGCGGGCAGCCGGAGGCTGGGACGGGAGAGGTTTCGGGTGCGGGAACTACGGATCGGACATCTAGGGTAATTATACCATCCGCGGGTGGCTTCCCGGAGCAGGCTCGAGGGGACCTCGGGACGCGGCGCGCGCGGCTCTATGCCGTTCGGTGGCAAGATGTTCCTGAATTCGAGACCTGATGCTCCGCGGGCCTCCGCAAAGTGCTACCTTAGGTAGGTTCCGGGGGAGCCCGCGGGTACGATTGGTACTGTGGCGTCGCGCCGCGGCCAGGATTGGGTGGTCCGGGCTATGGCCAGAAGCGGCAGTCCTGGCTTAGAGTGTAAGAGTATGTCGGTGAGGTGGCTGATGCGTTCGATCCGTCTGATTGCCTTCACGCTGGTTGCGGCGTTGGCGCTGGTGTCGTGCCGGGGTAACTCGGAGGCGGCCAAGAAGCGCTACGTCGAGAGTGGCGACAAGTACTTCAGTAAGGGCCGTTACAAGGAGGCGAGGATCCAGTATCTCAACGCCGTCAGGGTCGACCAGAAGTACGGGCTGGCCTACTACAAACTGGCGCTGACGGCGCTCAAGCAGGACCCGCCGGATGTTCGGGGCGCCGTCGGTTCGCTGCGCCGCGCCCAGCAACTGATTCAACCTGACCAGCCCGAGCACTGGGACGCGGTGGTGGAGCTTTCGGAGATTTACCTGGAAGTGCTGAAGAACAAATTCGATCAGCAGCTCATGGCCGAGGTCAAGCAGAACTGTGACGCTCTTCTGACGCGGGACAAGAACTCCTTCGATGGACACCGGCTGAGGGGCGATTGGATGTACGTGGCCGCCGCCAGGGAACCCGATATTCGAAAAACCGTAGAGGGCCGGGACCTTCTGGATGGGAAGCCCGCTTCGGGCGAGACGGCCGCCGTGGTCGGGGCGCTCGAGGGCCGGAAGCCCCTGGATGTGGCGCTCGAGGAATACCGCAAGGCCGATTCCATCAAGCCGGGCGACCCGGGCGTAAACCTGCAAATTGGGGACGTCCTGTTCGCCAGGGGAAAGGTCCTGGCCGCCAAAGGGGACGTCGCGGCCGCGAGAATCGAGTTCGCAGCCGCCGAGCAGATCTACCGCAAGATCATCGACCGGAAGGAAGACCTTCTGCTGGCGTACGGCAGACTGTATAACCTGCTCGGGACGCAGAACAAGCAAGCCGAGGCCGAGCAGTTGCTGAAGGACGGATACCAGAACAACCCCAAGCAGTATGGTTTCCTGATCACGCTGGCGAATCAGTATCTGGTTGAGGGGCGCCGCGACGACATGCTGAACGTGCTCGGTCAGTTGAAGTCCAAGGTTGGCGAGTACCCCAAGGCGTACCTCGACGTCGGCGATTTCTATCTGCGCTCCGGAGACCCGGAGGCGGCTGTTCGCGAGTACCGGGAAGGCATGGGCAAGGACGCCAAGAACCGGATCACCTACCAGAAGCGCATCGTGGAGGTGCGAATCCGCCAGAACAAGCCGTCGGAGGCGGCCGATGCCAACGATGAGATTCTGAAGGAGAACAAGAACGACCCCGACGCGAACTCCGTGAATGCCACCCTGGAGTTGAGCCGTGGCGATGTCGCCAAGGGTCTGGTGGATTTGCAGCAGGTGGTGGCGCGCGCGCCCGACAATTTCGTGGCCCATTTCCGGCTCGGCCACGCGTACATGCTGCAGGGGAGCTACGAGCAGGCCCGGCAGCATCTCCAGAAGGCCATCGATCTTCGCGCCGATTACCTCCCGGCCCGTCTCGACCTGGCCAATTTGCAGTACTTGAACGGTGAATTCGACGCGGCTATCCGCAGCGCGCAGGAAATTCTGAAGAGTGTCCCGAAGAGCACCGACCCGGGCAACGCCGAGGCCAAGCTGATCTGGTCGGCGTCGCTCATAGAGCAGAAGAAATTCGGCGAATCCCGCCAGATGCTGGGGGATATGTTGAAGGCCAATCCCTCTTCTCCCAAGGTCCTGCTCCAGATAGGGTTTGTGAATCTGGCCGAGAATAAGTTCAAGGATGCCGAAGAGGCGTTCCGCCGGTGCTACCAGTTGAACCCGGCCGACATCAACGGCCTGATGGGTGTGGTGCAAACGTACCTGGCGCAGAACAAGATCGATCAGGCCATCCAGGTATTGCGGGCGGAAATCGCCAAGACGCCAACCCGGGCCGACTTTCATCTGGCGCTTGCCGATGTCGGAGTACGCACGGGCCGCTGGGACATGGCCCTCTCCGAGTACCAGACGGTGCTCTCCACCACCGCCAAGGGGTCCAAGACGCAAGGCGAGATCTACCGGCGCATCGGCGAGACCCAGCGGTTCAAAGGCGATCTCAACGCCGCCATCGTTTCCTTGCAGGCGGCCCGTCAGACGCTTCCCGACGACAAGGGGGTGCTCGGTGACCTGGCGTTGATGCTGGATAAGGCCGGCAAGTGGCCGGACGCCGAGAAGGTATACCAGGCCGCCAACAAGCTTTACCCCAACGAGCCCCTGTTGCTGAATAATCTGGCCTTCGGCATGGCCGAGCATGGCGAAGATCTGGATCAGGCGCTCGGCATGGCGCAGAAGGCCAGACAACTGCGATCCAACCTGCCGGAGATCTCGGACACTCTGGGTTGGATTTACCTGAAGAAGAACCTGCCCGACAATGCCCTCCAGATCTTCCAGGGACTGGTCGCGGCGGCGCCCGACAACTCCACTTTCCGTTACCACCTGGGCATGGCTCTTTCGCAAAAGGGCGACAGACAGCGCGCCCTGCAAGAGCTGAAGAAAGCCCTGACGGGCAGCCCCAGCGACCAGGAGCGCAAGCAAATCCAGGCGTTGATCACGCGCCTGGGATAGTCGTGAGAGCCGGCGATGCGTGAGGGCCCCTCCGGAATCGGATGACCCCGGCCGGCGGTTCGCGCTACCATCCGGACATGGCTCGTGGCGTTTTGGCGGCCGCCGCGGCGATGGCGGCCATCGGCTGTTTCGGTCCGCTGGCGGCCTCGGAGGCGGTCCTCGCGTACCATGGCGAGGGGCAGGCCCCCGCGGCGCCGGCGGCCGCTCCCACCGATCCACCCGGTTTTGCCGTGAGGACGGAGACTCCTCCGCTTGGAGAATTGACGGTGCGCTCCGGGACGCGCATCCCGCTGTCCCTGCTCGGCAGTCTGGACACCAGGCACTCGAAGGAGGGCGACAGGGTGAATCTGGAGACCCGCGTTCCAGTCTCCGTCGAGGGCCGCATCGCGATCCCGCGAGGCAGTTTCGTCACAGCGACCATCACCCGGATCAAGGCGCCCGGCCGCGGCTCCAGCAGAGCCGAGCTGACCATCCGCTTCGAGACCCTTACGCTGCCCAACGGCGTCACGCGCGGGATACAGTCCTGGGTGGGTGGCGTGGATGACGTGGTCGGCAAGGTCGATCGTGAAGCGGGCAAGATCACCGGTGAAAGAAACCCGGGAGACGACGCGCGTACGGCCGACGGCCGGGCCAGCGCCGGGGCCTCCGCCGGCTCGCTGGCGGGCGCCGTCACGGGGGCCGGCTCCGAGGCCGGTTGGGTGGTGGGGGCGGCGGCGGGATTGGCCTCCGTGCTGGTCTCCAGAGGCCCCGATGTGGTGCTGCGCCAGGGGACCATGCTCGAAATGGTGCTGGACCGCGATTTGCGATACAAACCGGAAGAACTGAAATTCTGATTTCGCGCGCGCTACAGCCCCGCGGCGTTGTCGCGCGCCGCCGGTCTTCGGGCGAAATCCACCTGCCGGACCGGCCCGATGCCGAATACGAAAACCGCGGCCCCGGTAAGAGCGATCACGGCCGCCACCAGGAACGCCACATAGAAACTGCCGGTCTGCCCCACCGCCCAGCCTGTGAACCAGGGCGCGGCGATTCCGGACAGGTTGCCCACGCCGTTCTGCATGCCGGTCCATTTGCCCGCCGCGCGCGGGCCGGCCAGGGTTTGGGTGATGGCCCAGAGATTCGAGCTGAACATGCCATAGGCTGCACAGGCCACCAGCAGCAGCGCCATGGCGGCGGCATCGTTGCGGACGATGGAAACCGGCAGAAGAATCGTGGCGCATGTCAGGCCCACTCCCGCGAAGGTCTTGCGGACGCGCGTCGGCGAACCGCCGCGAGAGATCCAGCGGTCCGACAGCCACCCGTTGACCACCGTCGATACGGCCACCGTGAAGAACGCCAGCGAGCCCAGAACCGCCATTTTGGGTTTGGGGAAACCGCGTTCCTTTTCGAGATAGGCCGGCAGCCAGTGGAGCAGGAAGAACCAGTAGTAGTTCGAGCAGAAAAGGCCCAGGAAGCTGAACCACGCCGAGCGCTGCCGCAGGATATCCAGCAGGCTGGGCGTTTCAGCCTGTTCCGCCTTGGCCGGAGCGGCGTGACCGCGCGGCGCCCAATAGAGCCAGGGCGCCAGCCAGAGCAGGCTGGCGCCTCCCACGGCGATGAAGAAGACGCGCCATCCGAAGTGCGCCATCATCAGGCCGCCCAGCAGCGTGCCCAGCGCGGGCCCCAGCTTGGTTCCCGCGTCCACCAGCGCATTGGCCAGGCCGCGGCGCTGCTGGGGGAAGGCGGCCAGGATCCGGGAGTAGCACGGATAGGCGATCGATTCTCCGGCTCCCAGCAGCAGCAGGAACAGGAAGAGAGTCGTGAAGCCGCCAGCCAAGCCCGCCCCGGCCGTCGCGACGGACCAGATCAGGAAGCCCGCCGCGAACACCAGGCTCACATTGAAGCGGTCTGCCAGCCACCCGGCCACGAAGAGAATCTGCAAGGCGGCATAGGTCCAGGAGAAACCGGACAGCAAGCGCCCGAGTTGCGGGTTGGAAAGGCCCATCTCGCGCTGTATGGAGACGGCGCCCACGGAGAGATTGGCGCGGTCGATGTAATTGATGAATGCGGAAATGACCAGTAGCGCGAGGACCCAGCGGTCCCGTTTCGAGAGCATGGGAGCATTGTAGCCGAATGGCGGGCGGCCGCCGTGAATACCCGCTCCCATGAAGCGTGGGCGGCGCCAAACCACGCCGGGCGGACGTGCGCTTGTCCGTGATCCGTCCGCGGGCTCCATTCACCGCGGAGCTGGCATTCTGCCCTACGGACGGATCGGGGGTTGTCCGCCGCCTGATTTTCGCGCGCTCACTCTGGCATACTGAAGTTCTGCTTCCATGACATCGTCGGAATCGCTTTTGTCGCGCGCCGGGCGTTGGTTGACGTTCGGACCGGCCCATGACCTCACGCCTTACGCTTTCCAGTCGCCGGCCTCGCGCGCCGCGGTTTGGCTGACCTTCGGATCGGCCGCGGCGATCCTGGTTTCGATCGCGGTTTCCCAGATCCTGCTGGCTCTGGCGGTGGCGGCTTTGTTGGCCTCCGGCGAGGAGTTGCGCCTTCCGCGCATCAAGTGGCCGCTGGCGCTTTTCATGCTGGGAACGCTCCTCTCGCTGGCTTTCTCGGGGGACGCTGCCGCAGGCATCCCTCAGGTGCGGAAGTTCCACGTCTTCCTGGAACTGCTGGTGGTGTATTCCGCCTTACGGGATCTGAAAGTCGTTCGTTGGCTGTTTCTGACCTGGGCCGGAATCGGCGGCCTCACCGCCATCCGCGGCTTCGTGCAGTTTCTCGCCAAGATGCACCAGGCCGCCGAATTCGGGCGGAGCTCCTACACGGCCTACGTGGCCGAGCGCATTACCGGCTTTACCAGTAACTGGAACACATACGCCGCAGAGGAGATGTTCGCGCTGGTGATGGTGGGAGCGTTTCTGTTGTTTGCGCCGCGCGGGAAGCGGACCTGGGTCTGGGTCCTGTGCGCCCTGCTGATCGGCGTGGCGGTGCTCCTGGCCTGGACGCGAGGCGTGTGGATTGCCACCACCGTGGCGGCCGTCTACCTGGCCTGGCGCCGCCGGGCTTGGCTGGTCGTCTTGGTTCCGCTGTTGGTTCTGCTGGCCTACTTCGCGTCGCCCCCCGCTACGCGGGCGCGCTTCAAGTCGATCTACAATCCCACCAGCGTGGATTCCAACCAGTTCCGCGTCGTGGTCTGGCGCACCGGCCTGCGCATGATCGAACGGCACCCGCTTCTGGGGGTCGGACCGGAGGGCGTACACCGCCATTTCGATGAGTACGTTCCCGCCGATATCCCGCGACCGCTGCCGGAAGGGTATTACGGGCACTTGCACAACATCTATGTGCACTACGCCGCCGAGCGCGGCATTCCGACCATGTTGGCCCTGGTGTGGATGCTGGTTCAGATTGGGGTGGATTTCTGGCGCGGCCTGCGGACCCTGCCGCCCGGCCCGAGCCTTCGCCGCTTTCTCCTGAATGGGGGAATCGCCGTCCTGCTGGCCACCATGGTTGAAGGCGTGGTGGAGTTGAACCTGGGGGATAGCGAGGTGCTCACCATGTTCCTGGTGGTGGTCGCCTGCGGGTATGTGGCTTTGGACAAAGACAGTGCGGCCGAGGCGGACCCAGCCACGGCGCGTCCATAGCCGCTATGCGCCCATCCGGCCGGCTCGTCTGATGCCCCGGCTTAAGGGCAGGCCATAGCCTATCAGGCAGAATTGATCGAGCGCAAACAGCGTCACGGATTCGACGCCTTGCGCCAGCGCCAGTTGCCTCTCCCTTTGCCATGGAGTCGTGTAGTCGCCGATGCCCACCAGGTGACTCGATTGGGCCGGCGGGAATCCCAGTTGCGCCGGCAAGCCGATCGACGCGCGCGCTTTGTTCAGGTCGCGGTCGCCGGTGTACGTGAAGTTCTCCGTCTTGAGGCAAGCCAGCTTGGCCGGCGTCCATTCGTCCAGCGGATAGTTCACCATTCTATTGAGCGGCGTGTCGTTCGTGTCCAGCGGATAGAGCGCCTCGAAGACGGCCCCGGGTTGCGCCGCGCGCACGCAGTTCATGATCGCCTGGGTGAACTGGGCGATAAGCTCCGCCAGGAACGCGCACTCCTGAGTGAATCCCGCCGGCGGCGTGTTCTGACTCGCGATCACCCCCATCGGCCGGCCGTAGGCGGTCTGGAACGCGCTCGTGGCGTAGGCGTCGTAGAACGGCATGCCCGAAGCGTCCGGCGAGTACCACCACTGAACCTCGCCGAATTGCAGGTACGGGGCCGCTCCCGCCGCGCTCATGAGATTCGCCATTTCCAGGTAGACTTCGCTCCAGAATGACGTGCTGGCGGGCGAGAAGTTGGTTTGCAGGGCCGGCGTGTTCAACAACGCGGCGTCCCCGGAAGGGTATCGCTGGGCGATGCCCGTTGCCGGCTGTGGGTCGCCGTGTTGCAACTCCATCGAGAACGCCGCCGTCACCATGAGGCCGTAACCCCGCAGCGCGGCGAAGTAACTGTTATGCCAGTCCCGCGCGGCCCGGTTGATGCGCGGCGACGCTGTCAGATCTGTGCGCCAGCCCTCGGCCCAAGGCATGGTGGAAAGGTCGCCGTCTAAACCTCCAGCCAGCGGCCCGCTGGCCGCCGCGGCGAAATTCTGGCTGCCGCCCGTGTCCGCCGCCACGCCGATGCCATTTCCCGCCGTACCCATCGCCCGCGCCCAGATAGTCAAGACTCCGCCCTGCGCGCTGGCCCACACCGCCGTGGCCCCGGCGTTGATTTCGAGCTCCAACGCCCTGGCCACGCTGGCGGCCGTGTCGGCGATCAGGTTCAAGTGTTGGAAAGACGCGCCGCTTACCTGGAGGTTCGTGTATGCGCCGAATTCCGGCGCTCCCGTGAACGTGACTGTCGCCGATGCGTAGCTGTGGCCCGGCCGGATCAATTCGTAGAACCACATGGCTCCCACATAGTGGTTGGCGCGTCCGGTGAATCCCAGTTTTTCGATTAACCAGGCTGTGCGTTCCGGAGCGAGCGCGATGGAATGCTCCGTGTCCCAGTCGGTGGCCAGCGTGGTGAGCGGAGTCACCCCCAGTTCGGGGAGGGTCGTCGAAGGGAAAGCGATCTCGAAGAAATCGAAATAGAAAACGCCCGCGCCGGTCTGAGAGGCGCTCACGGCGTGCTGTCCGGGCCCCAGGTCGGCCACTTTGATCCGCACCAGCACGTCCTCGCCGGCGAGCGCGAGGTTCACGCCGTGCGCGGCGCCGTCGATGGTTATTTGTATCTGCGCCCCGGCGGTAGAGCCGTTCTGGAACATGCGGGTTCCCAGGTACAGGGTATGGCTCCCGGCTTCCGTATAGGTGTACGACACCGAAGATGTCGGCGTCTGGGTCGCCCGGATCGACCCGCCGGAGTAGTTTCCCACCACGGATGCTTCCCACGAGCCGCAGTAGGCCAGCGCCGCCGAATCGTCTTCAATCCGCCGGCTGCCCGGACCGGCCACCTGATACCGCCTGTTGGCTGCCGTGACCGTCCAGCCCGAGACAACCGCTTGAAACTCCGTCCGCGCAAAGTCCCCGGGCTGTTGATTCGGGGCCCAGGTCCAGCGCATCTTCCGCACCGCTCCGGTCGGCACCGGCGCCAGTGTTGTAAAATCGGGCCCCACATGGCCCTGGAGCGCGCTGAAGTCCAGGTCGATCCGCCACTCGGCCGGCGAGGCGCCGCCGCTCATCGTCTGCCACGTCGGCTGCCACGCCTCGGTTTGCGCCCCGCCCACGTTTCCATATACCCCGATCCGGTTCCCGTTCGCGCCGGCGCTGGCCTTGTATTGCAACTTGATCTGCGCTCCATCCGCCGCGGCCGTCATGCCAGTCGCGCTTCCGTTGGCGCTGATGGCGGTGGCCAGGGCCTGCGCCACGCTTGCCGGCGTGTCGTTGTAGTACATCATGTGCGTGGCGTGACGTTCCGACGGGGATACCCCGTCTCCCGCCTCCCAAATAAGCTCCACATAGTCGTTGGCCGTGGTCGCGCCCGTGAGCTCGAAGACCGCCTGCGCCGGCGCGTAGCTGCCCGCCACCGGCGTTGCATAGGTGATCAGAGGGACTTTGTACACACGCTCGACGCCATCCGCGCCGGTCGCCCAGATCCGCAGATACGGCCAGTCCACCGTGGGCCACAACGAACAGTCCATCGCCATGCAGTTCTGGCGCGCCTCCTGGTAGGAAAGGTGGATGCCGCTCAAGTCTCCGTCCGGCAGGTTGCGCAGCGCCGGATGCTCGAAGACGTTGTCGCGGTTCCATTCCACCACGGCCCAGTCGAGCTGTTGCCGCCAGCTCCCCGAAACCGTGAAACCGCTATCGCTGGTCGCGCTCAGCGCCGCCACCGCCGAGGGCATCTGGAAGTAGCACTGCAGGTCCCGGTCCGGGGTCAGTTTGTTGAGTTCTTCCGCCATTTAGAGCCGTATGATGACCGTCAGGTCCGCGCCTGGGCATGCTTGCCCAACTGAGAGCACCGCGAGCGTGACCTGCGATCCCGCCGCCAGCGGCGCCAACCCGCTCCCGTTTGCGCTGGCCGCCAGCACGGTCCCCTGGTCGAAAGAGAGCGTGCAGTACGGCGCGCCGTTCACATTCAGTTGAAGTTGAACCTGCGCGTCCGCCGCTGTTCCCAGAACCGCGAAGACGTCCCGCACGGAGTGCGCCGCGTCCACGATCAGCGCCGGGGCCGCCGATTGATCCACCGCCAGGAATCCGCCCACTTGGATGGTGTACTGCCCGCCCGACAGCGTCCGCAGCCCTTTGTCCGTCGTGGCTGTGAAACAAACCGCATTGACCGGACTGTTCCCTCTTTGGTTCGTGACGAAGAGTTCCGCGCTGGCCACCCGCACGTCGGGTAGCGCGACCGGGTAGGTCCAGCTTCCGCTGTAGACGCTTCCGAAGAAGTCCTGCGGAAATGGCGCGATCTCGGTTCGGTCGGCCAGTGGATAGACCGCTGCCGGAACCGTGTGCGCGGCCGCTTGGCTGCCGTGCACCCCGCGCGTCACGCTGTAACCCAGGCCGTTGTTGCGGATCGCCGCCACCAGCATGACCTCCCTGTCGATCTGAAGAAAGCTTCCCGCCTGCGCGGACCCCGCCTGGTTGAGATCCACCTCCGTGCTCGCCGCGTCCAACGCGCCCGCGAGCGTCGTCGCCGGCTGGCCCCGCAGCTCGTCCCAGTAGTGCAGCGTCACCGTGGCCGCGCTTATGGTGCGCGTGTTCGTCAGGTCCGTGAAGGAAACGCCGCTCAGGTCCGCCGTACCGCTCTGTTTCCCCGGTCCAAGCCCGAAGAACGGCAGGGGCGGCGCGCTGGCATCGGCCGTGCCGGAACCGCCGATCTGCCACCGCGTGACGATCGAGATCTCCGGGTCGCACTCCACATCGTACACGTTGGCCGCCCGGCCTGTGATGTGGACCGTTTCTCCCGAACGGTTTGGAATGGCGAACTGCGTCGGCCCGCCCTGGCTGACGGCTCCGAATTTCCATCCGCCCTCCGCTATGGTGAAGAAACTCGTTGCGTCCGGCGCCATCGCCCACGCCGGCGCCACCGCCGCCGTGGTTGCGGTGTTCGACGCGATGGTTTGCTCCTGTCCGGCGCCGCGCCCGCGGGTGATCCGCGCCACCGCCCCGCAGTACGCGTTGGGTGTCATCTCGAGCGTGGCGTTGCCCACCGTGTTGGCCGAGTTCAACGCCGCCTGGAGTTCCGGCTGCAGTTCCCGGCGCCAGTAGAAATTGGCATGGTCGAAATTCGGATCCGGCGGCGCGATGAGTTGCGGCGCCAGGCCCGTGTCGGTGAACTGCGCGCTCAGCGGCTGGCCGGTCGCGATTCGGAACAGGTTGTCCGACCTTGTTCCCCGGTACACGTCGAAGGCCAGCGCTTCCCGGCGCAAAACTCAAACCGGAGAGCGTCACCTGGCTCCCGTCGCTCACAATCGCGGCCATCGCCTCGAACGACAGCGGGCTTTCGTTCCCTTCCGCGTCGCTCGCCGTGAAGGCGTAGAACAGCGTCTGGTCTCCGGCTAGCGATCCCCCGGCCGTCACGTTGCCGATCAGGCTCACCAGCGGAACGCCTGGCCCCGCCGGTCCGCTTGCCGCCGGCTGGACCCAGCTCACCGAGACGCTCGTCGCCACCGAGCCGTCCGATTGCGGGCTGGAACTCTCCGTGATTCCAAACTGGTTCTCCCCGTTCGCGTCCGTCACGCTGCCCACCAGCGGCCGCGGTATGCCCACTCCCGCGCCGCTCCGGGCCCCGCCTCCCGGAGCCGACGCCGGTTGCCCGTTGCTGTCCGCGTACCAGGCGTCGTCGTGGATTTGCGCCGTGATGGTGGAGACTCGATGGTTCGTGCCTGGCGCGATCTTGAGAACCCGGAATGGCTGGCGAGTGAACCCTTCCTTGAGATAGGTGATCGTGATAATGTCCCCGGGCCGGATCCCGACCGACTTCACGCTGGTGTCGAACTCGATGTACGTATTGCCGCGCAGGGATTTGTCCAGATTCAGTTGCAGAAGGCGCGCCGCCTGGTCGTAATCCGGCATCCCGATGGCGCTCAGCGTCACCGAGATCACCTGCCCGCTCAGCGCGACGTCGTCCGGATCCACCACCGAGAGACTGTCCTGCTGGTATCCGTTCAGCGCGTCCTGAAATTCCACCACGATCTGGTTCGGAGTGTCCGCCAGGCTGCGCGAGTAGAGCCGCACCCAGGGTTCGCCGCTGGCGCGCCTCAGTATCCCGCCGAAACCGTTGCTGCCGTCGCCGAATTCGTAGCTCGGCCACCCCCCGTTGAGCGGCTCTACGCTGTTGGACCAGGCCAGCTGCGCGGGCTGCTGGTTCGCAATGGTGTCTTCCACGCGAACTTGCACCACGCCATTCGCGCCGTAGGTCAATAGCAGCCGGCCGCAGTTCCGGACTCCCCGCGCCAGGTCCCCCGCGCTCCGTTGGCTCTTCAGCGCCAGGTTGCACTGGAAGCGCGGCAGCGTGATCGGGTCGCCGTAGATGTCCAGCGCGTTGATGCCCTCGTCGCAGTAGGCCGCCGCCGCCGCGAAGCTGGGTATGTCGATTTCGTCCGCGCTCCACCCGGTCCGCCGCAGGATGTCGAGCAGGATCCATGCCGGGTTGCTGGTGAATTGCTCTCCCGCCGGCGATCCGTCCGTGTTGTATTGCGGAACCTTGAGACCATCCACCAGGACTTTGACCGTGGGCAGCGTTGCGCCGTCGCTCAATACGTTCGGGACCACCACCGATAGGTACGCCATGCTGCCGTACGGGTCCCCCGCCGGCTGCCCGGACCCGTCCACGAAATCCGGGTTCTGCGTTCCCGCGCGCGTCCCCAGCGTGGGGACGTTGTACCACCCGGTCCCCGTCATGTTCGTCCCGGCGACGCCCAGCGGGATCTGCACGCCGCTCACCAGCACCGTCCGAACGCCCTGCATTTCACCGATCCCCAGCAGGACTTCCATGTGGGTGAGGTTTCCGTCGTTGCGCGCGAATACCACCGGCGGGGCATACCAGGCCGTGCCGTAAACCATCGGCACGAAATCGTTGTACCGGGCCGCGTTCACACTCTCCGCCGAGGTGTGCCAGCTCTTGTCGCCCGCCGTGCGCACCGAGATGGTCGGCGGCACGTACTCGATCCCTCCGAAATCCGGGAACATGCCCCGCGCTTCGCAGTCGGTGCGCGCAAAGCCGCAGCTCGTGAATGGCGCCCTGCCGTTCAGGTTCCCGGAGCCGCCCGCAATCCCCGCCGAGTACCCGCACCGGTAGTACAGCGAGTATTTCCCGTTGGCCCCTCCATCCACCGCCTCCGTGCATTGCGCCGCATTCGCCGGAAAGTTCCAGGGGCATCGTTTCTGTATCCGGACCTGCGGCATCAGCGCTCTCTGCAGGTTCATCCGGTTGGTCGCCGTGATCCGGAACGTCGCTTCCCGTATCTCGTCCGGAGGGTTGCAAATCCCCTGAAACAGAACCTGGGTCTCGCTCGCGGGCGCTGCGTTGGGCAAGTTGTAGAATAGGAATCCCACCGTGAGCTGCGCGCCCTTCCATCCCGTCGCCCGCTCGATCTCGGAGAAGTGGGAATCGGCGTTGGCCAGCGCAATCGAGATGCGCGGGATTCCATCCACGCCCTGCTCGGACGCCGTCTGCATTTCGAAGACGTTGTGCTGCAAGACCCGCGCTTCGTACGTTTTCCCTGCGTTGATTACCCTGTGCGTGCTCCAGCTCTCCGTCTGGCCGCCCGGCAGGACGCAGTCGAACAGCAGCAGCGGCGTGTCCGTGACCGCTTGTTCCTTCAGATCAAAGATGGTTGACATGAATGATGTTCACCGTGCACGAATGCCGGTTGACGCCGGTGCTCGTGATCGCCAGCTCGTCGTCGCGCAGCCTGGCGTCCGTGTACACCCCGCCCAGCGTGCTGGCCCGATAGACCGATGCGCCTTCCTGCGGCTCCGCCTGTGGTCCGTACATATCCACCGTCGCGCCCGCCGGAATCTCCAGTCCGAACTGCACCGACTCCGCTCCCGCGCGGCCCGTTCCGGTGAACGCGATCCTGTTCCAGCCCGTCGTTACGCTTTGCGCCATGCGCCCGTTCCCTATCAGGGCCGTCACGGTGGTGTTCGCTTGCGCGCGCGCGTAGACGCTGAAGCAATAGACGTAGTCGCCCGGCGAGGCCAGCGTCTGCGTGATCGTCTGCGGCGCGGCGCCGGAGTTTGTGAGCCGCCATGCCAGCGCCCCGCCTGCGGGGTCCGCCTCGCCGCTCGCCAGCCGAAGCATGGGCCCGGTGGCCCACACTGCATCGTCCAGTTGGCCGCTCCACGCCAGCAGATTGCCCGCTGGGTCCAGGAACGTGAACCCGTTCAGCGTTCCTTCCACCGCGGCGAAGAAAGCCCCCATCGCACCCGCCTCGGTGTCCGTCAGCTCCACATACTCGAGTTGCCACGTGGTGGTCGCGGCGTTCGGATCCGCCAGTCTGATCGACCTTCCGTCCGCGGTCGCATTGATCACCGTCCGCGTGCGCCTCTCTTTTCGGATGGGGAACTGGCTCAGCGCACCGGTCCCGAGTTGTGGATAAACCAGCATCGTCAGCTCCGGTTTTCGACCACCGTCAGCGAGGTCGTACTGCTCATATCCGCCACCGCCGCCAGCCCCAGCGCGTCCGCTTCCAGGCTGCAGTCTGGATAGGTTGCGCCATCGAACGGGTCGGTGAAGGTGAAACTTCCGAACGCGCCCCGGTTGGCCGTGAAGAATTCCTCTATGGCCGCCATTTCGCCTTCGTCCAGTTGGCTCAGGCGAATCTCCCAACGCCGCAGAGGCGCCTCGCAGTCCCGGTAGCGCTGCTCCGTTCCGTCCACGAACCGCAGCGCCTGGTTCTGGTAGCGGATGCGCCGCGTCGCCGGGTACTGCGCGACGGCCCCTGTTTTCAAGCTGGGGAAATTGGCCATGGTCAGAGGTCCGTCACCACATCGTTGATCCTGTTCAGATTCAGCATCGCGTCCCGGACCGCCGCGGCGATGTCGGTGCTCCGGTCCATGAACGACCGCGCATCCATGGCCTGCACGCTCACCGTGATTTGCGGTTGCGACCCCGCGCTGTTACCGCTGGTGGGCCCTGTTTGCCCCCCGCTCGATCCCGAAACGGCCGTATCCGCCGGCGTATTCCCTGTCCCGTCGAACGCCCGCGGCATTCCCGTCTGGTTATAGTCCGCGTTGCTCAGCCCTTGCCCGGTATCGGCCGCCTCGATATGGAGCGCCGGCGGCATCGCGTACTTGGTCAGCGCCGGCTGGGCGGGCGACCCTCCTCCGCCGAAGAGCCCCAGCAGTCCGCCGATCAGCGGCGCCAGGCCAAACCCGCTCTCGAGCATCAGCATGGCCGCCGACGCGCCGCCGCTGGAACCGCTCGTGGCGCTGCTGCTCGCCTTGCGGACCGTTTCGGGTGGAGCGGGCGGGTCCGTGTCGCCAATCTGCAATCCGCTGTAATCCGTGGCCGGCTCGCCGGGCGAGCCCGCCGGCGCCTGCATCGTCCCGCTTGTCTCAGTCGGGTTGGACGCCAGGCCGCTCGCCAGAGCGGCGAAATCATCGAGAAGATCTTCTTGTGTGCTGGCCATCGTGTGTCTCCGCTTCAAGCGCCTTTTCCAGAACCAGGAACGCTTCCACCCGGCGCGCATCGAGCTCCGCGGGGCGTATCCCTCCCAGCCGCCGCCGGATCAGGAACTCCTCCACCAGCGCCAGGCTTTCGCCGGTCACGTACGATTTCGGGCACGTCGCGATCGCCACGCCCCCTCTTACCCACACCGGCGGGCCCGCGGCTTCCCCCGCTTCTTCGAACCATCCGCAGCGCCGCTTTTTCTCCAGTCCGGCTTTCCGGCACGCGTCGCACTTCCAACCGGCCTGGTTGGAGAATTGGAAATGGAAGGCGACTGTCAGTTTTTTCTTTCCGCCTCGGTCAGCCCCGCCTCCGCGCGCACCGCGGCCAGCGCCTCTTGAAACAGGCTCTCCGGTCCCGCCTCCGCCAGCAGCTCCGGCGTGGCCTCCGCTCCGTCCACTTCCAGGCCGGCAATCCCGCGCAGCCCCCATGCCAAATAGAGCCGGCCAACCTCCGCCTTCAGCAGCGTCGCTTCCATCTGGTCGCCGGGCCGGCTGCTGGCTTCGAGAAACTCCATCCGCCGCACCAGTTCCTGTACCCGGCGCATGAGTTCCACCCGCCGCGCGAATGACATCCGCGCCACCGTAAATGTCACTCCCGGCGCCACCGCCGACTCCACCGTCCTCGCGCTTTCGTAGATCATTCGGTTCTCCCTAGCCGGCCGCGACCGTCCGTACCCGCCGGGTCGATTTCTTGTCGTCTGACGAGAATGTTCTTTTCCGCGTCTCGGCGTCTCCGCGTCAAGAAGGGTCCAGCGTGGCTTCGGCTCGTCCGGGCCGGGGAACAGCCCTACCCGAACGCCACCGCAATTTCGTTGTCCAGCGTGCCCTGCGCCCGCGCCGGCCGGAATTTCCATTGCAGCCGGTTGCCGCTGTCGTCGAACTCCGGAACCTCCGGGACGACGCTCTGCAGGTATATGCCCAGCAGTTGGCCTGGTTGCTGGCCGAGCTGAAACATGACGCTGATGGGCGATTCCTGCCGCGCCGCCTGGTACAGGCCTTCCGTCGCCTGATCGTCCTGGCCGAAAAGCTCGAAAGCGGCCGTCACCGAGCGCTGGCCCGGCGAAATCGCTCGAGGCAGGTCGCTCCCGAACTCTTTCTCCCGCGCATCCAGGTTGTTCTTGAGCGTGATCGTCCCGCTCGTGATGGTCAGGAACTGGGTTGGCGACGAGCCCAGCCACGCCTCGCCCATGTGCCCCGGCACGATCGAGTAATCGAAGGCCCCCAGCGCCGGCTCCGCCGGAAAGCTCTGCAAGGTGGCCATCTGACTGGAAGAGAAGCTGCTGCTGTCCAACACGTCCTGCGCCAGGCCGCGGAAACGGAACTCGTGAAAATCGCCGTTGATCGAGATGTCCATCTGGTCCACCGCCGCGCCGCACAGCAGCCGCTGCACCGCCGTCGCCGGCGACCAGTAGTCGAACAGGCTTACGCTTGGCAGAGCCGTCGCGGGCGCGTACGTCACTGCCGCCGCCACCGCGCCGCCCGTCGCCGGTTGTACCGTGAAGGGCGCGTTCAACTGCACGCTGCTCGCGTCCACAATCGCCGCCGCGAACCGGATTTCGCCTCCGCACGCCACCGCCTGCCCCGGCGACAGGTTATGCGGCGCCTGAAAGGCCAGTCTGCCGGCGGTCGTGCTCGATGCCACCGTTCCGCCCGCGAAGGTCGTCGGCGCCGCTCCCAGAACAGCTTGAAAAAGCGGCCCGTACGTCGGTCCCGGCTGACCGCTCTGCCAGGTCGTCATGTACGTCCGCAGGTCGAAATCCGTGCGCCGCCTGCCACCCGGCGGCATTCCGGCGAAGGTTCGGCTGCCCGTCTTGTCCTGGCGCTTGACGGTCTCGAGTTGCTGTGCGATTCCCAGCTTCACCGCTGGGATCCGGTTCGCCGCCGAGATCGTTCCCACCTGCCCGTAGGAACTCTCCAGAGCCACGTAGAATCTGTTTGCGTTAGAGGAAATATACGACATGCTAATTCACGCTCACTTCAATATCGAATGTGATTTTGGCCGGCTGGACGAAGTTCTTTCCGCCATGTTTTACCGCTCCGAACGACACCTCGTAGGCCCCGGCGAAGAACATGCCGTCGCCCCAATCGCCGCGCGCCCCGTCCAGCGTCTGCGCCACCGCGTCCGTGTACAGTTCCAGCCTGTCTTGAAGTCCCTCCAGGCGGTCCTGCGAATAGCGGATTTCAATGGCCATCTGCGCCGTCCCCGAGAACCTCCGGAATTTCTCCGTCAGCTTGTTGACGAGTTTCTCGCAGTACACGTTGGCGGCCGGGTATTGCGTCCCGCTGCTGCGCTCCACCAGGTCGGCCGCCGCGTTCTGCGTCCGCACCTGCGATGCCTGCCACAGGCTCGCCGCCGTCTGGTCCGGCGGCGCGAGCGCCGCGATCTCGGCGTTCACCCCTTGTGACGCCGTCATTCTGGCAATGACCTTGGATGTGATTGCGCTTCCGATTCGACTTGCCATCAGCCCCTCTGCAATAGGCGCGGCGCCGGCCACAGGTAGCTCGGCGCTTGCCCCGAGCCGGCTTTCCGCCCCGCTGTCGTCAGCCTCGGCGGCTGTGTCCAGCTCTGTCCTGGCGCCAGGAGTGACGCGTTTTGAAGAGTCATGCCATCGGCGGAAACGCCCATGTACACGTTCCAGCCGGTCGCTCCCTCGGGCGTTGCCCCAGGCTGCACCGCCAGCGTGCCGCCCGTGGTTGTCTCTACCGCCGGCGTCGCGCTCGCTCCTTCTTCGCCCGCGCGGTTCACCCACGCCACCGTCGCATAGTAGGTTCCGGCCGCCAACGATCCCTGCGCCGGCCCCACCGCCGGCGTCTCGGCCCGCGGCACGGGGTTCCATGCCATCCCGATCCCGAGCAGGATCAGTTTCTCCCGCGCCCACGCCGCCATCTCGTGGAACGCGTCGCGCTTCCCCGCGTAGCGGTCGTTCAATTCGTTGTTGTACGCATCCCGGTAGACCGTCTCCAGGGTCCGAAACGTGTGCCACATCTTCAGCGGCGGCGTCACCACCACGTGACGGATGCCCATGTGATCGACATAGGCCGGCGCGGGCCAACAGAACGGGTCCCATGGGCTGGCCCTGTTCAAGAGCGCCCGCAGTTCGACGCCCAGCTCTTCTTGCGCCAGCGCCAGCTTGCTCCCCAGGTCGATTCCCTCCGTGCTGGCGACTCCCAGAAGCTGCGAGTCCTGCGCCGTCAGGTCTCCCGTCGTGGATACCGCGCCATCTAGGAACAGAGCCATGTTCGTCTAGTCCTTGGTGGCTTTCCCGGGGCTTCGCAGCCGGTTCAGCTCGGCCGTCGTCAGCACCGTCAGTTGCACCCGGGTCGCGGCCGCCGCTTGGTCCGCCAGGCGTTTCGCCTCGGCCTGTTGTTCCCGGAATTGTCGCGCTTCCTCCGCGCTCGCCAGTCGCGCCGATCCTTCCACTATCATCTTCGCGGCCAGTTGCCGCGTCACCTCGATCGGCATGCCTTCCTTGCCTCCGTCCGCCGTCGCCAGGCTCACAACCATCGGAAACGGTTCCTCGATCGCCGCCGCCGCGTCGCGGATCTTCTGATAAAACGCCCTCAAATCCATGTTCTTTCTCCTCGCCGGAAATGCCGTCGAAACTGCGGCGCCGGCTCCGCCGGCGCCGCGGACGGGCCCTCGGGCCCGCCATCCCCTCGCTAGGTCTGCACCTGCACGGCCAGTTGGTTCCGCAGTATGCCGCACCCGTAGAGCGCGTCCACCGTGAACTGCTGCGCCAGCGTGTTCGGCTGGTAACTCATCACCACCCGCATGCCGAAATTGCCCAACTCGGCGTATTCCGCGATCGCGCCGGTTCCCGGCAGCGGCTGCGGCAGCCGCCGCACCACCAGTCCGATCGCGTTCTTCGTGAACGCCAGATTGTGCGTCGTAGTCGGGTTGCTGCCCGTTTTCGGCACCCACTGCGAACGGAAGACGAAGAAGTCCTTCACCCTTCCCACCGTCCCGTCGATCAGCGCGCGCAATCCGGCGTCGCCCGCCGTCTGGAACTCGCTGAACCGCGGTATCTGCCTCCACGCCGAATACGCGGCCGCGTCCACCACCATGAACTTCTGCTCCGTGGATGGGGACTTCGCCAGGAACAGGGCCGTCTCCGCGGCGTCGATCGTGGCTTCCGTGATCGCTGTGCCCGGCGTTCCCACCGTCCCGTTCATCGTGAATCCCGCGTACAGCGAAAGCAGATCGCTCTCGATCCTCTGTGCGATCGCCGCCATCGCCGGCCCCATGTAGATCTTCATCAGGTCCGGCGTCGCCAGCACCTTGATCACGTCCGGAATCTGGAAGGTCGCTTCCACGTGCGTGTTGAGTACGATCTGCGCGTTCCCCAGGCTCTGATTCTGAGGCTGCACCAGTCCGCTCCCGTCGATGATGTTGTTCGCCACCATGTCCGGCGGGATTGGCACGTTGATCGTGTCCCCGGCTTGCGCCAAAGCCGGTTCATAGTCTCGATTGACCAGGTTCCCCATTACGAGGTTGCCCACCAGCACCGGCAAAGCTTCCGCCGCCACCAGCTTGACAATCGCAGTTGCAACGTTTGCTGAAGTAATAACTGCCATCTGTTCTCCTTACTGTTTGTTACCGCCGGCCGCGGGTAGGGGCCGGGCATGCCCGGCCCGCGCCGGACTGGCGCGGTCGCCTGCCTTGGCCGGTTCTTTCTATGTCATGAAACCGCGTGTCCACTTGGCCCAACCGCCCCTCTTACGATTGCGGCGCGACAACACTCTGGCGAGCCGCCACCGCCGGAGAGCGGTTGGAATGGTCGTTTCATGACAGCCCTATAGTCCGCGCAGGCTCTGTGATGCCACCCGCACGATCTCCTCTCGCACGCGCCGCATTTCCTCCGCGTCCATTCCAGGACGGATGCGCTCCAGGTCCACCGTCTGACGGCTGGTCCCGGGCGCTTTCTGCGTCGCTGAGAGCCCGCTCCCGCCGGCGATCCGCGCCGGCAGAAATTCCGGATTTTCCGCCACGAACGCGGCTAGGTAGTCTTTCACGGACGCTTCCCCGCTATCCGTTTTCGCCACCAGCCGCCCGTCTTCGGCTCGCACTACCGCGTCCTGTACGGCCTTGAACGCCAGGTCGAGTTTCGTGACGCCCAGCCGTTGCAGTTCCGCTCGCACCGCCGAACCCCTCTCGGCTTCCTCCGCCACGCGCCGGCTCCGCTTGTTCTCTTCCACCAGTTCGTTCACCCGGCGTTCCAACTGCTCCCGGCGCTTGCGCTCTTCCTGCAACTCCGCCTTGTGGGCCGGCTCGCTCTTGGACTGCTCCTGGCTTACGAACTCGTTGATCGCTTGCCGCACGATCGCTTGCACGTCGATTCCTTCCATAACCCTCTCGATTCCGCCTCCAACCCCAATCCCGCTTGCTATGGCGCAGCCATCCTCTGTGGCTCTTCTCGACGCCTTTGTAGGGGCCGGGCACGCCCGGCCCGGCTAGCCGAACAACAGTGGATACGCCTTACCCCGCCTGCGCCCGGTCGATCTCCTCCGCCACTTGGTTCTTGACCTCCTGCCGCGCATCGCACAGGTATTTGAAGGCCAGCCTCTTGAATATCTGCTTCGTCAAGGTCTCCGACCCGATCTTCAGATCGAGCAGCTTCTTCGCGTCGTCCAATTCGGCGCCGTAGTCCTGAATGTCAAAGTCGTCCAGCCCCGACACTTCGATGGAAACCTCGTCCTGCCGCGCCGCCGCAATGGCCCACAACACCTGCTTCATGGTCTCTTTCACCATGTCGCCGTAGGCCCGCAGAACCTCCTCCGTGATGCTGAAGTCCATCTGCTTGCTCAGCGCCGACTGCCGGCTTCCCGCTGAGGTCGCGCCGGCCTGCTCCATCGAGTAGCACACCCGGTAGATCTCGTCCTTCAGCGCCACCAGATTGTCCGCCGCGATTTGATAGACCTTTCCCTCCGGCTCCGTCCACCCGAATCGGTCTCCCGGCCCCAGTTGGATGTAGTAGGAATCCCCCACTACCTGGCTGAACTCTCGCTCCGAATACACCACCGGGCTCGCGAACAGCCCCATCGTCAGCGCCCACCCGAGCGCGTTGGATTTGTTGAAGTGCTCCAGTTGCAGCAGCGCCGACTTGTTCATCAGCCACAGCCCCTCGCTCACTTCCATTCGGAACATTGGAACCCGCCGCTCCGCCGCCAGCCCGTGCCGCCCCTCGTCCACCAGCTCGATCTCGCTCGATTCGTTGCCCTTCCTGTAAACCTGGAAGCGCTCGCGGTCGTAGTAAATCCACCGCGTCTCCCGCTCCCACTTCGCGTCCGTGACCTTCGACTGCTGCAGGCACGACGTCCGGATCACCGCCCACTCCAAACCGCCGTTCGGGTCGTAGTTCCAGTTGATGACCTCGTCCGCCCCGTAATCCACCAGGAATGCGCGCGATCGGCCGGATGCGTCCTCTTCCGCGCGCGTCAGCGCCCGCCCGCTTTCTCGCGGAAAATCCACCACCACATAGCTGCTGCCGCACACCAGCGTTTGTATGAATTGCCGCCGGAAGAACTCGTGCAGGTTCGTTCCTTTCAGGTCGCAGTCGCCGGCCAGAAGGCTGTAGAAACTCTTCGCGGCCGGGTCGTTGCCTTCGAACATCACCATCGCCTCCCGTCGCATCAGCGTGGCCCCGTACCAGTCGATCACCGAGCCGATGTAGTTTTCGTAGAACACCCTGCTCAGCCGTTCGCCGTAGACGTCGCCCGGCTCCTTGTGCCGCCGTATCAGGTACTCCGACGCGCTCTCCCTCAGGCGCTCGCCGCCCGCGTAGAGGTCCTTGTACCGCTTCCACATCGCTTTTCGCGCGACGTACTCCGGATGTTCGCGATTGATGTTCTGCATGTCCTTCCAGCGTTCCACGAATGCCGTTTACTTCCGCAACCCCGCCCCCGTAGAGCGGGCCTCCGGCCTGCCATGCCGGCATCCATGCCGGCATTCTTCTTGGTCTCTGAGAGCCTGCCCGGCCTCAAATCCATTCCTATACCAGCCGTCTGTCCCGCTCGCCCATCGGCGTCGACGGTCTGCACTCCTCCCAGACCATGTAGCCCAGCGCGTCCGACAGGTGCGTCCTCATGCGGTCGCGGTCTTTATCGATCTGCCCGCTGTCCGCTTTGTACATCACCTGCTCGAAATCCTTGATCAAGTCCTTGCACTTCTCGTCCACCAGCAGCTCAACTTGCCCCGCCGCCGTCCGCAGCTTGGCGTTCACCAGGTTCACTCGCAGCCGTACGCTCGGGTTCGAGCGCGGCGTGCGATACTGCGTCGCCAGGTTCGAATGCGCCTGGAAATAATCCCGGACCATGTCGTAGTCCGATGCCCCCGACGTCATCTGGTGGTGTCCCGATGCGTCCCCGAACACCGCCACCTCGCCCCGATGCTTTGCGTACCGCGCCAGAAACTCCGCGCAGGCTTCAAACGTGGTTCCGTGCCGGATCACGATCTCGTCCAACACGCTCACGTGGCCGTGTCCCACCTGCGCCACCACCGAAGACATCGGGTCCACGTTGAAATCCAGCGCCCAAAGAAGCGGCAGATACGGATCCGCCTGCAACTCCTTCACGTGCGTGCTCCTGTCGAACGCCGCGTATACCCGCGTGCCCTCCAGGCTCACGTACTCGCCCAGAACCTCCTGCTGGTAGAAGCGTTCGTCGTAGCTCCCTCGCAACCGCTCGTAGTAGTCCGGAATGCGGTCCAGCAGGAACCGGTTCTCGAGCGGCTTCGCCACCACCACCTCGTACCCGCGTACGCGATCCGCCAGGAACTTCCGGTAGACCCAGTCGTAACCCTTCGGCGTCCACACCGCGAATCCGCACAGGCGCTCCGCCCGCGGGTCCCGCAGCCGGCCTTCCAGCCGAAGCCACGCCCCTTCCTGCGTGTAGGTCAGCTCGTCCAGCCCGAACCACGCCAGCGTCGTTCCGCGCAGCCGCTCGAATTCGTCCACTGGCCGAAACAGGATCCGCGACCCCGTGTCCTTCATCACCAGCGTGTTCTCGGCTTTGTTGTGCTCGAACGGTATCCCGTTCGAATCCAGAATCTCGAACAGCGTCCCCTGCGTCGCGTCCCGTAACATCGGGTACGTCGGCGCCCCCAGCAGGCCCAGGCGCCCCGGATTCATATAGCTCAGCCGCACCGCCTCCTGGCAGAGAGCCTGGCTCTTGCCGCTGCCGATGGGCCCCGAGAACCCCTTGAACCTGGCCTCCGATTGATGGAATCTCTGCTGCGATGGCAGTGGTGTGTACTTTATTTCTCGGAGTTTGACGGCCCCGTCGGTTCGACCCATGTCACCCTGATTTCCTTCGGGACGTCGTGCTCGATATCCTGTTCCATTTGCAGCAGCTTCAAATAATCGCCCATCGTTGGCTTCAGTTCCTTCGTGGCGAGCTTCGCTTCGATGCCCGTGAGGGCCGCGTTCAGGAACTCGGAAAGTCGAATCTGGCGTTTAACCTCTTTCCAGTGGCTGCATTCGGCGCAACTCTTCGGAGTCTGTCGGCCCGTTTTCTTGGTTGTCATCCACGCCCTCGGAAAGAGAAACGGCTTCGCCCAACTCGCCAAGCCGCATAACCCTCACCCCGATTTGAAACTAGCACCCGCGCTGTTTTGTCCAGCCCGGCTCACTCTCTCAAGTCGTTGAAAATAGGGCGCGAAAGTTTTTCAATTATTGGTGAAGAGGAATTTGCCGCCGCTCGCGGCTACCACATGCAGGGCGTCCGGGCCGAGCAGGCCATTGAGGCGCGGCATGGCCGGTCCCGCCGCTACAAGATAGTACCGCCGGGCCTCCCGCCAGCGCCTCTGGCACTCGCGGTCGTCGATAAACACGCCCTTCGGCGCGTCCGGCGCATACGATCCGTATTCCAGGTTGTTCACCCGGCCGTTCAGCAGCAGCGCTCTCCGGTTCGTGTAGAAGAAAACCGAGGAGAAGGAGTAGTACTGGTCGTCCACTATCAACTCGCCCGGCGGCGCCTTCAGCAGCGCCTCCGCCAGCGGCCGCGACGACATGTACGGATCCCACGTCACCATCGCCGCCCGCGCTGCGTGAAAGAACAGAACCATCATCGCCGTCAGCGCCCATACCGGGGCCGGGCCACGGCTCTTGTTCCAGCGCCACGCCCCCGCCGCGCCAATGGCGAACGCCAGCCCCGCCAGCGCCAGCGGCGTCTTGAGGTAGGCGAACGCCGCCAGCGTCAGGTCTGACATGTGCCCCAGCGAAAGCGTGTATTCCTCCGGGTGCTGCGTCAGCGCCCTGGAAATGTCGCCCGGCGCCGCCATCCCCCGCACCATCCACAGGATTACCCCGATGGCCGCCGCCGCCAGCGTCGCCACCGTCGCAATCGCTCTGGTCCCGTACTTCAGCCACCCGTCCCCGCTCGCGATCCCCCATCCCACCAGCAGCGCCAGCGCCGGATAGCACGGCATCGAGTAATACTCCTGCGTGGTTGAGAACGTGAAGAACCCCAGCACCACTCCGCACCAGCACAGCGCCATCAGGCGCGTCCGCGAGGCCCGGTCCGGCTTGCGATACGCCCCTCGGAGTGCGGCCGGAAGGTAGAAGCTCCAAGGAAACAGCCACAGCAGATGGAACAGCCAGAAGTACAGCCGCGGAACGGTGTTGTAATCCCGCGGGTAGCGCAGGTTCAGGAAACGCAGCACGTGCTCGTTCATGAAGTAGAACCAGAAGAATCCGTGATACGAGCCGCTCTCGCTGTGCATCGTGAAGTCCAGATACGGCGGATTCCTCAGCGTCGCCAGCACGTGCCACGGAGCCGCGATCGCCAGGAATAGCAGAATTCCCCCCATCGGGCTCAGCCGCGTCCACGTCTTTCGCCGCCCCAGCGTCCCGCTGAAATACAGGTAACTCAGCCCCGCTCCCATCGGGAACACCGCCGCAATCAGGCCCTTCAGCAACAGCCCCGTCGCCATCGCCGCCCACATCGCCGCCGCCCACCGCCGCGGGTGCGCCTCCTCGTCGTCGGTCGCCCGCATCAGCGCCCACAACGCCAGCGTGACCGTCAGCGTCAGAATCGCGTCCGGAATCAGGATGCGCGTGAACAGGAACAAACCGACGCTGGTCGCGAGCGCCAGGCCCGCGTACATCCCCGCGCGCCCGCCGAAAGCCCATGCCCCGAAACGCGCCGTCAGCAGGCACAGCCCTACCACCGCCAGCGCTATCGGAATCCGCGCCGCCCAATCGTGCGCTCCGAAGATCAGGAACGACGTGGCGATCATCCAGTACTTCAGCGGGGACTTCTCCAGGTAGGCCACCCCGTCCAGGCGCGCCGTTACCCAGTCGCCCGATTGCAGCATGTTGCGCGCGATCTGGGCCTGGACCGCATCCACATCGTCCATCAGGGAGGGCGGGCTGACAATCGAACCCAGGAAGACCAGCGCTGCCACCAGCGCCACGATTAACTGATAGCGAATACTGGGGCGGGAGACTGCTCCTCGGCTCCCCGGAGCGGGGGAATCTCCACGTTCCATCTCTTCATCCACAGGAAAAGCGTCAACAGGCCCCATAAGTGGTATCCGGCATTGATCCGTCTCTCCATATGATCGCGTATCAGGGATGCCACTGCCTGCGCGTCGAATATGCCTGTGGCTCTTACCGCCTCGGGAGTTACGGTGTCCATCAGCAGCGCGCGAAGCGGCCCTCGGAACCAGTCGTGCGCCGGAATGTCGAAGCCCGTCTTCCCGCGCTGCAGCACCGCTTCCGGCAGCTTGCCCCGCATCAGTTCCCGCAGCACGAATTTTTGCTCGAAGCCCCTGATCTTCAGGTTCGAGGGCAGGGAAGCCGCGAATTCCACGATCCGGTGATCCAGAAACGGCGGCCGCACTTCCAACGAGTGCGCCATGCTCATTCGATCCGTCTTGTACAGGATGTCGTCCGCCAGGTAGTAATTCTGATCCACTCGCAGGTACCGCTCGATGCCCCCCCGGCCGTTCAACTCCAGCCGGTTCACCAGCTCCTTCAGCCCGCTGCCGCGCGTCCCCGGCCTCACCCGCGCCAGTTGCTCCGGCGAAAACGTCCCGTTCCAGAAGAAATGCGCTTCGTCGGGGTCCAGCCAGCTCCCCTCGATCCAGCGCTTCAGTTTGTACTCCAGGCTGATCTTCTCGTTCGAAACCGGAACGTACCGCTCCAGCGCGGCCAACATCAGCCTTCGGATCGGGGCCGGCGTCAGGCGGAACGGGCGCGCCATCCGGTCCGCCAGATATGTCACGTAGCCCCCGAACAACTCATCGGCGCCTTCCCCCGAAAGCGCCACCGTCACGTGACGGCGGCTCATCCGCGACAGGTACCACACCGGTAGCGCCCCGGCGTCCGCGCTCGGCTCGTCCGAGTAGTACGCGAAATCCTGGATCGCGCTTTCCAGTTCCATGTCCGGGTTCAGGTCGAACTCGTAGTGGTCCGTGCCGTAGACCCGCGCTACCTCCCGGAAGTACCGGCTCTCGTCGAAGCTGCGCCCCGCGAAGGAAACCGAGAACGTCTTCAGCCGCCCCGCGCAGTGCTGCGCCGCGTAGTGCAGCACGGTCGAGGAATCGAGGCCCCCCGACGCCCACACTCCCAGCGGAACGTCCGCCACTAGGTGCTCTCTTATGGCCTCGCTCAGCAGCCCGTCCAACTCCTCTTTGGCATCTTCCAACGAACGCTTCTGCGGCGGCCCGCCCGGCAGTTTCCACCATGCCTCCAGGTGCGCCTTCCCGTTCCGCCACTCGATCAGGTGGCCCGGCGGCGTCTTTCGCACGCCATCGATCAGCGTCCGCGCCCCCGGTGCGTAATTCACCGAGAGATATGTGTCCAGCGCCCGCATATCCAGCCGCCGCGGCACACAGGAATGTTCCAGTATCGCTTTAAGCTCTGACCCGAAGTATATGTCCTCGCCTTGCTTAAAGTAGTAGAGCGGTTTGATCCCCACGCGGTCCCGCGCCAGGATCAACCGCCTCTTGGACTCGGTCCACAGAGCCACCGCGAACATGCCGCGCATCCTGGAAAAGCACCCGGTGTCCCATTGAAGGAAGGCCCGCAATACCGTTTCCGTGTCGCAGTTGCTTCGGAAACCGTGTCCCAACCCTTCCAGCTCCGCCCGCAGTTCCAGGTGATTGTATATCTCGCCGTTGAAGGCGATCACCGTGTCGCCGTCTTCGCTGGCCATCGGCTGGTCGCCTCCGGCCAGATCGATCACCTTCAGCCGTACGGCGCATAGGGTAGCGTCGCCGCCTTCGTGAATTCCAAATTGGTCCGGTCCGCGGTGGTACAAGCTGTCGGCGATGCGCCTCGCAACAGCCGTATCACCCGGTCGACAAAGATGTGTAAAACCAGCAATTCCACACATTTGACCTGCACTATCCCCGCTCCGTCCATGGAGCTACAATCGGGCCTTCTTGACGGATTTTGTCTGACTATAACACATTTTCCGCCATCGGTCCGGACGGTTTTCGGCAACTTCCATTATTTCTGATGCTCCTTCCAATTACATTTTCTGACCACTTCCTGACGTTCTCGGAGGGTCCGGCGGTCAACCGGTCCTGGCTGCCTGCGGCGCCCAGCCAGCCGGTCGGCGCCCCCGCGGGCGCAGCCGAAGATCAAAACCGCGTGAGAAAGGCGTGACCATACGGTTTCTACGTCAGTAACCTAAGATTAACCGCTTTGTCAGCAGGCGGCGGTCGTCCTGGCCGTAACATCGGGTTGAGGCTTCTTCACGTGGATCCCAAGGACACTACCTGCGGTTGCGACCTTTGCCGGCGGTTACAGGGTCAGGCCCCCACCGCGCCTGACGCGCGCGAACCGCGCTCCGTCGTTATGGCTCCCGGTCCGGCGCCGGCTCAGCCGGCGGGCCGGCTTGTTCCGAGGATCTACCTCTCCTAGCGGGCCCGCCGTCGCGCGCCGTGCGCGTTTCTTCACGCCGTGTTCACGTCACTGAGAACATTTTTGGCCAAAAATGTTTTATGCGAACCGCCCGAAGGTCTCTCGAAATCTCCCGTTCCGTGCACTGCTTGTGGCGCGAGCCCGAAGCGCCCGATGGTTGCGCCGCGGCGGTCTCGCTGCACAGCCATACGATGCACTCGCGCGAAAAGCTGGACTTCGTGCCGCGCGTGGCGCGGCGCGCCCCCTTGGCGTACGCCGCCCTGCAGAGAATCGAGGAACGGTACCGCCGCCGCCACGGAAAGCCGATTCCGTTCGAGCGCGCCTTCTGGCGTCCTCCACTCAATCCGCGCGCCGCCTACGACCTGGAGGCCGCGCAGATCCGGAACCTTCTGGGCCTTCGTCCGCTGGTTTCGCTTACCGATCACGACAGTCTGAAAGCCTGCGCCGAACTCCACGCCATCGGCGTCGAAGTCCCTTACTCCCTCGAATGGACCCTGCCTTACCACGGCACGGTGTTCCACATCGGCGTGCACAACCTTCCGCCGGAGCGGGCCAGCGGCCTTGCATCCGCGATGGCGCGCGGCCACTACGGCCCCTGCCTCGGTGCGCGTGGCGGAGTTGCTCGCCGCCATGCACGCCGTGACGGACGTTCTTCTGGTCCTCAATCATCCTCTTAGTTGCGAGGGAATCCTGGAACGCCCCGAACATATCCGGTTGCTGATGAGGTTCCTGGGCGAATTTGGCCAGTGGATGCATGCGCTGGAGTTGAACGGTCTGCAACCCCCGGCCAACAATCTCGATACTATCCGCCTGGCCGCCGAGCGCGATATGCCGGTGGTCTCGGGTGGCGACCGGCACTGCTGCGAGCCCAACGCCAACGTGAACCTCACCAACGCGCGCAGCTTCGCCGAGTTTGTGCGCGAAATCCGCGTCGAGCAGCGCAGTTCCGTCCTGTTTCTCCCGCAATACCGCGACCCGATTTCCGCCCGCTATATCGAGTTCATCTGGCAAGCCGCTCGCACTTACCCCGAATTCGCGGGCCGCGCCCGCTGGGCGGACCGCGTCTTCTACAGGCGGGATAGCGGCCAGACCGTCTCCTGCGCTTCTATGTGGCCCGGCGGCGGCCCCGCCCTGATCCACGGTCTCGTTTCGGTGATCGGGTTTCTGGCCAGTCCGGGAATGCGCGCGATGCACTGCATGGCCTTGGGCGGCGCCGTCTACCCGGGATCCGAAATCCTATGACCGAAGCTCCCCGCATCGCCCTGTTCGCCGACACCTTCTACGAAGTCAACGGCGCCGCCCGCACTTGCCGCGAGTGGGACGCCTTCGCGCGCCGCCGCAATCTGCCCTTCCTCTGCGTTCGTTGGGGCCAGCGCGCCGCGGCGAGCGAAGATGGCGCGGTGTGGAATCTCGACTTGGTGCGAAGCCGGGCGTCCTTCCCCGTCGATCCCGACCTGCGTTTCGACCTGCGTTTCTCCCGCTTTCTCGGCGCCGTCGAGGCTCGCGTAAGGCGCTTTCGGCCGGATTTCATTCACCTCACCAGCCCCGGGGACTTGGGTATCCTCGGAGCCATCGTCGCGGCCCGGCTTAAGACGCCGCTCGCCGCGTCCTGGCACACCAACCTCCACCAGTTCGCGGCCCGGCGCGTCAACCGCGTCTGCTCCTGGCTGCCCGGCGGCGTTCGCACTCGTCTGGCCAGCTTCGTCGAGCGCTTCGTGATGGATCGCGTCTGCTGGTTCTTCGGCCGGGCCAGGGTGCTGTTCGCGCCCAACCCCGAGCTCGCCGGCTTGCTCCGCTCGCGCACCGCCGCCGCCGTGTTTCCCATGGGGCGCGGCATCGATACCGAGCTCTTTCACCCCGCCCGCCGCTCCCGCACGGATTCGGACCTCGTGCTGGCATTTGTCGGGCGCCTCATGCCGGAGAAGAACCTGCGCCTTCTGCCTCAAGTCGCCGCTGCGTTGCGCCAGGCCGGCATCGAGCGCTTTCGATTCCAGATCACCGGCGCCGGCGGCGAGCGCGAGTGGCTCGAGCGCCGCCTTCCCAACGCCGTGTTCACTGGCGTGCTCGCCGGCGAGCCGCTGGCGCGGGCCTATGCCGACGCGGATATCTTTCTCTTTCCGTCCCGAACCGACACCTTCGGGAATGTTGTGCAGGAAGCGCTCGCTGCCGGCGTTCCGGCGATCGTCATGAACCAGGGGGGACCACGGTTCATCGTGCAACATGGCGTTTCCGGCTTGGTTGCCTCCAGCGACGAAGAATTCCGCCAGAGCGTCGTTGCCCTGGCTTCCAGCGAGCGAATCCGGCGCAAGATGGGCCGCGCGGGCCGGCTGCAGGTCGAATTCCAGTCCTGGGATCGCGTCTTCGAGGAGGTCTATGAGGGATATGCCAGCCCCGTCGGAATCCTCTGACGGCGTGGCTGAGGTGGCGCGCTACGTGCTTACCCACCCATGGCAGGTGTTCGTCAGGCGCTGGAACTGGAAAGCGGCCCTGTTGAGCGCCCTCTTTCGCGGCCTCGCCTTCGCCTTGCCGATGACCAGCCTGGTGGGAGATGACGCCGTGCGCATTCTGTGTATCGAGATGGGCTTTCGCATCGCTGTCGGCGGCTTCTGGGGGTCGCTGTTGCAGGCGTTCCGCGGGGCGCGGCCCGCCTGGCTCGCGGGCCTCTCCGTTGCGGTCGCGCTGCCCGCCATGGCCCATTGCCTCGAGTTCGCCGCGCTTCGCGCCGGGCACGCCACCCATATCCTGACCGGCATGGTCGTGTCGGTGGCGATCAGCATCGGGTCGCTGATCGTCAACCTGGGACTCATGCGCAGGGGACTTCTACTTACCGGCGGCGACGGCCAGCCGTTGTCCTCCGACCTCCGGTGCATCCCCGGAGCCTTGGCCGCCATGTTCCGCGGGATTTCACGAAGCATCTGACATGAAGACCCTTCATCTGACCAACTACTGGCACGCTGAAAGCGGAGGCATTGCGACGTTCTATCGCGAACTCCTGCGCCAGGCCGAAAACCAACGCCGCCCCATCCGGGCCTCGCCGAATTCCTGCGGCGGGCGGGACGCGCCACCGCCGAATGCTTCGATTGGCCCGCGGTAGCCTCCTCGTTCTTTGCGCTCTACGACGAGTTGCACGCCATCGTCCAAGGCCCGCGCCGGGAACCGGCTATGGCGCCCGCATTTTATTCCAGCTACCCTGGCGTAAGGAGGGGTCCCGGATGGGAAGATCGGACAATGCCTTCCGTTTTCTGTCGCGCCGAGCTTTCGCGCGGACCCTGGCGGGAGCCGCTCTGGGGCGACTCTGCGCCGCGGCGGCCCTGGACCGGCTGGGCCGGCTGGAGTGGGACGCCGAGACCGGGCCGGCGCTGACCTTCGAGCGCCACTACCGGGCCGATGCGCAGGTGCTCCTCTTCGGGCTGACGCTGCTGCACCGCGAAAACGTCGGCGGCGGCAGCGTGCTTTTGCGCGAGTTCGACGCCTCCAACTCCACCCGCTTGATCGAGTTCGCCGGGTTCTCGACGCCCCAGCGCGCGGCCGGCTTGAATCGCATGGGCTACATCCGCGAGCTGGGCGACGCCCCGGGAGCTGCGGCCGATGCGGAATGCATCTATTTCGGGCTCATGACCGCTTCCCCCGAGGAGAGCGCCGAGGAAGCCCGCCGGGCCCTGCACCCGGGGGCCAAGGAGCAAACCTATACTGCCATTGAGGGGCGTACCGCCGCCGGCGAAACCGCCACTTCCATCGCGCATTTCACGGCCCCCGCGGCGCTCTCCGGCGCGAACCGCGAGGAACTGGCGGAACGTGCCCGCCGCGCCCTCGTCTCCGCCCAGGAAGTCCGCACCGCCGCGTCCGTGGGCCAAACCTCCAATTCCTTCCTCCAGGAACTGGCCACCCTGCTCATGCGGCCCGGCCAAGATGAGGAGGGGCGCTACATCTACTCCGGCAGGCCCTACCACATGCATATGGCGCGCTCCGTGGATGCCAAGGCCACCGCATACTTCCGGGAACGGCGGCTGATTTCGAGCCCGGCGGAGGTGGTTCGCGTCACCGGAAGGGTGCGGCGCGAGGCGGGAGGCAAGACCACCGAGTTTCGTCTCTGGATCCCCACCGGCGCGGAACGGCCCCTGCCGCTCCGCATCGAGTATCAGGCCAAGTCCTATCTCAATCTCATCTTCGAAGCGCCAGCCGGCTGATGCCTGGACCCCCGGAGACGCGAATCGCCCGCCACTCCTGCTCCAGCATCCCCCACACCACCAGGTCCACCCATCGGTCGTTGACCCACTCCGCTTCCCGTTCGATGCCCTCGCGCCGGAAACCGAGCCGTTCCGGGATGGCGCAGCTTCTGGCGTTCCCCGTCCCGCAGCGGATCTCCACCCGGTGCAGCTTCAGTTCGCCGAACAGGTAATCGAGCAGCGTGACGCAGCACCGCGTGACCACCCCTTGGCCCTGCTTCTCCGGGTCCAGCCAGTAGCCCATGCTGCAACTTCGGTTGGCCCAGTCGATCGGGTGGCACCCCACCGAGCCGGCGATGGCTCCGTCCATCCGGATGGCCGCTTGCGGCCCGCCGCCCTCTTCGGTCTGCACCAGCGCGCGGTGGATGAACGCTCGCACGTCCTCCGGCGATCGCGAGCCGTCCACCCACGGCAGCCATTCCCGCAGATAGGCGCGGTTGCGCTCCACCACCGCGAACACCGCCTCGGCGTCGCCCATTTCGAAGTGCCGGATTTCGATCCCCGGAGCCACCGCTCGCTGAAACACACAACCCTCCATTGCCCCGCGTTGCCTTCAAAGGACTCCCGGCCTTGTGGGGCAGGCGCTTTCGCCTGCCAACTGATTGTGGGGCAGGCGCTTTCGCCTGCCAACTCCTATCCCGCCCCCTCCGGCTTCTGCGGGTTGCGCGATTTCGATATCGCCGGCGTCTCCGGCGTCTCCGCCTGCATCGCGTACGTCATCAGGCCGCCTTTCAATATCTCGAACGCTGTCTGCGGATCGTCGGCGTAATGAAACAGGTTCAAGTCCTCCGGCGAGATCATCCCGTACTTCACCAGCGCGTCGAAATTGACGATCTCTTTCCAGTAGGCCGATCCGTACAGCACGATGGTCATCTGCTTCGCCAGCTTCTGGGTTTGCGTCAGCGTCAGAAGCTCCATCAGCTCGTCCAGGGTCCCGAAGCCGCCCGGAAACACCACCAGCGCCTTGGCCAGATACGCGAACCAGAATTTGCGCATGAAGAAGTAGTGAAATTCGAAGCTCAGCTCCGGGGTGATGTACGGGTTCGGAAACTGCTCGAAGGGCAGGCCGATATTCAGCCCGATGGTCTTGCCGTTGGCCTCGAACGCGCCCCGGTTGGCCGCTTCCATGATCCCGGGACCTCCGCCCGAGCAGACCACGAAGCGGTAGGTGCTGTTGGTGAACTGGTCCGACCATTCGGTCAGCAGCTTGGCCAGCGCCCGCGCATCCGCGTAATACTGGCTCAGCGGCCCCTCTTCCCGCACTCGCGCGGATCCGAAAAACACCACCGTATCGCGCACCTTTTCCCTGCGGAAGTGCGCCAGCGGCTCCAGAAACTCCGACAGGATTCGCAGCGCCCGCGCGTCCGGGCTATTCAGAAACTTCTGGTTCAGGTATGCTACCGGCCGGCGGTCGCCCCGCGGCGGATTCTGATCGGACATGGCTCTCCAATTCTTCCACTCTCTTCTTCAACTCGCGTACCGTCCTGAGCAATTCCGGGAGCTTGGGGAACGCCGTCGCAGCGCGCAGCCACTCGCCGGCGGCGAACGCCGGAGAGCCGGAAATGCGCCCTCCCGCCGCCACATCGCCGCCGATGCCGCTCTGCGCGTACACCGTGGCGCCTTCGTGTACCGTGAGGTGGCCCGCGGATCCCACCTGTCCCGCCAATAGCACATTCCGTTCCAGCACCGTGCTTCCCGCCAGGCCCGTCTGCGCGCAGACGATGTTGTCTTCCCCTACCGTGCACGCGTGCCCCACCTGCACCAGGCTGTCGATCTTGGCTCCTCGCTTTACCCGCGTCTCGCCTACCGTCGCCCGGTCCACCGACGTCAAACTCTGTACTTCCACATCGTCTTCGATCACCGTCACGCCCGACTGCACAATCTTGAAATGCGTGCCGTCCTTCCGTTTGGCGAAGCCGAAGCCGTCGCCCCCCACCACCACTCCGTTTTGCAGGATCACCCGGTTCCCGATCCGGCAGAATTCGCGCACGGCGGCGTGCGAATGCGCCAGAAAATCGTCGCCGATCTCCGCCCCTTCGTAAATCACCACGTGTGCGTGCAAAACCGCGTTGCATCCCAGCCGCGCGCGCTCGCCCACCACCGCGAACGGGCCAATCGAGCAGTTTGCCCCCACCACCGCCGTAGGCGCCACATACGCCAGCGGGTGGATCCCCGGCGCCGGACGCGGCGGCTGGTAGAACAGCTCGAGCGCCCGCGCGAAACCCAGGTACGGGTCGTCGGTCACCAGATACGCCGTGTCCAGGCCGGCTATCGGCCCCGTCGCCAGAACCGCGCTGGCCTTGGTGCGCTTCACCTTGGGCCCGTACTTGGGGTTGGCCAGAAAGGTCAAAATGCCGGGCCCCGCCTGCTCCATCCCCGCTACGCCCGCGATCTCCGTTTCCGGGTCGCCCTCCAGCCGGCATCCCAGCGCGCTTGCAATGTCACCGAGTTTCATAGGGCAGAACTCCAGATTACCGCGCCGTGGCGCACGCTATACTGGGATCACCGGCGCATCCCCGTGCAAGATTCCATCCGGATTCGCGGCGCGCGAGTCCATAACCTCAAGAACATCTCGCTTGCAATCCCCCACGACCGGCTCACCGTCATCACCGGCGTTTCCGGGTCCGGCAAGTCCTCGCTCGCGTTCGACACCATCTACGCCGAGGGCCAGCGGCGCTACGTGGAATCGCTCTCGGCCTACGCCCGCCAGTTCCTCGAGCGCATGGAGAAGCCGGAAGTGGACGACATCGACGGCATTGCTCCGGCCGTCGCCATCCGTCAGAAAAACACCAGCCGCAACCCGCGCTCCACGGTCGCCACGGCCACCGAATGCTACGACTTCCTGCGCCTCCTGTACGCCCGCGTCGGCCGCACCTTCTGTCCCCATTGCGGCATCGCCGTGCACCGTGACACCGTGGATGAGGTGGCCGGACGGGTGCTCGCGCTCCCCGAAGGTTCGCGTTGGTACGTCATCTTCCCGTGCGGCGAACACGCCTCCACCGGGGCCTTCCGCGATCATCTCTTCGAGCTCCGCAAGAAGGGCTTCAACCGTCTCTTCCAGGCCGGCCGCCTGTTTGAGTTCTCCACCCCCGAATCCCTCCTCGACCTCGATTTCAGCAAGCCCGTCTTCGCCCTGGTGGACCGCATCGCCATCGGCCCCGGCTTGCATCAACGCGTGGTGGATTCCATCGAGATCTGCTATCGCGAAGCCGGCGAGGCCCTCTTCGACAGCTCCTCCGGCGAGGAGCGCCTGCGCTTCAACGAGAAGTTCCAGTGCAAGACCTGCGGCATGGAGTTCGCGGAGCCGGAACCCATCCTGTTCAGCTTCAATTCCCCCGTCGGCGCCTGCCCGCGCTGCCAGGGCTTCGGCCACACCATCGACTTCGACATGGAGCGCGTGATCCCCGACAAATCGCTCTCCCTCGAAGAGGGGGCCGTGGAGCCTTGGACCAAGCCCAAAGCCCGTTCCTGGCTGGCCAACTTCGCCCGCCACGCGCGTGGTAAGGTTCGCCTCTCGACGCCCTTTTACGATCTGACCGAAGCCGAGCGCGAAACCGTCCACGCCTTCATCCGGCGCTTCTTCGACTACCTGGAGACCAAGAAGTACAAGCTCCACGTGCGCGTCTTCCTGAGCCGGTATCGCGGTTATGCCGTGTGCCCCGAGTGCCACGGCGGGCGGCTCCGCAAAGAGGCCCTCTATGTCCGCGTCGGCGGCAAGAACCTGGCCGACGCCGTGCGCATGAACATCGCCGAGGCGCAGGGTTTTTTCGACGCGTTGGAGCTCACCCCGGAAGAGAGCGCCATCGCCGAAAAGATCCTCATCGAGATCCGCCAGCGGCTAAAGTTTCTGAATGAAGTGGGCCTGGAGTACCTCACCCTCGACCGCCTGGCGTCCACCCTCTCCGGCGGCGAAGCCCAACGCATCCAGCTCGCCACCAGCCTCGGCTCGCGGTTGGTGGGCGCCTGCTACGTGCTGGACGAGCCTTCCATCGGCCTCCACAGCCGCGACACCGGCAGGCTGATCCGCATCCTCGAAGAGCTGCGCGGCCTGGGCAATACCATCGTGGTGGTGGAGCACGATCCCGAAGTGATGCGCGCCGCCGACCACATCGTCGACCTGGGCCCCGGCGCGGGCGAGCACGGCGGGAACGTCGTTTTCGAAGGGACCATGCGCGCCCTCCTGAACAACGGCTCGGGCTCGCTCACGGCCCGCTACCTGCGCGGCGAGCTGCGCGTCTCCGCGCCCCGCGCCCGCCGCCCCGTCGACCCCCGCCGCGTGCTCCGCATTCTGGGCGCGCGCGCCCACAACCTCAAGAATATCGACGTGGACGTACCGCTCGGCATGATGGTGGCCGTCACCGGCGTTTCCGGGTCGGGCAAATCCACCTTGGTGCACGATGTGATCTTCCGTTCCTTGGAAGCCCTGCGCAAAGCGGCCGGCGCCGCACAGGAGCCGGCCCTGGACGACGATGGCGAATCGCTCGGCTCTCCCCGCGTGGCGTGCCGCAAGCTGGAAGGCGCCGGGCGCATCGCCGAAACCGTCATGATCGACCAATCGCCCATCGGACGCACCCCGCGCTCCAACCCGGTCACCTATATCAAGGCCTTCGAAATCATCCGCGCCCTGTTCGCCTCCACCCGCGAGGCCGGGCGGCGCGGATACACGCCCGGACATTTTTCCTTCAACATCCCCGGCGGGCGTTGCGAGACCTGCCAGGGCGATGGAACCGTGACCGTGGAGATGCAGTTCCTGGCCGATGTCGAGCTGGTGTGCGAGGAATGCAAGGGCACGCGCTTCAAGAGCGGGATTCTGGAAATCCGCTACGGCGGGCTGAACATCCACGAGGTCCTCAAACTCACCGTCCGCGAGGCCATGCAGTTCTTCCAGGCCACGCCGCGGCTGGTGCACCGTTTGAAGGTCCTCGACGATGTCGGCCTGGGCTACCTGCGCCTGGGCCAGTCCGCCACCACCCTTTCAGGCGGTGAGGCGCAGCGCGTCAAGCTGGCGGCCCACCTGGCCCTGGCAAGCTGCGAAGGCGCGCTGTTTATTTTCGACGAGCCTACCACCGGTCTCCACTTCGACGACATCTCGAAACTGCTGGCCTCCTTCCAGCGGCTCATCGAGAACGGCGGCAGCCTGATCGTGATCGAGCACAACCTGGATGTGATCCGAGCGGCCGATTGGGTGATCGATCTCGGCCCCGAAGGCGGCCAGGCCGGCGGGACGGTAGTAGTCGCCGGAACCCCCGAGACGGTAGCCGCCGCCCAGGGTTCCTACACGGGGAGATATCTGCGCAGGGTGTTGGGAACGGACCGTGATCCGTCCGTAACGGCTTTTTGACGGTAGAGCAGGAGAGACGGCGAGCCCCTGAGAGGACGTCCCACTCTCCCCTCGTCGAACCGGACATGCGGATTTCCCGGCATCCGGCTCTCCTGAAAGCTCCTTTCAGTTCACCAGATCAGCCAGACTTGGCCTGGCGTACCGGAGACGCGGAGAAGATCAAAAGAAAAGAACAAAAAACCTCGTTGTCCTCACCTTCTCTTCTCCGAATTTCTCCGTGTCTCCGCGTCAAACGAACGTCGGTTCTTACTTCAGCGTCTCTTCGTCAGAAGGTTCTTCCCACTTCAGTACACGCCCAGTGACACCCGCAAGGCTATCGGCTCGGCGTTCAGACGGAGCCCGCTATCGGTCTCGTCGCCGTTGAGGATGCGGAGGAACTTGAAGACCCCGTTTTCGTAAGTCCCTTCGTCGACGCGCATAAACTGGCGGCGCTTGTTAGCCTCGGCGGGCCGGAAATCCACCCGGCCGTAGTACCCGGCCACCAGGAACTTATTGTCTCCGAGCTGGGCCACCAGGACGCGCCCCGTGGGATTGGGATTGGTCGCGGGGGCCGCGCCGCGACCGCCGCCGCCGCCCCGGCCGCCGGCGCCGAAGGCGATGGTGGCATTCCACGGTCCGAAGTTGAGCGTTTGCGTGGGCGTGCCGCTCTCTTCCACGGCGGTCTGCAGCTTGCCTTCAAAGTTGAGGCGGGCGATATCGCGCATCATGGGGCCGATCAGCCGGTAATTCAGCGCGGTGGGGGAGTACTGGTCCTGAGTCGGGCCGGTGGGCGCCGCCGGAGCGGCTCCCGGCGCGGCCGGTGGAGGCGTGGGGAGGGTGGTGTAGTCCAGGCCGAAGGGCGAGAAGCCGATGCCTTGCAGGCCAAGAACCGAGAAGAAGAACCGGGAAACCCCGGCGCTGCCGCTGGTCTCGGGCACGAACAACGGATTGTCGTCGCGGTGATAGAGGTCCAGGATCTTCAGGTAGGCCACGGGGTCGTTGTTGTAGATGTCGGGCGATTCGATATCGATGGCCGGGGCCGCGACTTTCCAGATGGGGATCACGTTATCGGTGGGGCCGCCGGCTTCATAGCTGCCGGGAGCGCCCGGCTTGATGGGATCGCGCAGCGCGGCGTTGGCATACATCGGCAGCGGATTGACCGCCTTCCCGGCGGCCGCGACCTTGCCCACGTACGTCGCAACGGCCCAGGCGTGGAAGTTCACTTCCGCTTCGCCCCCAAAGGCCGCTGTCCAATTCGGGAAATCGCCCTGTTTGCCCATGGCCTTCAGTACATCGGCCGGAACGGGGCCGTCGAACAGCTTTTGCGCGGCCGGGGAGTAGTCGCGAGTGGAGCCCCATGTGCCGGACTCGTTCTCCACCTGCACAATGATCACGGTGTGCTGTGGGTCGAATGCCTTGAGGTGGCGCATGAACGCGGTGAACGCGCGGATATCGCCCTCCAGGGACGCGGCGGCGAAGGGCGACGGCGAATCCGCCGGGCTTCCGTTCCTGCCGATCAGGTGGGAATATTTCTCCGGCTCCGCCTTGGCCCACTCGGGCATGTAGTGCTGGCTGCCGTTCTTCCAGGTGCCGAACCAGAGCAGATCCAGGCGTATGTTGTGCGCCCGCGCCTGGGTGATGATGGTATCCACCACGGAGAAGTCGAACTGCCCTTTCTTGGCTTCGATCTGTTCCCAGTAAACCGGTATCTCGAGGGTATTGGCGTGGAGGTATTCCATGGCCGGCCACACTTTGGGAAGCACGTTCGGCCAACCGCTCGAATTATGCGCTTGGGCGCCCAGCATCAGGTAGGGCGCGCCATCCACCATAAAGCCATAGCGGCCATCCTTTTTCACCACCTTGGGGATGGGGCGCTCCTTCGCCGGAGCGGGCGCCGGCGGTGGCGCGGGCGCCTGCGCCTGCAGCGTAACGGCGACGCTACAGGCCGCGATAGCGGCCACGCAAGTGGCCGAACCGAAAAGCCTTCCAAAACGCACGGCAATCATGTCCAACGCGATCCTTTCAACCGGACTTCCGATTTGGGAGTACCGGCTCTCAATCAGTATACGCGAGGCGGGATGCCCCCGCACACCTGCGGCAAGCCCGAAGGCTTGACCCCACATGCGCGCTCCCTCTTACCTGGCCGCGAAGCTGGTCCAGGGCCGCGCATTCATGTTGTGCAGCAGATCCTTGAGCCAGGCGAACTCGGGGTGCTGGCGGAGGTGCGAGCGCACTTTGAAGTCGAGCCCGCAGGCGTGGCCCAGGGCGGCGCTGAAGGACATCTTTTCGGCCCCGGCCGCATCCGTGACCTTGTTCTGCACGGCCCCGGCGGGAGCGTACGGCGGTTGCCAGGTGGCAGCGCCGCGCGGGGAAAGATCGAGGTGTGCGCACAGCGTTCGTTCGTCCGGATCGTCCTTTCCTTCGAAGGAATCGTAGTGGTCGCCCAGGAATTTCCGGGCCGCGGCCACATCGATCCTGCCTTTGTACTCCTCCATCAATGCCAGCCAGCGCTCGTGCCGCGCATTGCTGCTCGAGCTCCGGTCGGCGGGGTCGAAGTTGGTCTCTTCGCTAGTGAGCTGGGGGTCGGCGGGAAAATTCGAGCCCACGAAAAAGCCGTCGCTGGTGCGCTGGAGAATGACGTTCTTGAGACCCAGCTCCAGGCTGGCCACTTCGTTGTTCTTGCGGTCCGCCAGCAGCCAGGTGTTGGCGTACCCGCCGTTGTTGCCATCCTTCATGATGCGCGCGAAATCGTCGACGGAGTTGGCGTACTGCAGGGCCTTGCGCGCGCGAACGAACTCGGGGACGCCGTCCGGGTCGAATCCGCTGAAGCCGGAAATGGTGGTCTCGGTGACCACCATGCCGGCCGAATTGACGCCGAAATCGTCGGCGCTGTGAATCAGGCCCGCCATGCCGTCCATGAGGATGCGGTTCCCGCGCTGGGGAACGATGTCGAAGACGATGTTCCACCGTTCGCCGGAGGCGTAACTGGTCCAGTTGTTGTGGCCGATCACCACGCGGCCGTCCCGGGTGTAGCTTCCCGTGGCCACAAAAGCGCTGCAATGCTCCGCCGGGCCGGCGGCCGGGTTCTTATCGAGGAATTTGTCGTAATACGGAAACTCGGTCCAGGCGTTGAGCGCCACCAGGTCCCACACGTCGAGGTTCACGTGGCGCGCATGGAGTCCTTCCACGATGCCCGACAGTTCGTCCCGGTATTCCTGCTCGATATGCGGCCAGAACATGTCCCGGGCGGCGGTGCGGAAGAATTCCCAGTCCCGCTTTTCGTCGTGAAGCATCTCGGCGGCGACGTCCTTGCGGGTGTCTTCGATCTCGGGCGCCAGCAGGTATCCATGCTGAAAGCCGATATCCCCCGGCGAGCCTTCCAGGTGGACCTGAATCCAGCCGTTCCGCTCCGGAAGCCGGGCCGCCTTCTTCAAACGCGAATCGATTTGCAAGTCGCGCGAGAGGAGGCTGGCGGTTAAGCCCAACAGCAATACCACCAGTAAAGGCGAGGTGCGTCGCATTGCAGCCATTATAGTAAGGCTCGATGCAGGGACGGAGCCGGCGCCGCCGCAGGGAGAGCGCCATCCGGCTCAGCTATCGCGGCGCCCGGCAAGCGCATGGCAGCCAGGCTCAAAGATATCCGGGCCACTCCCCCGCTGCAAATCCCCTCGCTACAATAGGACGAATGATGCTGGTCGCCGCGCTGGCCGCTGTGCTGTTGCTGCTGGGCCTGTGGGCGGCCGTTACCCGCCGGAGTTGAAATGCACCTGAACTGGCAGAACGCCGTCTTGGACGTGATACTGCTGTGGATTCTCACGGCGCCCCACGAGTTCGCCCACGCCTGGGTGGCCACCAAACTGGGAGACGACACCCCGCGTCTTCAAGGGCGCGTTACCCTCAACCCACTGGCCCACGTGGACTGGCTGGGGACCGCGATTCTGCCGTTCATAACCTCCCTCATGGGGGCCGGATTTCTGGGCTGGGGCAAGCCCGTGTATACCAATACCAACAACCTGCGCGGCGGCCTCAACGGACTGGCCCTGGTGGCCATGGCGGGCCCTGCCAGCAACATCGTCATGGCCGTGATTCTGGCCATTGTCGCCCGCCTCACCGTCGGGTTCGCGCCGGCGTTTTCCCAATTCGCGGTCACCGGCGTGTGGCTGAGCCTCTACCTGGCTATCTTCAACCTCGTCCCCATACCGCCGCTCGATGGTTCCAAGCTCCTGCTGGCGATGCGCATCCCCGTGGCGATCTACCAGGAAATCGCCCGCTTCGGCTTCATGGCGCTCATTCTGATGATCTCGTATTGGGGCATTGGGCGGACCTTCAGCCATTGGAGCGTTCTGGGGGCGCGGGCGATTTTCCAGGCGCTGCGCTGAGACTTGCCCCGCACCACGCGCAGTGCGTCCAGCCGGGCTGGGTGGCGCGTTGGCAGCTTCCACACACGGCCGCCACACTGGTCCCGCAGTGGGGGCAGAAAGCGTGGTTCGCCAGCATGGTCCCGCCGCAGCGCGAGCAGTAGGCCGGGCGCGGATCGCGCATGAGGAGGTACAGCAGAATGCCGATGCCGTTGGGGATGAAGATCGCCAGCAGCGTCCACACCACGTAGCGCATGCCGCGCCGGCGCGCGTCGCCGTATATATAGCCGATCAGTATCACCCAGCCGGCCATGGCCAGCGGCACGATGGTCGAGACCAGCAACTGCACCAGAATGGGCGGGCCCTCCGCCATTCTGAAGAGCAAGGTCATGCCTATGAACACGGCCAGAGCCGCGAACGGGGCGGTGATCCACGCGCCCATCGGGATAACCGGTTCACGCGAGCGAACGGAAGTCATGTGAAGCTCCTTTCGAGCCGGCGCCGGGCGGCGGTCAACGCGACCGCCGCCGGAGCCGCCATACAAGTACAAATCGCGGAGACCGCGAACCAGGCCAGCACGCCGGCCAGGTTTGGCCGCAGCAGGGCCGCCGCGCCTCCCGTGAGAATCTCGTAAACCGACCAACTGAACAGGCTCGATACCCAGACCGCCAGGACGCAGGCCAGCGCCAGGCCCGCGCCGCGCCGCCGCTCCGCTTCGGCGGCCAGCTCGGCCGCCGCCAGCGCCGCCGTGCGCGCCAGCAGTTCCGGCGACGGCGCCGGCGCCGGCTGCGCGCGCAAGCCGCTCGCCAGCGCGCCCAACGCCTCCAGTTCCCCGGCGCAGGCTGCGCATTCGCGGACGTGTTCGCGCAGCCGGCGCTCCTCTCCCGGATCGAGCAGCCCGGCGGCGCTCAACGCCAGCCAGGATCGTGTTTCTTCGTGCGCCGTCATAGCAGGTCCTCCTTGCTCCACCGCGCGGTCAGCCCTTCGCGCAGGTGTTCCAGCCCGCGCCGCACGCGGCTTTTCACGGTGGCCAGCGGCGTGCGCGTGACTTCGGCGATTTCCTCCAGCTTCAAGCCTTCCTCGAAGCGCAGCGTGAGCGCCTCCCGGTAGAGCGCGGGCAAGGCCGACACCCGCTCGGCCAGAATGGCGGCGCGTTCCGCGGAGATCGCCCGCGCCAAGCCGTCCGGCTCGACGCTCCGCGGAGGGCGCTCCAGATCGTCGAGGCTCTCGCCGCCGCGGCGGCGCAGAAAATCCATGGCCGCGTTGTGCGCGATGGCGAACAGCCACGTATCGAAGCTGCGCCCCGGGTCGTACCGGCCAATCCGGCGGACCACGTGCAGCCAGGTCTGCTGAAACAGATCGTCGGCAACGGCCGGGTCCCGCGCAACCCGCACCAGATAGCGGTACAGGCGATGCTGGTAGCGGCCCACGATGCCCGCCAGCGCCGCCGGGTCGCGGCGCCGCAGCCGCGCCATCTCTTCGTCTTCCGCCACGGGCATGTCCAGTGCAGTCGCTTTGTAAATCATAACCGCGTGGATGTATACGGCGCAGGAGGAGAAAAGGATGCAGGGGTCGTCAAGCCATTGGGCGCTTGCTTCTGCCCGCCGTTTCGACGACCGGAACGATGAACCCCCGGTTCGAAAACCGCCGTCATCCCGATCTGCTAGTCTCGTAGATGGAAACAAATGCGACGCGTTTTGTTTTACGCAATCGCCTGCCTGGCGGCCCTCGTCTTGCGCGCCCAGCAGCCGGACATCCGGGAGCGGATCGTCGGTGGCGGCGTCCGGCCGGTCATCGCCGTTCCCGATTTCCCCGGATGGGCCGCCGCCCAGGGCTGGGCCGCCACCTTCAACGAGACGCTCTGGGCGGACCTCGAGGAATCGGGGTTCTTCCGCATGGCCCCCAAGACCTCCTACCCCAAGGCGGTTCCGCAACAGGAGTCCGACCTGACCCAGACGGCTCCCGCATCCGCCTGGTCGTCGCCCCCGGTTTCGGCGAACTACCTGGCCTTCGGGCACACCGAGATGGTGAGCGGAGTCCTTGCGCTGCGGGGCTGGCTGTACGATGCCGGCCGCGCCGCGCGCCTGATCGGCAGCCTCTACACGGGCCGGGCGAACGAAGCCGGAGCACGTAAGGTAGCGCATGAATTCGCCGCCGATATCCTCAAGCAAATGGGAGCGATGCCTATCCTTGGATCGACCATCTACTTCCGTTCCAAGCGGACCGGCCACACAGAGATCTGGGCCATGGACCCGGATGGCTCGAACCAGCGGCAGATCACCCGGCTCGACAGTATTCTGCTCAGCCCGGCGGTTTCGCCCGACGGATCCACCGTCGCCTTCACCAGCTACGCCGACAGCAAACCGGGCGACCCGAAGGTGGGCGTGTTCCTGTTCCAGGTGGACCCGCCGCGCCGGATTCCATTCCGAAACCGCCTCGATCATGCATCCAATCCCTCATTTACGCCGGACGGCGCGCAGCTCGTCTACTCCGCGTCGCCGGATGGAAGGGACAACCAGGTCTTCATTTCAAGCCTGAACGGCGGCCCGCCGCGCGCCATCACCCAGGCGGGCGCCACCGACATGGAAGCCAAAGTGAATCCCCGGAACCCGGATGACATCGTCTTCGTCTCCGGCCGCTCCGGGCCGCCCCAGATCTACCGGACCAACCTCGACGGGGCGGTTATCGAGAGGCTCAGCGCCGGCGAGGGAGAAGCCGTCAATCCGGATTGGAGCCCCGATGGCAAGCTGCTCGCATTCGCCTGGACTAAGGGGTTTGCGCCGGGAAACTTCAACATCTTCTTCATGGAACCGGCCAGCGGCCAATACACCCAGTTGACCAGGGATGCCGGCCGCAACGAGCACCCTTCCTGGGCCCCCGATGGCGTGCACATCGTCTTCCAGTCCGACCGCACGGGCTCAACCCAGATTTTCATGATGCTAGCGGACGGTTCCCACGTGCGCCAGCTCACCGGCCTGAAGGCGGGCGAAGGCGAAAACGACATGCCCGCTTGGTCCAAGCCAGCGCGGTCAGCGGCCCTGGCCGCGACGACGCCGTAAGGGACCGACCGCGGGAGCGACAGTCACTCGGCTATCGTCTTCCGTGCCGCCGTAGGCCATCACGCCGGGCAGGTCGGGAACCGAAGCCAGGATTCGGCCGTCACCCTCACGTTCGATTTCGACTCGGATTGGCCGGATCTCCACCATGGCATCTCCATCTTGCCCGAACCTGAAGGGACCGGATCGCCCGCCCGCCCTACGTCACCAGCGCCTGCGCTACCCGCCCGGCTAACTGATCGAACGTCAGGATCTCGTAGAGCGACGGGTCGGACATGATCCGCGCCACCAGCGCCGCGTGCATGGCGTGGCCCGCCCGCTCCGCAATCACGTGGCCCAGCAGCGGGCGGCCCAGCAGCGCCAGGTCGCCAATCAGATCCAGCGCTTTGTGGCGGCAGCACTCGTCCGGCGCGCGGAGACCCTCCGGATTCAGGGCGCCGGCGGCGGTAAAGCACACCGCGTTTTCGAGCGATGCGCCGCGAATCAACCCCATGTCGCGCATCTGGTTCAGGTCTGCCTCCCAGCCGAACGTCCGGGCAAAAGCGATCTCCGCGGCGTAGCGCTCCGGAGTTACCTCCAGTTCCAGGGACTGCCGGCCTATCGGCGCCGGGTAATCGGTATCGCAGGTGAGCCGGAAGGCGTCGTCCGGAAGAATGCTGATGCGCTTTCCCTTGTCCTCCACCGAAACCGCTCTTCTTATGCGCAGGTAATGGCGCTTGCGGCGGTGTTCGCGAATCCCCGCTTCGCGAATCATCGCCACGAACGGTAAACCGCTGCCGTCCAGGATGGGAACTTCCAGGTTGTCTATCTCCACGTAAGCGTTATCCACGCCCATGGAATAGAAAACGCTCAGCAGATGTTCGGTGGTGGAAATCAGGACGCCTTGGCGCATCAAACTGGTGGCGTAACTGACGCGGGCGACGTGGCGCCAACTGGCCGGTACCGGGAAATTGTCCAGGTCGGTCCGTATGAAGACGATCCCAGTCGACACCGGCGCCGGCAGAATCCGAATCCGAACCGATACTCCGCTGTGCAGCCCGACGCCGGCGGCCTCCGCCGCCCGGCAAACCGTTGTCTCAAAGCGCAAAGCGCGTAGCCTCCTGGTTCGGCATAGGGTAGTTTCCAAGAGCAACCTGGCATCCCATTTGTAACTATATGATACGAAATATCTTTGCAATTCGTAACTGTGTCACAAACGCAACACCTCAGGTTTTCGCTGTGGCCGAAACGCTGCGCTTTGCGCATGGTTGTATGATGGCCAAGTGCCCCCTCAGCGACTGTTTCTGATCGATACATTCGGCTTTCTCTTCCGCGCCTACCACGCCCGCGCCCGCAGCGCGGCGCCCACCATGCGTACCAGTGGCGGCCTTTCCACCGAGGCGGTCTACATTTTCAACAACATGGTCCGCAAGCTGGCCCGCCAGTACGACCCACCCTACCTGGCGGCGGTGTTCGAGAGCACCGAACCCGGGCATCGCGTCGCGGAATACGCCGAATACAAGGCTAACCGTCCCGAGGCGCCGCCGGACCTCGTCGCCCAGATCCCCTACGTGCGCCGCGTGCTCGAGGCCATGCGCATTCCCGTGCTCGAATACCCCGGCTTTGAAGCCGACGACGTGATTGGGGCCATCGCCCGCCGCGGGGAGCGCGAGGGGTTGGACGTGGTGATTGTCTCGAGCGACAAAGACATGATGCAGCTCGTGACCGATCGCGTTTCCATGCTCAACCCGGCCAAGGACGACGAATGGTACGACCCGGAAAAGGTCAAAGCCTTCCTGGGCGTGCGGCCCGAACAGGTGGTGGACCTGCTGGCCCTCAAGGGCGATGCCGTCGATAACATCCCCGGCGCGCCGGGCATCGGCGACAAGGGCGCGCGGGAGCTGATCGAGCGCTTCGGCGGCGTCGAGGCGGCCATCGAGCGGGCCGCCGAGGTGGAGCGCCGGACATACCGCGAGAGCCTGCAAAACAACGCCCAACAGATTCGCATGAGCCGGCGCCTGGCCACCATCGCCACCGACGTTCCCATTGAGTTCACCGTGGAATCGGTGAAGGCGCGGCCGCCCGATTCGGCGGCCCTGAAATCGGTCTACAAGGAGCTCGAGTTTCACAGCTTGCTCAAGGAACTGGGGCCCACGGAGGATACCCGCGAGCGCGATTACGGCCGCATTGCGACGCCCGCCGAACTGGCCGCCTGGCTGTCCTCGGCCGAAGGCGTGCCCGTCGCGGTGGCTGTTGGGCAGGCAGACGAACAGGAGCAGGACCTTTGGGGAGGCGTTCCGGGTGGCCTGCCTCTGCTGGCCGGGAGGCCCACCCTACTGGAGATCGGCTTGGCATGGCGGCCCGGCGAAGCGCGCGCCATCGCCGCCGGGGATCTTCCCATGCTGAAGCCGTGGCTCGAAGACCCTAACGCAGCCAAGATCGCCTGCGACGTGAAATCCACCGTGCTGGCGTTGGACCGCGTGGGAATCGAGGCCCGCGGATTCCAGCACGATGTCATGCTCTACGCGTTCCTCCTGGATGCCGACCCCTCGGGGTGCGCGCTGGAGGAGCAGGCGCGGCGCCGGCTCGATCTCAAGCTGGGCCCCTCGCCCGAGCAGCGCGCCGATGTCACCCTCGAGCTGTGCCGGCAAATGGCGCCGCTGATGCAAACGCGCGGCCTGCGGGAGCTTTATGAATCCATCGAATTGCCGCTGGCCGCGGTGCTGGCGCGTATGGAGCGCGCCGGAGTGCGCATCGACGCCACCGAGTTGAAGCGCCTCTCCGATCTGATGGCGCGCGATATTACGCGCCTTACCCAGGAGATCCACGGGCTGGCCGGCAAACCGTTCAACATCGCCTCACCGCAACAATTGGGCCGCGTGCTTTTCGAGGACCTCGGACTGCCGGCCCCTGGGAAATCCGGGAAAAGTAAGAGCATTTCGACCGCCGCCGACGTGCTCGACCAGTTGGCCGCCGATCACGAAATCGTGCGCAAGGTTCTGGAATTTCGCCAACTGAGCAAACTCAAAGGCACGTATGTAGATGCGCTGCCCGCCCTCATCGACCCCGAAACCGGGCGCCTGCACACCAGCTTCAACCAGGCCGGCGCGGCCACCGGCCGGCTCTCGTCCTCCAATCCGAACCTGCAGAACATTCCCATCCGCACCGGGCTGGGCCGCGAGATCCGCGCCGCGTTCGTCCCGCGCGAGGGCTGGAGCCTGCTGGTGGCCGACTATTCGCAGATCGAGCTGCGGCTGCTGGCGCACCTCTCCCGCGATCCGCTGCTCATGGAAGCCTTCCGCAATGGCGAAGACATCCACACCCGCACCGCTTCGGAGGTGCTGGGCGTGCCGCTGCTGATGGTGACGCCCGAGGCGCGCCGCGAAGCCAAGGCGGTGAACTTCGGCATCGTCTACGGCATCAGCGCCTTTGGGTTGGCGGCGCAGTTGGGCATCTCCCGCGGCGAGGCGGAGAAGTACATTCGCCACTACTTCGAGCGTTACGCCGGAGTGCGCCGCTTCCTCGACCAGACCATCGCCGAGGTGCGGCGGACGGGCGTCACCCGCACCATTTTCGGGCGCGAGCGGCCCATCCCCGATATCAACAGCGGCAACCCCAACGCGCGCGGATTCGCCGAGCGCACCGCCGTCAACTCCCCGCTGCAAGGGGCGGCCGCGGACCTCATCAAGCTCGCCATGGTGCGCCTGGACGGCGCGATTCGAGCCAGCGGCCTGCGTTCCACCATGCTTTTGCAAGTCCACGACGAGCTGGTTTTCGAGTGCCCTCCCGAGGAAGTGGAGGAGCTTTCCCGCTTGGTGAAACGCGAAATGGAGGGAGCGTGCCAGCTCGACGTGCCGCTCCTGGTGGATATCGGCGTGGGTCCCAACTGGCGCGACGCCAAGTGAGGCGGCGCGAAGGAGACCCTGGCCGGCTGGGCGCCGGCGCGTCCCCCTTCCCCAACGCGATTGCGCGACGCGTTGTATAGTGTATCTTCGGAACCGCATGAGCCATTCTCGTGGGAGAAGATCGGCCTGGCGTCGCCGCTGCCGCGCCGCCATGGCGGATCGGGGTTTGAAGCGCGCCAGACCGTCGCGCCACGCGTCCGCCGCGGAAGGCGCCCCTACCCACCAGCAAATCGCCGCTTTGGCTTACTCCTATTGGGAAGCCCGCGGCCGGCAGGGCGGATCCCCCTTGGAAGACTGGCTGCGGGCTGAAAACGTCCTCAAGGGAAGGTGATTCCGGCGCTGCCGATGAGCCAGCACGGCGCCCAACCGCTGGTTCACGCCCCCGACTCGTTCAGCATCAAAGCCATGGCCAGACTTCGCCTGAATCGGAGCACCCGCCGGCGGCGTAGCTCCGTCCACCTAAGAAGGCAGGTCAGCGAGAGAAAGAGACAAACGGCATAAAGCGAGTTGTCCAACGGCGTCATGATTGAAATCCTCAGCCTGCGCTACCATTCCAGCGTAGAAAGGAAAAGAATTCACGTCCCGATAGTACCAGTACAGTCCCCAGCACCGTTAACAGGATTATCCCTGGTATTGACGACAAAAATGTCGCAGTCCACGCGCCATCCGGCGATGGGAATCCTCGCGGCCGTTTATCCATTGCCACAGCGAGGCCGGCGAAGAGAACATCTCAAGGGAGTGGAGTAGTTCTTTCCAAGGTGTCATAACAGTCCCATTGCAGCAGTCCGTCCTCCGCGCCGCGAGTCCTTCCTGTACCATTCGGGTACCTCCCAGGCGTACTACCCGAGGGCTTCAGAGCCGCGACCGTCAGGGAGCGGCCGGGGCCGCGCCTTCCCCATCTCCATGGGACCGAGGCTGCACTCCGAAAAGAACTCCAACTCCTGATCTATACGGTTTTCTCGGCGTCTCCGCGTCAAAAAGGGGTCCTGTTTGGTTCCGGCTCGCCGGATTAGGGAGCGGCAAACAAACTCGTTCCCGAATGTAGCATCCGAAGCCCGTTCTGACGGAAACTGGAATTTGTCCGTTCATCCGCCCATGACTCCCGACGAATTCCGCCGCTACGGCTATCAGGCGATCGATTGGATCGCCGATTATCTCGCTCACCCCGAGCGCTATCCCGTGCTTGCGCCCGTCAAGCCCGGCCAGCTCACCGACGCGCTGCCGGCCCACGGCCCCGAAGCAGGCGAGCCCATGGAGGCCATCCTGGCCGATTTCGACCGCCTCGTCGTGCCCGCCATCACCCACTGGAACCACCCCGGCTTCATGGCCTACTTCGCCAACACCGGCTCCCAACCGGGAATCCTCGGGGAGGTGCTGGCCGCCGCCCTGAACGTCAACGGCATGCTCTGGAGAAGCGCGCCGGCCGCCACCGAGCTGGAGCAGGTGACCCTGCGCTGGCTCCGCGAATGGACCGGCGTTGCCGCCCGACTGGTTCGGTATCATCTACGACACCGCCTCCCTTTCCAGCATGCACGCCATCGCCGCCGCGCGGGAAGCCGCCGATCCCCACTCCCGCACCCGCGGAACGTCCCCGGGCCTGGTGGTCTATGCCTCCGCGCAGGCCCACTCCTCCATCGAGAAAGGCGCCATCGCCGTGGGCATCGGACAGGACCATGTCCGCAAGATTCCGGTGGATGCGGAGTTTCGCATGAGGCCCGATGCGCTGGCCGACAGCATTCGCCGGGATCTCGCCGAGGGTCTTCGCCCGTGCTGCGTCTGCGCCACCGTCGGCACTACCTCCACCACCAGCGTGGACCCCGTGCCCGAAATCGCGGACATCGCCGGGCAACACGGCCTCTGGCTGCATGTGGATGCGGCCTATGCCGGTTCCCTCATGGTGGCCCCCGAGTTCCGCTGGGCCTTTGCCGGCTGCCACCGCGCCGATTCCCTGGTCACCAACCCGCATAAGTGGCTGCTCACGCCCACCGATTGCAGCGTCTTTTACACCCGCCGCCCCGACGTGCTCCGCGCCGCCTTTTCCCTGGTCCCCGAGTATCTGCGCACCGCCGACGACCCGCGCGCCGTCAACTTCATGGATTACGGAGTCCCCCTCGGCCGCCGCTTCCGCGCCCTCAAGCTCTGGTTCATCATGCGCTACTACGGCCGTGAAGGGCTGGCCAACATACTGCGCGCCCACGTGGCCCTGGCCCAGGAACTGGCCGCCCAGGTGGATACCGACCCGCGCTTCGAACGCACCGCCCCCACGCCCTTCTCGGTGGTCTGCTTCCGCTTTAAAGGCACGGACGAACAGAACAAGCAAATCGAGGAGCGCGTCAACGCGACCGGCGAGGCCTTCATCTCCGGCACGGTCCTCAACGGCCGCTACACCCTCCGCATAGCCATCGGAAACCAGGCCACCCAGCGCCGCCACGTCCAAAGAGCGTGGGAGCTGATTTGCGAGGCGGCGGACAGGTAGCCGGCAATATGCCCACTGCGCGACAATGAAGTCGTGACGCGAGCGATTACCGCGGATCCGGAAACGATGCATGGCGTCCCTGTATTCCGGGGGACGCGGGTGCCAACCGGGACAGTTCCGAATTACGGCCGTCGGGAGCCTGGTCGCCGCTTGGCTCGGCGCTCGACCCGGAGGACGCGGACGGAGGGTTCTCAACAGAACCGTGTAATTCGGCACTGCCCCCGGTTTCGCCCGGCCTGAACTGCCCCTCCTGCGCGCCGCCGACAGGAGGTCCAACTGGATTGAGCGGACAGCCGACCACCATGTTATGATGTGCGCAGGGGATGCTGGCGTTTAAAGGCCAATTCAGCGTTCTGCTTGCCTTCGCACTGGTCTTGGTGAACCTCCAGTGCGCGGTGTGCTGTGCTGTCGGATCCTGTAGCGGCAGTGGGTCGGCATCGACGCCCAGTCCCGCTGGCATGCCACTTTGCCATCATCATCACGGCGTGCCGCCCCAGCGAGATTCGGCTCCGTGCTCTTTCCACGTTTTGCAGGCTGAGGGCGCCACGGCTCAGGTGACGACGCCGTTACCATTGGCCGACCTGATCGCGGTTCTGCCGGCCGTATCCTCTATCCCATTGCCGCCGGCGCCCGGGATGGGAACGTTTCCTGCGTGTGCCCTGTCGCCACCTGGTCTTGGTGGCATCTCCTCTATCGCCCTCAGAATCTAGAATCTCCGCACGTTCCTAATCGGTCGCGAGTAGCGCCGTTATACGCCGCAGCCCGGCGGCGTGAGGAGACTTCATGATTTGGGAAATAGGGTTCCCGCCGTCTGGCGGAGCCGCCAGACAGTGCGCGTTGCTCTTGGTTTTGCTCTGCGCTTGCTTGGTTGCTGGTCCCGCGCGTGCGCAGGATGCCCGCACGAGCGACGGCGAACAACAACAGCGGCAAGAAGGCGATGCCCCGTCAAACGGCGGCGGGCAGGATGATTCGCATGCCAAGGACCCAGCGCCCGCGATGAACATGGTAGATATGAATCCGGCTGGCGTGGACCTCATGAACCTGTCGTCGGGCACGTCGGTGAATGCGGCAGCGTGGCCCATGCCGATGGTGATGACCCATTTCGGGACGTGGAACGCGATGTTCATGGCAAACGGTTTCCTGGTTGACACGCAGCAATCGGGTCCGCGTGGCGGCGACAAGCTTTACTCCCCCAACTGGTTCATGGCTACGGTCGAGCATCGCGTCGGTGCGCGCGGGGCCTTCCAGGCGGACCTCATGCTCAGCCTCGAACCGGCAACCATCGCGGGTGAGCGCTATCCCTTGCTGTTTCAGACCGGGGAGACGGCGTATGGAAAACCCATCGTCGACGGGCAGCACCCGCACAATTTCATCATGGGCCTCGGATTTCATTACACCTATCAGGTCACGGAGGACACATTCCTGAGCGCCTACTTCGCGCCCGTCGGCGACCCCGCGCTGGGGCCGGTCGCTTTTCCTCACCGGGCGTCTGCAATGGAACTGCCCCAGGCGCCGATATCGCACCACTGGCAGGACTCGACACACATATCCGATGAAGTCCTGACGGTCGGAATCTCGCACAGAAAGCTACGGCTGGAGGCCAGCGTTTTCCACGGCGCCGAACCCGGAGAGAACCGGTGGATCATTCAAGGCGGTCCCATCGACTCCTGGGCTACACGACTCTGGTTTTTCCCAACCAAGAACTGGGCGGCGCAAGTTTCCGTGGGAAGGATTACTCATCCCGAGGCGCTCGAACCGGGGGACCAGGTGCGTTCGACGGCGTCCTTGCAGTACATCAAGCCGATGCCGGGCGGAAGTTGGGCATCAACACTTGTCTGGGGGCGCAACCACGACACCGCAACGCTTCACAATCTGAATTCCTATCTGGCTGAGTCGGTTCTTCCGGTCTCCCGCAGGAACTTCATCACGGGGCGCGCCGAACTGGTCGATAAAGACGAGTTGTTCGACGGCGAACCGGATATCGAGCAGCGCCTTGACCTTCTCTATGGCAGTACGTTCCGCGTCGGCGCTTATACTCTCGGCTACACGCGCGACGTGGCGCTGTTGCGATTCGTCGAAACCGGCGTCGGCGCAAACTTTACCGCGTATTCGCTTCCGGCCGCGATCAAGCCCTACTATGGCAACCGTCCCGTCGGCGGCAACATCTTCGTTCGATTCCGGCTCAGGCCGCCTGAATGAGGCGGCCCGTGCCTCTTTTGCAAGGAGCAGCATGATGAAACGAGCGTCTCTGATAGTCACATTGGCCGGCGTCCTTTTCGCCGCCAGCGAGCCTGCAACCTTTACCGGCGTTATCACCGACACGATGTGCGGCAGGTCTCACGCCATGATGAAATCACCGTCCGATGAAGCATGCGTCAAGATGTGCGTCAAGGGATCTGCCGAATACGCCCTCTTCGACGGCAAGAACGTTCTCAAGCTCAGCGACCAGAAGCTGCCGGCGAAGTATGCCGCACAGCGCGTCAAGGTGACCGGCATCTACGACGCAAAAACCGGGCGCATCAAAGTCACTTCGATTGAACCCGCCGGCGATGGAGCGGGGAAATGATCGGCGGCGTCGAAGGCCGACCCGCACGGACCAGACGGTATCGATCTTCTTGAAGTGCAGTGAGGGGTGGTAGGGATCTGCGTTCAATAGCGCGAAAGCTCGATCCGCCAAAACTTGGATATTCGCCGGGAGGGATCGGTAAGAACTCCATTACTCTCTGGAGCGGCACGGTGGATCACAGAAGCGAGGAGCGGCCCGACTCGTGCTCGCGAAGCGCCCGTTCGGCAAAGGAACTGAGCTTCCCGTTCTTTGAGTCTGCCTCGATTTGGGCGTCCCAAACCTCCGCATCGAAGTCCGCGAACCAATCTCGAAACGCCTTTAGCTCTTCTCCACTGAGGCTCTGCACCTGGCCTTCGATATTCTCAAGACGGCTCATACCAAGCTCCACTCCTCAATTATACCGGAGCGGACGCGAGGCCTGAGCGCAAGTGGAGCGGCGCTCGCCTGTTCCTGTTGAACCGCGTTACCGGAAATGACTGGCGTCGCTTGGTCGAGTCCCCGCGCCGGACAAAGGGCATCCGGTCGTCGAGGGTCGAAGGCGCTACACTGGAAAGAAGGGCAGGAGACCATCGTGGACGCCTTGGCGGAGAAGCTAAACGCTCGATTGCGCGAGTGGAAACCGGAGACAGCGGTAGAGGCCAGGGAGCGCATCACTGAGGTTATCGAGCTCGCGGATCATGGCATCCTTGATATCGCGCGCTCGCGCGCCGCCGAACAGGAGGTCCTCGACCTGCTCGATGAACCCCCAACCCGGTGAGATTTGGCTGGCGGACCTGGGACTCGCTGCCAAGACCCGTCCCGTCGTCATCGTCTCCCGCCAAGACCCTGACCCGCCGCGATCTCTCGTCTTGTACGTGCCTCTCACCACCCAGCGGAGAAACAGTCCGTATGAAGTGCCGCTGCCGCGGCTTCCGTTCCTTGATCGTGAATCAGTAGCCAACGTTCAAGGATTAGGATCTCTGCCAACCGTGCGACTTGAACGCAAGATTGGCAGGCTTTCCGCAGGGATAATGGCGCGACTCAAGGACGCGCTGGTTTTTGCCCTGGATCTTGAACGGGCTTTCGAATGAACGCTCAGCCGACCCCGGGCGGCAAAAAGCCCGAGCCCGCCTTCACACCCGATAGTTATCCGCCCGCCAGTTCTTCACCGCTTGCTTGATGGCGTCGGGAGTCAGGCTTTCCTCGGCGGCGCGCTTCGCCAGGGCTACGAATTCCTCGTCGGGCGCGAACCGCAGGGCAATCACCTGGTGGATCTCGATTCGCGGATCGAGCAGCTTGCCCGTCAGGACGAAATGGCGCAAATTATCTTCCGCCCGTATGGCGCGGTCCTGCGCCTTGAGCGCGTACATGCGGCAAAAGCCGCTTATCATCGCGGCGATGACCGTCAACACCACGATCAGCGCGGCGCTGTAAATTCCAGAGTGGCGTCCACGGTGCGAATCAGGTTCACAATGGACCCGCCCAGCGTGAGCACAATCAGCCCAAATAGCACGATGTCGAACCCGGGGTCGGTCCGGCGGTAGTGCGCGTAGTTCTCGTAGACATGCTGCGATGCCTCCTTGGTCTCTAGCAGCCCTTGGCGCCAGCCTGCGATTTGGGCAAATTGCCCAAATTCAGGCCGAATTCTAACATGAACAAAGGACTTAGACGCCGATTTTTGGGCGTCTTGCCCAAAACTGACCTTCCACCATAGGCGGCCAGGCTTTGCGCCGGCACTCAAGAAACGAGAATTCCCGCGCCTGGAACATTATCCCATGGCGGGGCAAAGGTCTCTTACAAATGGGCAGCGGCGG
>CAVYEK010000019.1:0-316907 GCA_963767595.1 Terriglobia bacterium
CACCGAACTGGTGTCCTTGAACGGATCGCCCACCGTGTCGCCCACCACCGTGGCGGCGTGCAGCTGCGTGCCCTTGGCGCGCAGCTCGGTCTCCACCACCTTCTTGGCGTTGTCCCAGGCGCCGCCGGCGTTGGCCATGAAGATGGCCTGGTACAGCCCGAACAGCGCGATCGAGATCAGGTAGCCGACGAAGAAGAACGGCTCGACGAAGGCGAAGGCCAGCGTGGCGAAGAACACCGCCAGGAAGATGTTCAGCATGCCCTTCTGCGCGTACTGCGTGCAGATGGCCACCACCTTCTTGGAATCGGCCACGGAGGCCTTTTCCGCGCTTTCCAGCTTGATGTTGCGCTTGATGAACTCCACCGCGCGGTAGGCGCCGGTGGTGACCGCCTGCATGCTGGCGCCGGTGAACCAGTAGATGACCGCGCCGCCGGCGATGAGACCCAGCAGGAACGGCGCGTGCAGCAGCGAGAGCTTCTCGATGTTCGCGGTCAAGACCGTGGGTCAGCGTCACGATGGTGGCGAAGATCATGGTGGTCGCGCCCACCACGGCCGTGCCGATCAGCACCGGCTTGGAGGTCGCCTTGAAGGTGTTGCCGGCGCCGTCGTTCTCTTCCAGGTTGTCCTTGGCGCTCTCGAAGTCCGGCGTGAAGCCGAACTCCTTCTTCGATGTCCTCCGCGATGTCCGGGAGCGTTTCGATCATGGAAAGCTCGTAGATCGATTGCGCGTTGTCGGTGACCGGGCCGTAGCTGTCCACCGCGATGGTCACCGGGCCCATGCCCAGGAAGCCGAAGGCCACCAGGCCGAAGGCGAACACCGCCGGGCGCCACCATCAGGCGTGCCAGGCCATGCGTGCTCACGACGATAGGCGACGCTCATCAGCGGCAGCATGGCGAAGCCCAGCCAGTAGGCGCTGAAGTTGCCGGCCACCAAGCCGGAAAGGATATTCAGCGACGCGCCGCCCTCGCGCGAGCTGGTGACGATCTCCGCACGTGCCGCGAGTTGGTGGAGGTGAAGACCTTGACGAACTCGGGAATCAGCGCGCCCGCCAGCGTGCCGCAACTGATCACGGTGGCCAGCTTCCACCACAGCGAGTCGTCGCCGCCCAGGTCGGGAATCATCAGCGAGCTGACGACGTAGGTGAGGCCGATGGAAAGGATCGAGGTCAGCCACACCAGCGTGGTGAGCGGGGCTTCGAAGTTCATCTTGTCGGCGTTGCCGAAGCGCGCCTTGGCGATGGCGCCGTTGATGAAGTAGCCGATCGCCGGAGGAGATCACCATCATCACGCGCATGGAGAAGATCCAGACCAGCAGCTGCACCTGCACCATCGGGTCTGTCACCGCCAGCAGGATGAAGGTGATCAGCGCCACGCCGGTGACGCCGTAGGTTTCGAAACCGTCGGCCGAGGGGCCCACCGAATCGCCCGCGTTGTCGCCCGTGCAATCGGCGATCACGCCCGGGTTGCGCGCGTCGTCTTCCTTGATCTTGAAGACGATCTTCATCAGGTCGCTGCCGATGTCGGCGATCTTGGTGAAGATGCCGCCCGCCACGCGCAGCGCCGCCGCGCCCAGCGATTCGCCGATGGCGAAGCCGATGAAGCACGGGCCGGCCAGGTCGCCCGGCACGAACAGCAGGATGAACAGCATGATCAGCAGCTCGACCGAGACCAGCAGCATGCCGATGCTCATGCCGGCTTGCAGCGGAATGTCGTAGCACGGGTACGGCTTGCCCGTCAGGCTGGCGAAGGCCGTGCGCGAGTTGGCGAACGTGTTCACGCGCATGCCGAACGCCGCCACCGCGAAGCTGCCCGAGATGCCGACCACGCTGAACAGCAGAATGATGGCCACCTTGAAGGCCTCGAAGCCTTGCAGGACGCCGAAGTAGAAGACGATGATCACGGCGATGAAGCACTTCCAGCAGCAGCAGGAACTTGCCCTGCGTGGCGAGGTAGGTCTTGCAGGTCTCGTAGATCAGCTCGGAGACTTCGCGCATGGACGCGTGCACCGGCATGTTGCGCAGGCGCACGAAAATGACCAGCCCGAACACCAGCCCGAGGGCGCTGACCACCAGGCCGCCCAGCAGCAGGGTGTGGCCGTTGATGCCGCCCAGGAACGTGGCCGTGACCGAGATCGGGCAGTTGCAGATTGGCTTCGCCGTTGGCCTCCGCCGCCATCATGGGGCGCGGCCAGCGCGACGAGCGCCAGGAGGCTGAAAAGGACGCGCCGAATCGCACCGAATCGCGCGTTCGCGGCGGGCCTGCTACTACCGGCGCGCCGCTCGACACAGAACGTGTCCGTCGTGGAGAGCATGAGTGAAGATCCTCCTCGGGAATCGGCCGGCGCTCCATAGGCTGGAGACACACCGGCATCGTGACGGTTTAATCGGAAAAGTACCGAAGCCACAGTATAAGAGATATACGCGTCGGAATTCAAACCGGCGGGCAAGCGCACGCCGGTCGCATCGACTATTCCGTGACAGGTTTCAGCCGGCCCCGCTCGCGGCAGATGCCGCGCTTCGAGCGCCGGATGAACTCCGCGATGTGCCGCGTTTCGGGCGAGTCGATCTCCGCCTCGATCCGCGCCAGCGCCTCTTCCAGCGGCAGCCCGGAGCGGTACAGAATCGGCGTACGCCTTCTTCACCGCCGCGATCCGCGCCGCGTCGAAGCCCGCGCGCTTCAGGCCCACCAGGTTCAGCCCGGTCGCGTCGCCGCGGTATCCGGCGCAGGTGATGAACGGCGGCACGTCGCTGCTCACGCCGGTATGGCCCGCGATCATGGCCAGGCGCCCGATCTTGCAGAACTGGTGGATGGCCACGCCGCCCGAAATAAACGCCTGGTCCTCCACCTCCACGTATCCCGCCAGCAGCGCGCAGCTCGCGATCACGTTGTCGTCGCCGATCTTGCAGTTGTGCGCGATGTGCCCGGACGCTCATGATGTAGTTGCCGTCGCCGATTTCGGTGGCCGATTCCGGCGCGGTGCCGCGCGAAACGGTGAAGTGCTCGCGGATCTTGTTCCCGTTTCCGATGCGCAGATAGCTGCGCTCCCCGGTGAAGTTCTTGTCGAACGGGTCGGTGCCCAGCGCCGTGCAGGCGGAGATCTCGTTGCGCTCGCCCAGGGTGGTCCAGCGCTTCACGAACACGTAGGGTTCGAGCACGCACCCCGCGCCGATCGAGACATCGCTCTCGATCACGCAGTACTCGCCGATGCGCGCGCCCGCCCCGATGGAAGCGTCCGGATGCACCCGCGCCGTAGGCGCCACTACCGCCGAAGCATCGATGGCCATGAAACCGTATGATAAGCGGTTTTCGACCCCGAGGGTTCAGATTGCCCGCGCGGGTTTTTTGACGCAGAGACGCGGAGAAATTCAAAATAGGGATTTGTTCCGAAACAACCTGACCCACCGCTCCCTCACGGTCGCGGCTCCGAACTCCCGCGTCTCCGCGTCAAAAAGAGGCCGACCAACGATCGAGCCCCTCTACGACGCGATACGGTGATACGACTTCCACGTCTCCGAGGACGTTCAGGCCGGCGGCCCGCAGGCGCTCTATGGCGGCGTCGGGACGGTCGAAGCGGAAAATCAGGGCGGCGCGGTCTCCGCGGCCGAACGTGAAGGCGTACATGTATTCGATATTCACGTCGCCGCCTTCGAACAGCTCCAGGAGCTCGCCCAGGCCGCCGGGGCGGTCGGCCACTTCCACGGCCACCACCTCGGTGACGTTCACCACGTAGCCGGCCGCTCTCCAGCAGCGCCGGCTCTGTTCCCAGTCCGAGACGATCAGCCGCAGAATTCCGAAGCGCTGGGTATCGGCCAGGGTGAGGGTGCGGATGTTGATTCCGGCCCCCGCCAGCAGGCGGCAGGGCGCGGCCATCTGGCCGGGCTTATTTTCGAGAAAGAGCGACAGTTGGTGAATCTTCATGCGGTACCTCGCCGATGGATCTCCGGTCGATCACGCGTTTGGCCTTGCCTTCGCTGCGCTGGATGCTGCGCGGGGCCGCCAGCGTCACATCCACGCGCAGGCCCAGCGCCTGCTCCAGGGCGCGGGCCAGGCGTTCGTGCAGGGATTCGAGCGCGCCGATTTTGTCGCTGAAAACCTCCGGCGTGACTTCCACCTGCACTTCCATGGCGTCCAGGCCCTTCTCGCGGGTGAGGACGATCTGGTAGTGCGGCAGCGCGCCTTCCACGGCCAGCAGGGCCGTTTCGATCTGCGATGGGAACACGTTCACGCCGCGGATGATGAACATATCGTCGCTGCGGCGTCCGATGCGGCGCCATGCGCCGCACGCGTGCGGCCGCAGGGACACGCCTCCGGATACAGGGCGGTGATGTCGCGCGTGCGGTAGCGGATCATGGGCATGGCCTGCTTGCTGAGCGTGGTGAGCACCAGCTCGCCCTCGTCCCCGTCCGGCAGCACGCGGCCGGTTTCGGGGTCCACGATCTCCGGGTAGAAATGGTCTTCGAAGATGTGCAGGCCGTGCTGGCGCGGGCACTCGATGGCCACGCCCGGCCCGATGATCTCGGACAGGCCGTAGATATCGAAGGCCTGGATGCCGCCTTCGCTTTCCATGTAGCGGCGCATGGAATCGGACCACGGCTCGGCGCCGAAGACGCCCACGCGCAGGGGCAGTTCGCGGACGCTGACGCCCAGCTCGCCGGCCCGCTCGATCAGGTGGACGAAATAGCTCGGCGTGCAGCAGATGGCGGTGACGCGGAAATCCTTCATCACCATGATCTGCCGGTCGGTGTTGCCGCCCGAGACGGGAATCACGGTGGCCCCCAGCGCCTCGGCGCCGTAGTGCGCCCCCAGGCCGCCGGTGAACAGGCCGTAGCCATAGGCGTTCTGCACCACGTCGCCCGAATGCACGCCGCAGGCGGCGAAGGCGCGCACCATGACGCTGGTCCACACCTCCAGGTCCTGCTGCGTGTAGGCCACCACGATGGGCTTGCCGGTGGTGCCGCTGGAGGCGTGCAGGCGGACGATGTCCTCGATGGGGCTGGCGAACAGGCCGAACGGATAGGTGTCGCGCAGGTCGGCCTTGGTGGTGAAAGGCAGGTTCTCGAGGTCGCGCAGGTCGCGCAGGTGGTCCGGATGGAAGCCGCGGGCTTCCAGGCGCTGCCGGAACAGGGCCACATGGTTGTAGGCGCGGCTCACCACTGGCGCGAGCCTGTCCAGTTGCAGTTGGCGCATCTGCGCGGGGGGCAGGAAATCCGGCGCGCTGGCCGGGTGAAAAGTCATCGTGAGTCGCTCCAGGTCGACGGCGAAGGGCGATTGTACCTTGGAGCGGGTCGGAGGGCAAGGCGTGGTGGGACAGACGATCGGTTTCTGTCGTCTGTCGGGCCTCGGGTTCGGCGCTCAGACGACAAAAAAGGCGATGGTCTGTCCCACCGGGTCGGCTTTCCCTCCGGGCGGGGCGCTAGAATATGTCATCCCGGTCGCGAGCTTCACCGGCCATCGGGAAAAATCTTGAGTATGGGAGACGGTTTGTGACATCGCAACAGGGAACCGCAGTCGCTTCGACGGCCGGCCAGCGGCCTACTCACGTTCGATATGTCGTGGTGGCGTTCTGCATCGTGCTGGCCATCATCACTTATATCGACCGCGTGTCCATGTCCTTCGCGGCGCCGTATATCCGCAAGGAGCTCGGCATCAGCGAGCCCATGATGGGGTGGATATTCGCGGCGTTCGCCTGGGCCTACGCGCTGTTCGAGATTCCGGGCGGCTATCTGGGGGACCGCATCGGGCCGCGCAAGGTGCTGCTGCGCGTGGTGCTGTGGTGGTCGTTCTTCACCGCCGCCTTGGGTTGGGCGTGGAGCTACACTTCGCTCCTGGTCACGCAATTCCTCTTCGGCGCCGGAGAGGCCGGCTGCTTTCCCAACGTGAACAAGGCCTTCACCGCCTGGCTGCCCGCGCACGAAAAGGTGCGCGCGCACGGCATTCTGTGGCTGTTCGCGCGGTGGGGCGGCGCCTTCGGGCCTTTGCTGCTGGGCTGGGTCATCTCGCACGTCGGCTGGCGTCATGCCTTCCCGATTTTCGGCATGTTGGGCGTGATCTGGGCGGTCGTCTTCTACTTCTGGTTCCACGACGATCCCATGAAGCAGCCCGGGCTGAACGACGCCGAGCGCGAGCTGCTTCGCGGCAATGCCAAACTCGCTCCCGGCCGTGCGCCCATTCCGTGGAGAAAGGCGCTGGTCTCCAGCCAGTTCTGGCTCTTGTGCGCCCAGTACTTCTCCCACTCTTACGGTTTTTACTTCTACATCACCTGGCTGCCCACCTACCTGCGGGAAGCGCGGCACGTCACGCTGATGACCAGCGCGGCGCTGAGCGGGCTGCCCCTCTTCTGCGGCGGGATTGGCTGCACGGTGGGCGGGCTGCTCACCAAGCCGGTGACGCGGCTCACCGGCAGCCTGGCGCGCACGCGGCGCATGATGGCCTTTACCGGGTTCGCGGGCGCCTGCGGCCTGATCCTGGTCTCCACCACGGTCGCCAGCCCCGTGCTCACCATGCTGGTCATCGGCGCGGCGGGCTTCTTCAGCGACCTGGTGATGCCCAACGCCTGGCCGCCACCATGGATGTGGGCGGAAGGTTCGCCGGCACGCTCTCCGGGGCCATGAACATGTCCGGGAACATCGGCGGCTCGCTGTGCCCCATCGCCATCGGCTATATCCTGAAGTACTCGAACCACAACTGGGCGCTCACGTTTTATCTCTCCGCGGCGGTGTACCTGATGGGCGGGGTGTGCTGGCTGTTCCTCGACCCGGTGACGCCGATTGAGAAGGATCTGGCCGCGGCGGCGTAGCTGATAGAATAAGGGCCATAGGAATCGACCGGTCCCTGGCGGCCGCCCTGCGAAGCGGGCCGACGGGAGCGGCGGTCTTCTCGCCATGCTGGCCGCGCCCACTATCGCCGAGGAAATCCTGGATCTCAAGAAGCGCCGCAACGCCATCCTGCTGGCGCACCACTACCAGGAGCCCGAGATCCAGGACCTGGCCGACGTCATCGGCGACAGCCTGGAGCTGGCGCGCAAGGCGCGCGAGTTCGAAGGCGACGTGATCGCCTTCTGCGGCGTGTGGTTCATGGCCGAAACCGCCAAGGTCCTCAATCCGGACCGCGTCGTGGTGGTTCCCGATCGCGACGCCGGTTGCAGCCTGGTGGATAGCTGCCCGGCCGAGGCCGTGCGCGCGTTCCGGCGCGACAACCCCGATCACGCCATCGTCAGCTACATCAACACCTCGCATCGAGGTGAAGGCCGAAAGCGACATCCTGTGCACCTCGCGCAACGCGGTGAAGGTGGTGAACTCGATTCCGCCCGAGCAGCCGGTGCTGTTCCTGCCGGACCGCAACCTGGGCAACTGGGTCCAGCAAGCAGACCGGCCGCGAGAACATGAAGATCTGGCAGGGCACCTGCATCGTGCACGCCACCTTCCCGGCGCGGCGGTTGGCGGAGGCCCGGGCCGAGCACCCGCGAGGCCCTGGTGGCGGCGCACCCCGAATGCCCGCGAATCGGTGCTGGCCATGGCGGATTTCGTCGGCTCCACTTCCGCCATCATCGAATGGTGCGCGTCGAGCCCCGCCGCCGAGTTCATCGTCATGACCGAAAGCGGCGTGCGCTTCTCGCTCGAGAAGCGTCGCCCGGACAAGCGTTTCTAGTTCGTGCGCCAACGAGAACTGCAATTGCAGCGAGTGCCCCTACATGAAGATGAACACGCTCGAGAAGCTGCGCGACTGCCTGCGAACGCCTGGAGCCGCGCGTGGAGCTCGCCCGAAGATCTCATGCGCGCGCGCCCTGGTTCCGCTCGAGCGCATGCTCGCGGTGAAATAGATGGCCTCGCCGCCGCTCATCGATTCCTTCGGCCGCGTTCACGACAACCTGCGCGTCAGCGTCACGGACCGCTGCAACATCCGCTGCTTCTACTGCATGCCGGAAACCGGCGTGCAGTTCGTCCCGCGCGCGGAGATTCTGGATTTCGAGGAGATCGAGCGCTTCGTGCGCATCGCCGCCGGCCTGGGCATCACCAAGGTGCGCGTCACCGGCGGCGAGCCGCTGGTGCGGCGCGATCTGCCCGTCCTGATCCGCCGGCTGGCCGCCATTCCCGGGCATCGCGCGACCTGGCGCTCACCACCAACGGCGTGCTGCTCGGCGAGCTGGCCGGCCCGCTCTATGAGGCCGGCCTGCGGCGCCTCAACGTCCACCTGGACACGCTCGACCGCGAGCGCTTCCTCCGCATCGCCCGGCGCGACGAGCTGGACCGCGTCCTGGCGGGCCTGGAAGCGGCCAAGCGCGCTCGGCTTCTCGACCATCAAGATCAACGCCGTGGCGGTGAAGGGCCTGGTGGAGCCGGATATCGTTCCGCTGGCGCGCTTCGCCCGCGAGAACGGCTTCGAAGCGCGCTTCATCGAGTTCATGCCGCTCGACGCGCAGGACCTCTGGGACCGCTCGCAAGGTGCTGCTGGCGGACGAGATCATCGCCATGCTCTCGCGCGAGATCGCCCCGCTCGATCCCGTTCCCGATCCGCGACCCGCGCGCGCCCGCCTCCGAATACGCGCTACGCCGATGGCGGCGGGCGGGTCGGCTTCATCGCCTCCGTGAGCCGGCCGTTTTGCCTGAACTGCAACCGCATCCGCCTGACCGCCGACGGCAAGCTGCGCTACTGCCTTTTCGCCATCGAGGAAGACGACGTGAAGGCGCTGCTGCGCGGCGGCGCCTCCGACGAGGAGATCGCCGCGCTCATCCGCCGCAACGTGCGCGCGCAAGTGGGAGGGCCACGAGATCAACTCCGCGCATTTCGTCGCCCCGCCCCGGCCCATGTACTCCATCGGCGGGTGACGCGTGCGCGCGCTCCTCCCGCCTGCCACTTGGCTTGTGTGGAAGCCGCAAGTGTTGTATCGTTTGGTCTTCCAGGGCTGCGATGCAATCCTGGGCGAAAGGGGTATTCATGTCTTCGAAGAGGAACTTCCTGGGACGCCGCTCGTTCTTACGAGGGGCGGCGGGCGCGGCGGGCGCGGCGGGACTGGGCTTTTGGACGGATGAGACGCTGGAAGCGCTTCCGCAAAACACCAACACCAACTCGAAACCATCGGACCTGAAGATCACGGATCTGCGGATCGCATGGCTCCAGGGGCGTTCCGATGACGTGCCCCATCATCCGCATCGACACCAACCAGGGCATCTACGGCCTGGGCGAGGTGCGCGACGGCGCCAGCAAGAACTACGCGCTCGATGCTGAAGAGCCGCATCCTCGGCGAGAACCCCTGCAACGTCGACAAGATCTTCCGCAAGATCAAGCAGTTCGGCGGCCACGCGCCGGCAGGGCGGCGGCGTCTGCGGCGTCGAGATGGCGCTGTGGGACCTGGCCGGCAAGGCTACAACGTGCCCATCTACCAGATGCTCGGCGGCAAGTTCCGCGACAAGATCCGCATCTACTGCGACACCACCGAATCGCGCGATCCCAAGGTCTTCGGCCAGCGTCTGAAGGACCGCATGGACGCAGGGCTTCACCTGGCTCAAGATGGACCTGGGCGTCGGACATGGTGGCCGGCCCGGGCACGGTCACCCGCCGGCGGGCATCCGGCAGCAGTACGGCGGTCCCATGGAGCACATGTTCATCGGCCTCGAGATCACCGACAAGGGCTCGCGGCGTGATGGCCGATTACGTGGCGCAGGTGCGCGAGGGCGTGGGCTATGACATCCCGCTCTCGGCCGACCACTTCGGCCACATCGGCGTCAACAGTTGCATCCGCCTGGGCAAGGCGCTCAAGAAGTACAACCTGGCCTGGCTGGAGGACATGATCCCCTGGCAGGACACCGAGCTGCTGAAGAAGATCACCGACGCCGTCGACATCCCGATCCTGCACCGGCGAGGACATCTATCCTGAAGGAGCCCTTCCAGGTGCTGTGCCGCGAGCACGCGGTGGACATTATCCAGCCGGACCTGCTGACCGTCCGGCGGCATTCTCGAAACCAAGAAGATCGGCGACATGGCGCAGGAATACGGCGTTCCGATGGCCATGCACTTCGCCGGACTCGCCCGTCGGCGTGCATGGCCAGCGTGCACTGCGCCGCCGCCACGGAGAACTTCCTGGTGCTGGAGAACCACTCCGTCGACGTGCCCTGGTGGAGCGACCTGGTGGACGGCGTCGAGAAGCCCATCGTCAACAAGGGCTACATCACCGTGCCCGACAAGCCCGGCCTGGGCATCACTTTGAACGAAGCCGCCTGCAAGGCGCACCTGATGCGCGGCGAAGGCTGGTTCGAACCGACCGAGCAGTGGAACACCGTCAGGTCGAACGACGGCCTCTGGAGCTGAGGCCGCCCGTTCGGAATTCCGGTGAAGGAGTTGGGCCGCGGAGGAACGCGGAGAAACACGGATAGAGAAGAAGCCTTATCCGTGTTAGGCGTTCTATCCGCGGCCCAAACTGCTACAGCGCTCTCTTCCAGGCGAACTTGCCGTTCACCACGGTGGCCATGGGGCCGCCGCGGAAGGTGCGGCCGTGGAACGGGGAGTTGCGGCTGCGCGAGAAGGACTGGTTCACGTCGTAGGTCCATTCCAGCTCCGGTGCTGAAGACGGTCACGTCGCCGGGCGCGCCGGGCGCCAGCGTGCCGCGGCCCAGGCGCATCACCGATTCGGGGCCGGTGGTGAACAGCTCCACCATGCGGTTGAGCGTGATCTTGCCCGGCGTGCACCAGCTCTTCGAGCGCCAGCGCCAGGGCGGTCTCCAGGCCGATGATGCCGAACGGGCAGCGCTCGAACTCCTGCATCTTCTCGCTGCCCGGGTGCGGCGCGTGATCGGTGGCGATGGCGTCGACGGCGCCGGCGGCCATGCCCTCGACGACGGCCGCGCGGTCGCGCGGCGGAGCGCAGCGGCGGCTTCATCTTGTAGTTGCTGTCGTAGGCCGCCATGTCGCCGTCGGCCAGCGCGAAATGGTGCGGGGTGGCTTCGCAGGTGACGGGCAGGCCGCGGCGCCGCGCGTAAGCCACCATGGCCACGGCGTTGCGCGTGGAGATGTGGGCGACGTGGCAGCGCGCGCCGGTGAGCTCGGCCAGCAGCAGGTCGCGCGCCACCATCACGTCTTCGGCGGCGGCGGGAATGCCGCGCAGGCCCCAGCGCACGGATTGCGCGCCTTCGTGCATGTCGCCGCCGGCGCTCAGGTTCGAGGTCCTCGCAGTGGTCGATGACGGGCAGGTCGTAGGAGCGCGCGAACTCCATGGCGCGGCGCATGACGCGCGAGTTCATCACCGGCTGGCCGTCGTCGGAGATGGCCACGGCGCCGGCCGCCTTCATGGCGCCGATGGCGGCCAGCTCCTCGCCCGCGCTGCCCTTGGTGATGGCGCCGATGGGGAACACGTTGACCACGGCGTGGCGGCGGGCGCGCTCCACGATGTAGCTGGTCACCGTGGCGCTGTCGTTCACCGGCTTGGTGTTGGGCATGCAGCAGATGGAGGTGAAGCCGCCGGCGGCCGCCGCGCGCGAGCCGCTCTCGATGGTCTCGGCGTGCTCGAAGCCGGGCTCGCGCAGGTGCACGTGCATGTCGATGAAGCCGGGCGCCACGATCATGCCCGCGGCGTCGAACACCTCGGCGCTCGGCGAGGAGAGGTTCGGCGCCACGCCGGCGATCGCGGCCGTCCACGATGAGCACGTCGGCGACGCGGTCCGTGTCCGGATGCGGGGTCGATCACGCGGCCGTTCTTGATGACGATCGGCATGGGCTATCCGATCACCTTTTCGAGCACCGCCATGCGCACGGCGATGCCGTTCTCCACCTGGTTGAGGATGACCGAGCGCTGGAAGTCGGCCACCTCGGAGGACAGCTCGCGGCCGCGGTTGATGGGCCCGGGGTGCATCACGATGGCGTCCGGCTTGGCCAGGTCCAGGTGCTCCAGGCGCAGCCCGTAGAAGCGGAAATACTCGCTGGCGGGAAACGACGCTTCGTGCTGGCGCTCCAGCTGCACGCGCAGCATCATGATCACGTCGGCGTCGCGGATGGCCTCGCGGATATCCGTGGTGAGGCGCACGCCGGGCGCCAGTTGCGCCAGTTCCGGCGGCAGCAGGGACGCCGGGCCGCACAGCACGATATCCACGCCGAATTTCGACAGCAGGTGGACGTTGGAGCGCGCCACGCGGCTGTGCGCGATATCGCCGATGATGGCCACCCGCAGCCCTTCGAGCGAGCCGCGGCGGTCCAGAATGGTGCGCGCGTCGAGCAGCGCCTGGGTGGGGTGCTCGTGCGTGCCGTCGCCGGCGTTGATGATGGGCGTGGGCAGATGGCGCGCCAGAAAGTGCGGCGCGCCGCGAGGCGGCGTGGCGCATCACGATGGCGTCCGGGCGCATGGCCGCCAGCGTATTCAGCGTATCCACCAGCGATTCGCCCTTGGAAACGCTGGAGCCCGAGGCGGTGATGGAGACGGCGTCCGCGCCCAGGCGCTTGGCGGCGATCTCGAAGCTGGTGCGGGTGCGCGTGGAAGCTTCGTAAAACAGGTTGACGATCATCTTGCCGCGCAGCGTATCCAGCTTCTTGAGCGACTGGCTTTGAATGGGCTGAAAATCCTTGGCGCGCGCCAGAATGGCTTCGATCTCGGCGCGGTCCAGCTCTTCGATTCCGAGCAGTCCGGCGGGCATGTGCGTTCAGGCTGCGGCTGCCTCGGCCCTTTCGCACCAGGAGCACTTTTTCCATGCCGTCGATCTCCTGAAACTTCACTTCGATGATTTCGCTGTCGGTGGTTTGCACCTTGCGGCCCACGATACCGGGCTTCGATGGGCAGCTCGCGGTGGCCGCGGTCGATCAGCACCAGCAGCGGCACGCGCGACGGGCGGCCGTGATCGAACAGCGCGTCGAGCGCGGCGCGGATGGTGCGGCCGGTGTAGAGCACATCGTCCATCAGGATGATGTCCTTGCCCTGCACCGAAAACGCGATTTCGGTGGCGCTGACCACGGGCTTGATATCGACCGTGGTGAGGTCGTCGCGGTAGAGGTTGATATCGAGGATGCCGACCGGAACCTTGCGGTTTTCGAGAGCCTCGATCTTGGCGGCCAGGCGCTGCGCGAGCGGAACGCCGCGGCGGCGGATGCCGATGAAGGCGAGCCGATCCAGGTCCTTGGTTTTCTCCAGGATTTCGTGGGCCAGGCGGACCAGCGTCCGATCGATTTCGGAAGCGCTCATGAGCTGGGATTTTTCGCGCGTGAGGGGCATAAGCTCTGAAGAAACAGGGTAGCATGCGGGGGAGCCGGGGAGGGTCGGAAAACAGTGGATCGCGTTTCATTCCGATTATAAAAATTATGTATAATTGTGACGAGTGAAAAATGGCGTAAAACCGATCCAGTGGCTGGGGGACAGTCGTGACCGCGTGCGGCGTTTCCCCCAGGCTGCGCGCCGCGAAATCGGCTATCAATTGAGCTTGATTCAGGCGGGACGTTCAGCCGGCGATTGGAAGCCGATTCCACTCGTCGGCGCCGGAGTCATCGAGATTCGAGTCCATGCGGAGGGTGAATATCGCGTCTTCTACGTGGCCAATTTCGAGGACGCCGTCTATGTGCTGCATGTTTTCGCCAAGAAGACCCGAAAGGCATCCTCGCTCGATGTCGAGCTGGGGAAGAGACGCTACCGTGAATTGTTGGAAAGGCGGAAGTGATGCGAGCGACAAAGGGCAGTGAGAATGTTTTCGTGGACTGCGGATTTCCGCCCGCCGAAGCGGAAAACCTCCGCATCCGCGCCAAGATGATGATGGCTCTGACTGGCTATATCCAGGAGAGAAAGATCACCCAATCCCGCGCGGCCAGAATCATGGGCGTATCGCAGCCGCGAATCTCGGTCTGGTACGCGGCAAGATCGGGCTATTCACAATCGACACACTGGTCAACATGGTGACCGCCGCCGGCCTGAAAGTAGATGTCGATATAACGGCCGGCGGGCCGAGAGCGAAGAATAAGCGGGTTGCCTGATTCGCGAAAACGGGGAACCCTCAGCAAGGCGCTCGCGCCGGGCGGCGCCGCCGTCGTCGGGTGCGATAATACGGCAAGGTTGGGCTGTGGCGGTCTTTGTTAATACCTTTTTCGAGAAGCGCGTGAACGAGATCTTCGACCTGGCCGAGAGGGTAGAGGCGGCTTTCGCCGCCGCCGGACTCGAGTACAGGGTCATAGGCGGATTGGCGGCGTACCTCTACGTGGAAGAAGCCGCGCCGGATGCCGGCCGGTTGACCCGGGACATCGATATAGCCGTACGGCGCGAGGACCTGGAGAGAATCGCCCAGGCCGTCGCGCCTTTCGGCTTGCAGTATCGTCACGCGGCCGGCGTGGACATGCTGCTCCAGGCTGGGGAACTGTCCGCTCGAAGAGGCGTACACCTGGTTTTCACGGGAGAAAAAGTTCGCCCGGAGTACGCCGAGCCGGCCCCGGCGCTGCGCGATTTTCGCCGGCTGCGCGGCGTTCGGCTCATTCCTTTGGCGGACCTGGTCCGCATGAAGCTCACGAGTTTCCGGGCGAAGGATGAAGCCCATCTGAAGGACCTTGATGAAGCGGGTCTTATCACGCCGGAAATCGAGGTGGGACTGCCGCCGCTCCTCCGCGAGCGACTATCGCGGACGCGCGAGCGCGAGTAGCGGGCCGACAGACGACAAAACCCGATCGTCCGTCCCACCGCGCGATAATGGAAGCGATGGCAACGGGAAGCGAGTGCCCGAAGTGCGGCGGAACGGGCTGGATCATCGTGGAGCATGGCAGCATTTCGGGCGCGGAGCCCTGCGGTTGCCGCTTACAGGGCCGCGCGGAACGCATGGAGGAGCGCGCCCAGATTCCGCCGCTCTACCGCAACGCCTCGTTCGAAAACTTCAATCTGCCCGGTCCGGAAAACCCCATCGAACGCCGGGATATCACCACCGTTTACCTGGCGACGAAGAGGTTCGCGCAGGATTTCCCGAATGAAGCGCGGCCCGGCCTTCTGCTGATCGGCGATCAGGGGACGGGCAAGACGCACCTGGCGGTGGCGGCGCTGCGAAGAATCATCCTGGAGAAGGGCTACGAAGGGCTGTTCTGCAACTACCAGAACCTGCTCGACCGCATCCGCGCGGGGTACGATTCGAATTCGAATTCCTCGGACCGCGAGGCGTACCGTGTGGCGCTGGACGCGGATGTGCTGCTGCTGGACGACGTAGGCGCGCACCGCGTGACAAGCTGGGTGGAAGATACCATCAATTCCATCGTGACGTACCGTTGCGATAACCGAAAGCCGCTCATCGCGACGACCAACCTGCCGGACCCGGACGCGGGCAGCGCGGTCACGCAGAAATCGGCGCTGGGGCAGCCAGAGTACCGCGAAACGCTGGCCGAGCGTATCGGCGCGCGCGCGCGGTCGCGCCTGTTCGAAATGTGCACCGTGGTCCGCATGCCGTCGGCGTCGGACTACCGGCTGCGAAGGGCGCGAACTTTTTGATGCGCCCGCTCCTTGCGCTGCTGGCCCTGGGGGCCCTGACGGCCGGACCGGGGCCCGCCCCGGCGAGCGGCGAATACGTGCTGGCGGTGGAGTTCCCCTACTACCTCTACCCGCGCACGCTGTGGGAGCGCGAGCTGGTGTGGCTCAAGAACACCGGCGTCGAGACGGTGGAGTTCTCCATTCCGTGGAACTGGCACCAGTTCCGGCGGGGGAATACGACCTGACGGGGCGGACGAGCCCGCGGCGCGACCTGGTGGGGTTCATCCGGCTGCTGCGGCGGCTCAAATTGCGCGCGTGGGTACGGCCGTTGCCCCCCGTGCCGGGGCTGGCTGAACGAAGGCTGGCCCGGCGGGCGCCGCCGGCGCGGCGCAACGCGCCTGGTTGAAGGCGCTGGAGGGAGCGCTCGGCACGCAGACCGCCAGCCACGGAGGCCCGGTGGCGTACGTGGAAGGCCGGGCGCTTTCGATAGACGCGGCGCCGCCTCCGGCGCCGGTCACGGTGATTTCCGCCATGGACCCTTCGGCGTTGGAGCGCAGCCGGGCGGCGATGGTGAGCGCGATTTCCGGCCGGCGCGGCGCGATGTTGTGGACCGGCGTGGAGGATGAGTTGTACCCGGCCGGGTTTTCCGCGGACTCCACGACGCTGCTGCGCAAGGGCGCGGTGGGCCTGGCGGGGGATGAACGGACGTCCCTGGAGGGGCTGCGCCGGGGGGCTGCGTTGCTGCGAAATTGGGCGGCCCTGTTCGGCGGGCTGCGGCCTGTGGCCATGCCCAAACCGGCGGCGGGCAAGCTGCCCGAAGGAGTCCACGCGGTGGAGTTCGTCTCACCCATGGCCTCGGCGGTGTGCGTGTCCAACAGGGGCAACCAGCCATTCCACGACGAGTTGCGGGTGGTGGAGCCGGCGACCCGGCGGACGGTGACGATTCCATCGGTGGCCGTGTCGGCGGGCGAATCGCTGTGGCTGCCGCTGGACGTATCCCTGGGCCCCAAGGCTCTGTGCCGGGAGTGCACGAATTTTTCCGGCGACGAGCACGTGGTATACGCCACCGCGGAGCTGGTTTCCATCGAATTCGAGAACGGGATTCTGGCCATGGAGTTCGCCGCTCCGGAAGCGGGCGAAGCCGTCCTGCAACTGGCGCGGGAACCGGTGGGCCCGTTCCTGGCGGCGGGGCGGCCGGCCGAGTTCGATTGGGACGAGAAAAACCTGCGGGCGCGCCTGCCTATACCGGCCAGCGCGGCGCCCGGCCACCGCGTGCGCATAGGGATCGCCATGGAGGCGCCGGAGACCTCGGCCTTCTTCAACGAAGCGCGCCGCCTGCTGGCGGGACGCACGAATACCGTATCGACCACGTACTCTTCGGCGGAAGTGGCGGCGCGCTCGCGCCTGCGGCTGCCGGAGGGTTACACGGCCAAGAGCGTGGCGAAAGCCCCGAACGAGATCGACTACGCGGTCACCGTGCCCGCGGATGCGATTGCCGGCGACTGGGCGAACCTGGCGCTGGAGGCCGATGGCGTGCCGCTGGGCCGCGCGCGGCTGCAGTTGTTCCGTCCGGTGACGATCCGCGTGTTTCAGGCGATCCACCTGCATTTCGGGCGGCAGACGGAGCTGACCCCGGAGCCGCCGGTGGCGCCGATCGAACCTCAGGGCGGAAGCAACCTCGAAATCCTGCTGCGCAACAATTCGCTCGAGATCCAGACCTACCACCTGGAAGCATCGGGCGAGGGCCTGGAATTCTTTCCTCCCAAAGCCGAGATCAGCGTGGGACCGACGGACGAGCGCTCTTTTTCGCTGAGGGTGTTCCCGAAGGAGGATGCGGCGGGGTTGCTGGACTGGCGGCTGCGGGTGACGGGGGGTGCGCAGGCGGATGCGCCCATGCGCGCGCTGGTGGCGCCGCGCAACCGCGTGGTGGCATGGAGCGCGGATCTGGACGGCGACGGCTCTCCGGAATGGGTGCTCGAATCGCACCAAGCCAGGGCGGTGTTTTCCACCCAGGACGGCGGCCGTTGGATGGAGTTCACCTGGAAAGACTCGGGCACGAATTTTCTGCCCGAGCAGGGCGTGTTCGGGGCGCCCTGGGGCCGTGGAGGTTCGCGCGGCCGGCGATGCGCTGGAATTCGAGGGCCAGGGCTGGAGGCGGACGGTACGGCTGGCGGGCTCGGCCCTCACGGTGGAGCAGACCACGGCCCTGCCGCCGGACCACCTGGCGCCGGAGAAGGTAGGGAGTACGAGCTTGTCGATTGAGCGCCTGCCGCCCATGCGGGCGATTTATACGCTGAAGTGAGGTCGCGGGCGGAATACGGCCGCCGGCAGTCTCTCAAGAAACCTCATGATTTGTGGGCTGCCGCCTGGTGCCTGGCCAGTTGGGTGCGCACCTGTTCCCGGGCGGCGAAGGCCGTCTGGGAGCGCTGGATGGCTGCCTTTCCGGTCTCGTCGCCGGGCGCGGCCGCACTCGTTTCGAGACTCGCGCCACGCGGCGGCGTGCTCATGCCTGGCTTCGAGGTACGCGTTCCAAAGGCGGGCGCATTCCGGGCAGTTCTCCAGCAATCTTCAGGGCTCCTGGCGGATGAGATGGCGACCGGTCATTCTAAAGGGAATTCACAGTGGACGGCAACCGAGGGATTGGGGGCGTGGCAGATGGTGGCAGGAGACACTTCGGGCGTGGCAAAGGTCCTAGTGCTGTGACCGTCTGATTAGTTCCCTCGCCGCGGGCCGGGCATGCCCGGCCCCTACGGCGCGGTGTAGGGGCCGGACATGTCCGGCCCGCGGCCTTAAGAAAGAAATCACACGGTCAGAGACCTAGAGACCGGGGAGGATCACACTCGCGTGGGGTGTTATGAGGCTAGCTCCAAAGTCTCCCGTCGGAGTCATCGGTTCAGTGACTTCCGCAAGGCTTCATGGCTCCGGGAGTTCGATACCACCGTCAAGCAACGACATGCCGGCCAGCATGAGAACTGGGTTGCGGCCGCACTTGCGCACGGCTGCTTCCTGATTCGACAGTAGCATCGGGTCAAGCGGCGGGCTGGCGGCGGAGTGGGGTAAGGCTTGTGGAATCAACGCGAAGAAAGTTGATTCTGTTGTGACTCTCAAAAAGCTGGGCGCCGCTGCTTTTGGAAATTGCGTAGCCTGTCACCGCAATGCTTTGTCACCGCAATGCTTCTCTCAGCCCTTTCAGCGCTCCGCCCCACGCGATCACCTCGTCCGCCATCGCATGCACGGCCTTGTCATGATGCTCGTGCGGCTTAAACGTCGTGAAGTTCTCAAAATCGGTAAATAGCGAGAGCATCACCTGGGCCCGCACGTCGGCAACCTTGATTTCGCCCATCACAAGCCTGAGGCACTCCACCGCACGGACGCCGCCGGCGCCGCCATACCCGACAAATCCAGCGGCTTTGTCGTTCCACTCGTGAAAGAGAAAATCGATCGCGTTCTTTAACGCCGCCGAGGTGGAATGGTTGTACTCGGGAGTGACGAAAATGTAGGCATCGAGCGAGTCGATTTTCGCGCTCCATGTTTTCGTGTGCGCTTTGCTGTATTGACGCCTCGAGGACGGCACGGGCTCATCCAGGAGCGGCAGTTTGTAATCCTCAATGTCAACGATCTCGAACTCCGCGTCCTTGCGGCTTTTCAGGATGTCGTACACCCACTGCGCCACCGCGGCGGCCTTCCGTCCGGGTCGCGTGCTCCCGACGATGATTCCAACCCTCAGCATCTCGCCCCCTTGCTCCTTCCGACGCTCGTCCCAATCAACGGGCTGACTAATCTCATAGATGCATGACCGCGCCCCCGGTTGCGGGTTGTATTCGCTAAACCTGCCCCACTACCCGCTATAGCAGGTCTTCGCGATTGAGCTTTTCCAGGGCCTTGACTACGTCGCCCACCTGCTGGGCGCGGTCGCGGCTGGCTACCAGGAGGGCGTCGGGGGTGTCCACCACGATGAGGTTGCGGACGCCCAGGAGCGCCACCATTTTTCCGCGGGCGTCCACGAAGTTGTTGTGCGAGTCCAGGCAGACGGAATCGGGTCCGACGGAATTGCCCTGGCGCGTCGCGCACGGAGCAGATCATAGACGGCGTTCCAACTGCCTACGTCGTTCCAGCCGAAATCGGCGGCGGCGATGCCGCTGACGTTGGCGGATTTCTCCATCACGGCGAAATCGATGGAGATGTTCTCGCACAGCGGGAACGCCTGCTTCAGCCGGGCTGCGAAATGCGCGATCGCCGAATGGCGGCAGGGAGGCCAGCAGCGTGGCGGTCTTGGGCAGGTGGCGGCGCAGTTCTTCGAGCAGCACCTCCGTGCGCCAGAAGAACATGCCCGAGTTCCAGTAGAAGTTGCCCGCCGCCAGATAGCGTTTGGCGCGCGCGGGTTCGGGCTTCTCGTGGAAGCGGCGGACGGGCAGCGGCTGCGCGGCCGCCGGGCTCCGTCCCGCGGGGGAACTCCACGTAGCCATAGCCGGTTTCGGCCCACCGCGGCTGGATGCCCACCACCATCAGGCGCCCGGCGGCGGCGCCTTTGAACGCGGCGCGCAGCACCGCGCGGTAGCGCGCCGGCTTGCCCACCACGTGGTCCGAGGGGAACACGCCCATGATCGCTTGGGGGTCGATGGAATCCAGAATCTGCGCCGCCAGCCCGATGGCGGGGGCCGTGTTGCGCTGCGCCGGCTCGGCCAGAACCTGTTGCGCGGGGACCTCGGGAAGCTGCCCGACGATGGTGTCGCGCAGGTGATCGTTGGTGAGAACCCAGATGCGCTCGGGCGGGATCAGCGGCGCCAGGCGGTCCACGGTGGCCTGAATCAGCGAGCGGCGCCCCACCACGTTGAGCACCTGCTTGGCGGAGCGCCTGCGGCTCCGCGGCCAGAAGCGCGTGCCGCGCCCGCCGGCCAGGATCAGGCCGTAGCAGTGACGAGTGCATCTACTTCAGCGGATAGCCGTGGATCAACTGGAACGTGCGCCGCCACCGCGTCTTGGTGGGGAAGTGCGCCAGCAGATCGAGAACGTGCCTGGCGCGTCGAGGCCCGGGCTCGACAGGTCCTCGGTGGGCGCGTCGTACGACCAGTAGATGATCAGCGGCTTGCCGATGATGTTGTCCCGCGGCACGAACCCCCAGTAGCGGCTGTCGAGCGAGGAGTCGCGATTGTCGCCCATGGCGAATACGCTAGTCCGGCGGCACCACGACCTCGCCGTTCTGCCACGTGGTTAGCCAGCATGTCGTGCGCGCTCTCGACCACCGGCACGTTCGGGTCGCTGGGAAAGTTGTCGCGGTAGGAATCGATGTAGTCGGTCTTATGGTAGACGTAGGGTTCCTTTACCGCTGCGCCGTTCAGGATGAGCTGCTTGTTTACCAGGCGGATGCGGTCGCCGGGAAGGCCGATGGCGCGCTTCACGAAGGTCTGCGCGATATCCACCGGATAGCGGAACACGATGATGTCGCCGCGCTTGATCTCGGCTGTATGGCAAGCACGTATCTGGAGACCGGGCCCGAAGGCGCGTAGGCGAGCTTATCCACCAGGAGGTGATCGCCGATGAGCAGCGTATCCTCCATCGAGCCGGTGGGAATGACGAACGCCTGAACCAGGGTGGTAGTCCCGAACAGCAGCAGGATGATGGTTACGGTCCATTCGGCGATGAACCCACGCGGGTGCGGCTGGCAGGATGCGGGGCCTTCGGGGGTTTCGTTCTCCGCCTCGACCACGTTCTCCTGGCCCGTCGAGGGACTTGTCTTGTCCACCGACACGTTGTCCTCACCCGCGGTTAGGTTGTCTTGATCCACAAACAATCATTCTAACCGGAAAGCCTGCTATTCTGTCGTGAGATCCCGAGGACCCGCGATTTGAGCGCCCCCACAGCCAATGCCGTTCGCAATGCCGCCGCGCGCCGCCGCGCCGTGATTCTGGTCTGTTGCTGCACAGTCACCGGAGCGGCCGCCCAGATTCTGATGAAGGTCGGGATGACGCATTTTCAGCCGGACGCGTGGGCGATTCTCACCAACTTCCGGCTGCTGGCGGGCTACGCGCTGTACGGGCTCAACACCCTGCTGATGGTTCTGGCGCTGCGCGACGGCGAGCTTTCCATGCTCTACCCGATCATCGCGCTGACCTACGTGTGGGTCACGCTGCTCTCTTACACCCTGCTGCGGGAGCCGCCCAACGCGTTCAAGAACATCGGAATCGTCACCATCATGATCGGCGTGGCGGTGCTGGGGCGGGGTGGAAAGAAGTGAGCGCCACGCTCGTGAGATCGATGCTGCTGGTGCTGGCCGCATCGGTGGTGGGATCCTTCGGGGCCGCGTTCCTCAAGCTGGGGTCGGGCAAGGTCGGCAGGAACCTGCTGAGCTTCGCGAACCCGCAACTGGCCCTGGGCGTGTTTCTGTACCTGGGCTCGTCGGTGTTCTACGCGTTGGGCATTCGCGGCGGGCAGCTCTCCATTCTCTACCCACTGGTATCGCTCGGCTATGTGTGGACCATGGTGTGGGCGCGGATCTTCTTCAAGGAGCGGTTCACGCGCCAGAAACTGGCGGGCCTGACGCTGATCCTCGCCGGCGTGACGCTGGTAGGCATGGGAGCGAAATAGGGGGCGGGATAGCTCGGGTTGGCGGATGAAAGCGTCTGCCCACATGGCAGCATAGCCGCAACCAATTCGGATTCCTGCAATCCGACAGTTCAGAGCGCGCCGGCCGAAAGAACGTCGGCACGGACGCCGACTTGGCAGGCCGGAGGCCCGCTCTACGGGGGGCGGAATCGTCGCGGCCCGCGAAGAAATTGATGGGTAGTAATACAAGCCTGGACGTCCTCCGACAGCAAGGTGGAACGCCCGCGGTCCGCGAAGGCGCTGGGAGATATAATCCGGTGGAGCCGGGAAGCGAAGATGGAAATCCTGGCTCCAGTGGAGGTCGCCGCCGATGCGGACTGACACGCCGGAGAGAATAAGAACATGATGAGAAGAAGCTCGGCCTTTCTGTTGGTGGGCCTGCTCCTCGGCTTCGCGGGAGCCGCCCTGTCCCAGCCCGAAACGATGGCCCAGGGAAACGTGACAGGCATTCGTGTGGAGGGCCAGTTGTTTGAGGTCAACTCCAGCATGTGCCTGGTAAGGCCGGATTGGTCGGGTAACCTGCGCGGCGGCGGACGGACGAGCTTCTCGCGGGACGGGAAAGTCGTGACCGTCAAGATACAGCCCGCCACCTTCCGCCCGGCGGCCCAATGCCGCCAACGCAGGCGACTCAGGCAATTCCGCCGACGCCGCCAGCACAGGCATTGCCGCCAACGCCGCCAATGCCGCCGGCACAGCCAACGCAGCCAACGCAGCCAACGCCGCCAGGGCAGACAACGCAGCCGACGCCGCCAATGCGCCAACCCCCGGGTCCAGCCTTCTCCGCGGTGGAAGCGGTGGAAGACACGGGTCCCGGAACCGCCAGGATCGATCTGGAGTACACCTTCCCAGCCGCGGCGGATATCGCCGGAGCGTACCTCTGTGTCCAGCTTCCGTCTTCGTTGTACTCCGGCGGCAGAATGCAGCTTGTCGATCCGGTGGCGCCCGCGCCGGCCGAGATTTCGCTGGCCCCAGGGACTAAGGATCAGAACGAATATGTGAAGGCCACGGCTTCCGGCGTTCGTTTTACGACGCAGCGCCGGCAATTGGAGGTGATGTTCGCCGGGCCGACCGAAGTGGTGGTTCGTGACGACCATCGCCAGAAAAGTTTCGACCTCCACGTCTATCTGGGCGTCCTCTCGGGCAAAGCGGCGGAGAATCAGACGGCGAAGATGAGCTTCAATGTCAAGGTCTCCGGAGAGATCGACAAGAACCCCGTGGAAATCGTCCTCGAGGCCTCGCGCCCCGGCCAGTTGTTTGCCGGGCTGGGCGGCGATTTCCGTCTACAGACTCCCAGGACGGATCCACCGGTGATTCAGTACAACCTGGATAACATGCGGGTGGTCTACGGGCGCGTGGCGATGCCCTGGCGCACCTGGCACCCGAAAGAGGAGGTGGATCCGCTGGCTGAGGCAAGGGCCGGCAGGGTCGCGCCGGATGTCCAGCAGGCCATGGAGATGGCGCGCAGACTGGCTTTGAAGGGCATGGCCGTGATTGTCAGCGACTGGTCCCCGCCTGCCTGGGCGCTTGTGGGCGGCGCCGAGGGCAACCTGCGAGGAGGCTTTCTGGACCCGGCCAAGATGGACCACATCAAGGAGTCCCTGGCCAGCTATCTGGTTTTCCTGAAGGAGAAGTACGGCGTTGAGGCGGCGGCCTTCTCGTTCAACGAATCGGATATTGGCATCGATGTGCGTCAGACCTCGCGCGAGCATGCGGATCTGATCAAGACCTTGGGTCCGTACTTCGCTTCCCGGGGCTTGGCCACCAAGCTGTTGCTGGGCGACATAGGCAACGCGTACCCGATCGGCTTTATCAAGGATGGGATGGACGACCCGGAGGCGGGGAAGTACGTCTACGCGATTTCCTTCCATTCCTGGCGCGGATGCACCGATGAGAATCTGGCTGCGTGGGGCGCCGCCGCCCGGGCTTTAAACGTTCCGCTCCTGGTCGCCGAGGGCGGCTCGGATTCCAACGCGCACCAGTATCCGCAGATTTTCCGGGAGCCGTCTTTCTCCCTCAGCGAAATCGAGTTATACGAGCGAATCCTGGCCATCGCCCAGCCGAAGTCGATCCTGCACTGGCAGCTCACGGCGGACTATTCGCTTCTGGCCGGAGGCGGAGTGTATGGCGACAACGGGCCATTGCGGCCGACGCAGCGGTTCTGGGATCTGAAGCAGCTCGCTTCGACGCCGCCGAACGTCTTCTACCTCCCGGCCAAGTGCGACCGTCCGGGTCTGACCTGCACGGCGTTCGGCGATATCGCCTCGGGCGTCTACGCCGTGCACGTGGTCAACACGGGCGCGGCGCGTCCCGCGACGCTTACCGGCCTGCCCGCCGAGGTGAAGCAGCTTCGCGTGTGGGTGACCGACGCACAGCGCGGGATGCAGGAAGGCGCGCCCATTCCCGTGGCCAACGGCAAAGCCCAGTTCACGCTGGACGAGACCAGCTACACATCGCTGGTGAGCGCGCCATAGGGCGCAGGCTCCCGGCGCGCAAGTCCGGAGGCCGGCAGATCGCTTCCGGACACAGCTCCCGAACGGACAATCAGTGGAGGATAGGCGCTCATCGCCCACCCGACACCAGTCGATGTGGCGCGGGCACTCATGCCCGCCGCGTCGAGACTCCTCTCGACACGCGTTCGGGGTTGTAGCAAAGCGTCGGAGTCAAGCGCCGGCACGAGTGCCGACGCGGCAGGCACGAGTGCCCGCGCAACATCAAGCAGCGTTGATGCAACGTGAAATCAGTGGGTTGGGGCATCAGGTTAGAATGGGAGAAATGCCCCGGAAAATCCCGCGCCTGCTGTGGCTGGCCGTCCCGCTGGCATATCTACTTTATTTCTATCACTTGGACGCGGTAGGGATGATCCCGCCCGACGAGCCCCGTTACGCCTCGATCGGCCGTGAGATGGCCCGTTCCGGCGATTGGATCACGCCGCGGCTGTGGGGAGAAACCTGGTTCGAGAAACCCGCGCTGCTGTACTGGATGATCGGGGGCGCATTCCGGCTGGGCCTGGGGGCGGATCTGTCTCCCAGGCTGCCAGTCGCCGCCACGGCGGTGGCGTTTCTGGCGTTCTTCTGGTGGTTCACGCGGCGCGAGTTCGGGTCCCGCGCCGCCTGGTTCGCGGCGCTGATCCTGGCCACCGGCGGCGAGTGGCTGGCCTTCAGCCAGGTGGGCGTAACGGACCTGCCGATGACGGCGGCCTTCTCGGCGGCGATGCTGCTGGCGCTGCCATGGGTGACCCGTGGGGATGGGCGCTTCCTGCCGGCGGCGGGCGCGCTGCTAGGTTTCGCGGTGTTGGCGAAGGGGCTGGTTCCCCTGGCCCTGGCGGCGCCGCTCGCGCCGGTTGCCTGGTGGGCGCGGCGGGCGCGTGGGACAGACGATCGATTTTTGTCGTCTGTTGGAGAGGGCCTTCGACCCGCGAAATCCTATGAAAAATCCGGGTTGGCAGGCGAAACCGCCTGCCCCACCTGGCCGGAGTTGGTGGGGCAGGCGGTTTCGCCTGCCTTTTTCGATTCTGTCATCTTCCGCGCCGGCGTGCCGTTCCTGATCGTTTGCATTCCCTGGTACCTGTTGTGTTTTCTGCGTAATGGGCCTGTTTTTCTAAAGCAGTTCTTTGTGGTTCACCACTTCGCAGCGAATCACTTCCGGCGCGCTGATGCACGGACAGCCATGGTGGTTTTACCTGCCGGTCTTCGCGGCTGCCTTTCTGCCCTGGACGCCATTGCTTTTCCTCCGGCCGCGCCGTGACGCCTGGCGCGACCCCAGGCGCGTGCTGCTGGCGGCGTGGGTCCTGTTCGGCCTGCTTATGTTCTCGGTGGCGGTCAACAAACTGCCCGGCTATGTGCTGCCGCTGCTGCCGGCGGCGGCCCTGCTGGCCGGCCGTGGCGCTCGACGAAGCCGCCGGCGCGCGGCCCTGGCTGGCCGCCTGCGCGCTCTTGCTGGTGGCGTTCCCGGCAGCCGCGCCCGTGCTCGCCGAGGCTCTGGAGTCTGGTCTTTCGAAAGCGCCCCGGCCCGCCTTTCAGTGGATCTGGCTGGCGCCGGCGGCGGTTGCGGCGGCGGCCTGGGCCTGGGAATCCCGCGGCCGGCGTCTGGCCGCCGTGGTTTCGATCGCCATCGGGGCCACCGCGGGCGTGTTCTACGTGAAGCAGGCTGCGCTGCCCCAGGTGGAACGGATGGTTGCCGCCCGCACCCTGTGGCGGCAAATCTCCGGCCGCGCCGGCGAGGTCTGCATCGACAAGATCGAGCGCGACTGGCGCTACGGCCTCAACTACTACTCCGTCTCGCCTCTCCCGGAATGCGCGGCCCAGCCGAAGGCGCTGCGGGTGATCCAGAATCCCGGACAACCGCCGCATCTCGCTCCCGCTCCGGAACGACCGGTTGACCTTGTATCTCCCAGCGTTGTAACCTCACCTTTCCGGAACCGATTGAGATGATCCTGCCACATACTTACCCTGCCATTCTGGCGCTGATGATCCTCAGTATGTTGTCCTGGGGTTCCTGGGCCAACACCTACAAGCTAACCGGGAAGTGGCGCTTCGAACTGTTCTACTTCGACTACGCCTTTGGAGTATTGCTGGCCGCCCTGGTCTTCGCCTATACGGTTGGAAGCCTGGGCATAAACCTTCCCAGCGGGCCTGACGGTTTCAGTTTCTGGGACGACTTCATGCACGCCGGCAAGCACCAGTGGATGTACGGCTTCATGGGCGGCGTGGTTTTCAACATCGCCAACATGCTGCTGGTGGCGGCCATTTCGGTGGCGGGCCTGGCGGTGGCGTTTCCGATCGGCATCGGGCTGGCCCTGATCGTGGGCGTGGGCTTGAACTACCTCATCAAGCCCGCCGGCCAGCCGGCTTTTCTTTTCGGTGGCTGCGTGCTGATTGTGGGCGCCATCGTGGTGGATGCGCTGGCGTACCGCGCCTTGGGCATGCTTCGGCACGAGGAAGCAGCCAGGACGGGCGTGGCCAAGAGCACCCGCCGAGGGACCCCCATCAAAGGGATCGTCCTGGCGCTGGTAAGCGGCCTGCTGATGGGAACGTTCTTCCCGCTAGTGGAGAAAGGCAAGGCGGGCGATTTAGGGCTCGGCCCATACGCCATCTGCGTGGTGTTCGCCGGCGGCGTCTTCCTCTCTACCTTCGTGTTCAATATGTTCTTTATGAACCTTCCGGTAGAGGGCGAGCCGGTGGAGATCCTGGATTACTTCAAGGGCCGTCCGAAGCAGCACCTTCTGGGCATATTGGGCGGCGCCATCTGGTGCACCGGGGCAGCGGCGGCCTTCGTGGCGGCCAGCGCGAACGCGGACAGCGCGGCTGGAGTGGCTGGCGCGGCGGCCTCTACGCCCGTAGGTCCGGCGGTGAGTTACGCCATGGGACAGGGCGCCACGCTCATCAGCGCTCTGTGGGGCATTCTTGTCTGGAAGGAATTCAAAGGCGCCGATTTCAGGGTGAAGTGGCTGACCACGATCATGTTCATCCTGTTTGCAGCCGGCCTCACGCTGGTCTCCATCGCGCCTCTGTACGCGACCGGGCAGTGAATCGCGGGGTAGGTGCGGTCGCCCGCCAATCTCCTCGCTCGGATTCGTAGGGTGGAACGCCAACGCCCGCCGACAGGGTCGAAAAAGGCAGGCGAAACCGCCTGCCCCACCAACTCCGACCAGGTGGGGCAGGCGGTTTCGCCTGCCAACCCGGATTTTCCGTAAAATTTCGCGGGCCGAAGGCCCTCTCCGACAGACGACCCAAACCCATCGTCTGTCCCACGTCATTACGTCCTATTCGATGACTGCCAGCGCTTCGCCCGCGGCTACGGTGGCGCCTTCCCTGGCCGGCACGGCCGACACGCGGCCGGCGCGCGGGGCCTTCATCTCGTTCTGCATTTTCATGGCTTCCACAACCACCAGGCCCTGCCCCGCCTCGACGGCGTCGCCCGGCGCAACCAGGACGCGCACAACTTTGCCGGGCATGGGAGCGGTGACGGTTTCCACGCCCTCGCGGCTGCGAGCGCCGGACTGCCGGGCCATCCGCCGCGGGTCCCGTACCTCGACGGCGAAGCGGAAGCCGTCGATCACCACCACCAGATGCGTCCGGATTCTCTTCGATGCGCGCTTCGTAGATGCGGCCATCGAGGAGCCACGGAATACACGCCAGGCTCGGGCGTGGCGACATCGGCTTCGCGTTCCGCCGTCTCACCCAGGCGGAACCGGCACGCGGGCGCCGGCGAGAGGATCTCGATCCGTTCGGGGATGCCGTCGATGGTTACGTCGAGCTTCATCGCAGCAGGTCGCTTCCTTCCCGCCAGCAGCCAGGGGCTGGCGGCGGCCTGCTGGCGCGGCCCCGCGGCGCCGTTGCGCGACGATGCGTGGAGCGCGGCGGCCAGCGCCGCTACCGCCGCCAGGTCGCGCGGCGGCCGCGGCGGGCGCTGGCGCTCGAAGAACTCCTCGATAAAGCCCGTGTGCAGGCGGCCGGCGCGAAACTCCGGGTCCTCCAGTATCTGGCGGAAGAATCCCAGGTTGGTACGGATGCCGCCCACATCGTACTCGCCGAGCGCCCGGATCATGCGGTCGGTGGCGTCCTCGCGCCGCGACGCCCACACCGCCAGCTTGGCCAGCAGCGGGTCGTACTCCATGGGGACAGTCCAGCCGGCGTAGATGGCTCCGTCGATGCGCACGCCGGGGCCCAGCGGGCGGCTTAGGCGCGTGATCTTGCCCGGATACGGGAGAAAGTCGTTGTACGGGTCTTCGGCGTAGATGCGGCACTCGATGGCCGAGCCACGCCAGCGGATGTCTTCCTGCCTGACATGCAGACGCGCGCCGGCGGCGATCTGAATCTGGAGCTTCACCAGGTCCAGCCCCGTGACCAGCTCGGTTATGGGGTGCTCCACCTGAAGGCGCGTGTTCATTTCCAGGAAATAGAAGCGGCGCTCGCGGTCCACCAGGAATTCCACCGTGCCGGCGTTATAGTAGCCCGCGGCGGCCGCCGTGCGCACGGCGGCTTCGCCCATGGCTTGCCGCATCTCCGGGTGCAGCGCCACCAAGGGCGATGGGCACTCTTCCATGACCTTCTGGTGCCGGCGCTGGATGGAACACTCGCGCTCCCCGAGGTGGATCATGTCGCCGTGACGGTCGCCCACGATCTGAATTTCGATGTGGCGCGGCCGGTCGAGCAGCTTTTCCACGTAGATCGCGGAATCCCCAAACGACCGCTCGGCTTCGCTGGCGGCGTTGCGGAAGGCGGATTCGATCTCGCCTTCGCCATCCACCTGGCGTATGCCCTTGCCCCCTCCTCCGGCCACGGCCTTCAGCAGCATGGGATACCCGTGCCGCCGGCCAAACTCGCGCGCCTCTTCGAGCGTCACGGCGCGCTCGGTCCCGGGCGTCACCGGCGTGCCCGCGGAGATGGCCGTGCGGCGGGCGGCCGTCTTGGACCCCATGGCGCGGATGGACTGCGCCGAAGGCCCGATGAATGCGATCCCCGCCTCTTCGCAAGCGGCCGCGAACTCGGCGTTCTCGCTGAGAAAGCCGTAACCCGGGTGGATGGCATCGGCCGAGTGCTTGCGGGCGGCGTCGAGGACGCGGTCGATGCGCAGGTAGCTCTCCGAGGAGGGCGGCGGACCGATGCGCTCGGCCTCGCCGGCCATGCGCACGTGCAGCGAGGCGCGATCGGCGTCGGAGTATACGGCCACCGAGCCGATGCCCATTTCCCGCAGCGCGCGCATGACGCGCACGGCGATCTCGCCCCGATTGGCCACCAGAACCTTGCGGAACATCAGAGGCATGATAGCAGGGGAGGGAGGAGGACTGCGGAGATCCCGGAGCGCGCGGGGGATTCACCGCGCCAACCGTTTTCGAATTGTTGGCTGGCCGACTAAGATTCTGTTGAACCGAGACGGCCGCATCCTCGCAATCTTCCACAACTGGGATTTTGCCACCCTTGAGCGGTATCTTTCTCGGTAAGTGTGAAGCGAGATCAGGCGCTCAACTTCTTTTTTGGCGCAAACGATACGACCTTGTGCCTGGAGCGGCGTTGTCGCTTCTTCGAGGCCACGAGAATCGCCTTGATATCGAAACCGTACTTGGCGGCTTCGTCCTCCCGAACGCGCCGGACTTCATCGACGATGGGATCCCTCGCCATGAGCTATTCTCCCATGAGTTCTTCCGGTGTACAGATGACCGGACATTCACACGCATACTCCCGGCACATTCTACATTCTGGCTCGATCACCTCGGAGGTTTGGTGGAGCAGGCGGTTTGCCTGCCAGTTGTCTTCCGACACGCCCTGACTGAACGGCATTGGGGCTACTGAGAAGCCTTCTTTTCCCCCACCATCCACCAATAGGCCGGCAGGGCCATCAGACAGGATCACTACCGCGACCACGAATCCGGGATAGTAGGAGCCCGTGCGCGCGATGAGGATTCCCGTGACGATGGGGGCGGCGACGCCGGAGATATTCCCGGCGAAGTTCAGGAAGCCGGTCCACATGCCCACAGCGCCTTCGGGCGCCACCGACGCGAGCAGCGCATAGAGGTTGCCCGTGGAGAGGCCGACCAGGGAGGCCGAGCCGATCATGAGCACCGCGGCGGTGTCGCCGGCGGTGCGGCCAGCCACCAGCAGCATCACGCTGGTAAAGAAGGCCGCCGTGACAACCGCCTTGCGGCGCGCGACGCTCGTTATAGCCGAGCGAGACCAGGCGATCGGCGATCCAGCCGCCGAGCGGCTCGCTGACGGCGAAGACCAGGAACGGAATCATGCAGAAGGCGCCGGCGCGTTCGAGCGTCATGTGGCGCGATTCCACCAGGTAATCGGGCAGCCAGGTGACCAGCAGATACCAGTAGTAGCCATAGCCGAGGTGGCCCAGGCACATGCCCAGCAGATTGCGGTCGAGGGTCGCCAGAGTGCGCGCGCAGGCTCTGCGCGGGCATGGCGCTGTTTGGAACTTACACTGCGCGGGAAAGACGGCGAGCCAGGGGATGAGCCACGCGACGCTGCCGAATCCCAGGATGAAGAAAGACTTGTGCCAGCCCGCGGATTGCACCAGAAATGCGATGGCGGGCACTCCCAGAGCCAGGCCCGCGCGGGTGCCGCAGTTCATGAGGCCGGAGGCCAGGCCGCGGTCCTGCGGCCCGAAGAGGACGCTCACGATCTTCATGCCGCCCGGCAGGTACACGGACTCGCCGATTCCCAGAATCATGCGCATCGACATGAGCGCCGCCAGGCTGCCGGCGAATCCGGTGAAGCCGCAGGCGAGCGACCAGAGCGCGAAGGCGGCCGCAGTAAAACCAGCGTAGATTGCACCGGTCCGCGGCCCAGCCCGATGGGCAATTGCATGAGGGAGTAGGACCAGAAGAAGGCCGAAAGCAGCACGCCTTTGGCGGCGGGCCCCAAATGGAGATCCACCGCGATGACGGGCAGCGCCACGGAGACGATGGCGCGGTCGAGATAGTTGATGAAGCCCGCCACGAACAGCAGGCTCGCCAGGGACCAGGCGCGAGCGGGAGATACGGGTAATGCCTGGGCGGGTGAACTCATGAGTCTGGCTTAGGGAACCGGCGGCAGCAGACTCGATTCTAACGCGACTTTGTTTCTTCCCCGACCGTGCGGCGTGGGCTGTACACGCCCTGCCCCTGGAGCCTGCACATTTGGGAGGGCATGAGCGTATGATCGGCTTCGTGTCCGGGCATGGCTCTAGATAGCAGGGCCGGAGGAAAACGCGGGGACCCCGGAGACCGCCGCCACCCTTGCGGAGAGCGGCGGATCGCCTCCGGCCCGCCGCAGTGTGACCCTGCTTACAAACGCGCCTCCACCGGACTATCGAAATTGTGTCGAATGTCTCCGGAAGGCATCTCAGAGTGAGACGCGTCCGGGGCGAGTGGCCCCTACGTGAGCGCGCGCGCCACCGCAACGGCCGCGTGGTTTGCCGCGCAACCGGCGCGAGCGGGCATGTTCGGTCCAGTGGAGGAACGCGGCAAGCCGAGTCCGATGGAAGGAGTCGCACAATGGGGAAACCGGCAAATCATCCGATACCCAACCTGTCACATCTCAGCAGCCGCCTGATGGTCATCCCATCAAACAAGACCGTGTTCGAAGCCAATCTCGCCGGGTGGATGGCGGAGGTGGTTGCCCACACAAAGAATCCGCCACCCAAAGGCGTGAGCCGCCCGACGGAATTGGTGTTTACCGCCGGCGACAGCATTGACGTCATCATGCATGCGCCTACGGGCATGGCGCTGGGCTCCGGCAACGGGAAGCGGACCGTGTACGCACGCTTCCTGTGGGGCCGGCTGCCGGACGGCAGCTGGTACGTGAGGGCCGTCAACTTCAGCCTTTCCATGAGCCAGCAGGAGCTGCGACTGGCTCAGCAGCGCGCCTTGAAAGAGAGGCTCCTGGACAAGGCCGAGCTGCAGTACGCCAGCCGCTTCCACCCGAGAGAGGCCGCTTTTCCGGCGGAGGACCACATTAATTCCTGGGTCCCGGACGTTCATGCGGGCGAGGGGCTGGTCGCTCATGCGATCGAGACTGCCTACCAGAACGCGAGAAAGGACGCGGCCGCGCTGGAGAATCCCGTGCAAGTGAGGGATATGGTCTCCGACATGGTGGGGGCAGGGGTCGGGCTCGCCAAATCCACGGGCGAAGGAGCGGAGAGATTGGCCGGCGTCTATGAGGCGACCGAGCATGGCAACACCGCGAAAGAGGCCGGAGAGAGGATCCAAAAGGGCCGTGAAGGGGAAAAGGGCTGGGGCGACGTCGCGCTGGAGACCGGGCTTGACATCGCGGGGCTCCTTCCCGGCGCCGGCCCCTTCGTCAAAACGATTGCCGGTATGATCTTCGACATCGCCATCTCCAGCGATGCCAGCAGAATCACCAAGATCCGTTCCCGCGCCTACGTGTATTTTGTTGCCGGTTACATTCAGGCTCTGACCACTATCGGGACCGGGCAGCCGGCCAGCGCGCTCGACAAGAAGTACTTCCAGTTGGGCGTTTCCACCGCCCCGGGTCTCGGCTCCGTGCCCGGCTTCCAAATCCAGGCGGCGCTGCTGCACTTTGCTTCCGAGAACTACACCGCCGGCGGATGGGGAGGACTTGCGTACATTGGCTATAAGCGGAACCAATGGCTTTTCCCCGATCAGTACGTCGTGAACTGGAGACCCGACGCTGCTCGGCGCGGCTTTTGCGACGCAGCTCCATAAGAGAAAGTACCTGGTCGACTAGGCGCTTCCCCTCCCTGCCAGCCCGTTCCAGTTCGGCGAGCCAACCAGTCAGCTCGCGCCGGGGCGCGGCGTAGGGGCCGGGCATGCCCGGCCCGACGCATTGAGGAACAAATCAAACGGTTGAGGCGCTACGTCCTTGCGCCGTTCAGCGACGCGGTCCCCAGCATGCCGCCGAGACCCATGGTCTCCACCGCGGAGGAAGGCACGATGACCATCGAGCCGCGCTCCTTGATGGCCTCGTAGAGCATGTTCATGGCGCGCAGGTGCAGGGCCATCGGGTTGTCGCTGGTAAGTGAGCGCGGCCTGGGCGAACTTGTCGGCGATTTCGGTTTCGGCCTGGCCGAGGATGATGCGGGCCTGCCGCTCGCGCTCGGCCTGCGCCTGGCGCGACATGGCGTCTTCGAGCGCCTGCGGGATGCTGCACGTCGCGGATCTCCACCGACTGCACCGTGATGCCCCAGGGGTTGGTCTTCTCGTCGAGAATGCGCTGCAGCTCGCGGCCCAGCGATCTCGCGCTCGGTGATCATCTGGTGCCAGCTCGTGGCGGCCGATGGATTCGCGCAGGGCGGTCTGCGCGCTGAGCTGGATGGCCTGCGACGAAGTCCTGCACCTCGAGGATGGACTTCTCCGCGTTCCACACCACCCAGAAGACGATGGCGTCCACGTTGACCGGCACCGTGTCGCGCGTCAGCGTGGATTCGGCCGGTCACGTTGGCCACGCGCACGCGCTGGTCCACGTAGCGGCTGAGCGTATCCACGACGGGAATGATGTGAAACAGGCCCGGGCCCGCGCAGCCCGCTGTAACGGCCCGAGGCGCAGCACCGCCACCTTCTCCCACTGGTCGGCCACCCGGATGGCGAACAGCAGGTAGAGTCCGACCAGCGGCGCCGGCGACGAGCGGCGCCGGGCTGTCCAGCAGCGCCGGCGAGCCGCCCGCCCGCCAGCCAGCGAGATCACGAACAGCGCAACTCCGACCGTGCTGCTGACTTCGCATCTGGCGTCAGATCCGGTCTGTCATAGGCGTCTATCTCCTGTTCTCTTGCTCGCCGATTCGCTTGTGAAGATCATGCAACTGCTCCAACAAGTCCTGCGACGGTGAAGCCGGCCGCTCCGGCGCGCGCCACGAACTCGCCCACAAGCTGGTCGAGCTGCCGCTGCCGCTCCGCTTCGTCGCGCTTCACTTTCTGGTGGCTGATGAACGTGCCGGTGCCCTGCTGGGTCTCCAGCACGCCGCGGATTTCCAGCTCCCGGTAGGCCCGCACCACCGTGTTGGGGTTGATGGAGAGGTCGACGGCCACCTGGCGCACGGTGGGAAGCTGGTCGCCCGGCGGCCAGCGTGCCGGCGGCGATGCCGCCCAGCACCTGGTCGATGATCTGGCGGTAGACGGGCACGCCGCTGCGCGAGATCCAGCCGGAATTCGAAGGCCCTGGGTCTGTGTCGTGGTGCTCATCTAGAAATATAGTGTACTAGTTTACTGATACATGTCAAGAGAAAAATGAAGGAGGGGATGGAGCGCAAATTGTGGGGAAGGCGGTTTCGGCTGGCGGGGCGCGCTTTGGGCCGGCTTCAGCCGGCGGCGCCAGAGCTTCGCTCGGGTTGACAGGCGGAAGCGCCTGTGCCAGCCGGCTCGAGCTGCGCTCGGGCGCCCAATCAGGAGGCTGGCGTTCCCGGCGCTCGCTGGCCGGCCTGCACTGGGGGCTCGGATCGAGCTTTCCCTTTCCTCAACAAGCGGTAGATCCCATAGGCGATCCCCGCTCCAGCAGCGGCTCCGGCCCCAATCACCACGCCTGCCAGGAATCCGGTTGCCACTCCTTGAGCGGCGAGTTCCAAAACGCCAACCGAGGCTCCGCCGGCGCCGCCCACGCCCGCGCCAACACCGGCAACGGCGGCCGCTTGAGCCTTTTCCTTCACGTCCTCGGTCATCTACGAACTCCTTCTCCGGCTACCCACCAATATGCCACGTATCGTGACAGAGCACGAGAGCCGGGTGGCGCCCAGGAATAAAAATGCCCGCAGAATAGGGGCCTGGCACGCCGTAGCGCCTATCGCGCCGGTTCGCCACGCTTCAGCTTGCGGGCGTACCATATGGATAACCCCGTCCGGAGGAAGCGCGGCATGAGCCGCTCCAGGATCACGACCGCCTTGTAGACTCCGCCCGTCACCACGAACAGCTTGCCGCGGGCCAGGCCGGCGAGCGAGATCTCCACCACGTCTTCCGCGCGCAGCCAGAGGAACGCGGGGATGCGGCCGCGGTCCATGCCCTTCACGTCGTGAAACTCCGTGTACGTGTAGCCCGGGCACAGCGCCTGCACCCTTACCGCGGAGCCCGCGCTCTTCAGTTCGAGATAGAGCCCCTCGGTGAAGCTGTTCATCCACGCCTTGGTGGCGCAATAGCCGATGCTGCCGGGGCTCTGAGCGAATCCCGCCACGGAGGACACGTTGATGAGGCCGCCCCTGCCGCGCGCCGTCATGGCCCGCAGCGCGGCGTGCGCCAGGCGCATGGCGGCCATCACGTGCAGCCGGTGCATCCGGGCGGCGTCCTCCACCGGGCTCTCGTAGAACCGCCCGGTTAAGCCGAAGCCAGCGTTGTTCACCACCAGCTCCAGGTTGGGCTCCGCCAGGATGCGCTCTTCCACCAGTTTCAATTCGTCGTCGCGGGTGAGGTCGGCGGCCAGAACATCGGCTCCGCCCACCTCGCGAGCCAGCTCCTCGAGGCGTTCGCGCCGCCGCGCCACCAGGATGAGGCGATACCCATCGCGCGCCAGCCTGCGCGCGAACGCGGCGCCTATGCCGGCCGATGCGCCGGTAACCAGCGCGGTGCGCTGAGTTGTCTCCATAAGCTACTTATTTTACAGAGGCAGGCCGAAAGGCGCGCTTCGGCTGCTGCGGCCCCACCTCCACTTGCCGCGCTTTCGAAAGCAGGCGCCGGAGCCAGGGCTGCCGCCGCGAGCGCCCGCCCTGTCATAATGGCTCAGGTGCGATCCATCGCGACGCTAAAAAAGAAATTCGGCCCGCGGAATCCGATTCTCGAGCTGGAGATCCGCGACGTCATAGACCGCGCCCTGGAGTTTGAAGCCATGCTGGCGCGGGTGAAGGCCCGCATCCGCCCGCCGGGCTTCGACTGGTACCCCTGGGACAGTTTCGGCGCGCTTTCGAGCCTCGACCGCCTGCTCACCGGGCGCTCGCGTTTCCTCCGCGCGATCGCCGGCGACGAGCCCATCGTGGACGTGGGCTGCGGCGATGGCGCGCTGGCCTTCTTCTTCGAATGGCTCGGCTACACGCGTGTACGCCATCGACCACCCGCCCACCAACTTCAACGGCATGCGCGGCGTGCGCGCGCTGAAAGAGGCGCTCGGATCTTCGGTGCGCATCGCCGAGGCCGATCTGGACCGGCGCTTCCGCCTCCCCGCGCGCCGCTGCGGCCTGGCGCTTTTCTTCGGCATTCTCTACCACCTGAAGAACCCCTTCGGCGCGCTGGAAACCCTGGCGGCGGGCGCGCGCTACTGCCTGCTCACCACCGCCATCGCGCGCTTCACTCCGGACCGGCGAATCGACATGCGGGATGCGCCGCTCGCCTGGCTGGCCGGCCGCGACGGCCTCAAGGGCGACGAAACCAATTACTGGATTTTCTCGGAGACCGGCCTGCGCACGCTGGTGGACCGCGCCGGATGGGATGTGTGCGACTGGATGGTGACCGGCGATTCCGGCGCAACGCTGTGGGGCGCCGAGCCCGACCTCCGCGTCTTCTGCCTGCTGCGCAGCCGCGCCTTCCCCGAGATGCGGCGCACGCAATTGCTGGCCGGCTGGCACAAGCTCGAAAACCAGGCGTGGCGCTGGACCGCGCGCCGCTTTTCCATGGCCCTCGAAGAAACCGGAACCGTCACGCTGCGCCTCACCGCGCCCGATTTTCTGCCGGCCCCGGTGGCGCTTACCGCGGCTTCGAACGGCGTCCCTATCCTGCGCCGCGTCTTCCCGCGCCCGGGAAATCACGATTTCACGTTCCATGCGGATGCCGGAACCGTGGAGTTCGAGCTCGATCATGCCCTGGAGACCCACCGCGCAGGACGGGCGCGAGCGCGGCATCATCGTACGCGCCATTGAAGTGCGCTAGCGCCGCGAGCGTCTGATTCATTGCTCAAAGCTCCGGGCCGGGCATGCCCGGCCCCTACACGGGCGAGGCACTGCTTTACCCAGTCCGAGCTTCGCTCGGATTGACAGGCGGAAGCGCCTGTCCCACCGGTCCGAGATCCGGGCGCTCTATGGCGCCACGGGCAGCCACACGGCACTGGGCTGCGCGGCGGAGCGAAAGACGGACTGCGTCGCCTTCACGTAGTCCGCCGGCTTGGCGAAAAAGATGTTCGTCGACGTAGGTCTGCGGGTTGCGATCGTAGAGCGGGAACCAGCTCGACTGGATCTGCACCATGATCCGGTGGCCCGGCAGGAAGACGTGGTTGGTGGTCGGAAGCACGAAACGATAGCGCTGCGGCTGGCCGGCCGGGATGGCCGACGGGTGCTCGAAGCTCTCGCGGTAGCGGCCGCGGAAGATGTCCATCGAGACCGCCAGTTGATAGCCGCCCATCTCCGGCTGGCTGGGAACCTCGTCGGGAAAGACGTCGATCAGCTTCACCACCCAGTCGGAGTCCGTGCCGCTGGTGGAGGCGAACAGGTCGGCGACGGGCGCGCCGCCGATGCGCACCGGCGCGGTCAGCACGGGCGTCTGGTAGGTCAGCACGTCGGTCCGGTCGGCCACCGCGCGCTGGTCGGTGACCAGCCACTGCTGTCCAGCGGTCGGAGTCGGAGAAGCGCACCGGCCGCGGCATGTAGGGCACGGGCTTGGCGGGGTCGGAGACGTAGACGTCCGCGGCGGCGTCCCGCGCCGGACGGCTTGTCGAATCCCAGGCCGAAGGCGGCCTGCAGATAGAGCGGCTTCATGGGCGCGGCGCAACCCTGCCTCGCAGGCCAGCGGCCAGCTCTTGAGACGGTCCCAGTGGTTCTCGCCGGTGTTGTAGATGAACACGGGCGGCGTCTCGGCTTTGGGCGCGCCGGTCTTCAGGTACTGATCGAAGAACGGCTTCAGCACATCGCGGCGGAATTGCAGGGCGGTGTCGCCCTCCCACTTCAACGGCCCGAGATTGTAGCCGTCGTAGTTCACCTGGCTGTGCCGCCACGGACCCATCACCAGGTAGTTGTGATCCGCCTGCCCCTTGGCCTTCAGCGCCAGGTAGCAGTGAATCGCGCCCCACATGTCCTCCTGGTCCCACAGGCCCTGAACCCACATGGTGGGCACCGTCGACGGACGCTGGGCCACCAGTTTGTCGAGCGCCTGGCCCTGCCAGAACGCGTCGTAGGCGGGATGCTCCATCATTCGCAGCGCCCACGGCAATTGGTCCAGACCGTGCGCCCGCGCGTAGTCGCCGGCCGAACCGGCCCGGCGGAAGGCCTCGTAGTCGTCGTAGGCGTCGCGCGCGACGGCCTCGCCCTCGTCCTTCTGGGTGGTCTGGTAGGAGGAGTAGTCGAGGTTGGTCTGGCGGAAGGCGCCGTAGTGGAACCAGTCGTCGCCCATCCAGCCATCCACCATGGGGCTTTCCGGCGCGGCCACCTTCAGCGCCGGGTGCGGCTCGAGCAGCGCCATCACCACGGTGAAGCCCTCGTACGACGAGCCGATCATGCCCACGCGGCCGTTCGATTCCGGCGTGTTCTTCACCAGCCAGTCGATGGTGTCGTAGGCGTCGGTCGCGTGGTCGGTGGCGGTGGGGTTCAGCGGGCCGCGCACGGGGCGCGTCATCACATAGTCGCCTTCCGATTTGTACTTGCCGCGCACGTCCTGGAACACGCGGATGTAGCCGTCCGCCACGAACACTTCGTCGCCCTGCGGCAACTCGGCGAGCATGTGCGGGCTGTCGTTGCGCGCGGCGCGCTTGGAGGCGTTATAAGGCGTGCGGGTCAGCAGCATCGGCGCGCTTTCGGCTCCCTTGGGCACGACGATCACGGTGTGCAGCTTCACGCCGTCGCGCATGGGGATCATCACCTCGCGCTTGACGTAATCGTAGCCGGCGGTGGGGACGGTGAAACTCGTGGGAATATCGCCGCCCGATTGGCCCGCCTGAGCCGCCGTGGCGGGCCGGGGGCCCTGCTGGGGGGCGGCCGCCGCCGGCAGCGAGGCTGCCGCGCAGAATGCCGCCAGGAACCCCCATCGCAGCCCGTTCGGTATGCGTCTCCGGGCCGGTGCTTCGCGCGGCGGCCAGGGCATGTGATCGCACCTCTCAGTGAGCGCCATGTCAAGATTCTAGCGTGCGCGAAGTGGAGGGGGTGTGAGTGGGAATGGGGCGTTCTCTCATTTGGCGAGAAATGGCCGATTTCCGAGGGCGCCCCTACTCCAGATTGGTCATGGGCAAGCTAAAGCATGCCCCACTAGCGATAAACGCCGGCTTTCTTGAAATCGCCGGCCTTCACGGTCACCAGCGCGGAGGAATCGATTCGGCGAAAAGCGGCGGATACCTGTTCGGGGGTGAGCGCGGCGACCTTACCCTCAAGAGCCTGGTCGAACATCATGGTGCGGCCAAAATACTCGCGGCCGGCCAGCGTAGCCGCCAGCGAGCCGTCGTCCGCGCGGGCCACGGCGCGCTCCTGGAGCCAGGCCTTCTTGGCGTCGGCCAACTCCGCCGCCGTGAAGCCGTCCTTCAAGGCGCGCGCCAACTCCTCCTTGAAGCTGGCCTCCACCTTGGGCGCATTCTGCGGCGCGCATCGCGCGCTGGCCACGAACATGGCGCCATCGTTCTTGGCCGGGACCTGGACGCCCGAAGATATCCCATAGCTCATGCCTTCCTTGTCGCGAATGCGCCTCTCCAGGCGCGAAGAGAAAGCCCCGCCGAATATGTAGTTCGCCAGCAACATGGCCGGATACTCGGGGTCCTCGTCGGACATCTTCACGCGCATGCCGTCCACCAGAAACGCCATCTCTTTATCGGGCGTCTCGATCTTGAAATCGGTCGGCGCATTCTTCTGATAGAGGTTGGTGATGCGCTGGAACGGAGCCGGGCTGTTCCATCCGCCATACAACTCCGCGGCGAGCTTCTGAATCTGCCCGGCGTCGAACTGGCCGGCCGCCACGAACTGGGAATTGGACGCGCCGTAAAACTGCGAGTAGAACTTGCGGACGTCGTCGAGGGTGAGCTTCTTGAGGTCCTCGATCTGCTCTTCGGCCGTGGCGACATAGCGCACATCGCCGCGCGGGTAGAGGGTCAGCCGCCGCTGGAAATCCGTACCCGCGAGGGATTGCGGATCGGTGCGGGTCTGTTCGATTTCGGCGACCCATTCCTGGCGCAGTTCATCGAATTCCGATTGCGGAAACGACGGCTCGCGGAGCATCTCCGCAACCAGGCGCAGCGCGCCGGCGAAGTTCGCCTCCACCGTCTGCAACACGGCGGTTACGCTGTTGGGGCCGCCGTCCATGGAGATCTGCGCCTTGAGCTTGTCCATCTCGTCTTCGATCTGCTGGCGCGTTTTGTTCTTGGTCCCCCGCATGAGCATGGGGGCGGTGACTTCGGCCGCCATGGACTTTTCGAACAGCGACTTTTCGTCGCCGAAGCGCATGGTGATGTGCGCCACCACCGCGCCGCCGCGCGTCTGCTTGCGCAGCAGGACCAGGTTCATGCCGCTGGCCAGCCTGGATCGCACGAGGCGCTTCTCGATATTGGCGGGCGTGGGATCGAAAACCTCGCCGGCGGAAATGGCCGCGCCGCCCTTGAAATCCTTGAACAGGGCCGCCAGGTCGGGGGTCTTGGGCATCTCGGCGCGGTCCGGATTCTTATCCGGCAGAAACTCGGCGATGGTGCGGTTAGAGGGCTTGAAGTACAGGCCGGCCACGCGCGCCACGTCCTGTTCGGTGACGTTCTTAATGCGGTCGCGGCTGAGGAACAGCAGGCGCCAGTCTCCGTCCCCGAGCGCCTCGCTGAGCGCCAGAGCGATCCCCTCCGTGTCCGTCATTTCCAGATCGATATCTTTCAGGAGCCGCGTCTTTTCGCGCTCGACCTCCTCCTTCGTAGGAGGCGAGCCGGCCATGCCCTCGATGGTCCTCGATCAGGATCGCGCGGGCTTCGTCCAGGTTCTGCTCCTGGCGAAGAGTGACGGCGGCCATCAGGATGCCGGGGTCGTGCAGCGAAAGGGTATTGACGCCCACCGAAACGGCCTTTTTGCTTTCCACCAGCGCCTTGTAAAGGCGGCCCGAGGGCTCGTCGCCCCATACGCCGGCCAGCACCTCCAGCGCGTCCGCGTCGGGGTGCGCGGCGGCGGGGATGTGGTACGCCGCCATGACCTCCTGGACGTCTCCCACGCGCCGCAAGGTGACCGAGCGCTCGCCGTCCTGCGCGGGCTCGACGGTGTAGGTGGGGGCCAGCTTGCGCTGCGGGCGCGGAATGGGTCCGAACAATTGCGCGATCCAGGCCAGCGTTTTGGCTTCGTCGAACTTGCCCGCGACGGTCAGCACGGCGTTATCGGGCTGGTAGTACTTGCGGTAGAAAGCCGCCAGCCGGTCGATGGGCACGTTCTCGATGTCGGAGCGCGAGCCGATCGGTCGACTGGCCGTAGTTGTGCCACGTGTAGGCGGTCGTCGAGCGATGCGCTCGAACAGGACGCGCGGCGGGCTGTTCTCGCCCATCTCGAACTCGTTGCGCACCACCGTCATTTCCTTGTCCAGGATGGCCTTTTCGCATGCGCGTGTTGACCATGCGGTCGGCTTCGAGATCCAGCGCCCAGCGCAGGTTCTCGTCGCGTGGCGGGGAGGGTCTCGAAGTAGTTGGTGCGGTCGAACGGAGGTCGTGCCGTTGATGTCGGCGCCGTGGTCGGTCAGTTCCTTCTTGATGTTGGTCCGCGTCCTGGTCTGCAGGAACAGCATGTGTTCCAGCAGGTGCGCCATGCCGGTTTCGCCGTAGCCCTCGTAGCGCGAGCCCACCAGGTAGGTGATGTTCACCGTGACCTTGGGCTTGGAAGGGTCGGGGAACAGCAGCACGCGCAGGCCGTTGGGAAAAGAGTACTCGGTGATGCCTTCGACGGAGGTCACTTTTCGGCAGGCCGGGGCGGAGGTCTGGGAGAACGCCGCCATGGACAGCGAGGGCGGCAACGGGTATCGCAACAAGCGTATTTCGGCGCATGGAGTCTCTCTGGGCTGCTTGATCCGATTGTACCAGGGGCAGGCTGCCCGCTGGCGCCGTTACGCCTACCGTCCTTCACGTCCTGGCATTTCTTGCGCGGGCGTGCGCAGCGGCGGCGGGTGGGAGAGACCATCGAGTGGGACAGGCCATCGCCTTTCGTGGCCTGTCATGTCACGCCTCGCTAAGCCACGACGGTCTTCACCCGCGGACACCTCCTCACTGGATTCCAGAGGAGATTCACTGTCTACGGGCCGGGTGACAGACGACAAAAACCGATCGTCTGTCCCACCTCTGACCCACGCCTGACCCGACCAAAATGCAGCGCCTGCCCCACACGCCTACCATCCGGGGGTCCAGCTCCACCCGCCCTCCGGGCGTGCGGCTACGCGGCCCACGCTGGGGAACGGGAAATGGAAAGCCATGACCCGCATGTTCTCGGCGACGGCGCGATCGAGGAGGCCGCCGCGCGTGGCGGAGGCCGTCTCGGCGGCGAGATCGAACCCGTTCTCCCATTCCGGGTGCTCGAGGTGCAGCGGATGCACGGCCGCGTCGCCCAGGTTGAGCAGGCGCTGCCCGTCGGAGGAAATCAGGACGGCCAGGTGTCCCGGGGTATGGCCGGGGGCGGGAAGCGCCGCGACGCCCGGGCAAACCTCGATTTGGCCGTCGGCCGGTTCTAGATGCAAGCGCAGCTCCCCCAGGCGGCGCCGGGCAGTGGCGGCGATGGATTTTCCGACCTCTTCCGGAACGCGCAGTCCGCTCAGATCGGCTCGCGGGTTGGTCCAGAACTCCAGTTCGCGTTCGGCGAGAATATAGCGGGCGTTAGGGAAGGCGGGCCGCCCGCGCGCATCCACGGCGCCGCCGATGTGGTCGGGGTGCGCGTGCGTCAGAATCACCGTGTCCACATGGCGGGGCCGGATGCCTTCCATTTCGAGGCGCGCCACAACCGCTCCGGTGGCGCCCGACGATTCGCCCGCGCCCGCGTCCACCAGGACGACGCTCCGCCCCGTTTCGATGAGCAGACAGGTATAGGGGCTGAGTATGGTTTCCGGAGGAAGGCGGCGTTCCGCCAGGGCGCGCGCGAGGCGGTCACGGCCGGCGTTGGGGAAGAACCAGAGCGACGGACAGGAGAAGTACCCGTCCGCCAGAACCGTGCAGTAAATCGAGCCGACCTGGAACCGGTGCGAGCCCTCGGGCATATAAACCAGTTACCGGAAAACGCGGGAAAAGTCAAAAAGAGAACCGAAAGCGGAGATCGAGGAGGCCCACCGGGCCTGACAGACCACGAAAACCGATGGTCTGTCCCACCGGGCCCTCGGGCATATAAACCAGTTACCGGAAAACGCGGGAAAAGTCAAAAAGAGAACCGAGAGCGGAGATCGAGGAGGCCCACCGGGCCTGACAGGCCACGAAAACCGATGGTCTGTCCCACCGGGCCCTCGGGCATATAAACCAGTTACCGGAAAACGCGGGAAAAGTCAAAAAGAGAACCGAGAGCGGAGATCGAGGAGGCCCACCGGGCCTGACAGGCCACGAAAACCGATGGTCTGTCCCACCGGGCCCCTGGCACAGCCTCAGTCGCGGGACGCCGCCTCCCGGTAGATCTCCAGCACCTGGCGGGCGGTGCGCTCCCAACTGAAGCGCGCGGCCTGCTCGCGGCCCCGGCGGATCAGGCTCGGCGCGCAGCGGCTCGTCGAGCAGCACGTCGCGGATGCCGCGGGCGATATCGAACACGTTCTCGGGATTCACCAGCACGGCGGCGTCGCCCACCACCTCCGGCAGGGAACTGACGTTGGAGGTCACCACCGGCGTGCCGCAGGCCATGGCCTCCAGCGGCGGCAGCCCGAAGCCCTCGTAGCGCGAAGGGAACACGAACGCCGCCGCGGATTCGTAGAAGCAGCGCAGCGTATCGAACGGGCACAAAGCCCAGGAACCGGACCGACTGCTCCACGCGGCTCTTGATCACCGCCTGGCGCACCGCCGGATACTGCGAAATGGTGTCGCCGATGATGACCAGCCGCAGGTCCTTGTAGACCGGGTGGGCGGCGAGTTGCCCGCGCAGCACGGCGAAGGCCTCCACCAGGCGCGGCACGTTCTTGTGCGGCCGGATGTTGCCGGCGTACAGCAGGAACGGGTAGTTGATCTGGTAGCGCTCCATGATGCGCCGCCGGCTCTTCCGGCGCCGGTGGCGTGCGCATCCGCGCAGGAAGCCCGGGATCGGGCGCGTTGTAGACTCTGGCGGATGCGGTTGCGGCGGCACGCCCAGCAGGTTCTCCACGTCGCGCTGGGTGGCGTCGGAGACCGCGATGACGCGCGTCGGCCCGCTCCAGGCCGCGCCGGAAGCGGAAGCGCCGGAACTGCATGCGGCAGTCGGAGCTCGTCTTCCGGGAAAGCAGGCTGGCCATGTCGTGGATGGTCACCACGTAGGGCCGCGGCATCAGCAGCGGCACGCGGTTCAGGGGGATGTGCACCAGGTCCGGCGCGGAGCCCGCGCAGGAAGAGGGGGAAGGCGACGTGGTCGAGCAAGTCGCGTGTCCCTGCGCGCGTAGACCGCGGATGTCGAAGTTCGGCGGCAGGCCGGCCAGCGTGCGCGCGTCGCGCCGGCGCGCTGACCAGGGTGTAGTGGTTCTTCGCGATCGATGGCGCCAGCGCATGCACCAGGCTGCGGATGTAGGTGCCGATGCCGAAGTCCCGGATGCGCCGGGCGTCGATGACGATGTGCAGCGCCATTCAGCGCGCTCAGCTCGAACGGGGTCGAGCTTCCAGGGGTACAGCGGGAACCGCGCGGTGAGAGCGCCGACGCGTCGCGCGCACCGCGGCGAGCGTCTCCTCGTCGGCGATGTGGTTCAGCACCTCGGCGATCAGCGCGCCGACTTCGCGCATCTCCGCCTCGCGGAAGCCGCGCGTGGTGACGGCCGGCGAGCCCAGCCGGATGCCGCTGGGGTTCAGCGGCGGGTTCACGTCGAACGGAATGGCGTTCTTGTTGACCGTGATGCGGGCCTGGTCGAGCGCCTGCTCGGCTTCCTTGCCGCGAATGCCTTTGGAGAACACGTCCAGCAGCATCAGGTGCGTATCGGTGCCGCCGGAGACCACGCGGAAGCCGGCCTCGGCCAGCGCTTCGGCCAGCGCCGCGGCGTTGGCCAGCACCTGCTTCTGGTATTCCACGAACTCCGGCTGCATGGCTTCCAGGAAGCAGACCGCCTTGGCCGCGACGACGTGCACCAGCGGCCCGCCCTGCATGCCGGGGAAGACCGACTTGTCGATGGCCGGGCCGTACTTCTCCTTGGCCAGGATCAGGCCCGCGCGCGGGCCGCGCAGGGTCTTGTGGGTGGTGGAGGTCACGATGTCGGCGTACTCGCACGGGTTGGGATGCAGGCCCGCCGCCACCAGGCCCGGAGAAGTGCGCCATGTCCACCAGGAACACCGCGCCCACGGCGTCGGCGATCTCGCGGAAGCGGCGCGAAATCGATGATGCGCGGGTAGGCGCTGCCGCCGGCGATGATCATCTTGGGCTTGTGCTCGTGCGGCCAGGCGCGCCAGTTCGTCGTAGTCGATGCGCTCGTCCTCCCGGCGCACGCCGTAGGGGACGATGTTGTAGGTCTTGCCCGAGAAGTTGAGCGGGTGGCCGTGCGTGAGGTGGCCGCCGTGCGCCAGGTTCAGGCCCATGACGGTGTCGCCCGGCTGAGAGAACGGCGGCGTAGGCGGCCTGGTTGGCCTGCGAGCCGGAGTGCGGCTGCACGTTGGCGTGCTCGGCGCCGAAGAGCTTCTTGGCGCGCTCGCGGGCCAGGTTCTCCACGACGTCGGTGAACTCGCAGCCGCCGTAGTAGCGCTTGCCCGGGATAGCCTTCGGCGTACTTGTTGGTGAAGACGCTGCCGGTGGCTTCGAGCACCGCTTCGGAGGTGAAATTCTCGCTGGCGATCAGCTCGAGTCGCGAGTGCTGCCGCTCCACCTCGCTGCCGGATGGCCTCGTAGACTTCTGGATCGACTTCGGCCAGGGGCCGCGCCATCCGTTCCTGCTGCGTTCATAATTGCGTACCTTCGCGGCGATCCTGCCGCGGCGGTTCGTCCTGCTCCATGGCCGCGATCTTCGCCACCCGCCGCGCGTGCCGGCCGCCGGCGAATGCGGTGTCGAGAAAGACGTCCACCAGGCGTCCGCGCGCGGTCTTCGTCCAGATACTTGGCGCCGAGGGTCAGCACGTTGGCGTCGTTGTGCTCGCGCGTCAGCCGCACTTCGTCCGCGGATCGTGCCGAGCGCCGCGCGCACGCCCGCGATTTTGTTGGCGGCGATGGCCATGCCGATGCCGGTGGAGCAGACCAGGATGCCGCGGTCGGCGCGGCCCGCGGCCACGTCGCGCGCCACCGGCGCGGCGAAATCCGGGATAGTCGCAGGATTCCGGCGAATCGCGTGCCGAAATCCACTACTTCGTGGCCCTCCTGCTGCCAGCGCTGCGCGCAGCTGTCTCTTTCAGGACAAAACCGGCATGGTCCGCGCCGATCGCGATTCTCATAAGGGGAGAAGCCTAATTTTAACATGCTAGAATCGGTCGATGCTGGCTTCAGCTCCCGCTTTCTCCCCTACGGAACCTCCTATGCTCTGGAGCAAGCTTGTTCATCCCCACCCTGCGGGAGAACCCGCCGAAGCCGAGGTCGCCAGCCACCAGCTGCTGTTGCGCGCCGGCTACATCCGCCAGCTCTCCGCCGGCATTTACAGCTACCTGTTTCTGGCGCAGCGCTCGCTGCTCAAGATCCAGCAGATCGTGCGCGAGGAGATGGACGCCATCGGCGCGCAGGAGATGTCTGCTGCCGGCGCTGCAACCCGGCCGAGGTCTGGCAGGAGTCGGGCCGCTGGGACATCATGGGCGACAACATGTTCCGGCTCAAGGACCGCTTCGGGCGCGACCTGTGCCTGGGCATGACGCACGAAGAGGTCATGACCGTCGATCGCGCGCGGCGAGCTGCGCAGCTACAAGCAGCTTCCGCAGATCTGGTACCAGATCCAGACCAAGTTCCGCGACGAGCCGCGCCCCAAGTCCGGCCTGCTGCGCGTGCGCCAGTTCATCATGAAGGACTCCTACACCTTCGACATGGACCAGGCGGGCCTGGACGCCGCCTACGAGAAGCACTACCAGGCCTACTGCCGCATCTTCGACCGCTGCGGGCTGCGAGTACACCGCCGGTGGAGGCGCACTCCGGCGCCATGGGCGGCAGCCAGTCGCACGAGTTCATGGTGGAGTCCGACGCCGGCGAGGACTTGGTGGCGCGTGTGCCCGAGCTGCGGCTACGCGGCCAACCTGGAGAAGGCCGTGGCCGACGCCCGCGGCGCCGGCGCCGGCCCGATCCCGAAGGCGATCTCGCGCCCGAGGAGTTCCACACGCCCGGCCGCAAGACCATCGCCGAGGTGGCCGAGTTCACCGGCCTGCCCGAGACCTCGCAGATGAAGAGCCTGGTGCTGGTGGCCGACGGCCAGCCGGTGCTGGTGCTGGTGCGCGGCGATCATCAGCTGAGCGAGACCAAGTTCGGCAGCCGTGGCCAGCGATCCGGAGTTCCGCCCCGCGCATCCGGAGGAGATCGTCGAGTGGTTCGGCGCGGAAGCCGGCTCGCTGGGCCCGGTGGGCGTGAAGAACATGCGCATCCTGGCCGACCAGGCGCTGGCGGGCCGGCGCAACATGATCGCCGGCGCCAACAAGGACGACTACCACCTGCGCCACGTGACCCTGGGCGAAGATTTCCAGGCCGAGTTTCACGACCTGCGCCAGGTGGCGGCGGGCGACGCGCTGCCCGCGCTGCGGCGGCCGCTGAGGTGCGTCAAGACCGTCGAGATCGGCCACATTTTCAAGCTCGGCTACAAGTACTCCGAACTCCATGGGCCTGCGCGTGCTGAACGCCGAGGGCAAGGAAGTGACGCCCATCATGGGCTCCTACGGCATCGGCATCGAGCGCATCCTGACGCTGCGCCATCGAGCTGTACCACGACAAGGACGGCATGGTGCTGCCGCCGTCCATCGCGCCGTTCCAGGTGGTGATCACGCCGGCCAACAACTCCGACGCGGCGCAGATGGAGGCGGCGCGCGACGATCTACGAGAGCTGCCTGGCGCTGGGCCTGGACGCCCTGCTCGACGACCGCGACGAGCGCCCCGGCGTGAAGTTCAAGGACGCCGACCTGATCGGCGTGCCGTGCCGCGTCGTGGTGGGCAAGAAGCTGGCCGAGCGGCAAGGTGGAGCTGGTGGAGCGCAAGACCAGACGCTCCACGGATATGGCCGTCGATCAGGCCGCCGGGGCTGGTGAAGGCGAAGCTGGCGTAGGGCGCCGGACCGGCGTGAATGAGGCCGGGGTCCAGCGGGTCGTGTCCGGCGTTCCTGCGTGGCAACCGTCATCGAACCGGGCCGGGCAGGCCCGGGCCCCTACGGTCACTCGCGCAACGCACCCCTGGCACGCCCGAATGTGTGGAGTTCCAAGACAGGCATGTAGATAATTACGGTAGCAGGGTCAACTCCCTTTGTTTCTATCGGCCTATAGCGTTTTTCAACGGATGTGGTGTTGAGAACTTCTACAGCACCTTCCAGCTCAGAAACTGCCCTGCTGTATCTGTATGAAATCACAACAGATAAAAAGGCAAAAAACACCGATGTTTGGCCCACCCCGTGCATTAGTACAGAGCGAAAGGTTGGTACACGACAATGACGGTTATCCTGGTGTTGGCGTTTTTCCTGGTTTTCATCGTTCTGGATTACTTCCTGCACAAGAACAAGGTGATGGCTACTGTTCCGGCTGGAAGCGTCCAAACCGGTCCCGGCCACGTTTCGGCGGCGACTATGTCGACGGTTTCCTCACTCCCGAGAGCGTTTCCTACCACTCCGGGCATGGCTGGCTGATGCGTGAGCGCAAGAACGTGGTACGCGTAGGCGCGGATGAATTCGCCGCCGCGCTGGTCGGCAAGGTGGAGAAGATCGAGCTGCCCAAGCCCGGGCAATGGATTCGGCAGGGCCAGAAAGTCCTGGCGTTCTTCCGTGACGGCGAAAAGACCGAAATGGTGTCGCCCACCGAAGGCGAAGTTCTGGAAATCAACAGCGAGGTGTTGAACAACCCCGCACTGCTGCGCACAGGACCCCTACGGGAAAGCCTGGCTTTTGACGGTACATGTTCCGGACGAAGAGAGCACCACGCGCAATCTGGTACCCAAAGGGCTGGTTCGGGAATGGATGCGGGAAGCCGTGGAACGGCTGTATTCGCTGCAGCCGGCGCTGGCGGGCGCGGTGGCGGCGGACGGCGGACGCCCGGCGGAAGACCTGCTGGCGGCCCTGCCGGATGCCAACTGGAAGCGCGTAACCGGTGAGTTCTTCCTCACGGCCTAGAGAAGTTGTTAGTTTTTGCTACACATGGACCGCGAAATCTGGTAAAAAGGATATGAGGGTCAATTAATGTCGAAGGCGATCCTATACGACAGCACCCTCTGCATCGGTTGCAGGGCTTGCGAAGGAGCTTGCGCCGAGCGTTGGGGCCTCCCCTACGACGACAAAATCGCCGCCGAGGAGAAGATCTCGGCCCACAAGCTCACGGCGGTGGAGACGCACGGGGACAAGTTCTGCCGGCGTTTGTGCATGAACTGCGTGCAGCCGGCCTGCGCTTCGGTTTGCCCGGTGGGCGCGCTGCAAAAGACGGCGCTCGGCCCGGTGACCTACGACGCCGACAAATGCATGGGCTGCCGCTACTGCATGCAGGCGTGCCCGTTCCAGGTGCCGACCTATGAGTGGGACAAGCGCCTGCCCCGCATGCGCAAGTGCGACATGTGTTACGAGCGCCAGAGCAAGGGCAAGATCACGGCCTGCGCGGAAGCCTGCCCGGTGGGGGCCACCATGAACGGCGACCGCGACGAGTTGATGGCGGAAGCGCGCAAACGCCTGGCGGAAAAGCCGGACCAGTACTACCAGAAGATCTACGGGCTCAAGGAAGTCGGCGGAACCTCGGTGTTCTTCCTCTCGGCCGTGCCGTTCGAGCAGATCGGGCTGCGCACCGGCGTGCCCCAGGAGCCGCTGCCGGAAACCACCTGGCGGGTGCTGGAACTGCTGCCCGACGTCGTTTCCACGGGCGCGGTCCTGCTGGGCGGCATCTGGTGGATCACCAACCGGCGCGCGGAGGTGGCCGCGGTGGAGGGCAAGCGGAAATGAAGGTGAGGTTCCCGAAGATCACCGTCTGGCGCGCCATCTTCGCGGCCATCATGCTGAGCGGCCTGTACGCCACCTATCTGCGCGTGTTCTACGGCCTGGGGGCTCCACCAACCTCAGCGACAAGTTCCCGTGGGGAATCTGGATCGGCTTCGACGTCATGTGCGGCGTGGCCCTGGCGGCGGGCGGCTTCACCCTGGTGGCCACCGTCCACATCTTCAACCTGGAGAACTACAAGCCGGTGTTGCGGCCCGCCATCCTGACCGCGTTCCTCGGCTACATCCTGGTGGTGGTCGGGCTGCTGTACGATCTGGGCCGGCCGGACCGCTTGTGGCATCCGCTGGTGATGTGGAATCCGCACTCGGTGATGTTCGAAGTGGCCTGGTGCGTGACGCTGTACACCACCGTGCTGTTCCTCGAATTCCTGCCCATGGTGTTCGAGCGGTTCGGCCTGTATAAGCCGAACGAGTGGATCCACAGAATCTCGGTGCCGCTGATGATTCTCGGCGTGCTCCTTTCCACGCTGCACCAGAGCTCGCTCGGCTCGCTGTTCCTGATCATGCCGGAAAAGCTGTACCCCCTGTGGTACACCCCCCTGTTGCCGCTGTTGTTCTACATTTCGGCCATCGCGGTGGGAATCGCCATGACGATCTTCGAATCCTGGCACAGCAGCCGTGCTTTCGGACGGGCGCTGGAGCTTCCGCTGCTGGCCAGCCTGGCGCGCGTTCTGGCGGTGATCCTGTCGGTTTACCTGTGGATCCGGTTGCTCGACCTGGGCCATCGCGACGCCCTGCGCCTGCTCTTGCGGAACCGCATGGAGACGTGGCTGTTCCTGCTGGAGATCGGCCTTCTGCTGGTTCCCACCATTCTGCTGTACCAGAGGCGCATCCGGCTGCGCCCCGGCGCGCTGTACGCCTGCGCGGTCATGGTGGTGTTCGGAGTCATCGCCAACCGGCTGAACACCGGAACCACGGGCTTGGAGGCCGGGTCCGGAACGCACTACATTCCAAAGTGGAGCGAGGTGGCCGTCACGCTTTCGATCGTGGCCGCGGGCTTCGCCACGTTCCGCGTCATCGCCCAGTACTTCCCCGTTTTCGAAGCGCAGTCGCATGAGGCGGCGCCTTCGGAAGTGGGGGAAACGGAGGAAGACCCAGTCGCAATTGGATGAGTTTCCGCACGAAATTCCGGTTCGGCCTGGCCGCCAAGCTCGCGGTGTGCGTCATCGCCAGCACGGCGGCGTTTTTTTCTTTGTTCGGGGTCATCAACCTGAGGATGGAGCGTGCGCACTCGCGCGGCATGGTGGAGCAGACGGCCGCGCAAATCACCGACGTGATTCTGCGCAGCACGCGCTATGAGATGCTGCACAACGACCGCGACGCGCTGGTGAACATCGTCCAGGAGCTGGGCAGCGAGCCGGGCATCCGGCGCATCCGGATCTTCAACAAGGACGGCCGCATCACGCTCTCGAACAGGGCCGCGGAGACCGGGCAAGTGGTGAACAAGACCGGCGAGGGCTGCATTCAGTGCCACGCCCAGGTTCCCCCGCTCGATAAGCCCGCCGGCGCCGTACGCGCGCGCGAGTTCACCGAAGGCGGGGTGCGCATGTTGGGGGTGATGCGCGCCATTTACAATTCTCCGGATTGCTCGAGCGCCGCCTGCCACGCGCACCCCGCCGGCCAGCGCGTGCTCGGCATTGTGGATGCGCACCTTTCCATGGCCGAGGTGGATGCCCAGATGCAGGCGCAGCAGCGCGCGCTCACCTGGTTCCTGGCGGGGGCCATCGTGTTCGGGTGCGGCGCCGCCATGCTGTTCATGTGGGTGGTGGTGTACCGCCCGGTCAAGGAGCTCATCGATGGAACCCATCGCGTGGCGGGCGGCGACCTGGCCTACCGGCTGCCGGTGCATTCCGAGGACGAGCTGGGCGACCTGGCGGCCTCTTTCAACAAGATGACCGCTGAAGTGGGGGGCGTGCAGGCCAAGATCGAGGAGCAGGTTCGCCGCAAGACCGCCGAGCTCGAGCGCGTGTACAAGACCCTGCTGAGCGCCGAGAAAATGGCCTCCATAGGCAAGCTGGCCGCCACCGTGGCGCATGAGATCAACAACCCGCTGTTCGGGATTTTGACCTACGCGCGGCTGGTGCTGCGCGCCCTGCTCAAGCTGGATGTTCCGGGCCGCGACGAGCTGGCCGAGCAGCTCCAGACCATCGAGCGCGAAAGCAAGCGGTGCGGCGACCTGGTGAAAAACCTGCTGACGTTCTCGCGCCAGGTCCCCAGCAACCGCGAGCCGGGCGACTTGAACGCCGTGGCGCGCCGCGCCATCCTGCTGGTGAAGCACAAGCTGGACATGCAGTCCATAGAGCTGGTGGAACGCCTGGCGGAGGATCTGCCGCCCGCGCACTGCGACGCCAACCAGATCCAGCAGGTGATCCTGGTGTTGATGGTCAATGCCTCCGAAGCCATGCCCAAGGGCGGGCGGCTGGAGGTTTCCACGGAATTCGACGCTTCCTCCGAACAATGCCTGGTGCGGGTGAAAGACAACGGCGCCGGCATTCCGGAGGACGTGCTGCCGAGCATTTTCGATCCCTTCTTCACCACCAAGGAGGACCAGCTTCGCACGGGCCTCGGCCTGGCCGTGGCGCATAGCATCGTGGAGCAGCACGCGGGCGGCATCTCGGTCCGTTCCACGCCGGGGGAAGGAACGGAGTTTACGGTGGCGTTGCCGGTGGCGGCGGTGGCCGCGAGCGGCGTGAGCAGATGATGGGACAACGACGGGGAATACTATGGCGACTGTGACGGAAGCTCCAACGGGATTGAAAACACGGGGGCGGATTCTGATTGTCGACGACGAACTGGTGGTGCGCGATTCGCTGGGCAAGTGGTTCACCAGCGAGGGCTACACGGCGCGCCCCGCGGGCGGCGCCAGGGAGGCCCTGGAAGCCATCCAACAGGCCGAGTTCGATATCGCGCTGCTCGATATCAAGATGCCGGGCATGGACGGAATGGAGCTGCAGGCGCGCCTGCGCGAGGCCGATCCGGACTTGACCGTGGTCATCATGACCGGGTACGCTTCGGTGGAAACCGCCGTGCAGGCGCTCAAGCACGGGGCCTACGATTACATCACCAAGCCGGTGGATCCGGACGAGCTCTCGCACCTGGTCTCGAACGCCCTGGAGCACAAGCGCGCCCGCCGGGAGGTCACGCGGCTGCGCGAGAACCTGCAGGAAGTGTTTCCCAGCACGGAGCTGATCGGCAAGAGCCCGTGCATGAAAAAGGTGGTGGAGCTGATCGAAATGGTGGCCCCCACGGAAGCCACCGTGCTCATCACCGGGGAAAGCGGCACGGGCAAGGAGGTGGTGGCGCGCGCCATCCACGCCGCCGGTCCGCGGCGCTACATGCCCATGGTGTCCATCCACTGCGGCGCGCTCACCGAAACGCTGCTCGAAAGCGAGCTGTTCGGCCACGAGAAGGGGGCCTTCACCGGCGCCCAATACCGCAAGAAGGGCAAGTTCGAGGTGGCCGACGGCGGCAGCGTCTTCCTGGACGAAATCAGCGACATCAGCCTCAAGACCCAGACCGATCTGCTGCGCGTGCTGCAGGAAAAAGAGATCGTGCGGGTGGGCGGCAACCAGCAGATCAAAGTGGATTTCCGATGCATCGCGGCCACCAATAAGAACCTCGAGATGCTGGTGAAGTCGGGGACCTTCCGGCCCGATCTGTACTACCGGCTGCACGTCTTCTGCATCGATCTGCCGCCCCTGCGCGACCGCCGCGAAGACATCCCCCTGTTGGTGGACCATTTCCTGAATAAGTTCTGCATGGCCACCAGCCGGCCGGTGCCGCAGATCGCCTCCGAAGCGCTGGAGGCGCTCATGCGCCACGATTGGCCCGGCAATGTGCGCGAACTGGAGAACGCCGTCGAGCGCGCCCTGGTGGTGGGGCGCGGGTCGGAAATCCGGCCGGGCGATTTCTCTTTCCAGTTCCAGGCCGACGAGCCCCGCGCGGGCAAGACCCTGGACGACGTGGAACGCGCTCACATCGAACGTATTCTGCGCGAGACGCAGCACAATCTCTCGCGCGCGGCGCGGATTCTCGACATAGACCGCACCACCCTCTACAATAAGCTTCGCCGTTACGGACTGCGGTGACGCCCATTCATCTCATCCCGCTGGCCAATGGTTCGGAAGCGGGATCCGGCTTCGTCATGGAGCCGGGTTTGAACCTTCTCGAGCATCTGGCCGCCTCGCTGGCGCGCATCTTCCGCGCGCCCTGCCGGATCCGGCCGGAGCTGTTCGACGTGTCGTTCGCGCGCGATGAGAGGCGCGGCCAGTACTACTCGACGGCCATCATCCAGAAGCTGGAACGCGGAATGGACCCCGGCGCGCGCGTGCTGGGCGTTACGGCCTGCGACCTCTACGTACCGGTGCTGACCTTCGTTTTCGGAGAAGCCCAACTCGACGGCAATTGCGCGGTGGTCTCGACGGCGCGGTTAAAGGATGAGTTCTACGGCCTCCCCGCCCGCGAGAACCTGCTGCGCGCCCGCCTGGTGAAAGAGGCCGCCCACGAACTGGGCCACACCTTCGGCCTGCGCCACTGCATGGACTGGCGATGTGTCATGGCCTCGAGCCACGGGGTGGAGCGGCTGGATATCAAGGGCGTGGAGTTTTGCGCCGCGTGCAGGAAGCCGGTGGTGGCGTCGGGGCCTTGGTAGGGGCGGAATCCAGGAACGTGGCGCGGACCCTCGTGTCTGCCGCGCCGAGACTCGTCTCGGCGCTCGGCCCCGAAGCGGTCACGTCTCGTCCGTCACCGGTTTCCCAAGAGGACTTGACAGGCTGCTCCGTATCAGTTCTCGGAGGGCTTCTCCTCGATGTGATCGATGACAAGCACCGGCTCCGGCCGCTTGTGTACTTCTAACTTCAACCCCAGCTTCTCAATCGTGTTGACAAAGGAAATGGAGCCCGATGGGTCCGCAGCCTCTCCTTCGGGACTGGAAGCCGCGTCGCCGATCAGCGGATACCGTGCGTAGAAACTCGCCATCGCGTCGTAGTTGAACGTGAAATCCCACGCCCCCTCCATGCCGGAGCTATCCAGCACGGGATAATAGATATCCATCTTGTACGCCGGGATTTGCTCGGCGAACTGCGCCATTGTCATGTTCTGGCAAACCAGCCGGACCATAAGGACCCGGCCCTGCTGTTGTTGGTTCTGGCGCGTACATCCGGTCCGGTTGGCGGGATCGGCCTTGGTTAGTTTCGGCTTCGTCGCTACAAGCGTGTAGGCATCCATGGGACGGTCTTCATAATGAACCGTCATCTTGTAGCGGTCCGTCAGAAGCGTTCGCAGCATCGAGTGGAGAACATCTCTTGCGTCTTGGTTTCTCTGCGGATCTACGGCGAGGCCCGCGGGCGCCTTCGCCACGATGCTGATGTTGTATTTGGTCGTGTTGCGGTCCGCCAACCGTTTCGGAAGATCCGCCAATTGCTCGAAGGCGCTCAGATTCCACGCCTGCAGGATCAAGCTGAGCAGAGGCTCGCAGATCGCGGTTACCCGGCCGCCGGCCTCGAAGCGGAGGGCCCCCGAGAAATTGTCCGCGCAGGGCTTGATGGCCGCCACTTCAAACTGGGGCGGAGGAAGCGGAGGCAGGCTGGCGGCCACTCCGGGCGGATTCGCCGAGGGCCGCTGATTCACGCTCTCAACCACCAGGACAGGCTGCGGGACTTTTCCCAATTCGAGCTTCAGTCCGAGCATGTCCATCGCTGCGACGATGGCGGCGTCCGCCGGGCCGCCCGCCGACGACGGCCGCATGGCGAACCGGAAGTCAATATCCCAGCTTCCTTCGATCCCGGTTGCATCCACCACGGGGAGATTTCCGAGAGGCCCTGAAACCGCCCGGCGGAGCGTCTGCGCAAACGAATCGACCGTTACGTTATGGCATTGAATGGTGGAGTACGGAATCTCTGCGTCGAGACTGGGACGCAGAGACTGGCAACCCGCAGTTGTGGAGCCTTGCGCCGCGTCTTTCAATTTCAGCGCGCCCTTGCCCTTCGAAAGCACGTACCCCGGCGTTTCGCGAGTGTCACTGAGCCCAATGATGTTAAAGCTCCGATCTCGCGCATGAGGTCAGGCATCCAGGCACTGTTGGCGGACAGATTCCGTCTGCGGTATCACCGCGGTTCAAAGCGCCTTCCAGTGGCGACGCTGAGGACAGGCAAGAGTGGCCTAAAGGTGGCGCCGTCGAAAAGTAACGTTCATCGGGTTGAATATGGCCCGAGCTTCGTCCATGCGGAGGGCTGGACCATGGGGGAACTGGCCAACGTGATCACTTCACTGACGCACGAAAGAGTCGTAGACAAGACCGGTCTCACCGGCCGCTACGACTTCAATCTGGAATGGACCCCAGAAGACGCGCCATTCCCGGACATGCCTCTGATGGCTAGCGTCCTAAATGACCGGCTCGGCTTAACGATTGCGCGGTCGGTAGAAAGCACGGAAGTCATCGTCGTCGATCACCTTGAGAAACCCGCCGGGAATTGACGGCGGCAGGGACGTCCATGACAAGGCTTTGTCAAGGGGCCCGCTGGCGGGCGGCGGGGACAGGGCGGCGGGGACGGGACGTTTCCCTCCGGGGGGAAAACGGGGGAAAACGGGCCAGCCTGAACTGCGCGGGGGAAAACGGGGACGAATAACACGACTACGGAAATGGGCAATTGGTCAGTTCCCCCCCGCGGTCTCCCCGCCGCAATAACCCGCCGCACTCGCTGCGGCATCCTGCCCAAACGAGGGCCGCTCTCAAAACGTCCAACCCAGGTCGGCCATCAAGCCCAGCAGATTCACGCAGCGGACGCCGCGCGCCGCGCATACGTTGGGGATCCTGGGCGTGTTCGGGTTCCCCGAGCGCCGCTCTTCGGAAACGACTGTTAGACCGCGCCGGCGCGCCAGCGCAATCACGAACGGATCGGCGTTCACTCGATCTTCGCCGGGCTGGAGGATTCCCGCATGTGCGGCCATGATCGCGCGGACCTCTTGCTGCTGTTCATCGTCCAGACCAACGAACAGCTCAATCTTCGCCGCCGCCCACGCATGCAGATCATCGTCCTGACGTTCGAGTTCCGCGAGCACCATCGGGCTGGCCTTCAGATCGCCGCTACCGATCAAATTCTCGATCTGCATCCAGACGCTGGGGAAGCGGTCCCGCGGATAGGCGAATCGCCACGCCCAGATCAGAGAACTCGTGTCGATGCTATAGGCCACGCGATGCGATCATTCGCCTGGGGGTCTCAAGAGAAGACGGCGGCTTCGAAGTCCGGCAGGTGTTTCAGCTTCAGGCCGAGATACCTGGAGAGATCGGAAGCGGAGACCCGCCCCTCGTAAAAACTCTCAAGCACTCCTTTCGCGTAGAGACGCCCCATCCTGGCAAGCGCCAATCTGTACGGCGGCACGAACCCGCCCTCGTCCGCGGCCTCCCGCGCGCCAACCTCGGCGGCGAACTGCCGGCGCTTCTCGCGGTAAAATCGCTCGGTGGTTCGTCCGACGATCAGCAGGCGCCGAAGAACCACTTCCCGACTGACGGCGTACTCGCGCGCCAGCGCCGCAAGGTCTTCGTCCGCCCACTCCTGGCGGCCTGCTGCCCGACGAACGATGGGTTCAGCCAGGAGGCTATCCGCCGGAACCAGCGTCGCGCCCGCGACCCGGTTGCATAGAACCTCGTGGCCCCGGCCCTCGCCTGGCCGCTCATCGCCAGGCAAGCAAAGACCGCCATCGCGGAGCACGAGGTGGCACAGTTCGTGGAGCAAGCTGAAGGTCCGGCCAGCGGGCGCATCACCTCCGTTAAGCAGGATCACCGGGAGGCGGGTCTCGACGAGAGAGAATCCGCGCATCTCCTTCACGTCGACGCGGGTGGTCTGAAAGACCAGCACGCCGGTTCGTTCGAGCGCCGCGCGCCAAGTCTGAAAGCCGGCATCGGGCCGGCGCCAACTCTTCTGCTCTGCCAGCGTGATGCCCACATGCTCGCGGATTGCGCCGGCGGCTTGCTCCGAGTCCGCATTCTCGATGCGGATCCGCGGCACGCGCGTCCCTAACTCATCCGCGCCCATTACGTTGAGAAGCACGTTGCGACGCGTTGTGGCAAGCCGGATCTCGTACCGGAGTCCTGGGGATAGGGCCGCGGAGCCAACATCGGGCAAGCGCCGGAAGTCGTGGACGGCAAGTGCGTCGCCCGGCGCCTCGGGGAGATAGAAAACCGCCGGATTCCGCTTGTAGACTTCGGACAGTTTCAGCAGTTGCGGAATAGTCGGACGATCTTCGCCGCTCTCCCACTGGGCGAGCCGATCCGGCTTCACCGCGAGTTTGCGCGCCGCGAGCTCGGGATCGAGACCAGCCTCCCGCCGTGCCCACGCCAACACCTCGGGCGTTACCAGCGCCCGCGGTCTCTGTTCGGCGGTCGGCATATAGGTCCCTGCTTCTATGATCTACAAAATTGTATCTCGCGGTGCAGCGCAGCGCGGAAACCGAAGCGGCGAGGGGCAGCAACGACGCCCACAGTTTCCCGCGATCTAAAGCACGCCTCTCATGCGCGAACGTCAGCCCTGGCTTCATCGAGCCACTCGATCCGATAGGGCGCCATCTACTTGTCGAGGGGAAAGTCCTCGGGCTTGAGCCCGACATCAGCCAGAACGTCTTCCATCGGAATACCGCTGCCGCCGCGTTGCGCAAACCAGGACTGCCCGCTGTGAAAGCGGCGGCGGTCTTGGCCTGTCACGGGTTCATCGTCGGGCGGGGCCGTGGCCGCGGCGCGCGCGACCGGATCGAGCAGCATGAATTCCAGGAAGCGAACCGCGGTGGCGATCTGGGAATCCGGTAGCCGTTCGACAAGTTCGTGTGCGTGATCCTTCTCCGAGACTCCGTTCATAGCCCCCCTTTGGCCGCTCAGCAGCGCGCCGACTTCAACGCACGATTCATGTTACCAAACGAAAACGCGTCGGCGCGGAGTTCCGTGCCGCAAGCCGGTGACAGCGTCGGGACCGTGGTAGGGGCGGGGAAGGCGCGACGGAACAGGAATTGGAAAGGCGGCGACTCCGCTATCCAATCAACGCGCTCAACACCTGGAGGGAGTCAGAACCCAACAAACAGATCCGACACCACACAGAGGCAGCCACCGAACAATGGCACAGGCACTAGGGCATCCCCTTGGTACACACACATGCCGCTGCCTTTCGCATGAACCGTCACTGTCCTGGTGTCGAGGTCGACGATCCAGAACTCGACAGCGCCCGACCCAGCCAGCGTGGTCATGGCTTGATCGTGCATCTCGGCTTTGGTATTCGAAGGCGACTTCACTTCGATCACCAACTCCGGCGAGCCTTCGAGCCATTTGCCAATGGAATCGTAGCGTTTCTGGCTGATGCAGGCCACGTCCGCTCCCCATACTTCGTTTTCCGGAAACGGCCTGTACGGGAACTCCGTATCGGCGATATACCCGGCAGGCTCCGCCATCGCCTCCAGCAGCTTCCGCAACCGACGTTGCAGCACTTTATGGTCGTGCACGGGGTAGGTCACAAAGACCACCTCGCCATGATGCAGCTCATATCGTCCGCCGGGCGGATCGGGAATCCGCTCGTACTCTTCAACGGTGATGGGTCTCGGAATGCTTTGGGCGCCCACAACTCCTCCATTCTATGGCTTCCCGCCGCCGCCCGGCAATGCCTGGTCTTCGGCCCGCGGCGGTCCCGTCCTCGTCTCGGCGCTCGGCCCCGGAGCGGTTACGTCTCGTTTGCCTATCTCATCGGCGGCTGCCCATCAGCTTGTTCCGCACTCCCTTCATCACCCTTTCCGTCCACGATCCGAACGGCTGATCCGTGGTAAGGTATGTCCAAACCGCGCCGCGGTCCCGGAGATCCACCCCGCCGCCGGCCGCAGCCTGGGCCAGCCGCCGAACCACTTCCTCGGGTATCGCCGCCTCCAACTCCGGGAACCACTCATCGATCTGCCGCAAGAACGTGAAGTGCGGGTCACGCCAGTCCGTCCCCACGAAGAATCCCGGAACCGCGGCATACGCCTGCCACGGAATCCCTGCGCGGAAATCCTCAAGCCGCGCCAGATAGTCCGCCCATAGCTCATCGATCACACGCAGAGTAATCCGCCGCTCCAACTCCGACTCGCACGGGACGCTCCCGTCGCCAGCCGGTCGCGCAACACATCGAAGCCGATCTCGTTGGCGGTGGCATAGGTGATGTCGCAGGCGTATGCGGAGCGGCGCCCGGCAGGCGACATGCCCTGCTGCACGTAGCCCACGGAGAAGCCCAGAGCGCGGTAGATCTCACCCATCCACATGGCGTCGCGGCGGGCAAGATAATCGTTCACGGTCATTACGTGGACGCCCTTCCGTTCGCGAGCCAGCCAGGCGACGGCCGGAACCGCGGCTAACGTCTTCCCCTCGCCCGTCTGCATCTCCGCGATGCTGCCGCGCACCAGGGCCAACGCTCCGCGAAGCTGCACATCATACATTTCCTGTTTGAGCGCCCGAGATGCGGCCACCGCCGCTACCGCCATGAACTCGAGTAAGTCATCGGTCTGGGTGGCCACATGGCGACGTTCGTCATCGCTCAGAGCGGCGAATTCCCTCCGCTTGGCGTTGATCCGCTGGATGCCCAGCCGGTCGCGATCGAAAGACGGCAACAACGAACGGAAGAACTGGCGCACAAGGACTCCTCGCTAAACAATAGGACGATGGCCCCGTTGAATTCTTGCGCCCAGCTTCTTTTGCGGGGCGGATCGCCCGTGCGGCGCCTTCTCTCGCCGTAGAGCGGGCTGGCAGCCTGCCATGCCGGCATTCGTGCCGGCATTCTTGCTCGCCGGGGCCCCCTTAGCCGTCGAAACCCGGGTTTTTGAGCGATGCTAACATCGTTCTAGCTCGGGGGTGGCGCGGTGGACTACGATCATGACAAAGTCGACGAAATGGTACTGGCGTTGCTGTGTCTGACGATAACGGAGGAGGATGCATGGGGAGCGCGCGCTTGGAAATCCCATGATTGGGACGTGCTGGACCGGCTGTATGCCAAGGGGTACATCTCCGACCCGAAGAGCAAGGCGAAGTCGGTGGCGCTGAGTCCTGAAGGAGCCAAGCTGGCTCGGGCGCTGTTCGAGCGGCACTTTGCGCGAAAGAGCTGAGCCGAACCGGGTGAGGCGGGCAGTGATCGCGGCGAGTCAGTCCCCAACTTGCGCCGTTTGCAGCCGATCTTCAGGGGAGGGGGGAATTCAATGGGGAAATGGTGGGGAACCAATTGCCCTCGGGCTTGAGCCCGACATCAGCCAGAACGTCTGCCCCCTTTAGCCGCCCGACCGCGCCCACTTCAACGCCCGATTCATGTTACCAATCGAAAACGCGCCGGCGAATCCCGCGTATGCCGCGGATGAACAGCATCGCCTGTATTCCGGCGGTTCGGCGACCCCATGGGTTGAGCGCCTGACTTCAGAGACAGAACATCAACTCTGTTTCACCAGGGGGTTGAGCCACTGCAACTGGTCGTTAGCGCTCTGGTGCAGGCGAAAGGTCTTCTTTACCGCCTCGGGCTTTTCGCCGCGAATGTCGATCTGCGCCAGATCGAACTGGCCGACGCCCAACTCGGCGGCGTACTGCAGATAGCCGACCGCGTACGCCGGGATGCCCATGACCTCGAGGGCCACCCGGTCCCCGGCCAGGTAGTCCGGCGAGGCGAGCGCGACCTGCATCACCACGGGATCTCCGCGGACCGGACCGTCCCCTTCCATGCCCTCGAAGCCGTCGATGACCGCGACGCCCCAGGACGGCCGTATGTGCTTGGCCACAATGGCGAGGTTGTAGTTCATCGCATGGGGATTGAACTTGCCGATGGTGCCGGCATGCATCAAGCCCTTGTCGCTCCACCTCTTCGTCTCGGTGGGGGGATTGTGAATCGGGGAGCCCATCACCATGTTCTTCACCGAACCGGTGGCTACCACGGAATCGTGGGTCTTCAGCATGGCCGCGGAAATGATAAAGGCGTCCGGATCCTGAAGCCGCGTCGCCAGCCGCACCGCGGTCGGACGGATGTTGGCGTCCACAATCGTGAAGACCTCGTACTTCTGCTCCTGGTTCAGGTCCACCAGTTTGATATTCAGGCGCTTGTACTCGGGAATGACTTGCGCGTACTTGTAGTTATCGAAGCCTTCCATGGTGTTGCCGCTGCTCGATTCCGCGATCACCACCGGCCCCTTGAACCTGGGCGCGACATAGTCCAGGATGCCGCGGATGGCATCCACATGCGTCGCCGCGAGCTGCCTTCCCGTGTTGACGTTGTTTACCTTGAGCAGCACATACTTCTTCCGCGCCATGGCGGGCTTGACCTCGCGGTCTATGGCCACGAGCGCGTCCAGCACGTTCTTGCGCCGGTTATCGCCCTTCACCAGGCTCACCGGGGCGCGGTTGGCGTACGGATAGATGGGGGTCGCGGGTACCGGTGGGGGATATTGCCGCCCCTGAGCATCCAGCCGGAATCCACCGGCGGCGGCCCCAGCGAACGCGCCGGCGCCCACCAGGCGCCAAAGGTCCCTGCGCGAGAGGTTCTTCATGAACTAGCCTCCTGTAAAAGACATTCCGACCACCATCTCCGTTGGAGCCGGGTGGTTCCCCTATCGTACACCTCCAAGGCGTTGACAGGCATCTGGTGCGGTGTCTCTGAAGTTCGCCGTCGGTGGCGCTGAGGCGTGAAGGAGTCAGGCTGTCGCGGCTTCAGTTTTCGGTGGGCGTTTTCTGCACCTGATCGACCACGATCAGGTCGATGGAGGCTTTGCGCGAGTCGAGCTTGAGGCCGAGTTGCTGGACGGCCGCGAAGATGGAACCTCCGGATGGATCGGACGCGACGTCGGCCGGCTGCCGCCCGGCGTCTCCGCCTCCGCGGCCCATGGGTATGGCCACTCCAACCGTCCGGGCGGCAGTCATCAGGTCTTGCAGCGAAAAATCGAGCGCCATCTGGTAGCTGCCTTTCAGTTCCGTCATATCCACCACCGGGCGGTCCACGAAGCGGGCCAGGAAATCGGCGAACGTGGCCAGCGTCATGCTGGCGATTTCCAGGCGCGGGGCGCCAGTGGGTCCCATGGTCATCCGGGCGTTTCCGGTGGGGCCGCCCGAAATCACGATGCCCTTGGGATCGTCGATCCTTCCGCTCAAGCGCATCTGATTCTGTCCCATGCCGATCACCAAGCCGCGGCCCGGCGGAGGAGGGTCGGCGGGAGCATCGGTCTCGGGCGCGGCTTCCTTGAGCTTCGGCCCATTCTTCCCCACCACCAGGGCGTACACGGAATGCTCCTTGCTTTCGCGATGCACCTTGAGCTGAAACCGCTCCGCGAGCAGCGCTTGCAGCATTTGCGGAACCTGCTCCTTGGAGGCGCCATCGGGCAGCTTGGCGGCCACGTCGAATCTCTCGGCCGACATCCAGTCCGGACCCTGGATCTGGTATGGCTTCACTTCGTACGCGATGCGAATCAAGTCCGCCAGCGAGAGGCTCCCGATATCGACTCGGGCGGCATCCACGTCCATGCCGAGGTGAGCCTGGCCGGAGGCGATCTGGGCCGGGGTCGGCATGGTAGCCGCGCGGATGGAGGCGACCTCGAACGCGGGCGGCGGAGCCTGAGCGTGGGCGGCGTACCCGGCCAGCGCCAGGATTACGGCGACAATCGGAAGGCGGGTTCTGGGCATGACTACTACCAGGATAGCTGTTTCCGAGCGTACGCCCATGTGGGGTCAGGCCTTTTGGCCGGCGTTCTTCGGACCACTGCGAGACGCCGGGCGGAAGGGGGCCCACGCGGCCCACTAGAAGTGGGGTCAAGCCTTTCGGCTTGCCGCCGGGCTTCTGCCCGGCGTCCGGCGGCGGCGCGAAGAACGCCGGCTGAAAAGCCGGCGGCAAGCCAGAAGGCTTGGCCCCACATGGGCTGGGCCTTGCGCGCACAGGTACGCTCGGATTGCGTGCCTTTTGCGGGGCAATCGCGTCGCCGTCCACTCTTTGTGTCGCGAACCCTCCCCGTCCATGGGGATTGTGGCGGGCGGCGATTAGCGCTTAAATAGATTGTTGTCCCGAGCAACTAATTAGTTAGATAGAGAGGGATTGCTCAGCATGCCTCAAAACGGAATTTCGCGGCGGCGCTTTTTCTATGGAACGCTTTTGGCCGGGGCCGTACCGGCTGGGGGATTCGGCAGCGTCGCCTCGCTCAAGGCGCTGGGCTACAAGGCGTTCAACGAGAAGCTGAACATCGCCGGCGTGGGCGTGGGCGGCCGGGGCGCGGACGACCTCCGCGGATGCGCCGCGGAGAACATCGTGGCGCTGTGCGACGTGGATTCCCGGCAGGGCGGTCCCACCTTCAAGCGCTACGAGAAGGCCACCCAGTATACCGACTTCCGCAAGATGCTGGACAAGGAAGACAAGAACATCGACGCCGTGGTGATTGCCACGGCGGACCACATGCACGCCACGGTGGCGCTCGCGTGCATGGAGCGGAAAAAGCACGTCTACGTGGAGAAGCCCCTGACGCGCACTCCCTGGGAGGCGCGCCTGCTGGCCCAGGCGGCCGCCAAGTATGGAGTGGCCACGCAGATGGGCAACCAGGGCTACTCGCACGAAGCGCACCGGACGGCCTGCGAGATTGTGTGGTCGGGCGAGATCGGCAATGTGACCGAGGTGCACGCGGTGACCGGCGCCCCGAGCTGGCCGCAGGGCGTTCAGGCGATTCCGCCGGAGGAGCCCGTGCCAACGGGGTTGGAGTGGGACCTGTGGCTGGGAGGCGCGGCCGCGCGCCCGTACACCTCCGGCGGGTGGGACAAAGAACATGCGCCCACCGGGTCGAGCAGCCCGGGCGGTTTTTATTTGCCGTTCAACTGGCGCGGGTTCTACGATTTCGGAACCGGCTCGTTGGGCGATTGGGGCATCCACACCCTGGGCACCGGCGAACCAGGCGCTGCAATTGGGATCGCCGATAGCGGTGGAAGTAACTCGCGCCGAACAGCGGAGTAAGTTCACCTTCCCGCTGCGGTCGGTATTGCGCTATGATTTCGCGGCCCGCGGAAACATGCCGGCGGTATCGGTTTACTGGTACGACGGCGTGCACGGCGCGGAGCTTCCTTATCTATATCGGCCGAAAGGGCTGGAGGATGAAGTCCTGCTGCCGAGGTCGGACAACCTGGCGGCGCTAGGGCGGCCGGACCTGGGTTCGGGCGGCGGGGTGGGCCAGGGCGGACGCGGCGGCGCGGCGCGGGCGGAGCTGGCGGCGCCGGCGGCGGCCGCGGCGCGGCTCCGGCGGGCGCGCCCGCCGGCCGTGGCGGCGGGCGCGGGCCGGCGACCGGGCGTGCTGACCGGCAGCGGGGCGCTGTATGTGGGCGACAAGGGATACATGGCGACCGTGGCGCGCGGGGAGGGCGTGTGGCTGCTGCCCGCCGCCAGGTGGGCGGACTACAGGCTCCCGGCGCCGGTTCTGCCGCGCTCGCCGGGCCATTACCGCGACTGGATCCGCGCCTGCAAGGGCGGCGATCCGTCGTGCTCCAATTTCGGCGTGGCGGGGCCCTTCGCGGAATGGGTTACCCTGGGCGCCATCGCCTACCGCTTCGAGGGCAAGCTGGAGTACGACGCCAAGGCGCAGCGCTTCACCAACAACGCCGAAGCCAACAAGTATCTGAAGCCCGTGTTCCGTAAGGGCTGGGAATTGAAGTTATAGACGAGGCGAACAGGGGTGGCCGGCGTCGCTCCGGCCGGACAGGGAATATTCAGGAGAAATCATGCTCTATACAAGACGAGACGTAGGGAAGATCGCGCTGGCCGGCCTGCCCATGGCAGCGGCCTTCAGCGCGGCGAAGATCAATTCGACGTTCGGCGGGGTGCGGATCGGGGCCATCAGTTACAGCTTTAACCGCATAGCCAGCGATCCGATGGCCATCGTCAAGGCATATGCCGAGATCGGGCTGGGCGAAGTGGAGTTGATGTCGAACCATTGCGAAGCGCTGGCGGGCGCGCCGAGCGCGGCTGGTCCTGGCGGCCGAGGCGGCCGGGGACCCGGCGCGGCGCCGGCGGCAGCTCCGGAGGCGGCGCCGGCGGCAACTCCGGCGGCGGCGCCAGGCGCAGCTCCGGGGGCGCCGGGGCGAGGAGCGCGCGGCGGCGGCCGGGCGCCGATGACCCCCGAGCAACAGGCTGCCGCGCAGGCCCAGCGGGAGGCTATCGCGAAGTGGCGGCTGGCCACTACCCCGGCGACCTGGAAGGCGGTGACCAAGAAGTTCAACGATGCCGGCGTCCAAGTCACCCTGCTTTGCTACAACATGCAGGACAGCATGAAGGACGACGACATCGAGTTCGGCTTCCAGATGGCCAAGGGGCTGGGCGCCAAGGGAATCACCACCAGCACCACGGTGAGCATGTCCAAGCGCATCGCGCCCTATGCCGATAAGCACAAGCTGCTGGTGGGCTACCACGGGCACGACGCGACCAACGATCCCAACCAGTTCGCCACCCTGGAAAGCTACGCGGTGGGCCTGTCTTACGGAAAGTACAACGGCGTCAACCTGGATATCGGCCACTTCACGGCGGCCAATTACGATGCCGTGGCGTTCATCAAGGAACACCACGACAAGATCACCAACCTGCACATCAAGGACCGCAAGAAGGACCACGGCGCCAACGTGCCGTGGGGCACCGGCGATACGCCCCTGAAGGACGTCCTGCAACTGCTCAAGACGCAGAAGTACAAGTTCCCGGCGAACATCGAGCTGGAGTACCGGATTCCGGAGGGTTCGGACGCGGTGGCCGAAGTGAAGAAGTGCCTGGCCTACGCCAAGAATTGCCTGGTGTAGTCCCAGGTCATTGACCGTTCAGTTATGTCCTTTTCATGTGGGGCAGGTTGTCAACCTGCGGCGGGTTGGAAACCCGCTTATAGCGCCGGTAAACAACCGGCGCGCAGCTTGACAAGCTGCCCCACATTGCGGCCAGCCGCAAACTCCGTTCGTCCACGAACCCCGAAGGGGTGAAAGACAATAGCCCATGGCGCAAGTCATGGGTTGGGCTACTCAAAGCCCCGTCAGGGGCGAAAGATCCGGTCGCCGTGTGTTGTTGTTTTTCACCCCTTCGGGGTCGAAAATCGTCGCGGCTGGCGAAAGAATTGATGGATAGTAATACAAGTGAACACTTTCTCGCGGTCACGGTCCTAGACCGCCGGGGCCTACTATTTCCACGGAGGTAGCACACATGCTGCGTCGCGCGCTCTTTCTTCTTAATCTGGCGGCAGTGGCAACCGTGGTGCAGGCCCAGGTTTCGGCTCCGACCCAGGTGCAGGAGCCCCAGAAGCAGCTAAAGACCTACACCCTGCCGCCGGAAAAACTGGCCAGGGCCATTGATTACGCCCACGCCCAGAATTGGCTGCATTTTATCGGTTTCGCCTATGGAGTAGCGGTCCTGGCCGGCGTAGTGGCATGGCGGGTGGGACCGCGATTCCGCGACTGGGCGCAAGCGGCGTCCCGGCGGCGCATCGTGCAGGCTTACATTTTCGCGCCTCTGCTGATGCTGGCGGTGGACGGGCTCGGCCTGCCGGTTTCGATTTACGGCCAGCATCTGTCGCTCAAATACGACCAGTCCATACAGAGCTGGGGTTCGTGGTTCTGGGATTGGACCAAGGGCGAACTCCTCGGGTGCCTGCTGGCAGGGTTCCTGGCGTGGATCCTGTATGGGGTGATTCGCCACAGCGCGCGGCGATGGTGGTTCTACTTCTGGCTGGCCGCCATTCCCATCGTGGTGTTTCTGCTGTTCATCGATCCGGTGGTCATTGAGCCGCTGTTCTACAAGTTCGAGCCACTGCCGGCGAAGCAACCGGCGCTGGTCGCCCAGATCGACAAGCTGGTGGCGCGCGGGGGGTTGGCGATTCCGCACGACCGCATGTTCGAGATGATGGCCAGCGAGAAGCTGAACTCGTTGAACGCCTACGTGACGGGAATCGGAGCCTCCAGGCGAGTGGTGGTGTGGGATACCACGTTGCGGAAAATGACTCAGGGCCAGACGCTTTTCGTTTTCGGCCACGAGATGGGGCACTACGTCCTCGATCACATTCTCCTGGGCATCGTGGCGCTCTGCCTGCTGCTGCTCATCGCGCTGTACGCCGGCTACCGCGCCATAACCTGGATGACGGCGCGCTGGGGCGTTCGGTGGGGCATCGCGGGGGTAGAGGATTGGGCATCCCTCCCATTGCTCGTGCTGACGGTGGCGGTGCTGAGCTTCGCTGCGGAGCCGGCCACCAACTCCTTCAGCCGCATGCTGGAGCACAATGCCGATATCTACGGCCTGGAAGTGATCCACGGCATTGTGCCGGATGCGCCGCAAGCGGCCGCGCAGGCGTTTCAGATTCTGGGCGAGGTATCGCTTTCGGACCCGGATCCGGGCCCGTTCATCGAATTCTGGCTGTACGACCACCCGGCCGTGCCGGACCGCGTGCGGTTCGCGGCCGAATACGATCCGTGGGGTAAGGGGGTTGCGCCGAAGTACGTGAAGTAGCGGAGTGGCGCGGGCTCTCAGCCTGCCGACTCGACACTCGTGTCGAGTCTTGTGCCCGGCTCGCCGCCAAGCGTCGAGACGAGTCTCGACGCGGCAGCCTGAGAGGCTGCGCCACGGGTTGCCTGACGACTGCATCATGATGGAGTTGCTTCGTAAGTTGCGGGCGGGGTCGGCGGTGCTCGATCTGGGCGCGGGGCCGGGGAGTTTTCCGCTCGAGAGAACCGATTTGTTGGTGGTCCGCCTGGACCACTCGATTCCCGCGGCGCGCCGGGGCGGCGCGTATGTGGCCGCGGATGCCGCGCGCATGCCCTTTGCAGCCGCTTCGTTCGATTTCGTGGTTAGCAATCACAGCCTGGAGCATTTCGAGGACCTCGATGCCGTGTTGCGCGAAATTGCGCGGGTGATCCGGCCGGGCGGCGCGCTGTATGTGGCGGTCCCCGATGCGGGCACGCTCGCGGACCGCATTTATCGATGGCTGGGGCGCGGCGGCGGGCACGTGAACGCCTTCCACCGCCCGGAGGACGTGGCCGGGCCGGTGGTGCGGATCACGGGCTTGCGCAGGCGGTGCACGCAGCCGCTCTACACTTCGCTCTCATTTCTGAATTCCCACAACTTCATCGCTCCTCCGCCCAAGCGCATCGCCCTGTTTGCATTCGGCAACGAGCGGTTCCTGGCGGTCCTGAACTGGATTCTGCGATGGATCGATGCGCGGCGCGGCACAAAGCTGAGCCGGTATGGGTGGGCATTCTGGTTCGGAGAGGTCGAATTGCCGGAAGAGCTGGAACTGTGGGTGAACGTATGCGCGCGCTGCGGCGCGGGGAACTCCGAAGCTCACGTGCGCAAGACGTGCACGGTGCGGCGGCGCCTCTGGTGGTTCGAGACCTATCGCTGTCCGGTGTGCGGAGGCTGGAACCTGCTGACCGAGGATCCCCCTTTCAAAGCGCTCGTGAGATGATCTCGTGCAGCTCGTCCGGAGTCAGGACGATGGGGTTGCCCTTCATGCTGCTGGCGCCGGCGGCCTTGGCCACCAGGTCGGGGAGATCGGTGGCGCCGACGCCATAGGCCCGCAGGGGTGGAATCTCGAGCCGGAGGCAAAGGTCCGTCACCCAGCGGACGCCATCCCGCGCGGTGGCTTGCGGGCGGCCGGTGAGCAGGCGTGCGATCTCTTCATAGCGGGCCAGGGCCGGGCTTTCGGGCTGGCGGGCGGCGAGAGCGCGCACATTCACCTCCATGGCGTAGGGCAGGATGGCGGCGCAGACGGCGCCGTGCGGGGCGGGGAACATGCCGCCCACCGGGGCCGCGAACCCGTGCGCGGCGCCCAGGCCGGCATTGGCCAGGGACAGGCCGCCCAGCAGGCTGACCCAGGCCATGGCGGCGCGGGCCTCGCGGTCGCCGCCGTTCTCCCAGGCGCGCGGCAGCGCCCAGGCGGCGCGGCGGATGCCCTCCGCGCAGAACACGTCCGTCATCGCATTGGCGCGCACGGAAGTGTAGGGCTCGATGAGCTGGGTGAGGGCATCGAGGCCGGTGGCGGCGGTGATGGGGCGCGGCAAATCGTACGTCAGCTCGGGATCCACCACCGCCAGTCGCGGCAGCATACCGGGGCTGCGCAGGCTGGCTTTGACGCGATGTTGGGGCGAGGCCAGCACGGCGTTGCGCGTGACTTCGGTCCCCGTTCCGGCGGTGGTGGGGATGGCGATGGACGGAACCGAGGCATGCGCCAGCGGTTGCCCGCGGCCAATCACTTCCAGGTAATCGAGCGGATCGCCGGGATTGGCCAGCATGGCGGCGAGCGCTTTGCCGGCGTCGAGCGCGCTGCCGCCGCCCATGGAGATCACCATATCGCAGCGCTCGCGGCGGGCGTATTCGGCGCCGCCACGGATCAGATCCACGGTGGGCTCGCCGGCCACCGGGAACGGCGAGCAATGGATGGCCGCCGCCTCCAGTTGGCGGACCATCGGCGCGGCGCGCTCGGGCGTGGCCCCGGTGACCACCAGCGCGCGGCGGCCCATGGCGGCGGCTGCGTGCGCCACCTGGCTCGAAACGCCGGGACCGAACAGGATGCGCGCGGCCGTCGCGAATTCAAAACTCATGGCCGCTTACCAGCCCCCCTCCGGCGGGAAAACGTTAGCGTAGACGGCGCGAGTGCGCGGCTCGGCCATCATTTCCGCCACCTGGGCGGCCCAAGCCTGGTAGTGAGCGGTCTCCCTGTGGCGGGCCGGGGCATCGGCGTCGCGATAGACTTCCACCAGCGTAAACCGCGTGGGATCATCGGCCCGCTGCAAGACATCGAAACGCGCGATGCCGGGCTCGCGAACGCTGTGGGCGGCGTTATCGACGGTGGCGCGTTGGAACGCCTCTACAAAATCGGGTTTGACGTGGACAAAAACGTGAACGATGAACATAGAGCCTCTTCAGGTTGTGGGACGCACGGGCATGGGTTGCCGGTCAATGGAGGCGGCGGCGCCATTTCTCCGGGTCCCGGGAGGTGTGAAACACGGCGTAGACTGTGACTGCTGCTTCCGCACACTCGAACAGAACGGCATAGGGAAAGCGCCGTATCAGGGCTCGGCGATAAGCTTCATGAACCAGAGGGTACATTGCGGGTCGACGGCGGATGCCTTCCATGCACGCATCAACTGAGCTCAAGAACTCTTCGCCCAGCCCCGTTCTGCGGCCCTCATACCAATCGTATGCGTCGCTGATATCGAATTCGGCTTCCGGCGCGACTACCAATCTAGCGGCCATACCGGCCGCGCGTCCGTTGCTTCACGTCTTCCCAGGAACATCCCGAAGCGGGGTTTCTCAAGAGGTTCGCTTTTCTGCGCGCCAGTTCCTGTTTCTGCCAGTCGTGGAGCGGCACAGCCTCTGGCGTGCCTGCAAGGTCATCCCACAGATCCTCCACCAGTTGGAGTTTCTCAGCCGGGCTAAGATCGAAGATCGACGGTCCTCGGTTGTCCATGCGACGCTCCTTAACAGATTCTCTCAAAACGGGCAGCCACCTGGGCCGGCGGTTGGGGTCGAGGGCCTGGCCAGACGTTAAAACGTCATGATGTTAAAATGACATCATGGCACAGGGCAAGCGCGCCACCGTCTATTTTGAACCGGGTTTGCACAAAGCTCTCCGCGTAAAGGCGGCCCATACCGACCATAGTCTTTCCGAGTTGGTGAATGCGGCCGTACGGCGAATGCTGGCCGAAGACGCCGATGATCTGGCCGCTTTTGGGAGTCGCGCGAAGGAGCCCGCATTGTCGTTTGAGGAAGTCTTAAAGGACCTGAAACGGCGTGGCGAGCTATAGCCTTCTGATCAAGGCCTCGGCGGTCAAAGAGTTGGAAGCTGCGCCAAAGGCGGACCGCAAACGCCTCGCCGCCAGGATTGCGGCCCTCGCCGCCACCCCGCGTCCACCCGGCCCGGAAAAACTCTCCGGCGAAGAAAAGTACCGCATCCGGCAAGGCGACTACCGGGTGCTGTACCTGATCGAAGACGCCCGCTCGACGGTCACGATCGTCAAGATCGGCCATCGCAGGGAGGTTTACCGGAATTGAGAGAGGGCTGGGAGACGATTGGATGATTGGATGCACGCCTTACCCTCCTTCGCGTATTCTGGAGAAAGAGCAGCCCCGATGACCACCGAGCCGGCACAGCCGCCAGATTTTGTTACCCTCTATCGCCGCGCTTTTGCGCAGTACGGGGCATTGGCATTGTGGAACATGCGCTCGTTCGAGGCCCCGACGCCAGAAGACGCTCTTGTGGTCGCCCGCGCCCTGCGCATTGAAGGTAACCTGCAGGCGCGGCGATTGGCCGAACAAATCGAGCAGGTCTGCCGTGCCGCTATCTAGGATTCAAACCGCCATTCTCAAGCTTCTGGCGTCGCATCGCGATCCGGAGAGCTATGTGGCTTGAAGTACGCCGCTCAATCGGGAGGCGCCGCGCTACTCCGGCGACATTGACGTATTCCATGACCGCGAGGAACGGGTGGCGCGCGCCGCGGCCGAAGACGCGGCGGTTCTCGAGGCGCATGGTTACGCGCTGCAGTGGCAGCGGCGCGAGCCCACGATTTATACGGCGGTGGTCGAAGGCTCCACTGAGGCAACCAGGCTGGAATGGGTTGTCGATAGCGATTTCCGATTTTTCCCGACGATGCGGGATGAGATGTTCGGCTACGTCTTGCATCCGGTCGACCTTGCGATGAACAAGACAATGGCCGCCGCGGGCCGCCGCGAGGTGCGCGACCTGGTCGACCTTGTGACGATTCACGAAACCATCCTGCCCTTGGGCGCGGTGATCTGGGCGGCAGTGGAAAAAGCCCCCGGCTTTACGCCGGAAGGGCTGATCGCGGAGATTCGCCGAAGCTCCTCGTATTCGCCGGTGGAATGGCGCGCTCTGATGACGAGCGAGCCGCTCGATCCCCAGGCGGTAATGCAACGGCTCCGCGCGGCGCTCGACGAAGCCGAGCGGTTCGTCCTGAAAATGCCCACGGAGAAAGCCGGGCTGCTGTTCCTGAAGGACGGGCAGGTGGTCCAGCCCGACCCCGCGCGGATGCGGGACTATCAAACCCACGCCGGCCAAAGGCGGGGCCAGTGGCCCAGCAGCGCCGAAATCTCCGCCGCCATGTTCGAGCGCTACAGAGAAAATGGGCCAGCCTGAACTGCGCGAGCCACGGAAAACGCCCCCTCACCACTCCACGGCCACCACCTCATGATCCAGAATCGAGGGCACGCGCAGCCGCAGTTCTCCGTTGGCCAACTGAGTGCGCGGCGCCTGGTTGCTTGCTAGCAGAGTGACTTTGCGCGGACGTTTGCCTGGCGGCAGGCGGATGGCCACGTCCTGCGCGGGCAGCGGGATAAACTCCCGTATGGGCCCTTTCATCATCATCGGGTTGGTCAGGTTGACTAAGTGCACGGTCATCGAATCCTTCTGAGCCCACACCGTCACGTCCAGCACGCCCGGGCCGGTTACTGTCACGGGCCTGGGCTCATTGGTTACCCAGTCCACCGCGTTGCGCAGAAGCTTGCCATGGTCGGCCGAGAGGATCTCCCAGAAGACGCGGTCGATATCCCAGGGGAAGTAGACCACGCGCCCCTGGCCGCTCTGGCGCACGTAGACCTCCGGCGTGTCGGTCTTCTCCACGCGCGGGAACACCTCTTCCATGGGCAGATCGGGGTAGGAGGGGATCAGCGTCAGCGGCGGGTTGCGGTAATCCGCCGCGGGCTTGGTGTGCAGGCGCGAAACGCCGTTGATGATCCGGTCGGCGTCTTCCAGGCCCGCCAGTATGGGGTGACGCTTGCCGGTCGCCGGGTCGGTCTCCAGGCGCAGGTAGGAGTTCATCATGCGCGAATCCATGCCTCCGTCGTAAGAAGCGCCGAAGAGATCCGCCAGCCCGAAGTTGGTCCGGCGCACGCCCCATTCGTCATAGAGCGAGGTCTCGAACGTGGCCACAATGCCGCCGCCGCGCCCCACGTATTCGCGGATTTGCCGGCATTGCGCGTCGGAGAGGGCGGCGATATTCGGCAGAATGAGCGTCTTGAAGCGGTCGACGTGTGCGGCGTCGAGCAGGCCGTCGTGGACCATCTCGAAGGGTATGCGCGCCTCAATTAGAGCCTGGTAGTAGCCCAGCGTGTGGTCCTCCACGCGGGCGCCGTAGAACTGAGCGGTCTGCTGGGAGTAGACCATGGCCACGCGCGCCAGCGGCTCCTCGTTCCGCAAGAAGCGCTCATTGCGGAAGTGCCAGACGTAAAGGTCCTCCACCGGTTTCAGCCAGCGCTTGTCGCGCAGCGTGCCGCTGAACTTGGTGAACCAGGGATGCAGACCGTTGGCGATGCCGTCGAGCACCCACAAGCGGGTTTCGGCGGGGTTCTGCACCGAATCCTTCCAGCGGTAGGCTTCCTCCACGCCCACGCTGAAGATGCCGCCGATGGCCTTCTTCCCCATGGTGGCGCGGTACTCCTTGCCGTTCTTGCCGTTGGCCCACGGAGGCGTCACGCCGCTGCGCGCCTGGCGGTCGGCGAACAGCGTGGGCGCAAGCTCTCCCACGGTCACCATATTCAGTTCGCTGAGCGCGCCTCCGCCCGCATTGGCGATGTAGCGGGCGTTGGGATTGGCGCCGCGTATGGCGTCGTCCCACACCCGCCATAGCTCGAAAAGGCGCTTCTGCTTCCACGCCATGAAGGCGCGCCGCGCGGGATCCTGCGGACTGTTGGTGCGCGGCAGGTCCATGCCCGAGGCCGTCTTGAAATTGCGCTGGCAGTGCTCGCAGTAGCACATGCCCGAGCCCGACCAGCGGTTGCTGAAGATCCCGTCCACCTGGTACATCGAGACGATCTCGCGCGTGACCTCGGTCATGAACTCGAAGTTGTATGGCCCCAGCGCGCAGGTGAACCACAGCTCCGGCATGGATGTGTGGCGTCGCTTGCGGCCCTGGGCGTCCACCGCGATCCAATCGGGGTGGGCGTCGTAGACATCCTGATGCACGGCGTGCGGATCGGTGCGAGCCAGCACCACCATGTTCAGCTTGCGGGCGCCGGCCACCAATTCGCCGAACGAGTCGCGGTCTCCCAGCCACTTACTGCGATAGTGCAGCGGGATCTTAGTGGGATAGTAGGCCACGCATCCGCCCGCGCTCAGGCAGGCGGCGTCGGAGTGGGTGCGCCGGAAGTAGTCGAGCCAGAACTGGGGATCGTACTGGCCGGGGTCGTTCTCGGTAAGGGTGAGCTGCGCCCAGCGCATGGGGCGGTCGAACCAGGGTTGCATCCCGGTGGCCGGCGACGAGGCCAGGCCCTGGCCCGACGCCGCCAATGCCGCCCCGGCCACCGCCGCGCGCTGTAAAAACTCCCTGCGGTCCATGCGTCGATTGTTCATAGGGTCCCTCATCGAAACATTGTAGGCCGCTGGGTCGGGGTTTCGTCTGGGCCCGGCAAATTGAGAGCCTGACGAGCCGCGACCGTGAGGGAGCGGTCACACGTGTTATCTACAGCAGCCGCCGGTCGATGGTCTGCGCATGGACGCGGGCGACACGGATGCGCGCGGCGTCGGCGTGCAGCGGGTTGATCAGAACGTTCCAGGTCTCGGGAACGAGCGCCGAAGGCACGCGCAGCAGCGCGGAACGGGACGACGCCAGCCACTGGTCGCCCGGGCGGCGGGTCGCCGCCGGCTGGCCTCGCCAAGCCGGGCCGAGAAGCCCGGAATCCACCGTCTCGACGGCCAGCGAATCCGGGGCGTCGATTTCCAGCCAGCGGAAAGTGACCGGGATATCCTCGATTTCGATCTCGGCGTGTACCAGAATCTCGAGCAGGGCGGAAGCGGGGTTCGGCGCGCAGTACACAACACGGGCGCCGCGGGTATGCCACCGGGCGGAAGCGCGCAGGCCGCCCGCGCCGTCGAGCGTCGCGTGGTTGCTGATGCGCCAGAGAGTCACGCGGCCATGCCGTCGTCGATCTGAAAAACCAGTTCTTCAACCAGGCGCGCACCGGCTTCGGTGGCGAGCATGTCCACCGGCGTTTTGCCATTAAAGCGGCGCTTAGGCTTGCGCAGCCAGCGCCAGGCGCGTTCGGTTTCTCCGAATACCTGCTCCGCCAGCGCGGCGATACGGGCAACCCGCACGGCCTTGTCGGATTCCTCCTTCGACAGCGGCTGATGTTTGGCCACCCGGTGCGCCAGAGTCCGCCGGGGCACGATGAGCCGGTAGACCTCGGCGTCGGAAAGCCCGCCGTGGACCAGCGACCGGATGGTCTCCGGCGGGAGTTGTTTCTCCACCAGAGAGGCCAGGTCGCGGTCCGACCGGATGCGGGAAACGCCCAGCTTCCCTCCCAAGCGCGTGTAAAGCGTGGCGGCGTGTTTCATAGCGTCTCCGGAACCTGGCAATCTGCCCCTATTATAGCGGCAAACTGCACAATCCGGCGCTCCGTGGAGCGGGCCTCCGGCCTGCCATGCCGGCGTCCTTGCCGGCATTCTTCGGCGCCGACGGGCGTCACGGGGCCGATCTCCCAAAACGCGTCTGGGGATCTCCAAGCGGAGGGCAGTTCAGCGACATGGCGACATCTCGCTCATGTGGCTTTCAAGACCTGGCGTTTCCCGCCAACGTGACGGCCCCAGGCCTGGATGGGCCGCGTTATAGTTCCCCAGTCGATTCAAACTCGGGAGCACGTTCGCGGTTAAGGTCGGACGCAGGTGAATCCTAAGTCTAGTTCCTTCTTGCCCAACCTTGCTGCGCTTTCGAGATCAAACATCGCCATGTCGGTTGGGTCTCGCGCATCTTCAAAGTGTGCGGGGTCAGCCTGGGGCGTTCCAATGACCTCATCGACGACGAAACCCTCCGCACACAAGCCGTAAAGGAGAAAGCCCCCAGTGAGCAGGTAACTCGCGTATGATTGCCAGGGCCGAAGCGCTTTGCCCGCCTGCGAGACTCGGAAGTGGATAGGATGCCCCCCATTAACGTGCATGTCGACCCGATACTCGCGGATTTTGTTGTCGGGCTTAACGTTGGAAAAATCCGGGAAAGGCGCCTTGTGCACGCACCGACCGACAGACTCGATTTGTTCCACAATCTGGCGGATGTTGCCTCTGGCCGAGATGATAAGCGCGCCCTGCGATTTGATCCGACAGCCCCTTAGAATTGCTAAAGAGTTCGAGTCCTGCTTGAATAGCTCGATGGAGGCTTCCCCGCACTGCGGTTGGTCCAACTTCAGTTCAAACCACTCTTGGATCCCATCGTGAAAAATAAGGCGGCCATGCAAAGTTCGGACCTCCGTGTTTGTCCCCGCTGACGGGCATTGTGCGAGCACGGACGAGGTCGCGGAAAGGGCAAGAGCGATAGCGAATAAATAACCACCCACGGATTGTTTATAGCACAGAAACACGTAAAGATAACCTCTAGTTCACATGGTCGCCATTTTGCACCGCTGTTTGCTGGTCTCGACCGGCGTTCGGGGAAGCGTCGTCGGATTTAGAACTATAAGTCAGTTTCCGAACCGATATCTTCGAGGGCCACTTGACGGGAAACGCGCAAACCAGGGAAGTTGCGCCGTGCGGCATTCAGGCGGCGGGCTTGATTTCAACCACCCCTGCGAAGCTCGAAGGTGGGGAGATGGACATGCCTTCCTCGTGCATGCCATCAAGATGAAACTCAATGGCTTCCTGGATGAGGCGCTCCACTTCGTCACGTGAATCGCCAACGGAGACTACGCCAGGGAGGTCGGGGACGTATGCCCCCCAAGAGGTTGGCCCTTTTTCGCAAATAACCGTGTATCTCACTAATTTCTGATCGATTCCCTCACGCGGGCCGGGCATGCCCGGCCCCTACGGCGCGGTGCATGGGCCGGAACAGGCTTCCGGACCACAGTAGCGCATCGCGTCCCCAGGCCGGAGATGTTCTGGTCGATCTCGATCCCGAGAGGCCCATGCCTATTGCGCTTCGGCCCGCATGTTGAAATAATCGCCTTCGAAGGAACTTATGACTCTGCAAGCCCGCATTCTGTTCCCGCTCGCCATGCTGCTGGCGACGGGGTTGTTCGCGCAGACGCCCGCCGGCGGCGGCGCCAAGCCCTACCCCGCGGGACGCCCTTTCACGCCCGTCGACCCGTTCGACCAGGTCAAGATCATGCAGCGGGGGGTAAACATCATCGGCTACGACCCCCTGTGGCGCAATTTCGCGAACGCGCGCTTCAAAGAGCGCCACTTTCAGAAGATTCACGATGGCGGGTTTCAGACGGTCCGCGTCAACCTGGCGGGGTTTTCCCACATGGACGCGGACAACAAGCTCAACCCCGCTTGGTTCACCACCATGGATTGGGTGATCAAGAACTCGCTCGAGAACCACCTGACCGTGATTGTCGATGAGCACGATTACACCGTCTGCGGGAACAACGCGGATACCTGCAAGCCCAAGCTGCTGGCCTTTTGGAAGCAGGTGGCCGCGCGCTACCAGGACGCGCCGCCGGGCGTGGTGTTCGAGATTCTGAACGAGCCCAACGGACAGCTTACCCCGGAGCTGTGGAACGCATGGAGCAAGGAGATTCTCGCTTTGATTCGCGAAACGAATCCCACGCGCAACGTGATCATTGGGCCGGCTTCCTGGAATAACATACACTTCCTCGACAAGCTGGAACTCCCGGAGCGCGACCGCCACATCATCGCCACGGTGCATTACTATTTGCCCATGGAGTTTACCCACCAGGGTGCGCGCTGGCACGCCGCCACCGCCAACCTCTCCGGGGTTACCTGGGGCACGGACGCCGAAAAGCGCCAGGTGGAGCAGGATTTTGCGGGTGTTCAGGCGTGGTCGAAGGCGCAGAAGCGGCCCATCCTGCTGGGCGAGTTCGGCGCGTATGACAAGGGCGAGATGGAATCGCGCGCGCGCTACACGGCGTTCGTGGCGCGCACCGCCGAATCGCTCGGCTGGGCCTGGACCTATTGGCAATTCGATTCGGATTTCATCGTGTACGACATGGCCAAGGACGACTGGGTGCAGCCGATCTGGAAAGCGCTGATCCCGTAGGGGCCGGGCACGCCCGGCCCGGCGCGCGGGCGAGGCATGCCTCGCCCCAGCGTTTCCACGCCCTGACGTGCGAAACGTCGACCTTAATGGACGTCATGGCGGTGCGGGTTGCGGCCGCCGCCGGGTGGATCCGATTGACAGGCGGAAGCGCCTGTCCCAAAATCTCCAAGCGTGGGCCGCGTCGAGCGGCAAGGCGGTTTCGCGATCCCCATTTACAATGGTTCCAATGCCCCAATTCGACGTCGTGGGAGTGGGCCTCAACGCCACCGATACGCTGATCGTCGTGCCCCACTTTCCGGCCTACGCGGGCAAGGCCCCTTTTCAGGAGGAAACCATCATGCCCGGCGGGCAGGTGGCCAGCGCCCTGGCGGCTTGCGCGCGCCTGGGCTTGCGCACCAAGTATATCGGCGCGGTGGGCGACGACCAGCATGGGCGCATCCAACTGGAAAGCCTGGCCGCGGCCGGCGTCGATTGCTCGGATGTGAAAGTACGCCGGAACTGCGCCACCCAATCGGCCTACATAATCGTCGATGCCTCCACCGGAGAGCGCACCGTCTTCTGGCGGCGCGACGACGGCCTGCGCATTGCTCCCTCCGAGATCGCCGACCAGCAGATCGCCTGTGGCCGCCTTCTGCACATCGATGGCCACGACACCGGCGCGGTGGCGCGCGCCGCCGGCATCGCCCGCGCCCACGGCATCCCCGTCACGGTGGATGTGGACACCATCTACCAAGGCTTCGAGCGCGTGCTTCCGCTGGTCGATTACCTGGTCGCCAGCTCGGAATTCCCCTCCGCCTGGACCGGCCGGCCGGACCCCTTCCAGGCCCTCGAAACTTTGCAGAGCGAGTACGGCATGAAGGTGGCGGCCATGACCCTGGGCGCGCACGGCTCGCTGGCGCGCCGTGACGGGCGGTTCTTCTATGCGCCCGCCTACGCCGTGAACGCGGTCGATACCACCGGCGCCGGAGACGTGTTTCACGGGGCGTTTTGTTATGCTGTTCTTGAAGACATGCCCATGCGCGACGCTCTCGATTTTTCCAACGCCATGGCCGCGCTCAACTGCACCGCGCCCGGCGCCCGCGGGGGAATTCGCGGGATGCCGGAGATACGCGTGTTTATGGCCCGCGCCGAAAGACGCTCGCACCCGGATTTCGCCGCCCGTTCGGCGACTCACACCTAGATGCTGTTTCCCATTAAGGTCACTCAGCCGAGTTACTCGCGGCCGGTGGTCACGGTCGCCTTGATCGTGACCAATATCCTGGTGTTCCTTCACGAGATCTCGCTCGACCCGTATTCGCTCAACGAGTTTGTCAGGGTCTATAGCCTGCGGCCATACATGTTCCACATGGAGAACGTGTTCACCTCCATGTTCCTCCACGCCAACTGGCTCCATATAGCGGGGAACATGCTGTTTCTGTGGGTCTTCGGAGACAACGTGGAAGACATCCTGGGACATGGCAAGTTCCTCCTCTTTTACCTGCTCTGCGGCGCGGCGGCGGCCTTCACTCAAGTGCTGGCCGATCCTCTGTCGCGCCTCCCCATGGTGGGCGCCAGCGGCGCCATCGCCGGCGTGATGGGGGCCTACCTGGTGAAATTTCCGCGCTCGCGGGTGCAGATGTTTTTTTTCGCCCTCTTCTTTTTCCGCTTCGAAATGCCGGCGTGGTTCATGCTGGCGTATTGGTTCGCGCTCCAGCTTCTGGGCGGCTTCGGCGGCATCACCGAATCCTCCCAGGGCGGCACCGCCTTCTTCGCCCACGTGGGCGGGTTCGTCGCGGGCATCGCCCTGGTCAACCTGATGGGCGCGCGCGACCGTTTTTCGCGGCGCAGGGATCTGTACTGGTGATGGGTCGAAGAGCCAGCGTCCCTGTGTGGGGTCAAGCCTTCGGGCTTGCCGCCGGCCTTTTGGCCGGCGTTTTGTGCCACCGTGAAGAACGCCGGCCAAAAGGCCGGCGGCAAGCCCGAAGGCTTGGCCCCACATGGGCGCCTTGCCCTGCCTGCGCGTACTCAGATTGAGGGCGTTTTGCCAGACAATCGCATCGCCATCCACTTTTGAGTCGCACGCCCGGTAGATCCCCCGGCTCCCGGCGCGGCGGCGTAAGAGGGTATTCTAAGAGAGGGAGGGCGGATCATGGCAAGTCTGGATTGGTCACAATGCCCCGCCGTGGAGAGCATCCCCGGCAAGCGCAGCGGCGCGTGGGTTTTCCGGGACACCCGGATGCCGGTTCAGACGGTATTCGAAAACCTCGAGGCCGGGATGTCTGTTGACGAGATCACCGAAGTCTTCCACGTGACGCCGGAGGAAGTAAAAGCCGTTTTGCGCTTTGTCAGCGAGAGCCTGGTGAAAGCGCCCACCTTCGGCTGATGAGAATTCTGTTCGATAACGGAACGCCGAGGCCGATTGCTCGTAGTCTTGCCGGCCACCAAGTCGCCTATGCGCTCCCCTTCGAGTAGCCTCCCCCGCAGACCTTGGATTCGGTTCCTCCGCGCGGGGGTGTTGCTGGCCTCTACCAAAGGGTGCCTGTCGAGGCGCGGGGGCCATTCGAGCACTCTTCCGATAGCGGTGTTTTCTGCCGCGACCACGTCTTCGATCCATCTTCGACGCGCTGTCCACTCGGGACCAAGAGGTTGCGACGCGCAGAGCGCTCGGCGGGGGCTGAGAACCTACCAGGGCAATTCAGCAGCGGCGCCAGTCAGACCTTTTGAGATGTCTTCTGGGACGCACGACCGGGTCACTCTGTCGGTAACCGCCAGCATCCGCAACTCCGTAGCCCGCGTTCCACCAATCCGGAACACTTCGACGGTTTTCGAATCGTATGGGCGAATGGCGATTTCCCAGACCGGAGGGGACCCGCCGCACCGGGCGATGCGCTCCCATTCGAAACCATGCCCCACAATCGAAGACACAGCCGACGCGCGCATCGCCACGGCTTCCGGTTCGCCCCACCGAGCCGCGTCGGCTTCAGCCAACTCCAGCCACTCATGTATGAATCCAGCACGCGTCAATGCGAGTGGCGATTCAAGAACAGCGCGACCCTTGATGATCTGATACCTCGCGACCGATGCCCCGCTCAGCAGTACAGCATCCCCAATTCCGCCCTGGTACCGGAACGTCACGACACCGCGCGCAACCCGAGGCGCAACGCTCTCGCCTTCGCCCTCGGCACGATCCTGAGCATCCAACTCGCGTGCAAAGAGGCGCTCGACCGAAGAACCTCTTAGCAGGTCGATCCTGATTCGCTTGCCGTTCCATGTCGAAGTGCAATTGGAAGCGACCCAGCCCGTGGCAACTATCCTCTCTCCTGTCGAGTCTTCCCCGCCCACATCCACCCCAGAGAGATAATACGCATTTTGCGATTCATCGGCATTGAGGTATGCGAGCCTCTTCAGGGGCCGTCGCTGATAAAGAACCGCAGTCTCATCGTCGTTACAGCCGATTCCCTTATAGACTGCGACCGCGATGACAAAGACGTCGGCCCCGCTGCGAATGCGTCTTGGCGAAATCGGTTCAAGATATCCGACGTGGTTTGCGTCCAGCTCGTCGGCAACATCTAACTGGCGAGGAAAGAACCCTGCTCCGCGTAGCTCTCGATTCATGCTGTCTGCGGTGCCGCCGGTTTTCAACCTAGCATCTATCCAGGCCAAGTACTCCCGCTGCAGACTCCTGTATTGAGCGTTCCGCAACCATTTCTCGCCCCGCACGGCCTTAAAACTTGCCGCGAGGTTTGCCGTGTCGGATGCGGCGTAGGCGATGGCGCCCGGGAAGATCGCCAAGAATAACCCTGCCACCCAAGCAAAATCCTGAGGCATCTCACTTCCACTATACGCCGAAGCGTGTCCGTTGACTGGGGGTCGTGGTCTTGAGGTGGGGATGCGGGAAACTGGGCGCGAGCCGCTCATTCTGCCCTGACGTGTGTCGTAGAGGGTGACTTTCGCGACTCCTCGTCATGCCTTTGAATTCACGCCCTTGCAAGTCGCATAACCCAGTCGTCACAATGAAGGCATGAAACACGGCTGCGCCCGCGTCTCGACCGACGACCGATCCGTTGCCGGTTGCCTGTCCGAGGCCCGCCCATGAGCCTCGATATTCTGGCCATCGCCGCCCACCCAGACGATATCGAGCAGACCTGCGGCGGCACGCTCGTCCGTATGGCCGAAATGGGCTACCGCACCGGGGCCCTGGACCTCACCGCCGGCGACATGGGTACCCGCGGCACGCCCGAGCAGCGCATCGCCGAATCCGAAGCTGCCGCCAAACACCTGCTGCTCGGCTGGCGCGGAAACCTGCGCATGCCGGACGCGCGCCTGGAAAACAACATCGCCGCCCGCATGACCCTGGCCCTGAAGATCCGCGAACTGCAGCCGCGCGTGGTGATCCTGCCGTATTGGCAGGCCCGCCACCCCGACCACTACCGCGCCGCCGAAATGGGCTATGAGGCCTGCTTCCTGGCCGGCCTCAAGAAGCTGGACGAGTATTCCGATCCGCACCGTCCGTTCAAGATTCTCTATTCCAGCGTCTACGCCGACGTCAAGCCCTCCTTCGTGGTGGACATCAGCGCGCAGTTCGACCGGCGCATGGCCGCGCTGCTCAGTTATACTTCGCAATACGGCGAGACCACCCAGGGCGAGGGCCTGTTCCCGCGCGAAGCCGAAATCCGCGAGCGCCTGGGCGCCATCGCCCGGTTCTACGGTAACCTCATCGGCGTCAAATACGGCGAGCCATTCGTGGTGAAGGAAGCCATCGAGATAGGCGACGTCGTGGCCATGCCGGTGCGCTCCATCTGACATCGAGCCTTAACCTGGCGCGGCCTCTAAGTCTCCTGGGACGCGTTTTGGAGATGCGAACATGACGGAACGATTTTCGATTTACAACCGTGCGGCGGCGCCCATGGCGATTGCGTCGCTGTGCCTGGCGGCGGCCGTCCTGCTCGCCGCCCCGCAGACGATCAAGCCCGGAGAGGTCTGGCCGGACGACCGCGGCCAGCACATCCAGGCCCACGGCGGCGGCATCATCAAGCTGGGCGACACGTACTACTGGTTCGGCGAAGATCGCACGCGGGGCCTGGACCCCACCAGGCGTTACGTCGCCTGTTATTCCTCGAAGGACCTGGCGCACTGGACCTTCCGCAACCAGGTCGTCAAGCAGGCCGACCCGGGCGATCTGGGTCCCCGCTTCGTCCTTGAGCGCCCCAAGGTCTTCTACAACGCCAGGACCGGGAAGTACGTCATGTACATGCACATCGACGATGCCAGGTATGCGCTCGCCCGGGTCGGCGTGGCCATCTCGGATACGGTCGATGGCGACTACAAGTACCTGCGGAGCTTCCGGCCGCTGGGGCAGGAGAGCCGCGACATCGGCCAGTTCATCGATGACGACGGCGCCGCCTACCTGATCTTCGAGGACCGCCCCGCCAAGGGCTTCCACATCGCCAAACTCTCGGACGATTACCTGGATGTCGAAAAGGATATGTCCCTCATCAAGGCGCCGCTCGAAGGAGGCGCGGTGGTCCACTACAAAGGGCTCTACTACGCGGTGGGGTCGGCTCTCACCGGCTGGGATCCGAATCCCAACAAATACGCCACCGCCAAGAGCCTCGAAGGCCCCTGGTCCGAGTTCCAGGACATCGCGCCGCCCGAGACCAAGACTTACGGTTCGCAATCCACCATGCTTTTGAAGGTGACCGGATCCCAAGCCACCACCGTAATCTTCATGGGCGATATCTGGAGGCCCCGAACCCAATGGGATTCGCGCTATTTGTGGATGCCGGTGGAAATCGGCGACGGGAAGTTGCGCCTCCCCGAGCCCAAGGAGTTTTCGATCGACGTGGCCACCGGCAAAGCCGCCCCGTAGCGGGCTTCCAGCCATCCCGGCGTCCTTTCCCCGGTCGATAACCAAGCCCCGTAGAGCGGACATCCGGTCTGCCATGCCCGCATCCTGCGGGCATTTTTTGTTGCGTTCTTTGGCGCTGCCCACCTTTCGGCATAACGCTCACTGGAAAACACCTGCGGTCTGACTGGATTTGGGTTTGCCCTCGCTGCGTGCTGCAAGCTGCGCCATCACTGGGCTTTAGCCCCCGCCGCTCCGGAATTGACAGACGACGAAAACCGATCGTCTGTCCCACAAGGCCGTTCCCGCTACAGCTTCTTGCCGATGATGGCGTAGTCCAGGCCGCCGAACAGCGCCGTTCGCAGATCTTCCGATAGCGACGCCAGCGCGGGCACGGTCTCCACCGCCGGATAAAGCTTCCGGATCTCGATGACTCCCAGGCCGCTTTCGTCGAAGTAGAACCCCAGCAGCGGGGCCGGAACCGGGCGCACGTGGGTGGGGTCGAGATAGAAGTGCGTGGCGAAAATGGCCAGGCATTCGGGGTTGGGCGTTTCAATGACCAGCACGCCGTCGTGCGCCAGGCGCGAGGCGCACAGGCGGATCATCTCCGGCAGCCGGGCCGGCGGCAGATGCTCCACCACCTGCGCGCAGAAGATGCCGTCGAGCGAGCTTTCGGGCAGCGCCGCCAGGTAGGCGAACAGATCCGCCACCTGGGCTTCGAGACCCTTCTCGCGGCACACGGCCACGCACTCTTCGCTCAGATCGATGCCGCTGGCCGGCACTCCCGCTTCCCGCAGGATGTCCAGGAACTCGCCCCGTCCGCAGCCGATATCGAGCACCCCCGCGCGGCCGGCGAAATAGTCGAGATACATCCGCTGGCCGGCCCTGGTGTGTTCTTCGGAACCGCGGAAACGTTCGGCGAAACGGGAATAGTCGAGCGCTTCCGGAGCGGCCGCGGAGGGCGGCTCGCCGGCGCCGCCCGCCGGGGCGGCCCCGCCGCGCGCGTCCATGGCCCCCATGGCCCACAGGCGCTGGCGGATGACGCGCAATTCGGTGAAGATGAGGCGCTCGTACTCCAGCTTGACCTTCTCCAGGTCGGCCCACAGCCGCCGCTGGATATCGACCGTATGGGTGTCCAGCGCGGCCCGGAAATCGGCGTGCTGGCCGCGCGCCGTGTCGCGGTAGTTGGCGTCCATCAGGTCCGCGCGGTGCGCGAAGGCGGACTGGAGATCGGCCAGGCCGCGCAGGAATTGCACCTCGTTCTGCCCCAGCTTGTATTCCCAGCCCGCACGCCACTCCACCCAGTGTTTGCGGATGTCGCCGAGCTCCTGCTCAGCGCCCTGCATGGCGGTACTCTGTTCTCCCACCAGCTTCTCCATGGCGGCGATGTGGCCGGATATATCGGAAAGCGCGGCGTTGTGCGCCGCGGTGGCGGAGGCCAGCGCGCGGTTGGTATCGGCCAGGGCCTCGATGGTCGCGTCGATGCAGGCCATAGCCTCGCGGTTGAAGACCACCTGCTCGCGAACATGCCAGTCCAGCACGCGGGCCACGAGGCGCTTCCAGGCCTGCACCAGCGCGTTCCCCACCCCGCCGCGCCGCGGATTGACTGTGCCGATGGCGGCCGCTTTCCCCAGGGCGGCGTCGCGCGCGTGTACCAGCGCGGTGAGATCGGCCAGCGGAATCTCGGCCGCTCCGCCCGCGGTTTGCGGATGGCGCGCGCGAACCCGATCGCGGACTTCGCGCAGAATGGCGATCAACTCAGCGCTTTCCACGGCGCGCCCTCCGGGCCCGGCTCCAGGCGGCGGTGACTACGGTGCTCAGTCCCCCGCGCGGGGTGAACTCCCCCACCACCGTGGCGCTCATGGGGTTGGCGGCCTTGACGATGTCGCGCAGCACCCGGTTGACCACGTTTTCCTGGAAGATGCCCAACTCGCGGTAGGCGTGCAGGTACATCTTGTAGGATTTCAGCTCCAGGCAGCGCTTGTCGGGAGTATAACGCAGCACGATTTTGCCGAAGTCCGGCAGCGCCGTCTTGGGGCACACCGAGGTGAACTCCGGCATGACGATTTCGATCTCGTAGCCGGGGTATTGGTTGGGCCAGGTTTCGATTTCGGGCAACACGGCGTGAACGCCGGCTGCCGCGTGTTCGTCGGTGTAAGCGCGTTTCATGCTAAAGCCTTCGCCAGCAGGTCGAGAAACAGCCCCACGTCCGCCACCACGCCCACCGCCTGCCCGGTGCCGCGGTCGCTGACCTTGGTGGCCACCGCCGGGTTGATGTCCACGCACACGATCTTCACCCAACTGGGGAGCATGTTGCCGGTGGCGATGGAGTGCAGCATGGAACCCAGGCAAAGCACCAGGCCGGCCCCCTTGAGCTGCGCCGCGTAGGCGTCCTGCGCGGCGTTCATGTCGGTGATGGTATCGGGCAGGGGACCATCGTCGCGCAGGCTGCCGGCCAGCACGAAGGGCACGTCCGCTTTGACGCACTCGTAGAGGATGCCGGAGCGCAGCCTCCCGCTTTCCACGGCCTGGCGCACGGAGCCGGCGCGGTACACCGCGTTGATGGCGCGCATGTGGTTGCGGTGCCCGTGCTCCTCCTGCCGGCCGTCGGAGAGGCGCACCCCCAGCGACGTTCCGAACAGGGCCGCCTCCACGTCGTGCACGCCCAGCGCGTTGCCGCTGAGCACCGCCTGTATGCAGCCGTTGCGGATGAGCGACGAAAGCCCCCCCACGCCGCCGGTGTGGACCACCACCGGCCCGGCCACGGCCACCACCTTGAAATGCAGATCGAGCGCCTGCCGGACCAGCGCGGCGGTCTGGCGCACGGCGGTCTCCACCTGGCGTTCCGAGGAGATGCCATTGGCCATGAAGGCGAAAGACAGACGGTCGCGTTCCTTGGATTCGGGCGCCACGCGGATGCCGCGCAGGCCCACCACGATGGCATCGCCCTTACGAAGATCGCGCAGGCGCAGGCAGCGGGCCCGTCCCTCGCCCACCACGATCATGGCGTCCATGCGCTGGTCTTCCACCTCGATCCACTGCTGGCCGTGCCGCACGTAGGTGCGGTGGTTGGTGGTGGAATAGAAATCCTCCGGCGCGCAGCGGTCCTGCTCCACCTCGCGCAGCGCGGCGTCGCTGGTGGCCACCGGCGAGCAGCCCAATTCGAGCAGCGCCTCCAGCAAGCGTTCGAGCGAATCCGCGTCCGGCGTTTCCACCCGCATCCGGAGGTATGATGGCTCGCTGTTGGTGCGCCCGATGCGGAACTGATCGACTTCGAACCGGCCGTGGAATTCCACCACCTTGTCGAAGACGTTTTCCATGACGTGCGAATCGATCAGGTGGCCTTCGGCTTCGACGACTTCCTGAAATGGCATAGGAAATACCAGTGTAGACTTTTTGACCGTAGACAGGAGGAGCGGGGCGATTGTGTGGGGTCAAGCCTTCGGGCTTGCCGCCGGGCTTTTGCCCGGCGTCTCTCGCGCGAAAAACGCCGGCCAGAAGGCCGGCGGCAAGGTGTGCCCAGCATGGGCAGAGTCTTGTTGGATGAAAGGAGCCAATCGGAGCCGATGACGGCAACCGTAGCCGAAGCGCAAGGCGTAGTCGCGAGACGAAGCTGAAAGAAGCGCGAGGCAAACCCTCGACCGTAGGGACACGAACTGGCAGCGAGGCCGGGTGCGGGCGGCAAGCTGGCCTTGAACAGCAAAGCCCGAAGGTCATCAAGACGCATCAGGTAGAGCCAGACGGCGCGAGGGGACAGATTCTGCATCTTACCTGGGGAGATCTCCTCTCTGAGAGGGGAGGAGAGGTCAGCAGAGGCCATAGTAGCGAAGAGGCCGCGTAACGGCGGCGGAGCAAAGGGCCGAAGGACCAAAGAACGGAGCTAGAGAAGGAACTGGAGGCCGGCGCAAGAAGCGAGCCCGAATCACGGGCGCAACAACTACGGTAGCCAACCTGTGAGCGCTGGGGGACGAGGCGGTGCAGCCGCTGCTAGCCCACTGCGGCGGGACGATGCCGGTGCTCCGCGGACCTTCCGACGGAAAGCAATGTACGAGACGCTGATGGAGACAATCGTGGCGGACGGGAACTACCAGGCGGCCCTGGAAGCGGTGCAACGCAACCGGGGAGCGGCGGGTATTGACCGGATGACTACGGAGCAACTGGAACCGCATCTTCAAGCGAACTGGTGGATACTCAAAGACAAACTTCTGAAGGGGAGCTACGTTCCGAGTCCCGTGAGGCGGGTGGAGATCCCGAAGCCAAGCGGAGGTACACGGATGCTGGGCATCCCGACGGTACAGGACCGGTTCATTCAGCAACTGCTGTTGCAGGCGCTGACGCCGATCTTCGATCCGAAATTCAGCGAGCACAGTTACGGGTTTCGGCCAGGACGCAGCGCACAGGACGCCGTGCGAGCCGCGCAACAATACGCGCAGGAAGGGAGGGACTGGGTGGTGGATCTAGACGTCACGAAGTTCTTCGACCACGTCAACCATGACATTCTGATGGGCCGGGTGGCGCAAGTGATCCGGGACAAACGGGTGTTGGGGTTGATGGGGAAGTACCTGCGGCGGGGAGCGATGGTGGACGGGTTGGTGGAAGCCAGCGAAGAGGGCACGCCGCAGGGCGGGCCGCTGTCTCCGCTGCTGGCCAACATCTACCTGGATGCGCTCGACCAGGAACTGGAGAAGCGGGGGCACCGCTTCTGCCGCTATGCGGATGACTGCAATATCTACGTAGGCAGTCAGACGGCAGCGGAACGGACAATGGTGTCGGTACAGGCCTGGATCGAGAAACATCTGCGTTTGAAGGTGAATGCCGCCAAGAGCGGGACGGGGAGGGTCTGGGAACGCAAGTTTCTGGGGTTTCGACTGGATCGCAAGAAGCGGATCGGGATAGCGCCGGAGAGCCTGGGGAGATTCAAGACGAAGGTTCGCGAGATGTGGGACGGACGCCGCAGTTGCGGGAGCAACCAACTCCGCGACGAGTGGAACCGCTACGTCCGAGGCTGGTGGGGGTACTACCGGCTAGCCGAGGCGAGGAGACCCATCTACGAACTGGAGAAATGGGTCCGTAGGCACATCCGCAAGTGCTTCTGGTTGAGATGGCACGGCAGTCGAGGGCGGTTGCGCAACCTGCGCCGGTTGGGGCTAACGGGCCACGCGTTGGGGGTCGCGACGAGCGGTCGCGGCGCCTGGCGGGTGGCCGCCCAGCCGGAGTTACACCAGGCGCTGAGCAACTCCGTCCTGCGGCGGCACGGCTTTCTGTTTCCATCGGGTCTTGCCGCGACCTGAGGCGGCTGGGTTCAACCGCCGGATGCGGAAAACCGCACGTCCGGTGGTGTGGGAGGGTGACGGGGCGCAATCCCCGTCACTCCACCCGATCCCGAAGGCTTGGCCCCACATCGGCGGATTTTCCCGCCTCGTTTACAATGGACGAATGAGCCCAGATTCGGCCCAGGATTTCTACAGAATTCGGAAGCTGCCTCCTTACGTTTTTGCGGTCATCAACGAGATGCGGGCCAAGGCCCGCGCCGCCCAGATCGACATCATCGATCTGGGCATGGGCAACCCCGACGGCGCCACGCCTCGCCCGGTGGTGGAGAAGCTCATCGAGGCCGCGCGCAACGCCCGCAACCACCGTTACTCGCAGTCGCGCGGCATTCCCAAGCTGAGAGAGGAAATTACCAAGCGCTACCAGGCCAATTACGACGTCACGCTCGATCCCGATACCGAAGCCATTGTCACCATCGGCGCCAAGGACGCCCTGGCGCACCTCTTGTTCGCGGCCGTGGGGCCGGGCGACATGGTGGTGTCGCCGAACCCGGCCTACCCCATCCATCAGTACGGCGTGATCATGGCCGAGGGCCAGGCGTGCATGCTCCCCATGCCGGACGCCGCCACCTTTTTGAACGGTCTCGAGGACCTCTACCGGACTTCCCAAAAGCCCAAGTTCCTGCTGATCTCTTTCCCTCATAACCCCACCACCACCTGCGTGGACCTCGACTTCATGCGCCAGATCGTGAGTCTGGCGCGGGCCCACGGAACGCTGGTAGTGCACGACTTCGCTTACGCCGACCTGGGTTTCGACGGATACAAACCGCCCAGCATCCTGCAGGTGGAGGGAGCCAAAGACGTAGCGGTGGAGATCTTCTCCATGTCCAAGAGCTACAACATGGCCGGCTGGCGGGTGGGTTTCTGCCTGGGCAACGCCCGGATCATCGCCGCCCTGGCGCGCATCAAGAGCTACCTGGATTACGGCGTCTTCCAGCCGGTCCAGATCGCCTCCATCATCGCCCTGCGCGAGTGCCGGGAAGAACCGGCCAAGATCTGCGCCATCTATCAGAGCCGGCGCGATGCGCTGGTGAAGGGCCTGAGCCAGGCCGGGTGGGAGATTGAGAAGCCACGGGGAACCATGTTCGCCTGGGCTCCGCTGCCCGAGCGATACCGGGCCCTGGGGTCGCTCGAATTCTCCAAGCTGCTGCTGGAAAAGGCGGCGGTTGCGGTCTCGCCGGGAATCGGCTTCGGGCCGCTGGGAGAAGGATACGTGCGCTTCGCGCTGGTGGAGAACGAGCAGAGAATCCGCCAGGCCACCCGCGCCATCGGACAATTCTTGAATCGGTAACGCCGGCGGTCTTGCCGCCGGCGTCCGGTCCAAGCTACAGCTTGGCCACCTCGACGTAATACAGATCCGTCGCCACCTCGAATTGGTCTTTCCGCAAGGGCGTCTTCAGCGTCTTCCAGGCGGTGGTGGGTTGCACAACCTGCCAGTGGCCCCCGGACCCCACCCGCACCGGCATGGCGAATGCTGGCTCGTCGGCTTTCCACCGGTACCCGACCTCGCCCCGGGCCTCGTCGAACTTCAGCTCCAAGGTCGGGATGGCGGCGTGACGCAGATACTGATCGAAGACCGGCGTAAGGTTCATGCCGGTTTTCCGGTTGAAGTAACTCACCACATCCTCGGTCATGATATTGCGGTACTTGAAGCGCTGGTAGAAACCGCGGATGAGCGCCCGCCAGCGGCGGTCGTCGTTCACCACGCTGCGCAGCGTGTTGAGCAACAGGGCTCCCTTGAAATACTGGTCCTGCGGAGGTTCCCGGTTGACGCCCCGTGGCGTAATGACCGGCTCGCGATTCCGGACTTTGGACTTATATGCGTTCACGTACTTCAGGGCATCCTCGCGCCCGTACATGGATTCCACATACAGACACTCCAGGTAAGTGGCCCAGCCTTCGTGAATCCACATATCGGAAATGTCCGCCGCGGTGATGCTGTTGCCGAACCACTCATGCGCGCTTTCGTGGACGATGATGAAATCGAACCGCGGGCTGATGCCCACGCCCGTCCAGTCGCGCTCCAGGTACCCGTTGGCGAAGCGATTGCCGTAAGTAATGGCGCTCTGGTGCTCCATGCCGGCGTAGGGCGCCTCGATCAGTTTGTAACCGTCTTTCCTGAATGGATACGCGCCGAAGTAATGCTGGTATGCCTCGAGCGTCCCTTTGGCCTGCACGAATTGCTTCCTGGCCTTGTCGAGGTCCTCCGGCAGCGCGTAAAAGTCGAGTGGCAGATCGCCGAGCCGGTCCGCGAAATGCCGGTAGTTCCCGATGTTGAGCGAGACGTCGTAGTTGTTGATGGGGTACTGCACCAGCCAGTCCCAGCGGGTGTAGCCGTCCCCCAGGTCGGTCTTGCCCAAAAATTTGCCGTTCGAGACGTCGACCAGATCGTTGGGAATCGCCACGCCGATTCGCATGTTCTTCACCTCGTCGCGCCACTGGTCTTTGTTGGGCCACCATAGGCTGGCGCCGGTTCCTTCACACGCCGTGTTGATCCAGGGATGGCCGGACGCGTCTTTCCGGAACGTAATGCCGCCGAACCGGCCCGTCTCGACCGGATTGCCGGAGTAATAGAAATCGATCGCATACACGCGCCCGGCGCGAAGCTTTTCCGGGAAGTCCACGAACACGGCCCCCAGTTCGCGCTGGTATGGCAGCGTCACGGCGCCCCACAGAATCTTGTCCACGTGCAGCGCGCCGTCGAGGTCGAGCTGGATGCGCGAGCCATCTTCGAGCATCTTGAAACGGATGGTGTTTTTCCCGCCGATGAACTTCTTCTCCGGGTCCACGCGGATATCGAGATGGTAGAACAGCAGATCGTTGTTGGCGCGATACGGCCCGTAGGCGCCGCGCAGGATGTCGGCCCGCGTGGGAGGCGTCTGCGCGGGAAGCCACACCGCCGCGGCGCACCCCAGCGCGACCATGGCTCGCCAGCGGCAGGTCGATCCGGGCATGAGGCTACGTTATCGCGATTGCCTGCGGCGTTTCCATTGTGGGACAGACCATCGCATTGCGTGGTCTGTCATTTTCAGGCTGGAACTCGAACGCAAACTGACAGACGACAGAAACCGATCGTCTGTCCCACCTCGGATGTGGGACACACCATCGCAACGCGTGGTCTGTCATTTTCAGGCTGGAACTCGAACGCAAACTGACAGACGACAGAAACCGATCGTCTGTCCCACCTCGGATGTGGGACACACCATCGCATTGCGTGGTCTGTCATTTTCAGGCTGGAACTCGAACGCAAACTGACAGACGACAAAAACCGATCGTCTGTCCCACCTCGGATCCCGCTCAGCCCCCGAACTCCACCACCAGCACGGTGATATCGTCCGCCTGCGGCGCGCCCTCGGTGAACGCGGCCACGCCCTGCTGAATCGCGTCGTGGAGCGCGGCGCAGGAGTGCGCGGCATGTTCGGCGACGATGTCCTTCAGACGCCGCTTGCCGAAGAACTCGCCCGCCAGGTTCTGCGCTTCCGTGACGCCGTCGGTGTAGACCACCAGCTTGTCTCCCGGCGCCAGCCGCGCTTCGGCGATGGGAAACTCCGCGCCTTCCATCAGACCCACGGGCATGGCGGTGGCGTCGAGCGCGTCCATTTTTCCGCCGGGGCGAACCACCAGCGGAGGGCAGTGGGCCGCGTTCACGTAGCCCAGCCGCCCGTCGCGGCGCAGCAGGCAGCAGAACACGGTGGCGTACTTCTCGCCGCCCGTGCGGCCAATCAGAAACCGGTTGAGCCGTTCGATGCGCAGCGCGAGGTCCTCGGGCCGGTCGGTGACGGCCAGCAACGCGCCTTCGAGCAACGACGCCAGCAGGGCCGATCCTACTCCCTTTCCCGAAACGTCCGCCACCGCGGCCGACCAGCAGTCCGGGTTCACCTCGGTGACGTCGAAATAGTCGCCGCCCACGGCGCGCGAGGGCACGCTGCTGCCCGCCGCCCGCAGCCAACCCTCCCCCGGCAGGCTCCTCGGCAGCAGGCTTTGTTGAATCACGCGGGCCAGGCGGAGTTCCTCCTCGATGACGCGCTTCAGCCTTTCCTCCTCCAGCAGCCGCGCGTTCTCGAGCACGGTAGAGGCTTCGATGGCCAGGGTTTGGATGAGTTCCCGGTTGCCTCCCGCCAGGTCGGCCGCGGCCGCCCGCGAATCCAGGTACAGCAGGCCGGCGGTCTCTCCCGCCGTGGAGAGCACGTTGGTGGCATCGCCCACCCCGGTGCGCATGCGGACCAGGGGAACGCAGATCACGCTGCGCAATTCCAGATCCACGATGGAGCTTTGAGCACGCGTTTCTTCGTTGCCCAGCGGGTCGAAATTCATGTAGAGCAGCTCGCGCCGGCGTTCCAGCGCCCGGCGCAACACCTCGCGCGGCACGCGCAGATCGCCCTCGTCGAGCCGCCGGCCGTCGCGGCCGCGAGCCACGCGGGTCTCCAGACCCCCGGCGGTGCGCAACAACAGGAATCCGCGCTCGGTTTGGGTGATGGCCAGCGCGGCGTCCACCACCGATGCCAGCACGTCGTCGATGGAAAACGAGCTTTGCATGGTGCGCGCCAGGTCGAGAATCACGCGCAGCTTGGCCAGGCCGCCTCCCACTCCGGGAATCGCCGGCGCCCTTTCGGTGGCGGCCATCTGCTCCGCCAGCCGCTTCAGCTCGGCGCCGTCGTGGGTGAAGATCAGGACGTAACAATCCTGGGCCCCGAACTCGATCCGGTCTCCGTCGCGCAGCGAATGGCGCGTCACCCTCTGGCCGTTTACAAACAGGCCGTGCAGGCTCGCGCAATCCTCCACCACGTATTCGCCGTCTTCCACCACCACCCGGGCATGCGCCCGCGAAACCCGGCTGTCATGCAGCACGAGGTGGCTTTCCGGGCCGCGGCCGATGTGAAACGGAATGGGGTCGATGGGCGCGCGCGCGCGGTGGCCGTGCGGGTCCACCACCACCAGGGAAGCCGTCCCCGGCGTGGCCCCCGCCGCCGGTTCCATCAGGCGTGCCGGGCGCGCCTGCGCGCCGTGGCGCCGCGGGCCGAACGCGGCGCCGGCGCCGGCGCGGCGCCGGCTCCGGCGGACGGCGGCGCAACTCCTCCACTTCGCGCGCGCGCAGGGTCTGGCAGTGAGCGCAATACCCGCCCACTTCCGTGCGCGCCAGCAGCACCTGGAAGGCCAAGTGGCTCTCAATCTGTCTCCGCAGCCGCTGCAGCGGCTCGCCGAAGAACTCCTCCACCTTGCCGCAGCGCAGGCAGATCACGTGGGCGTGTTCCTGCTTCAGGCGGGTCTCGTAGTAGTGCTGGTCGCCCCCGTAGTGCATGAGGTCCAGCTCATCCACCAGCCCTCCGGTCTTCAGCATTTTGAGAGTGCGGTAGACCGTGACTCGATTGATCTTGGGATCGCGCTCCTTGGCCAACTGGTACAACCGTTCCGCGTCCAGGTGCGCGCCGGTCTTGTCGATGAGCTCGAGCAGGATCTGGCGCTGGCGGGTCAGGCGGACCCCTCGCTCCTTCAGCGAGCCTTGGATCGAGTCGAGGGTCATGAGACTCTCCAATTCTAGCAGGCAAGGGCCGCGCCCAAGAGCGCCTTTGGCGGGCTTCCCGGCTGCCGCCGCCCGCCGGTCCGTCTTCTGTATTAGCGCTCACTAACTCTTATCCGCCGTCGCGTAACCCCCCTCGCCCGGCATGCTTCTAACCAGGCAGGAGGGAATGAGAGATGAAACGATGGATTCCGGGGCTCGCTGTCCTGGCGGCCCTGTTGCCCGGCGGGGCGCTCTTCGGGGCGAGCAGCGCCCCCCCGGCCGCGCCGCAAACCGACGCCGGCCTCGCCGCCGCCGTGGCCCGCCAGATTGTCGCGTACCCCTATTACGGAGTTTGGGACGCCGTCGATCTCCGCATCGACAGCGGCCACGTGGCGCTCTCCGGCGTCGTCAACCAGCCGTTCAAGAAGCGCGACATCGAAAGCCTGGTCGCGCGGATTCCGGGCGTCGCCGGCGTATCGAGCGAAATCAAAGTCCTGCCGCTGTCTTCTTTCGACGATCGACTGCGCCTGCGGCTGGCCCGCGCCATCTACAGCGATCCGGCGCTGTCCCGCTATGCTTACATGGCGCAGCCGCCCATACACATCCTGGTGGATAACGGCCGCGTCACCCTGGTGGGCGTGGTCGGCAGCCAGATGGAAAAGACGATAGCCGGCGCGCGCGCTTCCGGGGCCGGCCTGAGTTTCGGTTCCGTCGCCAATGACCTCGTAGTCGAGAACCCGCCGGCCAAGAAGAGCTGATCCGCAGTCGCCCCGCCATGTGGGACAGACCATCGCTTTTTGTGGTCTGTCCCTCCCCGGTAGCGCCCCGGCGTTGACAGACGACAAAACCGATCGTCTATCCCACAAGTTACAATCGGATTTGCCCCGCCGCTTCTTGCTTCCAGCGTTGTGCCTGGCGCTGTGCGCGGGCTGCTCCAGCCTGCCCGATGGCTTTCCGCCGCCGCCCCAGCGCCCGCCGGTCGAGAGTCTGCCCGGCCTTTCTCTCGGCTACTTCGTTTCCATGGGCGATCCGGAATCCGACCGCTACATCGTCCAGGGCTTCGCCAGCATGAGCGAGGGCGCGTGGCGCTGGGCGTATGAGCATCCGGTCCTGCGATTCTGGGGACCAGACCTGGAGCATGTTCATTTCTTCATGGATTTCGCGATCCCGGAGCGCACCTTCCGCGAGACCGGTCCGGTGACCCTCACCCTGTCTCTGAACGGGGAAGTGTTCGACCACCTGCTGTGCGCCCAGCCGGGCCAGCATAGTTATTCGCATGAGGCGCCCGAGGGCCTGCTGCGTAAGAATGCCCTGAACCTCGTGTCGATTCAGCCCGACAAGTTCTGGGTCTCCAGGGACGATGGCACAAAGCACGGTTTCATTCTGGTCCGGGCGGGCTTCTCGGACTAGCCTTGGCGCTTCGTCTCGGGGGCCGCTCCGCCGTGCTCCGCTGCGCGCTCTCCGGATCGCATAGGTCGCATGATACGTTAAGATGGCTGGTTCATGTTGCGCCTCCCGTTTCGAGTCCCGGCCGCCACGCTCCGCTTGGTTCTCGTCTTCGCCGCCGCGGTGGTTCTCTTCTGGCAGTTGATTCCACCTCCCGTCCCAGGCGTCGCGGACAACGGCGATTTCGCCAAGCTGCTGGGCCGCTACGCGCTGAACTCCGGCGCGTATTTCGAATACGCCAACACCAAGTTCTTTTTCGCCGACAGGTACCGCTATCGCTCCGGCTTCATCTCCTCGGAGACGCTGCTCATCGCGCCGGCGGTGGCCATAAGCCGCGTTATCTTCCGGGACGGCCCATTCGACCTCAGGATCGTCGGCGCGGTCCACGCTTCGTTGTTCCTGCTCGCCGTCTTCCTGGCGGCTCCCGCTCTGGATGGGGCCGGCATGGGCGCGCTGGCGCTCCTGCTGTTCTGCGATTTCATGTACGCCGGTTTCTTCAACTCCTTCTATATGGACGCCGCGGCGTACCTGTTCGTGGCGCTGGCGGCCGCTTTCTACCTCCGGGCCGTGCGTTCGCGCAGCGGCTCGGATTCCGTCGCGTTGCTGGCCTTCATGCTCTTGACCGTGGGGGCGTCGCCGCACTATGCCATCTTGGGACCCTGGTTCGCGGCGCTGTTCTGGGTGGCGCGCGATGTCTTGTGCGGTGGCCGGAAGACCGTCGCCGCCGCGGCCTCCCTGTCCCTGATCCTGGCGGCCTGGGTTTCCACCCGTTTCTTCGCCCCGGAGTCCTACGCGCCCAAGCCCCCTTTCAATGTGATCTTCAGCCAGATTCTGCCGAACTCCGCCCACCCGGATCGGGCGCTGGAGGAATTGGGGCTCGACAGCTCGTACCGCCAATGGATCGGAACGCAAGCCTATACGCCCGGGGTTCCGATGGACGACCCCGTGTTCTACAAGGCATTCGAGGCAAGGACTTCCTACCGGAAGATCGCGTGGTATTACCTGCGGCGCCCGGCGGAGGCATGGCAGGCGTTGCGCGCCTCGCTCGACGAGGCCGGGCGGTTTCAGTCTCCGCTGGGGAATTTCGATTCCGGATCGGGACATAGTCCCGCCGCGCACTACCAGTCGTTTCAACTTGCCAGCGGATTCAAACGGCGTCTCTTTTTCCATCGCGGCGGACGCCTGTTCCTCGCCTTGGCCGCGCTCGCGCTGCTTGCGCCGGCCCTGTGCTTGTGGAATCGCCGGCGGGCCCCGCCAGGCGCGCTTTCGGGCGTGTGCGTCTTGGCCGCGATGGCCATGACCTCGCTGCTTGTCTCGGCGCTGGGCGATGTCTACGACCAGTTCCGGCACCAGGTCGTCTCGTTCGAGTTATTCGACATGCTCCTGCTGTGCCTCGTGTGGGGCATCGTGAAGCTGCGTTTCGGAATATCCCATCGTACGGGACACGGACATGACGTCCGGCTGCCATGAGACTTTTCCTGGGTGTGGATGGAGGGCAATCGAGCGCCAAGGCCTTGATCGGCGACGAACCCGGCCCGCGCCCGGCCCGGCGCGGGGCGAATATCGCGGTTCGCGCCGTCAGGCCGGCGCATACCGCCTGACCGCGATGTTCCGTGCGTGCCGCCGCGTTTTCGCCACGTCATAGGCAAGTTACGGACGCATTACGGTCCCGGCGAATCGGACGTGCAAACAGCCCGCATCCGTGGTAGAACGGTAGTGGTAGTAGCGGGCCGCGAATTGGTTGTGTGCTTCGGCGCGTGGCGTTCCCGCAGAACCCCTCCGGCAATCCCACTAAACCGCCTGTCCCTTAGTCTTCAAGACGGCTCCGTGGCGATGGATGGGTGTTTTGGCTTCCCGGGCGTCGCGGATGTTTTGAAATCGAACGTTCTTATCGTCTTCCTGCAAGATACGGAGCTTTTCCCCATGGACAGCGACCGCAAGTACAGACAACCCGGGTACATGGACTCCGAACGGGACACCAGGCCTTTCCGCGAGGGGCCCAAACCACCGGGTCCGCGCCCGCCTATCGACGTCACCGGACCGCGGCTTCCGCGGCTGGTGCAGCACGTGGCGGCGGCCCGCTGCTTCAACTGCGCCACCACCCTGCCGCCGGGCGCCGACTTCAACGGCAATTGCCCCAAATGCAATACCGAGCTGCATTGCTGCAAACAATGCTCGCACTTCGAGCCCTCCACCCGGTTCCAGTGCCTCAAGCCCATACCCGCGCGCATTCCCGTGAAAGACAAGGCCAACGAGTGCAGCCTGTTCACGCCGCGCGTCACGGTGGCCCGCGAAGGAACCGCCAATAACGTGTCCGCGCCCCCGCCCACGAATGCTGGCCCGCCGGCCCCCCGCAATCCGGAAGACGCGCGCAACGCCTTCGACAAGCTCTTCAAGAAACCGTAAGGCATCCCCGGATGTGGGGCCCGGATTTCATCCTGCCGGTTCGCCAAACGGAATCGCCGCCGGGTGGTGGAGGAGATGGGGACGGTTTTCCTGGGCGGGATATCGGCCGCGCCGCCGATGTAGAAACCGGGCGCGCCCGGCCCGATGCACTCGGACGGCCGCCGTACAAGGTGAAGACCATGGCGTACAGCAAGGCGATCGGCGTGGTCGCCACGGGCGTGCTATTGGCCGCTCTGGCCGGTTGGTGTTTAGCCGCGCAGCAGCCCGCCGTGCTTTCGCTGCAAGGCGACGTGGCCGGCGTTCACGACCCGGCCGCCATCAGGCAAGGGGACGCGTACTATGTCTTTTGCACCGGAGGCGGGCCCAGCGGCGGCGTCATCCCCATACGAACTTCGAAAGACCTGCTGACCTGGACCAACGCCGGCGCCGTATTCCAGAAACTGCCCGATTGGGCGGCCAGGGAGATACCCGGCGCGCGCGGAGCATGGGCCCCGGACATTTCATACTACGGCGGCCGGTACCACGTGTATTACGCGGTCTCCACCTTCGGCAGCCGGAACTCAGCCATAGGTCTCGCCACCAACCGCACGCTGGACTCGCGTGATCCGGAGTACCAGTGGGTGGACGAAGGCATGGTTCTGCGCTCCTACCAGGACAAGGACGATTGGAACGCCATCGATCCCAACCTGGTGGTCGAAAACGAGAACAGCGTATGGCTGGACTGGGGCAGTTTCTGGGGCGGCATCAAGATGCGCCGTCTCGATCCCAGCACCGGGAAGCTCTCCGCCACGGACACGACCCTTCACTCGTTGTGCAGCCGCCCCCGCGCGCAGCCTATCGACGGCTCGGTGGAAGCGCCCTTCATCGTCCGCCATGGCGGATACTGGTATCTATTCGTCTCCTACGATTTCTGTTGCCGCGGAGTGAAGAGCACTTACAACGTGGTGGTAGGGCGCTCCCGCGAAGTCACCGGACCGTACGTCGATAAGTCGGGCAAGCCGCTCACCGAGGGCGGCGGCTCGCTGGTGATCGAGGCCACCACGCCCAACTGGCGCGGCCCCGGACACGAGGCCGTGCTCCAGGATCAGGGGCAGGATTACCTGCTGTTCCACGCCTATCACGGAACCACCGGGCAATCCTACTTACAGATATCGACCATGGTCTGGGAGGATGGCTGGCCGCGAGTGGGCGCGCTGCCGTAGAACCGCGCACAAGCGTGCGGGTGCGGCCAAGGCGGCGCGTCACCTCGCGGTGGATACCTTGGCGGGTTCCGCGGGTTGCGGGACGATGCGAAGATAGGGTTTCGGCGCTCTCCAGCCGCCGGGGTATTTTTGTTTCGCCTCTTCGTCCGGTACGGATGGGAGAATGATCACATCGCCGCCCGGCTTCCAGTTCACCGGCGTCGCAACCTTGTGGTGGGCCGTGAGCTGAATGGAGTCCAGAACGCGCAGGATTTCGTCGAAGTTCCGCCCCGTGCTCATGGGGTAACTGATCATGAGCTTGATCTTCTTGTCCGGACCGATGATGAACACCGTCCGCACGGTGGCATTGGCCGCCGCGGTACGGCCCTCGGAAGAATCCCCCGCATCGGCCGGCAGCATGCTGTACAGTTTCGCCACCTTGAGTCCGGGGTCGCCGATCATCGGGTAGTTCACCTTGTGGCCCTGCGTCTCTTCAATATCCGCGGCCCATTTTCCGTGGCTGCTCACCGGGTCGACGCTGAGGCCGATTATCTTGCAGTTGCGCTTTGCGAATTCAGGCTCGAGCCCCGCCATGTAACCGAGCTCGGTTGTGCAGACCGGAGTGAAGTCCTTGGGATGCGAAAACAGGACTGCCCAGCCGTCGCCAATCCATTCGTGGAAGTGGATCGGTCCCTGCGTTGTCTGGGCGGTGAAGTCGGGCGCCTCGTCGTTGATACGCAATAACATTCTCGTTCCCCTCCAGTTCCTGCCAAACGGACGCCGGATGCGCCGGTTGGGAAGATCCTGAGAGCACTATACTACGGGCGAACCGGCGCCGCGCGCCGCCGGACCCGCGTGGGCGAGGCGCCTATGTGCTGTATTGCACCGTCGAAGATGAACACGGGCGACGTGAACCAGGCCGAGGCCCTCAGCACCAGGCCGATTGCACGCAACGCGCGGCGGCAGCGGCCGTCCGGGGGAACTTGGCGCGGGCTTCATCGAGACGCGCTTCCAGGGCGCTGCGCTCGCTTTCCGGCGCGCGCGCCACGGCCAGCAGGTCCCTGGCCTGGTTCCACACGGCCTCCGCCTCCGCCAGGGCGCCGCGCCGGGCGAGCCTCAGAGAGCTTTCGATCTCGCTGCGCACCAAAGCCACCAGTTGCCTGTCGGTCTTCCGCCGCAACTCGGATAGTGAAGTTCGCGCTGGTTCGGGAATCATGAAAACCTCCAAGGGGCGCCACCACTCAGTGAGGGCGGCCGACGTATGAATGTCCTGGAACCGCCGCCTGGCGACTCCGCACACTATATAGACGATTGAAAACCGGATTTCGATCAGGAAAGTTGAAGTTTCCGGTCACCCCGGTGTGTGACCGGACATTTCAGATGCGTTTCGCCGCCGTCATCGGATTGTAGCCCTGGAGCCGGCAAGCCTCAGAGCGGGAGCAGTTCGTGTTGGATCTCGCCGGTGACAATCGCCTCGCGGTCGCCCACGAACATGTCGATCTCGGAGCGCACTCCGAACTCCGGCAGATACACGCCGGGTTCGATGGAGAAACAGGTCCACGGCGCCACGCGGCGCTCGTCGTGATTCTCGAAATTGTCCATGTTGGCGCCGCTGCCGTGCACCTCCTGGCCAATGGAGTGGCCGGTGCGGTGGGTGAACCAGGGGCCCAAGCCGCGGCTTTCGATGAAGCCGCGCGCCGCGTCGTCCACCTCGTAGCCGCACAGCGGCTGGCCGGCGGCCACGGCCTCCTGGACGCGCCGTATGGCGGCGTCGCGCGCTCCGCTCACCACGGCGAAGACGTGGCGCATGGCGTCACTGGGGCGTTCGCCGCAGAAGCCGGTCCAGGTGATGTCGTAATACGTGGCCCCGGGGCTATCCAGCTTGGCCCACATGTCGAGCAACACGAAATCGCCGGCGGCGATAGGCGCGCTGGCCTCTTCGCTGGGCTCATAGTGCGGGTTGGAAGCGTTGGCGTTGGCCCCCACGATGGGTCCGTGGTCGGTCGCCAGGCCGGCCTTGGCGAAAGCCTCCAGCACGAAGCGCTTGACTTCGACTTCCTGAAGCGGGGCGCCGTTGCGCGTGCGCTCGCGAATGAGGGCGAACGCCTCGGCGCGTATGCGGTCCACGCGGCGGCCGGCTTCCAGGTGCGATTCCAGCGCCTCCGGCGTCCAGCGGGCTTCGAAGGTCTGGATCAGCTCGGCGGAAGTAACCACCTCGACGCCCGCGTCGCGCACCAGTTCCACCGTCCCGGCGTCCACCATGGAGACATACGGGATGGCGCACCGCGGCGAGTACTGCATGGCCACGCGGACCCGTCCCGCCAGCAGCGTGCGCAGGCCGGCCACCTGCTCGGTCCAACTGGAATAGAGGATCTTGCGGCCCGGCAGCGCCGCGATCATGCCCGGCTCCACGCGGTGCTCCAACCCCACCGGTTCGCCCTCGTCCGGAATCAGGTAATACCAGCGCCGGGTGGGCGTGGCGCGGGGAGTGAAGCCGAGCACGCGGTAAGCCAACGGGTCGCGCAGATGGTGGTCGAAAAACAGCCACCCATCGAGTTTCAGACTGCGGATTTCCCGCTGAATCGCATCAAGTTGCATAACGGCATTTCCAGTGTACGCCGTGGAGCGGGCCTCCGGCCGGCATTCTCGGAATGCGCGACACAGTGGATGGGCCGGCGTGACGTGGGGCAGGTTGTCAACCTGCGGCGGGTTGCTAACCCGCCTGGGCGGCATTGGCAGACGCCCGCGAAAGGGCGATTGACAATCGGCCGCAGGTTGACAACCTGCCCCACAAGGGCGCGCCCGTATTGTCACCCTGCATGTCGCCGCCCCTCCCAAGACGCTACAATAGCCCATCGAGCGGCGAACAGGAGGCCGCGCACCGGCCATGTCGAAGAGGATAGAGCGCATCGAGTACGGCGGCTGGCCGCACTGCTTCCGCGTCTCCAACAGCAAGATCGAATTGATCGTCACCGGTGACGTGGGTCCGCGGATCATCCGCCTGGGCTTCGTCGGCGGCCGGAATTTCTTCCACGAAGTCCGCGCCGAGCTGGGCGGAAGCGGCGAGCCGGATTTTCGCCTGCGCGGAGGCCATCGGCTGTGGGCGGCGCCCGAGAACCTGGAAACAAGCTGGGCCCCCGACAACGGCGAAGTCGAGGTGGCCATCGGCCCCGGCGTGCTCCAAGCCACCGCTCCGGTAGAGCCCGCCACCCGCCTGCAAAAGCAGCTTGTGATCCGCATGGCGGTGGGCGCTCCCCGCGTCGAGGTGGTCCACCGCATTCGCAACGCCAATCCCTGGGCGGTCGAGGTGTCGGCTTGGGCCATGTCCGTCATGGCCCCCGGCGGCGTGGCCATTGCCGGCTTCCCGCCGCGCGGCGAACATCCGCGCGCCCTGCAGCCCACCAATCCGCTGGTCATGTGGGCCTACACCGATTTCTCAGACCCGCGCTGGATGTTCTGCAAGAAATACCTGCTCCTGCGCCAGGACCCCGCCAGGCCGGAGCCCCTCAAAGCCGGCCTCTTCAACCCGCGAATCTGGGCCGCCTACATGCTGGGTTCCGACCTGTTCCTGAAGCAGGCGCAGGCCGACCCGGGTCTGCCGTATCCCGATTTCGGCTGTTCCCTGGAGATGTTCACCAACGCGGATATGCTCGAGCTGGAAACCCTCGGCCCCCTGGTGAAACTGGCTCCCGGCGCGTGGACCGAGCACACCGAGCGCTGGAGCCTCCACCGCGGCGTATCGGCGAGCGACGAGAGGGAAATCGAGGAACGTATCGAGCCGCTGCTGCGGTAAAATGGCCCATTCGTCATGTGGAATGCCGCGCCGATTCTCCACGATGTTCCCGGCGCCGCCTGCGCGATCCTGCTGTTCTTCCGGCTCGCCCGGCAAACGCGGGCGATTCCTGCACGCTATCTTCGTCAGTGACGAAGATAGCTTCTTTCCGGCGCGTTCGGGTTCTGTAACGTAAGCTGAATGACGGCCTTCGTTCCCGCGAGCGCCGGTGCGCCTTGACCCGTACCTGACCCATTGACTTCTTACCTCGGTTTTCCCGCGCTCTGCCAGAAACCTCAACCCACCCCAGCTACACCGGTCCCCGACTACATTCTCTATGACGCCTTTTTCTACCGCGTCAAGTGGCTGAACGATCTGGCCGATAAGTACGATTCGCGCGGCAAGGCCGCATCGGCAGGCTATTTCCGGTCCACGTTGCAGAGGACAGCCGGGCTAACTGTCCAGGAAGAGGCCGCCGTCAAGGCCATCGCGGCGGACTGGCGCGCCGGCGACGCCGGCATCGTCAACACGGGCCGGGCGCTAGCCAAAGCGGGCGCCTCGGCCAATGCCGCCCAGTTACACGCTCTTGCCGTCCAGCGCCAGCAGTTGGTGGCCAGCCACGTGAGTCAGCTCCGGGCCGCCATGGGAGCGGCCCGTTTTCAGCGCCTGGACAGCTTCGTGCGCGTTTCCTCGACCGTGAAGGGCGGCGCGGCCGCGCAGATGCCGAAATGACGGCGGGAGAGGAGGAGCCAAAATGAGACCAAAACACCTGACCATTCTCTTCGCGGTTCTGGCGGCGGCGCTCCTGCCCGCGGCGGCTCATGCGCAGTATTCGACTTGCTACGAGTTCGCCTGCGACTCGTATGCGGTCTACGATCCGGTCAGCAACGAGATCAGCGGCTATTCGCGCACGGTAGACTATTGGTGGGAGGGCTGGTACCTGTTCGCCGAATCCATGCTCGGGGACCCCAACGGAGAAACAGTGGATGACGTCTACGCCGGAGGATATTCGGAAGCGGAGGCCGACGTGAGCTATGCTCCCGGCCCGAGCGGTGTGTACGGGGTCCACGGCGTTCACTCGTATGGGTTGGAGGACAACATAGCGTACGACGGGGACAGCTACTACGGAGACGTGTGGGTGGCGCCGCCGCCGGTCGTCAGCTCTCCCACAGGCCAGCTAACGTGGTACAGCCTCGATCCGAGCAACCCGCATTCCATCGAAATTATTGGGACCGGTTTTACCGATTTGCCGTGGATCTCGGGGTGCGATGGAGGGATCGACCAGTCGTCCTGGACACTCAACAGCAGCACGGACATCACGGGCTCGTTGCACGTCTCCACGTCGCTGAGCTCGGCCTGCACCGTTGACGTTTGGGTGGCCGCGGATCTCGCGTTTACTATCGCGCTAGCGCCGGCGGCGCCGCCGCCAGGACCGCCCACGATCTCCGGCAGTCAGGGCATTTGGTACTTGGGCAGGGCTTCGGTGAATGACAACTGCGATCCGAACTCTCCGGCACCTTCGTGCTACTACAATTCGGCGCTGTTGACCGTGACGCCCGGACTAGGAGGATCGTTGCCCACCGCCAACTTGCCAGCCAGCTGGTCTGTGACCGATCCTCTCACGGGGCAGCCGCCCACGTTTGCATCCAGCGCGTGCGTCAATCAAGCTTGCGGCCAAGTGATCATTGCTGCGACAGCGCAGCCGCCCGGTTGTGCGAGCGTCAACGTGCAGGTGACCCTCGGTGGTGTCTCAAGCGCAGCTTTCACCGTTTACATCGACTGGCCGTCCACTGCTTCCGCCATCAATTGGCAGGATTCAGCTATGGAGAACCAAGGGCCTCCTGCGACTGCCGGGTTCATGTCGAACAACACACTCCTTCTGCTGTCCGCATGCCGGGCGGCTATGTCTAGTATTGCCGTCCATGAGGAGTTCCCGGGCACGCCGGTCGCGTGCGGGAACAGTGTCGGATGGGCCGGTCCCATTCCGCAGCAGCGGTGGGGTTCCTGGTTGACAGGGGGTGTCGGCAACCTCGCCGGCATGTTCTTAGATCAGGTTGCGCTTCTATGTGCGCCCGGTGCCTGCAGCCCACAGGCGCAGGCGCCAGGGGATCCATTGGCGGGCCAGGCGAATTCCCGGAATTCCCAGTTCATTTTCGTCGGCTCCGCAGATACCCAAGATCTTGGTAAGTACTTCACCGCTGCGCCGAACATGCAGGTTTTCTACACGGACCACGCTCGCGACGAGCTTGGAACGTGGAGTTGTCCTGGACAGTAGATGACGTTCGCGATTCGCATGACGGGGTGGATGGAAATGGGGCTGGAACTGCTGGGGCGGGTTTTCGCTCAGCAAAGCACGACAGGGCCTGTGGCTCTGAAAGGAGTGATTGTGATCCAAGGAACTACACGAGCGGTGGCGCTTTTCTTGATCGCCGTTGCCGTCGGCGCGGGCCAGTCGCGCGGCCAAGCGGCAAAAGGCCCAACAGATCTGCTAGCCGATCAGGCGGATGCCGTAGTGGTCGGCCAGATTCGCTCGGGGCAACAAAATGGCTATTCGGTCTACATGGCCTTGTCCGTCGTTAGAACCCTGAAAGGCACCTTGACTGCCGGGACAGTAGTTAACGTTGGAGGCACTGCAGGCACGGCTGTAACTAGAAACCTAGGCGGGCAGTACGGTCTATGGTTCCTCAAGAACGCTAGCGGCGGGTGGGCATTCCTGCCCGTATCTCAGGGCCGAGCGACGCTGGAAACCTCGGCCTTTTTCCCGTTGCCCACCGCGGCCTCACCTGCAAACCTGGGCATCACGGCAGCTCCATCAACAGTCAGCGATCAGATGGCGCTTGAGTTGGGTGCCGCGGTGCAGGGCTACAACGACCCTAGTACGCTTTTCAATTTGGCATGGGCGCTCTCTGGAATCGGGGGAAGCACGGTTGCGCCGGAGTTGTTCCAGACCCTACGGTCGAGCCCTGATCCCGAAATCAGATTCATCGGCTTGATCGGGGCATGGAACGGTAGCGGCGACGTCTCAGCCCTTGGGGAAATTGCGGACAATATGAGCGTGGTCTCGAAGATCCACGCCAGTTCGCTGGTGGGCAGTTCCATATGCGGCACCCGCGATGCCGGCGCAAGCACCGTGCAGTACCTCGGCAAGATTGCTTCTGCGGAAGATGGAAACTTCGCGAGGTGCGCCATCATGGCGCTTGACTTCATCCACACACGTGACACTCTCCCGTTCCTCGCACAGGCATTGAACAGCGCCGATCCGAGCACGCGGGAACTCGCGATGCAAGGCCTAAGCCGGTTTGTTGACAACCTGCCGATCCAGACGCCGTACAATACCACCAGTGGGAAGGCCCTTATATCTCAGGGCCCAACACCCTACCGCACTCCGCAAACTGACGAGTACACACTTAGCAGAAGATCGCTGGGGTCGGCAAGCGAGGCTGAATACGTGCAGTTTTGGAAGTCCTGGTGGACGACGATGCAGGACAAGCTCATCGGCAACTAGGCCACGCACCGCTGTGTCGAAGGGAAATGGGGCGGGGCGGGGAAACTGGGGACGGGCGAACTGGGGGCGAACTGGGGGCGAACTGGGGCGAACTGGGGACAGTGCCGAATTACACAGTTCTGTTGAGAACTCTCCGCCCGCATGGCGCCTATGGCGACATAGGGTCAGAGGCCCTGTTCCACTTTCACTTTTCCGGAAAAGTTCCTGTACGTGTAAACGAAATACGCGCCCGTCAGGATCATGCCGGGGATGAACCACACCAGCCCGATGCGGAGGCCGTAAAGCGGCGCCGCCGCATTGTGAACGGTCAGACCGAGCGCGGGATCGGCGTTCGAGGGCAGCACGTAGGGATACACGCCGAAGGCCGCGCTGGTCAGCATTCCAACGATGAACAGGCAGGAGGCCAGAAAGGCTTCGAGCCCATTGCGCCGGCCCTCCAGAACTCGCATGCCGATCAGGCCCAGGACCGCCGCGAGCGGGAAGACATAACCCCACGGTTGCGCGGCGAAACTCTCTTGCAAATGCGGCTGAATGCGGAAACTGGCGGCCGTGATCAGCACCACCCAGGCCGCTAGCCCCCACCAGGCGCTTTTGGCAAAGCGGCGCGCGCGATCCGCGACGGCGCCTTCCGTTTTCAATACAATCCACAGGGACCCGTGCACGGTGAGCGTCAGCAGTGCAGCCACCGCAATCAGGATGGTGTACCAATCCAGAATTCCGCTGTTTCCGCCGGCCGTGAAATCGGTCCACAGCGGCAGGAAGAATTCGCCCGACCGGTCGAGCGGTACGCCGCGAACCACGTTGCCCAGAGCGGCGCCGAAGAAAATGGCGAGCAGTGCGCTGGCGCCGGCGAAAACCGCGTCCCACAGCGGCTGCCAGACGAGACTCTGAATATGGTTGCGAAACTCGATGGCCATGCCCCGCGAGATCAAAAGCCAGAGCACGATCATCAGAGGCAGATAGAACCCGCTGAAGCTCGAGGAATACAGAGCCGGGAAGGCGAAGTAGAGGGTTCCACCACCCGCCAGGAGCCACACTTCGTTGCCGTTCCAGACCGGGCCGAGCGAGCCCAGAACCGCCCGGCGCTCCTCGTCGGTGCGGGCCACGAACAGGTGGACGATGCCGGCGCCCAGGTCAAAGCCGTCCAGAACCACATACAGGGCGATCATGACGGCGACTAAACAGAACCAGATGGTTTCCATGACGAATCCTCAAGCCTCCGCCAGATGTTCGGGACCCTCTTCGATTTCCCGGCGGACCAGGAACAGGAACAGAATCGCCAGGATGGTGTAGATCCCCATGAAGCCGATCAGCGTGAAAAGCGCGTTGCCGGCCGAGACATGGGGGGATACGCCTTCCGGGGTCCGCATGATGCCGTAGATGAGCCACGGCTGGCGCCCCACTTCCGCGGTGATCCAGCCGGCGGTGGTCGCGATATACGGTGAGGGAAACCGGGGACAGTGCCGAATTACACAGTTCTATCGCGGGCGACAGAGCTTTCAGCAATGGTGTAATTCGGTACTGTTTGAATGTATAAGGGCTCGGATGATGAAGGGTTCTCCTGAAGAGTACAATATCGAGGCCGGCTTTGCAGAGCCGGATCGACCATCCCAAACAGGAGAACCCAATGAACGTAAACCACTATATCGGATTCGATGTCCACAAGAAAAGCGTCAGTTTCTGCGTGAAAACCGCGGACGGGAAGATCGTCGAGGAAGGCAAGTTGCGAGCGATGCACGATATGTTGCGCCAGTGGGCCGGAAAGCGGCCGGAACCTTGGCGTGGCGCGATGGAAGCGGCCGCCAGATCTCTATCGGCGACGGCGAAGAGGCCGGCGATCTCTTGCCGGCTCGTCTTGTGCTCCTTGAGCCACCCGAATTGGAGCCAGTCCTGCAAGCTCATTCTCGTCGCCGATCAGGAAGATCTTCGGGCCGGACACAACGCTGGAAAGAAAGTGCTGGCCTTGCGCCAGTTTACGACAAAACTCCTCGGTCCGATAGACGGAGGGGTTCACCTCTCTTCCAAGGTCCCGTTCCGCCTCGGCCAGGGCCGTGACCACATCATGCATCGAAATCCGCTTTCCGACAACCATGACGTCCACGTCGCTGCCTGTGGTTTCGCTGCCGGTTGCCATTGAGCCGTAAATGAACGCGAGCTGAACCTTGACGGCCAGTGTGGCGAGACCTGCCCGAAGCAGTTCGGCGGCGCCGAAAGTCTTCCGGACGAGGCCGTGCAGTTCTTCGAACACCGGACAGCCGCGGTTGGCCTGAAAGTAGGTTTGGCGGCCTTCCACTGTGCGAGTGAGAACTCCGGCGCCGGCCAGCCGTTCCAATTCCCTCTGGACAGTCCCGGAGCCAAGTCGAAGCGAACCGATGATCTGCCGTTGATAGAAATGCCGGTCGATGTAGCCGAATAGAAGCCGCAGCACTGCCTGGCGGGTGGCGCCAAACAGCGCCGATCCGACAGAGCCGGTAGATTCGTGACTGAATGAACCCATAACGGGTACTATCGTACCCTTATTGGGTCCATCCGTCAATAAGGGCGAAAAGGGGGCGTGTTCGGTCCTCCTGGCTCGATTGCTCGGAAGATCGGGTCAGCCTGAGGAGGAACGGGTCTGGAGGACCCGGGGGACGGCCGAGACGTTGCCATCCGCCTCAGGGCAGAGGCCGAACGCCTACAGGTTCCGGCGACAGCCCTGGCGCGCGAGGCCATCGATTTCTGGTTGCGGGAGGCCAGGCGCCAGGCGGTCGCCGCCTGTTCCGAGGAAATGGCGGGCACGAATCTCGACCTCGACCCCGTCCCCGAGTCCGCCGGCATCGACCATGCCTGACGCTATTCCCCCACCCAGTACCGCGCGCTGGCCGTATCCGTCTCCCACAAACGCACCCAGGCCACGCGCACCCCGGCCCGGCTTTTCAACTCTCCGGCGATCTCGTCATAGATGTACTTCGCCATGTTCTCGGCCGAAGGATTGATCTTGTCGAAGGGCGGGAAATCGTTCAGCCATTGATGATCCATGCGGTCGAGCACCGCGTGGACCACCCTTTTCAGCTCCACGAAATCCACCAGCAGGCCGATCTCGTCCAACTGCTCTCCCTGTAGCGCCACCTCACAGCGGTAGTTGTGGCCGTGCACGTTCTCGCACTTGCCGCGATAGTTACGCAGAGCGTGGCCGGCGGCGAAAGTCTCCTCAATGGTCACTTCAAACATCGAAAAAGGCCTCCACGTCGCGCGCTTCGGTGGTCAGCTTGTAACTCGGCAGGCTGTCCAGGAACACCTGGCCGTAGCTTTGTTTCGTCACGCGGTTATCCAGCAGAACCAACACCCCCCGGTCGGACCGGCTGCGGATCAGCCGCCCGAAGCCCTGCTTCAGCGCGATGGCCGCCTGGGGGATCTGGTAGTCGTAGAACGGATTCCCCCCGGCGTTGCGGATGCTTTCGATCCGCGCCGCCACCACCGGGTCATTGGGCACCGCGAACGGCAGTTTGTCTATGATAACGCAGCTCAACTGTTCGCCCGGCACGTCCACGCCCTGCCAGAACGAGGAAGTGGCGAACAGCACGCAGTGCGGGGTGGCGCGGAACTCCTTGAGCAGCGCGCCGCGCGGCCGCGTTCCCTGCAAAAGCGTGGGGTACTCGATCTCGAAGGAAACTATGTCGTGAATCGCGCGCATCTGCTGGTAGCTGGTGAAGAGCACGAACGCCCGGCCCCGGCTGTGTCGCAGAATGCGCAGAATTTCCGCGGCTGCCATCTTGGGAAACGCCGGGCTGCGCGGCTCCGGCAGGCTCTGCGGCACGTAGAGCAGGGTCTGTTTGGCGTAGTCGAAATGGCCCGGCACAATCAGCGTGCGCGCGCCACCCGCTCCCAGCCGCTGCTTGACGAAGTCGAAGCTTCCCGCCACCGCCAGCGTCGCCGAGGTCAGAACAATCGTGTCCACCTGGTCGAACAGGCGCTGGGAGAGAATGCCGGCCACGTTGATGGGCGTGGCCTGGATGAAGCACCCTCGCCCCCGCTTTTCCACCCAGTAGACGTATTCTTCCTCGTCGGATTCCATGGTGAATCGCAGGCGGCGATCGATCTCCTCCGCGCGGCGCTGGAGCGGGCCCACTTCGTCGGGCGGGTTCTGGAGCGTCTTGAGGTGCGAACCGATGAGCTCGAAGGCGGCCAGCAGACCTTTGTAGATTTCTTCGTTCTCCTCGACGAACTCGTGCCGGCCGTGGAACGCGGCGCGCCGGTCGCCTTCTCCGAAGAGGCTGAAAAAGCGAAGGGTCAGATCCTCCATCCGGCCGAGAATGCGGTCCAACTCGGGCGACCCGAATTTCTTCAGGCGGCCCACCGCGGCGGCGTCGCGCCGCAGCTCCTGAAGCTGGTAGTTGCTCACCGAAACGCCGAAGTACTGGCCCGCCACGTCTTCAATCTCGTGCGCCTCGTCGAAAACCACGGCGTGGTACTCGGGGAGGATTCCGCCTTCGTAGTTGTCGTCCTTAAGAGAGAGATCGGCGAAGAAGAGATGGTGGTTTACGATGACGATGTCGCTCTCCGCCGCCCGCTGGTGCATCAGCGTGATGAAGCAGCGCTCGAAGTTCTTGCACTTGGCGCCGGCGCACATCTCCCTTCGCGCGTCCAGCTTGGCCCACACGGTACTCGATTCCGGCAGAAGTTCGATCTCGGCGCGGTCGCCGATTTCGGTGGTCTTCTCCCACTCGCGAATCCTCTGGAAATCCGAGAGTTCTTCCAGCCCCGCCAGCATCGGCTCTTTTTCGGCGTCATAGATTTTCTGCCGGCAGGCGTAGTTGTTCCGCCCCTTCATGTAGCACACCCGCAGCGGACGCGGGAAATGCCGCTGCAGGAACGGTACGTCTTTGAAGAAGAGCTGCTCCTGCAGGTTCTTGGTGCCCGTGGAAACCACGATTCGCTTGCCGGAAAGCAGCGCCGGCACAAGATAGGCGAGCGTTTTTCCGGTCCCCGTCCCCGCCTCGACGATGAGGCCCCGCTTCTCCTTGAGCGCCGCCTCTATGGCCTCCGCCATTTCCAGTTGCCCCGGCCGGAATTCGTACTTGGGATGCCACTTGGAAAGCGCGCCGTGGCGTGAAAAGAATTGCCGCGCGCTGGGTGTCCGGGCCTCCGTGGGCATGGGGATGATTCAATTCTAGCGTGCCGCGAGCGCCCCCACGCCCTGTATGCAAGGCCGGCTGCCGATGTGGGGTCAAGCCTTCCGGCTTGACCCCACAAAAGCCACCTGCTGCTCAGTGCCGCGTTTGGTGGCCGGCGGCTTCCCAGCGGCTGACCAGGAGGTCCACCACGGCCAGCCAGCCGGAATCGGGGCGCTCCAGCTTGCGATACAGGGCGATGTAGTCCGGCCGGCTCAGCCCCATGCCGGCGAAGGCCAGGAAGGTGACGCCATCGCCCTGGAAACTGGCGAACTGTTCCCGATTCCATTTCTTCGGGTCGGACACGTTCGGCGCCGAGCGATCGATGAGACCCGCCACCGTGGCTCCGCCGCGGGTCCGCGTGTTCCATAGCTCCACGCCGCGGACCTGAGCGATGCGGCACAGGGTGGCCATGCCTTCCAGGCCGGCCGCCGGCGGGGGCGGAGGCGGCGCCGCCGGGTCGCGGACTGGATTGGCGCGGGCCTGGCGCGGCAGGATGCGATTGCGAAAATAATCGAAAGCGGCGCCGGAGGCGGTGGCGTCTTCCGCGAAGGTGGCCCCCGCCGCAACCTCGGCCGCCCACCAGGCGTTGCGGTCGGCGGGGCTGCGGCTGACGCCGGCATCCTGCCCGCTCTGCATCAGCCAGTGCAAGTACTCCTCGAACCATTTGCGGACGGCGGCGTGCTCCCTGGCGTCCCAATTGGCGCTCTGCGCCAGGAACTCCATGCCCTGGATGGCGCGAACCAGCGCCCGGCCGTCGCTGAAGCCGCCCGCCGTCACGCTTCCGGGGATGGCCTGGGCGTGCTGCATGGTCGGGTTCATGCGGGTTCGGGGAGCGATGAACCACGCCTGGATGTCGCGCGCTGCGCGCTGCGCGTAGCGCGGATCGTCCAGGAAAAACGCCGCCGCGCCCAGCGTGAAGACGGCCTCGCTCATGGCGTTCAGAGCGGAGTGGTTGGCGGTGAAGCGGGCCGGATTGGGCTGTCCGGCGCGACGAACAAAAGGGCCCGCGGGATTGGCGGGATTGGGCCACCAGTACGGGGATTCGCTGTAGTATTCGTGAGCATCGAGATCGATCCCTTTGGGCCGGTCGGAGGTAACCGTCCACGGCCCTTCCTTCAGGTAGTTCTCCGCCTCGGCGCGCAGCCGGCGGACGGGATCGAGGGTCCAGGCTTCCTTGCGGATTATGGCGCTGTGAATCGGCTCGGCCTCCCCCGCGGACACCAGCGTTTCAGGCGTGTCCGCGGCCCAGACAAGGGGCACGGCCAGGATGAAAACGGCGGCGATTCTCACAACTGCGATTGTAACGCGCGGCTTCGGTGGGACAGGCCATCGCCTTTCGTGGTCTGTCGGGACGGGTCTTCGGCCCGCCGAAGTTCATGAAAATCCGAGCAGTGGGCAGGCGGAACCGCCTGCCTTTTCCTACCCTGCCTCGATGACGGCGATGACAGACGACAAAACCCGTCCCACCTAAGCGCTTACGCTGCGCTCGTAAGCCGCGTTGTATTCGCAGCCGATCAGCGCGGCCACCGCCATCAGGTACATCCAGACCAACAGGGCGATCCCCGCGCCGATGGAGCCGTACATCACGTTGTAGCTCGCCATGTGGCGGACGTACCAGCCAAAGCCGGCGGTGGATGCCAGCCAGAGGACCGTGGCCAGCACGGCCCCGCGCCACACGAAGCGCCAGCGCTGGGGACGGTAGGGGCCGAAATAGAACAGGCAGGCGGCCATCGCCCAGGCGGTGGCGAAAGCCACCGCGTACCGCGCCAGGCGGGTCAGCCAGTGCCACAGCCAGCCGGGCGGATCCCACAGCCCATGAGTCCTGATGGAAGCGAGCGCGCCGCGCTCAATCTGGGTCCCGAAGAGCACCAGGACCGCCGCGCCCACCAGCGGCACGGCGCAGAGCAGCGCCAGGGCGATGGCCACGCCGCTCTGGCGCAGGAAACCGCGGTCCCGCGGCGCCCGGTAGGCGGCCTGGAAACCCTCTATCAGGCTCTTGATCACGCTCGAAGCCGCCCACAGCGAAATCGCGCCGGCTACCACCAGCAGCGTCACGGGCCGCGCGCCCACCACGCGGAACTGCTGCACCACCAGGTCCTCCGTGCCGGGCGGAACGATATCGGACAGCGCGCCCTCGATGGCTTTGGAAACGAATTGCGCGCGTGTCTGGACCAGGATGGCGGCGGCCGAAGTGAGGACTGGAAAGAAGGAGAGCAGGGCCGAATAGGCCGCGCCCTTGGCGATGCCGAATTGGTCGTCGTCGAAGGACGCAACCACGCTGCGGCGCAAGAGAAACCAGACGGTGCGGAGGTCAGGGCTCATGGCGGTGGCGCTGCAAAGACATTGGTCGGCAGGCGAAAGCGCCTGCCCCACAAGTATGTAGGCCCTTCGACGACAAGGTGGGACAGACGCTTTCGTCCGTCAATCCGACAGATCTCCCGATTCCTGCGCTCATGGCTCTACTTCAAGACTACTTTGGCCACGCCCGTGTTGCCGGCGCTGTCGGCCACCCGGACCACCAGCAGGTGCTCGCCGGAAGTCAGACCCGACAGATCGAGCGTGAACCTCTCGCGCAAGGAATCGATGACGCCGTCGGCCGCTTCGAGCGGGACCCACGAGGCGGCGTCGAGAGAGTACTCCGCGCGGCGCAGAGCCGACGCCGCATCGGCGCCTTCGCATTCCACATGGGCCGTGGCCCCGGCGCGCCGCACGGTCCCGAAGGTCACCACCGGCGGCGTATTGTCGATCAGTCACCGGCGCGCTGACCAATTGCGCGTCGCGCGCGGCGGAGGGCGGATTGGCCTCGCGGTCCGAGGCCACCACCCGGAAGAAGTACTTGCCGTCGGCGAAAACCTGCGCCTCCAAGGTCATCGAAGTATCGTGCGTGTCGCCTTTCAGCAGTTTCCACTGAGTCTCGTCCTCGCCGCGGAAATAGAGGTTGTAGACCAGGCGGTCGCCGTCCGGATCTTCGGCCTGCCACGCGATCACGATCTGGTCGGAGGAGGCCCGCGTCAGGGTCTGGGTGGGGGTTCCGGCCGAAGTCGCGGAGGAATCGCCGGTGTCCGTCACGGTGATGCTGTAGGGCGCCGAGGATTGCGCGGAGGCGGAGTGGGCCGTCTGGCCCAGGGCGGCGCTCTGGCTGACCACGTTGATGCTCTTCACCACCGGCGGCGAATTCCGCGGCAGGTAGGCCACCGTGACGCTGTCCAGAATGGGGGTGAACCCGCCCGAGCCGGTCAGGTCCACTTTCCATTGGACGTAGCGCGCGTTGGGACTGGAGATGGGCGAGCCGGCCGCGTTGGCGAGCGGCTCCGACCAGTCGCTCCAGGTGCGGTCGGGCTTGGCGGAATTCCCGGAGCGGGTGCGAAACTCGAGCCGGCAGCCCGCCGGCGTATCGGCGCGCCAGCTTATGGCGCCCCATCGCGAAGCCGAGCCCGAATCGTGGATCGGCGCCTCATAGGAGCCGCTGGAACCGGGCGTTTCTCCCAGCCGGAAGATGCGGCCCATATCGGCGGTGGCGGCCAGGACGGAATGGTTCGAAGGCAGCAGCCGGGTGGTCTCGCCTTCATTGGTTTGGGTGACCAGGGTGACGCGCCGGTCCGGCGAGAGGCCGTAGATGCGGCCGTCCACGTCGGTGGAAAATAGCAACTGGCGCTCCAGGACCAGCAGGTCGTACACGTTCTCTTCCTTCGAGCTCCATAGCGTTTCCACGGTGTTGTCCGGGTTGATGCGGTACACCGCGGATTTATCCAGGCCGCTCACGTCCACTATGGCCGGCGCCGGCGGCGGGGGCGCGGCCGGCGCCGCCGTGGGTGGGGCCGGCTGCTTGGGATCGGGTGGCTTGATCTCCGCCGCCTGCGCTTCCACCGTAATGCTGGTGGTTACCATGGGAACCCCGCCGCCCGGCGCGCCCGCCGCGGCCTGGGTGGCGGCCTGCGCGCGCCGGGCCACCGAGCCGCCCAGCGCGGCCGCATACACCGTGCCATCCGGCATGGGAACGATGGCGCGGATCTCGGGCAGGTTCGAGTCGTACAGTACAAACGCCTTGTCCTTGGCGGAAATGCGGTAGAGCAGACCGTTGGGATCGGCGCCCGCCAGCAGGCGGCCCTGCGAATCCACCGCCAGGCCGGTGATGTGCGACTGGCCGGTCTCGTAGTAGAGTTCGCCTTTGCCCTCGCTTTCCACGCGAAAGATCTTGCCCTGGTCGCCGGTCCCCACGTAGAGCGCGCCGTCGGGGCCCACGGCCAGCGACCAGATGTAACGCGCGTGCGGGTTGAAGTACTCCGACGCCTTGCCGTTTTCGATGCGGTACACGGCGCCGTCGGGGGACGTGCCGGCGTACACGGCGCCGGCCCTGGCGCTGTCCACCGCGATGGCGAAGATCTCGGGTTGCGCGGCGGTCCACAGCAGCGAGGACTTGCCCGCCGGGTCGATCCGGTACACCCGGCCGCGATGGCCGGAGCCGGCGTACAGGGCCCCATCGGGAGCTTCGGCCACGGTCCAGATCACCGGCTGGTCCGAGGTGAACACGGTGTCCACCTGGGGGGCCAGCGATAGGCGCCCGTCGCGGCTGAGCGAGACGCCATGGAACCGGCCGTGGATGAAGTCGCCGTAGGAGGTCATCTCCCAGACGGACGTGCCGCCGGCCAGGGCGAACACAACGGCGGCGGCGCCCAGCGCCGCGGCGCGGGCCGAGTAGCGTATGAAGGCGGTCATTCCTTTATTTCCACCTGGATGGTCTTCGAACCGGTGACGGCCATGCCGCCGGTGTCGATCTCCATTTCCCCAATCTTGGCGCTGCGGGTCTGCGCGATGCCGCCGGCCGCGGCTTGCGCGCCGAAAATCAGGGCCGCCGAGGCGGGCGGGGCGGGAAGATCGACTCCTTCGAGCTGGAATGCGGGGTCGGCGCGCCACACGCGAACGTAGGCCCTGGTGTTGGGGTGCAAGGCGTTCACAATGGCGATGGCCTGAGCCGGCGTGCGCAGCGTGGCGCTGAGAACCTGGCGGAAATCCGCCAGGTTGGCCGTGGCGGCGTCCGACACGGTGAAGTACAGCGGGCCGGGTTCCATCCCGATGGGCGCCGGGTACGTGACCCGCCGCGTCACCTCTACCCCGCCTTCCCCGGCCAGCGACACGGTGAGAATGATATCTTCTCCCGGCCGCACCGAGCGCCGCGACACGGTGACGCCATCGACAGCCAGCGAGCGGTTCTGTTCGAAGACATCGAGGTTGATGGAAACCTGCTTCAAGGCCAGGGATTTGAAACCGCTCTGCATCACGAAGGCGGCCGGGACGGCGGCATTGGCCGAGGCCTGTCCGGATGCCCCCGTGTCCAGAGCGTAAAAGCTGTCGATCTTCACCGCCGCCGGGGCGTTGGCGAACTCCACCTCCCCGGTCATGCGCACGCTGGAGGCGCCCACCGCGCGCTGGGTGACGTCGAGCGCGTTCGAGACGGCCATCTGGATGAGCAGCGGCGAGAGCAGCGGGTCGTCCACCATGCGCATGTTATAGGTATCGATGCGCCGGCCGCCGCGCGACACCGAGATGGTGACCGGCGCCAGGGCCGGGAGTTTGCCCAACTCCCCGGAGACGGCGGTCTCGCCATCCTGGTCGATGAGGCCCATCCACTCCTTGGCCGTGGACAACTTGAACGAGCTGTTCAGCGCGGGCAGGACCGCTACCACCTCGGCGCGCGCGAAGGGCAGGGCCGTGGTGCCCACGCCCAGAAAGCGGTGGCCGAAGGCCCACACTTTGCCGCCATCGATGTAGGTGACGGTGCCATCCGCGCCCACGCTCAAATCGCCCGCCATGAGCTGCACGCTGATCATCGAACCGGGCTTGAGGGCCGCCGGATCGCCCATGTCCGGCCCGATTCTGGCCCCCGAGGCGACTCCCTGCAAAGGCTCCAATCCCAGCGCGCGGAGCTGGGTAGAGAAGGTTTCCACCACGCCGCGGCTGAACCCGCCGAAGGAAAGGGGCGTGGCGATGTCCATCATGCGCGCCTCGCCCGCCAAGATGGGCGTGGGCTTCGGGAAACCGCCAAAAAGATCGCTCGCGAGCAGATCCACCGAAGGTCCGGAGGCTGCCGCGGGCGCCCCGCGCCCCATCATGTCTTCGATGGGTCGAATGCCGCAGATGGGATCCTTGGAGTAGGGAAAAGCCATCGCGACGGCGCCCACCAGCTTGCCATCGATGGTAACCGGGCTGCCGCTCATGCCCTGCATGACGCCGGCATGTTCCAGGGGACCGCCGGAGAGACGCGCCAGGATCAGCGATTCCTTGGGACCGATGTTATCCAGAACTCCGATGATCTCGGCCTGGAACTCTTCGATCTTGTCGCCGGAAAACACCGTGCGGCCGATGCCGCGCATGCCGGGGCGGACGTCCTTCAACGGAAAGAAGGGAGTTTGCGCGGCAAGAGCGGCGGCGAGCGCGAGGGCCGCCGGGACCACGAAGCGAGGCACGTAACCATTGTACCCGGCGAAGGGAAAAAGATTCCGCCGTAGGGGCCGGGCACGCCCGGCCCGTGAGGAAGAAGTCATACGGTCACAGACCCAGGTCTTCGACCGCATGGATGGGTTCGCTTGTGGGGCAGCTTGTCAAGCTGCGCGCCGGTTGGAAACCGGCGCGCGGGCCGATTTTCAATCGGCCCGCAGGATTCCATCCTGCCCCACAGAAAAAGGACATGTTCACGCGTTCAGGGTACGAGCCGTTTCTTCAATTCACCGTGAGAGACTATCTCTCCTGGTTCGGCTTCGGCGGCGAGAATGCGGGCGGCGGTCTCTTCGTCGACTTCTTCCTCAGGAGCCATCGCAAGACGGCGGGCGAACTCCTCATGGCTAATAGGCTGGGGGCCAGCCAAGAGCGTCAAAAGCGCGTGGACCTGCGGCGGAGGCAAGGCGTCGATGATCTCATGCAGCCGGCACAGGTCACTCATGGTTCTACGTTTTCAGTATACCGGGACACGCGGAAGACTGGACGCCGATGTGGGGTCGGGATTTCATCCTGCCGCCGGCCTTTTGGCCGGCGTTCTTTTGAACCACCTGTTCCTCTAAGCCGCGCTTACGGCCCGGCGCTCGATTGGCCACGGGCCCAGCACTGAAATCGCGTAAACTAAGATCGGATATGAGCGCCTTGCGCCAGGTCGAGGAGTTGCTTCCAGCCCTTAGCCGCGCCGAGAAGGCGCAACTGCTGCGCCTGGTCGCGCAAGACCTGGACGATGCATTCCCCGGAATCGATTCGACCCCGGGAGTTTGCGGTGGTGAACCGTGCATCGTTCGCACGCGCATCCCGGTCTGGGCGCTGGAACAGTCGCGCCGGCTGGGGATGAGCGAAGATGACCTTCTGCGGTCCTACCCGGCATTGCGCGCCGAAGATCTCGTCAACGCCTGGGCCTATCCAGCGGGCGGGGCGGTGAACATTACAGGCTTCTAGGATTCCCGCCGCCAGAGCCACCGGCGAAGGGACTCCTGAGTCTCTCCAGATCCGCGGCCCTCCAGGAGACTCAACACGCTGATATCTTCATCGAGGTCCGGCCAGTGTATCCCCTCGCCACCGGCAATGAGACGCCAGTTGTCCCGCTCGGCTGGTGTTCCATGCGCCAAACGCGGGAACCACGCGAGTGGCGCCGTGATGGTTCTGCCGTCCGCAAGGTCCGCGACCAGGGCATCATCGCTTACACTTACGGTCTGGGCTAGCGCACCCCTGAGATCGGTCATCTTGGCGCCGGAATGAACTGCCGTAAGGTTGTGGTCTCCTCCCAATACGTCCCCTCATGGCGGTTCCATTCGCCGATTACACCCACGCCATCTTGAAAGAAGATCTCGGTCGGACCGCCAGCCGCCGTAGGGTACACGACGTCAAACGCGGTGGGCGGGATGCTCATGCAGCCGCAGAGGCCACGACCGCCTTTCCCGGTTACGATCCAATGGTAAGAGGAATGTGGCTCCGTCTGATGGGTGCTCCACCCCTGGTAGTCTTCGTCCTCTCTTTGCCGCTCGGCCCACATCAGGTGCACCTGCATGGGAAAGAAAAACTCAGGAACGATCCCGCCGGCGCGCAAACGTTTCATGAAATCTTCACGCCCATTTCGTATGAACTCTTCTCGCCATTTCCGGCTGGCCGCCGCGGCGTTCTCATTTGGAAAAGCATCGCCGCCGACGACCTGATCCGATTCGCCCCAAAGCGTTGACGGCAGCTCATAGATGTAGCCGCCGATAATCAGGTACGGGTCGGCTCGCAAGCCAGATTGGTCATAGGGTTCACCCTGAAGAACCTGCAATTCCCGTCGTTTGCGGAAAACGATAAGACCGTCCTCCACACGGGATTGCTTGGTGACCGCCACGTCCCAAGTCCAGTGATCCAGGTGCGGTTTGTCGGGATCGCCCGTTAGATACTTGGTCTCATAGATCCAGCGATTGCCAACCTCCAGCGGAAAGTGCGCCAGCACGTCGGCAGGCTGCAACTCTCGGCTGAGGACCCAATTACGCTCTTGCGCGCCTGCGAGCACGATCACCGCGGCCAGGAACGCGAAGGACACGGCCCTTATGACCATTTAATCCGTCCCGCTTTGGATTATCGCATGTCGCGAGTTGTGGCCCCGGCCTCCTCTCAGCGCGTGAACCGCGTCTCCTTTTTCTTGCGATACTGGTCCAGGGCCATTTCAAGGAATTCACATTGACCCGCTACCCCCCACGCGAAGCCCGCCGTCCGGAATGCGAACCCGGTTTCCGGGTCCGCGGCGAGCGCTCGTCTTCCAGAATCGAAAACTGCAGCTTGCGCTCGTTGGCGTCTACGCGATCGAGCAGTACCCGCACCCGATCGCCGATCGAAAACTCGCGCCGGGTGCGCTTTCCCACGATCTTGCGAACGCTTTCCTGATACGCGTACTCGTCGCCGGGCAAGGTGTCGATGGGGACCAGGCCCTCGATGAACAAATCGGCCAGCTCGACAAAGAGCCCGTACTTGGCGGCGCTCACCACCAGCGCGTCGAAATCCTGCCCCACCCGATCGGCCATGAAGCGCACCTTCTTCCACTCCACCAGCTCGCGTTCGGCATCGGCCGCGCGGCGCTCGGCTTGCGAACATTCCTCCGCCATGGCCTTCAGCTCGGCCGCCCCCGGCGCCTTGGCCGTCCCGGCCAGCGCGTCCCGCAATAGCCGGTGCACAAGCAGGTCCGGATACCGCCGTATGGGCGAGGTGAAGTGCGTGTAGGTCTCCGCCGCCAGCGCGAAGTGGCCCACGTTCTCCGTGCTGTAGCGCGCCTGCTTGAGCGAGCGCAGCATCAGGTAGCTCAAAATGCGCTCCTCGGGTCTGCCTTCGATTTTGGCCGCCAGCTTCTGATAATTGCGCGAGGCGATATCCACGGCGGTGGCCAGCACGATCTCGCGCCGGCGCTTGGTCCCGTCGCGATGCTTGTCCGTGATGCCGAACTTCTTCACCGGAATGGCCCCCACGCCCAGCGAATAGCCGAAGTGCACGGCCGCTTCTTCGAACTCCATCACCCGCTTGGGGTCGGGGGGCTCGTGAATCCGGTAGATGGAAGCGGGAAGGCTGTTCTCCAGATGCGACGCCACCGCTTCGTTGGCCGCCAGCATGAACTCCTCGATGATGCGGTGCGCTATGTTGCGCGGGGCGCGCTTCACGCCGACCATCTCGCCCCATTCGTCGAACTCGATGAGCGGCTCGGGCAGGTCGAAATCGATCGAGCCGCGCCGCACCCGCTTGCGGTTGAGGGTGAGCGCCAGTTCCCGCATCAGCTCGAAGCGCGGGACCAGCGGCCCGTAGCGCTCGCGCTGCGCGGCGTCCCCTTCGAGCAGCAGGTGGACGTTGGTATAGGTCATGCGCTCCACGCTGCGAATCACCGCCGGGGTGAACTCCTGCGCCACAATTTCCCCCTGGTTGTCGATTTCGAGCAGCGCCGCGAGGGCCAGCCGGTCCACATTCGGTTTCAGAGAGCAGATTTCGGTGGAAAGCTCGTGCGGCAGCATGGGCACGGCGCGATCCGGAAAGTAGACGCTGGTCCCGCGCAGGCGGGCCTCCGCGTCAATAGCTCCGCCCGGCCGCACGTAGTGGCTCACGTCGGCGATGTGCACGTGAAGCGCATAGTGGCCGTTGGCCAGCCGGTCCACCCACACGGCGTCGTCAAAATCGCGCGCCGTTTCGCCATCGATGGTCACCACGTCCATGCCGCGGAAGTCGCGCCGCCCCTCCAGTTCCCGCGCCGCGATGGCGTTGGGAATAGCCTCCGCTTCTTCCATCGCCTCGGGCGGAAACTGATGCGGCAGGTGGTGTTTGCGGATCACGATCTCCACATCCACCCCGAAATCGTCGGGATGGCCCAGGATTTCGATCACCCGCCCCACCGGGCCCGCGCCCTTCTCCGGGTATTCGAGCAGCTCCACGTCGACCACCATGCCGTCCAGCTCTTCCACCGACGCCACGCGCGGCGATTCCACCCCGATGCGGTCGGCGATAGCCCCCGGCGGCGGGATCTCCAGCCCCTCGGGAATCTCGATCCACTGCTGGATGCGCCCATCGTGGGGGACCACGAACTGCCCGCGCCGGCCAATCCGGAATTCGCCTACCACGGTGGGGTGCGCCCGCTTGAGCACCTTGACAATTTCGCCGTCGGCCCGCCCGCCCGGCTCGATGCGCCCGATGCGCACCACCACCCGGTCGCCGTGCATGGCCTTCTCGGCCGATTCGGGCGGGATGAAAATGTCCCCCGTCACCCCTGGCGCCGGATGGTCGCAAATCAGAAAACCATAACCGTCGCGGTGCATATTCAGCCGTCCGACGGCGAATTCCCGGCTGCGGGCGGCCACCGCGAAGTGGCCCGAGCGCAGCTCGATCACCTCGCCGCGCGCCGCCAGGCGCTCGAGCGCCGCCTCCAGGTCCGCTCGCTGCTCGCCCTTGGCCCCCAGTTCCCGCGCCAGTTGCTTGAAATTGGCGCGCGCGTGCGGCAGCTTGCACATGTGTTCCAGCAGGGCGGCGTCCGTCATATCCCGATTTTACCGGCAACGGTCGATCAAGACCCCGCCAATCCCCATCGGCAGGATAAGAATTCTCCGAATTCGGACCCCGTAGCTTCCTTTGTTCCGTCGCGCACATTCGCGAATTCCCCTCATTGACAACGGCGAACCAGGGGGTATCATTATGAGTTACTCCCCCGATCGAAAACCCGAGGACTCGTGACCCCCACACGCACCCAGGTGGTTCTTGAAACCGATCTCGCCGGCATGGAGCGCCACGCGCGCGGCAAAGTCCGCGATATCTACGCTCTGGGCGACCGGCTGCTCATCGTTGCTACGGACCGCATCTCGGCCTTCGACTACATCCTCGCCACCGGCATCCCCGATAAGGGCAGGGTGCTGACGCAGCTTTCGATTTTCTGGTTCGATTTCCTGCGCGACGTCGTGCCCACTCACTTCCTGACCGCCGATGTGGACCGCTATCCCGAACCCCTGCCGCGTTTCCGCGAGCTGCTGGATGGCCGTTCCATGCTCGTCAAGCGGGCCAACATGGTGGAGATTGAGTGCGTCGCCCGCGGCTACCTGGCCGGCTCCGGCTGGAAGGAGTATCGCGAGAGCGGCTCGGTGTGCGGCATCCCGCTGCCCGCCGGCCTGCGCGAGAGCGACCGGCTGCCCGAGCCGATTTTCACTCCGGCCATCAAGGCCCAGGCCGGCCACGACGAGAACATCTCCTTCGACCGCGCGTGCTCCATGGTTGGCGGCGAGCTGGCCGCCAGGCTGCGCGACCTCACGCTCGAAATCTATGGCCGCGCCGCGCGCTACGCCGAGGCGAGAGGGGTCATCATCGCCGATACCAAGTTCGAGTTTGGATTCGTGGGCGAAGACCTGACGCTGGGCGATGAGGTGCTCACCCCGGATTCTTCGCGCTTCTGGCCCGCGGACACGTACGCCCCCGGCGGCCCGCAGCTTTCCTTCGACAAGCAGTACGTGCGCGATTACCTGGAATCCATCCATTGGAACAAACAGCCTCCGGCGCCGGCGCTGCCCGCCGAGGTCGCGGCCGGGACCAGTGATAAGTATCGGCTCGCCTACCGCTCCCTCACCGGACGCGAGCTATGAATTGGCTTGACATCGTCATCCTGGTGATTGTGGCGTGGTCCGTCGTGATCGCCTTCCGCAAAGGTCTCGTGCGCGAGATCCTGGGGCTGGCTTCCGTGGTCGCGGCATTGCTCCTGGGGTTCTGGTTCTATGGGACCGCGGCCGCCTGGCTCGCGCCCTACCTGAGTTCCCGCCCGCTGGCCAACGCGGCTGGATTCATGGTGGTTTTCCTGGGCGTTCTGCTGCTCGGCGCCGTGGTCAGCTACGTTCTCGGAAGGTTTCTGAGAGTGACCGGGCTCTCGATATTGGATCACGCGCTGGGCGCGGCCTTCGGCGTCCTGCGCGGCGCACTCATTGCCATCGCCCTGGTGATGGCTATCATGGCCTTCTCCAAGGACGGCCAGCCCCCCGAATCCATCGTACAGTCCCGAACCGCGCCCTTCGTGGCGGGCGCGGCTAGAGCGTTCGCGGCCATGGCGCCGCACGAAATGAAAGAAGGCTTCCGGAAAACCTACGATCAGGCCAGGAGCGCCTGGGAGAAGGCTCTGAAAATCAGGCTACAAAGCGTGCCCAAAGCGCAAAAGGAATAATAATAATGAAAGAAAACTTCGACGCGCTCGTGCAGCATTTGTTGAATGGGAACATTTTTTTGGAGCAGGGCATCGAGATTCTGGAAAAGAGCATGATCGAGGCGGCCCTCAAACGCAGCAAGGGGAACCACTCGGCCGCCAGCAAGCTGCTCGGCATCCACCGCAATACCATGCAGCGGAAAGTGCAGGCGTACGGCCTCTCGAACGGCCGTCCCCGCGCGCGCCGCAAGCCTGTGGCCCGCGTCGCACGGCCCCCTAAGCCTCAGGCCGCACGGATGGGCTGAGCCCGCCGGGCGGAAAACGCGACTCATGGACCTTCTCATTTTCGATTTGGACGGCACCCTGATCGATTCCCGGCTCGATCTGGCGCACGCGGTGAACGCGGCGCGCGCGCACATGGGGATGCCGCCGCTCGAAAACGACTTGGTCTGCTCCTATGTGGGCAACGGCGCGCCGGTTCTGATGCGCCGCGCGCTCGGCGAGCGGGCCTCCGAGGCGGACGTGCAAGAGGCCCTCGAGTTCTTCCTCCAGCACTATCGCGATCACGCCCTCGACTGCACCACCCTCTACCCCGGCGTGCGCGACTCGCTCGACCGGCTGCGCGCCGCGGGCAAGCGCATGGCCGTCCTCACCAACAAGCCCGTCAACGTAAGCCGCGCCATCGTCGCCGGCCTCGGCGTCGGCGCCCATTTCTTTCAGGTTTACGGCGGTGATAGTTTCGCGCTCAAGAAACCCAACCCCATCGGCGTGGAAGCCCTCATTCGGGAAGCCGGCGTAACGCGCGAGCGAACCATGATGGCGGGCGACAGCTCCGTGGATATTCGCACCGCCCGCAACGCCGGCGTGAAATGTTGCGGCCTCACCTACGGCTTCCAGCCCGAAACTCTGTCCGACCCGCCGCCCGACCTCCTGTTCGACCGCATGGAAGAGTTAGCCGATTGGATTCTGAGTCACAACGGAGAGAGACCATGACCCATCGTCCCGGAACCACCGTACCCGATACCGGCATCTATTGGTGCACCGTCTGCAAGAGCCCGGAGCTGCTCCACGCCGGCCAGGCATTCCCCGAATGCAAGAACATGTGCGGCCGCGGCTACTGGCAACTGGTGGAGAAAAGCGAGCAGGAGCCGCAATAGGGGCAGGCCCTTCCCCCTGCCACTGGAGTTTCTCTCCATGAACTTCACTCGCGCACTAGGAAGGAAGTCCTGGCTCAGACCAAAGTTCAAGGTTCTCCGGACCCGCCAAAGCGCGGGCGGCGCCTACATTTTTGGTGAGATCTCCGCGCCTTGCGGCCACCATCCAATTGGAGTCGTCCACTGCCCAGCCCGGAGGGCGAAAGATCTTAGCCCACGGCGCGAGCCGTGGGGAAGAGGTCGGCCGCCTAGCCCCGGAACGGGGCGTAAGCACCGGGGCTGGCTACCCGCCTATTCCCCTACATGGCCGGCATCTTGTGAGCGCCTCCCGAACGGCTGATGTGGCCGGCTACATCGCGGCGCCGGCTACACCATGCACAATTCCACGGCTTGCCGCAGCGATGCCAGCGGGTCCTTCACGGGCAGGAACTCGTGCCCGATATAACCCTGGTAATTCAGATCGGCGATGGCTTTGGCGATGGTCCGGTACTGGAGTTCCTGCGTGTCGTCCAACTCGTGCCGCCCCGGCACGCCGCCGGTGTGGAAATGGGCGATGTACTGAATATTCTGCCGGATGGTGCGGATGACGTCCCCTTCCATAATCTGCATATGGTAGATGTCGTAAAGCAGCTTCACTCTTGGTGAATCCACGCCCTGGGCTACCGCCGCTCCCCAGCTTGTGTGGTCGCACTGGTAGTCTTTGTGATCCACCTTGCTGTTCAGCAGCTCCATGCAGATGGTGACGCCGGCATCCCCGGCCGCCCGGCTGACGCGCCGCAGGCCGAGGATGCAGTTGGCTTTGCCCTCCTCGTCGGACAAGCCGCGCCGGTTTCCGGAGAACGTGATCACGTTCGGAACCTTGGCGGCGGCCGCCCGCGCGATGTTCTCCAGCATCTCCTTCTCCAGCCGGTCGTGGCTCTCTTTGCGGTTCCAGCCGTCCGGTATCGCCCCCGCCCCAGGGACCATCGCGGGAGTCAGACCGTACTTGCGCACGGTGGGCCAGTCTTCGGGATTCACCAGGTCGATTCCGCTCAATCCGATGTCGGCGGCGGCGCGGCAGAGCTCATCCATCCCCATCCTGGAGTAACACCAGCGGGCCACCGATTGCTTCAAGCGTCCCGCCGGCGCGGGTGCGCTTCTCCCGGCCGCCGCCAGCGCCAACCCGCCGTTGATCGTTCGGAACGCGTCTCGTCTCGTCATCTTATGTCCCTCCAGGCCGCCTCGGAATCGGGCCCCGGCGCTCCAGCCATGCCTCATTGTGCGGCTTGCCTGCCTGGGGCGCAAGCTCACCCGCCCTTTTCGGACGCCGACGTAGAATAAGAGGAGTGCCGCGCCCTTCCATTTCCCGCCGTGCGCTGCTGGTTTCCTCCGCCGCGGCCCTGGGCTGCGGCCGGCGAAAGGCCACCGGGTTTCCGGGCTATTGCTTCGTCGCGAACCGCGGCAGCCGCTCGGTGGCGGCGGTGGATCTCAACCGCTTCCGGGTCCGCACGCAGATACCGCTCGAATCCGCCCCCTCGGCCATCCTCGCCCGTCCCGACGCGGTGAGGCCGCGGGCCTTTGCGCTGGCCCCCGCCGCCGGCGCGATCTATGAGATCGACGCGGCGTCTTTGTCGGTGCGGCGCAGGGCCCGCGTCGGCAACCAGGTGGCGGCCCTGCGTTTCTCTCCGGCCGGCGACGCCCTCTGGGCGCTGTGCCGGGACCCCGCCGCGCTGGTCGAGATCGCGCTCGACGGATTGCGCCCGGTCCGCCGCATCCCGCTCCCCGCGCCGCCCGATAGCTTCGAGATCGGCGCCGGCGGCCGCGCCGCCGTCGCCAGCCGGCAGGCCCGCTCCATCGCGATCGCTTCCCTCGCCCGCGGCGTGGTCGAGCGCGTCATAGGCGCCGGCGCGGAGCCTTCGCTCCTTCGCTTCCAGCCCGATGGCCGGCAGTTGATCGCGGGCAGCGCGCCCGAGCGCAGCCTCACCATCTTCGACGTGCCCACCGGCAAGACCATCGTGCGCCTGCCCCTGCCCATCGCCCCCCGCCACTTTTGCTTCGACGTGGTGGACGGCGCCGAAGGCGGCCAGCTCTTTGTCACCGGCGAGGGCATGGACGCCGTGGTCATCGCCTTCCCCTATACCACCGAGATCGATCAGACCATCCTCGCCGGCCACGCGCCGGGGCCCATGGCGGTCACCGATACCTCGCCTTCCTACCTCCTGGTCTCCAATCCCGCCTCCAACACAGTCACCGTTCTCGACGTGGATTCGCGCAAGCTGGTGGCCGTGGTGCGGGTGGGGCAGGGGCCCGGCCAGATCGTCATCACTCCCGACCGGCCGCAGCAGTACGCCCTGGTGCTCAACGAGAAGTCCGGCGATATGGCCGTAATCCGGCTGGTCACCTTCTCCGAGCCCTGGGTGCACCACTACAAATCGGCGTCGTTGTTCATGCTGGTTCCGGTGGGCGAGGAACCCGTGGCCGCGGCGGTGGTAAGGGTGGGGTAGGACGGCGGCTGGAGTAAACTGGACCTGGAGGGTATCGACGTGGCGCTTGAACGGATTTCCATCGATCCGAGGATCTGCCATGGGCAGGCATGCGTGAAGGGTACGCGGATTCCCGTCCACCAGATTGTCCATATGCTGGCGAACGGCGACACTGTCGAGGACTTGCTGACCGAATACCCGTCTCTGCTTCGCACGGATGTCCTGGCGTGTCTCGACTATGCCGCCCAACTGGCCGAGGAACAGGTGACGCCGATCTTGCGGCGGGCTTCTGACTGATGAACATCCTGGTGGACGAGAATATCCCGCGAATGACGGTCGAGCGTCTTCGGGAACTCGGCCATGAGGTCAAAGACATCCGCGGGACGGCAGACCAGGGCCTGGGGGATTCCGATTTGTGGGGCGTAGCGACAACCGAAGCGCGTACCCTCATCACCACGGACAAGGGATTCACGGGGTATCGAGCCGTTCCGCACAACGGGATACTCATCGTCCGTTTGCGCCAGCCCAACCGTTTCAGAATCCCTCGGGCAGTGATGCTGGCTGTCGAACGGTTCCAGGGAGCTGAGTGGCGGGATCTGCTCGTGGTAATGAGGGACACCACAATGAGCACGTCACGCTGCGGCGGTTCTGTGGACCGATAATGCGGCAGGAAGCTGTGAGAGAATCGCCCGCAAGCGGGCGAGGCAGGCGGAACTGCCTGCCCCACCTCCGAATAGGCAGGACTTGTTGCGGTGGCGCAGACGATTCCGCCCGCGTGGCTGATCTTTTTCACAGCTCCCAGGCAACCCGGCTCTCGCCCGGAGGCCCTTTTCTACTTCTTCTTCCCCTGCGCGGCCACCGCTTCCATGGCGGCTTTCACTTTTTCGGGATCGCCCAGATAGTAGCGGTTGAGCGGCTTCAGATCGTCGTCGAGCTCGTACACCAGCGGCATGCCCGTCGGTATGTTCAGCTCCACGATATCGGCTTCGGAAATGTCGTCGAGATACTTGACCAGGGCGCGCAAACTGTTGCCGTGCGCCGCGATCAGCACCTTTTGACCCTGCCGGATAGCCGGGGCGATGGTCTCGTGCCATAGCGGCAGGAAACGCGCCACCGTGTCCTTAAGGCACTCGGTCAGCGGCAGTTCCTGCTTGCTCAGCCCCTTGTAGCGCGGGTCGTGGCCCGGGTAGCGCTCGTCGTCGGGGGTCAGCTCGGGCGGCGGAACGTCGTAACTGCGGCGCCAGATCTTTACCTGCGCCTCGCCGAACTTGGCCGCCGTTTCGGCCTTGTTGAGGCCTTGCAGCGCGCCGTAGTGCCGTTCGTTGAGCCGCCAGCAACGGTACACCGGGATCCACATCAGGTCCATTTCGTCCAGCACCGACCACAGCGTGCGGATGGCGCGCTTCAGCACCGACGTGTAGGCCACATCGAACGTGTAGCCCTCGGCCTTCAGTACTTGGCCGCCTTCCTTGGCCTCCTGCCGGCCCTTTTCGGAGAGATCCACGTCCGTCCAGCCGGTAAAGCGGTTCTCTTTGTTCCACGTGCTTTCGCCGTGGCGCACCAGTACGAGTTTGGTCATCGCGCGCCCCCGCTATTGCCGGAAAGCCCCGCGGCCCAGGAACCACGCCGCCCCGCGGTCACTATCGCGATCATCGTCAAATTAACGCTCCTTATGAATGAAAACTAGAGGCCCTCCGCCCGGTCCTCACATCTCCAGGCTACCTGTTTCCCCTGCGCGCCGCGCCGCCCGCGTCTACGCCACCACCACGATTCCGCCCTCGGTGACGTGGCGCCCCTTGGCCCTGTCCGCTTCCAGGTCGAAACCGATGACGCTCGAATCCGGCACTTTCACGCCTGTATTCACGATGGCGCGGCGCACCCGGCTGTAGCGCCCGATCTCCACGCCCGGCATCAGAATGGAATACTCCACCTCGCAATAGCTGTTCACCCGCACGCCTGGCGAAAGCACGCTGTGCAGCACCCTTCCGCCGGAAACGATGCATCCCGCGCTCACCACCGAATCCACCGCCACTCCCATCCGCCGCCCCTCCTGCGCGAAAACGAACTTGGCCGGAGGCTGTTGCGTGGCCTTGGTGCGGATCGGCCAGCGCTGGTCGTACAGGTTGAACTCGGGCACCACGTCCACCAGGTCCATGTTGGCTTCGTAGTAGGCGTCCAGGGTTCCCACGTCCCGCCAGTAGCGTACGGACTTGTCGTTGATGTCGCGGAAATCGTAAGCCACCACCCGCGCCCGCGCCAGGTTCTTGGGAATCACGTCCCGCCCGAAATCATGGCTCGAACCGGCATCCTGCGCGTCTTCGCGCAACACCCGTAACAGCACGTCCGTGTTGAATATGTAAATCCCCATCGAGACGCTGATCATCGAGGGATCGAAGCGCGAACGCTTGGCGTTCCCGTGCCGCGGCTTCTCCTCGAATCCGACGATGCGGAAATCGGGGTCGATCTCCGCCACCCCGAAGCGCCCCGCATCCTCGGGCGGCGCCTTTATGGTGGCGATGGTGATCTCCGCGTTGTGCCGCCAGTGCCAGTCCAGCATGTCGCGGTAGTTCATCTTGTATATGTGGTCGCCCGCCACAATCAAAGTCTGCTCCGGCGCCTCCGCCTCGATGCTGTAGCAGTTTTGGAACACCGCGTCGGAAGTGCCTTGATACCAGTCCTCATGAACCCGCTTCATGGGCGGCAGCACTTCGATGTACTCGCCCAGCTCCGCGGAGAAGATGTTCCACCCGTCCCGGATGTGCCGGATCAGGTCCAGCGATTTGTACTGTGTTAGGATTAAGATTCGACGGACGTTGGAGTTAACGCAGTTGGACAGGGTGAAGTCGATGATCCGGTAGGCCCCCCCGAACGGTACCGCGGGCTTGGCGGTATCTTTTGTCAGGGGATACAAACGCTCGCCGGCGCCGCCCGCCAGCAGGATTGCCAGAACATTTTCCATCTCAGCGTAACTTCCTGAAAATAAACAGAATCCGAGCCGTGAACCGATTCTTCAAAGCGGCGTCCTGAATTTTGGGCTTGACTTTATTCGTCAACCACCTATGATATCAGTACCTTCTATGCGAAGCGCAGTCAATTTTTGTGGGTTTTCGAGCGTCCCTCACGGGGATGGGCCCGCCGTTGCGCCGCGTGGAGATTTTGGTCTAGTCGGGAGGTGTATTTCGTTTGGCTGAAGTTAAGCTTCAGGAGGGCGAAACCTTGGAAAACGCTCTCCGCCGGTTTAAGAGGAAGGTCCAGCAGGAAGACATCATCAAGGAAGTCAAGAGGCATTCCTTTTACCTGAAGCCGGGTGAGAAGCTCCGGGCCAAGCAGGCGCTGGCCCGTAAGCGAAACCGGAAGAAATCACGCCGGGAGATCGAGTAAAACCGCGGCGGCGCGGGCGTACCCCCCGCCGCCTTGTCCGCAACAGTTCGGGTTGATAACGGGGCCAGCACCATGCCGGATTTTCAGGACCGCGTCCTCAAGTGCATAGACTGCGGATCGGATTTCGTATTCACAGCGGGAGAACAGCACTTCTTCCATGACAAGAACTTCAAGAACGAACCCAAGCGCTGCAAGAACTGCAAGACCAAGCGCCAGGGCGGTTCGGCGTCGGGATTCAGCAAGACGGAGACCATGACCACGTGCTCCCAGTGCGGTCGGGAGACCACGGTACCCTTCAAGCCCACTCAAGGCCGGCCGGTGTTCTGCCGCGAATGCTTCCTGAGCCGAAAGGCGTCGACGGTAGCCGCCGCGGGTAATCGATAAGCTGTCTCGGCAGGCGGACGCAAGAGTCCCCCCGGAACTTCGTCGGCCTGCCGCGATTCCTCAAGTCTCCTCGGGATACCTGTCTTCCACCCGCGGGATATCAGACTCGAATCAATGCCCATCTTCGCCATCTTATGCGGCAAAGCCGGCAGGCATGACGCCGCGCGCCGCCCCTTAGTGCGTCTGCCGCGGAGAGTACTTGTTGAGCGCCCCGACCAGCTTGCCGGCCATGGCCGGCATCGGCGCCCCGCTGCCCAGAATCTGCTTGCTGGACCACGGCTGCCCGTACATGGCCTTATTCTCGTCCAGGTCGTTGCGCAAGGTGGCGCCGTCCAGCGAAATGCCCGCGAACAGGCCTCGCGAACGCGACCAGGAGAGAATCTCGGCATGCATCAAGGCGTCCGTCTGCGCGGTGGCGTTGCGCCCCACCGGACCGGCCGCGGCGGTGGCGTCCGCGCCCAGCGTGAATTTGCTGGTGGTCAGATGTTTCATGCCGCCTTGGTTCAACACCAGCAGTATGACGTCCGAGGAAGAGACGCCGATCTGGAGCCCAAACCCTCCGCCTTCGATGCGGATGGCGGCCGGCGGTCCCCAGCCCTGCCCGTTGGCGGCGCGGCAAATCGAAAACCCGCGCCCGTACTTGGCCCCTACGCCGAACGCGGCTTTCTTCAATCCCGGCACGAGCACCATGCACGGAGACTTATCCAGCAAATCCTGGGGAATGGCTTTGTCCGGAGCCGACATCACCTCGCTGAACAGGTCGGCGGCGTCGTCCAGCCGTTCCGCCGTCTTGCTCTTATCCTGGGCCGCTGCGAACGGCGCGCAACCCAGCGTCACAGCCAACGCAAACGTCATTGAGCGCATGTCTTTATGGTAGCGCGGCCCCGAGGTGGGGCAGGATTTATCCTGCCGAGGGCGAAATTCATCCTGCCGCCGGGCTTCCACATTTCCTGCTTCAGTTTCGTGGGCGCCGGCCCCGAAGGGGCGCCGGAAAATAGCCCATCGCGCAAGCCGTGGGAGCAAATGCATAGTGGGATAGACGATCGTTTTTCGTCGTCTGTCAACTCCGGGCCTTGTGGGATAGGACGATCGTTTTTCGTCGTCTGTCAACTCCGGGCCTTGTGGGACAGACGATCGTTTTTCGTCGTCTGTCAACTCCGGGCCTTGTGGGACAGACGATCGTTTTTCGTCGTCTGTCAATTCCGGGGCGCTATAGACCACGAAAAACGATGGTCTGTCCCCCTCCGAACTGCCACCGCTTACCTGAGTCAAGTGGATAGCCGCGTTTCCGAACCCCCCGCGCGCCGCCTACCCGCGCAGCTTCCTGTAGTTGTCCAGGCAGCGCTTGGCGCCTTCCAACTCCGGGAAACGGCTGCCTTCCTGCTCGATCAGGTACCACTCGATGCCGCCCACCCTTTCGGCCGCGGCGAAGATCTTCAGCCATGGCGCGTCGCCCTCCCCGAATAGCACGCGGTAGCCGCGGTCCGGGCCCGTTCCGGCGCCCCAATCCTTGCAGTGCATGCAGTTGATGCGGCCGGGGTTGGCTTCGATCCACTTCACCGGGTCGTAGCCCACGTCCACGCAGGTGCCTACGTCGAACTGGAGCATGACTTCCTTGGGCGTGTTGGCGGCGATCACCTCGATGGGCATCTTGCCCTCCACCAGCCGGAACTCCGCATCGTGATTGTGATAGCCCGCGCGCATGTTGAGCGGCTTCAGCTTTTCCGACGCCGCCGCCAGCACGCCGGCCACCCCCTTCCACCCGTCCAGCCCTCGCGGATTGCCCGCGCTGGCCATCACGATGTAGCGCGAGCCGATGATCTGGTTCAACTCGATGGCTTTCGGCAGCCCCTCGGCGCTGAGGTTTCGCGCATCGTTATGGGTGGAGTTGCAGCGAATGCCCAGATCGTCCATGAGCTTGCGGACCTGCTTGGCCCGCTCCGCGGTCCACTGGTAGTACGGGCTGTAAAATTCCACTACCTCATAGCCCATCTTGGCGACGGCCGTTAGCGTGGCGTCATTGTCCTTGGCCAGCTCGCCGCGGACCGAGTACAACTCCAGGCCCACGGGAAGCCGCTTGCCTTGGGCCAAGGCCGGCGCAAGCGGCGCCGCCGCTGTCGCCGCAAGGAACGACCGGCGGGAAAGGTTCAACGTCATGTTTCAAACCATAGCACACGGAGGCCGCCGCTATCGTCCTCCCGCCTGCGCAAGGCTGGCCAGCGCCATCCGCGCCTGCTCCGAGTCCACCGTCTTCAACTCGACTGACTGTCTTAGGTAACGCTCCGCGGCTGCCGTATCTCCCGCCGCCATGGCGATCTCTCCCGCATGGTGGAATATTCTGGCGTCACAAATGCCGATTGCCAGGGCCGCCTCAATTTGCCTGCGTGCTTCCGCGCTCTGGCCGTTGACGTGCAATGCCCACGCGTACGCGTCCAGTGTGTATGCGTCATGACGCCAGGCATACTCCTGTTGCGCCACCTTCAGAGCCTTGGCCGGCTGTTGCGCGTGGTCGGCATAGTAAAAGACCAGTTTGCGGTTGGAGTTGTCTTTCCCGCTCGATTCCAGCAGCGATTGGGCTTCAAACTCGGCGAATGCCTGCTTCGCTTCGCTCTCCCGTCCCGCCAGTTGGAGCGCTTCGGCCAGGTCATAAAGATTTCCGGCGCGCGGCACGCCCCCATAGAGCTGCTGTAAGAGAACCACCGCTTCCGCGTAGCGTTTCTGCGCGATGCGAACCTGCGCCAGATTTCCCATCGCGGAGGGATAGCTTGGAAAAACCTTCAATGCCTGCTCGAGAAGCTTCTCCGCCTCGTCGGTCCTGCCCGCGCCCAACCGCACATGGCCCATCTGCGTGAGGATCGATGCGCGTTCGCCGGACGCCGTCGGGGGCGACGACTGCAGAGCCATGTCCATCAGTTCATATGCGCCCTCCGTCTCCCCGAATAGCTCGCGTAAATGGGCCGCCCGAATCAGGGCGGGCAGATTGCCGGGACGAAGATTGAGCATCCACTGCGCCGCCATCACCGCATCCTTGTAATTCCCGAGCTCCGCGTTCGCGTCGGTCAGGAAGCCGTGGACCGTTACATCGTCGGGGACTCTCTTGTGCAGCGCCTCGGCGGCCTCCAACGCCGCCGGATACTCCTGTTCCCCAAGCAGGATCGCAACTTGCAGTTTCTCGGCTTCGAAATTGCCCGGAGCTATTTCCAACGCTTTCTTCACCGCTTCACCGGCTTGCGTGTAAAAGCTGGCATCGGAAGTCTCCTCTCCGCGGCGGACCAGCGCCGCCGCGAGAAGGTTGTATTCCGCATAGCGCGCCGGCTTGTCGCCGATCTCTTTGGCGGTATCCGCGATGCTCTGCGCCGCGCCGGTCGTGTTCTGCCCCAGGGCGGATGCCGCAATCACCATGTATAGCGTCGAAATCGTTCGTTTCATGGCCTGCCTCATTGTCGGGGAGAAACCCGTGGCCGCCGCCCGGAACGCGGCGGCCGCCGGGGCTGGTCTACTTCACCGGGCAGATGCCGCCCGGTTGTCCCGTGCAGCCTGCCTGTCCAGGTCCTGTATGCGCGCTGTTGCGTCCGCTGTTGGCGGGCATCACATAGGGGAACGAGTTGTTGAAGCCTTCGGTCTTGGTCTGCACGCCGTCTCCCAGCGGCGTCCCGAACATCGTGGAATTCACCAGGATTCCGGCCACGGCGCGAGCGGAGATGTCAAACACGTCGTCCACCGGTCTGCGTCCGTTCGGGTAGCCGGCCGAGTCGCCGGCGATGAACCCCAGCCGCTTCTGCTTGCCTGCCGGAGTCGGCGGAATGCCCGTGTTGAGCCGTAAAAGATCGGCCACCGGTCCCGTGTCTTTCAGAGTGCACCCGGGACAGATGGGAGGCCCGTACTGCACTAGCAGCAGCAAGTCGTTGCGTGGCGCCGGCGCCACCGGAACCCCCGCCGAGGCGAGTACCGCTCCCAGCACCGGGTTAAGAACGAAGTTCGCGAACTGCGAGTCGTTTGCCGGAATATCCATGCTGAAGGTGTCCTTGAAGCCCGTGCCAATGACCACCTCGTTGATCAAGGCGTTGCCTTCGCGGTTCACCTGCTGATACGGATCCGGATCCCAACCTGGAAAAAACAGCGCCGGGCGCGTCAGTACCTTGATTTGCCGCCGCGACGTGCTGCCATACGTTCCGATCACCGCTTGCTTGTCGGTGGCCTGATGAAACGTCCCGTCCGCCGTCAGCATCGTGATGGGAACTTCCAGCACAATCGAGTTCACGTTGTAGCCGCCCAGGGCGTCCGGAGCGTAATTGTGGGTATCGTCCCCGTCGATCGAGGCGGATAACACCGGACCGATTCCGCTGCGGAAATTCAAGGAGTCGAAAGCGGCTCCCAAATCGATAAAGAATGGGTCGTCCGCCGTTCCCGCCCATACCTTGACTCCGTTCCCGAGGTTGTAAATTCCCTGATTGAACAGCGATTGGTAGTTCGGCATGGTCTCCGGACCCACGTTGGACGGAACCGCGTACAGCTCTTGTCCGTTGTCCAGCGAGGTTGACTGCCCATTCTTCACCATGGTCACGCTGTACGTCTGGCTCAGGCTCAGTCCCGCGGCGCCGGGGCCGCTCAGGGAAGTGATCTGCGGGTACCCGGCGAGCCCGCCCACGAACCCCGTGAACAGTGTGGGCTGGCGGATTTCGGTCTTGAAACGAAATTGAAAGGTGATGTCGTCCCGCCCGTCCCGGTTGTTGTCGACATGCATCTCATAGAGCACGTTGGGGTCGAACGGAAAATAGTTGGGTCCATTGGCCGGCTCAAGAAGCGGATCGACATTCAAAATAAAGGTCACGTTGTTGGGATTGTCGTAGCTCACGAAGGCGTACCAGTCGGTAACATCCGCGCTGCGGTCCAATGCCGTGATGGGCGCCTCGCGATGGCTCGATGCGAACGAACCGGAAGGCGCCAGCATGACCACCGACATAACGATGGCCATCGTTGACTTAAGCGTTTTCATGAAACTCCCCCTCTCTGAACTTCATTGACATCGCCATGACTCTGGCTAGCCTATGTATGGAAGTTACGAAATCGACCGGCGAACGGATTTCGCAACTCACCGCCTTACTGCGGAATCCAGTGCGCTTGTGAACGGAATAGCCCGTCCACAAAACCGATGTGGTACGCCAGAAACATCCCGAAAGCCATGCTGGCGCAGCCGGAAATTACCGTCAAATGCCGGTTGATCTTGAAAACCTTCCTTCCCGTGTAGACCACCGGTATGGATATCGCCGCCGTCATCAGCATCATCCCCAGCATGGTGCCGAAACCAAACACCAGCAGGTAAACCGTCGACCAGAGTGGACTCTTGATGGTGGAAAGCACCAGCAGAGCCACCGCCGCGGAACCTGCCAGGCCGTGTACCAGGCCGACCACCAGCGGTCGAAGAGTCTGATACAGCCCCAGCCCCCCGAGAGCCCTGTCGAGGAAACTCTCCGCGCGGCCCGGCAGACGCCGGTTTTTCGTAGCGGGGTCCTCGCCGTCGCGATGCGCCGCACAGACCGGCTGGGATCTCGGGGAGACGCCTTTCGGCGGAGTGAGGCGCTCGGTAATCCAGCGCATCACCCCGGTCAGATTCAGCACTCCGAGAAAGACCAGCATTAAGGCTACGCAAAACTCCATGCTCAGCCCCAGCCGGGGCGGAATCACCACGCCGAAAATGATGATCGCGGATCCCACCAGGAAGATCGTCAGCGTGTGTCCCAGCCCCCATAACAGCCCGATCGCCACCGAGCTTCTGATGGATCCTTGACGGCTCACGATGGTGGAAACCGCCACCACGTGGTCGGGGTCCGTGGAATGACGCATCCCCAGAAGCACTCCCAGCAAAATTACGGTCGCGAACGGAACCAGGTCGCGGGTCGAAAAGAGGCTTGGCCGGATTTTCACTGACGCCATGGCCGATGCCGTTATTCCAACGCCCAGCGCGACCATCAGCGCGGACGACAGCGAACGAAGATAGCAATTGGCGGCCGTGGCGGCCCGCACGCGGGAAGACAGTACGCGCTTGGCATAGACCATTGTCAGGCCCACCGCCACCAGCACCGCCGCCAGGCCCGCGCTGAATGCGGTGATCAGGAATAGGCCGAACCCTATCCGGTGGAGCGAAAACGCGCTCAACAAAACCACCAGCGCCGCCGGACATGGCACAATCCCTCCACTGATGCCCAGCAGGCAGAGCTCGCGCAATGAGAGGACGCGCTCGATGGGCTTCGTGGGCGCCGCCCCCTTCGGCCCGCCTTGCTTGAAGATGGAAAGCAGCCAGTGCGAATGCCGCTCTCCAGGGGCATGCGAGTGCTCTCCCGTTTCTCCGGTCCATTGCCGGAGGAAGAGGAAAATGCCGACTCCGGCAACGCTCACGCCGGAAATTGCGCCCAGCCACGGGTAAAGCTGTTCGGGGACTATGTATCGCGATGCATAGAGGGTCGCGGCTCCTAATAGGTATACGCCCGCCGTGTGCGCGGCCGTGACCACTATCCCCAACAGAACCGCATGTCTCGCCGTGCCGCGCGAGCCTGCCAGGTATGCCGCAACCACGGTCTTGCCGTGCCCCGGCTCCAGCGCGTGAAGCGCCCCCAGACCCGCTGCAATCAGAGCGGCCGATAACAGCACCCAGAAGGTCAGCTTACCCTGCGTCGAGATCAGCTCGGTAAAACGGCTGCGCGGCGTGTTCCGCGCTTGAGGCGCGCTTGTCGGCGGAGAAACGGATGACAATCCGCCGCCGCCGGAAGAGGGTGGCGCATATTTCACTTGTGTCCGCGGCGCCGCGGCCGCACGCGCCCTGTTCGTCCTGTGAGGGACCGCCCGGCTTACCGCCCCCAAAACGCTCTTCCCGCTTTCAAGAGGTGAACTCCTATAGCCCACCAGGGCCGATATCTCCTGAGGGGGACTGTTCAACACATCACTGGAGTAATGGGTCAGTTCCTGGCTGCGGTCGGTCCCCGGGGCGGAACTCTTGAGAATACCGACTCCGTCGCCGATCACCACGATCTCCTTCCAACCCGCCCGGCCTGGGAAGTTATTGTCCAGGTAAGAGAGCTTGTGCACGCCGCCGGCGGCGTCAAGCTTGCCCCGGAACAGGAACCCGACTTTCATCGTGGGCAGACCGCCGGCGCCTTCGGCGAATTCCACCTGGCGGGATACCGTGTCGAGTCTGACCGCCCGGCCATCGCTCTCGAGCGAGATCCCTTCCTTCAACATCCGGTCCTGCTTGTCGAGGTACCGGGAAACGCCCGGGTCGTTTGGCGAGGGAGTGATATGAAACTGCCGGGTCTCCTGAAACGTGGGAATTTCGGCCATATCGATCAGATACCGGACCTCAACCGATCCCTGACCGATCCGGATCTTCGAATAGTGGTTGATGCTGAAGTTCCCCATGGGATGGGCGAAAGCCGTCGCTGAGCTTAGAATCAGCCCGGCTATCCCCAAAACCATCCCCCGCCGGCCACCATTGCCTCTACCGTTGCGCATGGTTCGACCTCGCATCCCGGTTCCGCGATTGGGCGATATCCTCTATGGTTCGCCTCGCTGCTTCGGCTTGAAAAATGTGGAAGTGCGGGTTTATTTTCAACGCACGGCTAAGAAACTCCCTGGCATCGGCGTCCTGACCCAAGGCGTGGCGGATCATGCCGGCATGAAACAGAAGCAGCGAATCGTCCGTGTGCAAGCCCAGGGCTTTGTTCATCGCCTCGTCCGCTTCCTGAAACCGGCCATTCCTGTAAAGCACCCACGCCAGCGCGTCCCACGTGTATATGTCGCGCCGCACCTCGAGTTCCTTGCGCGCCAGCTCCAGCGCCTCCGGCAGCTTGATCCTGCGGTCCGCATAAAACAGGGCTAGTTCCCGGTTCGCCAGCGCTTGATTCAGTTTGCCGAGGTGTCCGATGTACTCCACCAGGTCGTACTGCTGCCCGGCCTCTTCCCTCAGGCCCATCTTCTTGTAAACGTCGCCTAACTCGGCGACGTACATGGGAAATGGAATGATGGCGATCGAGCGTCGATAGAGCTGAGTGGATTCCTCGAGTCTCCCTTGCGCCGCCCGAACCTTCGCCAGACCGGCCAGGGAGCGATAGTGATTGGGATCGGCCGTTATGCCTGACCCGTACGCCAACTCGGCGTTCCTTAGGTCTCCCGTTTGAAAATACCGTTCGCCTGATTCGAAATAGAGCCACGCCAGGTTTTCCCGGGGAACATTGCTCTGTAAAGCAGCCGCAATGGCGCTCTTCATGAGCCGTATGGCTTCCGCCGGGTCTCCATGCAGGTAGCGCAGATATGCCATGCGGCTGTCGATCGTGTATGCCAGCGCCAGGGGCGATGAGGTCGCCCGCCCCAGAGTCTGCACCGTGTTATAGGCCGTCTGCGCCTCGTCGTAATCGCCCATATCGGTGTAAGCGTCGCCTTCGATGGCGAATGCCGCCAGACTTCCCGAGCCTGTGCCGATCGCCTCTTGCGCGCGGGCCAACGCGTCCGGGAACCGATGTTCGCCCATATACACCGAGGCCATGTGAACCAGAGGATCGGCGGCCCGGAAGTCCCGCGGCGCCAAAGCCAGCGCCTTCTTGAGAGTCTGCTCGGCCAGGTCGTAGAACGCGATGTCGCCGGTCTCTCTGGCCTTCTGGAAGAAGGCGGATCCCAACCGGTCATATCCCGCGTAGTCCCCCGGCGCCTCCTTCACATGCTCTTGCAGTGTCTGAATCTGTTTGTCCGTCTCCCCCGCGGGACCGGGGCGTGTCCACTCGATGGATTCGCCGGCCGCGGTCTGAGACCGCGCCGCCGCCGTGCAAAGGAACACAAAAACTGGTAGCCACTTTGCCATTCCAGCCTCACTGGTACAAACGGAAGATTGACCCAGCTTGACGCCGCCCTAGTACCTTGACCGTTTGATTTGTTCCCTCGCTGCGGGCCGGGCACGCCCGGCCCGCAGCGTTAAGGGTGGTATCACACGGTCAGAGCGCCAGTGCCCGGCGCGTTCCGAAGCATTCACTATCGATCCGCCAATATCATGGAATACGGGCGGAAACTCAAATCGGATCTTCAGCCATCCGGCTTTTGTCCGATCTTTGACTCCGGGCGGGCGAAAGACTGGTTACTTTGGATGGCTTCGCACAAATGTGGCCCGGCGGCGGGCTGCGATCCCCGCCGTGGGACCATGGCCGCCTGGCTGTTGAGATAAGCGTCGGGCCGTGTTCCCTCGTGGCGCGGGCTCTCAGCCTGCCGGCTCGACGCTCGTGTCGAGCCTTGCGCTCCTCCCGCCGCCATGCGTCGAGAAGAGCACTGGTGAAAAGCAGCCGCTCCCTGTATGGCTCCATACGTGGCGCGGACACTCCTGTCTGCCGCGTCACGACTCCTCGGGACGCTGGCTTTTTCCCTTCCTTCATTGCGCGCCGCCGCGCTCCTGGGTGGGGCAGGCGGTTCCGCCTGCCTCGCCCGCTTGCAGGCGATTCTCTCACACGCGCCGTGAAACTGAAGATGATTACAGCGGGGCGACGATAATGGGCGTCGATGTAGGCGCCGCCACGCCGCCGGCCGCTTCGAGCGTGACGGCTACCACGTCGCGCTCCGTCGGTGGCGCCGGTGAACGGTACATGTGAATGGCGTTGCCCTGCTGGTTGGAGCGGAATAGACCGGCGGGCGCCGGCGCTCCGCCTCGAATAATCCACATCTCGTACGTCTTTCCGGGCGGCGGCGCGGGCAAACGGGAGGCCATCAGCAACACCCCCGATGTATGGAAGAATACCCTCCCGCGCGGGGGCGCGGCCTGGCCCTCGCCGAAAGTGACCTCGCGTGTCTCGGGGGCTTGGATCATCTCCAAAGCCTGGCGCATCGCCCCGGCCTCCGCGCCGCTGCGCTCCATTTCCATCCGCGCCTCCGCCAGCTCCGCGCGAAAACCGCTGGCCTGGTGGATCAGCAAACCGGCGGCCGCCAGCGCCGTCCCCCCCGCGGCTGCCCATGCCGTGAACCAGTTCCAGCGTTGGTGGCGAACCCCAACGGCCGCCGCCAGAATGCGGCTGCGCAATTCACCCGGCGCGTCGGGACCGTCCACGCCGGCGCCCATGGCGAACGCCAGGCCGCGAGCCTCGCGCAGGCCGGCCGTGCAGGCGTTGCAGCCCCGCCCGAGATGGGCGCGCACCTCGCTTCGCTCGGGCTCCTCCAGCACACCCAGGACGCACAACAGATAGTCGGAGCGCAGTTCGTCGCAGGTCATGCCGGCGCCGCCCCTCCCAATGCCGAGCGCATCTGCTGAATGGCCCGGCGCGTCCACGTCTTGATGGTGCCCAAGGGCTGACCCATGTGTTCCGCGATCTCAGTCTGGGACATCCCTTCGAAATACGCCAGCTCGATGGCTTGGCGCTGCTGGGAATCGAGCTGCTCCAGCGCGCGATTCACTTGCCGCGCCATATCGAAATTCAACACGTTGGTGGAAAAATCCGCGAACAGCGCCGGATGTTCCGTCTCGTTCAGATCCATGGCGCTTTCGGTCCGCCGCCCCTGGTAGCGAAGGTAATCGATGGCCCGGTTGCGCGCCACCGCCAGCAGCCAGGGACCCACCGCGCCGCGATCCGAATCGAACCCGCCGACCCGGTTCCATACCCGCAGGAAGGTCTCCTGCACCAGATCTTCGGCCACGCCGCTGTCCCGGACCATGCGCAGAATCAGCCGGAATACCGCTTGCCCGTAACGGTCGTAGAGCTCCGCCAGAGCGTGTGGATCGCGCCGTTGCAGGCGCCCCATAAGCTCTCCGTCGCCTTTCGCCGAAACTGCCAGTATCAGCGGTAACATGCCCTCACCGGATATTTCGCGTCGCTCCAGGAATTATATCCGCGGAAGACCCTCCGGACCACCTGCATCGCCACCGGTTTGTCATGAAACATCCGGCGCGCTCGACGTGGGGCACGCCTCCGGGCTCGATGTGGGGTAAGCCTTCGGGCTTGCCGCCGGCCTTCTGGCCGGCGTCCGGGTGGGGTAAGCCTTCGGGCTTGCCGCCGGCCTCTGGCCGGCGTCCGTGGGGCAAGCCTTCGGGCTTGCCGCCGGCCTTCTGGCCGGCGTCCCCGTGGCGCCTTCCCTGGCGTACGCACGCACTCAAAGTCTGGCAGCTTTGTTAGCCAGTCCCATCGCCATCCACTTTGCGTGGCGCACCCACCCCGCGGTCGCGGAACAACGGTTTGCAGTCCCTCCCACGCCCGCGCCGCCATCTAGCCCCGCCATGTGGGGCAGGATGACATCCTGCGACGGCTTGGCAACCCGCCCGGACCGCCGGTTTCCGACAAGCGGCCCACAATCGAACGGCTCCACGTTTTCTGGTCACCGCCCGCGCGGGCGGCAACACAAACATGGCCTACAACCTCGGGAGAGGGAAAGCAGGAAACCAGAGGACCCCCCCCCGATGCGGGTTCACGTCCTCTTCGGCAGGGGCAGGAGGAGGGTTCTGGGCGTGTCGCCAAACGGGACAAAGCCATGGTGCAGATAGAAGCTCTCCGCCTGTTCATCCTTAGCATCGACGATAAGCGCGTAAACGGCAACCTCGGACCGGCTGGCACGCTCTACCGCATCCCACAACAGGGCGCCGCCGAGTTTACGGCCATGATAGGCGCCCGCGACGGCAAGGCGCCCCAGGCGCGCCACGGGTACGGCAGGGTAGCGTGGCAGACGTTTGGCGAGTCGGACTGGCATCTGCGCGAGCAGGACCCCGGCCGCGGCTAATGTGTCGAACCCGCCAATCCGATTTGTCGCGATCTCACGGGCCACAAAACAAGCCGTGGCGCGGCGGCGCACATCCTGGCCGGCCTGCTCCCGAAAATAGCGATCGAGCGGATCCACCCCACACGTGAATTCGGCGCCATCATGGCTTGGCCCAAGTGGCTCAATGATGAATCGACCTGTCATCGCGAGGATGCGATCAAACGGGAGTGTGCCTTCCTGGCGGCCTTCAAGGCAGGCGCAAAAGCCGGCGGATTCAGAAGCAACTCCACAAAGCGCTGCTGGTCTTCGATGGAAAGGCGAATGATCTGGGCTTCGTCGATTGTCCTGTGTGCGACCTCCTGAGCGGCGGCAACCACAAAATCGCTGATACTGCGGCCCTGCAGTTCCGCGGCGCGCCTGACCACTCGAAGCGTATCGGGCGCAATGCGAGCTTCGATACGCGCGGAGCGGCTTGCTTTCTGAGGCATGGCTGGAACACTCCTAAGCCGAATTGTACGGGATTGTGCCTCACAATGCAACCGCCGAGCCTGAGGTGGCCGCGGCCGCTTGCGGGTGGCCGGCGCCTCATGCGCGGGACGCTGGCCGGGTTGCGGGGAGTGATCCGCCACGGACGAGTTCCCGGAAATGGCTGCGTTCAGGCTGTCCCCTTTTCCCTGTGCCCCTCTTGCGATCGAGAATCAGTGCAAACGCTCTTGCGGAGCGTTTAAGAAGAACTCGCCTGCTTTTTCTTAAGGCGCGGACTATCAGGGCATGAATTTCCGGCGAAAGAGCCATATTGCCCAACTACTTGAAAACAGGTGTTTTTATCATTGACTTGTGTCGGGTTTTTGTATACAATTAGTGTCGGGTTTTTGCAAGGGTATGGCCATGCGTCAACAGAGGACATTGCGCGAAAGGATCGAGGAGCGGATCGCCCGGAAGCGGCGCGACGACGTATTCCTGCCGCGCGAATTCCGCGATCTCGGCGGTGAGGATCAGGTGCTGCGGGTATTGCGCGCTATGGTCCGTGAAAAGCGCTTGGTGCGGCTGGGCTACGGCGTTTATGGCCGCGCGGTTGTGTCGCGTCTCACGGGAGAGCCTCTTCTGTACAGCCCCAATGGATTTCTCGGCGCCGCACGGCAGGCGCTCACTAAGCTCGGCGTGAGCTGGGAGCCGACCGAAGCGGAGCGTGCCTACAACGAAGGCCGCTCAACCCAGGTGCCCCTCAATCCCGTCGTGCGGGTGAGGGGACGCTTCTCGCGGCGGCTCCGTGACGGCAAACTGGAGCTGGTGCTTGAGCGATAAACCGTCGCTTCAGGATCTGCTCGAAGTCCAAAGGCACTTTGGGCTGCCGAGCCCGGCGCTGGTCGAAAAGGACTGGCATGTCGTCAAGGCACTGGGCGCCATCAATCAAAATGAATCAAAATGGGTCGGGCAAAATGGGGGGCAAAATGGGTCAGCCTGAACTGCGCGATTTCTTACAGCCCGAAACAAATCGCCCAGTTCAGGCTGACGCGTTTTCTCGGGTGACGCTTCAATGAGGCCGCGACCGCGCGGTCGCGGAATTGAATCGTCGGCTTGCGACTTCGTTAGACCGAACGCGGGCTTCAATGAGGCCGCGACCGCGCGGTCGCGGAATTGGCGATCCAGACCGCCAGGCCGCAACGGATACCGTAGCTTCAATGAGGCCGCGACCGCGCGGTCGCGGAATTATGCTCCCCCGGGCGATACGACGCCGCCGAGATCAGGCTTCAATGAGGCCGCGACCGCGCGGTCGCGGAATTGCCATGACGGCTTGAACGGCAAAGACGGGCTGGACGGCTTCAATGAGGCCGCGACCGCGCGGTCGCGGAATTATCTGTACCCCGGAGCCTGCCCTCGTAACGGATCGTAGCTTCAATGAGGCCGCGACCGCGCGGTCGCGGAATTGATCCAAGCTTGGAGCACAGCGCTCCACCTATATGAGCTTCAATGAGGCCGCGACCGCGCGGTCGCGGAATTCTGCTTGGCGTGCTTGGTCCAGTCGACCGGGATGTTGAAGCTTCAATGAGGCCGCGACCGCGCGGTCGCGGAATTAAAAGGACCGAACGACTCTATACGCGGCTCATCCCCGCTTCAATGAGGCCGCGACCGCGCGGTCGCGGAATTGGCGTCGCTTGCGGCGGTGGGAATCATGTATAACGGCTTCAATGAGGCCGCGACCGCGCGGTCGCGGAATTAAGGCCATCGAGAAGCTAACGGCTGTCTACAAGTCCGGCTTCAATGAGGCCGCGACCGCGCGGTCGCGGAATTGGCGCGAACCTGAGCGGCGCGAACCTGACCGGCGCGCTTCAATGAGGCCGCGACCGCGCGGTCGCGGAATTGGCACGGCGAGTAGCAATTTGCTCGGCACCAATGTAGGCTTCAATGAGGCCGCGACCGCGCGGTCGCGGAATTGGCTGTATCCGCAGCGCCAGCGGTCGTCGGGCCTTACCCGCTTCAATGAGGCCGCGACCGCGCGGTCGCGGAATTGGATATCGCCGACGCGACAAACACGGTCCACTTTAAGCTTCAATGAGGCCGCGACCGCGCGGTCGCGGAATTGATACGCTCGGCGCGTCGCGCTCGGGCCACCGTGCGTAGGCTTCAATGAGGCCGCGACCGCGCGGTCGCGGAATTGATACGCTCGGGGACGGTTTGGGCCACCGGCGTGAAGGCTTCAATGAGGCCGCGACCGCGCGGTCGCGGAATTGAAATGGAGCGGCTGGCCCGGGCTAGGTCCCAATGGCTTCAATGAGGCCGCGACCGCGCGGTCGCGGAATTGGGCAACCCGGCACTCGCCGCCAGGTCATTGTGCGCGCTTCAATGAGGCCGCGACCGCGCGGTCGCGGAATTGCGTCCCCGGTACGATGTAGTCCCACGAATACCGCTCGGCTTCAATGAGGCCGCGACCGCGCGGTCGCGGAATTGATGGATTGGAGCGAGGCCCGACGAATGATTTTGCGCTTCAATGAGGCCGCGACCGCGCGGTCGCGGAATTCGACGCTCCTGACCGGAGCCAATCGGCCCACCGTGCGCTTCAATGAGGCCGCGACCGCGCGGTCGCGGAATTGCGACGAGGTCCGCAAAAACGGCGGCTGGATCATCGAGCTTCAATGAGGCCGCGACCGCGCGGTCGCGGAATTCACTCAAAAAATCGTCAAACTTATCGACTAGCTCGCGCTTCAATGAGGCCGCGACCGCGCGGTCGCGGAATTGGACTGGGGGATACCTCAAGCGGCGTGCTCGCGGGGCTTCAATGAGGCCGCGACCGCGCGGTCGCGGAATTTGATCCGCCCTGGAGATTCCCCCCGTTACGCTGATCGCTTCAATGAGGCCGCGACCGCGCGGTCGCGGAATTCACGTTTCCCAGTGCATCATCCAGGAAGTACCAGCGCTTCAATGAGGCCGCGACCGCGCGGTCGCGGAATTGCGTCCCCGGTACGATGTAGTCCCACGAATACCGCTCGGCTTCAATGAGGCCGCGACCGCGCGGTCGCGGAATCTCCGAGGGAACTCATGGGGTTCACGAACAGGCTAGGCTTCAATGAGGCCGCGACCGCGCGGTCGCGGAATTGAGACGTGCAGAGGACCGTACTCGTGAGTTGAAAGGAGCTTCAATGAGGCCGCGACCGCGCGGTCGCGGAATTGAGTCTGGTTCGCTTGTGCCGCAGCCTGATATACCTGCTTCAATGAGGCCGCGACCGCGCGGTCGCGGAATTAAGTTAACGCCAAAAAAGAGGGTCCCTGAAAATGGGCTTCAATGAGGCCGCGACCGCGCGGTCGCGGAATTAACGTAAGCCGATAGCGCTTCCACCTCCCCCAGTAGCTTCAATGAGGCCGCGACCGCGCGGTCGCGGAATTCGGAATCTGTTTAATCGAGATAGCTTCGGGGGTGTGGCTTCAATGAGGCCGCGACCGCGCGGTCGCGGAATTTCGGCTACACAATCATCAAGGGCCATTCTCTTCTGGCTTCAATGAGGCCGCGACCGCGCGGTCGCGGAATTGTCCACTTCGGCGGGAAACAGTTCGCGGGAGATGCGCTTCAATGAGGCCGCGACCGCGCGGTCGCGGAATTGGAATTGGCGCAACGGACCATCGAAGCGCTGAAAGCGGCTTCAATGAGGCCGCGACCGCGCGGTCGCGGAATTGATTCGGACATCACGTTCCGATAGCCGACACGATCCGCTTCAATGAGGCCGCGACCGCGCGGTCGCGGAATTGATGCGCCGGCACTCCACATTGTCGTACACCAGCTGGCTTCAATGAGGCCGCGACCGCGCGGTCGCGGAATTCGAGCGATGGCCCGAGTATCGCATCGAGATCCCGGAGCTTCAATGAGGCCGCGACCGCGCGGTCGCGGAATTCTGTTTGTTTTGGCTGCTCTAGCCCAAGTTCCCCGGCTTCAATGAGGCCGCGACCGCGCGGTCGCGGAATTGTCGCAGGTGGACGGAGACGGAACCCCGATTACGATGCTTCAATGAGGCCGCGACCGCGCGGTCGCGGAATTCAATTTCCTCAAGTGCTTAGCGACAGATACTCGCTTGCTTCAATGAGGCCGCGACCGCGCGGTCGCGGAATTACGAAGGATTTCCCGGACTGGCGCGAGGCCGCGGCGCTTCAATGAGGCCGCGACCGCGCGGTCGCGGAATTGGAAAGACGCCAACGCAATGACCGCTCGCCCACAAGCTTCAATGAGGCCGCGACCGCGCGGTCGCGGAATTTTCCAGGCCAAGCAGTTTCTCTCCACCGAGGTCTTGCTTCAATGAGGCCGCGACCGCGCGGTCGCGGAATTGGAAAGATGAACGTAAAGATGAACGTACCATTAAATGCTTCAATGAGGCCGCGACCGCGCGGTCGCGGAATTGTCCCGGTGAACTGCGCGATATGGAGATTTGAAATCGCTTCAATGAGGCCGCGACCGCGCGGTCGCGGAATTAGTGCGCATCGCAGACAAGCTGCGGGAATTGTTCAGGCTTCAATGAGGCCGCGACCGCGCGGTCGCGGAATTCCTGTCGGGCAGCTAGCCACTCGCAGACTGAATGGCTTCAATGAGGCCGCGACCGCGCGGTCGCGGAATTACCATCCGACGCGAGAGCCGATGGTTCCACCCCGACTGATGCTTCAATGAGGCCGCGACCGCGCGGTCGCGGAATTCGAGAATACACCTCCGTATCAACCTGGCAAAGGCGACAGCTTCAATGAGGCCGCGACCGCGCGGTCGCGGAATTCCGGGCGTCTGCTGGGCCTCTGCGAGCGTTGGAGCGGTGCTTCAATGAGGCCGCGACCGCGCGGTCGCGGAATTGGCGCCGAGCTTTCCGGCGTGGAGTACGTGCTCCGGGCTTCAATGAGGCCGCGACCGCGCGGTCGCGGAATTCCATCGATCCGGCTGATGATCGCGGATTTCTGGAAGGCTTCAATGAGGCCGCGACCGCGCGGTCGCGGAATTCACGTATCTGGTCAAGGAAGACAAGAACCCGAAAATGCTTCAATGAGGCCGCGACCGCGCGGTCGCGGAATTATTTCGGCCTACGCCTATGGGCCGGCGAAGAATATCGCTTCAATGAGGCCGCGACCGCGCGGTCGCGGAATTGGTAGAGGAGGTCCCATTCCGAGAGCCAGTGTACGTCGCTTCAATGAGGCCGCGACCGCGCGGTCGCGGAATTTAACGTTTGAGACCCCCCGAAACCCGCCACTTTTCCGCTTCAATGAGGCCGCGACCGCGCGGTCGCGGAATTTACAGCATTGAGGCTCAGACCAGGCGGCAAGGAGCCGAGCTTCAATGAGGCCGCGACCGCGCGGTCGCGGAATTGTTCACGGTTGCAATCTGAGCCGCGTTAAGCTTCCCTGCTTCAATGAGGCCGCGACCGCGCGGTCGCGGAATTATCAGTTTTCCCTCATCGCAAAATACAGAACCGCTCGCTTCAATGAGGCCGCGACCGCGCGGTCGCGGAATTATCAAATTGTCCGTCTCCTTGCGGAGGTTCACATTGCTTCAATGAGGCCGCGACCGCGCGGTCGCGGAATTACTTCCATTCCATCTTCTCAGGATGGTTGGAGCCGGGCTTCAATGAGGCCGCGACCGCGCGGTCGCGGAATTGCCGACGCTCTACTCCCACGTGTTAGTTCGCGCGGTGCTTCAATGAGGCCGCGACCGCGCGGTCGCGGAATTCTCGCCTTGCTTCTGGCATCTTACGCTTTCGCCGCGCTTCAATGAGGCCGCGACCGCGCGGTCGCGGAATTGTGGACCGTCACGTCGGCGGAATCAACCACGCTAAGGCTTCAATGAGGCCGCGACCGCGCGGTCGCGGAATTTCTGTCCGCGATTGAGGATTCAGACCAAGTAGCGAGCTTCAATGAGGCCGCGACCGCGCGGTCGCGGAATTACGCGCTTGTGGCTCATCTTCGGCCCAGCCCACTGGCTGCTTCAATGAGGCCGCGACCGCGCGGTCGCGGAATTTTGCCATGCGTCACCCCCTAGCTTATCGCGTTTGGCTTCAATGAGGCCGCGACCGCGCGGTCGCGGAATTGGCTCAGTCATCCGTTCGACGCGCAAGGTTCCGCGTTGCTTCAATGAGGCCGCGACCGCGCGGTCGCGGAATTGTACCTACCCTTGAATAATTACTTGATTTTTTGCAGAGCTTCAATGAGGCCGCGACCGCGCGGTCGCGGAATTGGGAGGTGTCCTCTGGCTTGGTGCTGCCATTGCTGGCTTCAATGAGGCCGCGACCGCGCGGTCGCGGAATTGCGGGGGTAGGCGCTGTTTTAGATGAATCCGAAACCGCTTCAATGAGGCCGCGACCGCGCGGTCGCGGAATTGACGCGACGTCAACTCGGGACCGCAGCTGGCTTCAATGAGGCCGCGACCGCGCGGTCGCGGAATTTCGGCATTGAAGCAGACTATCGAGTGTCGAGAGCTTCAATGAGGCCGCGACCGCGCGGTCGCGGAATTGACGTCAGTGCTGTTGTTCCGGCTTCACCTGGTGCAAGCTTCAATGAGGCCGCGACCGCGCGGTCGCGGAATTGACCACATCGCTCGGCCAGCTGATGACCGCACTGGGGCTTCAATGAGGCCGCGACCGCGCGGTCGCGGAATTGTCCCGATGCTCACATATCGCAGTCGTAGCAGAGCCGCTTCAATGAGGCCGCGACCGCGCGGTCGCGGAATTTTTACCACCTGGCCGTGCACGTCGTGTTTTGCACCGCTTCAATGAGGCCGCGACCGCGCGGTCGCGGAATTGTCGAAGCCTTTCCGTTCTTGTACTTCATGAACTTCTAGCTTCAATGAGGCCGCGACCGCGCGGTCGCGGAATTACAGATGTTCAGCGGAATGGACACATCCGAAGCTTCAATGAGGCCGCGACCGCGCGGTCGCGGAATTGATTCCGATAGCGGTACGGCCCAAATCCTACGGCTTCAATGAGGCCGCGACCGCGCGGTCGCGGAATTTACGGCGCCGCGTCGCAACCGCGGCAAAGAGGAGGCTTCAATGAGGCCGCGACCGCGCGGTCGCGGAATTGGCCGTACGTCGGCAACCGACTGGCTGACAACGAACTGCTTCAATGAGGCCGCGACCGCGCGGTCGCGGAATTGACGTTGGCTGACGACATCCGGGTATGGCGGATGTGGAGCTTCAATGAGGCCGCGACCGCGCGGTCGCGGAATTAACTGGACGCCGCCGAATTGCGTGGCCGCCACGGCTTCAATGAGGCCGCGACCGCGCGGTCGCGGAATTGACAGAGCGGATCCATGCGCCGGATCGGAACGTTCAGCTTCAATGAGGCCGCGACCGCGCGGTCGCGGAATTGCCGTAGACCGGTCATCGCGCGGCGGCACGTTCATCGCTTCAATGAGGCCGCGACCGCGCGGTCGCGGAATTATCGGCTGGACGTCGATCCGACGTCGGCGATCTGCGGCTTCAATGAGGCCGCGACCGCGCGGTCGCGGAATTGATCCCGCTCGGCGATGTAGCGCGGATGCGACGTCTGGCTTCAATGAGGCCGCGACCGCGCGGTCGCGGAATTGCCGGTGATCGACGATCGGCATGCCCGAGTCGGCCGCGCTTCAATGAGGCCGCGACCGCGCGGTCGCGGAATTGCGAGACATGCGGCGGACCGACCGGCAGCACTCAACGCTTCAATGAGGCCGCGACCGCGCGGTCGCGGAATTGCGCGGAGTCCGTCGTCTGCGCCCGGTGATACTGCGCTTCAATGAGGCCGCGACCGCGCGGTCGCGGAATTGTCGAGCCGCACGTCGTCCGAGAGCTCGCATCGTGCTTCAATGAGGCCGCGACCGCGCGGTCGCGGAATTGTCGACGAATCGTCCGGCGCCGAGGACAGCGCGCAGCTTCAATGAGGCCGCGACCGCGCGGTCGCGGAATTGTCGAGCTGCCGGTCGACAGCTCGAGGCTTGCGATGCTTCAATGAGGCCGCGACCGCGCGGTCGCGGAATTGTCGCATGGCAACGCCGATGCCGTGAGCAGCTGGTCTGCTTCAATGAGGCCGCGACCGCGCGGTCGCGGAATTCGTGAGCCGTGCGCAGCGGACGTGGCACGAGGTCGGCTTCAATGAGGCCGCGACCGCGCGGTCGCGGAATTACGTACCAGTCGACTGGCACGTGTCAGAGTAGCATTAGCTTCAATGAGGCCGCGACCGCGCGGTCGCGGAATTCGGCACTGGCATCGGCTGACAGCACGCGCATCCGGCAGCTTCAATGAGGCCGCGACCGCGCGGTCGCGGAATTGAGCGAGCAGTAGCCGCACGCTGTCACCTGGTCATCGCTTCAATGAGGCCGCGACCGCGCGGTCGCGGAATTGTCGACCAGCCGTGTGCGCTCATCGACGGATCATGCGGCTTCAATGAGGCCGCGACCGCGCGGTCGCGGAATTTTAGCGCTGCAGTTGCGGCGTCGGCTCGCGCGGCTGCGGCTTCAATGAGGCCGCGACCGCGCGGTCGCGGAATTGCCGCGTAGCTGCGTGGCATCGTGCGCATAGAGCTCGCTTCAATGAGGCCGCGACCGCGCGGTCGCGGAATTGACGCGCGACTGTGCGAACTCGGAGGATCGTGCACAGGCTTCAATGAGGCCGCGACCGCGCGGTCGCGGAATTCTCGCAGACCTTGCCGCGACGTCTGCGCGAATCGGCGGCTTCAATGAGGCCGCGACCGCGCGGTCGCGGAATTGAGCCGATTCGCGCGTGGCGCGACGAGTGTCTCGAGCTTCAATGAGGCCGCGACCGCGCGGTCGCGGAATTGCGCGATCGGCAGCCGCGGTCCAGGCGTCGATCGTCCGGCTTCAATGAGGCCGCGACCGCGCGGTCGCGGAATTAGCCACCCTCTTATCCTATTCTGTTTTCAAAGACCTGCGCAACCCGCCGCGAGCGGCCCTCGGCGCCTCGCCCGTTTCCCCTGCGCCCCCTGTCCCGCGTCGCTGTAAGTTGTTCAAATTCATTCCACTGATCCCTTGCGAGCGGTCCCCGCACTTTCTTCGCCGCCCGGCCGCTCGCGCTCATCATCGCGTCACAAAAACCGGGTAATCTCCAATCTCTCCCTCGATTACCCTGCCCAGCAACCGCGCCTGCACTTCCAACAGCCGGCGGTAGCTCACCCGGTATTCGAATATCGGATGCGTCACCAGCGTGTCCATCCTCAGCTCATATGCATGATAGAAGTTTTTCCGTCCGCCCGGCGTAAGCGCCACCGCGTCCCCCGAGCGCATGAAGTCGCCCGCCGTCACCATCCGCGTGTTGATGGCGTTGATTACCGCCGAATCCACAATCAGCGGGCGAAACGGTTCCATCAGGTCCAGCGCCAGCGCCGGCCTCCCGAAGCGCGGCTGATGGTAGTAGCCCATCATCGGGTCGAAGCCCACGGCGTAACACGCGATGGTCAGGTCCTTGGTCAACATACTGTAGCCCAGCGATAGAAGCGCGTTCACCGGATCGCGCGGAGGCCGCCGGTTGCGCCCCTCGAAGTCCAGCCGGAAGCCGTCCGGCGTTTCCGCCTTCTCTCCCGCCTTCAACATACCGTCGAAAGCTCCGAAGTAAAGGCGCGCCGCGTTTCCCTCGATCCCCAGCAGCTCCTCCGCGCTCACCGCCGCGTCCGCGCGCAAGGCCATCTCCTTCAGTTGGCGCAAGCACAGCTCCGGCGGCTCGGTGTGGTTCCGCAGCAGCATGGTGCGCTGGTTGCGGATCTTGCCACCCACCAGCCTGCGCGCCAGCCTCAAGCAGAACCACCGCTCCTCCGCCAGACGAAACTGCGCCTGCCGGAGGAAAACGTTCTTGGTCGCCATCCCCGTGGTGATGCCGTAAAACCATCCGCCCTGCGAGAAGTAGCACACCGGAATCCCCGACTCGCACAGTAACTGCGTCACCTGCGTGGTTACCTGTATGTTCCCCATCAGGTTGAGCTGTGAGATCTCGATCGGCCGAATTTCCTGGCGCAGCGTGTCCTTCTCCTTCACTTGCAGCACTTCCCCGGACCGCCCCACCCTCAGCCCCTGCGTGTTCAGGTAAACCGGCCGCAGGTCGGCCCGCGGCGCGATCAGCCGCCGGACCTCCTTGGCCGGCGGCTTGCGCGGCGCGCGCATCTCTTCGAACAGCGCCAGTTGCCCCGTGTCGTCGTCCACAACGTTGCGCAGCGTGGTGGTCTCACCGGGCAGGCAGATCGAGTTCAGCGAGCAACCGGGACACTTCGGCGACTCCTCGAGCGGCGCCGGAATCCGCCCGCTTTCCGCCAGCGCCCATGCCTCGCCGATGGCCCTCCCGGTCTCTTCGATTACGCCTTCGGTCAGCGGGACGCGCACCCGTTGCCGCGTGGCGGCGTAGAAGATCACGCCTTCCTCCACCCGGTAACCGTTCTCGCGCAGCACCATGGCCTGCACCGCCAGTTGCGCCCGGTCGGCCGGCCAGATCTGAAGCGCTCCATCCACTTCGTACGGCTTGCCGTGCTTGTAGTCCACGGGCGTCACGCAGCCGCCGTCCACCTCCAGCAGGTCCATCTTGGCGATCACCCGCAGCCGGTCGCTCGACAAGGTCACCGCCCGCGTTTCGAGCGTCCCTTCCGCCACCAGCTCCGGCGATGGCAGCCCCTTCCCGCCCTTATCGACCCGCTTGTGCTGGATCTTGCCCTCCACCGTATCGGCGCTCTCTTGGAATAGCCCCTCCACCCATTCGTAAAAGAACAGGCGTGGACAATAGACGAACTCGTTGACCATGCGCGCCGGCATGTAATCCGGCAACTCACGAGCGGGCTGTTCCGGAAACGGCGAAACTGGAAGCGTAGCCATGATTCAAGCCATGATGCACAAGGGGGGGCATGCTTTGGCTTGCCCATCCCAGGTTTTGGAAAAAGTAGTCATGATCTAAACCACGATGCAAGGCGCATCGGCGGAAGTATAAGGTTTGCCCAGAGCCGTGATGACGCGGTCCCCGCGCCCCTCGGCCGGACCCAGATAAACGAACAACACCTGATCCTCGGTATGATGGATAATCCCCGCCAACTCCCCCCGCAGCCGCGCCAAATCGGACGCGGTGAGAAGGCATTCAAACACCGAAAACTGGAGATGGTCCCCATACCCCCGCATGGTCTGAAAGACCTGGCGGAGCCGCTTCTCGTCGGCGATGTCGTAGGTGACGAGGTAGGAAGAGCGCATGGCTACTTGCGCACCTCCCGAAACTGGCCCAGGCCGAAGTGGCACCCGTAGCCCAAGGCCAACGTCTCCGGCACGGGCTCGCTGAACTCGATCCTGAGGCCGTAGCCGGAGCGAACGCGATCTTCTTTCCGGTTTCTCCGGAATTCCATCCACCGAATCGAGCGGCTTCCCCGAATCAGCAGTTCAGCCACGGGTTCCACTTTCATCGGCACCGGAAGGCCGTGGTTGCGGCACTCCCGTGCCACCTCTTCAATTAACCACTCGCCGAAGGGGCCGCGCGCCGGACGCCAATGCCGAGGAGGAATGAACGGCGTTGCGCTCTCCAGGCAGAGTGCCCGCCCCGTAGCGCTCCATTGCACCGGCGTGCAGACCAGGTCCGGTCGGCCGTCGCGCTGCCAGATGGCGCTGAGAAGGTCGAGCGCCCGCAGTTCGCTGTCGTCGAACGGCTCGGCGCACCTCACCAGCAGATGGTCCACCCGCCCGTCGCCGTCGCGATCCTGCGGCAGGAAGAACGCGTGCCTATGGCCTTTCCCGGCGTCGGCGCTTGCCCTCTTGCCGCTGAACCGCGGGGATACTTTGGCGGGGTCGCCCATGATTCGTTTGTGAATGCCCATGAGCAGCGTGCGCGCACGCTCGGCCACCTCCAGGGTCTCGATCACTTGCGGCAACACTCTGGCGTCCAATCCGTAGAGCACCGCGCCGACGCCCTCGCTGCGCCTCCCCTCTCGCGGTCGCGGAGATACGGCGAAACAATCGGCAGGCCGCAAATAGTCGACGAAGCGCATGGCCGGCGGGTGGCTCCAGCCTAGCTTCAGAATCACGTCTGTACCGGTCGCGATGGCATCCATCCACGAGAGGGACTTCTTGCCATTGATCGGCTTCTTGAGATTGATCGGCGTGTAGTCCGCCTGCGCTGATGGCACGGCCATCGGAACTATGTCCATTTCGCCGCCGCAGTCCTCGGCACCCGCCGCCGGCCGGCAGTTCCAGCCCACGTCGCGGACGCCCGCGACAAGGCGGGCCGCAATCCACGATTCTGAGCGGCCCAGATAATTAAGCTGACAGAGTAGTTCGTCGAGCGCGGCGCTCGCGTCGATGCCCAGTTGGACCTCTGGCCAGCCCATGAGTACCGTGGAACGCGGCGATAAGGCCACGAAGCCGTCGAAGATCGCTGTCTTCGCCATCGGGTCGCGCTCGTTCCGGCTAAGATAAGACTTAGTGTGGGAGGCCGCCGCCGGCGGGATGTAGTACGACGGTGGCGTGGAAGCGAGGGCATCCAGAATCTCTGCCACCCGTTGTTCGGGCCAGTCCGGACGCTTACGTTTCCATGCGTCGTACAGAGCACGGACTACGCGATATGGGGACGGGGGCCATTCACAAACACCCTCGTTGACGTGGCGTCCCCACGGCGTGGCATGATAGCGGCCAGCCGGAAAAGCAAGCTCGATCAACAGCATGGGTGGCCTCCCGCTAGTTTGCTGCTGGATTGGGGCCTGCTGCTGGTTTGGGCTTGTCGTCGGCCTTCACAACTACAGGGCATTTGATAACCTTGACTGCGGGTACGGCAAACAGGCCCGCGGCCGCACATGCTCGAATCCCCTCCTGAACGGCGGCAAGGAGCGCAGCCTCATCGGGAACGGCGAAATCGGCGGGGGCTATTACTTCAATCGCGCGCGAAGGCGTCAGGTCGCAGGCCGTTCGTAAGCGGAGGCCACTCGCCAGGAAGCGCCGAATCTTCAACAGAGCGAGCGCAATGAGCAGTTTGCACCCAGGTTCCGGAAAGCCGTAGCCCGCTATCAGCGCCAGATCGACATTGAAATACGCCTTGATGGACGCGGCCGTGTATTCCATTCGGGGGTATGGGACGTTGCTATAGACATCCTTGTCGGTGTAACTCTTCGCCCGAATCGTGCCTGTCGGGTCAAACGGGTTATTCTTCACACCTCCCGAGACGGCTTCCATGACATCGGTAGCTTCGACGAAGCCAGTAACCGCCCGAGGGAAACGCATTCGCGCGTCGAGGTTTACCATAAAGACGCCGTGAAGAAGCGCGTTTGGGTCAAAGTAGAACAGCGCCGCCGCTGCCTTCTTCCAATCGATGAACTTCCCCTTTTCGCAGCCGGAGCGCGTGAGGAACTCCGTCCGGAAACCTGGGTCCGAGATGATGAACGGCGAGTTGATCCGGTGCGCCTCGATGAGCGAGCTGGTCTCGGCGTCGGACGCGCCTTCGAGCTGAGCTTTCACGTAGGGAAGTCCGTCGAGCTCGGGCGCGATATCGGGCCCTGAGCCCTCCAGACAGGTTTGTTCGAGATGGTTGGCGCAAGACTGCGCGCTTTCAACCAGCAGCATGCGCCGGCCGTCATGAAGCCGGTAGTCCGCGGCCCCGAGATCCGCGAATCCAGTGGGCTGGAAGCGGTTGCCCTGAATAGGCCGGAGTTCCTGCTCAAGAAGCAGGCGTGGAACGTTTTTCAAAGCTTCGAACATGATTACCTTCCTGTTGTTTGTACAGCGGCTTCCCGATCTTCTCGAAGAACCAGCCGCGAAAGGTTCTCGATGGGGTACACCGGAATCAACAAACTGGCCGCAAGGCGCACGCCGCCGTTTCGTTCGTCGGGAAAATCCGCATTCCGTGGCGCAAACCCGGCATTACGTAAACGGCGGTGCGCAACGTCGCATGCGGCTTTCGTGCGCCCAGCCACGAGCAGCGAGAGAATCGATGGTTCTGGGCGCACTTCGACCTGGGGATGAAACAGATGCTTCAGAAGAGCGTAGTTGCGCGGGATGATCGTTTCCGCCGGCCGCCACGAGCGGCGTAGTGCCACCCGCGCTGGTTCCAGAGCGGCATCATGCCAATCCACCAGAGTCAGCCCGAAGAGCAACTGCTCGATCAGTGACTCGTCGACGTTCTCCCCTCCGAGAAAAGCCGCCGCGTCCTCGGGTGCCACGGTGACGGCGGACCACAACGGGAGCGAATCGCAGTTCAGCCGTTCCCCATCGATGAGGCGCCGGCGCAGGACGCTGACGAGCCGGTCAGGCAGGCTGCTGCCTTGAAAGGCCGTCTGACCTTTTCCGCTGGCCCATGCCCATGGCTCAGTGGGTTCGATTGGCGCAAGGTTCGCCCGAATGCCGCCCACGCCGCCAGTACGGCTAATCGATGCGAGCGCAACCGCAATCCGGTAGCTCAGCGAACCATCATTCGCCGCGAGCAGCCACCTGGGGCTGAGTCCCGAGAGCGGCGCACGCAGCTTCGGATCGAGACTCAGGCTCCGTTGAGCGAAGAACTGTTCCAGTCGTCCGAGCGCCGCGAGAATCTGCTGAAATCGCTCCGTCCCGCCGCGCAGAGCGAAGTCGTAGATCGCCCCGTCGATCTGCCGCCGGCGCGAGACAAATTGAGCCGGCGGATCGCGCCGCTTTGCCTTGAATTCCCACGCAAATTCATCGGCCGCCTTAAGCAGGCGGTCGAGTTCCTGAAGGAGGTCCGAGTCCTTTCGCTCATGGACGGGGACACGGCCTATCGGCAGAGCGACAAAATAGCCGTTCCCTCGCCGCTCAAGCAGGGAGTAGCGCACAAAGGCGTCAATGCCGCGATCAACACCAAGTGAAGCCGCCGCCTCGGCAAACTCAATCGCGCTGCCTGCAACACGCCCACGCCATTCTGCGCGTCCTTCACGTAGAAGGGCAACTACTTCCCGAAACTGCGCCGGACGTGACCAGATGGGCATCCAAATCTCGTGGCTCTTCGCGGACTCAAACACCTCTGCCGAGCCGTATCCGACAGAGACGGCTTCGACGGTGAACGGGCTGCTCGCCCCCCTATATTGGGACGTTCCTTGACGGCGCGCGGTCCCGCTCGACCAACACACGGCGCCCTCAATCGTGAAAGCGAAGTTCAACGGGTTCGACGAGGGGCCCCCGTCAATTCCTGGCCCCTGGTTTGAACCACCGGCACGTCCCGGATCGTGCTGCCCCACAGAACCACCGCACAGTGACTCAGTCCGCTCCCCGAACAGCGAGTTTCGGACCAGGCTTTCCGTGACGGCCTGAGGCATAGCCAGAAAACTGGCGATCCGCTGCATGAACGTGTTCGTGTATTCTTGATGCCCCTCATTTCCTCCAACGCCCAGAATCGGCGGCCACTCAAACGCCTTCGCGGTCCGAATCACCACCGCGCTGTCAATCCAAGCAGTTGCACGGTCGCTTAGTTGATTGCGGCACCGCCGGATGACGCCCTCCTTGGCATTCGAGCGCAGGCACTTCTTCGCCCGCGTCCGGAGCTTCCCAAGACTGCGACGAACGGTTCCGGCGCGCGTCACAATCTGTTCTGTAGTGAGCGGCAGCAACTCCTCCAACGGTTCGCCAGCCGCCGCAATCGCCGTGGCTGCCTCGGAGATGATGCCTTCAAGCTCGCTCCTTGACTTGCCACGGGCCGCCGTTGCAGCAGCCCCGACAACTGATAGCATCCTTCCAAGCGTTAGCTCGCCGCCGAACTCGGGCCATGAGAACACTTGCTCAATGGTCCGTCGATAGTCCCAAATACGTGGCAGGTCCGACGCCATGATCGCATCGATTCCGGTTCGGTTGTTACCTTCATAGAAGCCGCTATCCCCATTCCACGGCGCGATGATCGGCGTCGGGCTGTAGTCGTCCCGGAAGAAAGCAACGAGCGCAGCCTCATCCAGCCGCGATTCCAGACAGAACGAGTTTCCCACCCACCAGCCGCGCGCCTTCGGGTCGGCCTGCTCGCTGACGAGCCGGAACACCGCAAGGGCCTTGAGGTATCCGGCCATCGGCTCGGTTGTACAGCCCTTCAGGATCACTTGGTGACTCATCGCAGAACCTCCTTTGGCTCCGCGCTGGCGCGGCAATCCGCAGCCACCATTAGCGCTTCCAGATAAGCAAGCCGGAAAACGCCGATTTCGTCGCGCAAGGCGAGCATTCGCTCCATCCACGATGGTTCTCCCGCCGCCGACCTGCCCAGCAGCATGGGCTCCAGGTCAAGCGTCAACGCCGGTTTCACCACATCGCCGAGCCGGACGTCCGGCAAAGCGTCTCCGTCATAAACGCCGCGCGCGAATTTCGCGCCCGCGATTTCCGGCTTGTCTTCGCCCGGCAGGGCGCGGATGGAGAGCCGCACCTTCCCGTGATGCGCCGCTGCCAGATACGCAGCCAGATCGGGCGCGCGGGTTTCGAGCAGCGCGAGGGCGCTTGCGAGTTCGTGCCGGAAGCGCTTCCGGCCATGCTTTCGCTGCGTCTCCGATTTGGCCAGCGGTTCGCCGCCACCCGGATTCACCGTCGTCTGAAACACCGGATGCGCCTTCCCCCAATCGTGGTTCAGCGCTGCCATGAGCAGTTCTTCCCGGTACTCCGGGAGAACCAACGCATCCAGAAGATCCCGCATCATCGCCTGTACTTCGCGTGAGTGAACTGCCAGCGTTTGCGTGTAACGAAGAAACGTAAGCGCGTCGTCGTCGTAGCCTTGAGCGTGCGCTCCGCTGACTGGCGCGGGGGCCACGGCTTTCGTGGACTTCAGGTCCAGGCCGCGTATAACATCGTACCCGCCGTCCTTTGCAAGCAGGAGCAGCGCCATTCCGGGGCGAAGGCTCGCCACCGATGCGCGGGTCCACTCGCCGGCCAGCGCATTCCACGTCCACGCGTCCTTCTTCTGGATGAAGACCTCGACATCGCGTATTGGTGCGGAGCATAGCTCGTCGCGGCCGAGTGCGTCGTCCTTTGTCACCGGCTCGCTGGCGCGCCACGCGAGCAGAACATCGCGATCCTGCTCGCTGCGAATGAACCGTGACACGTCCAAATCATATCCTGACAGATCTGGCGTCGTATCGAATAGGTCCACCAAGTCCTGCTTCCGAAGCACGTGTGTTGGTTCGTAATCGGGAGTTTGGACGGGCAGATCGCAAGGCGAGGCGGATCTCAATTCCTTTATGATTTCCCCGGCCCTTTCCAATTCGTCCGCCTCGTACGGTTCCACCTTCTGCCGAGTATCGATCCAAAAAACATTCGCTGCGTCGCATTCGCCCGCGCGATTGCACCTGCCAAAGCGTTGCACCATGCTCGACCACGGCGCCAGATCCGTTACGAGGAGCGACGATGAGATGTCCACCCCGGCTTCGATAACCTGGGTTGCAATCAGGATCCGGCCTTCACCGGGAATCTCCGCCTTAAAGAACTCAGCCCAGAGCCGCTTCTCCGATGGCCGGAATCGGGAATGGAGCAGATGGGAGGGCACGGCGTCGCCCACGAGTTTGCGGAGTTGGTCGAATACCTCACGCGCCCGTGCGACTGTGTTGACCACGGCGATGGTTTGCGTGCCCGGTAAGTGGCGTTCGGCGAGAAAGCGCGCCAGTGCTTGCGGGGTATCGCAGCCGTCCGGCGCCTTGTCGAGTAGCTTCTGCGCCGTCAGGCGCCGGTTGAGATCCTCACGTGCGAAGTCCTCTTCGCGGAGTTCGAAAGCCGGCGGAGCGTCTGGCATGTCCACGGTGTGCAACATCTTGGGGCCGACCGTCGCCGACATCCAAATCGTCGGGCAACTTCCGAAGGTCCCAAAGCGTTCCCGGAAAGAGGCAAGTTGCGCCGATGTCGCCAGCCCATCGCCCATCAATTGCACTTCGTCGCACACCCACAGGCAGTCGTTGTTCAACAAGCCGAAATGCGCTGGCCATCGGTACCGGCTCATCGCGTACCCGCGATTCAGCGCCCGGCTGAACAGCATGTCCTGGGTCCCCACAATAATGCAGGGGCGCTCCGGGCGGATCTCCCACCTCTCCTCCACCTCGCCCCCCATCAATGTGGCCACGTCGGCGTCAAGTTTCAGCGCGGAAATCCACTCGCGAGTTTTCTCCACGGTCTGCTCCACCAGAACTCGCATCGGCAGGCAATACGCCATGCGTCGAGGCGCGTCGGGGGCCCCCTCCCCTACTAGGCGGTGAAGCCACGAAAGTATGACCGCCGCGGTCTTGCCGGCGCCCGTCGGAACCCGCACCACGCGGTTGGCAATTGGCTGGGCGGCTAGCCTCTCCTGATATGGGTACGGAAGATTGCCGGTGGCGGTGCGGAAGAACTCGCGAAAAGGCTGCATCTGGGAGAATGCTCCTAAATCACATCCTGTTATCCCACAATTCTTTGTTCACGGCCCCTGCAAAATAATCCACCCCGCCTTTTCAATCACTTACCCGCCCCACCGCGCAACCCCCGCCCACCCCGCATGCTACTCTGAAATCAAGAAAACGCTGCTCGCTCGCCGGGAAGCATCTCGTTTCGGCACCACGTCCGGCACCCAATACCGCACGCGGGCATCAAAGGTCTAATCCATCCATGGAGCAATGTTCCAGATTGGCTTCGTTTCGCAGTTTTGTCCAAGGCCTCAATTGGCTTCGTTCTTCAGCTCCGTCCGCCGCCAAATTGGCTTTGTTCCGAAACCCTGTCCCAGGCCCTAATTGGCTTCGTCCCACAACTTGGCGCGGCCATCCATGGCATCCGGCGTCTGAACTGCGCTAACCTCTGAGAGACGGCGGTCGGACACGCCATGCAAGGTCAACTCACGAAACAGGAACTGATCGACGAGATTACCCGCCGGCTGGTGGAGTTCTATCGGCCGGTTCGCATCTACCTTTTCGGCTCGGAAGCGCGGGGGGAATCCGGGCCGGACAGCGATTTCGATTTCTGCGTCGTGCTGCCGGACGATGCGCCGCCGAGCCTCTATAGGGCCAAAGGCGTTCACCGGAATCTGTGGGGGCTGCGGGCCGCGGTGGACGTGGTTCGAGTGGCGCGCGGCGACTTCGATCTTCGGGCCGCCCACGTGGTCAGTTCCTTGCCGGCCACGGTAGTGCGCGAAGGCAGGGTACTCTATGATTCCGAACGAAACGCTGCGTAAGGAGGCGCGCAAGTGGTTGCGCGAAGCGGCTAAGGATCTGCACTCGGCCAGACTTCTGCTCCCGCCCGAGGATCCTGAGCCATCCAGGTCCTTGTTTCACTGCTAGCAGGCAGCCGAGAAGGCAGCCAAGGCCTTTCTGGCGTTGCGAAATGCGGCTTTTCGCAAAACGCACGATCTTGTGCAACTCGGACTGCAGTGCGGAGACTTCGATCCGGCCTTAGCGCAGTTGCTGAAAGAGGCCGCGGACTTGACAGACTACGCATCGGCTTTCCGCTACCCCGACGCTCCGTATGAACCGGACGTAGAAGAGGCGACTCGAGCGCTGGAAATCGCGGAGAGCGTGTGTGCGGCGGTGCGTCTTCGTGTCGAAGAAACCCAAATTCCGGAAAGCTAATGGCTATTACAAATAGCGAACGGAAACCCGGCACAGCGCCGAATGACACTGTTCTCTTGAGAACCCTCCGCCCGCGCCTCATCGATTGAGGGCTGCTCGATTTCTCCGGGGTAACGCATAGCCACCGCGAAGCGGGTGAGCGCAAGAGAGGGGGCAACCTCGGCGCTCAGTGAGGCATCTATTTCCGCGCAGGAGCCGGAAAGCACCGTCAGGTTATGCGTTTTCGGGAACGGTTTCTGATGCCAGGTCAGAAAGGCCTTGAGAGACTTCTCGGCGGCCTGCTGGCAGTGAAACAGGGCGCTTCGTAACGTGACGGGACCCGTCAACGCCGCTGCCGCCGCCAGATCCTCCGCCGCGCGCCGGAGCCATGCGCGGGTAATGCCGCATAGTTTTCATAACAAGAACAAAACACGAGGCTTATGTTTTCGTGGCGCACGCTTCAGCGTGCAGCGGCGAGCTTCAGCTCGCCGTCAGCGCTGATCGTGGGCTGAAGCCCACGACGGCACGCTGAAGCGTGCGCCACGTAAAATCAATAGCTTACAGGCCAATTATGAAAACTATGTGGCATTGGCCATGCGCGGGTCTCATCCAGGAGAAACAGGCTCGGAGTCATACACCAACCTCCCTTCGCGCACCACCGTGGCCGGCAGCGAACTCCGTACATATGCGGATCTGCCATCGAAGTCGCTTCGGCGCCAGGGAACCACGTCGACGGGCGCGCCGATGCCCCGCAGCCGGCTGTAAACTTCACCGTTGCGAAAAACCGTATCCGGGGCGCCGTCCGGCACCACGACGAGAAAATCGAAGTCGCTGTCCGGACCCGCGTCACCCCTTGCTTCCGAGCCAAAAAGGTAGATGCGGACCGGTTGATAGAACTCGACCAGGCGCCGGGTCACCTCTTCGATGGTTTCCTGTTTGGTCATGACCTGTCCTATTATCCCCGGCCACGGGGCCGGCTGGGGCCCCCGATTTCCGCGACGAAAGCCGCTCCACCTCGGTTCGCTGCGAATCGCGCCGCGTCATCCGCACAGCCGCCGCCCACCCGACCATCTCATGGAAATCGAGTCACTCCCATCACCGGCCCTGCGCCGGGCCATCGCCGGCCAGCGTCTTCGTGAGCCGGTAGAGAAACTCTATGCCTGCGTAATACGAATCCACCGGTAGGCGCTCATTGGCGCCGTGGGCGTTGCCCAGATCGAGCTCGCCGAACGCGCCGTTCACTCCGAAGGCCGGGATGCCCGCGCGGCGTACGGAGAGCGAGTCGCTGGCCCAGGGGTCCATCACCGGGAAAACGGGCATCCCCGGCCACATTTCCTGGGTAAGCTTCTCGATGGCGCCCATCACCTCGGGGAGCAGCGGCGAGGCGGGAGACGGCCGGCCGGCGGACACGGTGGTCACCGCGATCCCGGGGTCGGCCATGATTTCCGTCAAAGTGTTGCGGACAAACTCCACCGTATCGCCCGGGAAGATGCGGCAATTGATCACCGCGGCGGCGGTTTGCGGCAGGGCGTTGTCGGCATGCCCGCCACTCAGCCGGGTGGCTACGCAGGTGGTTCGCAGAATGGCGTTGAAGTAGGCCGAGCCGGCTGCCAGGCGCCCGGCGGCCGCCAGGTCCGGCGGATCCTTGGCCACGGCCTGCATCTCGGCCGCCGTCTGGCCGGTTTCGAGCGCCGCCATGCGCCCGAAGTACGCGCGGGTCGTCTCGTTGAAGCGGAACGGGAGGTCGCGCTCCGCAAGCCGCGCCAGACCCCTGGCCAATTGGTAGATGGCGTTCTCCTTGACTGGCAGAGAGCTATGCCCGCCCTCGTTCTTCGTCTGGGCGCGGAAGCTGACGTTGGTCTTCTCGCTGGTCTGCACCGTCATGCGAAGACGGCGTCCCTTCTCGATCTGGCCGCCGCCGGCGTCCGGATTCAGGCAGTAGGCGGCGTCGATCCAATCCCGGTGGTTGGCCAGCAGCCAATAGACCCCATTGGCATTCCCGCCCTCTTCATCCGCGGTGAGCGCGGCGATGATGTCGCGTTGGGGAACCAAACCCTCGGCGCGAAGGCGGATCAGCGTGGCGACGATGGTAGCCACCGCGTGCTTCATGTCGAGCACTCCGCGCCCATAGAAAAAGCCGTCGCGCTCGGTGAGTTGGAACGGGTCGAGTCCCGCGGCCCAGCCCTCCCTGGGAGCGTCTACCACGTCCAGATGCGCGATCAGCAGTATGGGCTTCGCCGGCCCGTTCCCGCGCAGACGCACCACCAGGTTCTGCTTGTCCGGCGTGGGGCCGGCGAGGATGATATCGGTGAGCCGGGGACGGACGGGACGTTTTCTTGGCTCCCAACTTTCAGTCGAGTAAGCCCTTTTCGTCCACCCCACCCACCAAAAAATCCGCCTCTTCAACCACTTCCCCACCACATCCCCAACCCCCGCCTAACCCGCCTGCTACTCTGAAGAGGCGGAGTGGTGCATGGCGAATCCCATGTCCGTCGAGTACGCCGCTACCACGCCGCTCCGCCGGCCGGCATGATGGCGCCGGATACGCCGGTTCGCGAGTTGTTCATTTCGGCTCGCAAGGCGACACGGACGGAAATATTGCACTACCAGGAGGCTATATGAACCAATTACCGATCCAAGCTGACGACATGCCTGCCGAGATCGACTTCGGCAAGGGCGTCCGCGGCCTCCATCACGTCCCTCCGGCCGCCAAGGTCCTGATGCCCGCCTCAATCGAGCGGAGCGTCTGGGAATACTTCTCCGGTAAGGCCCAAGAAAAGCGCGTCGATCTGTCGGAACTTCTGACCGAAGTGCTCAAGCGAGATATCCAAATCAACGAGGCGCTCAAGTAGCTCAGTGTTTTCCGCGGGACCTGCGGCAAGCCGTGGGCGCACCCGGCGTTCTTTTCGCCTTCCCGCTCTCCAGCGAACCGAACAGAGCTTTCAGTCGGGCAGATCTTTTTCAGTGACAGCCCCCGCAAATAAATCTACCCGTTCTTTTCAACCACTTACCCTCCCGGCCGCCCAACCTCCGCCCAACCCCCTTCTACTCTGAAATCGAAAAGACGCTGCTCGCTCGCCGAGAAGCAGCTCGTTTCGGGACCACGTCCGGCGCCCGGTACCGTGCGGGGGCTGCAAAGTCGGGTTCACGTTCGTAAGGCGGCCAAAGTGGCTTGTTCTCCTCCTCGTGAGGAGAAAGGAACCGGTTCCTACAGCCTCGGCAAGGCCCCAAAAGCCAAGCCGGCAAGCAAAACAGATATGACATCCCACCCCCATGGGCGAGACCGCTCCGAGCGGACGACTCCGCCCAATTTTCACGCCGGATGATCCAATCACAGCGGGTTGCGAGGCTCTGGGAATTCCGGAACAACCGCGGCGCGCCGCGTCGCCACTGTGCGCAACCTCACCATGGGCTGCGTCTTCGTCGCCCTGGCTGAGCGTGCCGCACGCCTGATGGCCACCGGCCGCCGGTTCGGGAAGCAGCGGGAGCCCGCCCGCAAGGGGTTCGATTCATTGGTTCGGAGGCGGCTTGCCGGAGATTCCGCAATCACGCCTGACTGAATATCTCAGTCACAACACAATTCTCCAATGGAATCATCGACTTCCATGATTTCCCATCAACCCGTAGGCTATCCTGAAATCGGCATGGTATTTCCACCCGGATACTCGCACGCATCCGCCACGCGGCGGCATGGGCTGCCGCCCTGCACCGCCGCCGCACCAAACGAACCCAATCCCATTTCCGGACACTCGCAAGCACTGGGGCCCCTCGGACCGCCAGCCATTCCCGCCCTCCGTGTGCAGCCTCCGCACCCCTCCGAGGCGCCGTGCTCGCTGCCGTGGCCGGCAGTATTGAGGAGAAGTGGCCGGCGGCGCCGAGAAGGTTCGTGCTAGAGATGCCGCTCTGTCACGGGTCGATAAGCGCCAGGCTGTTATTCGGACTTGTCGCCACTCTTGCGCCGGCCTGGGCCCAAGTAACTGCCTCCCTGTCCGGCAGGGTCGAGGACGCCACCGGAGCTCCGGTGTCGGGGGCCACCGTCACCGTGAGGAACCTCGACACCGGGGTCATGCGCACCGCGGCCACCGATGACGGAGGCAATTTCCGTATTCTCGCGCTGCCCCTGGGGCGGCAGGAAGTGAAGGCCGAGAAGACCGGGTTTCGAGCCGCGCTCCGTCAGGGTATCAGTCTGGAAGTCGGCCAGGAAGGGGTGGTGAATCTCCGGCTTGAAGTCGGCGAATTCCTCCAGCAGGTCACCGTTACCGAAGCCATCCCATTGGTCAACACCACCACCGCCACGGTTTCGGGAGTGGTGGGGGAGCGCGAAGTGAAAGATCTGCCGCTGAACGGCCGCAGCTTCGATAACCTGATCGCCTTGAATCCCGGCGCCATCAATTACAGCGCCATGAAGAGCGCCAACACCAGTACCAGCGACGGCAATACGTTCACCGTGGCGGGCCGCCGCCCCGGCGATAACTTATTCCTGCTGAACGGCATTGAATATACCGGAGCGAGTCAGCTCGCGGTTACGCCGGGCGGAGTGAGTGGACAGTTGTTGGGAATCGATGCGGTGCGGGAGTTCAACGTCCTCACGGATGCCTATCCCGTCGAATACGGAAAGCGATCCGGCGCGCAGGTCGACGTGGTCACCCAGTCGGGAAGCAACGCCGCGCATGGCAGCGTATTCGAGTTTCTGCGCAACAGCGCCCTGGACGCGCGCAATATTCTGGATCAGGCGTTCGTGCCTCCCTTCCGGCGGAATCAATTCGGCGGCGCGCTGGGCGGACCGCTCAGGAAGAACCGCCTCTTCCTGTTCGGCAATTACGAAGGGTTCCGGCAGAGCCTGGCGGTCAGCAGCGTCAGCGTAGTGCCCGACGCCCAGGCGCGGCTCGGCTTCCTGCCGGGCGCTTCGGGCGTGGAGACCCAGGTTTCGGGCCTGAACCGGAACATGCTGCCATACATGGCGTTCTGGCCGCCGCCCAACGGTCCGGAGCTGCTGGCCAATGGGATCGCCGGCGGAACCGCGCTTTCCTACCAGAATCCCAAGCAGTCTATCCGCGAGGATTTCGGCACGCTGCGAGCCGACTATGCCGCGCGGGATCGAGACTCTCTCTCGGCGTCCTACACGATTGACGACGGCAATAGCCTGATTCCCTTGGCGGATCCCCTGTTTGCCTCCTACACCGCGTTGCGCATGCAGGTAGGCAGCATCGACGAGACGCACGTCGTCTCACCGGCCGTGCTGAACACCTTCCGGGCGGGGTTCTCGCGCGCCGCGTTTAACCTGGATTCGTCGCCGCTCGCGTCCTTTCCGGCCAGTCTCTCGTTTGTCGAGGGAGGCGGCCCGGGCGGAATCGTAATAGGAGGTGGGACTACCACCACGGGTCTCGCCGCCATCACTTCCACCGGTCCCAACAACGCCGCCGGAGTCTGGGATCGGAGAAATCTCTATACTTACTCGGACGATGTCCGCATGAATCGGGGGAAGCACCAACTCGGCTTCGGCGTCTGGTTTCAGCGGATGCAGGACAACGAAGATACCGCGTCGCGCCAGCTCGGCGTAGCCAGTTTCACCACCCTGATGACGTTTCTCGAAGGGACCGCGAGCACATTTCAAGTTGTGCCGGCGCCCAACGAGCTGGGTTGGCGAAGCCTCTTCGGCGCCTGGTACTTCTCGGACACCATCAAACTGCGCCCGAATTTGACCCTGCAGGCCGGCGTTCGGCACGAATTCACCACCGGCTGGAACGAAGAGTCCGGCCGGGCCGCGAACTATGTGACCGGCGCGAATGGAATCCTGATTACCAATCCCCTCGTGGGCGGCTCGGCTTTTACCGAAAACCACGCCAAGCGGCTGTTGAGCCCCAGAGTCGCTCTGGCGTGGGACCCGTTTGGAAACGGAAGGACCGCGATTCGGACGGGCTTTGGCGTTTACTATTCGTTACTCGACGATCTCGCCTACTTGCTGAATTCCCTGCCTCCCTACAATGGCTCGGTCTCCTATAACAATGTCCCCCTGGCCTCCGTGTTGCCCGTGATTCCGGGAGCGCCGCCTCCGCCATCCTGCGGCCCGGGCATTCCGCAGCCGTGCGCCACCTTCGCTCCCCAGGGAGTGCAGCCGGACGCCAGGACGCCGGCCGTGGTGGAGTGGAATTTCACCGTGGAGCGGCAACTCGATCGCAACAGCGTGCTCCGTCTGGCTTATGTCGGGTCGCATGGATACCACGGCCTGCTGAGCGTCGATCCCAACGCCATTCCATCGCAGGTTTGTTCAAACGCCGGCGGTTGCACGGCCGGCGGCACTCCGGGAACCACCCGGAGCGTCGTGCCTCAAGGCGCACAATACATCCCGGTTGCGTCGCGGCCCAATCCGTACCTTGGCCCCGGGTTCTTTTGGTATACCGAAGGCAATAGCAGTTACAACGCGCTGCAGGCGGATGTAATGCGCCGCCTGACCAGAGGCTTTGAGTTTCGGGCCAATTACACCTGGTCCAAGAACCTGGATATGAATTCCGGCCTCACCGGCGCGCAGGCTCAGAACCAGGCGCAGATGATCATGGACCCCAACGATCTGTCCAGAGACTGGGGCCTCGCCGCGCTGAACATCGCCAGCCAGGCCAGCGTCTCGGGCCACTATGAACTGCCCTTCGGCCCGGGGAAACGCTGGCTGAATGGCGCGCGTGGGCCAGCCAGGCTGGCCGGCGGGTGGCAGTTGAATGGCATCGCGACGCTGCTGAGCGGCTTCCCGTTCACCCCGCAGGTGGGCTCGAATCGGTCCGGGGATGGAGATACCCGGAATCCCGACCGGCCATCCTTGAATCCTTCCTTCGCCGGACCGGTGATTCTGGGCAGCCCGAATCAGTGGTTCAATCCGAATGCCTTCGTCCTGCCGGCCGCTGGAACCTGGGGAGCGCTTGGCCGGGGAACGTTCACCGGGCCCGGCCTGGCGGACGTAGATGTGTCGCTGTTCAAGAATACGCCGATTGCCGAGAAAGCCACCTTGCAGTTTCGGGCGGAAGTATTTAATGCTCTGAACCACGCCAACCTTGGACCGCCCAATGCCACGGTCTTCTCGGGCGGCGCAGTCAACCCGTCCGCGGGATTGATCACTACCACCGCGACCCCGTCGAGGCAGATCCAGTTCGGATTGAAGCTGATTTTCTAGTACTCCGACGCGATTGTGGGGCAGCTTGTCAAGCTGCGCGCCGGTTGGAAACCGGCGCTCCGGCGGGGTTGTCAACCCGCCGCGGGTTGTCAACCCGCCCCACATGAAAGTGGTCGAAGAACAAGGTTCGAAGCGGTCGCCCCGGCCGCTCCTGAAAGGACCGTTACAATCGGGGCATTATGGATGTGAGGTCTCATGAAACGCTTTGCTCTGCCCCTCCTTCTCGCCGCCGCGCTGCCGGCCGCCGATTCCCGCATTACGCCCGCCATGAACGCCTTCACCACCGCCGCCTATAAACAACTCATGGGAGGCGGCGGGAACCTGATTCTCTCCCCCTTCAACATCGCCACGGCGCTCTCCATGGCCCTTGCCGGCGCCCGCGGCCAGACCGCCCAGGAAATCCAATCCGTCCTGCGCCTCCATTACGATTCCACCTACGACGCCGCTCTGGGAGCCCTGCTCGCCGGCCTCACCAAGGCCGGCAACGCCGGAGGCAGCGAACTGCACACCGCCAACGGACTCTGGGTGCAAAAAGGATTCGCCATCCTGCCGGCCTTCGAGAACACGCTCGCCGGCAACTACCACGCCCCACTTACGCCGCTCGATTTCATCGCCGATCCCGAAGCCTCGCGATCCCGCATCAACCGTTGGACCGAAGAGCAGACCAAAGAGAAGATCAAGGACCTGCTCGCGCCCGGCTCCATCGACGCCCAGACCCGCCTGGTCCTCACCAGCGCCATCTACTTCTACGGCAAGTGGCAGGACCCGTTCCTTACCTCGCGCACCGAGGCCGCGCCTTTTACCCTGCCGGCCGGCGCCACCACCCAGGCCAGCTTCATGAACCAGACCTCGCACTTCGCCTACGCCGAAACCCCGTCCGCTCAGATCCTGGAAATGCGCTACGCCGGCACGGAAATCGCCTTCGACGTTCTGCTCCCGAAAACCCTCACCGGCCTTCCGGACCTCGAGAAATCGCTGACGCCTGAAAACCTGACCGGCTGGCTCGGCAGCCTCGCCTCTCGGAATGTCCAGTTGAGCCTGCCGAAGTTCCGCGCCGAATCCGCATTCTCCCTCGGCAAGGTACTCTCGACCATGGGCATGCCGACGGCTTTCACCGGCAGGGCCGACTTCTCGGGCATCGACCCGAAACGCGGCCTTGCGATCTCCGAGGTGGTCCACAAGGCTTTCGTCGATGTTGCGGAGCAGGGAACCGAAGCCGCCGCCGCCACCGGCATCACCATGCGCGCCACCGCCGTGCGCAGGCCCGAACAGGCCGTTGTCTTCCGCGCCGATCACCCGTTCCTCTTCCTCATCCGCGACACCGGCGCGGGAGTCGTCCTTTTCATCGGCCGCCTGATGAACCCGCGGTCATAGCCGGCCCACGTGGGGTCAAGCCTTCCGGCTTGCCGCCGGGCTTCTGCCCGGCGTTCTTTCCGGCGTTCTTTCCTCGCGCCATGCCGCGCCACGCGGTAGAATAATCAGCGCAGTTTTCCGGGCGGCGCCTCGCGTTGCTATCGCTGAGCGCAAACCATGCCCTGTTTCAGGAGACGAACACAATGACGCCTAGATTCGTAGTGGTCTTGATTGTGATGCTATCGGTGTTTTGGCCGGCGGCCAGCTTCGCCACGGTCACCCCTACGCCCCCCTATCCGGGCGCATCGCCGAGCCTGGCCTACAAGGTGGAAGTGGACGGCCAGCCCGTGTTTGCCTATCGCTTTCCGACCTACAACCAGTTCAATTGGATGGATTACGCCAGCTTCAGCATGACCGGCAAGGTCCATGTCACCATTACCTCGCTCATCAGCGAAAGGGACGTGAAAACCTGCTTCATCCGGCCCCTGGCTTACAACATCCAGCCGCAGATGAAGGGCAATACGGTCAGCTTCGATCTCGATCGGCCGCGCTATCTGGTGGTCTTTATCAACGAAGAGCCGCTCTTCTCCAGCACCGGATTGCTGCTTTTCGCCGACGCCCCCGAGGCCAACGCTCCCAAACTCGGCGATCCCAACGTGGTCAACATCATGGACTACAAAGTCGACAACACCGGGAAGACCGTCGAGACCGTCAAGATCAACCAGGCCATCAGCGACGTGTCCGCCAAGCCCGGCGGCGGCGTGCTCTTCTTCCCCAAGGGCGGCGCGTACCTGACCGGCCTGGTGGCGATGAAGAGCAACGTCAAGTTCTATATCGAGGCCGGAGCCGTGGTCAAGGGGTCCACCAAGAATGCCGACTATGTCTTGCCGCCCGCGACAGGGGGAGGCGGGGGAAGAAGGGAGCGGGCGCTATTTGTCTTTAGCAACGTCGAGAATGCCAGCATCATGGGCCGGGGAACCGTCGACGCGCAGGGCTATCCGGCGTTGTGGCACGATATCCAACCCGACATGGGGGACGGGAAGGCCCGAACCGCGGAGGGCTTGGTCAACGACCCTCACGGGTCCGGCGTCAAGGGCTATGTGGTCTCCAACTGCAAGAACGTCACCTTCCAGGACCTGACCCTGCTCCGCTCCTCCTATTGGACCACTACCGTCAGCAACACCGATGGTTACACCAGCCGGAACATCAAAATCGTCAGCCGCAAGAATCAGTACCACGATGACGCGTACGACCTCACCGGGGGCAGCAAGCATATCCTGATCGAAAACGGATTCTCCATGACTATGGACGATGCTTTCGCCTTCTACGGCGGCGCCGGCGCCGGCCTGGAGGACGTCGTGGTGAGGAATTTCGTGGATTACGGCTACACCTCGGGTCTGGTCCTCGGGTATGGCTCTATCCCGGCGGCCAAGCACGTGCGCTTCGAGGACGTCAACTTCGTTTCGACCCAGAACAAGTTCGCCATTTGGATTCAATTCACGCCCGCCTACTTTACCGGACGGGGGTATCCCACAAAAGCCAGCAGCAAGCAGCCGTTGGACGATTTCTACTTCAAGAACTGCACCTGGGAGCATGACGGCGGGCAGATCTACATCGACGGCGGGGATTCGCCCTTGACCAATTTCGTTTTCGACAATTGCACATTCTATAAGCCCAGCCGGCCCGCCAAGATTTCCGGGACGGCCATGGGTCCGATCGTGTTCAAGAACGTCAAGGTGGAAGGAAGCCTGGTCCGGAGCGTCGATCAATTGAAGCGCCTTGGCTGGGACATTTCCGTCCCCATGAAATTCGAAGTGACCGCCGCGCCGGTCGCCGGCGGACGCGCTCCGCAAGCGGTAAAGAAGTAACGGCGGCAGTATAGCTGTTCTGTTCCCGTGGCGCAGATTTAAAGGCGCCTCTCAAGGATGCCGCGTCGAGCCTGAGAGCCTGCGCCACGGAAACGTACACCAACGTCTACCAGTAGCGGTACAGCTTCACTCGCTGACTGCTCCCGTTGGGGAGCCCGCCGGGCACGGATGCGAATCGACAGCGCGGGCCCCACGGCCGTTCGCGCCGGTTGCCGTCGGCATTCACTGCGATCGGCGTCCGAAATTGCCACTCGCGACGTCCGCGGAACCAGTCCCCAGCGTTGCACGTTGGGGTTTAGTTAGCGCTTGAAAAGTAGGACCTGCCCCGCCGAGCTGAGGTATTTCCCGTCCTCGTCGTAGAAAACCTCGCAACCCTCACGCAGACGCGCCGCTATGTTGGCCGGGAGGGACCAACCACAACAAGACCGTACCTGCGCGGACACTCCCGGATCGTTTCGGGGGCGTTCCTTACCGAAGCCGAGTCCGGTCGTATCGTTTGGCGGCGGCTTGTCTGGAAGAAACCTCCAAACCGGTGGCATGGTGATCCACTGAAGCCGTCCGTTTAGCAGCACTGTCGGCGATTCGCCTGGCCCGCCGGACAGGAGATCTTCAATCCGTTGGGCCGGCACGGCGAGATCCTGACGATTGGAGTACTTCTCGAACGTAATGACGCCCGATTCGACGGCCTTCACCCGAAAAGAGTTGTGCTCCCATGCGGGCACCATTGGCAGGATCTTGAGCGGAGTGCACTTTTGCGCATATGCCCGCCGTTGAGCGGGACGGTCTCCGGGCCGGGCGGATTCCTCACCATCCCCGCGGACCAACGTCAGAATGTGGTTCTCGAGTGCGCTCCGAACCTTTTCCCGAAGCTCGGCGGCGTTGATAAATGCGTCGTACTTGACGTTCGCGGAGCGGAGCATTTGCTCGGCATCCGGTTCGCGGGACACGACGGTCTTGGCGAAAACCAACATCGGCTTTCCGTGGTCGCGCGCCGTGTCGTACTCGTTCCTCACCGGCTTTGTCAGGCGCTGGCCGATGATAAGCACGAACAGATCACTGTTCTTGACGCCGTTGATATAGAAATCGGGCGGCGGTTTCGGGGACGCTGGTTCAGCCTCGAAAACCCATGGCGTGGTGATCGGCGCGTAGTGCTCAACCGCAGACCGCGCCGCCTCCCGCTCCGCGAACAGATCCTCGACGGACCTGTTCATGATCGAGGAGATGAAAACTCGGTACGGTTCCATGTTCGCCTTTCGGTGGCCTTGGAGACAATCATCCCTCTCATATGTCTCCACCTGGGTGTTCGTCAGGTCGCTTTCTCCAGTTTTCCGTCCACGACCTCATAGAAGTCGGGGTTCCGCTCGGCGACAATGTCCAGCAATTCTCGGAAAACTTCCTCAAACGAAACCGGTGTCTTGGGATCTCCTACCCGATACGCCTCGAACCATGGCGCCGCCGGATTCGCCTCGACAAGTACGACGTAGATTCGCTCATACTGCTCCGGCCGCCCGGCTGGATCGTCGCGGCCAGTGAACATCCTCAACCGGGTGTGAGTGTTCGCGAAGGTCGACTTGCGCTTGGCGGTCTGATCTTCGGCGGCCCGCCGGTCCAGGAAAACGAACCCGGCCAGAACCGCGTAAGGGAAGCGGCGATGGAGGGTCGTCGATTCAAAGAGCATGTCGCCCCGGCGATTGGTCAGGTTCTTCTGGTAATTTCCCGTCTTCTGGTCCGCGAAGTTGATCGTCTTTACGGAAATCGAGAATAGCAAACCGGACTCTTCCGTGGACCAGGTGACATCGACGTTCTTCGCGCCCAGACCGCCGGACATCCGTCGCTCCGATCCCCTCCGTTGCAGCGTCCTGCCGCCCTTTGCAGGAACCATCGCCGCCGCCGGAACCGTCTCCCTCAGATTGCGGTTGCGTAAAGCCTGGGCAAAGGCAGCGGCCACGACCTCGGACATGTTTTCGGAATAGCCCTTCTTCTCGGACTGTTTCGCGTCGTCGCCGGGCTTTGGAGGCAGGGAGCCAAGACCTGCAATCAGAAGATCGTCAACATCGCTCATCGAGAATGCTCCGCGACATCCGGCGCTGCCGCAACAGCACTGCTGATTCGCGGAGCAACCGGACATCGGCAGCGGACAGACCAATGCCCCGCCGGAGCAGATGCCGGTCGGCGTACTCCTCGCACGCCTCGTCACCGCCGCTGCGGGCGATCTGATCCAGTTCGACTGCCAGGGCTTTTAGAGTATCGTGTTTCGCAATGATCGGCAGTAATACACGCCCGGCCTCGGTAGGCTCAAGCTTCAGCATTCCACCACCGAGCGCGTGGCCTTCGATTTCAACGCTGAGCCTGGTAAGCGAGGTCCGCCACATCGCGGAGAGCATTTCACTCGTCAACCCGAAACCCCGATGCAGCCGAACCACATGAAGCGTATTCGGCGCCACCACCCGCGCGTCGTTGGCCACCAGCCGCGGCAGGTCCCCGCTCATGTAGGTGAGGAAGGCATCGGGCATGTAGACGTGCGGCACGCGATACCAGGGCGAACGCGTCCTGCACTTGAACGTCGTATGGACGCCCCTGCTCTCTCCATCGGCGACGTAACGCGCGACTGCGGGCGGCAGGCGGCCCGCGCCGGGTAGATGCAGCAGGTACCCTGCGTCGCCGCGAGCGAGGGCGCCGTTCCAGTCGGCATCCGTGAAGCGGAGGCCGGCGAGCGCGCGGCCGCGGCGAACGCAGGCGCGAAGGAACTCGCCCGGGATGCCCAGGGCCGCCGCAACGCCTGGATCGAGATGAAAAAAGTCGTTCGCGCCGGTCACATAGCCGATGCCCACGTTGGCGAAATGGCCCAGGGCAGCCGTTTCGTCCGTGCCGTGCATCTCCGCGTAGAGGCTCTCGCGCCTTCCGCGGCAGAAGATACTCGATAAGCCGTTGCCGACCGCTGGCCACGCGCTCGCGATCCAATCGCCGCACGCCGGGGATAGGACGGTGGTTGGTTGCCTCGATATCCGCGAGGGCGCCGGCATGTGCCAGGTCGCGAATGTAGAACTGCCCCGCCGAGCCGCTCTCCTTGCCTTCCGCCAGCAGCAAGAGGGTGTCCTGGCTCAGGTCCGGGAACAACTTCTTGCGAAAGGTCAGGAACGTGACATTCTCGAAAGTCCGGTCCAGGTGTTTCAAGACCGTCACCGCGTAGGCGGCGTGGCCGATCTCAAACGGGATTACCATCGCAAGCCGGCCGCCTGGCCTAAGCAGCCGGATGCTATGAACAAGGAAGGGCAGCCACGAACTGCTCAATTCGCTGAGCTTTAGGCCTTGTTCCGCGGCACAGGCGAGCGCGCGTCGGCGCGTTTCGCCCGAAAACCGCTGATATCGAATGAAAGGGGGATTGCCGACGATTGCATCGACGGGCTTAAGCCCCTCCGGACCGGTCGCAAAGAAGTCGGACGCCAGCAGATTCGCTGGAGCGACTCCATCTTCGTGCAGCTTCTCGCCGATGCGCCGGTGAACCGCGGCGTCCAGTTCGACGCCGAACACCTGTGTCGATGGGTCGCCACCGATCTCGCGTAGCCGCTTGCACGCAGCCCGAAGGAATACACCCCCGCCGAACGCCGGGTCGAGGACCGCGTCGGAAGCGTGTCGGACGGCCCACCACACGAGAAACTCCGCGACCTGGGAACCCGTGTAGTACGCGCCCAGAGCCTTCGGGCTTTCCTGCGGGGCGGTGTCGACAGCCTCATTCACCACAGCACATTGTACCGCCCCAGCGATCTGGAGAGCCTCCTGCGCGGCGAAGAGGCTCAACTGCGATGGGCAAGAATTCAAAGGAGTCGCCTCAATCCTCTATATCGGCGCCGTCCCGTTTCTTCTTTATCGCCGCTCACGACCGCCGCCCCCAGAATCGCCGCGGGCCCGCCGCGAAATCGCGTAAACTGAGGTCTGGTATGAGCGCGTTGCGCCGAAGACCGCGTCAATGTGCGTTCGCATCGCACGGAAATCGAAGACGAGATCCCTGCGAACGTAAGCGCCTGAACCGATGGCCCGCTATGTCCCAATTCTTTCTCGAAAACCAACTATGATGCGCAATCTTCTGTTTCCAACCCTAATCGGGCTGCGGCTGCTGTCCGCGCAGACCGCGCTGCCCACCGAATGGATCGATTCCGACACCGGCCATCGCGTCATTCGTCTTTCGCGCGAAGACGGAACCGCGTCGCTCTACTTCCACCAGAATGCGTACTCGGCCGACGGCAAGAAACTGGTGGTCACCAATCCCCACGGCATCGCCACCATCAACCTCGCGACCCGCGAAATCGATCAGGTGGTCGAAGGGCGCGTGAATGTTCTCGTGACGGGCCATAAGACCGGCCAGATCTACTACACCAAGGAGGGCGCCATCTTCGCCACCGATCTGGATACCCACGCCACCCATGAGGTGGCCAAGATTCCGGTCCAGGCGGGCCGCGGCGGCGCCTTCGCGGTCAACGCGGATGAAACCATGCTGGTGGGCATCGCGGCCGATCCCGACGGCAAGACCGTGCCGCGCACTCCGCCGCCCGGCGGGGACGGCGGAAGCCTCCAGGCGGGCTGGGCGGCCGGTACGCCGAAGATGCTCTACACCATCGACATCAAGACGGGAGCCTTTCGCAAGATCTACACCGAGAACGACTGGACCAACCACCTGCAAATGTCGCCCACCGATCCGCATCTCATCATGTTCTGCCATGAAGGACCGTGGCACTTCAACGACCGCGTGTGGACCATCCGCACGGATGGCACGGGCCTGCGATTGATGCACGAGCGGACCATGAACATGGAAATCGCGGGGCATGAGTTCTTCAGCGCGGACGGCAAGACCGTTTGGTACGACTTGCAGACCCCCAAGAGCACGGTCTTCTGGTTGGCCGGCGTGGACATCGCCACCGGACATCGCACGTGGTATCACCTCGAGCGGAACGAATGGTCGGTGCACTTCAATGTTTCCGCGGACGGCAAGCTGTTCGCCGGCGACGGAGGCGGCCCCTCCAGCGTGGCCGCGCGGTCTCCCGACGGCGTAACTCTGAACCCTCCGGGCAACGGCCAATGGATCTACCTATTCCGGCCGGTGATGGTACGAGGGAGTTCGTTCCGCGACAAGAAGGACCTGATCGATATCGGCTACTTCAAGTCCGAGCGTCTGGTGAATCTCGCCCGGCACGACTACCGTCTGGAGCCGAACGTCACGTTTTCCCCGGATATGAAGTGGGTGGTCTTTCGTTCCAACATGCTTGGCCCCACGCACGTCTTCGCGGTGGAGATAGCGAAGAGCGTTCCAACCGCTCCCTGACCCGGCATAGCCGGAACCAAACAGGACCCCTTTTTTGACGCGGAGACGCGGAGACGCGGAGAGAATCGACGGAAGGTCAAGAACTTCTTCGGACGGGCGAAGGACTTCCATCCTTGTGGGGCAGGCGCTTCCGCCTGCCAGCCAATGATTCACGGCTTCTCAGGGAGCGGTTGCCGGCCTTACAAGGTTTTGCCTTCCGCCCGGTCCAGTTGCGTGTCGGGAATCCCTTTGCACATGTGGGCGGAGAAATCCGTTGCGTTGCGCAGGGCGAATAGCGGTACATCGGCCACCTTGGGTGTCTTGATGCGGAAGAACTCGGCGCCGGCCACATCGTCCAGGACGAAGGCCGGCCGGAGGTCGTCCTTGGCGGGGATGATTTCGATGTTGCTCAGCTCGATCCCCTTGACATGGCGGAGGTAGAAGCCGTGCGAGGGCATGGCGCCGAACATGGTGGGCTCGGGATACGCGGTTTCGTTCTCGGGCGGCTGGATGGCGGCGGCTTCCTTGCCCGTTCCCCCCTGGTGCTGAATCTGCACGTTGCTGATTTTGACATTCTCGATGTAGTGGTCCGGAATGCCGCTGATGATGGAGCCCTGGCGCGGCACGCAGTTCGAGCACACGATGTTATCGATGATCACGCGCTTGAGCGTGCCGATGGGAATCTCCTTGGGTCCCCTCATGCGGCGCCCCAGGCGCAGGAAGATGGGCGCGCTGATGATATCCCGCATTGCGATATTGGTGATGGTCACGTCCTCCAGGAGCGCGCCATCCACCGTCTCCAGGGCCAGCCCCTGGCAGCCCTCGAAGACGCAGTTGGAGACCGTAATGTTGCGGAAGCCGCCGTTCGATTCGGTGCCGAACTTGATGCGGCCGGTGCCGCCGCGCCCGTTGCGCTTGTAGGTGCCATCGAGCAGCGTGCCTTCCTCGAAACAGCCCGCCACGTAACAGTTGGTTATGGTGACGAACTCGGTGGGCTTGGCGGAGCCGAGCCCGTAGGAGCTCTTCAGGACGATGGCGTCGTCGAGCGGCGAGTTGACCACGCAATTGGAAACGCGCACGTTGCGGCAGCAGTCGATATCGAAGCCGTCGCGGTTGGTGTCGAGCATGATGTTGTCGATGGTGAGGTTGTCCACCCCCGTCGCCAGGAGGCAGAAATGGCCGCCATGGAGGATGCTGAAATCGCGCAGCAGCACATTGTGGCAGTTCTTCAGGCTAATGGATTTGTTGCCCACGCCCGCCTGTTCGGCCCTGGGAGCGCCGCCGGCGCCCCGGCTGAGGCCCTTGCCCCAGATGCGGCCCGGGCCGGAGATGGAGACGTTCTTGAGGCCCTCGCCCCACAGCAGGCTGTTGCGAAAATGGCTGTGCCCGTAATCCTGATACTGGCTCCACTCGTTGGGCTCGGCCAGGTCGTAGGCGCCCGTTCCGCTGGCGCCCTCGGCCGGGGAATCGGCCGCGACGATGGTGGCGCCCATGTCGAGATAGAGGGCCACATCGCTCATCAGGTGAATGGAATAGCAGAGGTAGCTGCCGGCGGGGAAGAAAACGGTTCCGCCGCCGGCCGCGGCCGCGGCCTGGATGGCCTTGTTGACGGCGGCGGTGTCGAGCGACGCTCCGCCTCCGGAGGCCCCGAAAGCCCTGACGTTGAAAAGCCCCGGCCCCGGCGCCGCTTCGGCGGCTTTGGCGCCGCCTTGTCCCGCCTGTAAGAGGAGCGCCGCGCCCGGAAGACCGGCGCCCGCTCGTTTGAGAAATTCCCGCCTAAAGTTGGTTGGAGTCGACATAGTATTGTGGCGAATGGCCTTATGCGATTATCTCGAATGCCGGCCGCGAAGGGAAAGGGGTTTCACGATTTTTCAGCGCCGTCAGGCCAGGGCTTTGCGCCGCGGCGCATCGGCTATGCTGACCACGCCCTTGTCGAAGACCGTCATGTCCTGGATCATACGGTCCACATCGGCGCCTTCTTCGAGCAGGATCTCGTGTTCAATCCAGTCGGAAAGGGGGATGCCGCGGAAGAACATGCGCTCCTGCAGTACCAGGCATTTGCGGCTTTGCATGAGCATGCGGTTCTCGCGCGTATAGTGGCGCTGCTCGACGCGCAACTCGGCCAGGAAGCCTTCCAGCGCCTGCCGGCGGGCGGTCTCCTCGGCGGCTTTCATGGCCGTATCGAGCGAGGCGCCCAGGGCGGCCTTTTCGGCCCTCAGCTCGCCGCGTGTCTCGGCCAGGCCCTCGCGCTGGTCGGCCAGGTGCTCCCGCTCCTGCGCCAGCGCCACGTCCATGCGCGATTGCATGACGAACCACGCCAGCAAGCCGGAAGCGACGGCCGTGCAACCGGGCAGGAGTATCCACAGCAGAGCTTCCATGGGGTAAATGTTATCCAGGTGGAGCCATTAAACGCTAGATGTCAAAGGTTAGAGAGCGCGGCATAACCTAGGGCAGGGCAGGGAATGACCCGCTGCGCGGCGCCGGTTCGGTAGACGAGGCGAAATCGCAGTTTTTGGGCAAAATGCCCAAAACCAGAGGCTAAGCCATTTGTTTTCAATTTCATGCGTGGGGGCCTTTGGTGGTTTTGGGCATTTTGCCCAAAACCGGCCTTTCACCGGCGCGGCTAATGGGCGGCCGCGGCTTCCCCTACCGGGGCGAACGGGCTGACCAGATCGCCCTGGCCGTCGAATTCGAAGTCCACCACATCTTCGATTTCGAGCAGCGGATTGCGCTCGATCTCACCCCGCAGTTGCTCGCTCACGGCCAGGCGGCCCAGCTCCAGGGTGTTGCGGATCCAGCCGTAGGTCACCTCGCCCAGGTCCAGCTTGCCGACCGTGGGGGCCATGCGTTCCAGGCACTCCCTGTCGGTCGGGAAATGCAGCGGGACGCGGGCGTTGGCCGGCGTGGTGGAAGTGAGCACGTTGACGCGGGTGGCCTCCCAGTCGATGCGCGCCAGCAGCCGGTCGTGGATCACGTCGGCCATGCCGATGCCCACCGCGTTGCCGTAGCTCAGGGCGTTCATGTCGCGGATAAAGACGCGCTCGCACTTGGGGACGCCGGGCCACGGGTTGTATTCGCCGTTCACGCACCGGTTGACGATCTTGGTATCGAAACCCGCGCCGCTGATGTTCTTGCCGATCTCATCCATGATGAGGATATCCAGGTTGGCCGGCAGCCTGGCCATCCAAGATTTCACCAGCGCCAGGTTCTGCTCCTCGCGCCGTTCCATGGCATCCACCGGGACGGCTTCCAGCTTGGCGGTGTTGTGCCAGGCGTCCTCGAGAATGGCGAGCCCGCCCAGGATCTTGCCGGACTTCAGCGCCTGCCGCCCCACGCTGCGCACCATGCCTTCCAGGCCGATGCGGCGCGCATAGGCATGGTACCGCTGGGCGCCGGCGAACTTGCCGATCCCGATGGCCAGCATCTTGAACAGGCCGCTTTCCATCTTGCCTTCGAAATCGGTGTGCCACTTGACCCGCCCCACCAGCATGACGCCGTCGGATTTATAGGCCGCCCGGTCCATGAAGGCTTCGATGCCTTCGGGGGTGCGGCCCAGCGAGACCACTTCGAGCTGGCTCACCAGCGGGCAGCCCATGGTGGCTTCGGTGATGCCGTAGTGGGCCAGCACGGCCGCCTGTCCCTCGGCGGTAGCGGCGCCGTGACTGCCCATCGCCGGGAAAATGAACGGACGCATGCCGCGTTCCTTCCAATAGTCCACCACGCCGCGCGCGATCACGTCGATGCTGCTGATTCCGCGGCTGCCCACGCCGATGGCCACGCGCGATCCGGGCTGCAATTTGTCGGCGAATCCGGAGCCGGCCAGCTCCTTGCGGACGGCCGCGGGAATGTTGGCGATTCTGCGGTCGGGGAAGTTCTGGCGAACCAACAAAAGGCGAGGAAGCTGCATGTCCAAATTGTAACCCGTGGTGGTTCGAAGCTGCCGGCGCCGGCCTGTGAGTGGGGCCAAGCCTTCTGGCTTGCCGCCGGGCTTCTGCCCGGCGTTCCTCGCAATACCGGACGCCGGCCGGAAAGCCGGCGGCAAGCCCGAAGGCTTGGCCCCACGGTACAATGCTCGCGTGGAGCCGCCGGATTCAGAGACCCTGATTCAAATCGTGGACGCGGCGTTGGCCGAAGCCACGCGCAAGAGCGGCGACCGCCTGGCGTGTCGCCCCGGTTGCACGGAGTGCTGCATGGGGCCGTTTCCGATCAGCCAATTGGATGCGTGGAGATTGCGCGAGGGCTTGGAGCAGCTTAGGGAGCAGGATGCCGGCAGGGCCGAGCGCGTGCGGCGGCGCGCGCGGGAATCGGCGGCGCGGCTGGCGCCGGATTTCCCGGGGGATGCCAAGACCGGCGTGCTCGACGAAGGCGGCGACGCGGAAGAGCGATTCGCCGACTTCGCCGACAATGAGCCTTGCCCGGCGCTCGACCCCAAGAGCGGGTCATGCGATCTCTACGCCGCGCGGCCGCTGGCCTGCCGCACATTCGGACAGCCGGTGCGGGTGGGAGCAAGCGTAGGGGTGTGCGAGTTGTGCTTTCAGGGAGCCGGCGAAGAGGAGATAGCCGCCTGCGCCGCCGAAATCGACGTGGACGCGCTCGAAGCGCCGCTGCTGCGCCAGTTCGAAGAGGCCGGCGGCGCGGGCGGGCGGACCATTGTGACCTTCGCGCTGGCGGTGGAAGCGCAGCTCCGCTGACCAAACAGGTCTGTCAAGGCTTGGCGCATATTGACACAATGTGCCACACGTGGTACTGATCGGGTGTGGCCAACCGAACTACCGTTAACATCTCCCTCACTCCGGAACTGGGCGCGTTCCTCCAAAGCCGCGTCTCCTCCGGCCGTTATCAAACCGCGAGCGAGGTTGTCCGGGAAGCCCTGCGGATGCTCAAGCGCCTGGAGAAGGAACGAGAACACGCGTTCCATCGGCTGAAGGCAAGACTGGAGCACGGGGCCAGCCAAGCCGAGCGCGGCGAGTTGCTCGACGGAGATGAAGTGTTCGACGAACTCCGCCGAATGATCGAGGAACGGCGCGCCACGCGAAAGACTCTCAAGCGGTGAAGAAGCTCTTCGTTCTCACCCCGGATGCGAGGGCCGACCTACGCGCAATCCTACTTGACATCGCTGAAGACTCTCCCGATACTGCCGAGCGGCTTCGTGTGGAGTTCTACCATGGCCTTGAGCATTTGGGCCGATCTCCAGGGATTGGCCACCACCACGAGGAACTTCTCGACCTCCGCTATCGCTTCTGGAACTTCTACTCCTACGTTGTCGCTTACAAATGGGAGCGAAGGCCGGTTCAGATAATCGCCGTAGTGCACGGAGCCCGGGACCTCGCCGTATTCCTCGGGTTGAGAGTGAGTTCAGACGCTGAATGACCGCTACGGACGGCGCCGGCAGGATCGTTGGTCCGGAATCGCGGTTCCGACGGAGCGTGAACGCCCTCCCACGCAATTCGGAAGGGACCAAGGGGAAAAGGGGACGCATTTCTCCGCGGCCGCATCTTACCGCGGGCAACAGCACCCGCTCAACAGTCCCTCAGAGTCCGAACGGGGCCGGATATCGAACCTTGCCGCGGATGCCGTCGAGAGCGCCGGGACGGAGTTCCAACGCCATGGACGACTCGGGACGGAAAGGGCTCTCGATCATGCGCGCCTTCTCGCTGGAAAAACCAAAGCGCGGGTAGTAACCGGGATGGCCCAGAACGATGACGGCGCCCTCGCCGCGTGCGCGCAACAGATCGAGCGCGTGCCGGATCAAACGTCCGCCGATGCCCCGGCGCTGATGCTCGGGTAGCACTGCCATGGGGGCCAATGCGGTGGCCGGAACCGGGCCGCCGCTGGTGTCGATCCACATCCGGCTGAACAGGCTGTGCCCGACGATTCGCCCCTCCATTTCGGCGACAAGCGAGAGGAGCACGGCGCCTTCGGCCCGCAAGCCATCGACCAGGCCGGCTTCGTCCGGCCGGCCGAAAGCCGCTTCGTTGATGGAGCGGACCGTCGCCCGCTCTTCAGCGTCTTGGGCGTTTTCGCAACGGACGGTCACATTGGCGTAGGGGCGCACGTGGCCGATTCTAGCGTCTTTCTTTTGCGTGCCGTCCGTCACGGCCGGCTAACCGGAATTACGCGAAAGCGGCGGCGGCCTTCTATCCGATACGTGTCGAAGTCCGTGGGATCCACGGTGAAGATGGTCGATAGGGCCTCGCGCTTGGCGAGATACACGAGCGTTGCATCCGCGAAATCCATGGGGCGATCCGCATAGCGCGACATCAGCGCTTGTATTTGCGGGAGTTCCGCATCCTCGATCCTTGCCAGCGCGATGGCGCCAGAGCGCACCAGCCGCCAGGCGGCCTCCTTCTCATGACGGCTGTCGCCGACCAGGTGAAACAGCTCCGTCAGCACGGCTTCGGAGGTAAGCAGAGGCAGCCGGAGTTGCGCGAACGCATGCACGCAGATCCGGTGCCAGCGGTCGGTTCTGTCGAGCAGCGCCAGCATGGCGCCCGTATCGATCAGGGCGTTAGCGGCCATGGCGCCGCCGCAGACGCTGACGCACGGCCTGGCTTGCGTTCTCCGAGCGATGAGCGTCGCCGCTGGCGAGAGATCCAAGGCACTTCGCCGCGGCTTCTTGAAGGCGAAGTTGCTGCTCATCGCTTTCCATGTCCGCGCCGCCTTTGTTCAGCCAGTCGCGGGCGGCCAGGTCGAGAACCGCGGAAAGCGATGTCTTCCGCCGGCGCGCTTCACGCTCCAACCCGGTTTTGAGATCGGTGGAAACGCGCCAACTATAGACTTCGTTCTTCATGCACTACATTGTAGTGCATTCCTCCCTTCGCCGCCGCGCCGTCGAGTCTCCTTACGGAATGGACTGCAAGGTGGGGCCAAGCCTTCGGGCTTGCCGCCGGGCACCCGCCCGGCGTCTCGCGCCGGCTCAAGGGACGCCGGCCAAAAGGCCGGCGGCAAGCCCGAAGGCTTGGCCCCACGTCCGCATTCCGCCAAATTGAGATCAACTGTCAGATAAACTCGCTGAAGCGCCTGTACGCAACGCTCCAGGCTATGGATTCGCCACCGCCACGGAGAGCACACCCGGCAGGTATTCGGCCATGGCGCTCCAGGTTTCGCCGGCGTCGCGGGTGTAGAAAACCTGGCCGTTGGTAGTGCCCACGTAGACGCCGGCCGGGGAGAGCGCGTCGGCGGCCATGCCCTCGCGCAGCACCAGCAGGTGCGCGTTGCGTTGCGGCAGGCCGCGTGAGAGCAGCTTCCAGTTCTTTCCACCGTCGCGGCTGCGGGCCACGCGGAGCTTGCCTTCCGGCGCGCAGCGGTACTCGGGGCCCTCGATGGGCACGGTGAAAAGGGTGTCGGGCTCGGCGGCGGGAACCGCCAGCCCGAAGCCGAAGCGGGAGGGCAGCCCGCGTGAGATGTCGGTCCACCTCCTGGCGTTGAAGAGCGCACGGTAGATGCCGCAGTGGTTCTGCTGATACAGCGCTTCGGGATGGCGGGGGTGGGCCAGCAGTTTGTGCACGCACTGGCCGACTTCGGGATACTTGTTCGGCTGGAAATCGGCCCGCACGTTCTGGTTGAAGGGCTCCCAGGTAGCGCCGCCATCGGTGGTGCGAAAGGCGCCTGCGGCGGAGATGGCCACTATCATTCGTCCGCCGCCGAGGCACTGGATGGAATGCAGACACATGCCCCCGGCGCCGGGATTCCACCGGGAACGGGTGGAGTGGGTGGTGAGCGATGTCACCTCTTCCCACGTGCGGCCCCAGTCGCCGCTGCGGAACAATACGCCGGGGTCGCCGCCGGCGTAGACCACGCCGGGCTCGTCGGCCGCGCCGGGCTCAATGTGCCAGATGCGCTTCAGGGAGGTCTCCGGCAGGCACTTCACCTCCAGACCCGCTTCGGAGAGCTTCCAGGATTTGCCGCCGTCCTCGCTGGCGTGGATGTGCGCGCCGAACCAGGCGCTGTTGACGGCGGCGTAGATGCGGTTGGGCTCGCGGGGGTCCTGAGCCATATGATGGACTTCCCACCCGCGGAAGAACGGGCCTTCCATCTTCCATGTCCGGCGGTCGCGGGAGCGGAACACGAAGGCCCCCTTTCGGGTTCCGGCCCAGATGGCAACTTGAGCGGCGGCTCTCGGCATAGGGTAGATCATATCGCAGATGGGTCGGGGCGGAGGGCCGCAATCCGTCCGTAGGCGCCAAATCACCGCGGAGGCGCGGAGAATGCCGAAGCTCGGCAATCTCAGCTCACTCTTTATTAGCTGCACAACGGCGAGAAGCTCCCAACTGTCGTCGAATCCTCTTTCCACCCGCAGGTGGAGAGCGGGGAAGGTTCAACTCTGCGTTTTCTCCGCGGCCTCCGCGGCTCCGCGGTGGACCCGAGTTCTCTTCCGCGTTACACGCTGGCCTGGAAGGGAGGAACGTCCACCCAAGCCCGCGTGCGGCTGCTTTCCAGCTCGGCTTCGAGGATGTTCAACTGGCGCAGGCCGTCCACGAACTGGGGGTACTCGGGCGTCATGGCGGGATCGCCGATGGAGTTGTAGAAGCGGCGGAAGACCTGCTTGAAGGTGTCGTCGTAGCCTTCGCTGTGGCCGCCGGGCAGGTCGGCGTAGGAGCGGGCGCGGTCCTTGAGCAGCGACGGATCCTTGACGATGATCTGGTTGGGGCTGTTGCGCTGGCCGATCCAAAGCTGGTCGGGTTGCTCCTGATCCCAGGCCACGCCGGCCTTGGTCCCGTAGACTTCGATGCTGAGCCGGTTCTTGCGGCCGGCCGAAACCTGGCTGGCGGTGAAGACGCCGCGGGCGCCGTTGCCCATGCGGAAGATCACGCCGCCGTAGTCTTCGGTATCGCTTTGGTAGGGCACGTAATCCTCGGCGGTGAGCATCTTGCCGGCGAAGGTCTCGATGGGCCCCTTGGGTTTGCGGCGCGTCTTGTGGAAGATGTTGACATCGGCGCACACGGAGGCGATGCGCTGGCCGGTGATGTGCTCGGCCATGTCGCACCAGTGGGAGCCGATATCGGCGAGGCAGCGCGAGGGTCCGTTGTCCTTGGATTCGATGCGCCAGTTGTAGTCGGTGTCGAAGAGCAGCCAGTCCTGGGAATATGTGCCTTGCACCACCAGGATTTCTCCCAGGTCGCCGTCTTCGATCATGCGGCGCATTTGCTGCACCTGGGGATAGAAGCGCAGGTTGTGGAAGGTGCAGTTGCGGAGCTTGGCCCTTTGCGCCATGGCGGCCATCTCGGTGGCCAGCTTGACGGAGGTAGTGAGCGGCTTCTCGCAAATCACGTGCTTGCCGGCCTCGATGGCGTCCTTGACGATGGGGAAATGCAGGGCGTTGGGGGTGCACACGTGCACGGCGTCCAAGGTTTTGTCTTCCAGGATCTTGCGGTAGTCGGCCTCGATCTTTTCGGCGCCGAACTCGGCGCCTAGCTGGCGGGCCTTCTCGATTTGCGGCTCGCCGATGGCGTAGACCTGGACAAAGCCGAGTCTGCGGATGCCCTCCAGGTGAACGCGGCCGACGAAGCCGGTGCCGAATAGCGCTGTCTTGTATGTTCTCATGTGCGGACCTCAGTTGTTCCGAACGTCTAATCTAGCGCAAAAGCTGGTAGATTGGTATCGAAGCCGCATGGTGATCCGCATACGCTTCGGCCCCGGTCCCAAGGTGGCCAAGGGACGGCGCAAGAACCGGCGCGCGGCGCTGGCCGTGGCGGCGCTGCTGACCCCCGCGGCGGCCATGGCGCTGGTGCTGGGATTCTGGGCGATCGCCGCGGACCTGAGCTGGACCAGCAGCTTCGCCATCTCTTCAGGGCTGTTTTCCCATTGGCAGGTGTGGCTCGGCGGCGCGGCCGTCTTGCAGTCGTGCTCGCGGATCTTGAACCGTTACGGGAAAGATGGAGACGCGCAGACTTCCTGAAAGGTGGGGCGGGAAGAACGTCGGCGGGGACGCCGACGTGGCAGGCCGGAGGCCCGCTCTACGGGAGGGAACCGCGGGATTGTGATACCTTTCTGAAGCCCAGGGGGCCTTCTGATATTCTAAGCAGTAGAACCCGCCATGGCCCAGCCCAAGTATCGTTACACAACCTCCGCCTTCTACGGGTATTTTCCGCCCGGGGTCAAATGGCTTCTGATTGTCAACACGCTGGTGTACGTCCTGTTCTACCTGGGCGGACGGAGCGTGCAGAGCCACATGCTGACGCTGTTGGCTCTTTCGGCCGAAGCGGCGGTGCACAACCTCTTCGTCTGGCAGATCTTCACCTACATGTTTCTGCATGGCGGGCTGTGGCACCTGGTGTTCAACATGCTGGCCTTGTGGTTTTTCGGCCAGCAACTGGAGCAGGACTGGGGGACCCGGCGGTTCCTGAAGTACTACTTCTATTGCGGCATGGCGGCGGGGGTCTGCGTGCTGGTGTTCAATGTGGCGGCGGCCGCGCTCACCGGGAATCCCATGTGGTGGAATGTCCCGACGGTAGGGGCGTCGGGGGCCATTTTCGGCGTGCTGGTGGCGTTTGGCGTCCTGTATCCGGACCAGACCGTGCTGATGCTTCCTTTCTTTTTTCCGATCAAGGCCAAGTACATGGTGATGATCTACGCCGGCATCGAGCTGCTCCTCATCATGGGCCCCAGTACGGGCGTGAGCAACATTGCGCACCTGGGCGGGATGGCCTTCGGGTACCTCTACCTCAAGCGCCGGCTGCCGGTTGTCCGGTTGTCCGGGCTGGACTTGCAGGGGGCTTACAACCGGTGGCGGATGGCGCGGGCCAAGAAGAAGTTCCAGGTCTACCTGCGCAAGCGCGATGGCCGCGGCCCGTGGGTGAACTAGCCCTGATCCGTCAGTAGCGCAGAATGCCGGGTCCGAGCTTACGGACGGATTACGGACTAGCAACCGGGGCAGCGCGCGAGGCGTCTTCTTTGATATAGTTACCTCGGGAGTACGCCGATGCATTCCTGGAAACTCTACTTGCCGTGCGCGGCCGCACTGGTGGTGGCCGGCTTTGCGATCGCGCAGGAGCAGGGCCCCATGCGGGACTCGGGTCCGGCGGTGGCGCGTCCCAAGAAGGCGGACAGCGAGCCCGCCGAGCCGGACCTGCCGAAAATTCCCTCAAAACTCAAGAAGGAAAAAGAGGACCCCGCGAATCTCCCCACCTTCCATAGCAACGTGGATATGGTGACCGTGGACGTGGCGGTTCTCGACAACAAGGGTCACTTCATTCCGGGAATCCCCGGAGGGAATTTCCGGATATTGGAAGACAACGTGCCGCAGAAGATCACCAAAGTCGATCTGGGTGAAGCGCCCATGACGGTGGCCCTGGTGATCGAGTTCAACAACCTGTTCCAGTCTTTCTACAGTTACGGTCAATACCAGACGCTGCAGCTCGCCTGGGGGTTCGCGTCGACCCTGAAGCCGCAGGACTATTGCGCGGTGGTGGCTTTCGACATCAAGCCCGAGATTCTGACCGATTTCACCACGGACAAGACGAAGGTGCAGGAGGGTCTGTCAGCGGCTGAGGATGGCGGCGTGGTCCGAGTCCAATTTGTTCGACGCCATCACCGACACGGCGGAGCGCATGTCGTCGATCGAGGGGCGCAAGGCGATTGTGCTGATCGCCTCGGGCATCGACACCCTGAGCCATCTCACCTTCGACAAGACGCGGAAGATATTGCAGGAAGCGGGCGTGCCGATTTATGGGATCGGCATTCTGCAAATGGCGCGCGAAATGGCCGACGCGCGTGGAGGGCTGAACAGCATGTCGCAGATGAGTTTTCTGATGGCCGACAGCCAGATGCGCACCTTCGCGAAAGAGACCGGAGGGATGGCGTTTTTCCCGCGCTTCGCGGGAGAGTACGGGGAGATCTTCCAGGACGTGCACCAGGCTCTGCGCAGCCAGTATGTGCTCTTCTACCAGCCGAGCAACGCGGCGCACGACGGGACGTTCCGGAAGATCAAGGTGGACCTGGTGAATCCGGCCACCAACGAACCGCTGCCGGTGAAGGACGAAAAGGGCAAGCCGATCAAGTACCAGATTGTGGCCAAGGCCGGCTACACGGCGCCGCGCGCGGTGGAGTAAAGCTCCGGCGGCATTGGACGGCGACACCCTGGCATCGTTTCGTACAGTTTGTCAAGCGCTCGATCTGGCGGCGTTACAACACGATAAAAACCCGTTGACAGGCGCGTTACGCCTCTGGTACTCTCGCACAGTCCGGCATGAAAACACCTCCCAGTTCTCCCGCCCACATTTTGCTGGTTGACGACAATCGCGACGGGCTGCTTGTGCGCCGGCTGCTGCTGGAGGAGATGGGCTGTCGCGTTGAGGTTGCGATCGACGGCGAAGAGGGTTTGCGGCTGTTCGAATCGTCCAGCTTCGACGTGGTGGTGGTGGATTACCGGATGCCGCGGATGAACGGCGTGGAGATGATCGCGCGCGTGCGGGCGAAGGACGCGACGGCGCGCATCATCCTGCTCTCGAGCGTGGTGGAGCCACTGGGGCTCACCGAGGAGAACACCGGAGCGGACGTGGTGATCGCCAAGAACGCGGCCGAGCCGACGCACCTGCCGCGCTCGATCAAGCGACTGCTGAACCGGGCGCCGTTGCGCAAACCGCCGGGGAGACAGAAGAGCGCCGCGGCGCGGGCGCGCGCAACGGCGCGTTGATTCTGGCACACTGTAGGGCAGTGCGCTTCCTTCTTACGGCCATAGCGGCGTGCCTGGCGTCCGCCGCGCGCCTGGCGCCTCCGACGCCGCCGGCCCGCCCGAAAGCGGCTGCCGCGCCGCGGGTTTCCGCCATCAAAGGCTCGGCCGCGGTGCGCCGCTGGGCGAGGGGCATGACCCTGCGCGACGAAGTGGCCCAGTTGGTGTTCATTCCCTTTCACGGCGAAGCGCCCAACTCGCGCTCGCGGGCGGGCCGGACGTTCTTGCGCATGATCCGCGAGTTGAAGGTGGGCGGCCTGATCCTGGTGAACTGGTCCGACGGGCACGCCATCCGGAAAGCCGAGCCCTACGCGCTGGCGGCGTTTCTGAACCGGATGCAGAAGCTGGCGGCGGTTCCGCTTCTGGTGGGCGGCGATTTCGAACGCGGCGCCTCCATGCGGGTGAGCGGAACCACGGTATTCCCGCAGGCCATGGCTTTCGGGGCCGCGGGCGACGCCGCGTTCACGCGCTTCGAGGGCGAGGTGACAGCGCGTGAAGCGCGCGCGCTGGGCGTGCACTGGGTCTACTACCCGGTGGCCGATGTGAACAACAACCCCGACAACCCGATCATCAACATCCGCTCCTTCGGGGAGAACCCGCGGGAGGTGGCGGCGCACGTCCAGGCCTTCATTGAAGGGGCGCACTCGGACAAGAAGAATCTGGTACTGACGACGGCCAAGCATTTTCCGGGGCATGGCGACACCTCGGTGGATACGCACATCGACATCGCCACCATCACGGCGGACCGCGAGCGGCTGGAGCGCGTGGAGCTGGTGCCATTCCGGGCGGCCATCGAAGCGGGGGTGGATTCGATCATGACCGCTCACCTGGCGGTGCCGGCGCTTTCGCCGCCGGATCTCCCGGCCACGCTTTCGCCCGCGATTCTGACGGATCTGTTGCGCGACCAGCTTGGCTTCAAAGGGCTGGTGGTGACCGATGCGCTCGAAATGGGTGGCATCGCGCGGGGTTTCAACTCGGGCGAAGCGGCCGTGCGGGCGATCGCGGCGGGGGCCGATGCGCTGCTGATGCCGGCCGATCCCGAGGCTGCGATCCGGGCCGTGGTGGGCGCGGTGGAGGACGGACGGCTGACGCGGCGGCGGATCGAGGAGAGCCTGGTCAAGCTGCTGGCCGCCAAGGAGCGCCTGGGGCTGGACCGCAAACGGACGGTGGACCTGGAGGCGATCGGGGATACCGTGGATTCGCCGGAAGCGAACGAAAAGGCGCGGGAAATCGCCGGCCGCGCGGTGACGCTGGTGCGCAACAGCCCGGGCGCGGTTCCTCTGGCGGCGCCCGAGCGAGCCTGCTTCGTGGTGATGCCCGAGACCCGCTACGCCACCGAGGGGCAGGTATTCACCCAGGAGGTTCGCAAGCGGGCGCCCAAGGCGGCGCTGGCGACGGTGGACCCGAGCTTGCCGTGGCAGGAAGTGGATAACGCCCTGGCGCAGTTGACCCCTTGCGAGAGCTACGTGGTGGCCGCGTTCGCCTCCGTGAGCGCGGGGCGGGGATCGGTGGGACTGGCGGGGGAGCTGCCGCGGGCCGTGGAAGCGCTCGAGGCCACCCACAAGCCCGTCACCCTGGTGGCCCTGGGGAATCCGTACCTGCTGCGGAATTTTCCGGACGTGGCGGCGTACCTGGCCACCTTCAGCAACGTACCGCCGTCGGAGACGGCGGCCGTCAGGGGCCTGTTCGGCGAGATGGCCATCCAAGGCCACATGCCGGTATCGATTCCGGGCCTGGCCAACTATGGCGACGGCATCCAGGCCCCGGCCACGCGGCCGCCGCCCGATGCGGCGGCAAGAGCGGCCGTAGTCCGCAAGCGGGTTATACTTGGGAATCCATGTTGACCCTTCCTCCCCGGGGATCGAGGTGGCGCTCCTCGCCCTGGTGCTCGGCGCCGCCGTTTATGACGTGCGCTACCGGCGCATTCCCAACTGGCTCAGCGTGGGTGGCGCGGTGGTCGGGGTCATGCTGAACACCTTTCTGGGACCGCCGATGTTCGGCTGGGTCTTCGCGTTGAAAGGGCTGGCGCTGGGTTTCGGGGCGTACTTCGTCCTCTACCTGTTACGGGCCATGGGAGCGGGCGACGTGAAAATGATGGCCGCGGTGGGTTCGCTGGTGGGATGGGCGGATTGGGTTGGCATTTTCATCCTGACCGCGATTCTGGGCGGGATCGCGGCCATCTGCCTGTCGACCATGCGCAAACGGCTGGGCAAGACGTTGTGGAACGTGGGATTCATTCTCAGTGAATTGAAAAGCGGACGTCCGGCGTATCTGGGCCGGGAGGAACTGGATGTCAAGAACCCCAAGGCGCTGGGGCTGCCGCACGGGGCGGTGATCGCGCTGGCGACGATTTGCTTCCTAGGGATGAGCGCGTATTTCACGCGATAGCGGGAGGACGCCAGTTCGCGCGCCTGGGCGGGCCGGGCACGTGGGCCGGGCGTGCAGGCCGGGCGTGCCCGGCCCCTACTCGCCCCACTGGCTTTCCAGCATCCGGGAGTACTCTCCCGACGCATAAATCTCGAAGTGGAAGTTGTCCGGCGCGATGACGCGATGCGGCTGGGTTTCCATGTAAGCCAAGTACAAGCGGTCGGCGTAGCGGTGGTAATTGCGGAGGAATTCCTCGGTCAGGCCCTCCATGGCCGGAGGGACGGCGAAGGCGGCGTTCAGCCCGATGGCTCGCGCGAAAATGGCCGCGTGGTCGCCCACGCCCCAGCGGGTCAGCTTCTCCTGGACGTTCAGCGGAGGGCTGCCAGCCAGCAGACCGGCGAAGCTCTGCGCATAAACCTCGGCCCCCGCCAGCTCGCGAGTGCGGGCGACCTGTTCTCGGCATTGCTCCATCCATCGGAATATGTCTTTTCCCAGGAAATACAGCATGCGGATCTCGGCGTAGCGCCCGGAAAGCAGCCGGCGCGTCAGTTCGGCCTGGTCCGATCCACCGTCGGGAATCAACCCCGCCAACATCAGGGCGGCTTTGGCGTTTTCCAGCAGCGTGGTTGGGGGGACCCGTTCATTGAAAGGGTGCAGGATCAACGGTGGCAGGTCCCACACGGATTCGCCGAGGGTTTTCACGAACGTTGGCATTCTCCTCCCTCTTTACTCATCGGCAGACTGGCCGGGAATCCATATCTTAGGGTAATAATACCGATATCCAAAGAGAACGTGTCCTAGGAGTATTGAGCGTACTAGACTGTACTTGATGTTTCCTAAGGTTCGTAAGCTCTGGCGATCGCTTTACAGCGACGAAACCGCCCAGGGCCTGGCCGAATACTGCCTGATAACGGCGCTGCTCGCTCTGGTCGCTCTGGGCATCTTCATCCATGTTTCCGGAGGGGTACAGAACATTTGGGGAACCGCCGGAAGCACCATGGCCAACGCCGGCTCAGTGGCCGCCGGCGGCGATGCCACCGCCAGCGCGCCTGGCGGTCACTAAGGGACCCCGAGAGGCGGCGGACCTCGCTTCCGCCGCCAACAAACACTGCGATGCGAGGTCCAAGGGCAGGGGCGGCCTAATAACGTCTTCGGTCGGGATTCCTGGCCCACTCCTCGAACGGCCGCGCCGCCAGAGCGCTGGCCAGGTGAACCATGGGGATGGCGCGCTCCGCGGGCGGAATTTCGATCTGGCGGTAGATGAATGCGTCGTCGAAGCCGGCGGCGGCGGCGTCGAGTGCGGTGGCGGCGAAGAACACGCGCGCCGGCCGCGCCCAGCACAACGCCCCCAGGCACATGGGGCACGGCTCGCAGGAGGAGTACACCTCGCAGCCCGCCAATTGGAAACAGCCGAGCGCCTGGCAAGCCTGGCGAATGGCCTCCACCTCGGCGTGCGCGGTAGGATCGTTCGCCAGCGTCACCCGATTGGCGCCGGTGGCGATTATGACCCCGTCTTTCACCACCAGAGCGGCGAAAGGGCCGCCCCCGCGGCGCACGTTGGCGGCCGCCAGATCGATAGCCTGTTCCATGAATCCATTCATGACGGTGGGAGGCGCAAGGCGCCTCTTCCAGTGTAGTGTCGAAGAAGTAACCGGGCAAATGGGCGCTTGAGGATGGTTCCCTTACCGTCCCGAGGCGTGCAGCTTCCGGCTGGCGAGCTCGTCGAGGTAGGCTCTCTTCAGACGTTCGGCCCTGTCGAGAAGGGCGCCGCAGAAGACCTCCGGCTTCAGGGCGCGAAGCTGTTCGTCGGAGAGGGTCTGCAGGTGGTTCCGCCACTCTTCTTCGTGTTGGGGGTTGAAAATCTCCCGCTCGATGACGCTGGTGGCCTGCATGCCGAGATCCCCCGGGACCATCACGCAGCACTCACTGGGCCTCTGGACGGGCGGCGGCTCCGGCTCCGGATCCGGATGCTTGACGACGACGTGACTCGGAATTCCCGCCTCGCGCAGGACGGCCCGCACCTTGGCCGCCTGGGAGGCATAATCGTCAAAATGGCCCACGGCCCGCCCGGGCATGAGCACGGCCCAGGGACAAGCGGCGTCCTCCAGCCAATCGGGCGGCGGAGCGTCGCCGCCGCTATCGGGATCGGGGTCCCCGGGGGTATCCTCGATGTCGTTTAGAGGATCGCCATCATAGGACCCCTTTTCGCGCGGGCCATGCAAGCTTCTACGGGAGATCTCCTCGTCGTAGATCCCCTGCGCCATTTCGGCGAGGTCGGAGCGGTCGAGGTCCAGGAGCTCCGCGTCGGGGAGCGAGGCATAGTGACGGCGCAAATCGTCGGAACTAATCCGCATGGATCACCTCAATAGGGAACAGCGGATCTACATCCACTGCAACGTCCGATTATACAGGCTGGCGGCGGGATGCCTGTTGGACGCCGCCCAGTCCTACGGCTCTATGAGGCCCGCGCGGATGGCGTAGCGGACCATGCTGGCCGTTTCGTGCACGCCCAGCTTCTCCAGAATGCGGCTGCGGTGCGAATCCGCCGTCTTATAGCTGATGCCCAGACGGGCGGCGGTTTCCTTGGTGGACTTGCCGTCGGCGATCAGCACCAGCACCTGGCGTTCGCGCTCGGTGAGCGCGAACACGATTCGCACGGCCTCTTCGCTGGGCGTGAAAGCGCGCCGCGGGCCCGCGGCTTCCACGGCGGAGCCGGTGTAACCCGCGAAATCGCCGCTTTCGTCGAAGCGCGGGGCGCCCGCGTACTCCACCCAGCAGTACTCCCCGTCGGCGCGCAGCAGGCGGTGTTGCAGGCGGAACGGCCGGCGCGCGGTAAAGGCTTTCAGGTAGGTCTCCAGGCACAGGTCGCGGTCGTCCGGGTGCACGCCCTCGGTCCACCCGTTGCCGGCCTCTTCTTCCAGGGATCGTCCGCGAAACTCCAGCCACGCCCGGTTGAAAAAAGCGCCCATGGCGTCCTTGTCGGACATCCAGATCATGACAGGCGCCGCATCGGCCAGTTGGCGAAACCGCCGCTCACCGTCCTCCGACCCCTGCCTGTGGCGCATCAACTCCGCTTCCACCTGCGCCAGTCTGGTGCGCAGAACCTCCACATCTTCTAGTTGATTCTCCAGCGGCATTGCGGTTCCGATCGCGAATTCTGGTAACGTGAACTCAGATCATAGGATAGTCTAGGGAGTACGTAAAGTACCAAAACAGCCATAAAGAGGCTTGACAAGGCTTACAAATAGTGTATCGCATCGAACGGGCAGATTGTGGAACTTTTCGGCTACCGCGGGGCAATCATGGATGAGAACCCGATGACGCAAACGCCGCCGGACACCGACGACGAACTACTTCTGCGGATGCGGAGCGGCGACGAACAGGCTTTTGTGGCCCTGTATCGCCGGCGGCAGGGCGCCATCTACCGGTTTGCGCTGCACATGAGCAACTCGGCGACGGTCGCCGAGGACGTTGCGCAGGAGGTCTTTCTGGCATTGATCCGCGAGGATTGCGGATACGATCCGGGGCGCGGAACCCTCTCCGGCTACCTTTTCGGGATCGCTCGCAAGCTGGTTTTGCGGCGTCTGGAACGGAGCCGCTCGGAGGTCGCGCTGGGGGCGGACGGAGAAGAGGAGTCGGACCTGGTCGAGCTGGTGGCCAGCCCCGATCCGCTGACGGACCTGACGCGCAAGGAAGGCATCGCGGCCCTGCGCCGCGCGGTGCAGGCGCTTCCGCGCCGGTATCGCGAAGTGGTGGCGCTGTGCGACTTGGAAGAGGTGGACTACGCGGAAGCCGCGCACGCGCTCGGCTGTCCCATCGGGACGGTGCGTTCGCGGCTGCATCGCGCGCGCGCCCTGCTGCTGGAGAAAATGTACCAGGAACGCAGCCCGCGACCGGTGGGCGCGTTGAGACCGGTCAGGTGTTGGATATGAACTGTCGGGATTTTTGGGATACCATGCCGGAGTTGCCAGGCGGGCCGGGCGAGGAAACCCCGCCCCACGCTCGCGAGTGCCAGGCGTGCGCGGCGTTGCTCGACGATCAACGCCGTCTGGAGGCGGGTTTGCGCGGCATGGCCGCGGGATGCGTGCGGACGGAGGCCCCCGCCCGGGTGGAAGCCAGGCTGCTGGCGGCGTTTCGCAGTGAGGCGGGGTTGGCGGCCCCGCATTCGCGCCGCTGGTGGAATCCGCTGGTTGCCTGGGGGGCGATGGCGGGGGTGGTGGCCGCCGCGGCCGTGCTCCTGTTCGTGCAGCAGCGCCGGCCCGCGCCGCAGCCGCTCACGGCTACCGAACTGGCGGCTCTGGATTGGGCCGATGGCTGGCAGGAGGAAGGCGATGTCGAAGCCGACCCAGGGGAATTCATCCCGCTCCCCGACGCCGCCCGTCCGGCGCCCAGCGAAGACGTGAATCTGGTGCGGGTTGAAGTTCCGCGGTCCACCATGATCGCTCTCGGTTACCCCGTCGCCGCCGATCAGGGCGCGGAGCTGGTGCAGGCGGACGTGGTGCTTGGCTCGGACGGGTTGGCTCGCGCCGTGAGATTTTTGGATGAATGACTTTTCGAGGAGTAAGATAATGCCGATTCGAACCACTTTCATCGCCGCGCTCGCCATGGGCGCCGCCGCTTTCGCGCAGGGTCCCGGCCCGGGCCGCATGGGCCGTTTCGGAGGTGAGGCCGGCGGCCCGCCGATGGGCGGGCGGCTGGTTGGAGCCGTGGCCGGCATGCCCGGCCGCGTGGTAAAGAGCGCCCCGTACTCGGCGGATGTGGTCACCGAGACGTCGCAAACCCTGGCGGACGGGAACCACCTCCACCAGGTCAATACCTCCAAGGTGTATCGGGATTCGGAAGGCCGAGTGCGCACGGAGCAGTCGCTCGGCGGGCTGTTGGGCGTCAATTCCAGCCAGCGCCAGGTGGTCTTTATCAACGACCCTGTGGCGGGCGTGAACTACGCCCTGAACGTCAACGACAAGACGGCTTCCAAGAGCGCCTGGGCTCGCGGCGGAAGAGGCCCACAGGCGCCGGCTTCGGCTCGGGCTCAGGGCCAGAACGCCGCTCCGCCCAACGGCGGGCGGTGGGGGCAGCGGAGCGCGCCAGGTCCGGCGGGAACAGGCCGTGGAGGGCGTGCCGGAAGCCTGGCCCGCCAGAATGTCAAGACCGAGTCTCTGGGCCGCCAGACGATCGAAGGCGTGGTGGCGGATGGAACCCGCACAACCCTGACGATTCCGGCCGGGCAGATGGGCAACGAAGCGGCCATTCAGGTGGTTTCCGAGCGGTGGTATTCGGCGGACTTGCAGACCGTGGTACTGTCCAAGCATTCGGACCCGCGGGTGGGCGAGACGGTCTACCGGCTGGCCAACGTCAGCCGCGCGGAACCCTCGCCGATGCTGTTCCAGGCCCCGGCGGACTACAAAGTCACCGAAGCTCGCGGCGGGCGCGGGCCCCGGCCGGCAGCGGCCCAGTAGCCGCCGCACTCAGCCGTTGGCCGCGAGGCGGCTGCGCCGCCTCCGGCCATGAGCTTGCGTCTACGCCGGAATGCGCGACGCACTCTCCTCCGCGTCAAATGGTTGTGACACGCGGTTGCTAGAATACAACCAATGATCCAGACGCTATTCGGTTCGGTGGAGCAGGAGCCGTCGCTGCTCGAGCGGCTCAAGAGCGGCGTGCAGAAGACGCGCGCCGGGCTGGTCTCCGCGCTCGAAGACGTCGTCCAGGGAAAAAAGGTAATCGACGCGGATCTGCTCGACGAGCTGGAATCCACTCTCATCTCGGCCGATATCGGGGTGCGGACCACCCAGGAAATTCTGGACCGCATCCGCCAGCGGGTGGAGCGGCATCAACTGAACGACGCGGCCGAGCTGAAAGGGCTGATCGGCGAACACCTGCTGGAAATCCTGGAAGCCGGCGACCGTCCCCCGGCGCGGGTGGCCGAGCCGCCCGCCGTGGTGCTGGTGGTGGGGGTCAACGGATCGGGCAAGACCACCACCATCGGCAAGCTGGCCGGGCGCTACCGGAGCGAGGGGCGGTCGGTGCTGCTGTGCGCGGCCGATACGTTCCGCGCGGCGGCCATCGAACAGCTCGAGATCTGGGGCCAGCGGACCGGAAGCGCGGTGATCCGGCAGAGCCCCGGCAGCGACCCCAGCGCGGTGCTCTTCGACGCGCTCCAGGCGGCGCGCGCGCGCAAGGCGGATTACGTAATCGTGGACACGGCCGGGCGCCTGCAAACCAAGGAGAACCTGATGGCGGAGCTGCACAAGATGGGCCGCACCGCCAAGAAGGTGATCCCCGATGCGCCGCACGAGGTGCTGCTGGTGCTGGACGCCACCACCGGGCAAAACGGGCTGGAACAGGCGCGCAAGTTCACCGAGTCGTCGGGGGTCACGGGAATCGTGCTGGCCAAGCTCGATGGCACCGCCAAGGGGGGCATCGTGGTGGCCATCGCGCGCGAGCTGAGCCTGCCGATCCGCTACGTGGGGGTGGGCGAGAAGGTGGACGACCTGCTGCCGTTCGATCCCGAGAAATTCATCGCGTCGCTGTTTGAAACATGAAACCGGAACTGATGCGCGAGGCGATCGGGTTGGCGCGCCGGGGCCGCGCGCTGGCCAGCCCCAATCCGATGGTGGGCGCCGTGCTCGAGCGCGGCGGCGAGATTGTGGGGCGCGGCTTCCACACCTGGGAGGGGCAGCGGCACGCCGAGCGGATGGCGCTCGAGGAAGCCGGAGAGAAGGCCCGCGGGGCCACCCTCTACGTGAACCTCGAGCCTTGCTCCCACGCCGGGCGCACGCCGGCGTGCGTGGACGCCCTGATCGCCGCCGGTGTGGCGCGGGTGGCGGCCCCCATCGAAGACCCCAACCCGCTGGTTTCGGGCGGCGGTTTCCGCAAGCTGCGCGAGGCCGGGGTGGAAGTGGCCATGCTTCCCGAGTTCGCCGCCGAGGCGGAGAAGCTCAACGAGCCGTTCCTCCACTTCATGCGCGCGGGAAGGCCGCTGGTGACGCTCAAGACGGCCATCACGCTGGACGGCAAGATCTCCGCTCCGGACGACAACCGCGGTTGGATCACCAGCGAGCGGGCGCGCGCGCACGTGCAGGAATTGCGGCACGATTCCGACGCCATTCTGACCGGCATCGGGACCGTGCTGGCGGACGATTGCCTGCTCACCGACCGCACCGGCCTGCCACGCCGCCGCCCGCTGCTGCGGATCGTGATGGATTCGCAGCTTCGCATGCCGATGGAATCGAAAATGGCGCGCTCGGCGGCGGACGACCTGCTGCTGGTGACCACCTCGGCCTCCTCCGCGGAGCGGCGCCAGGCCGCCGCCGGGCGCGGCGCCCGCGTGCTGGTGTTCAACGGGCCGGGGGGCCGCGCGGACCTGCGGGCGGTGGTGGACTGGCTGGCGCGCGAGCGCTATCTTTCGCTGCTGATCGAGGCCGGCAGCAAGATGAACTGGACGGCCCTCGAAAGCGGGCTGGTGGATCGCATTTTCTTCTATTACGGTCCGAAAATCCTGGGCGGACTGGAGGCGTTGCCGCTGGCGGGTGGAATCGGGCGGCGCCGCCGGGCGGATGCCATCCGCGTGCACCACGTGGCCATTCACCCGATTCCGCCGGATGAGTTCGCCGTGGAAGGGTACCTGGATGTTCACGGGAATCATTGAGGAACTGGGAGCGGTGGAATCGCTTGTCGCCCGCGCGGCGGGAGCGCGCCTGCGGGTGCTCTGCTCGCTGGTAACCGGCGACATGAGGGTGGGAAGCAGCATCGCGGTGAACGGAGTGTGCCTCACGGCGGTGGATCCGCGCCCCGATTCGTTCACCGCCGACGTGGCCCCCGAAACCCTGCGCCGCAGCAACCTGGGCGGCCTGCGCGCGGGCTCGCGGGTGAACCTGGAGCGGCCGCTTTCGGCCTCCGGAAGGCTGGACGGCCACATCGTGCAGGGGCACGTGGACGCAACCGGCGAGTTTCTCTCGGCGGAGCCCCTGGGAGACGAGAACTGGTGGCTGCGCGTACGCGTTCCCGCGGAGCTGGACCCCTACCTGGTGGAGAAGGGCTCCATCGCCATCGATGGCATCAGCCTGACCATAGCGGAGATGGAGGGCGGAATCCTCTCGGCGGCCATCGTGCCGCACACCTGGCGCAACACCACGCTGGCCCTATACCACCCCGGAGCGCGGGTAAACCTGGAATGCGACATCCTGGCCAAGTATGTGGCCAAGGCGCTGGGCAAGGCGGGCGGAAGGGAGCCGCTTACTGTAGAAAGGCTGCGCGAGAACGGGTACTGAGGGGTGGTGAAGGAATCGGCGGGCCGGCAGGCATCGGGCCTAGTCCAGGTTATACTGGTGTCGATGATGGTCCAGCTCACGCCCCACGGGCAAGAGATGCTCGAAGCGGCGCTCACTCGCGGCGTGGGCCGTTCGCCCGAGGAGGTCGTCGAGCGGGCTCTGGAAGTAGCTGTCGGCGCAGCGGCCACGCTTTCCGAAGAAGAAGGGGAACGGCGGCGGCAGGCTGTGGCCAGCATGCTCGCTTTTCGGGAAGAATACCATCTCACGCTCGGTCCCGGCGAGCGCATCCAGAACCTGGTTCATGAGGGCCACAGGTATTGACCGGTCCGTTCGTCCTCGACGCTTCCATGACCCTGAGTTGGGCGTTTGAAGACGAGGCCACGCCGTTCACCGTAGCGGTCCTCAGGTCCTTGGAAACGGTTCACGCCGTCGCGCCCGCGTTGTGGTCCTTTGAGGTCGCAAGCGTCTTGAGCATCGCCGAGCGCCGTGGCCGGATGGACGCGGCGGCGCAGGCCACATTCCTCGAGCGGCTGCGGAGGTTGCCGATCATTATTGAGCAACGTCCCGCCACTTGGCTCGCTCAACAGATTCTGCCGCTGGCGCGGACCTACCGGCTCAGCGCGTATGACGCCGCCTACCTGGAATTGGCGATTCGCGAAGGACTGCCGCTCGCCACGCTCGATGACCACCTCCGCCGCGCGGCTTGCGCCGCTGGTGTGGCTTTGGTGGCTTGCGCGAGCCCAACTCCCAGCATGTGAATGCACCCGTGGCCGCGCGCGGCGATGAAGCGCACGAGGGCGGCGGGGAGTTGGTTATCCACCAGGAATCTCACGAAGCCTTCAGGATGGGATGATCGGCCTGGCGGGCTGCGTACTCGATGGCCGCGAAGACGTCCTCTCGTTCCAGGAAGGGATAGTCGGCGAGGATTTCATCGATAGGGGCGCCCGCGGCAAGCAACTCGAGCACGTCCGTTACGAGGATACGATAGCCGCGGATGCAGGGGCGACCTCCGCACTTCCCCTCTTCGATCGTGATACGGTTGAGGCGCGCGATGTCCATCGACTTCTCGTTCGATGCGGCGGCGGGTCCGTGGCGGCTCGAACACCAGACTTCTACCGTGTCAATGTAGCACAAAGGCTCAGCGCAGACGCGATGGCGCCGGCCCGTGGCGCCGGCCTGACCATAGCCGGAACCGGAATCCGGGATACACTCGGCGACAATCGTCCCGCACACCTGGCGCAACACCACGCTCGCCGAATACCGCCCCGGCGCCTGGCGAGGAGATGCGTCTACTTCCTTGAAGGCCAGGACCCCCGCACACGTGATTTCGCTTCGGGTTCCGGAAGCGGACCTGGCGATGGCCCGGGGGCAGACCGAGCAAAAAGGGGTTCCTTACCAGACCTACGGGTCGCACGCATTCTCCCCGTTCCACCGGGAGCCGCGTTGCGTATGATGGAATCGAATGGGCGCCAATGAGATACTGTTGAATGAGGTCGTTCAACGCGTCCTGTGTGAAGGCGCCTGATGTCGCGCCCCGCCAAAGGGAGAACCATGGAACCGAATCTCAACCAGGATCGCCAACAGGCCCACGCGCTGCTGGATCTGCTGCCGGCCGCGAAGCTGAACGCCGTGCGGAGCCTGCTCGAAGCGATGGTGGAACCGTTGGCGCGCTCGCTGGCCCTGGCTCCGGCGGAAGAGGAAGAGATTACGCCTGAAACAGCCGAGGCGCTGGACCGCGCCCGCGCTTCGCTTGCCCGCGGTGAGGGCATTCCGCACGAAGAGATCCTGCGCGAGTTCGGGTTGAACCAGTGAGCGAGGAATCCGCCCCCGAGCGGATCGCCGTCGTCTGGTCGCCGGAAGCCCGAGCCGATCTGCGAGCCATCGACCGCGCAACCGCCACGCGGATCCTCCACTGCGTGGATCATTACCTCACCACCCGACACGGCGACGTGAAGAAGCTCAAGCCGCCGCTAGCCGGTTTCCGGCTCCGCTGTGGCGACTACCGGGTGTTCTTCGATCCCCAATGCGAGACCACCATCGAGATCACCGGCGTCCGCAACCGCCGCGAGGCCTACCGCTGAGCGGCGGCGGTCATCGTTCGACTCTTTCGGTTAATACCGCACCGTGAACGCGAGACGCCCGGCGGCTATCCCGCTTTCAGCGCCGCCCCTTTGCGCTCGAAGGCCTTGGGCCACCAGGCGCCGGGGACGAAGAAATCCCGCCACGTGAGGCTGCATTCCTCCACCATGCGCAGGCCGTACTCGGAGCGGCCCAGATCGGCGGGGCCGGTGTTATTTGTGCCGAAGGTGAACTTGCAGCCGGCCTGCTTGGCCATGCGGATAAAGGCGGGGCTGGGCAGCTTGTAACGGCTGTTGATCTCGATGGCCACCTGGTTCCTGGCCGCCGCGTCCACCACCTTCTTCATGCGCGCCTCGGTCCACAGGCGGTCGTAATCCTTGGCGAGCACGTCGGGCAGGAAAGTCGGGTTGACGTAGATGTCGATGGGTTCCCGCTCCAGGATGCCGGTGGCGCGGTCGACCAGAGTCTCCATGAACTCCTGTGGATCGGCGATGGTTCCCACTTCATCGGGGAGCCACAACCGCATGCGCTTGCCGTGGTTGTCGGTCCAGGTCATGGAATCGGTGAAGACATAGTCGAACAACGCCACGGCGCGGCGGGTGAACATGCGCATCCACTCGCGGCCTTCGGCCTGCATGGCGATGAAGACGGGCTGGCCCTTCATGCTCTCGAAGAAAGCCTGCGCGCCGGCGTCGTTTTCAATGGGAAAACCCTGGCCGCAGTTCACGGCCAGGCCGTAGAAGATGCCGTCGCGGCGGGACTTTTCGAGCGCCTGTTCGAGGGTAAGACCTTCCTTGAGGTGCACGTGGTAATCCACCACGGGATAATTCTGCGCGCCGAGGGCGATGATCTGCTTGAACACGTCGTCGGCCACCGGCGCGGGGCCGGGGGGCGTGGGCGTATTGTCGGGCAGGGGGCGCACGCGAACGCTCCGGAAGAAGACGCGCGACCCTTCGTCGTGGCATTCCAGCGCAAACGTGCCCTTATCCAGATAGCGGGCGGTCGCCGGGCCGGGCGGAATCACGGGCGGGGTGGGCTCGGTGTAATCCACCACCAGAACGCCGTTCAGGCGGATTTGCACGTTCTTACCGCGCACCAGGGCGTTGAGCTTGAACCACTGGTCTTCGGCCTGAAGCTGCTTGTAGACGCCACGCACTCCGCGGAGCGACCCGGTCTTCTCGCGATCGCGGAACGCGCCCTCGCCGGGGTCCACGTTGTTGACCTGGATTTCGAAGCCCTTCACCGGGGAGCCGGATTCCTGGTAGGCGGTATGGAAATAGACGCCCGAAGCGGATACGCGCCGGGTGCGTACCTCCACTTCGAACTCGAAGTTACGGAATACCGCCCCATTCACGGGCCCGGTATAGAAGAGATGCGAGATGGGTCCCTGGGCGGTAATTTGGCCGTCGGCAACGGTCCAGGAACTCTGGTTCCCGCCGGGTCGCCAGCCGGCGAGGCTCTTGCCATCGAAGAGGTCCACCCATGCATCGGCGGCCGAAGCCAGGGGCGCGGCCGCCATCGCGCCCAGGAAAACGCGGCGAGTCAGGTCGAAATTCGGAGTCATTATTCCTCTCGGCCAGTATAATTCCGCGCGGGGGCCGCGTCCAAATGCGAGGGGAGTAGCGCCGCCTTTGCCAACAGCCGCGGGGCCGACGGTTGCGAACCTGCCCCACCACGGAGGACGCCCCTTGCCCGGAAGAACGCCGGCGCGGACGCCGGCGTGGCAGGCCGGAGGCCCGCTCTACAGCTCTCCCGCCAGCCCCAGCTCCGCGGCGCGCGCCTGCATGGCCTTCACGCAGAAATCGATGTGCTCTTCGAGCGGCACGCCCAGCTCCTGCGCGCCATCGACGATCTCCTGCCGGTTTACCGAGCGGGCGAAGGCTTTGTCCTTCATTTTCTTCTTCACCGAAGGCACGTCCACTTCGAAGACGCTGCGGTGCGGCTTGACATAGGAGATGGCGGTGATGAAGCCCGCCAGCTCGTCGCAGGCGAAGAGGGTCTTCTCCAGCAGACTCACGCGCGCCACTCCGGTAAAGCTGGCGTGCGAAAGAATGGCGCGGCGGATCTCCGGGTCCACGCCGCGGGCGGCGAGAATCGGCTCGCCCTTGACGGGGTGGTCCGGGAGTTGTGGATGGATCTCCCAATCGAAATCGTGCAGCAGGGCGACGATGGACCACTTCGTTTCGTCCTCGCCGAATTTGCGGGCGTACGCCGCCACGCAGGTCTCCACCGCCAGCGCGTGTTTGCGGAGTCCTTCGGATTTAGTGAACTCGCAGAGAATGTCCCAAGCCTGTTGGCGATCGAGCATCGAGATTATGATAGCGTGCTCTACATTCGCGCGCAGACAAGGGGACATTCGGCGGCTGTGGCGCACGCACTCGTGCGTAATGCCGCATAGTTTTCATAACAAGAACAAAACACGAGGCTTATGTTTTCGTGGCGCACGCTTCAGCGTGCAGCGGCGAGCTTCAGCTCGCCGTCAGCGCTGATCGTGGGCTGAAGCCCACGACGGCACGCTGAAGCGTGCGCCACGTAAAATCAATAGCTTACAGGCCAATTATGAAAACTATGTGGCATTGCGCACTCGTGCGTGCCGTGTCGAGACCCTTCTCGACACGGGTTCGCGCACGGGGAGCCAAGCGTCGGCACGAGTGCGTGCGCCACGCCGGCCGGACATGCCCAGCCCTTACAAGTCCCAGGCGTCGCCCCAGGCCGCGTGCCGGGCGGCGCGAAAGGCCTCGCGGGCGCTCCGCGTAACGCGCTCCGAACGCAGACCGGCGCGCCCGCAGAGTTCCAATTCGATCAGCCCCGGGCGCTGGCGCACGCGGCGGATGATGCGCGCGGCGGGCAGCTCCGCCGGTTCGCGCGCCAGGGCCACGTAGCTGAATTTCTCGTCTTCATAGTTCAGGCCGGCGTCCTTGAGACGGCGGTGGATGCGGGAGCGCTCGACTCTCGCGGCGAAGTGGCACCACTCGGGCGCGGCCAGCGGGCAGGCGGATTCATGAGGGCACGGCGCCAACATGCGCGCCGAGCCCGCCAGCAGGCTGTCGCGGATCTCGCGCACCCGAGCGATTTGTGGGGCAGGCGCTTTCGCCTGCCAACCGGCTCCCAGCAGGCTGTCGCGGATCTCGCGCACCAGAGCGAAGCCCCTGGCGCTGCCCGGCTCGATAACCACCAAACCCACCCGCGCCGCATCCCATAGCCGCGCCACGGGCGGCTGCCGCATCTCGCCGAGCGAATACGCGGCCATCACCAGATCGTGCGGCGGGAACCGGTCCATGCGCTCCATGTCGGCCGCCACGTACTGCGCATCGGGCAGCCACTCGCGCGCCGCCGCGGCCAGGGCGGCATCGCGCTCCACCATGGTGATGCGGGCCGCCGGGAAAAGCTCCCGCGCGGCCAGCGAGGCGGCGCCCGCGCCCGCCCCGGCGTCCAGCACGCTCTCAACGGCCCGCGCGCCGAGCCGCCCGCGAACTTCGCGCAACACAGCGTACGCGGCGGCGTAGGTGGCCGGCATGCGCACGGCCAGATAGGCGGCGGCGCGCTTCTCGCCCGCCAGACGCACGGCCCCGCCGCCTCGGTAGGTCTCCGACATCGCGGCCGCGGCGCGCTGTAGCTCCGTGAAGCCAACCGCATCCGCACGCTCTTCGATGGCGCGCCTCACCCGCTCGGGCAACTGCATGTCTTCATCATGCCCGAACCGCGCGGAACTTTCTTGAGCACGCGGTGTCTATTCCGGTGGAGGTTGACAGAATGCAGTCGACACCCGGACCGAGCATCGGCTGAAACCCCGAACAATCAGGCGGCAACGCGCCTTCGGGCGCTGGGGCGACCGGTGCGTCCGAACAACCGGAAGAGAGGAGGCAGCATATGTTCGAGACAGCGGCAATCCCTTATGGTTCGGCCAGCAAGCGCTTGTGGACCGCTTGCTTGGGCATGACGGGACAGACGGCCCTGGTAGGTTTGGCGATCCTGATCCCCATGCTTCACCCCTCGGTTCTTCCTCCGCCGCAGGCGCTGATGACCTGGCTGGAAGCTCCCGTCCCGCCGCCCCCTCCGCCGGCGCCGGAGGGGCCGGCGGCAGTGCATGTCAAGCCGCGGCCAACCCAGATCATGAACGGGGCGCTGATAGCGCCAATTCAGATCCCCGAGCGCGCCATTATGATTGAGGATCCGCCGGTGGAGAACACCGGATCGAATGCGGGGCCGGGCGTCCCCGGCGGTCTAGGGATCGCAGGGCCCGGCTCGATGCTGGAGGGCTTGATCGCCTCCGTCGCAACGGTGGCTATCGCACGCCCCGTGGAGCGCGCGCCCGAAGCCGCGCCCGCGCCGGTCCCCCCGGCGCCCATTCGCGTCACCATCGGCGGCCTGGTGAAGGATGCCGTGGTTATCCACCGGGTCGAGCCCGTCTACCCCGACCTCGCCCGGCGCGCCCGCATCGGCGGCGAGGTGAGACTCGAAGGCGTGATTGGAACGGATGGCCGCATCCGCGAGCTGAAGGTCCTCTCGGGGCACCCGCTGCTCACCAAGGCGGCCCTGGACGCCGTAAGCCAGTGGCTCTACCGCCCCACGACGCTGAACGGCGAACCGGTGGAAGTGATCGCGCCCATCGTCGTGACCTTCCGGCTGAAGTGACCGAAATGGCGCCGGTGGCGCCAGGCTTATACTGGAGGGTGATCTACGAACGCGGGCCGTCCGAACCCATTGGAATCGCCGGATCGGGGAAGCTGGCTCAAGCTATCGGACGGTTGCTCCGCGAACGGGGCGAACCAGTTGTGTGCATCGCCGGGCGCGACCCGTTTCGTACCCGGCTGGCGGCGGAGTTCATCGGGGACGGGGTCGAGCCCGCCGGGTTGGCCGAACTGCCCGGCCGTGCGTCGCGGTTATTGATCGCGGTCTCGGATTCCGCTCTCCGCGACGTCGCGGAGGCGCTCGCGGCGGGCGTTTCGGGGACCGGACTCGCGCTCCATACGTGCGGGGCGAAGGACATCGAGGAGCTTGCGCCATTGCGGTTGCGCGGATTTTCCTGCGGGACCCTGCATCCGCTCCAGACCATCTGCAGTCCGGAGCAAGGAGTGGCGGCGCTGCGGGGGGCGGCATTCGCGGTCTCGGGCGATGGCCCGGGGGTGGAATGGGCGGAGCGGATCGTGGAGCTGCTGGGAGGCCGGGCGCTCGGAATTCGGCCGGAGGCGCGGCCTTTGTACCACGCGGCCGCGGCGATGGCGAGCAACTACGTCGCGGCGCTGCTCGATGCCGCGCAAAGCCTGCTGGCCACCGCCGCGGGCGAGGATGGCGATAGCGCCCTGCGCGCGTTGGGGCCATTGGTTCGCACGGCGGTGGAGAACATTCTCGAGCGAGGGCCGGTGGCGGCCCTGACCGGCCCCATCGAGCGTGGAGACGCCGGGACCGTGCGTCTGCATCTCGACGCTCTGGCTTCCGTCTCGCCGGAGATTCGGGATCTTTATTGCGCGGCGGGGCTGCAGGCCTTGGACATGGCGCGGAGGAAAGGTCTGGGGGCCGGCGCCGCGGACCGAACGGAAGCGCTTTTGCGAAGGAACGGAAACCGATGACCAAGCAGGCAAAGCCGATTCGAATCACCGACTTGGCGGACAAGAAACGGCGCGGCCAGAAAATCACGATGTTGACGGCTTACGATGCGAGCATGGCGCGGTTGATGGACCGCGCGGGCATCGACGCCATCCTGGTCGGCGACACGCTCGGGATGGTGATACTGGGCTATGAGACCACGCTTCCGGTGACGCTCGATGCCATGGCGCACCACACGCGCGCTGTTTCCAACGGAACGCGAAGGGCGCTGGTGATCGCCGACATGCCGTTCCTCAGCTACCACACCGGCATCCCGGAGGCGGTGCGGAATGCCGGGCGCCTGATCCAGGAGGGCGGCGCCGCCGCCGTGAAACTGGAAGGAGGGCGGGCCGCCGCCGACGTGGTTTCCCGGCTTGTCGAAATCGGCATTCCGGTGATGGGCCACGTGGGCTTGACTCCGCAATCCGTCCACCAGTTCGGCGGCTTCCGCCGCGTCGGAAAGTCCAGCCGCGAGGCCGAGCGCGTGATCGAGGAAACGCGGATCCTGCAACAGGCGGGGGCCTTCGCCGTGGTTCTGGAATCGATTCCGGACGAGGTGGCGAAAGCCATCACCCAGGAACTGGAGATCCCCACTATCGGCATCGGGGCAGGCCCGCACTGCGACGGACAGGTGCTGGTCAGTTATGACATCTTCGGCCTCTATCAGGAATTCACCCCGCCGTTCGTCAAGCGTTACGCCGACCTGGGCGGCGTGATCGTGAAGGCCGTGAGCGAGTATATCTCCGACGTGCAAAGCGGTCGTTTTCCGGCTGCCGGGCGGGAGCGGGGCCAGTGAGCGTGGAGCTGCTGCACACCATCGCGGAGATCCGGGGCCGCGTGGCGGAGGCCCGGCGGCGCGGCTGCACGGTGGGCTTCGTCCCCACCATGGGCGCGCTGCACGCCGCGCATGGAGCGCTGATCGAGCGGGCCAGGGAAGAAACGGACCTGGTGGTGGTGAGCGTCTTCGTGAACCCCATCCAGTTCGACCTCAGTGAAGACTTGGATCAATACCCGCGAACTCTTCCGGCGGACGTGGAACTCTGCGCCGCCCACGGCGCGGACGTCGTGTTCGCGCCGGACGCCGGCGAGATGTACCCGTCGCCGCAACTGACGTTTATCGAGGTGGCGTCGCTCTCGGAGCGGCTGTGCGGCGAGTTCCGCCCCGGTCACTTCCGCGGCGTCGCCACGGTGGTCGGCAAGCTCTTCAACATCGTTCATCCCGACAGGGCCTACTTTGGCGAGAAGGACGCGCAACAATTGGCGGTGGTCCGGAGAATGGTAGCCGACCTCGATTTTCCGGTCGTCATCGTGCCGGTGGCCACCGTGCGGGAACCGGACGGCCTGGCGATGAGCTCTCGCAACGGGCGCCTCGACCCGCAAGAGCGTCGTATCGCCCCCACGCTGTATCGGGCTTTACAGGCCGCGGAGCGGAGCATCGCGAACGGCGCGACGAGTCCGGAGGAGATCCGGAGCGCGGCCCTCGCGGTACTGCAATCGCAGCCCGCCATCCGTGTCGAGTACCTGGAAGTGGTGGACCCGGAGCGGATGCAGCCGGTCGAGCGGGTGGTTGGTCCGGTGTGCGTGGCCGCGGCGGTGTGGATCGGCTCTACCCGGCTGATCGACAACATCGAGGGCCGGCCGGAACGCCCCTGATACCGCCGTCAATGCGCGCTGGAAATCCGGTTGGCGGCGTCCACCAGGACGATGGTGGGATGGCGTCGCCGGGCGGCTTCCTCCTCGATCCAGCAGAAGGTGGCGACGATCACCACGTCACCGGCCTGCCCCAGCCGCGCCGCCGCCCCATTCAGAAGGATCTCTCCGGAACCCCTCGGGGCCGGTATGGCGTAGGTCTGAAGGCGCTGGCCGTTGTTGACGTTCCAAACGTGAACGGCTTCATAAGGGAGAATGCCCGCCGCATCCATCAAATCCTCATCCACCGCGAGACTGCCCTCGTAATGAAGGTCAACCCCGGTCACCGTCGCGCGGTGAATTTTCGATCGCAACATCTTCCGCAACATGGTCTGTTCGTACAATTCCAATCGGCCCCCGAGAATATGAGGATTGCGGCCCGCGGGGCGTTTCTCCCATTATAGAGGGATGGTTGCCTGATGCTTCTGGACATTCGGAAAGCGCCTAGCGCCGACAATTCGCTGATCCTGCTGCACCCCGCCGATAACGTGGCCATCGCGCGGGTTTCACTCGCGCCCGGCGCAGAGTTGCGAGTGGCGGGAGCGGCCCTCACCGCATGCGAGCCTATCCCCGCCGGGCACAAAATCGCCCGGCGCGGGATTCCCCGCGGCGAGGCGGTCCGGCGTTACGGTGAGGTGATTGGGCGGGCCACGCAGGCCATCGCGGCGGGATATCACGTTCACACCCATAACGTGGGCTGCGAGGACCTGCGCCTGGCCTTCGAGTTCCCGGAAGCGGAGGAGGCCCGGCCGCAGCCACCGCCGGACGCGCCGGTCTTTCTGGGGTACGTGCGCGAGGACGGGCGCGTGGGCACGCGCAATTACCTCGCGGTAGTAGCCGCCAGCAATTGCGCGGCGCACGCCGTGGAGGCCGTGGCGCGGAGCTTCGAATCCGCCGCGCTGCCGGAGAACGTGGATGGCGTAGTAGCCTTCCCGCATGGCGACGGCTGCGGTCACGGAGGGGGTCCCGATATCGACCAGCTCCGCCGGACTCTGGGCGGCGTGCTGGCGCACCCCAACGTCTCGGCGGCGGTCATTGTGGGTCTGGGTTGCGAAGACAATCAGATCGAGCATTTCTTCAAGGCTGCAATCGTAAACGATAGATTGACTGGGCTTACGCTTCAATCTAGCGGTGGCACATCGGGGGCTGTGGAGGCCGCGCGCGCCCACATCGCCCGGTTCGTCGAGCGCGCCGCCCAGGAGCGTCGCACCACGGCCCCGGCCGGGAAAATCGTGCTGGGCCTCAACTGCGGCGGCTCGGATTCCTTCTCGGGGATCACCGCCAACCCGGCTCTGGGCCGGTGCGCGGATCTGCTGGCCGCCGCGGGAGGCGCCGCCGTGCTGGCCGAAACGCCCGAGATCTTCGGCGCGGAGCACCTGTTGGTGAAGCGGTCGAGAAACAGGGAAGTAGCTGAGAAGTTGTTACGTTATATCAAAGAATACAAGCAATACTTGAATCGATTCGGCAGCACTTTTGACGACAATCCGTCGCCCGGCAACAAGGCTGGGGGGATCACCAACATCATCGAGAAGTCCCTGGGCGCGGTGGCCAAGGGAGGGACCTCGCGTTTGATGGATGTGGTGGACTATGCCGAGCAGGTGACCACGCCCGGCTTGGTTTTCATGAATACTCCGGGGTACGACCCGGTCTCCCTGGCGGGCCTCGCGGCGGGCGGCTGCAACCTGATCGCCTTCACCACCGGCCGCGGCAGCGCCATCGGGTTCCCCACCATCCCGGTGTTCAAGATCGCGACCAATAGCGACACTTTTCGCCGCATGAGGGAGAACATGGATTTCGATGCCGGCGCCATCGCTGGAGGCGAGCAGAACATCGAGGATGCCGGCGGGGCGATTTTCCACGCCCTGTTGGAAGTGGCCTCCGGCCGGCGAACCTGCGCCGAACGCCTGGGTCACAGAGAGTTCGTGCCGTGGCGCATTGGGCCGGTGGTGTGAGGCTGGTGGGACGGATGATCGGTTTTTGTCGTCTGTCAAACCCCGGGCGCTACCGGCGCCGGACAGACCACGAAAAACGATGGTCTGTCCTACCCGGTGCGCCAGGTTTCGCCGTCTGTATAGAATAGGAAAAGAATGTACCGAACCCTGTTTCTACCCATCGCCGCCGCGCTTCTGTTTGCGCCGGCCTGCCCGGCGCAGAAGGCCGCCAGCCCAGCCCCCAGCGCCGCCCCGAAGAGCGCTTTCGATAAGCCCACCATGGAAGCCTATGCGCGCCACCTGTGGGTGCTGGGTCCCGAGTTTACGGTCACGGCCAGCGACCCCGCGCCTTCCGAGCAACTGCCGGGATTCAAGGAAGTCACCATACATATCGCGCAGGGAGCGGGGTCCCAGGACGTCGGACTGCTGGTTTCGAACGATGGCTCCCGCATCGTGCAAGGCAGCATCTACAACATCAACTTCAACCCGTTCAAGACGGATCTGGACAAGCTCAAAACCCAGTTTCAGCCCAGCCAGGGAACGCCGGGCGCATCGGTGGTGCTGGTGGAGTTCAGCGACATGCAATGCCCGCACTGCAAGCTCCAGGCGGACCTGCTGAAGCAGAATCTGCTCAAGACATACCCGACCCAGGTGCGGTTCTACTATTTGGATTATCCCCTCGTCCAGTTGCACCCGTGGGCCAAGGCCGCCTCCATGGCCGGGCGTTGCGTGTTCCGCGGGAATCCGCAGTCGTTCTGGGATTATCACGATTGGGTCTTTGCCCACCAGGACAGCCTCACGCCCGAGACCTTGAAGAGCCAGGTGATGGAGTGGGCCAAGAGCCAGAAGGAGTTGGATGCGCTGCAACTGAGCCGCTGCATCGACGACAAGGCCACTGAGAAAGAAATCGACGCCAACATCGCCGAGGCGAAGGACCTGGCGATCGACGGGACCCCCACGCTGTTCATTAACGGCCGGCGTATTCCGGCCGGAACCGACTGGCCCAGCATCAAGCGGGTGATCGATTTCGAGCTCGAATATCAGAAAACGGCCAAGAACGCCGGTGAGGATTGCGGGTGCGAAACCAAGCTGGATACGGCCCTGCCGATTCCCACGGCGCCGGCGGGCCCAAAGGGCGCCCCGGCCGCCGGGAAGAAGTAGAGGCGGGGGGTCCTCCTGGGTCAGGCGGTTGGCAGGCGGAAGCGCCTGCCCCACAATCCGGCGTCAGGCTGGCAAGCCCGGCGACGCGGTGTATCATAAGAAATTGATAGAAATCGGGCTGACAATTCAAAAATGACGAACGTAGATCTTCAGGCTCGGCGAGAAGCGTTGGCCGCGGAGCATGAACGGCTTCTTCGGCGGCGCAATGAGCCGGCGCCCGAATCCCACGGGTGGTACGAGCGCTTTCGGTACCCGGTCCTGACGGCGGCCCACGCGCCGCTGACCTGGCGGTACGATTTCGATGCGAGCGCCAATCCACTGTTCCTCGAGCGGCTGGGAATCAACGCCGTTTTCAATGTGGGGGCCATGGAGTGGCATGGCAAGGTCATTCTCATGGCGCGGGTGGAAGGCCTGGACCGCAAGTCGTTCTTCGCCGTCGCCGAGAGCGACACCGGCATCGACGGCTTCCGCTTCTGGGACTACCCGGTGGTCATGCCGGAGACCGGGGAGCCCGAAACCAACGTCTATGACATGCGGCTGACGGCGCATGAAGACGGCTGGATCTACGGCCTGTTCTGCGCCGAGCGCAAGGATCCGGAGGCGGCCCCGGGCGACCTCTCGAGCGCGGTGGCGCAGTGCGGCGTGGCGCGCACGCGCGATCTGAAGACCTGGGAGCGGCTGGCCGACCTGCGCACCCCCTCGGCCCAACAGCGCAATTGCGTTCTGCACCCGGAATTCGTGGGCGGCAAGTATGCCTTCTACACGCGCCCGCAGGATAGCTTCATCGAGGCGGGCACCGGCGGCGGCATCGGCTGGGGCCTGGCGGCCAACATGGAGCGCGCGGCGATCGAACAAGAGATCATCATCGAGCGCCGCGAGTACCACACCATCAACGAGGTGAAGAACGGCCTCGGGCCGGCGCCCATCAAGACCGGCAAGGGCTGGCTGCACCTGGCCCACGGCGTGCGCAATACGGCGGCGGGGTTGCGCTATGTCCTGTACTGTTTCCTGTGCGACCTGGCGGAGCCCTACAAAGTGATCGCCAAGCCCGGGGGATATTTTCTGGGACCGCGGGGAGAGGAGCGGGTGGGGGATGTTTCCAACGTGACTTTCTCGAACGGCTGGGTGCGCCGCGGGGCGGAGGTCCTGATTTATTACGGCGCCTCCGACACCCGCACGTACGTCGCCCGCACCACGGTGAACGGGCTGCTGGATTACGTCCTGAACACGCCTCCCGACCTCTTGCGTAGCGCCGCCTGCGTCCAACAGCGCGTCGGGTTGATCGAGAAGAATCTGCGCCTGGGCGTGCAGGGGGACAGGCGATGATGGACGCCGCCGCGAGACGCGCCTGGGCGGCGCGCTTCAAGCGGGAGCTGGTGGGCAACATCCTGCCGTTCTGGATGCGCCACACGGTGGATCGCGAAAACGGCGGTTTCCATGGGGTGGTGGATTGCGACCTGGGCGTGGATAAGCAGGCGCCGCGCGCCGCCGTCATCAACACGCGAATTCTGTGGACTTTCTCCGCGGCCGCCCGCCTCCTGGGGGACTTTGCCTACCGCGAGACGGCCGATTGGGCTTACGCCTGCATCCTCGACAAGTTCTGGGACAAGACCTACGACGGCATTTACTGGATGCTGGATTACCAGGGCCATCCGATTTCGGACCGCAAGCAGATTTACGCCCAGGCTTTTGGCGCATACGCCCTGTCCGAATACTTCCGGGCCACCGGCAAGCCGGAGAGCCTGGAGCTGGCGCGGCGGCTGTTCCGTCTGATTGAAGCCCACAGCTACGACCCCGTTTACGGAGGCTATCTGGAAGCGTGCAGCCGGGATTGGGGCGCGCTGGAGGATTTGCGCCTGAGCGAGAAGGACCTCAACAGCCCCAAATCCATGAACACGCACCTGCATATCGTGGAGGGTTACACCAACCTGCTGCGCGCGTGGCGTGTCCCGGAGCTGGAAACCCGGTGCAAGGCGCTGCTCGAAACCACCATGGACCACATCGTCGACAGCCGCACGGGCCACTTCCACCTGTTCTTCGACAAACAGTGGAACTCGCTCAACGACCACGTCTCCTACGGTCACGATATCGAGGGCAGTTGGCTGATTTATGAAGCCGCCGAAGTACTGCGCGACGGCCCGCTCATCGAACGCGCGCGCGGCATCGCCCTGAAGATGGCGCAGGCGGTCTACGACCAGGCGCTGGACCAGGACGGCAGCCTGTTCTACGAGGCGGATTCGGCGGGCAAGCTGATCGATCCCAACAAGCACTGGTGGGCGCAGGCGGAGGCGGTGGTGGGCTTCTACAATGCCTGGCAGCTTTCCGGCGAAGAGCATTTCCTGCGCCAGTCCTGCCGGATCTGGGAGTACATCGAAGAGAAGGTGGTGGACCATGTCCACGGCGAGTGGCACGCCAAGTTGAAGCCCGGCGGCGTGCCTTTTACGGCGCAGGAAGATAGCGACGCCTGCCTGGTGGGCCCCTGGAAATGCCCGTACCACAATACCCGGGTGTGTTTGGAGATGATGAGGCGGCTCAAGTGAGCGATCGCTCGTCGGAAGATCACTGCCACTCCGACGTGGCGCACGCACTCTTGCGTGCCGCGTCGGCACTCATGCCGACGCTTGATTGCCCGTGTGCCGGAAGGTGTCGAGAAGAGTCTCGACACGGCACGCACGAGTGCGTGCGCCACATCGGACGGTGAGTAAGCGGTAAGTCAGGTGACACCTCATGCAATACGGCTACTTCGACGACAAGAACCGCGAGTACGTGATTACCCGGCCGGACACGCCCCTGCCGTGGATCAATTATCTGGGCTGCCAGGCCTACTTCGGAATCATCTCGAACACCGCGGGAGGATACTCCTTTTATCGCGACGCCCGCCTGCGCCGCATCACGCGCTACCGCTATAACAACGTGCCATTCGATTTTGGCGGGCGCTACCTGTACCTGCGCGACGACGAAGCGGGCGAGTATTGGTCGCCCTCATGGCAGCCCACCGGCGGAGAACTCGAGCAATACTCGTGCCGCCACGGGATGGGCTACACCACCATCGGCTCGCGGCGGCGCGGCATTACGGCCAGCACGCGGTACTTCGTCCCCATGGACGAGAACCTGGAAATCTGGCAGCTCACGCTGACCAATGGGCGGCTGACGCCGGCGGCGCTCTCGGTGTTCTCGGTGGCGGAGTTCTGCCTGTGGGACGCGCAGGACGATTCCACCAACTTCCAGCGGAATTTCAGCATCGGGGAAGTGGAAGTCGAAGACGGCGTCATTTATCACAAGACGGAATACCGCGAGCGCCGCGACCACTTCGCCTGGTTCGCCTGCTCGGCCGGGCTGGCCGGTTTCGACACCCAGCGCGAGGCGTTCCTGGGGAACATGAGAGGCTGGGACAGGCCGGCGGCGGTGGAGTGCGGCGAACTGTCCAACTCGGTGGCTCACGGGTGGGCGCCCATTGGCTCCCATCATGTGCGCATGGTCCTGCAGCCGGGAGAGACGCGCCAGGTTCTCTTCGTACTCGGCTACCACGAGAACCCCAAAGACGATAAGTTCGACCCGCCCGAATCGCAGGTGGTCAACAAGCGGACGGTGAAGCCGGTGATCGCCAGGTATCTCGACCCGGCCAACGCCGACGCGGCCTTCGACCGGCTGCGCGCGTACTGGGACAGTCTGCTGGGCATCTGCCAGGTTGCAACGCCCGATATTCATACCGACCGCATGGTGAACGTGTGGAACGCGTATCAGTGCATGGCCACCTTCAACATGTCTCGCTCGGCCTCTTTCTACGAATCGGGCATCGGCCGCGGCCTGGGCTTTCGGGACTCCAACCAGGACCTGCTGGGATTCGTTCACATGGTTCCCGAGCGGGCCCGCGAGCGCATACTCGACCTGGCCGCCACGCAGCTTCCGAGCGGCGGCGCTTATCACCAGTACCAGCCGCTCACCAAGAAGGGCAACAACGACGTAGGCGGCAATTTCAACGACGATCCGCACTGGCTGATTGTGGGCGTGGCGGCGTACCTGAAGGAGACCGGCGATTGGAGCATTCTCGACGAGCCGGTGCAGTACGATAACCAGCCCGGCTCCGAGCAGCCGCTGTACGAGCACTTGCAGCGGTCGTTCCGCTATACCCTCGACCGGCTGGGGCCGCATGGCCTGCCGCTCATCGGGCGCGCCGACTGGAACGACTGTCTCAACCTGAACTGCTTCTCCGATACGCCCGGCCAATCCTTCCAAACCACCACCAACAAGGAAGGCAAGGTGGCCGAGTCGGTGTTCATCGGCGGCCTGTTCGTGCTGGCGTCCCAGGAAATGGCGGCCATCGCGAGGCGCCGCGGCTTGGCGGATGAGGCGCGGCAGTATATGTCGGAAGGCGCGCGCATGGAAGAAACGGTGCGCGTTCACGGCTGGGATGGCGAATGGTTCCTTCGCGCCTATGACGATTTCGGCGAAAAAGTAGGTTCCAAGGAATGCGCCGAAGGGAAGATCTTCATCGAACCGCAAGGATTCTGCGTGCTGGCCGGCATCGGGCTCGAGGACGGGATGGCCGCCAAGGCGCTCGATTCGGTGCGCCAGCGTCTGGCCACGCCGCACGGCATCATCCTCCAGCAGCCCGCGTACTCGCGCTATTACCTGCAGTTGGGCGAGATCTCTTCGTATCCGCCGGGCTATAAGGAGAACGCGGGCATCTTCTGCCACAACAATCCGTGGGTGATCATCGCCGAGGCCATCATGGGCCATGGAGACGAAGCCCATGACTATTACTCGCGCATCAACCCTTCCGCGCGCGAGCTCATCAGCGACGTGCACCGCTGCGAGCCTTACGTGTACGCGCAGATGATCGCCGGCCGCGACGCGCCCACTCACGGCGAGGCCAAGAACTCCTGGCTGACGGGCACGGCGGCGTGGAATTACTACGCCATCTCGCAGTGGATCCTGGGCATCCGTCCGGATTATGACGGCCTGCGCATCGCGCCGGTGATTCCGGAGCGCTGGGAGGGCTTCAACGCCGTGCGCCAATACCGCGGCGTGACGTACCACATCGCGGTGCGGCGGCAAGGGCCCGGCAACGCGGTGACGCTGATCCAGGATGGCCGGCCGGTGGCGGGCAACGTGCTTCCGCATCCCGGCGCCGGCCGCACGGAATCGACCGTGGAAGCGATACTGGGATAGGAGAGAGGGCTTTGGAGGTCTGGGCCGTTTTTGACGCGGAGACGCGGAGACGCGGAGAATGTGGAGAAAAGAGGGCTTGGAGATCTGGTGGGAGCCATTTCTGACGCAGAGACGCAGAGACGCGGAGAATGTGGAGAGAAGAGAAGAGAAGAGAAGAGAAGAGAAGAGAAGAACAAACCAATCGAATCTCTCTTGAATCTCTCGGCGTCTCAGCGCCTCTGCGTCAAAAGCCTGCTGTTTGGTCTTTCGAGATTCGGCGCCATTAGGAGGGTTTTGTGTATACCGCAAACGACGCTCGCTACGCCACCATGCAATACCGCCGCTGCGGCCGCAGCGGGCTGCGCCTGCCCGTGATTTCGCTGGGGTTGTGGCACAACTTCGGCGGAGTGGATACGTTCGAAAACATGCGCGCCATGCTGCGCCGCGCCTTCGATCTGGGCGTGACGCACTTCGACCTGGCCAACAACTACGGCCCGCCGCCCGGTTCGGCGGAGCAGAACTTCGGCCGGGCGATGCGCATGGACCTGGGCGCATGGCGCGACGAGATGGTGATCTCCACCAAAGCCGGCTATGACATGTGGCCGGGGCCGTATGGCGAGTGGGGCTCGCGTAAGTATCTCCTTGCCAGCCTGGACCAGAGCCTGCGGCGCATGAGCTTGGAGTACGTGGACATCTTCTATTCGCACCGGCCGGACCCGGAGACGCCGGTGGAGGAGACCATGGGCGCGCTCGACAGCGCGGTGCGTTCGGGCAAGGCGCTCTACGCCGGCATCTCCAACTACGACGCCGGGCAGACCGCCCGCGCCCTCGCCGTGCTCCGCCAACTGGGCACGCCCTGCCTGATTCACCAGATGAAGTACTCGATGTTCGTGCGCACGCCGGAAGAGGGACTGCTGGACAAGCTGTCGGAGGAAGGCGTGGGCGGCATCGCATTCTCTCCGCTGGCGCAGGGGTTGCTCACGGACCGCTATCTGGAGGGCGTCCCGTCCGGTTCGCGCGCTTCCAAACCGGGCACGTTCCTGAAGCGCAGCGACGTCACCGAAGAGCGCGTGGCCAGGGTGCGCGCGCTAGGCCAAGTGGCGCGGGAGCGCGGCCAGAGCCTGGCGCAACTGGCCCTGGCCTGGACGCTGCGCCCCGAAGCCATGGCCAGCGCCTTGATCGGCGCCAGCAGGGTCGAGCAAATCGAGCAATGCGTGGCCACGCAAAACAACCTGCGCTTCGATGCCGAGGAGTTGCGGCGGATCGAGAGCATATTGGCGTAGCCCCGGTAGCGCCGACGGTCTTGCCGTCGGCCATCTACTAGGCCGAATTCCGAAGTTGGGGCGCATTGTATCAGGGCACGGCTTGAGCCGTGCCGCAAACAGGAACACCTGAGCCTGGCCTGTGACTTCCTCGTCCTCTGCGCAAAGTCACAGGTTATTGAATCCGGCCCGGCCGGTGGACCTGCTGAATTCCGAAGTTGGGGCGCATTGTATCAGGGCACGGCTTGAGCCGTGCCGCAAACAGGCACACATGGAGGGCTTTAGCCCCTGTCTTTTCAGGAGGATGAGAAGGAGTTGCGCCGGCGTTGCCGAACCAGGGGCTAAAGCCCGGAAGATGTTGCCCTGATCGGCACGGCTCAAGCCGTGCCCTGATACAAAAACTGTTATTTCAATGGATTAGCCTGTGTACATTAAGTCTATCCGAAGTTAACCTCGTAATTCAGGTTAGGCTCAATACTGTTCACTTAATCGCTGCTCTCTTTTGTGGCGCAGCCTCTCAGGCTGCCGCGTCGAGACGCATGGTCGCGGACCGAGCGCCAGACTCGACACGAGTGTCGAGTCGGCAGGCTGAGAGCCTGCGCCACGGAGGAGCAGACGTCGGCGCGGGCCGGGCCTGCCCGACCCCTACACCACCGCGACGCCGGGCAGAGGCGGCAAGCCAAGAGGCCTGGCCCCAGAAGTTCAAGCGGCGAACCGCAGGATCTCGACTTCGGCCCCACTCTGAACCGCCGACTCGGCCTTCTCCAGCACTTGGGCGGTTACTTCACTCGAAAGGTAGTACTCGCCGCAGTTGTCGCACACATCGGCAGGCACCTGTTTCAAAATCACGGTTGTCTCGCCGCGTGGGACCGTCACTGTGACGTGTCCGTCGAGTGTCTCTCCGTTTCTGCAAATCACGCAGCTCATCGATTCTTCCTTGTTCTGAAGTCGGCGCCCCATTGCATGATCGCCGGTTCATACGCCGTCACTACCACGCAGTCCCCCACGGACACATCCAGAGCTACGACTACGTGCAGGAACTTCGCGCCCACCAAGCCAAGGAGCAACCGGCTCGGATACGGTTTGTCGTCCGGATACTGTGCGATGGTTTCGCCCCGGGCCACTATCGTCCCGGCCAATCCCACGCTGGAACATGCGCTGGATGGCATGCCCGCTGAAAATTACTCGTTCACATTCCATCGACCGCTTTTATCGTACCAGTTACGGCTGCCACGCAATCACCTTCAGCGATGCGCTTTTCTTGTCGCTTTCTTTGAGCGATAGCGCTTCGGCCTTGCTCCCGACTTTGTTCAGGTAATCCGGGTCTTTGTAGGCGGCGGTTTCCACGTCTTCCCACGCCAGCGCTTTGTACTCGCCCGGCGCCACGCCTTTGATGCTGAAGGTTCCGTCCTTGCCGGTTCGCGTTTCCCGGTAAAGCGAGGCGCGCTTGGAATCGGGCATCAGCACCACCGTGGCGTCGGCTTGCGGATGGTCGTCCGCGTCGCGCACCACGCCGCTTACTTCGGCGGCGGACAGGCTCAGACGGATTTCGAGCGGGCCCGCCGCGCCGCCGGCGAAGTCGAACCCCTCGTCAGGCGTATCCTGCCCGCCCAGTTTCACCGACTTGACGTAGGCAGTCTCCGGCGCGCCGGATACTTCCGCCAGGTAGCGCGCCGACGGTACGCTCTTCAGAATGAACTTGCCGTCATCGCCCACCGTTGCCATGGGTGTTGTTATGGCCTTCGCGCCCGGCGGCGCGACCAGGGTTACCTTCACGCTCTTGAGGGCTGCCGGCGCCGGGCCATCCACCGCTACGGCCCCGGTTATCTCGCCGGCGGCCGCGAACCGCATGGCGACTCCTTCGATGCGCTCTTTGCCGACCTGAATTCCCTGCGATGAAAACAGCGGCATGCCGCTCATGTCCTCCGAAACCACGGTCAGCGTGTACGCTCCGGAAGTCACGCCCGCGATCTCAAAGCTCCCGTCCGGTTTGGCGGCGGCGCTTCTGCCGCTGGCAAGCTGCTGCATGGAGCCGGTGCTTTTTGGCACGAGAAGGATCAGCACCTGCTTGCCTTCCAGCGCTCCGCTCACCTTGCCCCCGACGCGAACCGTGTCCGCCTTTGCCAGCCGGATATTGGCGGCCATTTCGGCGCCCGGCGCCACCTGAAGCGGCACGGCGCTGGCGGGGTCCACCGAATTCGGGTAGTAGGTCGTCACGTAGTCCCGCTCGGGACCCTCGCCCGCCGGCTTGTTGCTCGACCCGGTCAAGCCGCTGAGCGCCGTTCGGTTCGTCGCCGCGAGCACGTAACTGCCGGCAGACAGGCCGCCGATGCGGTACTCTCCCATCTCGTTCGCCCCGGCGCTGCCCACGGGGGTCAACTGCGGCTCGCCGTGCTGGTACAGGGTTTTCGATGCCATCACGATGGCGTTGGGGACCGGCTCGCCATCTTCGTCGAGGACCCGGCCGGTGATCACTGCCGCGGGCGTCAGCTTGAAAACCAGGTCCTTGGTCTGCTGGCCCTTGGAGAGGATCAGCGCGCTTCCCGAGCTCGGATTGCTCCTGGCGCCGTAGGCCTGCCGCGCGAACCCGGCCTTCTCGCCGGTCAGCGTGTATCGGCCCGGATCGAGATCCCGGAAGGTGAAGCGGCCCTCATCGTCGGTTTCGGTCTTGGTGGCGCCCAGGGGCGTCCCGCTGCTCGCCAGCGTCAGCGACGCCTTCCTTATAGGATCGCCGCCGGCCGCGTTGATTACGCGGCCCTCCACGGAACCCTTTTCGTCTTTAGGCGCCGGCGGCGTCTGGGCCGCGGCCCAGGCCAGGAACAACGGCGCCAGCAGAATGGCGTGTTTTGGGATGATCGTCATAAGTTCCTCCATATCACGGCCGGAAAGCCCTATTGCAATGTGTAATCACTATATTGCAATTTGCTATTGGAGTCAAGGTCAAATCCGGCGCCTGCGCGTCCGGGAATCTTCCTTGACAATTCATGTGATATAGAGATATATATCACTATATGCAGGTGGTCGTAAACCCCTCCGACGAACTTCCCATCTACCGCCAGATCATGCGGCAGATCACGGAAGCCATCGCCGTGGGGCGATTGAAGGCCGGCGAGAAGCTGCCGTCGCACCGCGAGCTGAGCGAGCAGATTGTGGTGGCGCCGCTCACCGTGAAAAAAGCCTACGACGAAATGGAAGCGCTAGGCTACATCGAAACCCGGCGCGGGCGAGGCACCTACGTTTGCGCCACGCTGCCGCCGGTCGATCGCGGCGGCCAGCTCGACCGCCTCAATCGGGACGCCCGCAAGCTGCTGGCGCAAGCCTATCTGGCCGGGCTGGGCCTTCCCGAAGTGATGGAGATCCTCCGCGGCGCCCGGCGCGAGTTGGCCGACGGTCCGGCCGAGGAAAAGGAGAAAGCATGACCCCAGTACTGGAATTCCGGAACGTATCCCGGTGCTTTAAGAAAGGCGTTCCGGTTCTCGACGGCGTGAGTTTTTCGATGGCCGAAGGCGAGGTGGTGGGCCTGCTGGGCCGCAACGGCGCGGGCAAAACCACCCTCATCAACATCGCCATGGGGCTGCTCAGCCCGCAAGGCGGCGCGGTGCGCGTGTTCGGCATCGCGCCCACCGAAGACCCGGTGGCCGTCAAGCGCCGCGTGGGCTACGTCTCGGAGGACCAGATTTTGCCGCCGCGTTCCTCCATCGCCGAGCTGATCGCCTTCCACCGCTACCTGTTCGACCGGTGGGACAAGGCACTGGAACGCCAGCTTCTGGAGCGGTTCGCGCTCGCGCCCAGTTCTAAGATCCACCGCCTGAGCAAGGGACAGGCGCGCCAGGTGGCGCTGTTGTGCGCCGTGTGCCACCGGCCGGAGCTGCTGTTGCTCGACGAACCAGCCGGTGGCCTGGACCCGGTGGCGCGCCGCGAATTCCTCGAAACCTCGATCCAGTTGTTGAACCGCGAAGGCACGGCGATTCTGTTCTCCTCCCACAACATGAGCGACGTCGAGCGGATCGGCGGCCGCATCGTGCTGCTCGATAAAGGGAAGGTACGGATCGACCGCGATCTCGACCGCATCCGCGAAGACATCTGCGTGGCTATGATCCCGCGCGCGTCCGTGCCCGATGCGGCGGCGCTCGAACGCGTGCCCGGCTGCCTGGGCGTACGGCAGGTATACGACGAGTGGCACGCGGTGATGGAGGGCGACCCGGAGACGGTTGGCCTGCAATTGCAGGCGTCGGGCGGAGGGAACGGCATCCGCTGCGTGCGCGTGCCGCTCGAAGAGCTGTTCATCGAGCTGGTGGGCGGGGAGAGGTAGAGGCCGATGCCACATTCGATGGTGGGGCGGCCCCACCATCTCGGCCGCGGGCGTCGCTTCGGGAAGAGTAGGTAGCATGGGGAAGCAGAGGCGGTCATGATCTACGAGCTAATGAAGCGCGAGATTGGCTGGAGCTACATGCCGGTGTTCGTGCTGGTCGTCTGGTGGTTTGCGCGTGCCCCGCCCCGCTCTTTGAATTCGGCGCTATGTCGCCGATAATGGGCGTGCCTGTTCGTGGCATTTCCGTCTGTGCGCGCCACGCGCTTCTACGCGAGCCTTGCCCATCGCGGGGCGCGACCTCGTCCTGGCGCGGGCGCTTTCTATGTTGGCCGTGATCTGGCTTCCCGCGTTGGCTGGGGCCGCGGCGGCGGCGATGTTTTCGCGGCCCTCCCCCGTGGCGGTGGGGCCATTGATGATGGCGGCCTTGTGTACCCTGGCCGCCGGCTGGCGCAATCGATCCGCGTGCGCGAGTTGGCCGGTCCGACATGGACGCTGCTTTGCGCCTTTTGTTCTCACCCATAAGCCGGCTTGTATCTTGTTCGACACGGGCGACTGCTCTGATTCCCGCATCCTGCGCGCTGGCCGGCATCGCGCTTCTGGCCAGGACATGGAGTGTAGCGCCCAAGTCGTTCGAACTCGCCCCGGCGAAACCCAGGGCGGGGGATGGCCCGGTACGCGTGGCGTCCCCGGCCGGCGTCGCGTCGCCGCGCTTCGTCTGGCTGCCCGTGCTCCGCTCCGTGTTCACAGTCCCGTACTCGCTATTTGCTTTCACTTTGTTCTGGTGCTCGTGGGGTCAATGGCTTGCCACTCTGCCTCTGGATCCTGGTTCGCGTGGCTGATAGCCCGCCACAACACGCTCTGGCTGCGGCCGCTTCCCATCCGCCCCCGCGCCTTGCTGATCGCCATGGTGGCGCCGATTCTGCTCGCACTCGCCGGGGGGTACTTCGCCGGCTTCCATTTCGCCGGCATCCAAGACCAGTCCCCGCGCTCCCGATCCAAGCTCTCGACCTCGGCGCGCTGCTCGCTTGGGCGCTGGCCGTCGTACTCGTCATCGAGCTTGTCGACTGGCGCCGGTTGAGCCACATTCGAGCAAGGTTCGCCTCACGTCTTTGGCGCAATGATGTGGTGTTCGCTTCGTGGGCGGCATCGGCGGCTCGGTCCTGCTGCACGGCGTCGACCCGCTTCACTCGCCGCGCTGCGCCTCGCGCAGGCGCTTCCCAACAGCGTGGCCATGGCGATGGCGCTGGTTGCCGCGGTGCTGGGCGCGCTCTGGTGGGCCATCGAGAAGGTATTCGCGGAAGGCGACTACGCCGACAAACCCCGCGCCCCAAGACAAGAGTACTTCGCTGGATAGAGGCCGACATGATTTATGAACTCGTCAAGCGCGATCCCGCCTGGAAGGCCATGCCCTGGTACGCGCTGGTCGTCGCGGTGGCTTGCGTATGCCCCTCCCCGGTCTCCGGAATCGGCGTCTTCGGGGTGATGGTGAGCCTTTTCGTGGCGTTTCCCAACGTACACGCCACGCGCTTCGACGCGAGCCTGCCCATCGTGGGGCGCGACCTGGTCCTGGCGCGGGCGCTCTCCATCATGGCCATGATTTGGCTCACTGCGTTGGCCGGCTCCGCCGCGCAGGCGGTCTCTTGGGGCCACTCCCCCGTGCCTGTCAGCGCGCCGATCATGGCATCCCTGTGTACCCTGGCCGCCGGCGTGCTTCAATCGATCCGCGGGCGCGAACTGGCGGCTCCGAAATGGACCATTTTCCCGCTATGGCTGCTCATCCCGTTTACCGGCATGTATCTGGAGCACGACCGGATGAAAGCTCTGATTCCCGCATTGTGCGCGCTGGCCGGTATCGGGCTTCTGGCCAGGGAGTGGAGCGTAGTCCCGAAGTCGTTCCAACTCGCCCCGGCAAAACCCAGGCACAGGGACGCCCGGCGCGGGTCCAGGGGGGTCCGTCCCACCTTCTCCGCCCGGCGCGCTCGGCGCTCCAAACCGGCGTCGCGTCCCCGCGCCTGGTCTGGCTGCCCGTGCTCCGCTCCGTGTTCACAGTTCAGTACTCGATGCTGCTGGTTTACCTGGTGTTCGGAGCCTTCGGGGGACAGCGACTGAGCCTCTGCTTCTGGATCCTGATTCTGTGGCTGGCGGCTCGCCAGAACACGCTCTGGTTGCGGCCGCTCCCCATCCGTCCCAGCGCTTTGCTGATTACCATGGTGGCGCCGATTCTCCTCGCATTCGCGGGTGGGTACTTCGGCGGATTGCATTCCAGTCCGCATCGAAGACCGATCCCCGCGCTTCCGGTCCAGGTTCTCGACCTCGGCTCGGCGCTCGCCTTGGCGCTGGTTGTGGTACTCGCCATCGAATTGGTCGATTGGCGCCCGTTGAGCCACATCTCAGCCAAGGTCCGCTACGGCGTCGGCGCCGTGCTGATGCTGGTTTGCTTTGTGGGCGGCCTCACCGGGTCCGGGTTGATGCACGGCGTAGACCCGCTTCGCGCCGCCGTGCTGCGCCTGGGGCGGGCGCTTCCCGACAGCCTAGCCCTGGCAATTGCGTTGGTCGCGGCGGTGCTGTGGGCGCTCTGGCGGGCCACGGAAAAGGCATTCGCGGAAAGCGACCGGGCAACCAAACCCCGCCCGCAAAAAGACGAGTACCAGATGTAGGGGCCGGGCATGCCCGGCCCGCCCGAGCGAAGCTCGGGTCTGGAGTTTGTACATTTCCGAAGCCCGGAGGGCGAAAGACACTAGCCCACGGCGTGAGCCGTGTGGAACAGCACGTGAGAATGCGAGCCCCGGAACGGGGCGAAAGGCTGTTCTCAGCCCCAGAGGTCGCGCGTGTCGTATGCGATGCCATGCTTCCTCGGGAATGACAGGAATTCCTCCTGGAATGACACTTGGCGATGGTGCTCTCGTTGCGCCGCGATGTAGCCGGCCATGTAGCGGAATAGGCGGGTGGCCAGCCCTGGCGACAGGTCCGAGACGCGATCCTTCGTGGGAAAGACGACGTGAACGAGCGGGGAAGCGAAACTGTGCGGCATAGACTTACGCCCCGTTCCGGGGCTAGACGGCTGACTGACCTGTTTCCCACGGCTCACGCCGTGGGCTATGATGTTCCGCCCTCCGGGCTAGGAGTGGACGACTCCAAATGGATGGTGGCCGCAAGGCGCGGAGATCTCACCAAAAATGTAGAAACTCCGGGCCCGAGCGAAGCTCGGGTCTGGCAGGCGAAAGCGCCCGCCCCACCTGCCCGGCCGGAGTTGGTGGGGCAGGTTGGAAACCTGCGGCGGGTTGCTAACCCGCCCGGAAGCGCCCGTAAACCGGCCAAAGGCGTCGGTTGACGGGGTACCCTCTGGGTCCGCGCAGGATGCCATCCTGCCCCACAACTAATACTAATGCAGACACTGCGATCACGGGAGAACTAAGCGGCATTGGGCGCTTTCGCCCGCCTTGTTCAACCCTGTCCGGCCTCGCAGATCCCGGCCGTGGTGGCCAAACGGGCGCCGGAGGCGCGCATCTCGGCCAGCGCTCTCACGGAATCTTCCGCTTTGAGCGTCTCTACCGCGTCGGTGACCACGGTCACCGGCCGGCCGGTCCGCAACAGGCCCCGCACGGCGCACAGGACGCAGACTTCGGTCACCACGCCATAAACCACGTAACTCGCGGCGTTCAGTTCTTCCAAGATGCGGCGGATGTTGACCGACTGGAACACATCCACGGTCTGTTTCTCCACCACGATCTGGCGCGCTCCCTCCAGGGACAAGGCGCAATCGCGGTTGGGGACCACTACCCGCTCCTCTAGCAGGGTGGCTTCGGCTTTGCGCTGTCCCATCGTCCCGGATACGCAGTGCGGCGGCCACTGGGAGAATTCGGGGTCGTCCTCGGCGTGCGCATCGGCAGTGGAAACCACGGGGATGCCGTGGGCGGCGGCGAAGCGGTTCAGGCGCGCGATGGCGGGCACGATGCGCTCCGCGCCGGGCACGTACAAAGCGCCCGCTGGAAAGAGGAAATCGAGTTGGGAATCGATATCGAAGAATACGGTATTCATGACAGCAGGTTGCGGCGGGTCTGCTCGATCAACATGCGCATTTCGCGGCTGTAGATGACGGCGCGCGGCTCCGCCACCTCCAATTGTCGCAGAGCCGGCGATAGCTTGGCGATGGATTCGGCGGCCCTCTGGCGCGCTTCCGCGAGCGAGGGCAGCGGCTCGACCAGACTGCCTCCCAGCAGCACCGGCCGAAGCAGCGCTTCCCCCTTGCCGCACTCGCCGGAGCGCGCAATCACGTCGCGCGCCACGTCGCGAAAAATCTGCTTGGCGCCGGGGGCCGTGGTTTTTTCCTCGCTGTACTTGGCGGTGAAGCGCTTGATGCCGCGAATATCCAGCTCGACGAGTTTGTAGATGGCGCTCATCGACGGGGCATCGGCCGAGGTCGAAAGCTGGGTTCCCACGCCGAAGGCGTCAATCGGCGCGCCGGCGGCGAGGAGGTCGCGGATGCGATACTCGTCCAGATCGCCGCTGGCCATGATGCGGGCGCCGGTGAGGCCCGCCTCATCGAGGATGGCGCGGACCTGGCGCGCAAGAGCATCGAAATCGCCGCTATCGATGCGCACGCCCCACAATGGCCGGCCCAGTTGCGCGGCGCGGCGCGCGCCTTCGAGGGTATCGTAAGTATCGATGAGCTGGATGGTGGAATCGCCCAGCACGCGCTGAAGCTGGCGGAACGCCTCCCGCTCGCCCGAGAACGACATCACCCAGGAGTGCGCCGAGGTGCCCATCACGGGGATTCCGTAGCGCAGTCCCGCCAGCGTGTTGCTGGTTCCGGCGCAGCCACCCAGGAACGCGGCGCGCGCGCCCAGCACGCCCGCTTCGGGGGTGTGAGCGCGGCGCGTTCCGAACTCCACCACCGGACGGCCGCCCGCGAACTCCACCATGCGGGCCGCCTTGGAGGCGATGAGCGACGGAAAGGTGAACGCGGAAAGTACGTAGGTCTCCGGGATTTGCGCTTCCACCATGGGCGCTCGAATGACCAGCGCGGGTTCTTCGGCGAACAGCGGAGTGCCCTCCGGAACGGCGAAGAGGTCGCCCGTGAAACGGAGCCCTCGCAGGTATTCGAAGAAGCCGGGCGCCACGCCGCGGAACTGCCGCAAGCCGCGAAGATAATCCACTTCCTCACCGGTGAAGCTCAGGTTCAAGAGGTAATCGACGATTTGCGGCAGGCCCGCCGCGAGGACGTAATTGCGGTTGGCGGGCAGGCGGCGGATGGTGAGCTCGAAGGTAGCCTTCTCATCGATCTTGCCGGCTTCGAAGTAGCCGGCCGCCATGGTGAGCTCGTAGAGGTCGGTGAGCAGGCCGTTCATAGAAAAAGCCGGTTGGCAGGCGGAAGCGCCTGCCCCACGAGGTCGGTGAGGAGGCCGTTCATACTGGCGTTTGTGGCGCACGCACTCTTGCGTGCAGCGTCGGCACTCCTGCCGACGCTTGTCGCCGCAGGACGCAAGAGCGTCGAGTTGAGACTCGACGCTGCACGCAAGAGTGCGTGCGCCACAACGGAAATTGCAAAGCTATCCTACTTCTTCTTCCCCGCCGGCGGCGCCGCTTCCTTCACTTCCGCCGCGGCTTTCTGCAAATCTTCCACGGGTTGAGAGTCCAGTTGGTAGATGCTGGGATCGCCGTCACGCTTCGCAAAATAATCGCTCCCCTGCTTGGTGATGGCGACCTTCTCGTTGCGTTTGCCTTCGTTCGAGACTACCGTGGCTTCGAAAACCGGGTCGCCACCGCCGCCCTTTTCGGGGAACTTGGAGGCGCTCAGGTCGCGCAGCTTGTCGATTAGAGTCTGCACCGAAGCGTTGTCCATGGTCTTCGGCCCGAGCATCCACTTGTCGCCGGCTTTGGTGTAGGCCCCCGATTTCAGCTCCACCCTGGTGGGATCGCTGAAGCCGAAATCGAAGAGCTTCTTATTGCGGAAATCGTCCAGCCCCTTGTCGAGCGCGGACCCCGTATCGACCGCGGTTTTCCAGACGCCATCGGTGGTGGTGCTCTTGGCGTAGTAGTTGTTGTCCTTGTCCTTGCGGATCTCGAGGGTCTGGGCGCCGCTCGAATCGGTCACCGTGGCGGAGCCCACTTTGGCGGCGGAGGCGAATTTCTTGGCGGCGTCCTCGGGCAGCTCGCTGGTATCGAGCTTGGCGTCGTGCAGCTTGTCCACCAGCGAGGTTACCGCGGAGCTATCCGCCCGCAGCGGCCGCGGCTTCACGATCTGCCACTCGTTCTGGCCGTTCTTGCCGAATTCCAGGGTTTGCCCCTTGGCCTGCAGCTCGACGCGGGTGAGCTTGTCGGAGTCGAAGGCGAGCAGGCGCTTGTCGCGCAGGTCCTCGGGGTTCTTGTCGAGGCTCGTCTTGCTGACATTGGCGATGGTGAAAACGCGCGGGTCGCCGGCCAGCTTGGCATAGGCGCCGGCGCTGTCGAGGGTGGAATCGCCCACCAGCAGCTCGGCCGTCTTCCCGCCCTTCTTGCCGATGGTGATATCGAGGGTCGGCACATCGAGGCCGAAGGCGTGGAGGTCGGCGGCCTTCTCATCCACCAACTTGTCGGCATTCAGGGCGGAGAGCGTGGCCACCATGGAAGCCACGGCGTCCTGATCGGCCATCAGCGGCTTGGGCGAGGTCATGGCCCACTTGCCGTCGCTGCGGCGCAGATCGATCACCTCATTGGTGAGCTTCTTGATGTGGATCTGCTGAAACTGGTCCTCCGGAATCGAGAGGATCTTCACCGAGGCGTCGGCGGGCGTGGCGGCCTGCTTCTTGTTGGACCACCAGATGAGCCCGCCCAGAACGGCCAGCAGCGCCACGCCGATGAGGAGTCCTTTGGGCTTCATGGACTATCTCCGCCTCCACCACGTGCCCAGGCCGAGCCCGACCACGGCCAGCGGGAAAATCACCACGCTGAGCCAGAACAACATGCTCAGCTTCTGCGCGGTGAGGTTCAGCGGGCGGTCTTCGGTGGTCTTGGGGCGGATGGAAATCAAGTCTTCATCGGAATTGAGCCAGTTGATCATGTTGTCCAGCAGGTCCCGGTTGGCCAGGGAGCGCGAGCCCAGCACGCTGTTCTGCGCCCACAGCGAAGTGCCCACCACGATGAAGCGGCCCTTAGTGGCCCCCCCCGTATACGTGCCCGCCGCGGCCAGCGTCAGGGGGCCTTTCTTGCCCTTGCGGGGATCGATGGCCCCGCCCGCGCCGATCTCCGTCACGGCCACGCTGTCCTCGGTGGTGGCGATGAACTTCTCCACGGTGGTTTTGTCGCCGTTCTTCACCTCGAGCGTGCGCGCTATGGGAAACGCCGTGGGCAGGCGGGTCAGCGGCTGGGTGATGGGATGCGATTCGTATTGCGCGACCACCGGCACTTCCGGGCCCAGCCCGAAGATGCCGCCGATGCCGCTGAGGTCGAGCGCCAGGTCCTTGTTGACCGTCACGCCCCAATCCGCCAGCAGCTTGACCAAGTCGGGGTTCTCGGCGGGCGGTTCGGCGCGGCCGATGCGCAACGGTTCGTCGAGCATGAAGAGCGCCCGTCCGCCGCCTTCCACGTAAGCTTTGATGGCATTGACTACCGCCGCGGGGTAAGAGGTTTGCGGGCCGCCGATCACCAGCACGGTGCAGTCCTTGGGGATCTCGAACGATGCGGCCGGCGCCGCCTGCCCCACGGTGAGCGTCTTGCCGGCCGCGGGCGCGGCGCCCTTGGGCGTGAGCGTGCTGGTCTTATAGTTGTCGCGCTCAATCATCTGCTTGGCGATGGAAAACCCTCCGTTCTCGGAGTCTTCGATGCTGTGTTCGCCGCCGGCCGAAAGGAAGTAGACGTTGCGCTCGCCGGTCTTTTCGGCGCGGATGATGGCCCCCGTGATTTCCTCTTCGGTGAGCTGCTTGGCCCCCTCGCGCTTGGGCCCGTTCTCCACCACCACCGGCGAATCGCCGCGGTATCCGGCCGATTTCGCCTGCTGGGGCTTGCGGACCGGGTCCAGATACGTCACGTGCAGTTTCGGAGAGAGGCTGGAATAGCGGTCCAGCAGATCGCGCGCGCTGGGGAAATCCGAGATGTTTCCGAAATACGTGAGCCGGAGATCGCTTTTCAGCCCCTTCACCAGCTTGATGGTCTGGTCGGAGAGGCTGAACTGCTTGTTGGAGGTGGAATCGTAGGATTTATCGTAGCGGTTGGCCAGGAAATTCAACGCGGCCAGCACGGCCAAAACCACCAGGGTGTACAGCGCCACGTAGCCGGTGTACTTGCTTTGTCGGGATTTGAACCATTTGGCAGCCATGTTACGCCCTCCACCGCAGCGATTCGAGCGATCGCGAAGTCAGGAACAACGAGAAGAAGATCATGGACAGATAGAACACCACGTCCTTGGAATCGATCACGCCCTTTGCGAAGTTCTCGAAGTGCGTGACAATCGAAAGGTAATTCAACAACTGCGGCGCCCAGGAGCTGTCGAAAGCCGTGGACCAGCTCAGCAGCCAGAGCAGCAGCGAAACGAAAAACGTGGCGATGCCGGCGATGATCTGGTTGCGCGTCATGGTGGAAATGAGGGCCCCGATGGCCAGCAGGGTGGCGCCTTGCAGGAGCAGCCCCAGGTAGGCCACCAGCACCGGCTTCAGGTCCGGCTTGCCCCAGGCGAACAGCAGCGCGATATTGAGCATGGACATCAGCAGCACGCACAGGAACAGGGCCACCGCGCCCAGCCACTTGCCCAGGATGATCTCGATATCCTTGACCGGCGAAGTGAGCAGCAGCTCGATGGTGCCCATGCGCTTTTCTTCGGCGAACAGGCGCATGGTGATCATGGGGACCAAAAACAGGGCGATGGTGCCGGCGAAGCCCAGCAGCGGCCGGATGATCTGATCGTTGACGTTGGTGGCGCCGCCGCCGCCCATCATTTGCGATTGGAAGCTGATACGGATGAAATCGCGCGTGGCGTTGAAGAACACCCAGCCGAAGATCAGGCCGAAAATGGCCATGACGGCGTAGGCGATGGGCGACGCGAAGTAGCTCTTGAGTTCTTTACGGCAGATGAGGATTACGTTCTTCATTGCGTCTGGCCTCCTTCGGTGGCCGGCTCCGCTTCTTTCTCTTTCGGTTCGGCCGCGGTGAGCTGCAGGAAGACTTCCTCGAGGCTGAGGCCCACGCTGCGCAGCTCGTTCAAGTTCCAGCCGGCGCTCACCACCGAGCGCGCCACGTCGGCGCGCACGTGGCGGCCTTGCAGGCTCTCCACTTCAAACAAGAGGCGGCCGTCGCGGGAATCCTTCATGACCACGCGGCTCACGCCCGGAACCTGTTCCAGGCGCTGCTGCACATCGGTGGGGTTGGGCTGCCCTCCGGCGGCTTCCACCTCCACCGCCACGGCCTCGGCGCCGCGCAGGCGGTTGGTCAAATTGGCCACCGAATCGATGGCCACCAGCTTGCCGCGGTCGATAATGATGACCCGTTCGCAGGTGTGCTCCACTTCCGAGAGAATGTGGGTGCTGAGGATGATGGTGTGCTCGCCCGCCAGGGAGCGCAGCAGCTCGCGGATTTCGATGATCTGCTTGGGGTCGAGACCGGAGGTGGGCTCGTCCAGAATCAGCACATCGGGGTTGTGGATGATGGCCTGGGCGAGGCCCACCCGCTGCCGGAAGCCCTTGGAGAGCTTGCCGATCAGCTTCATTCGTACGTCGCCGAGGGCGCAACGCTCGGTCACCTCGGCCACGCGGCGCGCCAGATCGGCGCTCGAGATGCCCTTCAGCTTGCCGACGAAGCGAAGGTACTCCACCACCTCCATCTCCGGATAGAGCGGCGGGGTTTCGGGCAGGTATCCGATGCGCTTCTTGACCTCCATGGGCTGCTTAAGCACGTCGAACCCGCCCACCGACGCGCTGCCTTCGGTGGGCGGCAGGAAGCAGGTGAGGACCCGCATGGTGGTGGTCTTTCCGGCGCCGTTGGGGCCCAGAAAGCCCACAATTTGTCCCTTATCGACTTCGAAAGAGATGTTGTCCACGGCGATAGTGCGAGCGTATCGCTTGGTTAGACCTTCAACTTTGATCATAGTGATTGTCCCGGACCAGACAGAAGCGACGATTTGCCATTTGGGCGCAAACAGGCGCGTGCGAGGAGCGCCAAAACGCAGAAATATTGAAATCTCATGATAAGGACAGGAGGCAAGTGTTGTCAAATGAACGCGGCGGGGCGGTGCGGCGCCGTTGAGCGGCCTTCCAGGCTGCCATGCCCGCGTCCCGCGGGCATTCTTCGCCCCCCGATTGCTACAGTAGAGACTTGACCCTGCCTCCCTCCTCCGGAATGGCCGCGCCCGCCCTGGCTACGGTGGTGGGGCTGGGCGGCGCCGCGGCGGGGCTGTGGCTGACCGGCGCGCACCGGCGCGCCCGCCTGGTGGTCCCCTTCAGCGCGGGCATCCTGCTGGGGGTGGCTCTGTTCGGCCTGGTTCCCGAGCTGGCCCTGGAATCGGGCTGGATCCCGGCGCTCACGGTGTTCACCGCAGGCTACGCGCTGCTGCTGGTGGTGAACCGCTACGTGTATCCGGTGTGCCCCACCTGCGCGCACGATCACGATCACAACGCCTGCGCCACGGAGTTGCACGGGTTCGCCGGCCCGCTTCTGGCGGCCGCCGCGCATGCACAGCTTCATGGACGGCTGGAGCGTGGCCACCACGCAACTCTCGGCCCCCCTGGGGTTGCGCGTGGCGGTGCCTTTGGCGGTGGCCATCCACAAGATCCCTGAGGGCATTGCGCTGGGCGGGATACTGCGCGTCTCGGTGAAAGGGCGGGCCAAGGTCCTGAGCTGGTGCGCCATTGCGGAGGGGACCACGCTGGTGGGCGGCGCGGCCGGGTTGTGCCTGGCGCCGCTGCTCGGAACAGCGTGGACCACCTATCCGGTGGGCCTCACGGCGGGTTGGTTGTGCTACCTGGGCTACCACGCGGTTCACGAGGAGTGGAAGCGCCGCGGGGCCGCCCCCGCTGTTCTTTCCGCCCTGGCCGGGGTGGCCGCGGCGGCTCTGATCCAACGCGGGGCCGAAGCGCTGCTGCGGTAGAGGAGCGGTTCTGGTTGGCAGGCGGAAGCGCCTGCCCCACAAGGATACAGTTCAGCCCCCGCTTGTTTTATTCACAGGTTTGCCACAAGCGTGGGCTTGTAAGTGCAACGGCCCGCTCGGCGAAAAACTTGTTGAAAAACGCTTCGCGGGCGCAAAAAGAAGCTCGCTTTCGGCCGCTGGAGCGTGTACAAAAAGAGAGTCTGATTTACTTGGGCGGCTGCGCAGCCAGGCGGGCAAATCTCGGGGGAGGTGGCTTTCCGGCTGCGCAGCCGTTCTGTTTTCTACCTCACCGCCGCCGGCTGCGGCGCGTGTACCGGTGAGAGCCATCCGTAGCGGTCCCGGGTTGCGCCGTTGATGATTCCGAAGAACTCCTTCTGCAGGGCCTCGGCCACCGGACCGCGCCGTCCCTGGCCGATGGTGATGCGGTCGATGGACCGGATGGGGCTGATCTCGGCGGCCGTGCCGGTGAAGAATACTTCGTCGGCGATGTAGAGCAGCTCGCGCGGCACCAGGGTTTCCACCACCTGCATTCCCAGGTCGCCGGCCAGCTTGATGACGCTGTCGCGGGTGATGCCGGGCAACACCGAAGCCCCCAACGGCGGAGTGTAGAGCTTGCCGTCGCGCACCACGAAGATGTTTTCCCCCGAGCCCTCGCTCACGTATCCGGCGGTGTCCAGGGCGATGCCTTCGGAGTATCCGTTGGCCAGGGCGTCCATCTTGATGAGCTGCGAGTTCATGTAGTTCGCGCCGGCCTTGGACAGCGCCGGCAGCGTATTGGGCGCCATCCGGTTCCAACTGGAGACGCACACATCCACGCCCTGCGCCAGCGCTTCCTCTCCCAGGTACTGGCCCCATTCCCAACAGGCGATGAAGACCTCGACGGGATTCTGGAGGCCGTTCACACCCATCTCTCCGAAGCCGCGCAAGACGATGGGGCGCACGTAGCAGGCGTCCAGGTTGTTGACGCGTACCGTTTCCTTCATGGCCTCGGCCAGATCTTGGGACGAATAGCCGATATCGATGCGGTAGACCTTGGCCGAATCCACCATGCGGCGGACGTGCTCGGCAAGGCGGAACAGGGCCGGACCCGAGGGCGTGGAGTAGCACCGTATGCCTTCAAATACGGAGGATCCATAGCTCACCACGTGCGACAGGACATGAATGGTCGCTTCCTCCCACCGGATGAAGCGTCCGTTGTGCCAGATTTTTTCGGTTGGCGTCATATTGGGACAATTATAGCGTGGAGCTTCGGGCTCCCGCCTTGGGCGCGTTGCACGCGGCGCGGCGGCGGGCGCACTTCTTCTTCAGCTCAGCGCTTCCCATGCCCCGGGAGGTGCGCTGCGTGGAAGCCCCGCTTGGCGCGGTCGTGGACATCGCCGAGATTGACCCCGGCCAGAGCCAGGGCGATGGCTCCGCCCGCCAGCAGCGGCAGCGTCCAGGCGATGTACATGATGAACGAAAACGTCTTGGCCTCGTTCCTGTCCATTTCAAACAGGCGCAGCGCCTCCACGCACGCTACCTGCAGGATCCCCACGTTGCCGGGCGCGGCCGGCGCCACGGTGGCCAGGCGCACCAGCGCCAGGACGCCGCCGGCCACCCAGAAGGAGTAATCCAACCCGTCCGCCTTCATGAGCGCGTACAACGACAGAACCTGCAGCGCCAGGTACAGCAGGCTGAGCAGGCTGGTCCAGCCGACGGTCCTCGGATTGCCCATGAGGTGCAGGCCTTCGACCACGTGGCGGAAGGTGGCGGCCCAGCGGCCCTCGCTTACGGCTGCGTGAACGTGCTGCTTGTGGAGTACGATCCAGACCAAAGCCAAAGCCCCCAGCACGAGCAGCGCGCCCAACACCTCGACCAGAAGAGTGAGTCTCCAGGGAATTCCTCGCACGAACGACGCGGTGATGAGAAATGCAGCCATCATCCAGATGCCGTCGATGAGGCGTTCCACGGCCGCCGAAGCCAGCGACAGCGAAATCCGCAGGTCGTTCCAGTGCGCCAGCAGGTAGCAGCGGATCACCTCGCCGGTGCGCAGGGGCAGCGCCTCATTGGCGAACAGCCCGATGTAGATGGCCTGCACGGTGCGCCATAAGCTGAGCCGCGCCACGGGGGCGAGCAGCGTATTCCAGCGCCAGGCGTGCGCCACGTAAACCGCCAAGTCCGCTACCACGGCCAGGGTGACCCAGCGCCAGTCGAGCGCGCGAATGGTGGGCAGGAGATCGCCGGTTGGATACCCGTGCAGGATCCACGCCAGGCATCCGGCCGAGAGGCAGTAGCCGGCCACCTGGGGCAGCCAGGGGGGCATCTTGCGGCGCGTGGCGGAGATGTCCATACGGGAACGGAGACGCCGGTCGCGGAAAAGCGTACGGTCGGGGGATGCCCTCATCGACCGCGATCCTCCGAGAGTCCCCCGCCTCTAATCATAGCGTGGGTGCTCCGGGGCGCGACGGGAGCGCCTCACGGCCTCGAAGTTGGCGGACGGCGAAAACCGGGCGTCTGCCCCACCAGGCCCTTACTGCACCGAAATCCTGGTGGCGATGGAGGTAGCGCCGCCTATGGAGACCAGCAGGTTCTGCGAGCCCGTGGGCGTATTGGCCGGCAGTGACGCGTCGATCTGGTACAGGCCCACCGAGAGAGGGGTGAGCCCGCTGAAGAACACCGTGGCGGGCACGCCGCCGATGCTCACCGTGGGCGTGTCCAGGGTGCGCACAAGGCCATCGCCGGTCTGGGCCGGATAGGGCGTCGGCTCTCCGGTTGGCGGTTGCGCATTCACCGGGCCCAGCCCGTTCATGAATATCTGGATCGCGTGGCTGGGGCCGCGCTTGGCGGGGTTCGCGGCGCTAATCAGACTGTTGTTTTCGTCGAGAATGGCGGCCCCGTTGAGGCTGGTGAAGACGCCGGGCGTCGAGCGCGCCAGCGGGACGGTGACCGCATCGCCGAACGTGTAGCCCGAGCTAAACGCCAACTGGGCCGAGGTCTGGCCTTGCAGCTCCCACGGAATCTGCACGTTCACCTGGCCTGGGCTGACCAACCACAGACGGCCCGGGAAGCGGCCGTTGGCCGCGTAGAACCCCACGCTTGTGGTGGAGAGCGAATAGGGCAGCGACGGCGTGGAGACCGCCTGGGACGCCGGCGCCAGGTTGCTGCCATAGATGGAGATGTAAGAGCCTGCCGCGAAGCCCGGCGGGATCTGCGAGGTGGCGGCTTCCACAATGCTGTTCGAGGGCACTATGAACATGGCTCGGGCGTAGCCGTTGAATGTGTACGACAGGCCGCCGACAGTCTCCTGGAAGCCGTACTCTTGCTGTGTGCCGCCCAGGTTGACCTGCGCTCCCCCATTGCCATAAATGTCCGTCGATGCGTCCGCCAGCGCTATGACGCCGCCGCTGGTCAGGGGAGTGAAGAACACCGGCGCGTTCTGAGCTGGGACGCCCGAGGCGTCCACGGCGCGCAGCGCGATCGGCCAGGCGGTGTCGTTCACCTGGCCGACGAAAGCGCCGTTCTTGATGGGAAAGATGTTGGCCGTAATCCCGGTGGCCACCAGATACTGGTAGGGTACGCGGTACGTGAGGTTGCCGGAAGTGGCCACGATGTACCCGTCGTAGGCGCCCGCCAGGGGAAGGCTGCCGGCCAGCTTGGCCTGCACGCTGGCGCTGCCGCCCGGCTGAAGCGGCACGCTTGAGGGGGCGACCGTCACGGAGGCTCGCGCATCGGCCACAAGCTGGTTCACCGAGAAACTGACCGTCTGGGCGGTGGCGCCGGTATTGGTCACCGTAAACGATATGCTGCCGGGCAGGGCGCCCGCGGTCACACTGCCGAACGAGAGCGTCGCCGGGTCGAACGACAGCGTCGCGCCCAGGGCATTGGCGGCGTTCAGTTTGCCGCCTCCAACCGCGCTCAGGCGCGGCTGGCCTCCGTTGGTATCGGTGACATTCTGGGTGGCCGTGTTCACCAGCGCGGATTTCACCGCCGCCGCCATCTGCGCCGGCGCCAACCCCAGGTTGGCTTGCTCGAGTTTCTGCTTCACCAGGGCCGCCGCCCCCGCCGTCATGGCCACGGAAAAGCTGGTTCCGCTGGCCAAGGTATAGCCCGACTGGTGGTACAGAGGGCTGTTGGGGTCGATCTTCTGCGTGGCCGTGTAAATGTTCACGCCCGGCGCCACCAACTCGGGCTTCAACCCGAAGGTGGAGATCACCGGCCCGCGCGAAGAAAAATCGGCCACCGCGTCGGCCGTCGAGTTGTATGCGGTGATGGCCGGGTCGAGCGTCACAGAGACGCCCGGATTCGCGTCGGCCCAGGACTTGAGCCCCAAGCCGTCCGAATACCCGATCCCCATGGCCGGAATTCCCGTATCGTCGGCCGCGGCGGCGAAAGGCAGTTCCTGCCCGCTGGGCTGGTAGAGTATCACCCCTTTCGCGGGCGCGTTCTGGGTCCCCGCATTCTGGACGTTGGTGATCTTGTCGCTTAAGTCGCACGTCCCGCGCTGCACCAGGGCGATCGCGCCGGCCATGGATCCCGCTGGCAGGCTGGTACACGCCAGGCCATTGTTTCCCACGAGGGTGACATCTACGATAGGCGCCGTAATCGCCTGCTGGGGCTGTGGGCCGGTGCTGAGCAGGGCCTTGACGGTGGTCGGCGCGCTCGCTCCCGCCGGGTAGACCACCGCGCGGTAGAGCGCGTGGGAGTTGGTGGTGGCGCCCACGGTGATCGCGTGGGGCGCCGTCCCCGGGGTGTGGATGGTGCTGAGGGTGGGGAAATTGATGCCCGCATTGCCGTCGTTCCCGGCCGCCGCCACCACCACCATGCCCTTGGACGCCATCTGCTCCACGGCATAGGCCAGTGGGTCGCAGACCGGCCCGGGATCGTGACAGTTGGTTGCATCCACGTCGAGCGGTCCGTTAAATGCCCCGTCGCCTTCATTCATGGCCAGCGTCACAATATCCATGCCGTCGGAAATGGCGTCGTCGAAAGCCTGGATTACTCCCGCGTTGAACCAGGAAGTCACATCGTTCACGCCCGGAGAGCCGAACACTTTGTAGTTGCCCAGATAGGCCTTCGGCGCCACGCCCTGTATGGTGGCCAGAGGTCCGGTGTTCTGGAGGCCCGCGGCGATCATCGCGATGGCCGTGCCGTGACCGTTGCGGTCGGCCGGCGAGGTATCGTCCGGAAGGCTGTTGACGGAATTCGGGTCGGGATAGGGCGTCTGGCTGACGTAGTTCCGGGCCACAACCACCTTGTTGTTGGTGTAGGCCGTGTTGTTCTTCGGGAAACCCGTCAGCCGAGTCAGGCTGGGGTCTTGGAATGCCGGGTGGTTCTGGTCGATTCCGGAGTCGATTATTCCAATCTTGATCCCCGCGCCGGCGTTGGCCGCTCCGCCGGAAATCAGACTCCATGCGGCGGGCGCATTGATCAGGTTGACGGCGGTATTGAGATCGGGTTTGAGCGGCGGCATGTAGACCACGCCGGCGACGCCGGGAATGGCGCGCAATTGCGCCGCCGTTTCAGGCGTGGCTTGCACAAAGACGGCATTCAGAACGATCTGCGTGGCGCCCAGCACCGGCGTCTTGCGGCGCGCCAGCTCGGCCTTTACGGCGGCCTGTGCGCTCACCACGCGCCCGAGGTGCGCCTGCGCGGTGGCGCCCCGCAGCTCCGCCCGCGAGGCCACCTTGGCGGCCACCGGAGGGTCTGAAAGTATGAGAGCGTACTCCCCCACACGGCTGGGCGTCTGGCCGAACCCCGCGCAAGTCAGCAGGGCGAAGATTACCGGCGCTATCCTCATGGCACTCCTTTTAGACGAAAAGGGTCGCATCAAGTTCCACCAAAATCATGGGCATGCCAAAGCGCGTCCACGCTCGTGGGGCATGCTTTAGCCTGCCACCGGATTCCCGAAACTCACTCGTCGCGCACGCGGATTACCTCATCCGCCACATCGAGGGCCGCCCGCATCTCCCGAACGTCGTGCACGCGCACAATATGCGCGCCATGGAGCACCGCGATGGCCACCGCGGCGGCCGTGGCGAAGCGCGTCTCTTCCACCGTGGCGTGCGCCAGAAACTCCTTGCGCGACGGCCCCACCAGAATCGGAAGATCCATCGCCGCCAGCTTCCCCAACCGGCCCAGAATCAGCGAATTCTGTTCCTTGCGCTTGCCGAAGCCGAGGCCCGGGTCGATCACCAGCCGGGACTTGTCGATGCCCACCAGGCGCGCGCGGCTGACGGTGGCCTCCAGGTCGCGCCCGATGAACCCCATGGGGTCCTGCATGGGCGCCAGCTTGGCCCAGGTCTCCGGACGGCCGCGCATGTGGTTCAACACCAGGCCGGCATCGAAGTTCGACGCCACCCGCGCGAGCTGCGGCTCGAATGTCAGGCCGGAGGGGTCGTTCACAATCTCCGCCCCCAGCTCCAGCGCGCGCTCGGCCGTTTCGGCCTTATAGGTATCCACCGCGATAGGGATGTTCAGCCGGCCCTGCAGGCGCTTGAGAACCGGGACCAGCCGCCGCAATTCCTCGGCGGCCGGGATGCGCTCCGAGCCGGGCCGGGTGGATTCGGCGCCGATATCGATGATGTCCGCGCCCTGCTCCTCCATCTCCACCGCGCGAGCGAACGCGCGATCCGGGTCCAGGTACTTGCCGCCGTCGGAAAACGAATCGGGCGTCACGTTGAGTACGCCCATCAGCGCGGTGTGGTCGCCCAGCCGGATCTCGCGGCGCTTCAGCTTCCAGACGAATTGTTTTCTGGCCATATCGGCTTTCGGGTCTCCGCCCGCGGCTTCATCGTGTGACTCTGCGCCATTGCTTGCCTACTTGAATCACCAGCTCCACGGCGGGGTCGGGCACGGCCAGGTCCTTGACGCGCTCGCCGTTGATTTCCACCGCGCCCGCTTTGATCTTGCGCACCGCGCCGGCCACCGATTCGGCCAAGCCGATGCGCGCCAGCAGCTTGTCGACCCGCAGGCCATTGGCCGCGTGCACGCCCTCCGGCATGGGCGCGGTCTCGATTTCGGTGGGCAGCTCCTTGCGCCGCACCACCCGGTCGAATTCCGCGGCCGCCCGCTCCGCATCGGCGGCCGAATGGAAGTCGGCCACAATCAGCTTGCCGAGCGCGATCTTGGCTTCCATGGGGCGGTCCGCCGCGCGCAACGCCGCGATTTCGGCTTCCGTCCTGCTGGTCAGCAGCAGGTAATAGCGCCACATCAGCTCGTCGCCGACCTGCATCACCTTCCGGAACATCACTTCCGGCGGCTCGGTGATGCCGATGTAGTTGCCCAGCGACTTGGACATCTTGTTCACCCCGTCGAGGCCTTCGAGAATCGGCGTGGTGGCCACAATCTGCGGCGGCTGGCCGAAATCCCTTTGAATCTCCCGGCCCACCAGCAGGTTGAATTTCTGGTCCGTTCCGCCCATTTCGACATCGGCCCGCAGGGCCACCGAATCGTACGCCTGCGCCAGCGGATAGAGCAGCTCGTGCACCGAAATCGGCGCGCCTTCCTTGTAGCGTTTGGCGAAATCGTCCCGTTCCAAAATGCGCGCCACGGTATATCGCGAGCACAGCCGGACCAGGTCCTCGAAACGCAGCGGGGCCAGCCAGTCGCTGTTGAAGCGGACTTCGGTCTTGTCCGGGTCGAGAATCTTGAACACCTGCTGCTTGTAGGTCTCGGCGTTGCGGTCGATGGCCTCGCGGGTCATGGGCGGCCGGGTGGCGTTGCGGCCGGATGGGTCCCCGATCAGCGCGGTCATATCCCCGATTAGAAAAATGACGGTGTGGCCCAGGTCCTGGAAGCGTTTGAGCGCGCGCAGCACCACCGTGTGCCCCAGGTGCAGATCCGGCGCGGTGGGGTCGAACCCCAGCTTCACGCGCAGCGGGCGGTGCGCTTTGGCGGCTTCCGCCAGCCGCTCGCGCAGATCTTCCTCGGGGATGATTTCCGCCATCCCCCGGCGCAGGTAAGTAAGTTGTTCGTCGAGCGTCATCGGCAGTTAGGGCGGCCCGGAGCCAAATCCTCGGCTCCGGGGGCCAATGGAATAAACCCAACTTACCACGCCCGAAGTTGCGAGGCGGACGCTCTTGTCCGCCAAGGCGCCCTTTGGTGGCGATTCAGACGGCGGGAAACCCCGCGGCGCGCGTCTTCGCCAGAACGTAAGGCCCCTCGGGAATGATGGCGATGGCGGAGCCCGGCGCCAGCCCGCCGGTCAATTCCCGGATGGCGGCTTCCGCACTCGCGCAACAGCGGCCCCAGAGCTTCGAGCGGTATTCGGCCGGAAGGCCCGGCACGTAGTACCAGACCCCGCTGCGGCGCGTCACCAGGGCCAGCTTCTCGAGTTGCCACTGATCCACCACCACCGGCGCATCCGCGATGCGGTCCAGGAATGCGGCTTCGCTTTCGCCTGCCAGCAGCATGTCCGAGAACTCGGGCGCGCCGGCGCCTTCCTCGCACGCCGCCACCAGCAGAATGCGGCCGCCCGGCTTGAGAATGTGGGAAGCCGCCGTAATTCCCTTGATGGATTGATAAAACGTCAGGTCCAGAGGATAGCCGGCGGAAGTGGTGATCGCCGCATCCACGGGCTCCTCGAGCGTCTCCAGCATCAGCCGTGAAACGAACTCCACGCCGCGCGCGTGGGCCGCCTCCGGACGCCCAGCGAAAATGCCGGCGATCGAACGGTCGCGCGCCAGCGCCACGTCGAGAGCGAAATCGTGCCGCGCCATGCGCGCGATTTCGAGCAGCTCCCGGTGAAGCGGGTTATCCGTTATAGCGCCTTCCACGGCCCGCGCGTCGCGCATGAATTTGGGACTGTGCAGGACCTTGATGGTCTCCTGCGCGGCCAGGCCCGGGGCGATCAGCTTCCGGCCCCCGGAATATCCCAGCATCATGTGAGGTTCGATGAACCCCAGGGTGATGTGCAGATCGGCGGAAACAAAGCGCTCGTCGATGTGGACCGGGACGCCGGATGCGGTCGATCCCAGCGGGCGATGCTCCCCCAGGTTGCGCGCGTGGTGGTTTTCGATGCGATAGGCGGCGGCGACCTCCTCTCCGCAAATCTCCCGAATTTCGGCCTCGCCGGCCGGCCGGTGCAGGCCGGTGGCGATCAGAATGGTTATGTTGTTCCGCGGCACGCCCGCCCGCTCCAGACGAGCCAGCAGCGGCGGCAGAGTCATGCGGTTGGGAGCCGGGCGCGTGATGTCGCACACGGAGATGGCGGCGCTCCGCTTTCCGCGCGCCAGTTCCTCGATGCCCGGCGCGGCAATAGGTTCGTCGAGCGCCACTTCAAGCGCGCTCCGCGCGTCGGGCAGGGGAGTGGCGGAGCGCGCTTCGAGCATCCTGTATCGATACCCCTCGGGAAGATCCACGGCCAGTCCGGTCTTGCCGAAGGCCAGTTGGATGCGCATCACTGCCATGGTACGACGGTTCTCCCGCCGCCCCGGAGCCACCGTTACCGGCCAACAGGTTGGGGAACGCCGTAGTTGTGCGCCGCAACCCCGCCGATTACGGAAGCGACGATGAAGTTCGCGATGGCGGCCGCGCGATAGCCTCTGGCTGTGGGACTGTGGCCGAGCAGCCGGCGCTCGACCACCACCATGCCGGCCTGCATGGACAGCTTGAGCGCCGTTCCCCGCGCGCCAAAACTGCCGTCCGGCCCCGCCAGGGCGCTGTTCAACTCGTGTTTGCCCCAGGAGGACTGCACGTCGAGCGCGTTGGCCGCGGCCACCCCCGCCAGGCTGACCTGCCACAGCCGCTTGGAGAGCGGCCGGCGCGGACCGGATTTGGGGGCCAGCCAGCCCGCGCCGTCGGCGACAATCGGGGCCGGCGGCGTTGCGGCAGCTCGATCGCCGGGCGGACCGGCAAGCAGGGCGCCAGCCAGTAGCAGCAGCAGAAAACCTGATTTCCCCATGATTTGGAGCTTAGCCGCGGCTTCCCCGGAGCACTAGCCAACGCTGTACCGGTACCAAGCGGGCTAAGGTTCTTTCGCCACGTATCGCGCTTTCGGGTACTGGCGCCTGGGACACCCCGCCAGCGGGCCGGGGGGATGAAAACAAGATTCGGGTATACAGCAATGCGCCTCCGCCTCCGATAGAACATTCGTGCGGGTAGCCAACGCCCTTTCCGAGTCGGGACGTTCTCGAGCGGGGCCGGAATGGCGGAGTCGCCCTCGCACGGGCTCGGGAATTGAATTGACTGCACATTCTGAGGCAAAGCGAAACGATGAGACGTTCTATGTTTTTGGCGCTGGCCCTGGCGGGGCTTTCGTATGGACAGGGAGGGCCGGCGGATGCCCGCGAAGCGGCGGGCGCGAATTTGCCGATTCAGCGGATCGGAATCAACGATCTGTTGGCTGTTTCGGTATACGGTACGCCGGAATTGAGCCGTAGCGCGAGGGTGGATTCCGAGGGCTACATACGCCTGCCCATGCTGAAGCAGCGAGTCAAGGCCCAAGGCTCGATGCCCGTGGAGGTGGAAGCGGCCATCGCCGGGGCGTTGCAAGAGGAGCAGTTGATCGTGGATCCTTTCGTGACCGTGACCGTGGCGCAGTATGCCAGCCGGCCGATCAGCGTCGTGGGAGCCGTGAAACGCCCGCTTACGTTTCAAGCCGATACCCCGGTGACGCTGCTGGAGGCGCTGGCCCGGGCCGAGGGATTGATGCCCGAAGCCGGCGGCGAAATCCTGGTCAGCCGGCAGGCTGCGGGAAGCGGCCAGGCCGCCCTGACGTGGCGCATTCCCGCGCAAACCCTGATCGCGGGCGCGGACTCCCGGCTGAATATCCTCCTCGAAGGCGGGGAAGAGGTCCGCGTTCCCGAAGCGGGCCGCATCTACGTGGTTGGGAACGTGAAGAGGCCCGGGGCCTTTCCCTTGCTGGACGGCTCCGGCATGAGCCTGTTGAAAGCCCTGGCCCAGTCCGAGGGGTTGACGCCTTACGCCGCCAGGCAGGCGTTCATCTACCGCCAGGAGGCGGCCGGTTCCAACAGCCAGATCGCCGTGGAGTTGAAACAGGTTTTGCAGCGTAAAGCCCCGGATGTGCCGCTGCTGGCGAACGACATCCTCTACATCCCCGACAACAGTGGAAAGCGCTTGTCCATGGCCACCCTGGAGAAGATCCTGCTGCTTGGGGGGGCCGCGTCGACGGCCCTTATTTACGCGCTGGTCCGTTGAGAAAAAGCGAGGTCGGATGAATGCCGGATACCAACTTGATTCGTGGCTTCCTCGGGTCGGGGGAAGAGAAGAATGGACGGAACCTGCCGGGAATGTTCCGCGCGCCCAACCCGGTTCTGGATTTCGAGCCTGAACAGCCCAGCTTGCCGCTGTCGCACTATCTCTGGATCCTGCGGCGGCACCGCTGGAAGATCATGGGTTTCGTCTTGATGACGGCCCTCGGCACGCTGATTGTTTCCAAGCGGGTCACCCCCATTTACGAGTCCACGGCCACCATGGATGTGGACCGGCAGACTCCTTCCGGGGTGATCGGCCAGGATGCGGAACGAGCCGCGCCCAACGACGCGGACCAGTTCCTGGCTACCCAGATCAAGCTGATCCGGTCGGATTCGGTCCTGCGTCCGGTGGCTGACCGTTACCATCTGCGGGAAAGTGAAGAAGAGTCGGCCGGCGCCGGCCAGGACGATGACGGGCTTTCCCAGGACACCCCCGTCCTGCTGAAGAACCTGAGGGTGACGAGACCGGCCAACACGTACCTCTTGCTCATCAGCTACCGCTCGCCGGACCGGCGGCTGGCGGCCGACGTAGCCAACGCCGTGGCCACTTCGTATCGCGACCATACCTACACGCTGCGCTTCCAGTCCTCGGCGAATCTCGCGGAATTCATGGAAAAGCAACTGGAGGAACTCCGCGCCAAGATGGAGAAATCCGGCGCCGCGGTGGCCCAGTTCGAGAAAGAACTGAACGTCATCAACCCGGAGGAGAAGACCAGCATTCTGTCGGCGCGCCTGTTGCAGTTGAACACCGAGTTCACCAACGCGCAAACCGAGCGCGTCCGCAAAGAGACGGCCTACCGTTCGGTCAGCGGCGGAGCCATGGAGGCGCTGCAGGTCTCCTCGCAGGGAGAAACCATCAAGAGACTCACCGACCGCCTGGACGAAGCGCAGCAGAAATTCGCCGATGTGGCGGCGCACTACGGCCCGAACCATCCCGAACACAAGAAGGCGGCCACCCAGGTGACCGAGATTCAGGACCAGATCCAAAGCGCCCGCGAGAACATAGTCCAGCGCGTGGGCGTGGAGTACCGGGACGCGATGAGCCGGGAGGCCATGCTGAACAAGGCCGTGGCGGAAGCCAAAGCGGAGTTCGACCGGATCAATTCGCGATCGTTCCAGTACCAGACGCTGAAGCGCGAAGCCGAGGCCGACAAGAAGTTGTATGAGGAGTTGATCACCAAGATCCGGGAAGCCGGGATCAACGCGGGGTTCCAGAGCAGTGCGATTCGCATCGCCGACCCCGCGCGGCCGGGGGCCCGGCCGGTGTTTCCGAATCTGAAGCTCAACCTGTTGCTGGCGCTGTTCTGTTCCACGCTGTTGGCCGTGGGTGTGGCGATTGTCAGCAGCGTGCTCGATAAGGCCGTCCGCGACCCCGAACAGGTGGCCAGGATGCTGAACACGGACGTAATAGGCACGCTTCCGAAGCTCAAGGAATTGCGTTGCGGGACGGTCGCGGCCGGGGCGGATCGGGGCGATTGCGCGCTGGTTCTCACGCGCACGCCAGGCCGGCGCGAGGTAACCGGCTACGAAGAGGCCATCCGGACGCTGCGTAACTCGATTCTGCTGGCCGATTTCGACCGCCGCCTGCGCACCTTGATGGTTACCAGCGCGGTGCCCGCCGAGGGCAAGTCGACCATCGCCACGCATCTGGCTATCGCGCACGCGCAACAAGGCCGCAGCGCTCTTCTGATCGATGGGGACCTTCGGCGGCCGAGCGTCCACCGGCGGCTTGGGGTGCCCAACACCGTGGGCCTCTCCAACGTGCTGACCGGCGAGATTGGCTGGCGCGAAGCGCGCATTCGCGTGGAAGCGGTTCCCAGATTGGAGGTGCTGCCAGCCGGATCGCCCTCGCGGCGCGCCGGCGACCTGATCGGCTCGGAGCTGGCCCGGCTGTTGGAACAGGCCAGCAAGGAATACGACCTCGTGATTCTGGACTCTCCTCCCCTGTTGGGCTTTCCGGAACCCATGGCGATGGCTACCGCGGTGGATGGCGTACTGATGGTCGTGCGAACGGGCCAGACCAATCGCAACGCGCTGGGATCCGCGCTGGCGACGCTCGCGCGCCTTCGCGCCAACGTGGTCGGAATCGTGATGAACGAGGTTCGCGCCGATTCGAGCGAGGGTTACTACTACCACTACTATGGTCCGAACTACTATCGGCGCTATGGCGCCCCGGAAGGGGCCGCCAGTTGACCGGAGCATCCAACCCTCTCCCCGGTGCGGAAACGATGTCCAACCGGCCGGCGGCGGTGACGGTCACGGCGCGCGTCGCCGAATTCCGGCGGACGGTTTCGGCGCCGGTTTCCGCGTCCGGCGAACGGCCCGTCCGATGTAGCGCAGAGCCCGCCCCCTGAGCGCCATGCAAACCATGAACAGTCTGTCGGTCCTTCTTGCCGGCGTCTTCCGGAAGCGGCTGGCGCATATCTGGACCATACGGATTCTCCAGCCATGCCTGTTCGTCGCCTCGGGGGTCGCCGCTTTTCTTCTGCGGTTCGATTTCGCGCTTCCGGAGCGGATGCTCCCGGCCCTGCGAACCGCCGTGTGCGTCTGGGTCATCGCCAAAATCGCCGCATTTCACTGGCTCCGGCTGGACCGGGGCATGTGGCGTTACTTCGCCACGCCCGACCTGGTGCGGTTGGCCGCGGCCAGCGCGATCGGCTCCGCGGCCGCTTCGGCGGTCCTCCTGGCCGCTTCGCTGCAAACGTTTCCACGCTCCGTTCTGGTCATCGATTTCCTGATCTCGCTGTTGCTCACCAGCGGGGTTCGCGCCGTCACCAGGCTGCTGCTCGAGGTGGCCTCGCACGCGCGGGCTTCGGAGCAGCGCCGCGTCTTCATATACGGCGCCGGCGCGGCCGGGGCCTTGCTATTGAGCGAGACCCGTTCCAGCGCCTCTTCCCATCCGTCGGTTTGCGGGTTCATCGACGACGACCGCAACAAGCGCGGCATGACCGTCAACGGCGTTCTGGTTCGCGGCGGCGGCGAAGACCTGGCGCGCCTGGTCCGGGCGCACCAGGCGCGGGAGGTTCTGATCGCCATACCTTCGGCGACCGGCGAGCAAATGACCCGCATCATCCGGCGCTGCCGGCAAGCCGGCGCCTCCTTCCGGACGATGCCGGCGATAGCCGAGATCGTCTCGCGGCGCGCCATGGCATCGCAAATCCGCGACGTAGCCGTGGAGGATTTGCTCGGCCGCGGGCCCGTCGAGCTCGATCGCCGGCGGATCGGAGAGAAACTCCGTGGCGGTGCGGCGCTGGTGACCGGCGCGGCCGGCTCCATCGGATCCGAGTTGTGCCGCCAGATCGCCGGGTTCCGGCCAGCCGCGCTGGTGGCTTTCGATTCCTCCGAAACGGGTCTGTTCCACCTGGAGCGGGAGATCCGCGAGAGGTTCCCGGGAGTGGCGTTCCACGCCGAGATCGGCAATATCCAGAACCGCCAGCGCCTGCGCGAGCTATTCGCCCGGCGCGCTCCCCGGGTGGTCTACCACGCGGCGGCCTACAAGCACGTGCCCATGATGGAGTCGCACGCGTTCGAGGCCGTGGAAAACAACGCCGTTGGGGCGTACAACGTGGCCTCCATCGCGGCGGAATTCGCCGCCGAGGACTTCGTCATGATCTCTTCCGACAAGGCCGTCCGCCCCACCAATATCATGGGCGCCACCAAACGGGTCTCGGAGCTGATCGTACGCTCCCTTCAAAACGGCGGCGCGCGGTACGTCGCGGTGCGCTTCGGGAACGTGTTGGGCAGCAACGGCAGCGTGGTGCCCATCTTCAAGGAGCAGATCGCCGCCGGCGGCCCGGTCACCGTGACGCATCCCGAAATGCAACGCTATTTCATGACCATCCCGGAGGCCGCGCAACTGGTGTTGCAGGCGTCGACCATGGGCCGGGGCGGAGAGATCTTCGTCCTGGACATGGGCCGGCCGGTGCGCATCGTGGATTTGGCGAGACAACTGATCCTGCTTTCGGGCCTGCAACCGGAAGAGGATATTCGCATCGAGTTTACCGGAATCCGTCCGGGCGAAAAGCTCTACGAGGAGTTGAATCTCGTGGATGAACAGATCGTACCCACCGGGCACGGGAAGATCAACGTGTTCGTCGGAGCGTGCCTGCCGTTCGACCAGGCCATGCGCCACCTGGGATCGCTGCGAAAAGCCTGCGAGCGGCGGGACCTGTGCGCGCTCCTGGTCGAAATCAAAGCGATGGTCCCGGACTATGCGCCCAGCCGGGAAATGCTGGCGCAGTTGGCGGAATCGGACCTGGCCAACCTGGGGGCGGCCGTGGAATCCGCGCAGCCCCGGTTCTCTCTGTCCGCCAAACTCCCGGCGGCGGCCGGAGCATAGAGACACCACGAGATCCAGCCATGCCACGAGATCCAACTTGTTCCAATTGCGGCTCGCCGCGCGTGCATCGTTCCCACCGGCGCGGTCCGGTTGAGCGAATCGTCGCGCTGTTTGGAGGGTCCATGCTCCGATGTCACGGCTGCAACGTCAGATTCGTACGCTTCGGGAGAACGCTGGCGCGGGCCGACCGTCTCCGCAAAGGGTGGCGCCGGCTGGCAGTCGTCGTGGGCGTGCTGGTGGGCGCCACGCTGGTGCTGGGGCTGATTCTCTGGCTTGGCGGACAATCGTCGTCCCCGGACCAGGAGGGTCGGGGGACCCCGCGGGTGGCGCCTTCCGTTTGCTTGGATGCCTGAAATCCGGTTCCGCGACGCCCCTGCCCGCCGGCGGTTCTCGGAGGCAATCCGAGGGACGGCCGGGCCGTTTTCCACTTCGCAAGGTCGCCCGCCAGTCGAGATAGTGTAACCGCCCGCGCGGCCCTGTCGCCCTAAAGATCTGGCTCGGGATTGGGTCAGGTGGAGTGTCTACATGCCCTTCGGTACTGGCTGGCGGGCGGCCCTTGGCGCCGTGGCAATGGCGGCAATGGCCGCGGGGTTGCTCGTGGCGCAATCCGGAACTGCTCCCGCCACGGGCCAGTCCGGCCCCGAGATCGCCTCCCGGAACCAGACGGTAACGTTCAAGGCCGCTGTCCAGCTCGTTACCATTCCAGTGGTGGTGCGGGACGCCCAGGGGCGCGCGATAGGCAATCTGGGCAAGGACGACTTTCAGCTTTTCGACAACAACAAGCCGCAGGTTATCGCCAAGTTCTCCGCGGAACGCTCGGGCGGCGCGGAAGGCCGGACAACGCCCGCCGCCGGACGCGGCCCCGGCCCCGCCAGCCCGCCGGCCACCGCCATGCCGGAGCGCTACATCGCCTATGTCTTCGACGATCTCCACCTGGGCGCCGGGGACCTGATGCGCGTGCGGGCCGCCGCCGCGCGGCGCCTGGCCTCCACGCTGCGCCCCACGGACCGGGCCGCCATCTACTCCACCTCCGGGGTGACCACCGTGGAATTCACGGCCGATCAGGACCTCCTGCAGGCCGGTTTGGCTCGTCTGATGCCCCGGCCCAGGCGCATGGACTTCCAGGGAGAGTGCCCCGAGATAAGCCCATACCAGGCCGACAGGATGGTGAATGGGAACGACGGGATGGCCATTGCCGCCGCCGTCATCGATGCGGCGCAGTGCAATCCGGGCGCTTCGCAGCAAATGCTTAACGTGATAGCCATGCTGGCTGCGCGCCGCGTCCTTAGAGCGACCGAGGAGGACGGCCGGCTGGGGCTCATCGCCCTGCGCGACGCCATCCGCGGCCTGGAGGTGCGGGCGGGGCAGCGAAGCATCGTGCTGGTGTCCCCCGGGTTTCTCAAGCCCGGTGCGCAGCTTGAGGCGAACGACTTGATGCAGTACGCCATCCAGGCCAAAGTGACCATCAGCGCGCTCGATGCCCGGGGACTGTGGACCGACCCCGGCCTGGACGCCAGCAAGAGAGCCGACAGCAATCCCGACGCGGCCCTCCTCAAGACCTCCTTCTCCAGTTCCGCCGCTTCCGCGGAAACCAACGTCATGGCCGAGCTCGCCGCCGGTACGGGCGGCCGGTTCTTTGAGAACAGCAACGACTTGGAGAGCGGCTTTCAGCAGTTGGCCGCCGCGCCGGAATTCACCTACGTCCTGGGCTTCACCCCGCAGAACCTGAAGCTCGACGGCAAGTACCACGCCCTCAAAGTGAAGCTTGCCGCGCCCAAAGGCCTGAACGTGCAGGCCCGCCTGGGCTACTTTGCGCCCAAACGTCTGAACGACCCCGTCGAGCAGGCCAAACAGGAAGTGAGCAACGCGCTGTTCTCCCGCGAGGAGCTGAGCGAGCTTCCGGTGGACCTGCTGGCCCGCGCCTTCAAGCAGCCGGCCGGGAAGTCCCAGATCATCGTGTGGGCGCGCGTATCCCTCAAGGAGCTCAAGCTCCGGGTAGCCGACGGACGCTCCTGCAACGAGGTCCGGCTGGTCTCGGCGGTGTTCGACTCCGACGGGAAGCTGGTGGCCGGCAAGGAACAGGTTCTCGACCTGAAGATGACCGGCGAAACGCTCGAAAAGAACCGCGAAAGCGGAATCACCATGCGCAGCGACTTCATCGTCAAGCCCGGCCCTTACCTGGTCCGCATTGTGGTGCGGGACAACGAAGGCCAGCAGATTACGGCGCAGAACACCTCCCTCGAAGCGCCGTGAGGCAAAGCGCCGGCGTCCGCGAACTGCCCGCGGACAACCACCACATCGTCACGCTGTTTGAGGAGCGTTTGTAGGGTTGCCGTCCGGGTCCAGGTGCGGATAGGGACCGCCGGTTTTGAATTCGTCGAGAATGAAGTTATCGTACTGCCGCGTGGGCTCGAAGTACCCGGGAACCCGAAGGTGCGCCCGGCAGATTTCCTCGTTCAGCTCCACACCCAGGCCCGGACCATCCGGCACTCGGATGTAGCCGTTCTGGACGATGGGCTTGGCCGGCCCCGTCACCAGGTCCCCCCACCACGGGATATCGGCGGCGTGGTTCTCCATCACCAGGAAGTCCTTGAGCGTGGAAATCACGTGCACAGCCGCCATACAGCCCACCGGCGAGCCGCCAAAGTGGATCGCCGTGGGAATCCCGTACATCGAGGCAAGGTCGGCAATCCGCTTGGTCTCGCGCATGCCTCCCACGCCCAGCGGGTCCGGCCCGACGATGTCCACGGCGTTGTTCTCGATGAACGGCCGGAACCCCTCCTCCAGGCCAAAAAGACTTCCGCCGGCGCTGATGGGCGTGACGGTGGCTTCCTTGATCTCCTTGTAGGCGCGCCAATTCTTGGGGGCGTCCCCGGTGCCGAGGGTTCCCACTTGCAGGAGATCCTGGGCCCAGGCGAGTTCATACGGTTCGAAAGCGCGGGCGTGGCGGATGGAGTCTTTCACGTCCAGGGGGCCGAAGTGATGCGCCACCAGAGGAGCCTCCCAGCCGATGGCGTCGCGCACGGCCTGGAGATGCTCGCCATATATCTGGAGTCCCTTGTTGGTGGCCAGGCCGCGGGAACTCACCGCTCCAGGCGTCTTCTGGATCATCCAGGGCCTGAGGTCCATCTTGAAAAAGGTGTACCCCATCTTTTTGCGGGCCAGGATCCGGGCGGCGTGCGTTTTGGGATCGTCGGTTTCCGTCGTGTCGCAGTAGCAGCGAACGCGATCGCGGTACTGGGAGCCGAGCAGCCGCCAGGCAGGCACGCCGAATACCTTGCCCGAGATGTCGTGCAAGGCCATATCGAGAGCGCTGTAGCCGCCGCCGAAACGGCGCTGCCCGGCGAAGTTGCGGACGCTGTCCAAAATGGGCTCGATGTTCAAAGGGTTCTTGCCCACGATATGCGGCTTCAGCACCAGGGCCATGCCTTCGTTGCCCGCATCGCGCAGCTCGCCCAGGCCGTAAACGCCCTGGTTGGTATCGATCCGGATAATCGGATAATCGAAGTTGGTGGCGATCCGGATGGCCCGCATATCGGTGATTTGCAACCGGCTGGGCGCCGAATTCCGGTTGACGCCGCCGGGCTGGGGCGACTGAGCGCCGGCGGCCCCATCGGCCAGCAACGACCCGAGAGCGGCCGTGCCGGCCACCATCCCGAACATGTTCCGCCGCTTGATGCCCTCATTAGAATTCAACATGCATGTGCTCCTTCGGTTCAAAGTTATCGGCGGGGGCGATGTTTGTCAAATTGGGACCGGCGATGGGTCCCCTTCCGCCGCGTGCGCCCCATCGGAATGCCGAGATCGTCTTCTGGCCGGCGCATACGTCTGATATCCTGTTGAAGGCGTCAAGACATCATCGTCCGTAAAGGAGAAATCTCGTGAGAGTCGGCGTATTCACCCCCCTGCTGGCGCAGCTTCCCCTGGAAGACGTCCTCAAGAAGCTCGCAACCTACGACATCCATACCGTGGAGCTTGGTACCGGCAACTATCCCGGCGGGGCCCACTGCAAGCTCTCCATGCTCGATAACCGCGCCGAGCTGGCCGAGTTCAAGAAAAAGCTGGACGACCGCGGCTTCACCATCAGCGCGCTGAGCTGCCATGGCAACCCGCTCCACCCCAACGCGGAGCAGGCCCGGCACGATAGCCAGGTGAGCCGTCAGACCATCCTGCTGGCCGAAAAACTGGGCGTGCCCGTGGTGGTGGATTTCAGCGGCTGCCCGGGCGATTCGCCCAACTCAAAATGGCCCAACTGGGTGACCTGCCCGTGGCCGCCGGATTACCTCGAAATCCTCAAGTGGCAGTGGGAGGAAGTGGTGGCGCCGTATTGGATCGAGCGGGGGAAGTTCGCCTCCGATCACGGGGTGAAAGTCGCCATCGAGATGCATCCGGGGTTCGTGGTCTACAGCCCCGAGACCATGCTGAAATTGCGCGCCATCGCGGGACCGTCCGTCGGCTGCAATTACGATCCCAGCCACATGTTCTGGCAGGGCATCGACCCCATCGCCGCTATCCGCGTTCTGGGCGATTGCATCTATCATGTGCACGCCAAGGACACGCAGATCTACGAACGCAACCTGCCCATGAGCGGCGTGCTCGACACCAAGAGCTACACCGACGAACGCAACCGCGCCTGGATCTTCCGGACCTGCGGCTACGGCCACGGCGAAAGCTGGTGGCGCGACTTCGTCTCCACCCTGCGCATGTTCGGTTATGACTACACCCTCTCCATCGAGCACGAAGACAGCCTGCTCTCGCCCGAAGAAGGCCTCTCACGCGCCGCCGCCTTCCTGAACGGCCTGGTCATCAAGGAGAAGGCCGCCGCCGCTTGGTGGGTGTAGGGGGAAGCTGTCAGAGTGAAAATGGCTTCCGCACGGACTGAGGAGTCACTGCGTGTGACCGGAATCCAGTTCGTGACCGATCAAAAAGGCCGCAACGTGGCTGTTCAGATCGATCTGAAAAGACACGGCGCGCGATTGCAGGATTTCTGGGACGGGCTGATATCGGAGTCGGGCCGTAAGGAAAAGGGAATACCGCTTGAGAACATCAAAGCGGACCTCGTAAAGCGCGGCCGGTTGCGTGGGTAATTATCCTGAATTACGAAGGTAACTTCGGAAAGGTTGGATTCCCACAGCCTGTTTCCCTGAAAAAGCACGTTTTGTATCAGGGCACGGCTTCAGCCGTGCCGATCAGGCAGCATCCCCGGGGCTTTAGCCCCTGCTTGGGCAACCCGGCGCAAATTCTCCTCATCCTCCTGAGAAGACAGGGGCTTCTAAAGCCCTCCGGGTGTTCGCGTTTGCGGCACGGCTGAAGCCGTGCCCTGATACGAGGCCTCGAACTTCGGGATTCAGGATTATTCGGTTGAGATAAAGCCTCGCGCTCGGAAGGAACTCGGCGTTACCGGACCCGTGCTGGCCCGTGTCGTAGTTGGTCCGCTTCACAGGTGTGGTGAAAAGGCACTATAAAAACCTGTTTATCTTTAGGTAAACAAAATGGCGGCTTGAATCGTCTAATGTTCAGTAGCGAATCGTGTGAACGCCGAAGCGTTCCTTTGCGTTATACAGGCCCGGCCATACGGCCGCCGAAGGAATGCTGGCGCCGGGGTCAGCCGCTGCATGGAGCCGGCCGGCCGGCAGTTCCACGCAAGAACTGATCTCAAAGAGATCTCGGCCCTTCTTTTGCTTCGGAAATCCGCATGTGGGCCATCAAGATATCGAAAGCCTGGCAGACGCCAAGGTCGCGCGCGCTCGCAACAACAGGTTTCGTATCCATCCCTTTCGCCCCACCGTTCGCTCCGGCGAGCTGCACTTACCGCAGTTTCCTCGCTGCGGGCCGGACATGTCCGGCCCGCGGCCTTAAGAAAACAATCACATGTTCGGAGACCTGCCGAAAATTGACGAGCTTCTATGCGAATGAACCAGACCGTTTGGATCGCAGTAATCGCCTTTCTTCTATCGCTCCCGGTGATTGCGGCGGAATGCCGCGGCCAGGTGACATTTAACAGCCTTCCGCTGCCGGGAGCGACTGTCACGGCCCGGCAGGGCGGTAAGGCGGTCTCCGCTATAAGCGATGCCCAAGGCGCCTTTTCCTTTCCGGACATGGAGGCGGGCGTCTGGTCGGTCGAGGTGGAAAAGCCGGGCTTCGCGCCTGTCAAGAAAGACCTCGCGGCCGGAACGGGCTTGCCGGGACCGGCCTTGGAAATGACCATGCTGCCGATTGAGGAAATGGGGGCGTCGGCCGTTTCCACTCCCGCTCCCGCGGCGGCCACGACGGCGCCCGTCACCGTCGCCGCTCCGGCCGTGCCGCCGGCTACAGCGGCTTCCGGGCCAGCCGCCGCTCCATCGCCCGGCGCGAATGGCAAGGCGGCCAAGAAAGCCGCAACGCCCGCAGCCGCGTCCACGCCGTTTCAGCGGACCGACCTGAACGCCACCGCCAGTGCGCCCGACCTCTCCGCCGACTCCGCGCCGGCGGCCACCAGCGATCTCAACCAGCGCGCGGCCGACGGATTCCTGATCAATGGCAGCACGAATAACGGGAGCGCATCTCCGTTTGGGCAGTTGGCGGCCTTCGGAAACAACCGCAGGAGAGGCTACTCCCTGTACACGTATGCGCTGTCTCTGGTCGATTCCAACTCCGCGCTGAACGCCGCGAGTTACTCGCTCACCGGCCAGGCCACCCCCAAACCGGCGTTCAACAACATGACCGGGACGTTCTCTGTGGGAGGGCCTCTCAAAATACCGCATCTGATCGAACAACGCAACGCTCCGCAAATGACATTGCAGTACACCCGGGTGGATAACCGGACTCCGCAGGTTGCCACAGGTCTGATGCCCACCCTGGCCGAGCGCGCGGGGGACTTCTCGCAAGCGCTGTACGCGGGCAAGGCAGTGACGCTCTACGACCCTATCAGCGGGAATCCGCTGCCCGGCAACCAGCTCCCGTCCATCAGCCCGCAGGCGCTTTCTCTTCTGAAGTATTATCCGGCGCCCAACTTTTCCGGGAGCTCGGTCTACAACTACCAGATCCCGGTTATCGGCAACACGCACACCGACAGCGTGAACCTGCGCCTGAGCCGTAACTTCATGCGCAGAAATTACATACAGGGCGCCCTGGCGATTTCGGATACGCGCGGCGACAGCAATAACATCTTCGGCTTTCTCAATCAGACGCGTTCGCGGGGCATCAATAGCAGCGTCTCCTGGCGGCGCACGTTCGGCTCGCGGCTCTTCGGCACGTTCACCTATCAATTCAGCCGCAACTCGAACCGGCTGGCGCCCTATTTTTCGGATCGGCTGAATGTCTCGGGCCTCGCGGGTATTGAAGGAAATAACCAGTCTCCCCTCTACTGGGGACCGCCTTCGCTCGGATTCAACCAGAGCCAAATTTCCGGACTGAGCGATGCCATTGCATCCGTCACCCACAATCAAACTGACGCGCTTTCGTTTCAAGGAACGTGGAGCCGCGGCCGTCACAATGCGTCGTTCGGCGGGGACCTCCGCTGGCAGCAGTTCAACACCCTGTCGCAGACCAATCCGCGAGGGACGTTTACGTTCAACGGAGGTGCTACGGGGCTTATTACCAACGGCGCCGCCACGCCGGGGACAGGATTCGACTTCGCCGATTTCCTCTCCGGCATTCCCGATACCAGCGCCATCGCCTTCGGCAATGCCGACAAATATCTGCGCGCGAAACAGCCCGATTTATACGCGCAGGACGATTGGCGCGTCTCGCCGGCATTTTCGCTGAACCTCGGTCTGCGCTGGGAGTTTACCTCGCCCCTCACGGAGAAATACGGACGGTTGGTGAATCTCGACGTGGCGCCCGGATTCGCGGCCATCGCTCCGGTTCTGGCGACCGGCCCGAACGCGCTCCGAGGCTCTCTGACCGGAATGAGCTATCCCGCTTCGCTGATCCGGCCGTATTACCACGAGTTCCAGCCGCGGCTGGCGTTCGCGTGGCGCCCGTCCGCGAGATCCTCGCTGGTGCTGCGCGGCGGCTACGGAATCGCCTACAACACCCAGATCTACCAGCCGTTCGTGAGCCGCATGGAGCAGCAGTCTCCGCTTTCCACCGCCTTGAGCGTTGCCAACACGGCCGCCGCCCCGCTGACGCTCGCCAGCGGGTTCTACGCGCCCCCGAACACCACCACCACGAATTTCGCGGCGGATCCCAACCTCAAACCCGGCTATGTCCAGGCATGGAGTCTCGCGATTCAGCGCGATTTGCCGTTTTCGCTGCAAATGGCGGCGGCCTACAGCGGCAATAAAGGGACGCATCAATTGCAGGCATTCGCTCCGAATACGTACCCGTCGGGCGCAACGATCCCGTGTCCGAGTTGCCCTTCCGGTTTCGCGTATTATGCGTCCGGGGCCGACTCGGAGCGCCAGGCCGGCATCTTCCAGCTTCGGCGGCGGCTGCACAACGGGTTTCAAGCCCAGGCGCAATACACCTACGCCAAAGCGATCGACGACGCCGGTTCCCTGGGAGGCGGCGCGCTGGGCGGCCTGGCCCAGAACTGGCGCGATCTCCGGGGGGAACGCGGACCTTCAACCTCGGATCAGCGGCATCTTCTCAATCTCAGTCTGCAATACACATCCGGGATGGGGGTGAAGGGCGGGACTCTGCTGGGCGGCTGGCGCGGCTTGCTGGTTAAGGACTGGACTTTCCTCAGTACCATCAACTTAGGATCGGGGCTTCCGCTGACGCCGATCTACGCATCCATCATCCCAGGCACGGCTTTGAACGGCACGGTGCGCGCCGAATATACCGGCGCCTCGCTCTATGCCGCGCCCGCCGGTTACTACCTGAACCCCGGGGCGGTTGCCGCGCCGCCTCCCGGCCAGTGGGGCAACGCCGGCATACGCTCCATGCGCGGACCGGACCAGTTCTCGATGGGCGCTTCCATGCAGCGTTCGTTCCGCCTCGGCGACCGGTTCACGTTGAACGCGCGGATCGACGCCAACAACCCGCTCAATCACGTGGCGGTGACCGGCGTTAGTGCCATCATCACCAGCCCGCAATTCGGATATCCTTCCCAGGTGAACGGGATGCGTACGGTAACCACCACGATGAGGCTGACATTCTGATGAGACGAGATTCTGGAAATCCGCTCCTCCGGCGGCGCTGGGCGCTATGCGCGGCTGTGCCGCTGCTGGCGTTCGCGCAACAATCCGCGCCGCCGCCGGCGCAGAGGCCGCAAGCGCAATCGCAGGTGCAGCCCGCCACCGCCGGGGCTACCTTCACGGCGAGCGCCAATCTGGTGATCGAAGAAGTCGGCGTCAAGGATAAGAGCGGCAAGGTGATCGGCGGACTGACCAAGGAAGACTTCGCGGTCACCGAGGACGGCAAGCCGCAGACCATCGCTTTCTTCGAATACCAGAACATCGACGAGGCGGCGCCCGCCCCAGAGCAAGAGCCGGCGCGCCACCCCGGTGGCCCCCCTCACCCAAGTGCAGATCGCGCCGGAGGCGCCGGGCAACGTGCGCTACCGCAACCGCAGGCTGCTGGCGCTGTATTTCGACATGAAGTCCATGCCGCAGGCGGATCAGTTCCGGGCGCTCGACGCGGCGCGGAAATTCCTCCGCGACCAGATGAGCCCGGCGGACGTGGTGGCCGTTATCGAGTACGATGGCGCAAGCGTTCGGGTACTCCAGGACTTCACCGCCGACCGGGAGAGACTCCAGTCGATCCTGGCGTCCATGGCCGCCAGCGAGCAGGATGTTTCGGGGGAGACGAATGCGGTCGCCTCCGATACCGGCGCGGCCTTCGGCCAGGACGATTCCGAGTTCAACATTTTCAATACCGACCGTCAATTGGCCGCCCTGCAGACAGCCGCGAAAATGCTGGGCACGCTCAGCGAAAAGAAGGTCCTGGTCTATTTCGCCAGCGGAATGCAACTGAACGGTCTGGACAATCAGGCGCAACTGCGCGGGGCCATCAACGACGCGATCCGTGCCGGCGTCTCGTTCTGGCCGGTGGATGCGCGCGGCCTCGCGACGGCCTCGCCGCTGGGCAACGCTATCAGCGGATCGCAGGGCGGCGCGGGCATGTATTCCGGCGGTCTGGGGACGCTGGCGAGTCTCCAGGGCTCGCAGGACACTCTCTACACGCTGGCCAGCGATACGGGCGGCAAGGCCTTTCTCGACTTCAACGACCTCTCGGTGGGCATCGTGAACGCCGAGAAATCCATTGCCAGTTACTACATCATTGGGTATTACTCGGCCAACGCGACGCTCGATGGAAAGTTCCGGCGGATCAAAGTGACTCTCACCGGGAACGCGGAAGCGAGTCTCGATTTCCGCCAGGGTTATTTCGCCGGAAAGGAGTTCGGGAAGTTCAGCGCCGCGGATAAAGACCGCCAACTGGAAGAAGCGCTGGCCATGGGCGACCCGGTCACGGAGCTGACCATGGCCATGGAGGTCAATTACTTCCGGCTCGACAACGCGGAGTACTTCACCCCCGTGATGGTGAAGATACCGGGCAGCGAGCTGGCCCTTGCCAAGAGGCGCGGCGCCGACCACGCCATGATCGATTTCATCGGCGAGATCAAGGACGATCACGGCACTACCATACAGAACCTGCGGGACTACATGGATATCAAGCTGAGCGACCAGACGGCGGCGGAATTGGCCACGCGGCCCATCTCATACGACACCGGCTACACGCTGTTGCCGGGAGCGTACCGGATCAAGGTTCTGGCGCGCGACAGCGCAACCGGCCGGATCGGCACGTACGAGGGCAAGTTCGACATTCCGTACCTCAACAAGGAACAGCAGCGGGTCCCCATCACTTCGGTGGTGCTGAGCAGCCAGCGCGCGCCGTTGAAGGATGCGTTGGCGACCGCCGGCAAGCCCGCGCAGGCCGCGGCGATTCAGGCGGCGAACCCGCTGGTGCAAGATGGAATCAAGCTGATTCCCAGCGTCACCCGCGTGTTCCACGCGACCAGCGATATGTACGTCTTCCTGGAAGCGTACCAACCCGGCGCCACCACGGCGCAGCCGCTGATAGCCTATGTGACCTTCGTTCGCGGGCAGGCGAAGGTGATGGAAACGCCGCCCGTAAAGATCGCCGATGGCCTCGACTTGAAGTCGCACATGCTGCCGATCAAGCTGAGCTTTTCGCTCGGCCAGTTGAAGCCCGGCGAGTACGATTGCGAAGTGAGCGTGCTCGATGCAACCGGGCACAAAGCCGCTTTTTGGCAGGCGCCAGTGCTGGTAGTGCCTTAGGTTTTGAGTCAAGATCCTTGAGCAAAGGAGTTAGCTTCGATGAAACGAGCGATCCTGGGAGCCATTCTGATATTCGTATTCTGTTCGACTGTTTTCGGCCAGCCCGCCGATACGCGGCCTAAGTTCCTGGCCGCGGATGTTCATGCCGCCCCTGGCGGATACCCTTATCTTCGGATCATTCCGGTCCACGACAACCGTTACGAGCTGAAGAGCGCCGCGATGATCGACCTGGTCCGAACCGCCTACGGCTTCGACGCCGACAAGATCCTGGGCGGCCCGAGCTGGCTCGAAATGGACCGTTTCGATATCACGGCGAAGCTGCCTGGCGAAACCTCGCCGGATGACCAGAAGTTGATGCTGCAAACGCTTCTGGAAGACCGTTTCAAGCTGGTAACGCGCAAAGAAACCAAGTCCATTGCCGGTTACGCGCTGACCGCCGGCAAGAAGCCGGCGCTCAAAGAAGCCGCGGGTACGGAGGAGGCCGGGTGCAAACTGCAATCTTCCTCCGGCCCGCCGCCCGAAGGCGGGGGGATGCTCATGACGAGCATAAACGGAGCCGTTGTGCGCATCGCCATCGGCTCCAACACGATGCTCACCTATAACTGCCGCAACGAAACCATGGCCGCGTTCGTGCAGGGCCTGCACACTATGCTCGGTTCGAACATCGGCACGAGCCCTGTGCTGGAGGAGACCGGTCTGAAAGGCGCCTGGAACTTCGACCTGAGCTTGTCGCTTTCGATGAGCTTGCCAACAGGCGGCGCCTCGTCCACCGAACGCGTCACGGTGGCCGACGCAATCGACAAGCATCGGCCTGAAGCTCGAACCGCGGCAGATTCCCACGCCCGTGCTCGTGGTGGATAGCGTCAATCGGACGCCCAGCGCGAACGCGCCCGACCTCGCCCAGGCCATGCCGCCGATTCCACCGGCTACCGAGTTCGATGTCGCCAGCGTCAAGCCCAGCGATCCGGGATCGTCCAACGGGGGCTTCCAGGTTCAGCCCGGCGGACGGCTAAACCTCCGGGGCTACCCGATGCGCATGCTGCTCATGTACGCTTTTATGGACCCGCTCAGCAGACGCAGCCCGCAAATCACGGGCACGCCGAAGTGGGCCGATTCAGCCCGTTTCGATATCGTGGCCAAGACGCCGCCGGATACCGCGCCGCTAGACATAATGAGCATGGGAGCGCCCTTGCAGGCTCTGCTCAAGGACCGGTTCAAGCTGGTCTACCACCTCGATCAACAGCCCGGAACCGGGTACAATCTCCAAGCCGCCAAGCCCAAAATGAAAACCGCCGACCCGGCCGCCCGCACCTCGTGCAAAAGGGCAACGGCGCCAGCCGGATCTCCGGGTGGTTCCCTGATGATGACGTGCCAGAACATCACCATGGCGCAATTCGCGGACTGGCTGTCATCCAACGGCATAGGGTTGAGCGGGCCGGTTTCGGACGCCACCGGCCTCAACGGCGCGTGGGATTTTTCGTTTACCTACACCTATGCCATGCCGACCGCGTTGGCCCGCGGCGTCGAAACCGCACCGCCAGGCGGCGACCTTCCCGCCGCGGCCGAACCCACCGCCGGCTACACCATCTTCGAGGCTATGGAAAAGCAGCTCGGCCTCAAGCTGGAGACCACCAAAAAGCCGCAGCCCGTGGTCGTCATAGACCACCTCGAAGAGAAGCCCACCGAGGATCAGTAACGGGAGCGCCCGTTCTTCAGCCCCGCCAGCCCGGCGCCCATCCGCATCGAGCCCCTCACGCGCCGGCCGCCGGTTGCTATCATGACCCTCGTGCAAGGGCCGACCGCCGAAGGCCATGCCTATCTTCGCAAGGCGGCGCTGATCCTGGCGTCAATTGGAGCCGTGGCGCTTTCCGGATGCGTCAAATACCATTCCCGCGCGCTCGATCCGCCCCGCTCCGAACAGCAGTTTCGCGCGCGAACGCTCAACGACGCCGGGCTTGGCTCGTTCCTGAAGAGAGCTGACTGGCCGCCTCCGCGGCTCGGCCTCAATGACCTTACCGCGGTGGCGTTCTACTTCAACCCCGATCTGGACGTGGCCCGCGCGCAGGTCCGCGGCGCACAGGCCGCGATTCTGACTGCCAAGGCGCGACCCAATCCGTCGCTCTCGTTGGGCGGCGGGTGGACGAATTCGCCGGAATCGCCGGTGGTCTTTCACTTCGACCCGGCGATCACCCTGGAAACCGCCGGCAAGCGGGGCTGGCGCATTCTGGAAGCGGAAAAGCTGGCGGAGGCGGCCCGCGTCCAGGTAGCCGAAACTGCCTGGCGCGTTCGCAGCCGGGTCCGCGCCGCGTGGCTGGACTACGTGATGGCGGCGCGCTCGCTGGAGGTGTTGCGCAACGAACGCGATGTGCGGGCCGAAGCCGTCGCGATTCTGGAAAAGCGCTTGAGCGTGGGAGAAGCGGCGCGGCCGGACGTGAGCGTGGCGCGCGCGGCGCTGGTCTCGGTCGAGCTGGAGGCCAAGGCCGCCGAAACGGCGGTGGCGGAAGCCGGCGCCACTTTGGCCGCGGCGATCGGACTGCCCTCTTTGCCCGCCGTGGATGCCGCGGCGCTGCCAGCCACCCCCGCTTCCCCGCCGCTGGCCGAGGTGCAGAAAGCCGGACTTCTGCATCGGGCCGATATTCGCCGCGGCCTGCTCGAATACGCGGCCGCCGAAGCCAGGCTGCGCCTGGAGGTCGCCAATCAGTATCCGGACATTTCACTCAGCCCCGGATACGGTTTCGACGAGGGGCATCACAAAATCACATTCGGCCCGTCCTTGGCCATTCCGCTGCTCAACCGCAACCGGGGCCCGATCGCCGAAGCGGAAGCCCGTCGCGCCGAAGCGGAGGCGCGCTTCGATGCGCTGCAAGCTCAGGCGATCGGAGAAATGGAGATCGCGCTGGCCCGCTATCGGGGCGGGTTGGCGGAGCTCGCCGATGCCGGCGAGCGGCTCGCCCGCACGCAACAGGAGCGCGAGGCCGCTGTGCGCCGCGCCGTCGATGCCGGAGAGGAAGACCGTCTCGCGCTGGCAAGTGTGAGGGTCGAGAGCGCGGTGGCGGCGCGGGCGCGCTTGGACGCCATGCGCCGCGTCCAGACGGCGCTCGGCGCCCTGGAGGATGCCGCGCAGCAGCCGCTGGAACCCGGCGCCGCCTGGCCGGATCCGGAGATCAAACCATGAAACGGGTCCTCAAATTCACCCTGGGCGCAGTGATTGTCGCGGCGGCCGCCGGTGCGCTCCTCTGGTCCTTCCTGGAACACCGGGCCAATCTCGCCTCCCAGGCCGAAAGCGACGAGCCGATTGGAAGCGCATCGGGCGTCAGCCGAAGCGCCGGCGGCGAAACCATCGTGAAATTCACTCCGGAGATGCAGCGGCGCCTGGATATCCGGACGGAGCCGCTTGTCGCCGTCACCAAGCCTCGCCAAACGGTGGCATACGGGCGTCTGGAGGAGGACCCGTCGCGCTCTTTCGTTCTGCGCGCTCCGGTTTCCGGGGCCGCGCGCGAGGCTGCCGGACGCCAATGGCCGGAAGTCGGCGACACTGTGGCGGACGGGACCCTGGTGGGATCCATCGAACCGCGGCTCGCCCCGGCCGACCGCATCACGCTGGCCGACCGCCTGTCTTCCGCCAGAGCCGAAGCCGAGGCGGGCAGGGCCGCTCAAGCCGCCGCCGAGGCCGCTCTGAGTCGCGCCAGGACGTTGAATGCCGACGACAAGAACGTTTCCGATCGCGCCGTGCAGGAGGCGGAAGCCCGCGTGGCCGCCGAGCGGGCGCGCGTGACGGGGGCCGATCGCAGCATCGCCCTGATCGAATCGTCGCTGGCTTCGATGAGCGGCGCCGCGGCGCCGCTCACGGTGGATCGCGGCGGCCAGGTGGTCGAGTTGCTGATACATCCCGGCGAGTCCATCGAGGCCGGCCAGCCGATCCTGCGGGTGGCGCGATTTGACCGCCTGCTGGCTCGCGTGGACGTTCCAGCCGGCGATGTCGTCGCCGGCGGAGCGGCGGCCAGCATCGTGCCTCTGGGCTATGAAAACCGGCCCGTGCGTGGCGAACGGGTCTCGCTCGCGGCGGCCGTCGATCCCAAAACCCAGGGTCAGCCGTTCCTGTTTCGTGTTCCCGACCCCTCCTTCACGCTGCGGCCCGGCCTTTCGGTCACCGCATACCTGGAGACGCCCGGGGCGCCCCGCAAGGGCGTCGTGATCCCTCGCGCCGCCGTGGTGCGCCAATCCGGGAAGACATGGGTCTACGTGCGGACCGCGGCGGATCAGTTCACCCGTCGCGAAGCCAACCTGGAGGACCCCACGGCCGAAGGCTGGTTCTCACGGTCGCTTTCGCCGGGGGACCGCGTGGCCACCACCGGGGCCCAGACTTTGCTCTCCGAGGAGTTCAAGTCGCAGATCCAGGTTGGGGAAGAGAGTCAGCCGTAGATGCTTCAACTACTGGTGCGCTTCTCCATCCGTTTCCGGGGCGCGATTATTGCCTTCGCCTGTCTGCTGATAAGCTACGGGATCTACGCCGTCACCCGGGCGAAGTACGACGTGTACCCGGAATTCGCGCCTCCTCAGGTGATCGTTCAAACGGAAGCGCCCGGCCTTTCGCCGGAAGAGGTGGAGACGCTGGTCACCCGGCCCGTCGAGAACGCCATCAACGGGGTGTCGCAACTCGAATCGATTCGCTCGCAGTCGGTTCAGGGACTGTCCGTGATCACCGCCAATTTCGAAGAGCGGAGCGACATCTTCCGCGCGCGGCAGGTGGTGAGCGAGCGCCTGGGAGAGCTGGCGGGCCAGATGCCGCAGGGCGTAAAGGCGCCGGTCATGGCGCCGCTCACTTCCGCCGCCAGTCTGGTGTTGATCGTGGGGCTGACTTCGGATACGCGTTCGCAGATGGAAATCCGCACGTTCGCCGATTGGACCCTTCGCCCCCGGCTGATCGGCGTGCCGGGGGTCGCCAAGGCGGTGATTTTCGGCGGAGAAGAGCGCCAACTGCAAATCCAGGTTCTCCCCGAACGCCTGGCCGCGTTCGATCTCTCGATCACCGATGTGCTGGCGGCCGCGCGCGCCTCCACGGGGGTCCGCGGAGCGGGGTTCGTGGAGAGCGCCACCCAGCGGATCGTGCTTCAGACCCAGGGGCAGGCTCTCACCGCCGCCGAACTTGGCGAAGTGACCCTGGGGCGCCACGACGGCGTCACGGTCCGCATGAAGGACGTCGCCCGCGTCGCCGACGGAGCCGAACCGAAAGTAGGGGACGCAGCCATCGACGGCCAGCCGGGCGTGATGATCGAGGTTTCGAGTCAGTACGGCTCCAATACCCTGGACGTGACCGCGGGTCTGGAGAAAGCGCTGACCGAAATGAGACCGGCGATCGCCGCGCAGGGCATCGCGCTGCACGACCATATCTTCCGCCCGGCCGACTTCATTCAGACTTCCATCCGAAACATCACCCACTCCCTGGTCCTGGGCGGCATCCTGGTGGCCGCCGTCTTGTTCGTTTTCCTGTTCAACATCCGCACCGCCTTCATCTCGCTCACCGCCATTCCCTTGTCTCTGCTGCTGGCGATCGCCGGTTTGCAGTGGCTTGGCATCACTCTGAACACGTTGACCCTGGGCGGCCTGGCCATCGCCATCGGCGAAGTGGTGGACGACGCCGTCATCGACGTCGAGAACATCCTCCGCCGCCTCAGGGAGAACCGCCGTCTCGAAAATCCCCGGCCGGCGTTCCGCGTGGTTCTCGATGCCGCCCTGGAGGTCCGCGGCGCGGTGGTCTATGCGACGTTTGTGGTGGCCCTGGTGTTTCTGCCGGTGCTGACCATGGGAGGGGTTCAGGGGCGTCTGTTCGCGCCGCTCGCGCTGGCTTACATCTTCTCGATCCTGGCGTCGCTGCTGGTGGCTCTCACTCTGACGCCGGCGCTTTCCGCGGTCCTGCTGCCGCCTATAGCCGGCCGATCCGAAGAGACCCGCTTGATTTCGGCCGTGAAGGAGCGCTACCGCCGCTTCATGCGCCGCGTAATGGAAAGGCCCGCGCCGCTCCTGATTGCGGCCGGCGCGCTTTGCGCCGCGGCGCTCGCCGCCGTGCCTTTCTTTGGCGGCGGCTTTCTGCCGGATCTGAAGGAAGGCCACTTTATCATCCACATGTCGGCCGTGCCGGGAACCTCCCTTCGCGAAACCATGCGCCTCGGCAACGCGCTGACTCGCGAGCTTAAGAAGAAACCTTTCGTTGGCGCGGTGGCGCAGCAAATCGGGCGCGCCGAGCAGGCGGATGACACCTGGGGCGTGAACTACGAAGAGATGCATGTGCAATTGAAGCCGCTCGGAGGCAAGGACGCGGAAGCCGCGGAATTGGAGATCCGCGAGACCATCGCCAGCTTTCCCGGCGTCTACTTCGCCGTCCGGAGATTCCTGGGCGAACGAATCGAAGAGACTATTTCGGGCGTCACGGCGGAGGTGGTGATCAAGATTTTCGGCGACGACCTCGACCTTCTCGACCGGAAAGCCAAAGAGGTGGCGCAGGTGGTAGCCGGCATTCACGGCGCGGCCAATGTCCAGGTGGAATCGCCGCCGGGCGCCCCGCGCATCGTGGTGCGGCTGCGGCCCGAAGGCCTGAAGCAATTCGGTTTTCGGCCGGTTGACGTCATGGAGGCGGTGGGCGCCGCTTACCAGGGGAGCCCCGTCGCGCAGACGTACGACGCCGGCCGGGTCTTCGACGTCGCGGTCATTCTGGACGAGCGCGTCCGCCAGGATCCCGAGGCGGTGGGCGGGTTGATGCTGGCCAATCAAGAAGGGCTGCGCGTGCCGTTGCGCCAGTTGGCGGACGTGTTCGAGGACACCGGCCGCGCCGAGATTCTGCACGACGGCGCGCGGCGCCGCCAGGCGGTTACTTGCGATGTCCGCGGCCGCGATCTGACATCCTTCGTGGCGGAAGTCCAACACGCCATGGAAAGCAAGGTCGCCTTTCCCGCCGGGACCTATGCGGCGGTGGGCGGCGCTTCGGCCGCGCGCGCCCAGGCCCGGCGCGATATCCTGGTGCATTCGCTCGCCGCGGCCGCCGGCATTCTCCTGCTGCTCGCAATCGTGTTCCGGAATACGCGCAACCTTCTGCTGGTGCTGGCGAATCTTCCTTTCGCGCTGGTCGGCGGCGTGCTGGCGGTGTTCGCCACGGGCGGTCTGGTGACCGTCGGGGCCATGGTGGGCTTCGTGACCCTCTTCGGCATTACCATGCGAAATTCCATGATGATGATCTCCCATTTCGAGCATCTCGTCGAACAGGAGGGCGTGACGTGGGGATTGGAAGCCGCGCTGCGCGGCGCCTCGGAGCGCCTGGTCCCCATCCTCATGACAGCCGTCGTTACCGCGCTCGGCCTGCTTCCCCTGGCGCTCGGGAGTGGTGAAGCCGGCCGCGAAATCGAAGGTCCCATGGCCGTTGTCATTCTGGGAGGGCTGGCGACGTCGACTGCCTTGAACCTGGTGGCGCTGCCCACTCTCGCCTTGCGCCACGGACGGTTCGCGCCCGCCCGGGAAGAATAAATCCCATCGGCGCCTTTTCAACCGCTTCCCGGCCGGCCGGAAGCGGCCCAGACCGCCGACGCTATCGCTATAATGAGTTTTTCCATTCGATAGCACCCCATATTCAGAAGGAGTACTCATGGCTGCGAAGCGTATTGGCATTCTCACGGGCGGCGGCGACGTGCCAGGACTGAATTCCGTGATCAAGACGGTGGTTTACCGTGGCAGCGAGATCGGCTGCGAGGTGGTCGGCATCCGGCGCGGATGGGAGGGCTTGACCCACGTCAACCTCAGCGATCCCGCCAGCCGGGCGCGCTATATCCTGCCGCTCGATCGCGAGAACACGCGCAGCATCGACCGCACCGGCGGCACCTACCTGCACAGTTCCCGCACCAACCCCTCCAAGATGAAAAAGCTTCCCGCGCTTCTGGAAGGCCAGGATTTCCCCCGCAAGGAGACCACCAAGAAGGGCGTCACTTCCACCGTGTTCGACGTGAGCCTCGGCGGTGCTGAAGAACATCGAGACCCTCGGTCTGGACTACCTGGTGGCCATCGGCGGCGACGATACGCTGAGCTACGCGGCGGAGCTCGACCGCCAGGGCATGAAGGTGATCGCGGTGCCCAAGACCATGGATAACGACGTGCGCAACACCGAGTACTGCATCGGTTTCTCCACCGCCATCACGCGCGCCATGGACGCCATCGAGCGGCAACGCACCACGGTGGGCTCGCACGAACGCATCGGCGTGTTCCGCGTGTTCGGACGCGATGCCGGCTACACCGCGCTCTACACCGCCTACGTCACTTCGATCCGCTGCTGCATCCCCGAATACAAGGTGGACCTGCCCAAGCTCATCGAGCTGCTGGTGAAGGACAAGCGCAACAACCCCAGCAACTATTCGCTGGTGATCCTCTCCGAAGGCGCCGAATGGGAAGGCTACACGGTCAAGGAGTACGGCGAGGCGGACGCGTTCGGACACCGCAAGAAGATGAGCGTGGCGGAAGACCTCAGCAATGAAATCAAGGCTTCCACCGGCGAAGAGACCATCGTCAGCGACCTCACCTACGACCTGCGCTCGGGCAGTCCGGACTTCGTGGACCGCATGGTGGCCGCCACCTTCGCCGGCATGGCGATGGACGCCATCGCGGAAGGCAAACACGGGGTCATGACCGCGCTTGCCAAGGGCTGCTACACGCTGGCGCCGATTCCCGATCCGAAACTTGGACCGCGCCGCGTGGATGTCGCGACGCAGTACAACACCGACCGCTACCGGCCCACCTACGACCATAAGATGGGCCTGCCGGTATTTCTCACGCAGGCCTAAGGCATGACCCGTTGGTGGGGCAGGCGGTTCCGCCTGCCTTCTGCAAAGCCTGGCCGGGCGGACGGTTCCAATTCGCCGTCCGCCCGTCTCACGCCCGACCTTCGCGCCCGGATTCAGTCCTCGTTCGACCGCGCCGCCGGCGACGAGGAGCATTTCCCCTCCACCATCGACCCGCGCATCTGGCACGTGAAGCTGGTTCGGGAGCACCTGGGCGACCTGCGCGGCAAGCGCGTGCTTGACGTGGGCTGCGGCAAAGGCCGCTTCGCGCGCATTTTCAAGGAGGCCGAGCCCGAGGCCGAAATCTGGGGCCTGGATATCTCCGAAGCCATGCTGCGATTCGTCCCCGAGGGCATCCATACGCGCGCCGGCTCCATGACCGAGCTGCCCTTCGAAGACGCTTTCTTCGACGGCGCCTACGCCACCGAATCGCTCGAGCACGCGGTCGAAATCGCGAAGGCCGTGGCCGAGATATGCCGCGTGGTGAAGCCCGGCGGCCGTATCGCCATCATCGACAAGAACGCCGAACAATGGGGCCGCCTGGAGACGCCCGAATGGGAGCGCTGGTTCACTCGCGCGGAGCTCGAGCGCCTCCTGGCGCGACACTGCCGCCAGGTCACCAGCCGCTTCATCTCCTATTGGGAAGACGTGGAGCCCGACGGGTTGTTCCTGGCCTGGCTGGCGGTGAAGTAGCCAGACGAACCGGGATTGGGAGTGATGGGCTCCGCGGCCGCTGGGGGGGCCTGCGCCGACACGGGGACTTCTTTATGACGCGGAGACGCGGAGACGCGGAGACGCGGAGAAATTCGGAGAAGGGAGGGTAAGAACAAAGACCCACCAGCCAGTGCTAGAATCGCTTTTCAGTTGCAGTTCTCTCTTTTTCGGAGGTTGATATGAAGCGCTTGACGCGTCGGGACGTGTTGCGGAGCAGCTTGGCGGCGCCGGCCGCGGTCGCGGCGGCGGAGACTATGATCGGCGAGGAGGCGCAGGCTCAGACCGCCGCGCCGGCGGCGCCCCGCGCGGCGTCCGCGCCCGGCGGCGGCCGGGAACGCCTGCTGCTCGATTTCGGCTGGCGCTTCCACCTCGGTCACGCCACCGACGCCGAAAGGGATTTCAACTTCCGGGGCAACTTTTCGAAGACCGGCGGATTCGGCCCGGTAAGCACGGTGCTGTTCGACGACAGCGACTGGGAAGCCGTCGACCTGCCTCACGACTGGGCCATCGAATTGCCTTTTCAAAACGACGGGGCGCTTTCGAGCAAGGGGTTCTACCCGCTGGGCCGCACCTACCCGGCCACCAGCATCGGCTGGTATCGCCGCATCCTGGAACTCCCGGCCTCCGACGCGGGCAAGCGCATCACCATCGAATTCGACGCCGCCTACCGCGAGGCCGCCGTCATTTTCAACGGCTTCTACATGGGCCGGCACATCGGCGGGTATGACCCGTTCAGTTTCGACGTGACCGATTTCGCCGCCCCCGGCGCCAGAAACGTGCTCCTGGTGCGCGTGGACGCCACCCAGAGCGACGGTTGGTTCTACGAGGGCGCCGGCCTTTACCGGCACGTCTGGCTGGTGAAGACCAACCCCGTTCACGTGAAAAAGTGGGGCACGTTTGCGCGTACTCAGGTGCAGGCCGGCGCAGCCACGGTCCAGATTCGCACGGAAGTGGAGAACCACGGCAAGGGCGCGCAGAACGCGCGGGTCACCTCGACCATTCTCGACCCCGCGGGTAAGGCGGTGGGCAGGGCGGTGACTTTGCCGGCGTCCATTCCGGAGCTGGGCGAGCATGTCTACGAGCAGCAGGTGGTGGTGCAGTCCCCCGCGCTGTGGTCGCTCGAACAGCGCAATATGTACAAGCTGGTGACCGAGGTGCAAGCCGGCGCGGCCGTCACCGACCGCTACGAGACGCCCTTCGGCATACGCACCTGCGTGTTCGACGCCGATAAGGGCTTCCTGCTGAACGGCAAATCCGTCAAGCTGAAGGGAACCTGCAATCACCAGGACCACGCGGGCGTGGGCGCGGCCGTGCCGGATTCGGTGCAGTACTTCCGCGTTCGCAAGCTCCAGGAAATGGGCGGCAACGCCCTGCGCACCTCGCACAATCCGCCTACGCCCGAGCTGCTGAATGCTGCCGACGAATTGGGCATGATGGTGTTCGACGAAACCCGCATGATGTCGTCGAACCCCGAGGGCCTCTCGCAGCTCGAAAACCTGGTGCGGCGCGACCGCAACCACCCCAGCGTCTGTATATGGTCGCTGGGCAATGAGGAAGGCACGGCGGATGGCCCGTACGGCCTGCCCATCCTGACCACCATGAAAGCCCTGGTCCGGCGCCACGACGGTTCGCGGCCGGTTTGCATGGCCGAAAACGGCGGCGGCAACATGGGCAAGGCCGGTTACGCCGCGTTGGACGTGCAGGGCTACAACTACGCCGATCCGGCGGCCGATGCGTTCCATAAAGCCAACCCCAAGGTTCCCGTGATGGGTACGGAAAACGTGAGCGCGGTGGCCACCCGCGGCATCTACAAGATGGACCCGGAGCACGGCTTCGTAGGCTCCTACGATCCCTACACCACCAGCGGCCGCGCCTCCTGCGAGGGCTGGTGGAGCTTCTGCAACGCGCGCCCCTGGCTGGCCGGAGGCTACATCTGGACGGGCTTCGATTACCGCGGCGAGCCTTCGCCCTACGGGTGGCCCAACATCAGCTCGCAGTACGGCATCATCGACATGTGCGGCTTCCCCAAGGACAGTTTCTACTATTTCCAGGCGTGGTGGAAGCCGCAGCCCGCACTGCACCTGTTTCCGCACTGGAACTGGCCGGGCTTGGAAGGCCAGGAAATCGCGGTTTGGGTGCACTCGAACCTCGACCGGGTGGAGTTGTTCCTCAACGGCCAGAGCCTGGGCGCCAAGGACATGAAGAAGGATTCGCACCTGGCGTGGAACGTCAAATACGCTCCCGGCGCGATTGAGGCGCGCGGATTCAAAGACGGCAAACAGGTTCTCACGGCCAAACGCGAGACCGCCGGACCGCCGGCCAAGCTGGCGCTCACCGTGGACCGCAAGGAGGTTTCGGCCGATGGCGAGGACGTGGCCATGTTCGCGGTGGAGGTGCAGGACGCCCAGGGCCGCCCCGTGCCGACTGCCGATAACCAGGTGAGCTACCGGGTTACCGGCCAGGGCAAAGTCATCGGGGTAGGGAACGGCGACCCCACCTGTCACGAATCCGACAAAGCCAGCTCGCGCAAAGCCTTCTCCGGGCTGTGCATGGCGCTGGTGCAATCCACCAAGGCGGCGGGAAATATCACGGTGGAAGCCAGTTCGCCGGGATTGACGCCGGCGAGCGTCACCATCTCCGCGAAAGCCGTGAAGCTGCGGCCGCAGGTAGCGGTTTGGGAGCGCGAGGTTCCGGCGGGCTCGGGCATCACCGGCCTGTGGAGACCGGCTCCCGTAGCGGCTGCCGCCGGCCGCGGTGGCGGCGGGTTCGGCGGCGGTTCCCAGGTCTTCACCTTCCACCAGAACGGCGGCGCGCTCACCGGAAGCATCGAGGGCGGTGGCGGCGGCCGCGGTGGCGGAGGCGAGACGCCGGTGGCCATCGAAGACGGGAAGGTGGATGGCGCCAACGTCTCGTTCAGGGCCGGAAACGTAGCTTACACGGGGACCGTGAAGGCGGACCAGATCGAGCTACAGAGGACCGGCGGCCCCGGCTTCGGCGGCCGAGGAGGCCGGCCAGCCCCCGCGGAGCCCACCGGACCGCGCCCGGCCATCGGCCCTCCGCCCGACGGTTCGGACCCCTCATCGGGCTCCTTCATCAGTGGCGGCAGAGGCGGAGGCCGTGGCGCGCAAACGCCCGCGCCGCTGGTCATTATCAGGGCGAAGCGGTAGTAGGGATGCTGGGCGAGAGTGCTGGCCGCAATCGTCCAAAGCACAGCACGGCTTAATTGGTTCGTCGACCGCCGGCAAGACCGCCGGGCGACCCAGTTCGCAGGGCATTTCTCCGGCAACGCCACATGCCAGGACCTTCGTTCAAAATAGCCAGACCGAGGCTTGCCTGAAAACAAGATTCGTGCTATATGCATAGCGTGCCAAATCCCGGTCCACTACAAAGTGGTCTCAATGGGACGTTCACTTCGCTCGTCTCTGGCAGAAAGGAAGGACCTTGGCCATGATTCGCTCCTTACTGGGCATGCTCCTGTTCGCTCCCGCTTTCGGCCAGTCTCCGTCGCCGCCGGCTTTTGAGGTCGCGTCGGTCAAGCCTGTAGAAGGCCTCCGAGGCCGAATGGTCGACTTTTCGTCCTCCGGAGCGCGGGTCAGGTACATGGCCTATGATGTCGTCCACCTCATCATGGAAGCGTACAACTTAAAGAACTACCAGGTGACCTTCGCACCAACGGTTGCACCGCCCAGCGGGGGGGAATACGGCGCCGCGTTTTACGACATAGAGGCCAAGGCTGAGGGCGATGGCGCCCGGACACGCAACGAGTTTCGTCCGATGTTGCTGGCGTTGCTGGCCGACCGGTTCAAGCTTAAAGTGCACCGTGAGATGAAGGAAATCCCGGTGTACGCGCTGGTCGTCGGGAAGGATGGCCCGAAGTTCAAGGAGAGTGCCCTCGATTCTACAGAGTCGGCCCACATTGGAGTAAACGGGCTAAATCAGAACATCACGGCATCAAAGAAGACCATGGATCAACTCGCCCAGATGATTCCGAGCACCTTCTTCGTAGACCGCCCGGTCGTGGACCGCACGGGGCTTGCCGGAACCTACGATTTCAAAATGGAGGCGACTCCCGAGTTCCGAATGACCCGCGACGACCCGGATTTGAAGAACATCAGCGTCTTCACCGCAATCCAGCAACAGCTTGGCCTCAAGTTAGAGTCTCAAAATGGCATGATCGAGGTGCTGGCTGTAGACCACGTTGAGAAGCCGTCGGCGAATTAGAACACCTTCGGGGAAAGGGGGGAAAAGGGGGGTTTCGGGGACAGGGCTACGAAACCACGAAACTCCTAAGAGCCTCCTAAGGAAGAAAGCTATGAACCCAAGGCCACTGGGTTTGGGGGTTGAGTGGCCTGTCGCGAAAACAATGCGGTAGAATCGGGCATGCCATCCAGGTGGGCGGGAAACGCTTCCAAAGCTATTCCGTTTGTCGTCGGTGGCGCTCTTGCGATGGTCGCCTTCGCAATTCTGAGCTGGGACTTCTCGCACGACTGGTATTCGTACTCGCCGGGAAGACCAAGATCGTTGATGGCCTTTGTCTCGATCCAACTGGCGCTTCTCGCACCGTTAGGGCTGCGATGGCTGCGGAAGCGGCGGTCCGGTTCCTGGCCGTGGGCGCAGACCACAATCGAGGGCGGCTCGGTGCAGCTTGTTGCCGGGAGCCGGAGCCGTGTTTATCTGCTTACCGTTGCTTACTCTTATTTCGTAAACGGCGAGAAGTATGGCGGCCGCTATCAGGAGTCTTTCAGCAGCGAATCGGAAGCTCGGGGCGTGTTGGAGAGCCTGAAGGAAATGCCGCCGCCCGCGCGCTACAAACCGGCCGATCCATCGGAATCCGTGATGGCCCCCTACCGTGACGCGACCCTGGCCGTCACTCCTCAGTCGCCGGAAGTCGCGTCCTCATAAGTCGAGGGCAGGATAGCTTTCAACGGCTTCGTCCGCTCACGGGCGCCGCACGCCCAGGATCGGACGGGCGGAAAAACATCTGGTTGAGAACGCCCGCCTGCTGCGGCTTGAGCGATCCGCCGGACCAGGCCGTCAGCACTCCGAAGTCGGGGGCTTTTCCCCCGTTCTCGCTCAGGCCCCAGTTCCACCAACTCCACGAGATCCCCTGCTGGCCCGCCGTGAATGCCGGACCTCCCGCAGCTTCGCCATTCACATAACTGACGAAGGCGGCCGCCCATGCCTGCGCGTCGGCCGTCGCCAGCCAGTCGCCGCATTCCCCGATGAAGACCGGCGCGTTGTTCTCTTTGACCAGGTAGCCCCACAGCGAGTTCATCCGCTCCACCCAGCTCGGGCCGTAATCCGCCGGGACGGCGCTCACCTCGGCGGGATAGACGTGCGCCGAGTAGACCACCTTGCGGGGCTGCTTCAGGGTCACCGGCCAACGGGCCGCTCCGCGCAGGTCGCCTTCATAGGCGCGGGCCCGGTAATTCTGCACGCCCTCGGCGATGATCAACGGCTTCGGGTCAATCGCATGGATGGCGTTGCCCACTCGCATGTACATGGCTCGAATGTCGGTGTTGGAATCCGCTGTGCCGTCATACCCGCCCCAGGTGGTCCGCCCGGAATGCGGCTCGTTGATCAGGTCGTAGGCCAGAATGGCGGGTTTGTCCTTCCACCGCGTCGCCAAGCTCACCCATGCCAGTTGAAAATCGGCATCGCCGATGGTCCCGGTGTTGCCTCCGCCGTCGGTTCCGTCTGACGCGCCTCCCTTGTCGTACCACAGGCCGTTCACCGGCGCCGTGCCCCAGTTATCCCGCGTGCCGTGTCCGCCTTCGTCGTTGTGGATGTCCACGATCACTCGAAGGCCGATGGAGCTGGCGTAATCGATCACCTTGTCGAGGGTATCGAGATAGCCGTTGGTGTTGTCGAGCACGCCCCTGGCGGAGCTCAGAACGCGCGTGCAGTTGAAGCCCAGCCGCACCATATCCGACATGGTGGTCTGATACGACACCTGATTCAGCCCCGAGAGCCTCGGCCTGACGCTGTTCCCGCCGTTCCAGCCCACGCACGCGAGGCGCTGCGGGTGGCCGGAAGCATCGACGATCTGGTTCCCATCCGTGAAGAGCGGGCCGGCGGAGAGAAGTCCGCCGTCGGCCCAGGCCGCGCCCGCGATCAGGCACACAGTAACGCAGCCAAAGATGGCGCGGCTTTTCATGGTTTCTTGCGCTCCGGCTTCATTCTATCGTCATGCTAATGCATGAAGGAGGAATTCGCCGCTCTCGGCCTGGCCGGAGAGGATGGTCTTCGGCCAGGTTTAGATGCAATACTGTTCACTGAATCGCTGCTCTCTTCCGTGGCGCAGCCTCTCAGGCTGCCGCGTCGAGACTCTTCTCGACGCTTGGTGGCGGACCGAGCGCCAGACTCGACACGAGTGTCGAGTCGGCAGGCTGAGATCCCGCGCCACGAAGGAGCAGACGTGCTGAGTGAACAGCATTGGGTTTAGCGGCCCATTTGTACAGGGATTTTGGCTATCCTGATTTGATTCGAACACTTGGAGACGAATCGCTCTCTTATGTATTGAAGGCATACTATGGCGAAGCCCAAACGCGAGGCTCGACTGGTGTTGCAAGCACGGAGCGGCGATCGCGAGGCTCTGGAGTCCCTTCTCTGCGATATACAAGCCAGCCTGCTCCGGTACATTTCCGGCATCGTCGGACGTTCAGGGGCGGAAGATGTTCTTCAAAATGTGTTTCTGGAGATCTGCCGCAATTTGAAGTGGCTCCGGGATCCGGAATTGTTTCGCCCCTGGGCGTATAGAATCGCGAGCCGGGCCTCTTTCGCACTATTGAAGCGGGAACGACGGTGGTCGAACCCGGGCCAGGAGACAGTGTCCGTGGAAGAACTGCCGGATCCTCGCGATCCACGAATGTCGGAACTGTTTTCGGGGATGGCCGAGATCCTGGAGCGGATTTCACCCGCCAGCCGGGCGGTGCTTCTCTTGCATTATGTGCAGGACCTCTCAATCGATGAAGCGGCGGCGATACTCGACATCGGTATCGGAACGGCCAAGTCCCGTTTGGCCTATGGCCTATCGTGTCTTCGAAAATCAATGGAAAGGCGCAAATAACTATGACGCAAACGACGGAAAGCGCTCTTCGAAAAGCGCTCAATCAGGTTGACCGCGAACGCAGGCGGGCGACGGCGATGCTTTACGCGCTGCTCCTGATGACCTTCAGCTTTTGGGGCGCGATGATCTTCGCCAAGAACGACCACTCCGGACTCCCTTATGGTCTGGCTGCCGTGATCGGCAGCGTCTTCGTCGCGGGGATGATGGCTTCCAGGGCCTCCCACAACAACACGCGTGCGATTCTCAAGGCTATCGAACTGCTCGTCGATCGGGATCAAAACGGCTGACAAGTCGCGCCGTTTGCAGCACGGACGCGACGCCGCAATTCCGCCTTGCCTTGGGGCTGGGGCCGCCTCGCGTCCCGCGCCGCGGCCCTCCTCTCGGCTGCGGCGCCTCCGCGAAAGGCGCCGAAAGCGGCGGTCTTGCGTGTGAGAACAGTTGTTCCGAGTTGCCTGGCTGGAAACGCAGGTTTCTTGCGCTCCGGTTTCATTCTATCTTCATACTAATGTGAAGGAGGATTATGCCTGGCACGATGCCCGCACTGTTCCTGGGACACGGGAATCCCATGAATGCGCTGCTGCGCAATCGCTATACCGAGGCCTGGGCGGCTCTGGCCGCGGGTATTCCGCGGCCCAAGGCGATTCTGGCCATCTCGGCTCACTGGTACGTTCCGGAAACCGGCGTTACAATCGCGACGGCGCCGCGGACCATCCACGATTTTGGCGGGTTCCCTCGGGAGCTGTATGAAGTGGAGTACCCGGCCCCCGGCGACCCCGCGCTGGCGCGCCGCGTGCAGCGGCTGCTCGAACCGGTATCCGTGAGGCTCGACGAAAGTTGGGGCCTGGACCACGGCGCATGGGCCGTGCTTTGTCATATGTACCCGCGCGCCGACGTGCCGGTGATCGAGCTCAGCATCGACGAAACCCGCCCGGCCAGCTTCCATTACGAGCTGGGGAAGCGCCTGGCGCCCCTGCGCGACGAAGGCGTCTTGATTGCCGCCAGCGGGAACCTGGTGCACAACCTGCACGCGTATGCGTGGGGGCGGCAGGGCGTCGAGGCCTTCGACTGGGCCGTGCGCTTTGAAAAGCAGGCGCGGGCCATGCTGCTGGCGGGCGAGCATGCGCCGCTGGTGGATTACGAGACTCTGGGCCCCGATGCCCGGCTCTCGATTCCCACCCCCGAGCACTATCTGCCCCTGCTCTATGCCATCGGCGCCCGGCAGGAGCGGGACCCGATTGGGTTTCCGGTGGAGGGCGTGGACGGCGGATCGGTTTCCATGCTGGCGGTGCGGGTGGGCGGGGGGACGTGAAGCCCGGCGGGCCGGGCGTGCCCGGCCCCTACCAGAGATGCCACTGGTTGAAGCAGAGCACCCAGGCGGCCAGCAGTGCATTGGTGGTGGCATGCGCCGCCACCGCGTCGCCCATCCGCCCGCGCCGAAGAAGCGCAAACGCGTAGATCAGGCCGGCCAACGCGCCGGCCAGCCATAGGCGGCCATGCAGCAGGCCGAAAGCCAGGGAGGATGCAACGAGCGAGATAGAGGTGAACGTCCGGAATGCGATGGATTCGAAATCCGGGGAAATCAGCCGGCGGATCAGAAAACCGCGGAAGGCCAGTTCCTCCGCAATCGGGACCGTGACCACGGCCGCCAGAACCCGGGACGCCAGCCACCCGATCCTGGCGGGAGCGGGCCAGGTGGTCAGCGCCGAAGGCATGGCGTTCCCGAAGTGTGGCCCGGAAACCCGGTCCAGCCCCAGCCAAAGAAGAAATACCAGAGTGCCCAACGCCACCGCCGTCCAGCCGCATCGCCAGTCCAGGGTCGCGAGCTTTCGCCGGAACACCCACAGCGCCGCCGCGGCGGCCAGCAGCCGGATGGGGTAGAGCCATTCGAAGCCGCTCGATACCGCGCGGCTGAGCATGGCCGAAGCGAGGATCGCGAGGAACGGCATGAGGTAGGCCGCCGTGGGATTCTCGGAAAAGACGCCGCCGGGCGCGCGCTCCGGCTGCCGCGCGGCAATCCACGGCACGCGGCGGGCGGCCACGGAGAATCCCAGCGCCAGGGCGATGAAGGCCATCCAACCGGCCTGCGAATGAAAGCCTCCCGCGGCTATAGCCTGAGCTCCGGCATTGCCGATGAGGATCAGCGCGGCCAGCCGGACGGCGTTCAGCAGCCAAGCCATCAACACGCCCAGGGGTATCAAGACGAGGGCCTGGGGGAAGCGGCATTCACGCCGGCAGATCCATAGCCAGACGATGGCAAAGAGCAGCATCAGGCCGGCGCCCTCGAAACCGGAGCACTCGGGAGCGATGATCACACCAAAGCGCGCGGTCCGGATGGACAAGCTGGCTGGGTCGGCGGTGATGCCACCCAAAAAGGGCCGCAACAGCGCGGTCACAACGCCGAACGTAAGCTTGGCCAAAGGAGCCCATAGCGACCGTCCCGAGTTCCCCAAGGCGCAGGCGGCGCAAGCCGCGACGGCCGCATAAACGCACGCTTTCCCCATGCCTCGGGCAACCTGAAGCCACAGGGAGGGAGGCATCACGGCCGATGCGGCCAAGGCTAGCGCCGTGGCCCCGGCGGCAAGCCAGATCCAGGCGAGGAAATCGCCGCCGCCGCCGCCAAACATGCGAGCGGAGACGGCGATGAACACCAGCAGCGCGCCGAAGTGCGCCGCCAGGATGCCCCAGGAAAACGGGCTTTCCGGAAGTTGGCCGGCGATGCGCTGGAGAACGGGGCGCGCCTTCCTGGCGCCGAAGAGCGCGAGAAACACGGCGAACGCCAGGACGAACCGCACCGTCCAGGCGCCCCAGGTGTATACGGCGCCCGGCAGGCCGTGCCGTCCGTGCAGGGCGCCGGTGTCAAGCCACACGGAGAGCCCCAATAACTCAGCCGTAAGAAGAGCGGCGAGGAAACCCGCACCACGGAGAACGGAGGTGGGAAAGACAGGAAGGCGCCCCGCGGAAACCCGCTGGGCGCCTTCCGAAGAGGCCGGGATGTCAGCTCCTGCGGCGGCCGCGGAGCACCAAGAGGGCGCCCGCCAGCAAGGTCAGTGCGCCCATCGCCGAGCCGGAGTCAATCTCGGGCGCTTGCGTCTGTGCAGAAGCACAGACCGCCCCACCCACGAGAAAAAGAGTCAGTACGAGAAGTTTCCGCATATTCAGATCCTCCATTCATGAACAGCCGAACTCCGATTATGGTAGACGCCGGTAGTCTGAATGTCAACCGCGGAAGAAAAGCCGGCCACGGAAAACCGAGGCGGGAAAACGGAAAGGCGCCCCGCGGGAACCCGCCGAGCGCCTTCCGAGGAGGCCGAAATGTCAGCTCCTGCGGCGGCCGCGGAGCACCAACAGGGCGCCCGCCAGCAAGGTCAGTGCGCCCATCGCCGAGCTGGAGTCAATCTCGGGGGCTGACCCCGTGGCAAATACAGACGCAGCTCCACCCACGAGAAACAAAGTCAGTACAAGAAATCTCCGCATCTTCAAATCCTCCGATTTACGACCTTCCCGATTACGATAATGTGGAACGTCGGTTCATGTTAGACGCGGCTGGTCTGAATGTCAACGGCGAAGGCTGCGGAAGGGTACTTTTGTTAGTTACATTTCGTCCTATACGTACTGAAAACACTCGTCGGCAGTTAGTGCAATGCGGCGTAAGAACTGCCCAATCCATTGCCAGCCAATCGTCGCGCTCGATCCGTAGAGCGGGCTTCCAGCCTGCCATGCCGGCGTCCTCGCCGGCATTCTTCGAGAAATGCCGGTACGGATACCGGCATGGCAGGCTGGAGGCCCGCTCCACGGCGCGCGCGGCAATCCGGAGCCAGGCGGCCCCGCGAACGCCGCCTACGCCAGCGCTATTCGATCACCTTCTTCTTGCGGAACCAATCCACCAGCATGTCGCGCAGCAGGCCCACGTCGTCTCCAAACACCAGGCCGGTGGTTCCGAGCTGCGCGGGCGCGCTCTGGTTCTGGGCGGTGAAATCCGTCACCGCGAGCGTGTACTCGCGCTCGGGCTCCACGGCCCGGCCTCCCAGGACCTTCGGCGGAAGGTCGCGGCCTTTGACGTGCGCAATCACCACCAGGTCGTCGAAGGGCATGATATCCCAGATGTGCCTCACCAGGAGGCGGCCCTCGGGGAGGACGTCGCGTACGCCGCCGGCGTTCATGAAGGCGAAATCGGCGCAGGTTTCGTCGCGCATGGCCTGTTCCATAACCGCCTTGAGCTGGCTCTTGTTGAAGGGGTGGCGGGCGGTGGCCAGCGGCTGGTCGACGCGGGCCGCGACTTCATCCTCCCAGCGTTTCACCTGGGCGGCGACATCCGCCGCCGGCTGGATTTTCGTGGAGTCGATGGGAATCCGCTTCCAGGTCCATGACTCCGGAGCCTTGGCGGCGGTATCCACCTTCAGATCCAGCCGGCCCAGCTCTTCGCCATAACCCTTCACGCGCACCATCACGCGGCCATCGCAGGAAATTGCCTGCTCCAGACCCGTATGCACGTGCCCCGAAACGATGACCGGGACTTCGGGAACGGATTCCAGAAACCGCAGTTCCTCTTCCGCCGTGAGATGCCCGAGCAGGATCACGATGTCGGACTTCTCCTTGAGCTCGGCCGCGTACCGGCGCACCGTGGCGACAACCGGTACGGTATGCCACTGCTGCATCAACTTGGGCGTGGAGAGCTTGTACATGTCGTCGGTGAGAGCGCCAAGAACCGCCACGCGCAGCTTGTTGACGGTGAGGATGACATAAGGCCGCGCGGCGAACAACTCGTTATCCGCGCCGACGATATTGCACGACGCCATCGGGTAGTTCGCGGTCTCGATGAACTTGCGGGCCTCGATCCATCCGTAGTCGAAATCGTGGTTGCCCAAAGTGGCGGCGTCGAAACCGAACAGGTTGGCCAGCTCGAAGACAGGCAGCCCGTGAAAGATGGTGGAGACGGGCGTGCCTTGCACCAGGTCTCCGGCGTTCAATAGGATGCAGTCGGTGCAGCCGGCGCGCTCGTGGCGGATGGCGGCGGCCAGGTATGCGAAGCCTCCCGTGTGGGCATCCGAAGGAGAGATGTGGGCATGCAGGTCGTTGGTGTGGAGAATGGTGAGGGAGCGGATCTCCGCGGCCAGCGGGGCGCAGGCAGGCAGGCACAACGCCATCCAGAAAGCGGCGCCGGCGAAGTATCGGGGTTTTGCGCGCATCGTAATGGACCGCTCTGGCGTCGCCGCTCCGACTTACCGGAGGGGGATTGTGACGGCCTGAACGGCGGCCACGGAAGCCATTCTCAGACCCACTCGAGGGCCCCTTTCTTGTAGGCCCAGATGTAACCCACGAAGAGGATGCCCAGGAAGACCGCCACCTCGGCCACTCCAAACCAGCCGAGCGACCGGTAGCGCACCGCCCAGGGGAACAGGAAGATGGTCTCCACGTCGAAGATCACAAACAGGATGGCGATAATGTAAAACCGAACCGTGTAGCGCCCGCGGGAGTCCGAAGCGGAGCGGATGCCGCACTCATACGCCTCCAGCTTGGTGACCGACGGGGCCGACGGCCGAATCAGTCTGGCCGCCACGATCAACACCACCGGGAACAGGATCGCGATAACCAGGAATATGAGGATCGGTATATACCCGCTCGGCATGGCAACAATATAACACGCTGGCTTTCGGCTGTTGCGTTCGGACAACTGGGTCGAGCCAGCCCCGATCTGTACGCGAGCCTTGTTCACCGCGGAGGCGCTGAGCCGCGGAGACAACGCGGAGAGGCAGGTGGAAGCTTGCGGGAGGCTTTGCTCCGCGGTCTCAGCGGCTCTGCGGTAGATTCAGAGCCGGCCGGGCCTCGCCGCAAAAACGCCCGCGCCGCCTGTTAGAATCGTCTCCACACCATGAGCCCGGAAAAAAAGAGCCTCTTCATAGGCGATGACGGCAGGAATCTCATGTTCACCTTCATCCTGGTGAGTTCCCTGTTTCTACTTTGGGGAGTCTGCAACGGGATGATCGACGTGATGGATAAGCACTTCCAGGAGGAGCTGGGCCTCTCGAAATCGCAATCGGCCTGGGTGCAGTTCGCCCACTACCTGGGCTATTTCCTGATGTCCATACCCGCCGGCTGGCTGGCCCACAAGTTCGGGTACAAAAAGGGAATCGTGGCGGGACTCCTGATTGTCGCGCTGGGCGGGTTCTGGTTCATTCCCGCCACGCACATCAATTCGCTGGTGCATGGAGGGCGCGTATCCCCCACCACGGCGTTTGTGGCTTTCCTGGTGGGCGTGTGCGCCATCGCCACGGGCCTCACGTTTCTCGAGACCATCGCCAACCCTTACACCACCGTGCTGGGCCACAAGCGCTACGCGGCCACGCGCATCAACCTGGCCCAGTCCTGCAACGGCGTCGGCTGGATTCTGGGTCCCATGATAGGCGGCGCGTTTTTCTATTCCAAGGATGCCCTGGGCCGCAGCACCGGCAGCCAGACGTTGTACATTCCCTACGTGGGCATCGCCATCGGGGTGGTGGTTCTGGCGGCCATTTTCCATTTCGCCAGCATTCCGGAGATCAAGGCCGAAGACGAGTTTCATTTGGACAACTCCGCGCCCGGCGCCTCTCATTCCATCTGGTCCCGCCCGCATTTTACGCTGGCCGTGGCCGCCCAGTTTTTCTACGTGGCCGCGCAGGCCGGCGTTTTCAGTTTCTTCATCAATTACATGACTTCGGAAGTTCCGGCCATACCGGGCTCCTGGGACGCGGCCATGAAGAACCTCTCGGCCCACAGCGGCTTTTTGTCCGGCTGGCTCCAGGGCTGGTTCGAAGCCGGCAAGAGCGGGGCGCTCGTCATCACCAACAAAGGCGCCGCCAACCTGGCGTCCGTGGGTTCTCTGTGCTTCCTGATAGGCCGCTTCACCGGCGCCGGCCTGCTGAGGAGATTCTCCGCCCACAAGATCGTGGGCCTCTATGGCGCGGCCAACGTGGTCTGCACGTTCCTGGTCTTCTGCAAGCTGGGGTGGCTCTCGGTGGCGTGCGTGTTCCTGATTTACTTTTTCATGTCCATCATGTTTCCCACCATTTTCGCGCTGGGCATTTTCGGACTCGGCGCGCGCGCGAAAAAGGCATCGGCCTTTATCGTCATGGCCATCATGGGCGGCGCGCTGCTGCCCAAACTCATGGGCTACGTGGCCGATAAATCCGACATGTCCCACGGCTTCATCGTGCCCATGTTCTGTTTCGCTTTCGTGTCTTTCTACGGGTTCAACTGGTCCCGATTCAGCCGGGCCCAGTCGCTCCACGAAGTGCGAAGCCCCGCCGGCCAGTAGCCGCGCCCGGCGTTCCAGCCGGCTTTCTGGACGCAACAAATGCAGGAATCGCGGAACCGCGGCGGACCCACCATAAAGAGCCGGCGGGCGCCGGCCGATATTAATGAATAGGCGGCGGTAGGAACCGGACGCCGGATCGGAGATGGCGTGATGGATTTCAACGGTGCGATTCGAGCTCACACGGAATGGAAGCTGCGGCTGCTCAACTACAGTTGGGGAAACCTGAACGATACGATCGACCTGGCGTCGCTTCGGAAAGACGACCTCTGCGCGCTGGGCAGGTGGATCCACGGGGAAGGGGAGCAGTATCAGGGCGATGCGGACTGGCAGGAAATGGCCTGCGCGCACGCGAGCTTTCATCTGCGCGCGGCGGAGGTCGCCGCCATGGTGGAGTGCGGGCAGGGGGCTGCCGCGGAGGCGCTGCTGAGTTCACGCGAGTCGGAATACGGCAAACTGACGCTCCAGGTGACGGACCTTCTGATGCGCCTGAAGACGAAGTATCCCAAGGCGTAACACGCCACTCGGAATTGCGATGGCGTTGTGCTGAGCCGCCCAAGGGCGAGGCGTTGTGCGCCCGCCCGGTTGTGGCGCGGATCGACAACCACATGCCGCGCATGCCAGGTGATACATTTTTACTAGTGGGGCAAATCGCGGCAGTCGTGGAACCCTCCCGTCCTTTGCTGGAGTTACCGCGAGCGCTGGTGGTATAGGAAAGGGCCGGCATGACCAAAGACGGAAAACCCGACCGGGGGATGGTGGAGCTGAATTCGGAAGAGTGCAAAGGGTGCGGACTCTGCGTGGAGGCGTGCCCGCCGGACGTGCTGCGGCTGGCCGAGCGCATGAACCACTACGGGTATCACCCGGCGGAGTACCTGGGCGGGGGCTGCACCGGTTGCGGCATCTGCTTCTTCGTGTGTCCCGAACCGGGCGCCATTATGGTGTTGCGGCTCTCCGCCGCGGCGTAAGAGAACCTCATGAAAGCGCAACTCACCAAAGGCAACGAAGCCATCGTCAAGGCCGCCGTTCTGGCTGGCGCGCGGGCCTTTTACGGCTATCCCATCACGCCGGCGAGCGAGATCGCGGAGGCGGCCGCGCTGTATTTTCCCCAGGCGGGCGGCGTTTTCCTGCAGGCCGAAAGCGAGGTGGCCTCGGCCAACATGCTCTTCGGCAGCGCCTCCGTGGGCGTGCGTTCGCATGTCGGCGTCCAGCGGTCCGGGCATCAGCCTCATGCAGGAGGGCCTCAGCTACCTGGCGGGCGCCGAGCTTCCCTGCGTCATCGCCGATATCATGCGCGGCGGCCCGGGCCTGGGCAACATCGCCCCCGAGCAGGGCGACTACAACCAGATCGTCAAGGGCGGCGGCCATGGCAGCTACCGCACGCTGGCGCTGGCCCCCAGCTCCGTGCAGGAAATGGCGGACCTCACCACCCTGGCCTTCGACCTGGCCGACGAGTACCGCAACCCGGTGGTGCTGCTGGCCGACGGCTACATCGGGCAGATGATGGAGCCGGTGACCTTCTCCGCCCCGCGCCCCGTTCCGCCGCCCGCTCCGTGGGCCGTCATGGGAAACGCCGCCACGCGGAAGAACATGATCACTTCGCTGTTCCTGGAACCGGACGCGCTGGAGCGCCATGTTCGCAAGCTGGAAGCCAAGTACATGGAAGCCGAGCGCAAGGAAGTGCGCGCCGAATGCTGGCGCACCGAAGACGCCGATATCGTGCTGGTGGGCTACGGCATCATGGGCCGCGTGCTGAAGGCCGTGGTGGAGCTGGGGCGCGCGCGCGGCCTGGCCCTGGGGCTGCTGCGCCCCATCACGCTGTTCCCGTTCCCCACCGTCCCCATACAGGAGTTGAGCCGCCGCGCCAAGGCGTTCGTGGTGGTGGAGCTGAGTACCGGCATGTTGCGGGACGATGTCCGCCTGGCTCTCGAAGGCCGCGCGGCCGGTGGAGTTTTACAGCCGCGTGGGCGGCAACGTCCCCTCGGCCGAAGAGGTGCTGGGGTTCCTGGAACAGAAGTTCGCGGCGTGCGAGGAGGAGGCGCTGGTCCATGGCTAGCTACACCGTTACGCACAAGAAGGCGGCCGCCTTTTACGACCGCTACGAGCGCAAGGCGGAGCTGCAGCATCAGACGCACTACTGCCCGGGCTGCGGCCACGGCATTACCAGCAAGCTGCTCGCCAAGGCCATCGACGAGCTGGGCGTGCAGGACCGCATGGTGCTGGTCAGCCCGGTGGGCTGCTCGGTGTTCGGGTACTACTACTTCGACGTGGGCAACATTCAGGGGGCCCACGGGCGCGCTTCGGCGGTGGCCACGGCGGTGACCCGCAGCCTGCCCGGCAGCGTGGTGGTGGCCTATCAGGGCGATGGCGACCTGGCGGCCATCGGGACCGCCGAAATCGTGCACGCCGCCAATCGCGGCGAAGCCATCATGGTGGTGTTCGTCAACAACGGAATTTACGGCATGACCGGCGGGCAGATGGCCCCCACCACGCCCCTCGGGAAGAAGAGCACCACCTCGCCCTTCGGCCGCAGCGAGTGGGTGGAGGGGCGGCCCGTCCGCATGTGCGAAATGCTGAACTCGCTCGAAGCGCCGGTCTTCATCGAGCGCGTGGCTCTGGGCGACAACAAGCAGATCATGCAGGCTGGACGCGCCTTGCGCCGCGCCCTGGAGAATCAGGCGAAGGGCCTGGGGTTCTCCTTCGTCGAGGTGCTCTCCCCGTGTCCCACCATCTGGAAGCTGGACCCGGTGGACGCGCAGAAGTTCGTGCGCGAGGAAATGGCCGCCACCTTCCCGGTGGGGAATCTGCGCGACCGCTCGAAAGATACGCCCGCGCGTCCCTTGCCCGCGCCCGCTCCGCCTATTGCGGATCTGCCGCGCATCCTCGGCCTGGGGAATGGCGATGGCGCGCCGGTGGCGCCGGTGAAACCATCGAAACCGCTCGATCTGCGCATCAAGGTGGCCGGTTTCGGCGGCCAGGGCGTGCTGATGCTCGGCGAAGTGCTGGCCGAAGCCGGGCTGGGCGCCGGGTACCAGGTTTCCTGGCTGCCTTCCTACGGCCCCGAGATGCGCTCGGGCACCTCCAACTGCCACGTGCGCATCGGCAGCCGGCCGGTGGATTCGCCGGTGGTTTCGCGCTCCAACGTGCTGGTGGCCATGAACGAGCCTTCGCTGCGTAAGTTTCTGCCCGACGTCGAGCCCGGCGGCATCGTCCTCTACAACACCGAGGAACCGTTCCCGGATGGTGTGCGCGCCGACGTGCGAATGGTGGCCCGCCACTTCACGGGCATGGCCGACCAGATCGGCTCATCGAAAGCCGCCAATATCGTGATCCTGGGGGCGCTGCTCGAAGCTACCGGCATCCTCGAAGAGAAATTCGTGCTCGGCGCGTTGAAGAAAAAGGTGAAGAGCCAGCGCTGGTTCGATATCGACACGGCGGCCATGGAAGCCGGCCGCCGGGAGATCCGCCAGGGCGGCGGGGCGTAGCGAGGGTTTCATGTCCGACAAGCAACAGGCATACGCGTTGATCGACCAGCTCGGCCCCGGTCAGCTCGCCGCCGTGGTCCGGCTTCTGGAGACGATGGTGTACGACGACGAAGAAGATCTCACCCGAGAAGACCGTGAGGCCGTGGCCGCATCGCGCGAGTACTTCCGGCGGAACCCCGAAGGCGGCGTTTCCTTCGAGCAGGTAGTTGCAGATCTGGGGTTCACCATGTAGCGCCGGCGAGGACGAGGTCGGCATGGCAGTGGTATAGTCGGAGCGAGAAGAGCTTTGCCAAAGGCGCGGCTGTCTCAGGACCAAATGGCTACGGCTTCCGTTGAAAGTACGGCGATTAAGGCCGCCGCGGACTTACTGCGCAGCCTCGGCGCCACTCAGGTGTTTCTATTCGGTTCGGCGACCAGGGGCGAATTGCGGCCGGATTCCGACGTCGACATAGCAGTCGCGGGGCTGCCGCCGCAGGTCTATTTTTCCGCCGTCAGCAAAGCTTCCGACCTCCTGGGCAGGCCGGTCGACCTCGTGGATTTGGACGATCCCACTCCGCTCGTTCGGTATCTGCTCGGCAGCGGGGAACTGCTTCGTGTCGCCTGATCTGGCGAAGAAGCTCCGGCTGGGCCTCGAAGAACTGGCCACGGTACGGGAGCAGTTGACCCCTCTAATCGCCCTGTCGCCGGACGCGTCGGTTGGGGTGATCGAGAGGGCCGCCGCCTGCGCCATTTTGCATTCCTTTTACACCGAGGTTGAGAAAACTCTAAAGCTGATTGCCCGCGAATGGGACGGGCGAATGCCATCCTCGGACGCGTGGCACAAAGATCTGCTGAACCAGATGTCGGCGGCGACCGCCCGGCGTCCAGCCGTACTATCGCCCGCTCTCGTCGAAGTTCTGAGTGAGTTTCTGGCGTTTCGGCATCTATTTCGCGGAGCGTCCATTGCGCTGATGCGATGGGAGAAGCTTACACCGTTGCTTGCAGAGGTAAGTCGAACGCATGATCGGGTGGAAGCGGAGATCGGGGCCTTCGTGCGTTTCATCGAGGGGCAAACCGAATGATTGTGATCCCAGCCCTCCCGCGCGCGAGGCGGGCCGCCACAAATAGCCGAAAATGTAGTGCAGACTCAGCGATTGCCTGAAGTGATTCCGAAGGGGTTAGCCGAGTTTCCACAGTTCCACGACGAACCTGGGTTAGGAACCTCTCACGTTGCGCCGACGTACCGCCGCGCCTTGGACGCGTCCTTCCCGTAGTAGAATAAGCTCCCATGGGGGGGATGCATGAGCAACATTGACACCGTCAAACAAATGTACGAGGCGTTTGGCCGCCGAGACATCCCGGCGATCATCGACAAGCTGGACGCAAACGTCGAGTGGGACGTTGAAGTTCCCACGCCCGGCGTGCCATGGCTGCAGCCGCGGCGCGGCGCGGCGAACGTCCCGGCCTTCTTCGAGAGCCTGGCGCCTCTCTCGTTCCAACGCTTCGAGCCGCACACGTTTTTCGCGGACGGCGACAGAGTCTTCGCGCTAGTCGCGATCGATGCGACGCACGTCGCGAGCGGGAAGCAATACAAATTCCCTTATGAAGGCCACCTCTGGTTTTTCAACGGCGCCGGCAAGGTCGTCAAGTACCAGCATGTGACCGACACGGCTCTGCACCGGCGCGCGGCCAAGGGCGAGTAGTCAAAGATGCCGCCTCCCGGCCGTCGCGATCCCGCCTTACTCCGCCCGGCTGCGCGGCGCCCGCAAGGCCAGCGCCAGTAACCCGCCGGCGGCGGCCATGCCGGCCAGGATCAGGTACACCTGGTCGTAGCCGGCCGCGATGTGGCCGGCCTTCTTGGCGGCATCCACTATAGTGGCGAAATAGCGGGGCACGAAGAATCCGGAAACCCCGAAGGCGGTGAACACCAGCCCGTAGTTGGCGCCCACGTTCTTGGGTCCATAGTAATCCGCGGTGAGGGCCGGCATCAACGCCAGGTAACCGCCAAAGGCGAACACGGCGACGCAGAGTCCCGTGAGAAGCTGCCCGATACCGGACGCTCCCCGCACCGCGAAGGCGCAGGCGCAGGCGGCGCAGAGGCCCATGATGCACAGGGTGCGTATGCGCCCCAGCCGGTCGGAAATGCTGCCCCAGACGAGCCGGCCGACTCCGTTGAACAGGGCCACGATGCCCACCGTCATCCCAGCCGTCAAGGCCGCCGCGGTCTTGGGCATGGTGGCCGCCAACGGCGCCACCTGGCTGATCGCGGTCAGCCCCACCGATGCGCCCAGGAAGTAGATCAGCCACAGCACATAGAACTGCCAGGTGGCCAGCATGCCGCCGGGCGGAACCTGTTGGCGCGTGGAGACCGAGGCCGGCCCGGGCGTCCAGCCCTCCGGCGCCCAGCCCACCGGTGGTGTTTTGCAGAACTGCGCCGCCCCTATCACGCTCACCGCCGAGATGATGGCGATCACGATGAAGGTGGAGGGGATGGTGGATGCGAAGCGGCTGGCGTCGGCGCCGATGAGGCGCTCGATGAAGATTCCAAACACCAGCGGGCTTACGCCGATTCCCATCACGGCCAGCCCCACCATCATGCCGCGTTTGTCGGGAAACCACTTCACCAGCGTGGCGATGGGCGCCACGTATCCAAATCCGGTGCCCAGTCCGACCACGCAGCCGTAGGTCAGGATCAGCGCTCCGGGAGTGCTTCCCAGAATCGCCGACATCAGCCATCCAAGGCCGATCAGCGCGCCGCCCACGCTCGCTATGAGCCGCGGTCCGGAGCGGTCCTGCCACAGCCCACCGAGGATGGTCCCAGCCACCAGCGCAAGAATCGAATAGCTGAAGGGCGCGTTGGTCTGGACGTTGGACCAACCGTAGGCCTTTGCCAGCGGCCCGCGGAAAACGGACCACGAATAGAGCATGCCGAGCACTACCTGCATGAGAATGGGGGCTACCGCGTACTTGACACGCGCGATAGCCACCGGCGGCGCCTGTACAACCATTGGACGGGTTCTCCTTGTCTATTCAAACGATTACGAAGCACCGCGAGTCATTTCCACCGGACATGGTGGGCAACCCGGGAGATCCACGCTAGTATGACACGGCTCCCCAGGTTTGGCAATGCGATTCGGATTTTCGATTCGGATTCTCGTATTGCGGCGCCGCTGCTCACCAGCCGATGGGTTTCCCCTGGTGCTGCTGGTTCAGCCTGTTTGACGCATTTGCTCGCGCAGCCGTCCACCGCCGCGCCGGGGATGTATACTGGATGAATTCTTGCAGTTGTTGAAACCGTAAGGAGGGGGACGATATGAAAACTCTGGTTCGTTTACTCGTCGTGGCCGGATTGGCGGCCGCGCTCGCATGCCTGGCGTACGCCGCCGAGGTGCAGGGAATTCTGCTGGACCGCGAGTGTTCGGCGAAGATCGTGCAGGCCAAGGATCAAAAAGGCGCGCAAGCCCACACCCGCGAATGCGCTCTGATGGACGACTGCGTCAAAGCCGGTTACGGCGTGTTCACCGCCGACGGCAAGTTCGTTCTCCTGGATCAGGCCGGTAACGAAAAGGCCGCCGCGGCGCTCAAGGCCTCCAAGAAGAAGGACAATATCCGGGTTCAGGTGTCGGGCGACCAAGCCGGCGACACCATGAAGGTGACGGCCATCAAGATACTGTAACGCCGACGGTCTTGCCGTCGGCGTCCCACGGAAACGCGGCGCAGCCGCGTCCGGAAAAGCTCGCCGTCGTCAACTGCCGGCGCCAGTGGCCTCTCTGTTGTCACGGTCCTCGGTCAGCGGAAACTCCAGTACCGCGCGTGTGCCCGCCCCAGGCTCCGAATCGAAGGTCAGGCTGCCCTCCAGCCTTTGCGCCAGCAGGCGGGCCAGGAACGCGCCCAACCCCATGCCTTGTCCGGGCGCCTTCGTCGTGTAGAACGGCTCGCCCACGCGATTCAGAACCTCCGGGCTCATCCCGTGGCCGGCATCCCGCACCGTGAATCGCAGCTTCCCGGCGGCGGCTTCGGCGCTCAGAGACACCCTCTGCCCGGCCTCGGAAGCATCGAGCGCGTTCTTCACCAGGGCGGTGAGCGCCTGGCGCGCCGCCTCGCATGGAAACGCGGCCTCGCGCCGCGCGCCGGCGACTTCCGTTCGGACGGCCGGACGCGCCGCGGCAGGGAGCCCGGCAACCACGCTTTCGAGGAACTCCTCCAGTTGAGCGACGGCCGGCGCTTCGCCCAGCGGTTCCGCGCCCCGGGCCGACATCTGGTTGAGGATCCGGCGGCAGCGCTCCACCTCCGAGCGAATCAGGCGCGCGTCCTCGGCCACTTCCGCGTTCCTGGAGATTTCGGTGGCGTAGTACTCCAGGTCCTTGGATGCCACCGCGATGGTGCCCAGCGGCGTTCCAAGCTCATGCGCCGCCCCCGCGGCCAGGGTGGCGATGGCGCCCAGGCGCTCATGCCGCGCCAGCCGGTCGCGCAGCGCCAGAACCTCCTGCTCCCGCTTGCGCATGGCCTCCGAGACTTTGCCGATGAACACCGTGATCAGCAAGGCGCCGGCGGCAAACGCCAGCCACATCCCCGTCAGGTGGGCCGAGAAGCCGTCGGCCGTGTGATGCGCCTCGAAAATGGGCAGCCGGACGTGGACCGCGAAGAGCAAGCCGAAGCCCGCCGCGGAAGCCAGGCCCAACGCCCAGGTCCACGCCTTGCTCAGTATCACCGCCGAAAGCGTGATCTGCACCAGGTAGAGCACGGTGAACGGATTCGCCGGTCCGCCCGTGAGGGCCAGCAACGCCGTGAGGCAAAGGGTGTCGAGAGCCAGCAGCGTCCCCAGCGCCGGGCGCGCCCCCAGCCGGCGGATCACCTGCGGCGCCAACAGATTGCTCAAGGCCATCACGGCCAACGGAATGGCCAGCCAGGCGATCGGCAGCCTGACTCCCAAGACATAGTGTGTCAGGAGGATCAGGGAGACCAGCCCGGCCAGCAGCCCATATCGTAATTTAGCCACCCAGGGCAGAGCCAGGTCGGGAACCAGTTCACCGGCCGGCAGCAGCTCGCCCGGCGATGGATCGCGCCGCTCCGTCACAGAGACACGCATATCGCTTCCCGAGTATCACACGGACCGGCAGGCGGCGGAAGGGCAATTTGTGTTTCGGCGCGCGACCTCGGTTAGTTACCATGAAAACAAAAGGCGCCGACGGTTGCGAACGGAATCCATGGATGTTCTGAAACGGCTTTTTGAGCGGCATTTTCACCTTCCCGCGGAGCGAGTAGAGCCCTTGCAGGGCGGGCTGGGAGGGTCGGGGCGCAATATCCTTCGGCTCACCCATCGGGATCTGAGCGCGGTGGGTGTCCTCTATGACGTGCGCGAGGAAAACCTCGCTTTCCTGGAATTCTCGCGGCACTTCCGCGGCCGTGGCCTGCCCGTGCCGGAGATTTACGGAGCGGAGCTGGATGCGGGCGCTTACCTCGAAGAAGACCTGGGCGACGTCACCCTGTTTCAATATCTCTCGAAAAACAGGGTGGGAGACAACCTGGCGCCCGAGGTGGTGGAGGCTTACCGTAAGGTGGTGGCGCAACTGCCGCGCTTCCAGATCGAAGCTTCTCGGGACCTGAACTACAAAGTCTGTTATCCGCGCCCCAGCTTTGACGCCCAGTCGATTGCGTGGGATTTGAGTTACTTTAAGTATTACTTTCTCAAGCTGGCGGAAATCCCTTTTAATGAGCAGGAGCTGGAAAACGATTTTGGCCGCCTGGCCAGGTTTCTGTTGACCGCCAGCCGCGACTATTTTCTGTATCGCGACTTCCAGTCGCGCAACGTGATGCTGCGCGACGGCCAGCCATTCTTTTTGGACTATCAGGGTGGGCGCAAAGGCGCGTTGCACTACGACATTGCTTCCCTGCTTTATGACGCCAAGGCCGACCTGCCTCCCGCGCTGCGCCAGCATCTGCTGGAGCACTACTTGGCGACTCTCGCGCAATTCGTCGAGCTGACGCGGGAAGAGTTCATGCGCCATTACCACGCTTTTGTTTATGTACGCATTATGCAGGCGCTGGGGGCGTATGGGTTCCGCGGTTTTTATGAGCGAAAGCCGCATTTCCTGCAGAGCGTGCCCTTCGCGCTGAATAACCTGCGCTGGCTGCTCGATCACATAAAGCTGCCCATCGCCCTGCCCACGCTGCTGGGCGCGTTTGAGCGCATGATCGCGTCGAAGAAGCTGCGGCGCTTGAACGCGCCGGCGGAAGCCGCTGGGAAGCCGGAAGTTGCGGCTTCGCCGAGCGCGACCCTGGCATTGAAGATTTTCAGCTTTTCATTTCACCGGAGCGCCCCGCCGAAGGACGAGAGCGGACATGGCGGCGGTTTCATTTTTGACGCCCGCGGGCTGCCGAATCCCGGCCGCGAAGAGCGCTTCCAGTCTCTCACCGGCACGGACGAGGCGGTAATCGATTATCTCAGCGGGCAGGCAAGCGTGCGCGAGTTTCTGGCCAGCGCCACGTCGATGGTGGAAGCCAGCGTGAAGAACTACCAGGAGCGCGGCTTCAATAACCTGATGGTGGGGTTTGGCTGCACCGGCGGCCGGCACCGCTCGGTGTACCTGGCGGAGGCGCTGGCCCGCCATTTCCGCGGCTGGCAGGGCCTGGACGTGGTTGTGCGGCACGTTGAAATGGAGAAGCTGGGTCAATGAAAGCCATGATTCTGGCCGCCGGGCTGGGCACCCGCTTGCGTCCGCTGACCAATGACCGGCCCAAGGCGCTGGTTGAGGTGGACGGACGCACGCTGCTCGAGATCGCCATCGCTCGCCTGCGGGAATTCGGGGTGCGTGCAGTCATCGTCAATGTGCACCATTTCGCCGGAATGATCGTTGCATATCTGCGCCAGAAGAACAACTTCGGAATGCGGATCGAGATATCTCAAGAGGACAGCTTGCTTGATACCGGCGGCGGCCTGAAGAAGGCGGCGTGGTTCTTTCGCGAAGAGGGTCCGGCGGCGGCGCCGTTCATCCTGCACAATGTCGACGTGATCAGCGCCATCGATCTCGGGCGAATGCTCGGCTTTCACACGCGGAACCAGGCGCTGGCTACACTGGCGGTGCAGCGGCGTCGGAGTTCCCGATATCTATTGTTCGACGAGCAAGAGCGGCTTTGCGGGCGGCGGCTGGTCGAAGAGCAAAAGACGGAGCTGGTGAGGCCGTCGCCGCGGTTGCAGGAGGCGGCGTTCTGTGGAATTCACGTGATCTCGCCACGCCTCCTGGAGAGGATGCGCGAAGAAGGGGCGTTCTCCATTGTCCAGGCTTATCTGCGGCTGGCAGGTGAAGGAGAAAGGATTGTGGCTTATCGCGCCGACGGCGATTCCTGGCGCGACCTGGGCACGCCGGAAAGCATCGCCCGCGCCTCCGAGGATTTGAAGAAACAGGCCATGCTTCGGAGAGGGGATCCCCATTAACCTGCATTTGTGGCGCACGCACTCGTGCGTGCCGTGTCGAGACTCTTCTCGACACGTTGTTCGCGGTTGTGGCAAAGTGTCCGAGCCAAGCGTCGGCATGAGTGCCGACGCGGCACGCACGAGTGCGTGCGCCACGTTGTCACGGCCGAGTGTCTGTGAGAATGTCGGGTTAAGCGCAATACTGTTCACTGAATCGCTGCTCTCTTCCGTGGCGCAGCCTCTCAGGCTGCCGCGTCGAGACTCTTCTCGACGCTTGGTGGCGGACCGAGCGCCAAACTCGACACGAGTGTTGAGTCGGCAGGCTGAGAGCCCGCGCCACGGCGGAGCAGGCGTGCTAAGTGAACAGCATTGAGGTTAAGAGGGAATCTCTTGGCGAAGAAAAACCGTAATTCTCGGGCTTTTTGCCCGGCGGCGGTTCAGGGCGCAGCGCCGGGCAGGGGAGTTCCGTCTGAATGACGGGCAACTCGGAAACTGGCCGGATTCGGGTGCAGCGGCAGGGCTCAGACGCCCTAGTCGTCGACATTACGGCCGATGAGAATGGGCGATTTCGCCTGCCCAAGTTGGAGGCGGGCGCCTACTGGCTGGGGATATCGAAATATGGCTTCCAACTGCACGTATGGGACTTGCGCATCGTGCGCTTTGGATGGTCGAAGGAGCTGAAATCGAAGCTCTCAGTAGGAACATAGCTCGATAGTTTCCGACAAGCGGTTGGAAGTGGCGTTTCTGGACAAGTCGCCACAACGGTCCTCCGGGGAGTGGCGCCGTCTTGAAGGGCCACTGGCGCTAGCTGCCATCTGCGTCCCCGAGCCGCCCTCCGTGGAGTATAATTGTCTTGTGCGCGTCAAGACGTCAATCACACTTCCGGCCAACCTCCTCGACCGGGTTGACCGGATAGACTCCAACCGGTCCGCTTTCTTGGAACGGGCCGCACTTGTCTATCTTGCCCGCCTCGAACAGTCCGATCGGGATCGCAGGGACATTGCGATTATCAACCGTCACGCCAGGCGCCTAAACCGCGGAGTTCAAGAGACCCTCGAATATCAGATGCTGCCGTGAAGCGGGGCGAGTTGTATCTCGTAAGAAAGCCTGGATCTCGCGATCCGCGCAAACAGCGTGTTTTTGTCGTCGTAAGCCGTCAGGCTCTGATCGATTCGCGGTTTTCGTCCGTGATCTGCGCACCTGTTTACTCCCAACATGACGGTCTCAGCACGCAAGTCCGCGTTGGCCTTGACCAGGGCCTTAAGAAGGAATCCAGCATTCACTGCGACGAACTCGTGAGCCTGCCAAAGGCGGCGCTCACGCATTACGTCGGTTGTCTTGGGCCGGCTTCCCTCGGCCAATTGGAGCGCGCGCTATCGGTGGCATTAGGGCTGGACAGCTTGGAGCCGTTCGAACTCACGCCACAATAGGCCTGAAATGGACGAAACACCTGGCTGTATCACGCCCGTCCCGCTGATTTGGTTCGGTACCCCGAAAGTCCCGTTCTGTGAAGTTGACCAGATTATTCCCCATAGAAGCCCTTGCGCCCGTTTTCCATTGCTTCCATGGCCTGCACCGCCGGGGGCCGGGGCGCCGACGATCTCCGAAGCCTCGCTGAGCCGGGAGGCCGCGTCGGTTAGGTCAACGCTTATGGGGTCCGCCCAACCAGGCGTCCGCAAAAATGGAAGCTCTTTGGAACCGGCCTCTGCGATTACGGAGTCTGTTCAGGCACGACGCAAGGCAGGCCGCCTCAGAATGCCGAATGCCCGCCGGGACGCGGGCATGGCTGGTGCATTTAGTGCGCAATGGCCGAGGACAGCGCCACGTTTCGATACGCGGCGGCTGCTTCCCCGATCTCAACCGGGTCGCTTGCTCCGAGCAGGTTCATGAGTATTCCGGGTTCTTCCAACTTGGGCCTGACTGTCGGCGGGACTGCAATCACCCGGTAGTTTCCGGGCGTCAGCCCCGTGAAACCGAAATTCCCCGAGGAGTCCGCATCCGTTTCCATCGCGTCGTAAGGGAATTGCGAGACGATGTTCGCGGGCCACGGCGCCAGCAGCACCTTCGCATTTCCCACGGCGCTGCCACCTTCGTCGCGCACCGTGCCGGAAAGGGCGCCGCCGCGGTCCGAACACACGATCTCGAGCTCCTGCTGCATAACCCCGGGATTGAAAGCGAAGATGCGTCCCGCGCCGCGGCTCCCGTTATAAAGGACCTCCTTCACGTAATAGTTCTTCGGCATCCCGGAGACTACTACCTGGAGCTTTCCGCCCGGAGGCATGTAGGAGGAGGATTCAAAAGACCCATCAGGCGACACCTTCCCTCCAGAAACGGAAAAAGGCGATATGTATCCGCCGGTTCCCGGAAGGGGCGGCGGGAGGCTCACTTGCAGTCCGCGCGGCAGTCCGGACTGCGGCCCGTCAGCCTTGCCGCCGGAACGCTCCAGGGAGACCTTTCCATGAATCCGGATCGGAGGCGTGATGGCGACGCTCACCTCGCCCCAGACCTCCGGTCGCGTGAACATGTTCCTATCATTTGGGGCAGGATGACATCCTGCGGCGGATTGACAACCCGCCCGGAGCGCCGGTTTCCAACCGGCGCCTGGAGTTTGTACATTTCCGAAGCCCGGAGGGCGAAAGACTCTAGCCCACGGCGTGAGCCGTGTGGAAACGCACGTAGAATGCGAGCCCCGGAACGGGGCGAAAGCCTGTTCTCAGCCCCAGAGGTCGCGCGTATCGATTCCTTGGCAGGTACGTGCACAAGCAGGTGAACGTGATCCGCCGGACCAGTGATTATCAGTGGAACATCCTCTCGTTCTCTGACGATGTCGGCCATGTAGGGGAACGGGCGGGCAGCCAGCCCTGGTGACAGGTCCGAGACGCGATCCTTCGTGGAGAAGACGACGTGAAGGAGCAGGGAAGCGGAACTGTGTGGCATAGACTTACGCCCCGTTCCGGGGCTAGGCGACCGGCCTCTTTCCCACGGCTCACGCCGTGGGCTAAGATGTTCCGCCCTCCGGGCTGGGAGTGGACGACTCCAAATGGATGGTGGCCGCAAGCCGCGGAGATCTCACCAAAAATGTTGCCGCCGCCCGCGCTTTGGCGGGTCGAAAGAGCCTTGAGCTTTTTGTCTGAGATGGGAGGGCGAGCGAGGTTCATGGAGAGAAACTCCAGGCGCCGGTTTCCAACCGGCGCGCAGCTTGACAAGCTGCCCCACGATCGCCCACGACAGGCTGGGCGCCCGCTCACGGGGGTTCAGGCTGAACAGCCCTTGCCATCACGCGGCCTTGGCCTTGAGGAACACGCCGAACTGCATGTCCAACTGCTTGATGTGGACATCCAGCCAGGTCCGCAGAAACTGAAGGAGCTGCACCGTCACCACCACCTGGCCGCTCTCATAATCGGCGGCGAATCCCTTGACCTTCAGTTTGAGAGCCTGGTGTTCCGTCCTTTGGACCGCGACGCCAGGGTAGTTATGCATGCGCATCAGGCGCTCTTCGGCCGCGAAGTGCTCCTCGGTGTATTCAATGAGCCGGGTCAGTGTCTTGCTCACCACGGTCTTGCCCTGACCGGTCGCCATGGCGGCGTACAACTCCTCGGCATGCCGGAACAGAGCCTGGTGCTGCTCGTCGATGTAGGGCATGCCGATCGCGAGATCCTGTGTCCACTCGAACATACTCATTGAATCGGCGGCTTCGCGCCGAAGCTTTAGAGCCGGCGCTAAAATTGAAGCATGCGCATCCTCCTGTTCAGCGGCAAGGGAGGGGTAGGGAAGACCAGTCTGGCCGCCGCTACAGGCCTGCAACTCTCGCGCCTGGGCCGCCGGACCCTGGTCATGAGCGTCGATCCGGCGCACAGCCTGGCGGATTCCTTCGACCTCGAAACCGCGCTGTTCCACGGCAAGACCGGCGATCCGTACCGCATCGACGACCATCTGGCCATCCACGAAGTCAACATCCAGAAGGAAATCAAGCGCCACTGGCGTGAGATCTCCTCTTACGTAATCTCGGTGCTGCGCACCACGGGCATCGGCGAAGTGGAGGCCGAGGAACTGGCCATCCTGCCGGGCATGGAAGAACTGAGCGCCATGATGTATGTGAACCAGTTCCGAAGGGAACAGCGCTACGACGTCATCGTGCTCGATTGCGCTCCCACCGCCGAATCCATGCGGTTTGTCAGCATGCCTACCACGCTGGAGTGGTACATGAAGCACATCTTTCCGGTACAGCGCGGGATTTTGAAGGCGGTGCGGCCCATCGCCAACCGGGTTTCCCCGGTGGAACTGCCCACCGACAGGTACTTTGCGAACGTTCAGGACCTGTTTGGAAAGTTGGAGGGGGTAGGCGAGCTGCTGGAAGACCCCCGCGTCACCAGCGTGCGGCTGGTCACCAATCCGGAGCGGATGGTAGTGCGGGAAACACAGCGGGCGTTCGTCTACTTTTCCCTGCACGGCCTGGCCGTGGACGGGGTGATCGTCAACCGCGTTCTGCCGGACGCGGTGACGGATGCCTGGTTCCAGGAATGGAGGGCCTCGCAGGCGCGCATGTTGGAGGAAATCGAGACGTACTTCGCCCCCGTCCCGGTCAGGCGGGTTCCCCTGTTTACCCACGAGGTGCTGGGACGGGAACGCCTGGAGGAACTGGCGCGCGCGCTCTACGCGGAAGGGGAGGATCCCGCCGCCATCACCCGGACCGAGGCCCCCTACACGTTTTCCAAGCGCGACGGCCACTACGAAGTGCGCCTGCAACTGCCCTTCGCGGCCAAGGGAGAAGTGGGCCTTTTCAAGAAAGGCGACGAGCTGGTGGTGGAGATCGGGACCCTGCGGCGGCACATCGGACTGCCCACCTCGATGGCGGCCCTTTCACCCAGCCGCGCCCGGCTGGAAAATCGAATTCTGACCGTGGAGATGAAGGAGATCTGATTTATGGAAGAAGAAGAAAAGACGACCGCGACAGCCGAGGCGCCACGCGGCGGCTGCCTGTTTTGCACGGTTTTGCCCATGCTCGAGCGCCGCTGGTCGGAGGCCAGCCAGGGCCACTTCAAGAACGCGCGGATCGAGTTCCTCAAAGGCGTCCGCAGCCTGGTTGACGACCGCATCGAACAACTTTCGCGGGAAGAGCACAAAGGCGCCCGGGTGGTAGTCGAATAGCGGCGAAGCCGATTGCGGTTTCCGCCGCCGAAGCCCTTTATTCGAAGGAAGCAGGGGTCGGCCGGCGCCCTGGGGGAATGCCCGGCTGACCAGGGGCGCAGGCCGGCGGCGCCGAAAAAAAAGAGAATAGTCTAGCAGAAAACAGTGGACAAGCGGATCTGAAATTGATAGTATCGATACAATACAGACAGCATCCCTGGCGGCGAGTCCCCTCCCGCCGCCAACCCCTCTGAGTGCAGGCCCCGAGATACCCAGCTCGGGGCCTTTTCATTTCTCAGGCATCCTTCCCGCCGCCGGATGTCCCGGCGTGCGGTTCTGATCGTTCTAGTACCTTTCTGTCCGAAAAAAAAGAAAATAATTCTGGACATGCGGGTCTTTAATTGTTATTATCGATACAACACAGACAGCATCCCTGGCGGCGAGTCCCCTCCCGCCGCCAACTCTCTGAGTGCAGGCCCCGAGATACCCAGCTCGGGGCCTTTTCATTTTCCCAAGGGAACGCGAGCGCCGGGCGCTGGCAGACCACAAGTAACGATGGTCTGTCCCACCTTGCGGCGCCTGGGGTCTAGAACAGCCGCTCCTGCCTCGTGAGGGTCCCGAACGACCCGATATTGGCGATCGAGAGGGCCACCCGAAACCCGCCTAACCCACTGATGCCATTCCAGTAATACTGAACGCTCAACCCGCAACAGTCGGTATTGTAGGTGGCCTGGGTGGTGGTGTAATTGAGGGTTCGAGTACGGTAGTCGTAGATGGCATCCACCGCCGCGCTCAATCCCCGGCTGTTGGCGTTTCCGTAACCCAGGCGGACGCGGTACTGGTCGGCGGAGGGCGTCCCCAGCGCGGGGTCCACGTGCACCTGGCTGTTACTGGCGGACGCAAAGTACTTCTGCCAGCGGTAATCGATCCCCAGAGTGCTGTTCACGATGCCGTTCACGCGGGGGTCGTAATCCGTCTGCCAGCGAAACCCCACCCCTCCCACCGGGCTGACTCGCAGGGAGGAGATGATCGGCGATACGCCGCGCGGACCCGCCACGAATGCGTAAGCCGCCAGATCCGCGGTACTTTCAAAAACGTTGCGTTGCCCCTCGATCAGGGCCCCGCCGAAGGTGGGGTCGAAGTACCGTTTCTGCTTCAGTTCCCAGGTGAAAACCTCCTGGACGGCGTCGCCGCGCTTGGCATAGATCCGGTTGGTGAGCGAGAGCAGCAGATCGTTGGTATTGGCGAGCAGGTCGGTTTCATCGAAGCGGATGAACCGGTCGAAGTCGGTCCCGATCCCGGTCACATAGTGGTAGGTGGCGCGCGGCTCGATGACGTGCTTCAGCTTGTCTCCCAGGAAGGTCTTCTTCTGGTAGACCCGGGAAAGCGACGGGAAGATCATATCCAATGAGAATTCCCTCGCGCTGCGCACGATGTCCGTGCCGGTGACGCGATACAGGCCTTCATAAACCGCCTGGCCTTCGGAGTAGTAGGTCTCACGGAGGCCCACGCTCGGGATCAGGTGGAAGTCGCCAAAATGCAGCACGCCGGTGAGGTGCGGCGCCAGATTGACGCGGTTCATCAGCCGCCCGGTCTGAAAACGGTTGATGAGTTGGGTTCCGTCCGAACTGAAGACCGGCTGGGAGCGGGATAGCAGGCCGGCCGCGGAATCGAAGGAGAACCACAGCGGCAGTTTCCGCGGAAGCCGGCGGTCGCGGCTGCTGAACTCCGCCTCCGGGAGCTTGCGAATCTGGACTACGTCGGGAACTGTTTGCGCCTCCCCGGTGGCGGGATTCACGATCTGTTTTTCCACCGATTGAAAATTCTCGAGCCGCGAGAAGATGCCGTTGAAGGTGTAGCCATTCCAGTCTTTGTTCAGGAACGCCACCGAGTGCATTTCCGAGCCGACGGCCTCGTTGTAGGAGTTCGTCCATTCCTGGCGAAAGCGGAGCGAGGTGATGTAATTGGCTTCGCCGTGAGCCGTCCATCCGTCGCCCAGGTCGGACCTTCCGATGGCGTAGAGACTGATGCCGCTGTACTTCTGGACCGGGTCCGTGCCGGGCTTGCCGTTATCCTGAACGCCGTACACCAGGGCGGAATACTCGGTGCCTTCGCGCGGCCTCCCACGAAAGTCGAGATGGTGGGCGAAGCCCCGCGAGGTGTACCACTGGACGCGGTAGGTGAGATCGTGGCTGCGATTTATGGCCCAGTAGTACCCGGCGCCAAGCAGGAAGCCGCCTTTGGAACTGTTGCCGATGCTGGGAAGCAGAAACCCGCTCTTGCGCGGCTCGGCTTCGAGCGAATGGTAAAAGTAGGGCGCGAAGAATAGCGGGACTCCCCCCAGCAGGAAAACCGTTTTGTACGACAGGGCCTTCTGGCCGGGTTCGATAACGAATCGGGGGCCCCTCATGCGCCACCAGGGCGCCGGCATTTTGCAGTTGGTGACGAACCCATCGTGCAGGGTGTACAGATCGCCGTTGCGTTCCGCCCATTCGCCCTGGAAAAAGAACGGGCTGGTGGTGGTGAGGACGCCGGGGCGGGTGGTCAGGTGGGGGACGGTCTGGCCGCGGACTTTGTAAAACTTGCCGGTTTCCGCATCGGTGTTGTACTCCAGATGGTCGCACCACATCTCGTGCTGCTCGCGAAAATCGTGGAAGTAGACGTGGCCGGAAGCATGCACGTCGCCGGTGTCCTCATCCCAATCCATCTCGTCGGCGCGAACCAACAGAGTCGAGCTCTCCACCCATGCCTGAAAAGGGATTTCGCCGCCGCCCACTGGAGTGGAATGGAGTTCGTAGAGCTTCCCGGCGCTTTTCTGAATCAGCGCGCCGATTTCCCAGTGGCCCACGGGGATGGACTCGTGCGGCGGCGGCCCCGGAATGGCCGGGGGGGCGGGCTTGGTCTGGGCCTGGGCGTGGGTGGCTAAGACCATTGCAGCCAATACGCTAAGGTAAGAAAGATATCTAATACTCGAAGAAATTTCGTGACATCCCGACGCCTTTGTGGTAACTAAAATAGGAGAGCTTTTGTAGAAGAGCCTCAAACCAGAAAGTTACCACATTTCTGCCGTTCGAGGCTCATAGGGCTTGGTGTGCAATGACCTGCAACTACTGTGGTTCCCGCCTGGGCGAGGGTGAGCATCGCTGCCACAAGTGCGGCCGCCGCCCGGGCGACGGGTTGAGCGCCGTGCCCGCGGTGTACGGGGCCCTGGCCGCGCAACGGCGGATGGCTCCGCAACCGGCGCCGGGGAGACCGCTGCCGCAACCGGTGAGGCCGCCCGAGCTCCAGCGCCCCACGCAAGCCCAGTTCGCGTTTCAGGATAGATCCGCGCTTAGGGTCATACCGTTCGACTCGGTGGTTCCCGCGCGCTCCGGGACGAGCCGGCAATCGGGGACGGGGACAGCCTCCAGGACCGTGCGAAATGTTCAGTCGCGCCGAACACCGCGCCAATCCGGTCCTTGGGAGGGTCAGGGCAGGCTCGATTTTCTGCCGCAGGCCCCCGCCAAGCCGCGCACTCTGGGTACCACCGTGGACGCCGTGATTTTCTGCGAAGCCCCCGTGGCGAGGCGGATGCATCGCGCCATAGCCGCGGCCCTGGACTGGGCCATGGTCCTGATCGCCTACGGCCTGTTTCTGGCGGTTTTCCGCCTGGCGGGCGGGCAGTTCGTTCTGAACCGGGCCACCTTGTTAGCGTTTGCCGGCGACTTGGCGCTGATCGCGCTGGCCTACGGCTTCGTATGGGTCCTGGCCGGCTCCGAGACTGCCGGTATGCGCTGGACCCGCCTGCGCCTGATCACCTTCGACGGCTTCCCGCCCGACTTGAAGCACCGCCTGGCGCGATTCGCCGGATCGTGCCTGAGCGTGTGCTCGGTCATCGGGTTGCTCTGGTCGCTGGGCGATGAAGAGAGCCTCACCTGGCAGGACCACATTTCCCGCACCTTCCCCACGCCGCACGAATCCGAGATCGACGTGTTGCGCCGGCGGTAGGGGGAACCTTCTTGACGCGGAGACGCGGAGACGCCGAGAAATTCGAGGTTGAGCGAGAGAGGATTAGAGAGGGCAAGGTGTCCGGAGCCCTTCTTTGACGCAGAGACGCCGAGCCGCCGAGGGATTCGCGGACCCGAGTTAGACGACAAAACACTCTCCCGGTTGGAAGAAGCGCCTTTTCGCGGCGGGGGTCGATGGCCTGGACACCTCGCTGTTGGAGGAGTGAACGACGAAGCGAACCTGCGTGACATTGGCGACCATGGTTGGCGCCATGGCCGTTGGCGCGTGCCTTGCGCAACAGCCGGCGTTCGACGCGGCATCGGTGAAAGTGGTCGCCCCCCCGGTGCCTAGTTCGGCGGTCGGGGGCCCAGGGACCAGCACCCCGGGGCGATATCTGATGCGCGCCACGAGGATTCAGTTGCTGGCTAGGGCCTATGACGTACCGGAAGACCGGATATCGGGTGGCCCAGGCTTGACCCGGGATTCGATGCTGTCGGGTGTATACGAAATCAACGCGACCATGGCGCCAGATACCACGAAGGAACAGTTCCAGTCGATGCTGCGGAATCTCCTGGCGGAGCGGTTCCATCTGCGGGTTCATCACGAGACGCGGAACTTTCCCGCTTACGTTCTTGTGGTGGCGAAAGGCGGGCCGAAGCTGAAGGAGGTGAAGCCCGACCCGAATCCCGCTCCCATTCCTCCGGGGCCTTCAGTTATGGGCAAGGACGGCTTCCCCGTCCTTCCGCCTGGGCCCCACACGGCGCAGAGTTGGTCGGGGGAAAACTGGCGGTTCAAGTATCAGGAGCGCTCCATGGCTGAGCTTGTGGCGACTCTGCCGCTGATGATTGTTCGAGGGCAAGGCGTCAGTGTACTGTCCGATTCGGGGACCAGAAGACCACGGGTGACCGACAAGACCGGTTTGACCGGGAAATACGATTTCACGCTGGAGTTTTCATGCCCGGCTTGCTTTGCTGCTGTCGCGGTGCCGGTGTCTGCGGTCGGCGCGCCGCAGCCGCCAGGGGATGCATCGGCGGCGGAGGCTGCCAGCGAACCGGCGGGTGGGCCGACCGTTTTTGTGGCGCTTGAGAAGCAGCTCGGGCTGAGGCTGGAGAAGGCGAAAGACATTCCGCTTGATGTGATCGTCGTCGATCATATCGACAAGGTCCCGACGGAGAACTAGTACTCTGACCGTGTGGAACTGTGCGATTGTAGGGCAGCTTGTCAAGCTGCGCACCGGTTGGAAACCGGCGCTCCGGGCGGGTTTTCAACCCGCCGCAGGATGTCATCCTGCCCCACATGAAAGGAACATGTTCAAGCGGTCAAAGACCTAGTGGTCTGTCGCAGAACGATCAAGAAGCGGCTCAATACGGTCGCACCGACGATCATCCGCTGTCTTTCTCATAAATACTCTGCGACCCTCAATCTTCTCTCAAACTCTCTCCGAGGCTCTCTTGTTGTCCTTCCTCAAATCCTCGGCGTCTCCGCGTCTCCGCGTCAGAATCTTCCCTCAGACTCTCTCCGAGGCTCTCCCGATCTCCGCGGATCAGATCCCGGTCCTGGCCGTAACCGCCGTGCCCGCCGAATTGGCGATCTGGGTTTCAAACGCAACCACCTGGGAGGCATCCCCCGTCACCGGAAACACCGCCGTCAGCAGGAAGGCGCCGCCCATCGCGGAGCTTTGGAAATAGTTCGCGAACGCCGCCGAAGCGTCCGTCCGGATGGCGCCGGGAGACAGCGCGTTTCCGGCCGCGTCGAAGAACGTGAAGGTCAGCGCCCCCGCGCTACGGGTGTTGTCGAACCCGGTAATCCGCACCTCGATCGAGCCGGTCTGCCGCACGGCTTGCGCCACGATCACGCCCACCACCGCGGGCGGGATGACGATGGTCTGCTGGTCCGTCGATCCCCCTAGTTGGACGGTGAAGACCAGCGCGCCAGCCGTAGCGCCGGTTTGGAATGGCGCGGTAAGCCCGCTCGAGAACTTCGCCTGGGCGTCGCCCACCGCTACCGGGAACGAAATGACGCGCCCACCCGAGGCGAAAGCGATGGCCGGGTCGGTGGCGCCCGGGGCCGCCGGCTGGAAAGCCAGCGTTAAGGTTCCGGAGCCGCCGATTTTCGCCGGAGCGTCGAACAGCACGCTCACCGCGCCCTGCTGCGCGCTGGCCGCCTGCGTCAGGGCGATGGCCAGCCTGGGTTGCGGCGGCGGCGGATCCGCCACCGTTCCCGTAAGGCCGTACGAGCGGTTGCCGATGGCCAGCGATCCGCCGAGGAGCCCGGCGGCGTCCTGCGCGCCGGGCTGGAATTCCAGGTCGAACGCGGTTCCCTGGCCCGGTTGCAAGACCATGCCGCTGGGCGAAGCGCCCGCGAACCCGAATCCCTCCCCCTGCGCCATGATCGAGGGCACGCCGAGCGCGCCGCTCATCTGGTTCACGATGGTGAAATGGCGGGTGGCGGCGGACCCCCGCTGCACCACGCCGAAATCCACTATTCCCGCCAGCGGCTGGAATCCCGCTCCGGCATCCACGCTATAGGTGAGCCATGGCAGCACCTGCGCCGTAAGAAAGATCGAAATGCCGTCGGACCGCAGCGCCGCGCTGTAGGAAGCGATCATGGAGGCCTGGAAGGCGACGCTGAAATCCACGGCCGCTTGCGATGGCACGGCCATCGGCAACTGGGGGCCGCTCGACAACTGGAATCCCATGCCGGCCACCTGCAGCAGGTCGAGCGTAGCCGGGGCCGCCGACGTATTCCGGATGCGAAACGCAGCCGTGACTGTCTCGCCGGGATAGACGGAGCCCAAGCCGTAAACCGGCGGCGCCGGCTGTTCTCCCGAGCTGCTTACCACGCTCAGGCCGAACTGGGCCCAGGCCGCCGGCAGCAGCATCGCCGCCGCCATGGCCGCGCGCGGGGCCTGGCGCATCATGACTTCCCTACGGTGATGGCGGGCTGGCCGATGGCGGGGGCGCCGGCAACGGCAGCCGCCGGCTGCGAAGCGGCCCCGCCCGTTCTTCCCGCGGCCAGAAGGCCCGCCACCGCGCCCCCGCTCACCAACGCCGCCACGGCGATCCACTTGCGCCAGCCGGTGCGCGCCTTGGCCGCCACTCCGCTTCGGGCGTCGGCGATGTACTGGTTGGAGATCACCCCCGCGCGAGCCTGTTCCTTGGAGGCGAAGATGCGAATCGAGAAAGACCCCGAAATCCGGTTCGGGCGCAGGCCACGCAGGCTCGCCAATCCGCCGGAATCGGTGGACCCCACTTCGGTGCGCAGACCGCCGGCGAATACGCCGCCCGGTCCGTCCTCGGGCAGGTGGAAGCTTACCGCCGCGCCGGACACGGGCTGGCCGGTTTCATCGGTCACCCGCACCACCAGCGGCCGGACGGCCCGCGAGCCGGGAGCGTGCACCGCGCCGTCCCCTTCCACCACCTGGATCCGCAAAACGGCCACCTGGGCCGGGGCCGCGCAGGAGAGCGCCAGCAGTACCGCGCCCGCCCACACTTTTGCCTTCATCGCCAAGACAGTGGGCGCGCTACGCCGCTTTTCTCACCAGAATTACCGTCACATTGTCCGGGCCGCCGGCTTCCTTGGCGGCTTTCACCAGGAGGCGGCAGCATTCCTCCAGCGGTGCGCCGTGGCGCCCGGGGCGGAGGATCTCTTCCAGGCGCGGTTGCTCCACCACGCCGTGCAAACCGTCGCTGCACAGCAGAACCATCGAGCCCGCCGCCAGCGGCGCGGCGTAGCAGTTCACGGCCAGCGGCGCGCCGGCGCCAATGGCCATGGTGAGCACGTGCCGCATGGGATGGTGGCGCAGGCTTTCCTCGTCCAGGCCGAGCGGGCGCCCGATCTCGTTGACCCACGTCTGGTCGTCGGTGATGAGTCGCAGGCCCGCGTCGTCCAACAGGTAGGCGCGGCTGTCCCCCACGCTGGCGATGGCCAGCCCTTCTCCGGTTTCGAGCGCCGCCACCAGCGTGGTTCCCATGCCTTCCAGGTTGGGGTCGCTCCGGGCGGCTTCCGTTACGCGCCGGTTGGCCTCTTCCATGGCCGCCAGCAGAGCCTGCGAATCGCGATCCCGCGCGAAAAGCATGACCTCCGCCACCGTCTCCACGGCCAGCTTCGAGGCGTGCTCGCCCGCCCGGGCTCCGCCCATGCCGTCGGCCAGAACATATAGCCCCAGTTCAGGCTCAATCCGGCAACAGTCTTCGTTGTTGGTTCTGACGCAGCCCCGATCCGACAACTGGAAGGATTCCAGCATGCACCGAACTCCTTTAGGAGGCCCGTTCCGTGCCCGAACTTCACCACGCGGCACGCCCCTAATTTTAGCGAATGACGGCATTCAATGAACAACCGCGAAATGTCGGTGTCACCGGGACCCGCTGGCCGGTGACCGGGCCGGCCTCACTCAGCCTTCGGGCGGGATGTCGCTGTAGTCCCGAGCCACGGCTTCGGCTTGCCCCCGGTAGGCCCGGGCGTCTCCGTACGGCAGATACTTGTGGTACCGGGAAGGCGTCGTGGCCAATCGATTGGCGTGCTTGATGGGACAGAAATGCTGCTCGGTGCGCGCCGCAATCCGTAAGCTCGGTTCACCGCGGAGGCGCGGAGCCGGCATTCCGCGCTACGGACGGATCAGGGGCGGTTCGCGCGCCGGGTGAACGTGCCGGCCCCGCCGCGCCCTGACTGGCGGCGGCGGTAAAATGGGGAATCATCTTCCGATGCTCTGGAAACGTCTGCGCCTCACGCTCGAAATGATCCAGTTCGAGCACTCCGTGTTTGCGCTGCCTTTCGCCCTCACCGGCGCGCTGCTGGCATGGCGGGACGGCGGAGGAGCCGGCGTTCTCCACAAGCTCTTCTGGATCGTAGTGGCCATGGTGGGGGCCCGCTCGGCGGCCATGGCATTCAACCGCCTGATGGACGCCGATATCGATGGCCGCAACCCGCGTACGAAGATGCGCCATCTGCCGGCCGGCGTGCTGGGCCGGGGCTTCGCCTGGGCGTTCGTGGCGGCGGCTTCGGGACTTTTCATGCTCGCCTCCGGCGAGCTGAATCGCTTGTGCCTGCGCCTGGCGCCGGTCGCGCTGGCGGTGATCTTCTTCTATTCCTTTACCAAGCGGTTCACCTCTTTTTCGCACCTGGTGCTGGGGTTCAGCCTGGGCATGGCGCCCGCCGCCGCCTGGATCGCGGTGCGCGGCTCGCTCGACCCGCGGATTCTCTGGCTCACCGCGGCGGTCACTTTCTGGACCGCCGGTTTCGACGTGATCTACGCCTGCCAGGACTACGAATTCGATGGCGCCGAAGCGCTGTGCAGCATCCCGCGCGCGCTGGGCATCGCCGCCGCGCTGCGCGTCGCGCAAGGGTTGCACGTGGCCATGCTGGCGAGCCTCCTGGCGACCGTTTTCGCGCTCCACCTGGGACCCTTGTCGCTGGCCGGCGTGGCCGCCGTGGCGGGGCTGCTGGCCTATGAGCACAGCCTGGTGAAGCCCCACGATCTCTCGCGCGTCAATGCGGCCTTCTTCACCATGAACGGTTGGGTGAGCGTGCTATTCTTCCTCTTCTGGGCCGCCGACATCCTGTTCCCCGGACCGCGATTCTAAGCCATGCAAGCCACCATTGAAGATCCGCGTCTCCATCCCATCCGCGCCAAAGTGGAGGCCGGCGAGCGGCTGTCCGCGGAAGACGGCGCGGCCCTGTATCGCAGCGGCGACATTCTGGCGCTGGGCTATCTGGCCAACCTGGTCCGCGAGCGGCTGCACGGCAACGTAACCTACTTCAACGTGAACCGGCACATCAACCCCACCGACGTGTGCGTGGCAAGCTGCCGCTTGTGCGCTTTCGGCAAGCGCGCGCGCGATCCCAAAGCTTACACCATGTCGCTTGAAGAGGTGTGGCGGCGCGCCGGCGAGGGCTGGAGCGAAGCGGTCACCGAGTTCCACATCGTGGGCGGGCTGCATCCCGAGTTGACCCTGGACTGGTATTGCGAGATGTTTCGCGGCCTGCGCGAGCGCTTTCCTAAGGTACATTTGAAGGCGCTCACCATGGTGGAGGTGGCCTACCTGGCGCGGCGGACGAAGATTTCCGTGCGGGAGACGCTCGAGCGCCTGCGGGACGCCGGCGTAGGTTCGCTCCCCGGCGGCGGGGCCGAGATCTTCAACGAGCGGGTGCGGCGCATCATCTGCGATCACAAAATCGACGGGGACGAGTGGATTGACGCCGCCCGCTCCGCGCACCAGTTGGGGTTGGTCTCCAACTGCACCATGCTCTACGGCCACATCGAGAACGAAGAAGACCGGGTGGATCACCTGGTCCGCCTGCGAGCCTTGCAGGACGAAACCCGCGGGTTCGTGACCTTCATCCCGCTGGCCTTTCACCCCGACAACACGGCGCTCCAGCACATTTCGACCACCACCGGCTTCGCGGATATCAAGAACATCGCGGTGGCGCGGCTGATGCTCGACAACATTCCGCACATCAAGGCCTACTGGGTGATGATGACCCCGCGCATCGCGCAGATCGCCCTGCGCTTCGGGGCCGACGATATCGACGGCACCATAGTGGAAGAACGCATTTACCACGACGCCGGCGCCACCACCATGCAGGGCCTGCGCCGCGCGGAGCTATTGCAGTTGATCCGCAAAGCGGGGCGGGAACCGGTGGAGCGCGACACGCTGTACAGGCCCGTGGAGCGGACGGGAAGCACGTTCACCGTGCTGACGTAGGGGCGCGTGCCCGGGGCCGGTGGGGCAACCGCGCCGGGGCCGCATTCGTGGTATGGTCTTTGGTATGGCCACCACGAAGATCACCATTACGATCGAGGACCATCAGCTTGCGGAAGTTCGCGCACTCGTCGCGGCCGGAGCGGCAGCGAGCGTTTCCGGCTTCGTGAAGCATGCGGTTGGAGTCGCTCTGTTCGATGCGGCGGGATGGAGGGAGATGCTGGAAGATGGGCTGCGGCAAACGGGCGGCCCGCTCACGAAAAAGGAGCGCGCGTGGGCCGACGCGCTTCTCTCTCCCCACGCGCAGAAGAGAGGTTCCAGCAGAGGGAAGGCGGCGTGAACGGCATCACTTTCGACGCTGGCGGGCTGATCGCACTGGACCGAAACGACCGCCGCGCGCTCACGCTCATCGCGCGCGCGACGGAGCGTGGCATGCGTATTACCATTCCGGCGACGGCGCTGGCACAGGCCATTCGGAACCCTGCCAGGCAGGCTCGCCTCTCCCGGCTGATTCGACAGGCCAGTGCAGACCTTATTCCGCTGGATGGACCGGATGCGACGGCCGTGGGCCTGTTGTTGGCGCGAACCGCGACGAGCGACATCGTCGATGCCCACGTCGTCATTTGCGCGCGGAGGGCCGGGCAGGCCGTGGTAACCAGCGACGCCGGCGATCTCAGGGGAATCGCTCCGGATCTGCAGTTGGTGGTCGTCTGACACCCCCTGCGGGTTGTCAACCCGCTCCACCCGCGATTATCGGCGGCCGCCGGGCCGATTTTCAATCGGCCGCGGGTTGCCAACCTGCCGCACTCCTCGCGAGAGTAAAGGGAACCGGCGGATGGACCCACGTAGGAGATCGCCGAATCAGTCACCTGCGGGCATTTTCAAGAGAGGCTACAAATTATTGAGTTTGGGGGTTGAGCAGCCTGGCCCCGAAATAGGAGATTGGCGTTTGCAGGGGCGGGCGGGCTCGAGCTTGGCTGGAGTTGGCAGACGGAAGCGTCTGCCCCACAAGGCTGGGGTTGGCGGACGGAAGCGTCTGCCCCACAAGGCTCGGGTT
>CAVYEK010000020.1:0-91069 GCA_963767595.1 Terriglobia bacterium
GTTGTGGGCAAAAAACGGGATTACCGTAGACGACTTGGGCGCCGGCGCGAAGCCGGGTCGGCGGAGGTCACTTGGCCACGTAGTCGCCGAACCGGACAAACGGCATCCGATCCGTTTGCTATTGTGGGTGGGTGCTGCCCGAGCTGACCGACGGAGGAGAGCTGCCTCCTGGGGTGCATGTCGCGGGTTGGCGCGACTTTCAGGCTCGGTTCTGCGGTTCATCGCCGAGACGCGCACACCTATCAGACTTCCAGGAGCTATTGTGGAACTGGAACTGACGTGATCCAAACCGACGACCAAATGCTGCTCGCCCAGCAATGCATCGCCAATCTGCGGAGAATCCTCCCGGAGGCGCGCAAAGTCCATTCGCGGCGGGACTACGCCCGCATGGCGGCGCCGATCCTGCTCGAAGTCCAACAACGCGAGCAGGAGATCCTTGAGTATCTGAGCGGAGACCTGGAACAACCGCTGGCGAGTTAGCCCGCTGCGGCCGCCGTCTCGGGTTGGGCCGCATTCCGCGAAGCCGGGCGCAGGTCGGCGTGTCCGAGCTTCGCTCGGATTTGACAAGCCTGGAGGCTTATCCCACTGACAAGCCTGGAGGCTTATCCCACTGACAAGCCTGGAGGCTTATCCCACATCCAGCGCCTGCTCCAGGTCGGCGATGATGTCTTCCGCCGCCTCGATCCCTACCGAGAGGCGCAGCAGGTTGTCGCGGATGCCCATGCGTTCGCGGTGCTTGGGGGAGATCTCACGGTGGGAGCTCATTACGGGGTAGAGGATCATGCTGTGCACATCGCCCAGCGAGGTGGCCCGCACAATCAGCTTCAACGCTTCCATGAAGCGGAAGACGTCTTCGCGCCCGGCGCCTTGCAGCTCGAAGCTCACCATGGCGCCGTACAGGTTGGGCGGAAAGAGACGCCGGATGGCTTCGGCGTCCGGATGGGCCGGGTCGGCCGGGAAATACACGCGCTCTACCTGGGGATGCGCGCTCAGCCGCTGGGCTACGCGGCAGGCGTTGGCGCACTGCCGCTCCATGCGCAGCGGAAACGTTTTGACGCCGCGCATGGTGAGGTAGCTTTCAAACGGCCCCAGCGCGGGGCCCATGATGCGCGCCAGGCGCCGCAGCGCGTCGTAGTGCTCCTGGTCGGAGACCACGATGCCGCCGAGCACGTCGCCGTGGCCGGCCAGGAACTTGGTGACGCTGTGCACCGAAAAATGGGCGCCCAGCTCGAGCGGCCGCATCAGCAGCGGGGTGGCGAAGGTGTTATCGACAATCAGGGCCGCGCCAGCGGCGCGGGCGATCTGGGCGAGCTTGTCGATCTGGGCCACCCTAAGCAGCGGGTTGGAGATGGTCTCCGTCAGGATGCAGCCGGGCCGCGCTTCAGCCACCGCCGCGCGCACCGCGTCCAGGTCGCAGATATCGACCAAGCGCACCTGGCAGCCCGACGGCTCCAGGATGTTCATGAGCAGCCCCACCGTGGCGCCATACAGCGCGCCGGCGGCCACGATGGAGCGGCGGCGGTCCGCCAGCGCCGCGGCGATGGCCATCTGCAGGGCCGTCATCCCCGAGGAACACGCCAGCGCGCCGAAGCCGTTTTCGAGCGCCTTCGCCTGCTCCTCGAGCGCCGCGTTGGTGGGGTTGTCGTATCGCCCGTAGGAGTAGCCCGGCGCCTCGCGGCCCATGACGCGGTCGAGTTCCTCCATGGAGCCGGAGATATAGCTCGCCGCGGTATAAATCGGCGTGGTCACGGGGATCTGGGCCGGGGCCTTCTGGCGGTCGCCCGCGTGCACGGCCTTGGTATGCAGGTCCAATGCTATTTCCTCTTCCAGCGCACGCCGGCCTTGGTGTCTTCGAGGGCGATGCCTTGGGCGGTCAGCTCGTCGCGTAGCTCGTCGGCCCGCGCGAAGTTGCGGGCCTTCTTGGCCGTTGCGCGCTCGGCTATGAGCCGCTCCACCTCCGAATCCTCGAGGAATCCGCTCTTGCGGGCCGGCTGGAGGACGTCGAATATGGCATCGAAGCGCGCCAGAAAATCGAGCGCCTGGGCGGCGTTCGAGGCGCGAAACTCTCCTCCATCCATGGCGCTGTTGGCGTCGCGAACGTATTCGAAAACCGCCGCCAGGGCTTCGGCCGTGTTGAGGTCGTCGTTGAGGCCCTCGTGGAACGCCCGCGCCGCCTCCGCGGTCCGCTCGGCCACCAGATCGTTCGAGCCCTCCGGATAATGGTCGGTTTCCAAGCGGAGTTTGAAATTGCGCAGCCGGTCGATGGAGGTGGCCGCCGATTTCAGCCCGTCGAAAGTGAAGTTCAGAGACTTGCGATAGGGCGTGGAAGCCAGCGCGTATCGAATGGCTTCGGGCTCGTATCCGCGCGCCAGAACATCGCGCAGGGTGAAATAATTGCCCAGCGATTTCGACATCTTCTGGCCTTCCACCATCAGGAACTCGGCGTGCAGCCAGAAGCGCGAGAACGGCTGGCCGGTGAGCGATTCCGATTGCGCGATCTCGTTCTCGTGATGCGGGAAGATCAGGTCCACCCCGCCGGCGTGGAGATCGAGGGTATCGCCCAGGTACTTGAGCGCCATCACGCTGCATTCGATGTGCCACCCCGGCCGGCCCGGCCCGAAGGGCGAATCCCAGAATTTCTCGCCCTCTTTAGGGGCCTTCCACAGCGCGAAATCGCGCGCGTCGGCTTTCTCGTATTCGTCCACATCCACGCGCGCGCCGGCCAGAATCCCGCTGAAATCGTTGTGCGAGAGCTTCCCGTATTCGGGAAAGGTCGCGATGCGGAAGTAGACGCTCCCATCGGTCTCGTAGGTGCGCCGGGCTTCCCGCAGCCGCGCGATGGCGGCGGTCATATCGGCGATGTGTCCGGTGGCGGCGGCCAGCCGCTCCGGCCGTTCCAGGCGCAGCGCCTGGCAATCGTCCAGAAAAGCCTGCGTGTAAGTGGCCGTGTACTCCTCGAGTGTTTTGCCCTGGGCCGTGGCGTTGCGGATGATCTTGTCATCCACGTCGGTGATGTTCATCACGTGGTTCAGGCCAAAACCGTTGGCCCGCAGGGTTCTGCGCAGGATATCCACGAAGGTGAAGGTGCGGAAATTGCCGATGTGGGCGAAGTCGTAGACGGTGGGACCGCAAGTGTACATCCGGACGGTGTTGTCGCGCGCCGGAGCGAACTCCTGTACCTGTTGGGTGAGCGTGTTATAGAATCGCAGCGCCATATTCTTGGGGGAAGTTTTATGGTAGCAAACCGCCGGGGCAGGGGGCGCCGGGCTGCGCCAGGTTCCGCGCCCGCGCACTTAACCTTAGATATCACTTCTCCCATATCTATTCTTATGAGAGATCCCCCCAAAGTTAACTTCATTTTCTGCTATCGGTTGACGATATAATTGTCGCAGCGTACGAAAGAAAGCGCGCGTGGACTGTCGATATTGCGGGAAAAATATCGGTCCATTTCAGACTCCTCGGGACGACGAATTCTGTAGTCCGGAGCATCGGCGGAGCTATGCCGATCGACAGGTGGAACCTGCGTCGCCACCCGCGGCTGCTTGGTGGGAACCTCTTCCGCAACCCGAACCCGCCGGCCGGCTGGCGGGATCGAGCGTGGCGGACGCCACCGGCGCCGGGCCGCTCCTGCCGCCGCTGAGCATGGCGCCCGCCGGGGAAACGCCACCGGGGAAAGCGTACCCGGTGGCGGGGTTCATCGCTCTCGAGTATTACAGCCAGCGCGCCCGTGGCTCGGCCCGCATCGAACTGTACCCCATGCCGGCGCCGCGCCTTCCCATTCGGCTTCCAGCCATGCAGTTGGAGGCCGTCGCGGTGCGCCGGGAAGACCTGCCGGCGACAAGACCTGTGAAGCAGGCCCCGCCCAAGGCGGCCGCCGTGCCGGCCGGCGCCAGGCCGGTGGCCCGCGCGGGCGCCTGGTGGCACACCGCGGGAGCCATCGCCGCCGGCGTCTTCATTGGTCTGGTTGTGTGGGAGGGCGCCGGCATGTTGCGAACCGGCTGGAAATTCGGCCTGACCAGACCGGACATGGTCGCCCCCGCGGCCAGCGCCGATGCTCAAAACCCGCGCCCGGCCGCCCCCGCCCCGTCCGGCTTGGCGGTAGGTTCCGCCCGCGCTCCGGCCGTCAAGGGACCTGTCGCATGGGTCCGCGGCGCGGTCGCGAAACGGGCCACGGCCGAATTCAGCGACACCTTTCGCCACGGCATGTCGGCCTGGGGCGAGCGCCCGTCCACCTGGGCGCCGGGCTGGTCCAGGAATCCCGATGGCTATGTCCGCCCCGGTCAATTGGCCCTGTTCCGCCCATCGCTGGCTTATGCCAACTACCACATGGAGTTCTTCACCCAGATCGAGAGCAAGAGCGTGGGCTGGGTGGTTCGGGCCCGCGACCGCAAGAACTACTACGGCATGAAGTTCAAGGTGGTGGAGCCGGGCTTGCGGCCCATAATCGCCATGGTTCACTTCACCGTGTTGGGCGGCAAGGCGGGGCGCGAGGTGGAAATCCCGCTCTCGGTGATGGTGCACAACAACGAGCCGTATCACGTGGCCGTGGAGGTGAAGGGGAATCTGGTGGTCACCTCGATCGAAGGCCAGGAAATCGATTCCTTCTCCGACAACACGTTCACTTCCGGAGGTGTGGGCTTCTTCGCCGATGCCGGCGAGAAGGCACGCCTCTACTGGCTGCGGGTGACGGCCAACGACGACTTCGTCGGCAAGGTCTGCGCCTACGTGGCCAGCGCTTTGGGGCAGGCGCCTCCCGCCGCCGCGCAACTGCAACCGGGCCAAGCGCCGCACGCCTCCAGTCCCCACGAGCCTCCCGGAGGGATCGCTTTCGGCGTCGCGCTGGGATTCCGGAAAGACCGAAAGCGGGAACCATGGGACTGATGAGCGGAACCACAACCGGCGCGCCGCCGCCTCCGGCCCGCGATCCGGAACGGGGGAAACGCGCGAGCGGGGCGCTTTCCAAAGCCGTCTCCCTGCACCTGGAGGGCAAGCTGGAGGACGCCGCGCGGGTGCTCGACCGGGCCATCGAGAAGGGCGACCACAGCCCCGGCCTGCTCTCCGCTCTGGGCCACATCCGGTACGAAATGGACGATTTCGCTTCGGCCACCGCCGCCTATGCCGGCCTGGTTGGCGCGGAACCGCGGAATCGCGCCGCCAGCTTCAACCTGGGCGTCTGCCAGGGCCGCCTGAACGAATGGAAAAAGGCCGCGGAGGCTTTCCGCACCGCGCTGGCCGGCGAAGATGGCCGCACGGAGGCTTTGCTCGGGCTCGGAATCTGCCTGATTCACGATGGCCGCGCCGCGGAAGCGGCCACGCCGCTAGACAAGTACCTGGGTCTCTACCCCGATAACCAGCAGGCGCTATTCGGCAAAGCCGTGGTTCTGCATCAGACCGGCCGCGCGGTGGAGGCCGTGGAGCACTACCGCAAGCTGCTGGCCATCAACCCGCACTACGAGGACGCGCTCTCCAACCTGGTGGCGCTCTACCTGGAGAAGGAGGACGGGAAGTCCGCCCGCCGGTACGCCGAAATGCTGGCCGAGATGCGTCCCGAATCGCCGGTGGCCGACGAGGCGCTTTCCTCCCTGGCTTTCGCCGACGGCGACTATGCGGCCGCCGCGCGGCACTGCTTCAATCTGGCCGAAATGGCTCCCGAGCGCTTCGAGAGCTGGTTCAATCTGGGCGTGGCGTATCACAAGATGGGCGCCTTTCCAAAGGCCGCCGAAGCTTACGAGCGGGCCGTGGCGGCCAAGCCGGAATCCGCGCCGGCGCACCTGAACCTGGGCGTGGTCCGCCAGGAATTGAACGATCTGGCGGCCGCGCGCGCCAGTTACGAAAGAGCCTACCAGCTCGACAGCGGCCAGCCCGGCGCGATCTGGAATCTGGCTCTGGTATTGGAGCAGCAAGGCGAGCGCAACTGGGCCGAGAAGCTCTATGCCAAGATCCCCCAGGACGCCCCCGAGTGGTGCGAGGCCTGTTTCCGGCTGGGCTATCTGCGCCTGCTTCGCGGCGAGTACTCGGCCAGCGCCGAGGCCTTCGAAATCTGCCTTCAGCACCGGCCCGAATGGCCCGAGGCCCGGCTCAACGCGGGCATCGCCTGGGCCCGCTCCGGCAATGCCGAGCAGGCTCGCCAGGCGTTCGAAGACGCGCTCGCCCTGCGCCCCGATTCCCGCGACGCGGTGCGCGGGCTGGCCGCCCTGGCGCTCGAGCGCCAGGACTACGACCAGGCATACGATCTGCACCGCCGCCTGATCGAGATGGGCGAGCACGCTCCCGAGCTCTACTACAACGCCGGCCTGATCTGCCAGAAGCGCGGGAATACGGACGACGCGACGCTGTTCTATCGCCAGGCCATCGGCGAAGATCCGCGGTTCGCCGAGGCTCTTCTCAACCTGGGCCACACCCTGATGGCCAGCGGCCAGGAGGACGAAGCGCTGCTATGCTGGCGCACGGCCCTGAGCCAAAAGCCGGAGCTCGCCGAGACGCATTCCGAGCCGCCCGCGCAATAGCGGATAAAGGCGTCCGAAAAGTTCAGGCGACATTGCCCACCGCGGAGACGGCGAGGCGGCCCGAAGACGTGGCGCACGCACTCGTGCGTAATGCCGCATAGTTTTCATAACAAGAACAAAACACGAGGCTTATGTTTTCGTGGCGCACGCTTCAGCGTGCAGCGGCGAGCTTCAGCTCGCCGTCAGCGCTGATCGTGGGCTGAAGCCCACGACGGCACGCTGAAGCGTGCGCCACGTAAAATCAATAGCTTACAGGCCAATTATGAAAACTATGTGGCATTGCGCACTCGTGCGTGCCGTGTCGAGACTGTTCTCGACACGTTCGGGAGCGCCGACAGTCCGTCGAGCCGGGGCGTCGGCGTGGGCGCCAACGCGGCACGCACGAGTGCGTGCGCCACGTTGTCGCGGCCGAGTGTCTGTGAGAAGTGCGCCACCCGGCCTTTCATCTCCTGTATAATCGGGCAAAAGGACCCGATATTTGCGGTTGCTTGAAGGCAACCGCCGCCGTCACAGAACCTACATGATCAGACTTGCACTTACCCTGGCCGCGTTGCTGTCGAGCGTCCTGGCGGCCCAATCGCAAGAGCCAGGCCCGTCGAGCGGAGGCGGCGACGCCCCCGGCCAGGCCCAAGCGGCGAATCCGGCGGTCCCGGAAGACGCCGTCTCCGCGCCCAAGGCGCGAAGCCCGGAAATGCAAGTGTCCCAGACCGACGCCGCGGCCGGAGAAAACGAACGCAATGAGAACGTCGCGGTGGCCCCGGTGGACCTGAACATCCTTAAGGACCTTCTGGTGCGGATTGGCACGACGGCCACCCTGATTCCCCAATTCCTGCCGGACCTGAGCTACTTCGGCTCGGAATACGGCGTTGCGCCCTCCGTCGGGCTGCACGTTCCGGCGCGGGAGCGGCGCAAGCCGCATGGACGGCTGTATGAGTCCCATCAGAACAGCGCTTTCGGGGCGCGAGCCTTCTTTCAGGTGGGAGGGCTGATGCCCGCCCACGACAACCAGTACGGCTTCGATGTGGAAACGCCTCTCTGGCGCGGAGCTTACTTCACCGTCGCCACCAGCCAGCAGAAGACCCGCGGCATGGTGAACGGGAACGTGCTGGTTCCCTTGCCTTCGGAAAGGACTCCGCTGGCCACCGGCGCGGCTCTGCGCGCCTACGTCCAGCTCATTCTCAACGCCTATCCGGATGAGCCTCCCAATCGCACCGACATCGATCCCCGGATGTTGAATACCAATTCTCCCCAGCGCGTGGACGGGCAGAACTGGAACACGTACTTCGACCAGGACATCGGCGGCCGCGACAAGCTGGCGCTTCAGTACAGCTACCTGGGCCAGAAGGTGACCGCGTTCCAGCTCGTGGCTGGGCAGAACCCGGACACCACCGGCTTTTCCAACGACGGCCGCGTGACGTGGCGCCGCGATTGGACCTCGGCCACCTCCACCAGCGCCACCATCGCCTTCGATCGCACCACCTCGATGTTGGCCCCTTCGAAAGACAACCTGGGCCCCAGCATCAACGTGGTCGGTTTGCAGGGGCTGGGCCCGGCGCCGGACGTGCCCGGCTACCGGGCCGACAATCTGTTCCGCAACGGAGTGCAGGCGCGCCACGTTCACGGGGCTCACGAGTTCGTCTTCGGATTCGAGATTACGCGGCGCCAATACAACGGATACCGGTCCGACTCCAGCCGTCCCGATATCGCTTTTATCGCCGACTCGCAAAACAGCGCCATCACCAACCTCCGGCTGGGCCTGCCCTATTCGATGGTCGCCTCGATCGGCGATCTCTCGGCCGGATTTCGCATGTGGGAAATGCAGTATTACGCCGGCGACGTCTGGCGCGCGGGCGCCAACTTAACCCTGACTTATGGGCTTCGCTACGAACCCAGCCCGGCGCCAAACGAAGTCAACCACCCCGGCGCCATCCCCTACGGATGCGACTGCAACAACCTGGCCCCCCAGGTGGGTCTGGCATACCGCCTTCCCGGCGCCGCCGGCGTTTTGCGCGCGGGCTACGGGCTGCAGTATGGTCCGATCCTGCCGTCTTCTTACGCCTGGATACGCTCCAACCCGCCGGCCAACGAGGTGCTCATGATCCAGCAGCCGGATCTGATCCAGACCCTCACGGCCGCCAGCGGGACGTCCTTCGCCGGGGCCACCCAGGGGCGCGCATTTCTCACGGTTCTGAACCCTAACATGGTCCTGCCGTATTCCAACCAATACAACGCGGGCTGGGAGCGGGAATTGCGCGGATCATGGCATGTGCAAATGGGGTATGTGGGGAGCCGCAGCAACAAGCTGATAATGCTGAGATCTCTCAACCGCGGGCTGATCGTTCCGGGAATGGCGATGACCGAGAATAATGTCGACCAGCGCCGCCCCAACCAGAGCGACAGCTCGATTCGGTACGTCGAGAACGGCGCGGACGCCTCGTACAACGCGGCGGTGGCGAGCGTATTTCTGCCCCGCTGGAAAGGCTTGCATGTGGATGCGTCGTATTGGTTCAGCAAGGCCATGGACAATGGCGCCGGCTTCGCCGATCAAGGACCCTTGTCGCACACCGACAGCCAGTGGGAGTATGAAACGCACCAGGACCTGAAGGCCCTCTCGGATTTCGATCAGCCGCATTCGTTCCGGGCGCGAATCTCTTATGAGACTCCCTCGCCCGCTTCGGCCGCGCGCTGGGTTCGGGCTCTGACCGGAGGGTGGAGCATTTCCGCCATCGCCTTATTCAAGAGCGGCACGCCATTCACCGTATTCACCGGCTCCGACGCGCCGGGATTCGGCAACGTGGACGGAACCCCCGGGGACCGGCCCAACCTGCTCGACCAAGCCGTCCTGGGCCGCGCCATCGGCAATCCGGACACCTCCAGGCAGGCGCTGCCGGCCTCAGCCTTCGCGTTCCTGACGCCGGGAATGCTCGAGGGAAACCTGGGCCGCAATACGTTTCGCAAGGGCCCCATCCGCAATGTCAACGCTTCGGCGTCGCGCAGGTTCGCGGTGTGGAGGGAGAAGCCGCTGACCGTCAGGGCCGAATCCATTAACGTCTTCAACACGCCGCAGTTCGCCGCGCCGGACAACATGCTGACCGATTCCAGCTTCGGGGCCATCACCAACACACTGAATAACGGAAGAAGTCTCCGTTTGGCGGCCAGCTTCGAGTTCTGAAAGGCGGGGAAAGGGCAAAGCGAATCCCGCGTCGGAAGCCCGAACCCCGGACTTGCCGAGAAACCGGGGAGGGGCTACCTTGAGGATATGAGCGAGGAGACCGCGCAACTTCTGGATGTCTTCGACGCGCTGCCGTCCGACGACAAGCAGACATTCGTCGTGGAAATCATGCGGCGGGCGCGCGAATGTCCGTTCGACTCCGGCCCCATCGCCGACGAGGAAATAGGCGAAGCTGGCAAGGCGATGTTCGCCCTCCTCGACCAGGAAGAGAATGCAGCCCACCCGAGCTGAGGTATGGCTATTCGACCTTGGGATGGCGGCGAAGATCCGTCCGGTCGTGGTTGTGAGCGTCGCTTACGGCGATGCCGATCGCGCCATGGTCACCGTCGTCCCCCACACGACTCAGCTTCGCGGCTCTCCCTTTGAGATCTCCGTGGCAGCCCCATTCCTTCAACGAGGCGCCTTCCTGGTTCAAGGTATGTCGACATACCCGAAAGCCTGGGCGATCCGCAAAATCGGCGCACTGACGAGAGACCAAATGTCGACGGTGATGGCGGGCTTGCGGGATTGGCTGGGTTCTACGCCGGATTCAGGAAGCGGCCACCTTGAAACTCCGGGGTTACGTTCCGTCCGTCCCCTGGTTCGATCATAGGGGGCCGGGGCGCTGGAGCGCTACGAGGCGGAGCTTGTGTGATCGGAGCGCGGCGTTGGTGCGATCGATAAAACCCGAGTAGTCGTCTGCGAACCGAAGGTACTGCTCGCGGCACAACTCCAGCGAACTGCGGATGTCGTCGTTGAGCAAGGGACGAAGGTATTGACGGCCCTTGCAAAACACCGCCTGTACGACGTGGCAGTGGTCGATGTACAACAGCCATGTGAAGGCACCAACGGTCTGGTCCAGTACGGCTACATCCGGGTGCCGGTCCAGTGTGTGTTGTCGAACATGATCCCAGATCCCGTACAGGACATCGATTGGCACGAGGCACTCAGCCTGCAAGACGCGCAGGACCTCCGTTCCGTTGGGATGATGTGCAAACGCGTGAATATTATCGGCGCGCAGGGAATCCACAAACATCGCAAAGCGCTGGACAAAGGTCTGAACCTCTGGCCACACACGCCGGGCCGTGCGGTCATCGCACCATCCAAGAACCCGGGAACGCACGCGGGCGATGATCATGCGGGCAAATCCAGCGACGAACGACAGGACGGCGAAGACGGACCAAAACCAAGCGAGAGCCGGTCGATCCTTGGCAAGAGAAAGAATGGTCGCGACCAAGGACAGAAATGGCACGAGTCTCGTGATTACTGCAAGTGAGTTCTGCTTCCCCACAAGATCGTCCCTAGAGCCAATATACCAGCGTTTCATTTTGGCCTTCTGGTCGCTCCCGAGTCCGACCTCTCACCGCCCCCTTCCTCAACTCTCACCTTAGCCACTGGCCCGCTCATGCGCAATTCTCGGGTGCGCTGGTCAGGGGAACACGGGAACGGGAACACGCGGACGGAGGTAGCGTTCAAGGTTCTGCGTGCCTCCGCCTGGACCCGGTCCCAGAGCGTCCGGCGCGGCTCGCCGGCGATGGGGCGCTGCCAGGCGGCCTCACAAAGTTCTCGGGATGCAAGAGGCTGGCCACTGCGATATCCTCGCCGATCGCATCCCAATGGACTCCGATGCCGCCGCCAAGCAAGTCCCAGTCGGATCGTTGCTGTGGCGACGCGTCGGCGAGCCGTGGGAACCACGCCAGAGGCGCCGAAACAACTCGCCCGGCGGTGAGCGTGACGGAAAGGGCGTCCCTCGAAAACGACACCTCGACAGCCAGTGCTTCCGTTCTCTCCGTCAAGCTGTTCATGCCTTCTCTCCGGCTCCTCACCGTCCCCCTTCTTCGACCTTCACCTTGGCCAGTGGCCCGCTCATGCGCAGTTCTCTGGCGCCGGAGGTCAGCAGGACTACCAAGCGGCCATCGTCCTGGGTGGCGCCGCGGCCGGTGTAGTTATCGTCGTCGGTGCGGACGGCGAGGCCGGTGAGGCGCAGGCGGGGGGCGGATTGCCACCATTCCAGGGCATAGTCTCCGGAGACGGCCCGGCAGAGGGCATCGGCGCCAAAGTCGATGCCGGCGCCGGTGAAGGTCCCTTGGGAGGTGAGATTCGAGAGCAACCGGGTCCCGGCGCCCGAAGTCTCCAGGATTCCTTGGACGTCCAGCTTGCCTCCCTGCCAGACCAGGCCTTTCAAGCGGGCCTCCAGCCGGTAGGACGGCCGGGCGCCGCGCAGGGCCACGGAGAGCTTCCCGGTGATGGCGGCGCGGTCGAGGCTGGCTTGCAGACCTTCGACATCCACGCGCGCGCCATCCCAGAGCAGGTGCGCGCGGACGTTTTCGAACTCGGATCCAGCCAAGGCCAGCGAATCGATCTGCAGCGTGCCATCGGCGGCCCGCTGCTTCAGCCAGTCGGGAACCGAAGCGCGGCCTAAAGCGCGTGCCAGCAGGCCCTCGCCACGACTCAGCGTGGGCATCAGCTCGGCTTCGAGCTCGGCGGCGTCCACGGCCGCGGCGCGGATGCGAAAACGGTGCGGGCGCGTCTGGGCGGGCTCATAGCGGTAGTCGCCCGAGAACTCGAGCGAGCCCACGCGGGCCTGCACTCGGTCGAGGGTCACGCGGGCGCCGTCGATGCGGGCATTGGCGGAGTCCAGTTCCAGCGGGTGGGTGAAGCCGGGGACGGGAATGCTGGCGTTGCGAATCTGGATGGCGCCGGTCCAGCCGGCGCGGCCTGGGTCGCGATGGTATTGGAGACGCCCGCTCCAGGCGCCGGCGGTGGCCTGTTCCAGCCACGGAACCGCGGCCAGCGCGACCTGGGCGCGTAGCGAGGCCACTGGCATGGCTTCGGCGGAGATGGCGAGGTCCAGCGCCTCGCCGCCCATATCATAATCGGCTTCCAGGCGGGCTTCCTCGCCGCCGGCCGCACGGACCAGGGCGGGCGCCAGGCGCGCATGCCCGCCGCCGAACACCACGCGGGCCTGCTCGAAGCCCACCGGAGGTGAATCGGGGATCTGCAGCGCGGCGTCGTGGAAGGCCACCTCACCCTGGAGGCTTCCCTGTCCCGCATACCCGATCACCCCATCCATGGTTCCGCCCAGCTTCAACCCCGGAGGAAACTCCATTCCCATGTGGCGGGCTAATTCCATGATGGGCGTCACGGGGAACTGGTTCCAGGTGACGGTGGCGGCCCATTTGGGCTGGGAAAGATAGTCGGTAACGCGGAAGCGGAGCCAAACCGGCAGCGGCACATTGGGCGGAGGGCTGGCTTCGAGCTCGATCTGCTGAGCGAGCAGGTTGGCCCGGCCGCCGATATCGAGGGGCCAGCCGCCGCCTCCCAGCGGCAGCATGTCCCAGCGGTGCACATCCTCGATGTCCAGGCGGCCGGCGATTCCCAGATCGTCGATGGGGCCGGCCAGGTGGAGGCGCGCGGAAACAGAGCCATGCACGCCGCCGGTCTGCCCGCGCAGCAAGGCGGTGATTTCTCCCAGACCGGCGCGGTCCAGCTCGAGATCCAGATCCAAGCGCTCGGGAGCGACGTACCAGCGGCCCTTGAGCGTGAAGTCGCCGAGGCTTAGTCCCGAGCGGTCGGTGCGCGCGACGCCGGCGGAGCAGGCCACGCGCCACCCGGCCCCGGCCCGCGACGGAGGCGTGATATCAAGGTCCGTCCCGGTGAGATAGGCCACCGACTTGGCGTCGCCGAACTTGAAATTAATACGGCTGCGCCGCACGTGGATGGCGGGGGCCGCGCTCATTATGGAGCGGTTGACAAAGGGGGCGAAGTTCCAACGGCCCTGCTCGGAGGCCGGCCCGGACTTGGTCAGGTTGATGCTGGCGTCATCGAGACTGATGGAATCGATTATGAAGCGGCCACCCAGCAGCGACCAGAGGCGCGGCGCCACGGCCAGGCTGCCCGGTGAGCGCACGTAGGCGACCGGCTCATTCCCGATGGCGGGGTCCTCGTGAATGGTCACGCTGTCCACTGTGAAGCCGGGGCCCTTGAAGAGGCTGAAGTGCACGCCCTCGAGTTCCACGCGCCGGCCGAGGGAGCGCTCGAGGGAACCGCGCAGCCGTTCGCCATAGCGGTCGGCGCTGAGGTACGGCGCGGCCAGACCGGCGGCCAGCAGCAGCGCCAGGGCCGCGCCGGCCAGTTTGACGCGGAGCTTCATGGCGTCTCTCCCAGCAAGGCCGCGTAGTCCGTGCGGTCGTCGATATCGGCCACAATGCCGGGGTCGTCCAGGTCCAGGAAACCCGTGTCCGCCGCATGGCGGCGCACCACGTCGCGGGCCGCGCCGCTCTCGGGCAGCGCCAGGAATTCGGGGATCAGATCGCGAGAAAACCAAATGGGATGGCCGCGGCGTCCGCCATAACGAGGCACGCGCAGCAGCTCCCGGTTCAACGGGGCCTGACAGGCCACCGAAGGCGATGGCCTGTCCAACAGAGCGTCGATGGTGGAAGGCGCTACGGCGGGATGATCCACCAGGGTGAACAGGACACCCTCGGCTTCCGGCGGGACGGCGCGCAGGCCGCACTGCATGGAGGTGGTCTGACCGCGCTGCCACTCCGTATTTACCACGAACACGGCCGAACGCCGGGCGGCAGCGCGGACCTCGCCGGCCGCGGCCCCGAGCACCACCACCACCGGAGAGCAGCGCGGGGCGAGCAGGCCGATCAGGGTATCGAGGAAAGAATCGCCGGCGTACTGGAGCAGCGCCTTGGGGGAGCCCATGCGCCGGGATTCGCCGGCGGCCAGGATGAGGGCGGCGGAGCTCGACTTCGCCAGCACGGCCGGCAGCGAATCGCCGGCGAACACGGACATCGAAACCGAGCGCCAGTTGGAAGCGGCGTTGCGGCGCACCGCGATCATCTCGGCGGCCACCGACACCGCGATCTCTTCCGGGGACACCGCGCCGATGGCAAGTCCCATGGGGGCGTGGAGCCGTTCCAGGGCGGCGCGCGGGACGCCCTCCTTCTCCAGCTCGCGAATCACGGAGATGACTTTTCGACGGCTGCCGATCATGGCGATATAGCGCGCGGGCGTGGCCGCGGCCAGCTTGAGCACGCGCATATCGTCGCGGTGGCCGCGGGTGACGATGACGATGAAGCTGGAATCGTTGATGCCGAGGCGCGGAAAGATTTCCTCGTACTCGCCGGCGTGCACGGCGGCCGCGTCGGGGAAGCGCTCGCGGTTGGCGAAAGACTCGCGATCGTCGATCACCACGGGCGAGAATCCGGCCAGCGACAGAACCGCGGAGAGACTCTTCGAGATGTGGCCGGCCCCGAAGATATAGACGGCCGGCATGGGCAGCACCGGCTCTATGAAGATCTCGAGCTGGCCGCCGCAGATGAGGCCGTTGTCATAGGCCGCATCCTGGCCCAGGTTGAAGGTGAGGCGTTTGGGCTTCTCGGTTTGGATGACCTCGCGCGCGGCGGTCCACACTTCGGCCTCCACGCAGCCGCCGCCTATCGTGCCGGCCATGGTCCCGTCGTCGCGCACCAGCATCTTGGCGCTTTCGTAACTGGGAATGGAGCCGCGGACGTCCACGATGGTCGCGAGCGCGCACTTGCGGCCGGCGCCGCGCAGCCGCACCACCTCCTCGAACAGATCCATTTGATGCGATTATAGCGTGCGGGGCGGAGCTTTGACGCGGCGAAATGATAATGTCGCGGAGGCGCGGAGGCTCGGAGAATTTCAGGAGACAAGCAAGAGCAGATGCCGCCGGATTGACAGACGAAAGCGTCTGTCCCACATCCGGTCGAAGAACTTCCATGCTTGTGGGGCAGGCGCTTCCGCCTGGCAACCGAGCTTGTGGGGCAGGCGCTTCCGCCTGCCAACCGAGCTTGTGGGGCAGGCGCTTCCGCCTGCCAACCGATTTCTTACGTCTTACACCGCGCGGCGGAGGCGCGCTCCGCTGGTCCTGCGGGCTGGTCCGAAGGAGCGCCAGCGGCGCTGCTCGACGGGCGCGGCGAGAACGATCACCGGCGCGCCGCCTGGTGTCTGGCCGCCGCCCGGCGCGGCGCAGCGGATCATGCGGATGGCCAGCGTACGTTCGATGCGCGCAATCTCGCTTCGCTCGCCGCGGGCGCCGAAAGTGGACGCCGTTCCGCCGGCGCCGGCGCGTCCCGTGCGGCCCACGCGATGGATGAAGTCCTCGGGGACCTGCGGAAGGTCGTAGTTCACCACGTGCGAGATCCCGTCCACGTGAATGCCGCGAGCCGCCACATCGGTGGCCACCAGCACGCGGTAACGGCCTTCCTGGAAGCCGCGCAGGGCCATATTGCGCTGGTTCTGGCTGCGGTCGCCGTGAATCGCGGCGGTCTTCACGCCGGTAAGCGCCAGCTTCCTGGCCAGGCGCTCGGCCCCGCGCTTGGTCCGCGCGAACACCAGGAACGAGCCTGGGTCGCCTCGCAGCATGCTTTCCAGCAGTTCGAGCTTTTGGTCGGCCTCGACTTCGTAGAGGTGAAGGTCCACCTTCTCGGCGGGCTTCAAAGAGGAGCCCACCTCGATACGCACGCCGCGGGGCGCGTGTTTCTCGACCAGGTGTTTGACCGAGCTTTCGATGGTGGCCGAGAAGAAGAGCGTCTGGCGGCCGGCGGGCATGGCGGCCATGATTCTCTCGATGGTCGGGAGGAAGCCCATGTCCAGCATGCGGTCGGCTTCGTCCAGAACCAGAATCCGGACGCCGCTCAAATTCACCAGGCGCCGGCCCAGAAAATCGTATAGCCGGCCGGCTGTGGCGATCAAGACTTGGGCGCCGCCGCGAATGGACTTCAGTTGGGCTGCTTCGCCCAGCCCGCCCACCACCAGGGTGGCGCGGACGCCGCTGCCCGCCGCCATCTTGTCGAAGGTCTCGTGGGTCTGCATGGCGAGTTCGCGGGTGGGGCTCAGGACCACCGCGCGGATGCCGGCGGGCGGGCCTTGTTTGGCCAGCAGTTGGATCAGCGGCAAAACGAAAGCCAGCGTCTTTCCGGAGCCCGTCTGGGCCGTGGCGATGATGTCTTCCCCAGCCAGGGCCGGCTCGATGGCCTGCGATTGGATGGGAGTGGTCACGGTGAAACCGTGCTTCTCGATGTTGCTCTTCAAAAGAGCGGACAGAGGGAGTTCAGAGAATGTTTTCATTAAGTGTCTTAGAGGGAGAATCCGCGAGCCGACTACCGGAAAAGGGAGAGGGGTTTGCGAGCGACTTCCTGCAGATTTGAGTATAGCAGCTTTTCAGGGGTGCTTCTTCATCATGATGTTTGACAGTCGGAAGAAGAGAATCTTGGCAGGCGAAAGCGCCTGCCCCACAGAGCTTCGCATGTTCTCAGATTTCCTACGCTTCCGCCCAATTGCGGCGCCCGATGATGGTGGGCGGTTCGTGGCGGGTTCCACGGGCCAGCCGCCGGTCCTCGCGGAGGCTGGTCCACCAGAGCACCGGGCCCAGGATCCGGCCGGCGGCCGCGGCCACGAATCCGAACTCCTGCTCGATCTCTTTGCGCAGCGCTCGTATCCGCGGCGCCACCGAGAGGTTGGCGTGCTTGAGCCGGTGCTCCATGGCCCACAGGACCGCGGCGTAGGCGTGCCGCAGCATCCTGGTCTCCCTGCGAAAGCGCTCGCGCACGCGCGGGTCGGGATGGTTCTTGTAGCGCATCCAGCCCTGGAAGGTGGTGCGGCAAACCCGGAACAGGCTCGGGCCGTTGCGCATCGAAGTCCCACCGGAAAGCCGAGTCGAGGAACTGCTTGGACTCCTCGCGCGAAATGGCCGCGTGCCGGAAATTGAAACGGTCCTGCCCGTGGATGTCCGCCAGGTCGACGTCCTCGAGCAGCCTGCCCTGCTCCGCCATCTCGTCATAGAGCGGCGTGCCCGGAACCGGCGTGTAGAGCATGAACTGGTGCAGGTCGGTCTCGTGCGCGATGGCGCGCTCGATCTCCTCGCCGATGTTCTCCGGCGTGTGATGTTCCAGCCCCAGAATGGTGGACCCCAGACAGGACGATGCCGTGCTCGCGCAGCTCGCGAGTCAGCCTCAGCGTGTCCGCGCCATCCAGTTTGGCGTACCCGGACTGCGCCGATTCCAGGCCCAGCCAGATGGAGGAAACGCCCAGTTCCACCAGTTCCTCATAGGTGTACTTCCGGATGGCGTTGGCCGAGGAGAAAATGTTGAAAGCCCAGCTCTTGCCGGCCGCCTTCATGCGCGCCAGCAGGTCCATCGCGCGCTGCCGCTGGAGCAGGAAGTTCTCGTCCATGATGAAGAACGACTTCACGTTGCGCGACGCTTCCGCTTCCTCCATCAGCCGGAACAGCTCCTCGCCGGTGGAGTACAGGTTGAGCATTTTCCCCTTGCCGCCGAAGAAGGCCGAGGTGGCGCAGAAATTGCACCCCATCGGGCATCCCACGGAAGCGATGATGGTGGCGGAAGCGTCCGCCTTATCGGGAATCTTCACCCCCATCACCCGCAGGTCGAAACCCGAGGAAAGGGCGGGATGGCGAATGGGAGCGCCGGCGTCCTCGCCCAGGTACCGGCGCATCCACTCGATGCCGTCCCCCTTGACGATGTGGTCGGCGTCGAGGATGCGCTCGATGCCGGGGATCGCGGCCACGTGCCCGCCCACCACGATGGTGGAATCGGGCGAGAGTTCCCGGATCATGCGGCACATCTCGCGCGCCTTGCCCACATTCACGATGATGGAAGAGACGCCCACGATGTCGTAATGGTGGGCCGTCAGCTCGCGGGCGAAGGCTTCGCGGGTGGGAAAATCGAGGACCGCGCAGGGAGCGGAGATATTCTCCTGAATCATGAGGATGCCCCACGAGCGGTGAAAGCGCCGCACGGAAAACGATCCCTGCGCCCGGGTCACCTGGTTGTGGTAGAGCTCCATCGGATTGATGGCGCGGCTGCCGAATTCATCGTCCTGCGCGTAGGGGCCGAACACGGACGAAAGCAGCACGCGCGCCCGGACACCTTTGGGGTGAGTCGTATTCATTGAATTCTCTGAACTGACGAGGCAGATCGAAGGAGGGCGAGGCGAGGCGAGGCGATCCGATGAACGGCCAATTTCAGTTTAGCAGGATTTGCTCGCTGTCAAACCGGGTTAGTGTGCGACAATCTTCTACGCGACTCCATTTTCCCGTCGCACACCCGAATAGAACACCATGAACGTCGGAATCATCGGAACGGGCGCGATCTCCGAAAAACACGCCCAGGCCTACCGGAACATCGGCTTCCGCGTGGCCGTTTGCACGGACCTCGACGAGCAAGCCGGCCGCCAGTTCGCCCAGCGGCACGGCGCGGAGTTCGTGGGCGCCTACGAAGAGGTGTGCCGCCACCCCCGCGTGGATTTCGTGGACGTCTGCACGTTCCCGGATTTCCGGCTGCAGCCGCTCGAAATCTGCGCCGAAACGAAAAAGCACATCCAGGTGCAGAAGCCCATCGCCACCAGCGTGGAGACGGCGCGGCGCATGGTGGAAATCGCGCGCCGGGCGGGCATCCAATTGGGAGTGGTGAGCCAGCACCGCTTCGACGACTCCAGCCGCTTCCTGGCGCGCGCCCTGGCCGCCGGACGGCTGGGCCGCCTGATCCAGTGCGACTGCTACGTGAAGTGGTACCGTTCGCCGGCTTATTATTCCCGGCCGATCAAAGGGAGCTGGCAGACCGAAGGCGGCGGCGCGCTGATCAACCAGGCGATTCACCAGATCGACCTTCTGCGCTGGCTGGCGGGCCCGGTGGCCGAGGTGTTTGGTTTCTGGCAGCTTGGGGCGCTGCACCGGATCGAATCCGAAGACGTGGTGGGCGCCGTGTTGCGCTACGCCAGCGGGGCCACCGGGGTGATCCAGGCCTCCACGGCGTTGTGGCCGGGCTATCCCGAGCGCACCGAGTTCCATGGCACGAAAGGCACGGCCGTCATTGCAGGCGACAAGCTGGCGGTGTGGGACGTGGAGGACGATTCGGGAGAGCCCGCCCCGGTGGATCGGGATGTGGCCTCGGGGGCCTCCGACCCCATGGCGATCTCGCTCGAGCCCTTCGAGCGCCAGTTCCTGGATTTCGCCGGCGCCATCGCCAGCGGCCGCCAGCCGCTGGTCTCGGGTGAAGAAGGCTGCCAGGCGCTGGAGGTGGTGGAAGCCATCTATCGCTCCTGCCGAACGGGCGAGAAGGTGGCGCCAGGCAGTGTGGCGGGCGGCTGAGAGCGAGCTGGCTTACTGGTTCGCCCCGTCGTTAAAGCGCACTACCACCGAAACACGGCGGTTGCGGGCGTCGCTGGGGCGCCCGGCGTCCAGCAGGCGCCGGTCGGCGAAGCCGCGCACTTCCGACACCTGGCCGGCCTCCACGCCGAAGGAATGCAGCAGCCGCCGGGCCGCGTTGGCCCGCTCCACGGCCAGCTCCCAGTTCCCATAACCCTCCGCGGGAGTCACGCCGCGGTACGGCCGCGCATCCGTGTGCCCTTCGATCACGATGGCGTTGGGCAGCTTGGAGATCTCCCCGGCCAGCAGCTTCAACAGGCGCTGGCCGGCTTCGGTGGGGGCCGGGCTGCCCTCGGCGAAGAAGAGTCCGTGCTCTTTTTCCAGCAGGTCTATGCGGAGGCCCTCGGCGGTGACGCTCAGTTTGACATTGTCCCGGATGGCCTGGAATCCCGGCATGCGGGCCAGCGCCTGTTCGATGCGCCGCTGGGTTTCGGAGACCTCGGAGGAGCGCGCGGGAGGGCTCTGGTCCGGGCCGGCTCCGAGCTTGCGCGCGAACGCTCGCGGGTCCTGGAAATATCCGCCCACCGAGCGCCTCACCGGTTCGCCGCTGTTCAGAATCCAAAGCACGATGAAGAGCGCCATCAGCGCGGTGGCGAAATCGGCATAGGCCACCTTCCAGGACCCCTGCCGCAGCGGCGCGGGTTCTTCGAATTGCGGAATGGCGCCGGCCAGCTCAGGTTCGGGCGGCCGAGGCTCAGGCGGCCGGGGTTTCGGCAAGCTGAACCTCCGGAGTTGGCGGCGCGGGGACCGCTGGGACTCCCGGCGTGGGGACCGCGGGGATCTTGACGGTCCGGCGGATGGCGGCCTCCAGTTCGAGGAACCCGGGACGCACTTCCACCGGCATCGAGCGGCGCGCGTATTCGACCGCCAGGAACGGCGAAGAGCCGCGCGCAAACGCCGCGATGGCGATGCGCGTCGCCAGCAGGAACTGGTGATGGCCTTCGTTGAGGTGTTCCAGGCGCGAGGCGAGCGGGCCCACCACGCCGTAACACAGGAAAATGCCGAGGAAGGTTCCCACCAGAGCCGCGGCCACGTTCTGCCCCACCATCGTGGCCGAGCCGCCCACCGCCCCCATGGTAATCACCACCCCCAGCACGGCGGCCACAATGCCGAGGCCCGGCAGCGCATCGGCCACGGCCATCAGGGCGTTGACCGGCTGCCTGCGCCCGCTGCGCTGCACCTGGATATCCAGGTCCATGAGCCGCTCCAGCTCGTTGGGCACGGAGCGTCCGATCACCATGATGCGCATGGTGTCGCAGACGAAATTGCGGATCGCCGCATTCTGCAAGAAGCGGGGGTAGTTGGAAAAGATCTGGCTCTTGTGGGGGTCTTCGAGATCGGACTCCATGGCCAGCAGTCCGGCGCGCTGGGTGTAGGCGAAGACCTCGTACAACATGCGCAGGTTTTCGAGAAACCGTTCCCTGGTGAGCGCCGGAGAGCGGAACGCGGCCACCACGCCGCGGGCCATCTTGCCGATCACCGCCGGAGTATTGGCCACCACGATGATCCCAGCGGCCGCGCCTCCTATGATGAGCAATTCCGCCGGCTGCATGAGGACAAACGGGTTCCCCTTTTCGAGCAGGAAACCGCCCAGGACCGCGGCGAAGACGATGAAGATGCCGATCAGCGCGAGCATGGAATCAGATGAGTCTACTTGGTCACTTCTCTTATCGGACAGGGATGGCGGAAGCTCCGGGCGGTGCGTACGTTTCCGTACGGGGGAGTGGATGGCTGGCGGTCAGCGTGTCGGATGCGCGGCTGTAAGAAGCTGTAAGAAGAAGACGCTGGCAGTCGAAAGCGCCTGCTCCACAATTAGTGGGAGACGGGCAAGCCGGTGCTTTTCAGCAGCTCCAGGACCTGGCGGCGGTTGGCGTCCGTGGGCTTGGCGCGGAGGGCCTTCAGCAGGGCTTGCAAACCGGGATTGGCGTCGCCCTTCTGGTCGAGCGCCGCCGCCAGGTGCGCGCGAAGGGCCGTGTTTCCGGGGTCTTTTTGGACCAGCGGGGCGAAGGTGGCCCGCGCTTCGTACAGCATCCCCTTCTTCAGGTAAATCCAACCGACGGTGTCGGCGATCTCGGCCATGGCCGGCGCCAGTCGCTGCGCGCGGCGCGCCAGGGAGAGCGCCCGGTCGAGGTCCCCGCCGTGCTCCGCCAGGCTGAAGGCGAGATTGTTGAGCAGGGGGGCGTTGTCGGGGTCCACCCGGACGGCGTCCTCATAAGCCTGCTGCGCCTCCCAACTGTTGGCGGCGTCGAGCATCATGGCGAGGGGAGCGAGCACGCGCGGGTCATTGGGCAGAATCAGGCGCGCGTTCTTCAGGGCCGAAATGGCGGAAGGCGGGTCGTTCTTGCGGCGGTAGGTCTCTCCCAGGGCCAGGTACAGCTCGCCGGCGGCCCTGGTTCCCTTGTCGGTGGCGTCCAGGAGCTTCTGAAATTGGGAGATGGCTAGGTCCCACTTCCCGGCGGCTGCATAGACGCTCCCCAGCGCCACGCTGAGATCCCGGCTGGCGGGATCGGCGGACGATTCGGTTTCGAGGAGGCGGATGGCTTCGTCGGATCGGTTCCGCGCCATATACGTTTGAACCAGGCCCAGCAGGCCGCGGTGGTTCTTGGGCTCCAGTTCGCGGACTCGTTGAAACGCCTCCTCGGCGGCGGCGTAGTTCTTGGCGGCCAGAGCCGCCGTCCCGGACTGAAAGAGCCCGTCGGCGGAGACTGGCTCGGGCGCCGAAGCCCGCGGCGCGGCGGCCTGAGCTCCGGCCGCGGGAGCGAAGGCCACCAGCGCCAGAAGCGCGCCGGCGGCCAGGCGGGCCGAAGGACGGAAGAGATTGACGGACATAATGGGCTCCCTGGGTTTGCGCCGGATTCGATCCGGCGATGGCCGCGGCCAGACCTTCAGGATACCCACAATGTTGGGGTCGAGGGGGATAAGGCTCTTTGTCGATTGGGCAATCTGTCCGAGCAAGGCGGGAGGCTCCCACTTGACGAGGCGGTGACAAGGCAGGAGCCTTATCCCACTTGACAAGGCGGGAGCCTTATCCCACTAGAACGTATAGAGGAGCGTGCCGGGCGCGGACTCGACCGGGCCGCCTCCGGCAGTGACGGCTTCGCCTTCGGGGCTCGTCACGCGGTAATAGATGCCCGTATCGGCCCGGTACATCTCCAACTCCGAGGGGCGCGGAAGGGTGCCCTGGATGAGGGCCTCGGAAAGCGGGTCCTCGATGTACTTCTGGAGGGCGCGCCGCAGCGGGCGCGCGCCGTAGCTACGGTCGCCGCAGGTCTTCTCGAGAATGTAGCGGGAGGCGTCCGGCGCCAGGCGGATCTTAACCTGCTTGGCCACCAGGTTGACGTTCACCTGATCCACCAGCAGGTCGATGATGCGGATCAGGTCGTCGTCGGTGAGCGCGCTGAACAGGATCACTTCGTCGAGCCGGTTGAGAAATTCGGGGTTAAAGACCTTTTTCACTTCGGCGCGCACCATTTCCTCGACCTTGTCCGAGACGCCTTCGCCGGACGGGGCGGAGAAGCCCAGGTGCCCGCGTTTTTCGAGGAAGCGGGCGCCCAGGTTGGAGGTCATGATGATGATGGTGTTCTTGAAATCCACCTGGTTGCCGAGCCCGTCGGTGAGGTGGCCGTCCTCGAACACCTGGAGCAGGATGTTGTAGATATCCGGGTGGGCCTTCTCGATTTCGTCGAGCAGGATGATGGAGTACGGGTTGCGCTTGACGCGCTCGGTGAGCTGGCCGCCCTCTTCGTAGCCCACATATCCGGGGGGCGAACCGATCAACTTGGAGACCGCGTGTTTCTCCATGTACTCGGACATATCGAAGCGGACGAGGCTCTTTTCGCTGCCGAACAGGAAAGCGGCCAGGGCGCGGGCCACCTCGGTCTTGCCCACGCCGGTGGGCCCCAGGAAGAGGAACGAGCCGGACGGGCGGCTGCTCGATTTGAGGCCGGCGCGCGAGCGGCGGATGGCGCGGGCCAGCGCGGAGATGGCCTTTTCCTGGCTGACGATGCGGGTGTGCAGCTCTTCCTCGATACGCAGGAGCTTGGTGATTTCCTCTTCCTTAATAGCGGTCATGGGCACGCCGGTCCAGCGGGCCACCACGTCCTCGATATCGTCCTTGGTGACGCAGCCGGTGGAGGAGTCGTCGAGATTGTACTTCTCGCGCAGCAGGCGCATGTTCTCGCGCTCCTTGCGCTCTTCGTCGGAGTAGAAGCGCGCCTTCTCGAACTCGTGGTTGGCGATGGCGTTCTCCATGCGGTGGACGATGAACTTGATGCGCTTCTGAATATCGGCCAGCTCGGCGGGAAGGGTGGTCTGGCGCAGCTTGACGCGGGCCCCGGCCTCGTCGATCAGGTCGATGGCCTTATCGGGGAGGTAGCGATCGGGGATGTAGCGGCTGGAGGTGTAAACGGCCGTCTCGATGGCGTCGTCGGCATAGGCCACGGCGTGGAATTTCTCGTAGCGGTCCTTGATGCCGAACAGGATCTTGACGGCGTCGGCTTCGCTGGGCGGCGGCACTTTGACGGCCTGGAAGCGGCGCTCGAGGGAGCGATCCTTCTCGATGGACTTGCGGAATTCGGCGGGGGTGGTGGCCCCGATGCACTGGATTTCGCCGCGCGAGAGAGCGGGCTTGAGGATATTGGCGGCGTCGAGCGATCCCTCGGCCGAGCCGGCCCCCACCAGGGTGTGCAGCTCATCGATGAAGATGATGGCGTTCTGGTTCTCCATCAGCTCCTTCATGATGGTCTTGAGGCGCTCCTCGAACTGGCCGCGATACTTGGTGCCGGCGACGATGAGGGAGAGGTCCAGCGCCAGGATGCGTTTGTCGGCCAGGAAGGAGGGCACGTCGCCCTCGGCGATGCGCTGCGCCAGCCCCTCGACTATGGCGGTTTTGCCCACGCCGGGCTCGCCGATCAGCACCGGATTGTTCTTGGTTCGCCGGCACAGGATCTGGACCACGCGCTCGAGCTCATAGTCGCGCCCGACGAGCGGGTCGAGGACGTTATCCATGGCGGCCTGGGTGAGGTCGCGGCTGAACTCGGAGAGGAGCGAGCTTTCCTTGGGGCGCGCGGAGGCGACCTTTTCGCTTTGCGACCGGGTGAGCTCTTCGCGGATGGCGGAAAGACGAAGACCGCGCTCGTGCAGAATCTCGGCCGCGAAGCACTTTTCCTCGCGCAGCAGGCCGAGCAGCAGGTGTTCGGTGCCGATGTGCTTGTGGCTCAGGCGCTCGGCTTCCTCCGCGCCGTAGGCCAGCACACGCTTGCATTCGTGGCTGAGTGGGAGGTCGACCGAGGTGGAGACCTTTTCACGGATGGCGGTATGCCCCTCAATCTGCTTGCGAATGGACTCCACCGCGGCGTGCGAGCGAAGGAAGCGGCTGGCCAGCGCCTTGTCTTCCCGCAAGAGACCCAGCAGCAGGTGTTCGGTTTCGATATAGGGACTGCCGAACTGGCTGGCCTCGTATCGTGCGAAAAAGATTACCCGGCGCGCTTTCTCCGTATAGCGCTCGAACATAGATTGTGAAGCCCCCCTACTCTAAAGATACTCCGAGTGCGTGCCCGGATGCGAAATGACGCGGCCGGGCCTCGGAGCGATTCGTGTGTTCCCCGATCCGCGGGCCGGGCGTGCCCGGCCCCTACAGCGGGGTGAGGCCGGCGCCCAAGAGCGGAGCGATGCCGCCGTTTTCCATACTCAGGACGCGGTTGCAACGGCGCGCGAAAGCCAGATTGTGGGTGACCAGGACGGAGGTGAGGCTATAGGAGCGGTGCAGGTTCGTCAGCAGATCGAAGATCATTCCACCGGTCCGGAAATCGAGGTTCCCGGTTGGTTCATCCGCCAACAAAACAGAGGGCTTGCCCACCAGGGCGCGGGCCAGGACAACGCGCTGCTGTTCGCCGCCCGAAAGCTCCCCGGCGCGGTGCGAAGCGCGCGCCCGAAGACCCACGTCATCCAATTTCGCCAAGGCATCCGCCGCCGCCCGTTCGCGGGCCCAGCCCCGAATCAACAAAGGCATCATCACGTTCTCCAGGGCGGTGAATTCGGGAAGGAGGTAGTGAATCTGCCAAACGAACCCAATTTCACGATTCCGGAAATCGGCCTGCTCCGCATCCGTCAGGTCCGTTATCTCTCTACTGCCGTAGTATATCGTGCCGGTGGAGGGCCTGTCGAGGCCGCCCAGAAGGTGCAGCAGGGTGGACTTGCCGGCCCCGGACTCGCCGACGAGCGCCAGCATCTCGCCGCGATACACCTCGAAGCCGAGGTTCGCGAAGACCACCAGGTCGGCCGCGCCGGACTTAAAGACTTTGCTCAGGTTAGAAGCGCGAATGTATGGTTCGGACATCCCTTTCCCTACCATAGCGGCATTGATGGAACGAAGCCAAATACCCCCCGCCGCGGGCATTCGGCGGGGCGAAACGCCGCGACTCGATCCCAGGATACCGAACGGTTGGCGGCGGAAAACCCGTTCTGCGCGGCAACCGATTGAGAAACAAGGAGATATATTCTCCGAAGGGGCGTCATATGGGGCTTGGGGGCGGCTCCGGTGCGGGGCTGGAACCGGAATGGCGATGTCACGGTTGATCCTGGCGCCCCAATTTCCGCGGAGGTTACAGTATAGCGACCCCTTCGGCCAAGGCTGCCTTCCCGAGGTCATCGTCGCGCGTCGCGAGGGGCAATGAGAGGCGTTTTGCCAAGTCCAGGTAGGCTACGTCGTAGGCCGTCAGATCCGATGCCGGGTTGGTCTCATCTTCGCAGCACCACGGGATGCATGCGGATACGTCAAGAACGAACGCCTCCATCAGTATTTGTGCCCGGCGTGAGCGAGTTCACGGATGGACATGCCCTGAAGGCCAAGCCTCACGCCCCTGCGGATTTCACGCATCCGGGCGCCAGCCAACCGGGCCTTTTCCCTGTCGAACCCGGCATCGCGGAGTGGGAGCGCTTCAATCGCGGCGTCGATGAACTCGTCCACCGATCGGATTAAGCCGGCTTGGATGGCTGCCTGGATGACCGTCTCCTGGTCTGGCTTGAGCGTGATCTGCATGCCGCTTTTCCCTTGTGATCTATTGTCGCAGTCTTCGGGCCCCCGGGCGTCGCGGGGATGCGGTTCTTCTCCCCTGAACGCTTGCCATCTCGGGACGAACTTCATGATCGCCCTTGATACCAACAGTCTCATTTACGCCTGCGACAAACCCGATCTGAAGCGGCATGAGGCAGGCCGATGACGCGCCACCCATTGGCGATTGGCGGAGCCAAATCATGGCTACCGTGAGCAGAGGTACCAAAGACATCCGCTTCAGGGAATCAAAATCCGGCGGCTTGTCATCTCAACGTGAGAGCAAATGGAGGTCTATCCCGTTGAAACTAGGAACGCTTACCACGGTTAGTGTTTTAGCGGCCGCGCTACCGGCGCTGGCCGCGCCGACTTGCGCCTCGCCGCAGGTCGTCCAAGGAAACAACTGCACGCTCTCAACGTCCTGGGGCTGGGCCGCCGCCGGCCAGGGGATCGCCAGTCTGGTGACCATCTACGTGCCGCCCAACTCGAGCGGTCCCATGGATTTCGAGATCACGGCGCTGAGCTCCAGCCTGGGGAGCGCTTATACCGGGTATTTCGGAATCATGGGCAGCAGTCCCGGACAGCCGGGCAGCGTGATCCTTACGCTTCCGGACATCGTTGCCGGGGGCCCCGATTCAATCGGCTCCGTGTTTCCGGGCCAAGAGCAGCAGTTCCTGGTCACGCAAGTCTGTTGGGATCCGACTTGCACCAGCGCAGCGCCGGCCGGCGCGGTGCCGAACATGTTCAGCATGCAGTTCTCCCAGTCGTCCCCCGTCTCCTCGGACGTCAGCCTCACGCCCACCCCGATGCTGACCATACAGTTCCTCGGCAGCAGCGGAGTAACCTTTGAGGAAACCGAAAGCGCCCAAAGGAGCGACTCGCCGTTTGCCCTCATCCCCGGCATCAACCTGGGGGCTGCGCCGGCGGGACGCTACGTTTACACCGGCGCGGCGGTAAACATGCCGTTCGACGCGATCTCGGTATCGAACCTGAACAACCCTAACTCGATTAGCGGAACCCTGACCATTCAGGATGTGAACGCCAAGACCGTCGCCACGGCGCCAATCCCAGCGATACCGCCTGGCGGCGCGGCCGGCTATCTGGTGATCGGCAGGGCGCCCGGCGATCCCCTAGGGTTGTTTCCTTCCAACACCGTGCTTCCCGCGGGCGCCGATGGCGTATTCCACGGAACCCTGGTGGTGGGCATGAATGGACTGATCGTGAACGGACAGTGCATCGTTTTGGCGCAGGAGTACAACGGCAATACCATGCTCAACCTGCCCGTTTTCCATTCGCCGGTTCCGTAGGGCACAAGCCGGTGACAGCATGGCGGTTTCGCCGGCCTACCGTGGGTCTCAGGCGCTTTTCGACCCTGTCTCCGTTCCGTCCTTGCCGGCGTTCCTCCGGCTACGGCGCTCCGAACCCGCGGAAACCCGGCTATCTTCCCCCTACCGCCAGTGGACCGAGAAGACCATGGCCGCGACCGCCAGCGCCAGGGTGGACAGGACGGCGGCCAGGACCGCTTTGCGCCTCCGGGTGAGCCAGCGGGGGGCGCCGGGGAACGGGCTTCCGGGGATTGCCAGGCCGCGCCGGCCCGCGAATGGCAGGCCGTGAAGCGCCTTGGCGATTTCTCGCCGCCCGCGGCGGTCGGCGATCAGAATGGTGGCGGAGTTGACCCCTTTGAGGGATTTTCTGAGCTTGGCGCGGAGGCTCGCGGGGGCCTCCTCCATGGAACGGTACACCCGCCCGCCGCCGCCCTGGGAAATCAGCACCGTGGAGGTCCGATACACGCCCGTCACGGCCGGGTTGGGCTGGCCGCAGTGGGGACAGCGGGCCCCCTCCGGGGCGAAATCTCCACCGCAACCTTCACATTTCATCCCAGCGCCCTCCGCGGCTTGGAAAGGGCGGCCAGCGGGTCGCTCTCGCCGGCGCGGTTCTCCTGCACCACCTGAATAAAGCCGAGGGCCGCCTTGGAGAGCGCCTTGTCCTTGCGGTAGACCAGGCCCACGCGCCGGTACATGGGCTCCGGCGCCAGGGGGACGGCGCACAGCTTGCCCGCGGCCACTTCTTCCCGGCAATTCGAGACCGCCAGGAAGCTCAAACCCAGACCCGCCATCACGAAATGCTTCATCATCTCGGTGGAATCGAGCTCCATCGAGACGCGCACGTCGTCTTCGACGGGTTCCAGCCACTCATTGAGACGGGAGCGCGTTCTTCCCTGTTTTGGAAGGATCAGGAAATACTCCAAAAGATCGCGCGGAAACACGGATTCGCGGCTTCCCAGCGGATGACCCGCCGGCGCAACCATGCGGACCTCTTCGCGGTGCACGGGGACCACCTCCGCGCGTTTTTCGTCCACCGGAAGCTGCGTCAGGCCGAAATCCGCCGCGTTCTCCATGACCGCCTCGAGCACGCGCGATCCGTAGGAGCGCACCACTTGAAGCTGCACGGCAGGGAACCGCTCGCGGAACTGGGAGAAGACTTCGGGCAGCACGTATATGCAGGTGGCCTCGTTGGCGGCGATCACCAGCTCGCCCCGCGGGTTGCGCTCCAACTCGGCGATGGCGTCCTGGGCGCGGCGGCGCACGTCCATCATCTGCCCGGCGAACTCGGCGAACAGTTTGCCCGCGGTGGTGAGGGAAATGCGGCTGCCGTAACGTTCGAACAGATCGGCGCCCAGTTCCTGTTCGAGCTGGCGCACCTGCGCGCTGATGGCCGGCTGCGTGCGATAGCACGTTTGGGCCGCCTTGGAGAAACTCTTCAGCCGCACAATCTCCAGAAACGTGTGAACCTGATCGAAGTCCATAGGACGCCGGAAACGCCGGCCTTCCAGTCAAAATTATGAATCGGCGGCATAGAAATATTGGATTTCGCCCGGCCGATGTTGTTTGGTAAGTATTGTAACAAGGCTCCGGGTGGTGCGGTTAAGATAGTGGGACTATCGAATTCGCAGCCGTCCCGCGTGGACGGAAAGATAACCGCACCTCCGGCCCGGAGCAACCTTCGATTCCGGGTTACCATCGGACCAGTGCCGCTGCTCGTCTTGCTGCTGTTAGCCGCTTCCGCCGCATGGGCGCAATCCGGCGACCAGGTTCTGCTGGTGGTCAATCGCCAGAGCGAGGATTCGCTCCGGATCGGCGACTACTACCGCCCGCGGCGTTCCATCCCCATCAAGAACGTCTGCTACCTGGATACCGCCACCGACGAGGAAATCTCCTGGGAAACGTATGTGGGGCAGATTGAGCGGCCCATAGCCGCCTGCCTGGCGGCGGGGGGAATGCACGATCAGATCCTCTACATCGTGGCCACCCTCGGCGTGCCCCTCAAGGTGAACGGCGGCGGCTCGGGGATTACCAGGGAATCCTCCTCGGTGGATTCGGAGCTGGCCCTGCTCTACGGCAAGATGACCGGCCTGAAGTTCACGCGCGCGGGGCCGGTGGCCAATCCGTTCTTCATGCAGCGCGACGCTCCCTTCCAGCATCCGCGCTTTCCGATATACCTGGTGACGCGTCTGGCGGCCTGGGACCTGGCCGATGTGAAGGCCATGATCGACCGGTCGCTGGCGGCGCGCAACCGGGGCCGGTTCGTGATCGATGCGCGCGGCGGGAACTCGGTTGGCGACAAGTGGCTGCTGGCCGCCGCGGCGCTGCTGCCAAAAGCGCGCGTCATCCTCGACCAGAGCGAAGACGTCGTCTATGGCCGCCACGATGTGATCGGCTATGCCGCCTGGGGCTCGAACGACCCCGCGCGCAAGCGGCGCTGGCTCGGTTTTCAATGGCTGCCAGGGGCCATCGCGACGGAGTTCGTTTCCACCGACGCACGCACGTTGAAGCGCCCGCCCGAAACCTGGATGTTCAGCGCGGGCTGGGACGACCCGGCGCACATGTTCGAGACCTCGGCCCAAGGCCTCAGCGCGGACTACATCCACGAAGGCGCCACGGGCGTGTCGGGCAACGCGTATGAACCGTTCCTCGGTGGCTGCGCACGGCCGGATTACCTGTTGCCGGCGTACTTCGGCGGCCGCACGCTGGCCGAGAGTTACTACCTGGCGCTGCCCTTTCTGAGTTGGCAGGGCGTGGTTCTGGGAGACCCGCTGTGCTCGCTGGGAAAACCGTAGGTCTCCCACCCGGCTGCCCCAACCGTGTCGCGCCGCCACCGGGCGCGCGACATTTGTGGGGCCAAGCCTTCGGGCTTGCCGCCGGCGAGAGCGCCTGCGCGGCACGTTACACTGAAGCGTATGTCCTCCCCCGCCGCGGGGGCCGCGCTCCGCGTCAGCCATCTTCGCAAGGCATATAAGGACGTCGTGGCCGTGGACGATGTGGACCTCCAGGTGAGGCCCGCCGAGTGCTTTGGCCTGCTCGGACCCAACGGCGCCGGCAAGACCACCACCATGGAGATCTGCGAGGGCTTGACGGATCCGGATTCGGGCGAAGTCGAGTTGTTGGGCATGCGCTGGAACGCGCACGCCGCCGAATTGCGGCAGCGCCTCGGAATCCAGTTGCAGGACACCCAGCTTTCCGACAAGCTCACGGTTCTCGAAACCGTGCGCCTGTTCCGGAGCTTCTTCCGGCGCGGGCCGCGGGCATCGGAAGTGGTCGCCCTGGTGCAACTCGAGGAAAAGATCCGGGCGCGCGTGGGCGGGCTCTCTGGCGGACAGAAGCAACGTTTGGCGCTGGCCTGCGCCTTGGTCGGAGATCCCGAGTTCCTGTTCCTCGACGAGCCCACCACCGGGCTCGACCCGCAAGCCCGCCGCCAGCTTTGGGAGCTTATCGAACGTCTCCAACTGGCCGGCCGGACCATTCTGCTCACCACCCATTACATGGACGAAGCCGAACGCCTGTGCCAGCGCGTGGCCATCATGGATCACGGGAAGGTGATCGCGCTGGGGACGCCGCGCGAGCTGATTGCATCCATCGGCGTGGAGCACATGGTGGAATTCTCCACCGCCCGGCCCGCCGAGGCCATCGACCAGGCCGCCCTGCGGCGGCTCGAAGGCGTGCGCGATGTGCGTTCCCAGAACGGCGCGGTGCAGTTGCAGGCGGCCGAGCTGCATCGCGCCGTCCCCGCGCTGCTGGACGAGCTGGAGCGCCAGGGGATTCCGCTCACCGAGCTTCGCACGCATTCGGCCACCCTGGAGGACGTCTTTGTAGCGCTGACCGGAAGGCGTCTGCGCGATGAGTGACCCGGCCGCCATCTTCGGAGGCCGCGCCGGGGACCCGTCGCGCGGGGGCCATCCGTTGTTCCAGTTGACGCTGGTGCGCTTTCGCGAATTCGCGCGCGAGCCGGAAGCGGTGTTCTGGGCCTTCCTCTTCCCCACGCTGCTGGCGGTGGGGCTGGGGATCGCGTTCCGCAACCGCCCGGCCGAAACCCTGCAAGTCGCCGCGGTCACCCCCGAGTTGACCCGCGCGCTACGGCGGGAGAAATTGCTCGACGCGCGGGAGATGCCGGTTCAGGCGGCCGAGGAAGCCCTGCGAACGGGAAAGGTGGCGCTGGTGGCCGCCCCCGGACCCGGCGGCTCGGTGGTCTACCGGTATGACGCCACCAACCCCGAGGGACGCACGGCGCGTATGCTGGCGGACGCCGCCGTGCAGCGCGCCGCGGGGCGCGCCGATCCGGTGTCCTCTTCCGACCGCCTGGTACGCGAGCCGGGCTCGCGCTATATCGACTTCCTGATCCCCGGCCTGCTGGGCCTGAACCTGCTCGGCAACTCGGTCTGGGGCATCGCCTTCGCCATCGTGGACGCCCGCCGCAAGAGACTTCTGAAACGGCTGATCGCGGCGCCCATGCCGCGCCATTACTACCTGCTTTCCTTTCTGTTCTCGCGCTTGGGCCTGCTGGCGCTCGAAGTCGCGCTGTTGTTGGGCTTCGGCCGCTTCGTCTTTGGCGTGCCCCTGCGCGGCTCTTTCGCCTCGCTGGCCGCGCTATGCCTGCTGGGATCTCTCTCGTTCTGCGCGCTGGGGTTGCTGATCGCCTCGCGCGTGCGGACCATCGAAGCCGCCTCGGGGATGACCAACGCGGTGATGATGCCCATGTGGATTGTCTGCGGGGTGTTCTTTTCGGCCCAGCGTTTTCCCGGCGTCCTTCAGCCGGCCATCAAGGCGCTTCCGCTGACCGCGCTGATCGATGCGTTGCGCGCGAACATGCTGCAGGGCGCCGGGCTGGCGCGCGCGGGTCCCCAGATGGGCGTACTGGCGGCGTGGCTGGTGGTGTGCTTCGGGCTGGCGCTGAAGTTGTTCCGCTGGAAGTGAGCCGGGTCTCCGGCCGCGTGATGCGTTCCGGGCCGGGCATGCCCGGCCCCTACACAGCGCCTTTGTAGGGGCGAGCCATGTCTCGCCCGGCTGAAGAGAAATCAAACGGGCGTAGCGCCAGCCCCCGCTCGGCCGCCCGCCATGGCCGCTTTCACGCATTGGCCGAGCGCGGCCACGGTGTACGGTTTCTGCAGGAAGCCCGAAATGAGGTGGTCCTGGAACAGAGCCCGGCACTCGGCTTCGCAATAGCCGCTGGAGACCACGATCCGCAGCTCCGGCCGGGCCTCTCGCAACCGCGCCAGAGTTTCCTGGCCGCTCATGCCGGGCATGCTGAAATCGAGGATCGCCAGATCGAGGAGCGGATCCACCGCCAGGGCCGCGAGGGCCGCCGGGCCGCCATCGGCCGAGGAAACCGTATAGCCCAGGTGTTTCAGCGCGGCCCCCGCCATGGTGCGCACAATCTCCTCGTCGTCCACCACCAGGATGCGGCCTTGCCCCGCCAGCGCCACATCCGCGGCGCGCTTCGGGAGCGCCCGCGCGGCCCCCGCTTGCGCCGCCGGAATCACCACCGTGAACGCGCTCCCCCGTCCGGGCTCGCTTTCCACCTTCAATGCGCCTTTGTGCGCCCGCACAATGCCCGCCACCGAGGCCAGCCCCAAACCCCGGCCGGCCGGCTTGGTGGTGAAGAAAGGGTCGAAAATGCGCGCCTTGGTCGGCTCGTCCATGCCGCATCCGGTATCCCGCACTTCCAGGCGGACATGCGCGCCAGGGCGAAGTCCCGCGGCGGCCCATTCCGCCGCGATGGCCCGCGCATCGAGATCCATCGCCTTGGTGCGGATCGAAATCAGCCCGCGCGAATCGCCGATCGCCTGCGCCGCGTTGATCACCAGGTTCATGACCACCTGCTGCGCCTGGGCCGTATCCACTTCAACGGCCGGCAGGTCCGCCTGCAAGTTCAAACGGAGCGCAACCTGGTTGGGCACCGACGAGCGGAACAGGGTAGTCACGTCCCGCACCAGCTCCGACAGATCGACGCGCTCGACCACAAATCTCCCTTTCCCGGAATAGGCCAGCATCTCGCGCGTCAGGCGGGCGGCGCGCTCGCCCGCCTTGACCACTTCCCGTATGGTCTCCGCCGCCGGGCTCCCCGGGGAAAGCAGCGCTTCCGCCAGGCTGGCGTTGCCGATGATTCCAGCCAGCAGGTTATTGAAATCGTGCGCGATGCCGCCCGCCAGCACCGCGATGCTTTCCATTTTCTGAGACCGTTGGAGGCTCGCCTCGCTCTCGCGCAGCAGTTTCTGGGTGTGGACCCGGTCCATGGCGATGGCGAAGTGGTGCGTCACCGCCTGCATCAGCGCGAGGTCGTCTTCCGAGAAACTCGTCTTCGTCCGGCTCCCGAAGGAGAGCGTGCCGATCACGCGCCCGCCCGCCAGCAGCGGGTGGCACGCGTACGCCTGGATGCCATGAGATCGGAGCAGCTCCGTGCCGGAATCCACCGATTCGAGAATGTTCGAGGCCACCACGCGGCAGCCATCGCGCGCCACGCATCCGCTCACCGCGGTCCCAAAGTCGATCCATTCGATGGCGCGCGCGGTTTCCTCGTCTACCCCGGCGCACGCGTTCAGGCGCAGCCGCTCCTCCCGTTCCTCCACCAGGAAGTTGAGAAACGCATGGCAGTCCAACTGCTCCATCACCCGCCGGGAGAGTTCGTTCACGATTCCCCGCGGGTCCTCGCTGGCCAGCAGGCGGCCCACCACTTCAGCCAGCAGCGCCTGCCGGCTCTCGGCCTCCGCCAGATGGCGGTGCGCCGCGTTGTGCCCGGTAACATCGCGTCCGTAGAGGTTGGCGTAGTCCCGCCCCGGAACAGGCGACACGTCGAAGGAGATCTCGCGGCCGGCGCACCGGATCTCGATATTCCGCCGCGCGCCGCGCGTCACGGCCTCATCCACCACCGAACGGATGTCTTCGGACACGCGCTCTCCCACCGCGCAGCGGCGCTCGGCGAGCAAAGACGCCGCGGCGGAGTTGCCGAAGAGCAACAAACCATCGCGACGCACCCTCAGCACCGGCGAAGGATTCTGGTCGGGAAACGCCGCGGCCTCGCGCAGCCTCTCCTCGACCCGCTTGCGGTCCGTGATGTCGCGGATGACGCCGATCAGAATCGGATCGCCCTCAATCGCGGCGCCCTGGCAACTCACTTCCACCGGAAAAACGCTGCCGTCCTTGCGGCGGTGCACCGCCTCGAAAACAGTCCCGCGATCCGTGCGGCCTTCGATCCATTGGCGCGCGCCGTCCACGCCGAGATCGAAGACGCCGAGGCCGAGCAATTCATCCCGGCTGTATCCGTAGTGGCGGCAGGCGGCCGCGTTGGCTTCCAGAATGCGCCCGTCCGCCGGGCGGGTGAAGAGAATGATATCGCGGCTATGCCCCGCCAGCAGCGCGAAATACGCGTCTGGGCGGCTGGCGGAGCGCGCAGGCAAGTCTTCGACGCAGGCGGATGACGCGCGTGATGTAGCTAAGGAGTGCGGCAACTTTATGGCATTTTAACCCGCGCCAGCCTGGCGGGATACTCCCCTTGGCGCCGGTAGCGCGCCATCGAAACGCGCAACCGTACCGAATGTCACACCCGAGGGGCCGCATTAGGATATTAGAGTCCAAAACGCGCAATCCGGCCTCTCCGGGGAGGGCGGAAACTGGCGGCCGGGCCTCCGCCGTGGAGCGGGCTTCCAGCCTGCCATGCCGGCATCCATGCCGGCATTCTTCCCGGCCGCAACGCCAGGCGCGGTGGGTTTCTGGAGCGTGCCCTCCGCGCCGGGACTTCAGCCTACGGGCTGGACGGCGAGGGGCCTGAGGCTTGCCGTTCCCCCCGGCTTGTATATACACTATGTATAGACTCCGAACTCCTGATCTCACCCCGCGACTTTGGGCGGTCCAGGAAAATGGGTTGACTCATAATCGGCGGGTGGCGGAGGCGGGCAAGCTAGAGCATGCCCCACCACGCGGGCTGATCTCCTCCGTCGTGGGGCATGCTTTAGCTTGCCCGCATCCACTGGGGCTCAACTCCGGTTCCACGATATCTGGAGTTCCGAGACTCGATGCGTTTTGAATGGGACGAGGAAAAGGACCGGCTGAACCGGAGAAAACACGGCGGCATCGGGTTTGAGTTTGCCTCGCGCGTGTTTGCCGATGAACGTTGCCTGGTCATCCCAGACCGCGACGACTGGGAAACGGGCGAACCGTGATGGCACGCTATAGGGCGGATCGGCGGGCTTGCCGTCTGCGCCGTAGGTCACGTTTATCAGGGAGGGAGCCGATGGCGAAGAAGTTATCCGCGTCATCTCGGCCCGCTGGGCTGAGGAGTATGAAGGCCGAAGATATTTTCAACAAGCCGTTCACTGAGGAGGAAATGGCGATGCTGCGCCGCCACGCCGCGCGCCAGGCGGCGGGGGACGACTCGGAGATCGATTTCTCCGATATTCCGCCGCTCACCGACGAACAGCTTGCCTCCATGACCTTGTTTCGGGACCGCCCGAAGACCACTGTGATTTCGCTTCGGGTCAGGGAAGATGTTCTCGCCTGGCTGAAGTCGAAAGGCCCCGGCCATCTGACGCGAATCAACGATATCCTGCTCAACGTCATGGAGGCTGAAAAACGCCTCGGGCGGCTCGATCCGTAGAGCGGGCTTCCAGCCTGCCATGCCGGCGTCCTCGCCGGCATTCTTCGAGCGCCGCGGACCGCTACAGCGCTTCGTAGCAGCTTCGCGATGCGTTGCACTCTTCGTGGTCCACCGCCTGGCCGTCGGGGCCAATGCAAATCAGAGTTTGCTGGCACCAGCAGGAGCGGTCGTTGGAGGGCTGCAGGGTCGGGTCGTGGGGGCTGTCGGTGAACATGCCTTTCCAGCGGAGTTTTTCGCAGCGGAGTGCGCCCAAGCCGATGTTTCCTGGTTCCATGACTATGCCCTCGCTTTCACCGCGTCCAGCACCGCGCGCTTCACCGCCACCTTGGCCAGTTGCACTTTGTAGGCGTTCTGGCTCAGCGGCTGGGCGCCGGACACCGCGGCCGCGCCGGCTTCCTCGGCCGTCGCGGCCGTGATGGTCTTGCCCACCAGCGCCTTTCCGGCGTCGGGGGCCTCCCAAGGCGTAGGGGCCACGTGCCCCAGGACAATGCTGGCCGCCGAAACGGTCGCGCCCTTCATGTGGAGCGCCACCGAGGCTACGGCCAGAGGCCAATCCAGCGCTTCCTTCTGCCGCACCTCGTAGGTGGCGCTGTGGGTGGGAGCGGAGGGAATCAGGATCTCGGTGAGAATCTCGTCGGGCCGCATCGCAATCTCCCGCGAGTCCTCGTCCTTGGGGATCACGAAGAAGCGGGATATGGGGAGATCGCGGCTGCCCTTGGCCGAGACCAGTCTTACGCTGGCCCCCAGAGCCACCAGCGCCGGTCCCAGGCTCGACGCGCTCACGAAGTACGCCGGCCCGCCGCCGAAAATGGCGTGATACCGGTTCTCGCCATCCGGCACGAGCGCCTTGCCGTCCTTCGTCGCCAGCAGGCCGAAGCCCTGCCGGTAGTACCAGCAGCGCGGGCGTTGGCACAGGTCGCCGCCGGCGGTTCCCATGTGCCGGATTTGCGGGCTGGGAATGCCGGCCGCCGCGTCGGCCAGCGATTTGTAGTCCCGGCGAATGGCCGTGCTGGCGGCGATTTCCTGCATGGTGACCAGCGCGCCGATGCGCAGCCCGGAGGGCTTTCCCGCCGAGATGCCTCCCAGTTCCTTGATGTTCTTGAGGTTCACCACCCGGCTGGGCGTGTGGACGTATTCCTTCATGAGGCTCAGCAGGTCTGTGCCTCCGGCCAGGAGGTCGGTCTGTCCCCAGCGCGGGGCCAGCAGCCCGGCGGCTTCCTGAAGCGTGGCCGGGTTGGCGTATTCGAAGGCTTGCATTACGCGTTCCTCCTTTCGAGCGCGGCCAGCACGCGGTCGGCGGTCAGCGGCAGGTTGGGCACGCGCACGCCGATGGCGTTGGCCACCGCGTTGCCGACGGCCGCGCAGATGGCGATGGCGGGCGGCTCGCCCAGCCCGATCACGCCGCGCTTGTCGTTCTCCGGCCGGATATCGAGATGTACCACGATATCGCCGATATCGCCGATGCCGGCCAGCTTGTAGAACTCCATGTCGGCGTTCAGCATGCGGCCGGTCTGCGCGTCCATGACGCGCTCTTCCACCAGGGCCGTGCTCAGCCCCATGATCACGGCCCCGTACACCTGGCTTTGCGCCAGGGCCGGGTTGATGACCATCCCGCAATCCTGCACCGCCACATAGCGGTTGATGCGCACAATGCCGGTCTCGGTATCCACCGAAACGTCGGCCATCTGCACGCCCGCCGCGCCCTGCGTGTTGAGCCCTCCCGGAGTGCGCTGGTTGTTCTCGCCGATTTCCGAGATTTTGCCGGCGCCCCCGATCTTCTTACAGGCCGCGGTCCAAGTCAGACTCTTGGCGGGATTGCTTTTCACACGAATGGCGCCGTCCACGGCCTCCAACCCATCCGGCTGCGAGCCCAGCGAGGGCGCCACCACTTCGTAGAGTTTGGCCAGCGCGTTCAGGGCCGCCTTGCGCGTGGAAGACGAAACGCCCCCCACCGTGGAGGATCCGCCCGAGGCCCCCGAGTTGGGCAGCGCGCTGTCGCCGATGTTCAACTTGATGGCGTTCATCGGCAGCCCCAGGGATTCGGCCGCCACCTGGGTGATGATGGTGCGCGTCCCGGTTCCCAGGTCCTGGGTGGCCAGGTCCACTTCCACCGAGCCGTCCACGTGAATGGTGGCGCGGCATTGGCTGTTGTGGCCCGCGCCGCCCCAGGCGCTGTATGCCACCCCCAGCCCGCGCTTCACCGCGTCGCTGCCGCCCTGGCCCCGGGGATGCCACAGCTTCTTCCACTCCGCCAACTCCGCGGCTTTGCGCAACTGGTAGCGGTAGGTCTCCTGCCGCGCATCGGGGGCGTAGGAGAAGGCCTTGTCGAACACGTCCACGGGATCCATGCCGATCTTGGCGGCGAAATCCTCCAGCGCGCTGCACGTCAGGTAGCAGGCCTGCTGATTGTTGGGCGCGCGCCAAGCCTGCGCCGGCCCCGCGTTTACCGAGACCCACGAGTAGTTCAGGCGCTTGTTCGGAATGCGGTCCACCACGTAGGGAAGCGGCGGGCTTCCGGAGGTGGCGAAGCCTCCCGTGCCCCAGGTCTGCGACTGCCACGCCGTGACCGTGCCATCCTTCTTGCCGGCGATCCGGATTTTGCCGTAGGCCGACGGCCGGTTGCCGGCGATCATCTGTTCCATGGCGCGGTCCAGAAAGAGCTTCACCGGCGCGCCGCCGGCCTTCTGCGAAAGGTAGGCGCAGGCTTCGGCCCATTTGCCCACGTTGAACTTGCTGCCGAACCCGCCGCCGACGTAGTCCATGTGCGCCGAAATGTTGGCGATGGGCACTTTCAGGTTGGGGGCCAGTTGCCCCGCCGCTCCGGATATGTACTGCGAGGATGGCCAGATGCCGACGTGATCGCCCTGCCACTGCACCACTTGGCCGTGCGGTTCCAGGCAGCAGTGCGTGATCACGGGGATGCCGTATTGGCCCTCGTGAACCGCTTCGGCGTCCTGGAATGCCTTATCCGGATCTCCCACCACCTGCTCGCCTGAAGCTTTGGCGCGCGCGCCGGCCTTCTCCAGGTCGTCTTCCTTCACCATGTGCGGCAGTACTTCGTATTCCACCTTGATTTTGCGGATGGCGTCGTTGGCCGTCTCCTCGGTGACCGCCGCCACGGCGGCCACCTCCATGCCCTGCCACTGAAGCTCGGTCCCGGCCGGCGCCATGATGTGCACGGCTTTCACGCCGGCGGTCTTTTCGGCCGCGCCGGCATCGATGGCGGTGACGCGCGCATGGGCGTAGGGGCTGCCCATGTAGGCGGCGAAAAGCATGCCCTGGGGCTTGAGGTCGGAGGTGTACTTGGCGCGCCCGCTGGCCTTCTGCGGGCCGTCCAGGCGCTTAGGGGACGTGCCGATGACCTTGCGTGCCTCCATCGGCGGCCAGGCGTAGTCGGGAGTGTCAGCCATTTTTCCCTCCTTTCATGCGGGTGGCGGCGGCCACTTCGAGCGCCGCTTGGCGGACGCCCATGTAGGTTCCGCAGCGGCACAGGTTGCCGCCCAGCCCGTGCTTGACGTCCTCCATGGTGGGGTTGGCATGCTCGCCCAGAAAGCCCTTGACGGCCATCACGAAGCCCGCCGTGCAATACCCGCACTGCTGGGCGTCGTTGTTCACGAAGGCCGCCGATACCGGGTGTATGCCGTTGCCCGGCGCCAGGCCCTCGATGGTCTGAATGTCCCGGCCTTGCGCGTCGATGGCCAGCACCGTGCAACTGTAGACCGACTTGCCGTCGATGAGGACGGTGCAGGCCCCGCAAGTCCCCCGGTCGCAAACCCGCTTGGCGCCCGTGATACCAAGGTAGTTCCGCATCGCGTCGAGCAACGTCACGCGTGGTTCGATAGTCAGGTTGACGGGCTTCCCGTTGATGTTGAGCGTGACCGGACCGGGACCCGGTCCCACCACTTTGACAGCGGATTGCGCGGCGGCCTCGGTCTCCAGCAGGCCGGCGCCCAGCGCGCCGCCGCCAAGCCCCACGCCGCCCAGGAATCCGCGGCGCGAGAAGCGGTTCCGGGGCGCCGTGGAACCTTCGCCTTTCTTGAAACTCACAGACACCTCCCTCAAGGTGCGATCGAGAGCGGACAAGCCTTCCCCTCGGAATAAATCGAGTCAACTATATCAGGAAAAGTCGCGGGAGGGGGTGAGAAAGCGTACGTAAACGCGCCCGACGGCAAGCGCGGCGGGCTGGAGTCGCGGCCGGAAAGCCGGCCCGCGGAGAAGGGCCGGTCCTGAATCCCTGGCAATAGCGGTTCGATTCCGCCGTCCTCCGCCAATTGTCATCGCGTGAGAGGGGCCTCGCAGATTATGTCCAACCCTGGGATGTTCTCAAAATGTGCCCGATTGTTGGTAGCCAACCTCAAAGAATGCCGGACCGCGCAAGCCGCGATCCATAGGTCGTTTGGTCCGATGGCGCGATGACTGCCATCGGGGTTTGTGAGCTTGTTTTTGAGGTCCCCATAGGTCCTACAGATTTCTACATCGTAGGGAACGATGACGGCGGATCTAAGGAGAGCCTCAAGTTTTTGCATGTGAGACTCCGGCCATTCTCCCTTACTGATCTTCTTTATGTACCCGGCATATTGCTCTCCGACCGTGATGAAGGAAAGGGCAAGGTGGTGGCCATCAAGGTGGCGTTTATACAGGGCGCCCCGAGCGGGATTACTGCTCTAAAGGAAGGAGTACACATCGGTATCGACCAGGATGACTGCCATAGTGGATTACCCCCTCCGATCCCGGTAGATTTCAGCCACGAATTCGTCTACATCTTCGTCCGGGATCGCCCCGCTCAGGGCTGAAACATCTGCAATCGGGTGAACATGCTGCTCGGCAATCAGTTGCTTTATTGTTCTCGGCGTGAAGAAGTCTCGACTTAGCCCTAAAGTAATTTGAACTGGATGCTCCGCCGTGGGAACAACCTCGAATTGGAGTGATTCTTGCTTACGCCGCCTAATTTTCGGCAGGTACGACGGGACGAATTCGGCCGTTGTTCGTTTGCGTCGGGCATTTGCCGGAGCGATCCACTGCAACTTGTCAACGCCTTCTTCGAAAATTGAACCCAACTCTTCTAAGGCGTCGAGAACGCGGGGGTCTGGCGCTTTCCACTTGCCCCGTTTTTGACTGACGGCACGCAACGTCGTCGCGACTGCACTGACAGCCTCGACGCCCAACAACTCCGTTTCCGGCAACGAAGAGCGCTGTTTGGTAGCGGGAGAGAATTCGAGGACGGTGCTGCCTTTTCTGAGACCAACTAGCGCTAGCCTGCATTCCCGTATTGCAGCTTCTGTAATTGGTTTACCAGTTGCCTTGGCTTCAATTGCTTGCGCCTGCCTGTTGACTGCTTCCTGGGCTTCGTGGCAGATCTTGTAGAGCAATCCCAGTGCGATGCAGCCGGGCTTTACACCGGGGCCGCTAATTTTAATCTCCAGAAGAGGCGGCTGAGCTTTACGCATCGGTGTGCCCCCTTTTAGAACGGCTCCCCGTCCAGTTCCACTTCCGGCCCTTTGTCCGTCTCGCCTTCCAGCGGCTCAATGAGTTTTGCATATTGGCAGTGCGGCCCCTGTCACCAGCGCCGCGACCACCAGATCCAATTCGATTCTCTTGTCCGGCGGATCCCGGAGTTCCTCGAACTCAAAACGTAGCATAAAACCAGGAGTAGCAGCGCTTCACGCGGGCAATCTAGCGCGTTTGGCCCACCGCGCCGCTATTGCGTGCTGGGCTATCTCTTTTCGTCGTTCCGGCGTGAGCTTTTGCGATCTAATAGCGCCGCCCTTTAGGCCTCCCTGGCGCCCCATCTCGACAAAATACGCTCGCGCATCAGCAGACAGTTTCTTAACCTTCATCCCTTAAGTAATACTTGAAATTCTCTAGGGGGTCAAGTATAATCTAGGAGTGAAACAAGTCTGCACGGAACCTCTTGAAGAACGGCCTTAACCCCTTCCGCAGCGTTCTTGCAGCGCCCCTAATTGCAATTTGCCATCAACGCAAGACTGGGACACTACCGGCCCGCTTGCATCCGCCTCCGCGCTGTGCTACCAACACACTCGGAGGCAAAAAAGATGTCGCTGACAGCCGGGCGCTGTTTTGCGCTTTTCGCCATCGTTGCGGCGTTTGTGGTCCTATCGTCCTGTTCGTCCCAGCCGGCCGGGCCGCAGCCCGGAACGCCGGGCTTTTACTGGGGCGCGGCCAAGGAAACCTTCGCGGCCGGCGACTATTCGAAAACCCTGGATCATCTGGATAACCTGCTCAACACCGAGAACGATTACACCGCGCGCGCCCTGCCGTGGTTCCTGGTTCTCAGCTCCGGCATGACCAATGGCTATATCGAGATGGCCGAGGCGTACGATGCCGGGGCCCACGCCAATCGGGCCGACCCTTCGCCCTTCCAAAAACAGAGAAACGATTACCGCAAGGCGGGCGGCCAGATGGCCCTGCGCTTCGCCGAAAGGTACGGCGGCCTCGCCAAGCTGCCGGGAGACAGCGTCGCCCTGCTATTCGGTTACCCAAGGGGCAGCGCCTCCGATATCCCGCTGCTCACCAAGGTGGAAAAGGGGATGATGCCCCTGGCCGCCGACATCGAAGCCATCCAGACGGCCACCATCGATAAAGGCGTGTTGCAGATGGCCAGCGAGGCCGCCGGCGCGCCCAACGACTCGGCCAAGGCCCAGGCGGTGCTGAGCGCTCCCGACGCCAAAGTCCCCATGGCCACCTTCCAGCTCGCCATGGCCGGAGCCTTGCAGGCCGCCGCCGGCCTCTACGCGCGGGAGAAGCTCGACGATCCCAAGAAGGTGGAGACCTTGTGCCAGTTCGCGCAAATCGCTCTCAAAGGCGTGCCCGAGTCGAAGACCACCAAGGATCTGAACACCAAGATCCAGAACGCCCTCAAGAAGGCCAGGAAGTCGTGATCCCAGGCCCGGGCCGGCGTTTCCGGCCCGGACTTCACACCAGTTGTTCCATCAGAGCCACCAGGTAATCCTGGTCGAAGGGGCCCGAGCGGTACGTGCGCGCGTCGAAAAAGCGCCACTGGTTGCCCTGTTTTTCCAGAGTGAAAAAAATGAGCTGCTCCTCGATCAGGTCCTTGTCGAGCAGATCCTGGTTGAAGCCGCGGATCGAGCCGGCCATGGTGTACGGAATGCGGAAGTCTTCCGTCGAGACCATCTCCGGAGTGGCTTCGAACGCCACTTGGAGGATTCTGCCGCGCACGCCGATTTGGATCAGGTTGGGGGCATCATCCCGGAATGTGGCGGCCGAGAACTCCGCCGGGTCGAGGGATATCTGGCTGGCCGCCATCAACCGGTTGAGGGAGTCGACGAACGCGGAGCAGACCCGATGCAAGCCGACCGCCGCGGTTTGGCGCAACTCCATGATCTCCCGCGCGCGCCGGAGCATCTTCTCGTCCTTGCCGGCCAGCGCCTCGATGTGCCCCGCCAGACGCTTCAGGCGAGCGTCGCGGCTCGGGAACTGGCTGCTCAAAGGGACCAACTCTCGCGCCTCCCGTGTCCATTCTCCAGGATAGCCGTATTCATGCCGTGGAGCGACCTTCCAGGCCGCCCTCATGAAGACCTTCGCATATAGGGCGGACGGGTGGCAATCGGCCCTCGCCGCGATTGCCCTAACGCCGGCCCCGCTCCAGCAGCTCGGCCGGTTCCAGCAGGTCCACCAGATCCAGGCGCAGTCGCCGCAGGACCTTGTCGGCGGTTTCCGGCGACATGAGCCGCTTTCCCTTGAGAACGTGATGGATGTGGGGTTGCGATACCTGTGTGAGGCGCGCCAGACCCCGCTCGGTGACCTCGCCGCTGCGGACAAGTTCCCGAAGATGAGCCGTCAGGCGGTCCTGAAAACCGCAGAAGTTCATGTGTGTGCCTATTCCCGTCGGAAATAGAGAGGTACTATAACTTCTAATACTTTATGAGCAATTGAGAAATATTTAGAGCGTTTGTTTGGATTATAAAACTACGTGTAAATATATAAATATAAGTAACTTACGCCTAGTTTTGTACGGCTGTATTCATTATAATTAAAGATTATTATAGTTTGAATTACTTGACGGAATTGTGTGTTCAATTACATTTGGAGCAGTGATCGGCGCTGGCCAAGCTCGTCAAAGGCCGCCGCCAGGAGGATGTGATTCATGCAGTGGAATCGATCAAACGCAATCGGCTTGTCAAAGACCTCTTGCCTTCAGTGCCACGGCCAGGGCGTGCGGATCGTGCTCAAAACCAAAGAAGTGCCCTGCAACTGCGTGTATCGGGCGGTATTTCGCGCCTGTTACAACCGCTTTCGGGAATATGCCGCCCAGGGAGCCGGCGCCAGCACCGTCTCCCTGGAGTTCTGCCGGGGGAGGGACGGACAGCGCACGTATTCCCGAAAGTGGGAAGAGTACACCGCCGATTTCTGCCTCGTCAGCCGCCGTTTTCTGGATGCATTCGAGTACAAGGTGTTTCGCTTTCACTTCCTCCTGGGCGCGGATTGGAGGCTGTGCTGCCGCCAGATGAAGATCGACCGAGGTACTTTCTTCCACGCGGTGTACCGGATAGAACAGGAGTTGGGACGGGCTTTCGCTCAACTCCAACCTTACGCCCTGTATCCCGTCAACGAGTACTTCGGCGGTCTGGTTCACCGCGAACCGCGTCCGGCCCTGGAGCCGCTGCGCCGCCCGCCCCCAACCCGCCTCATCCCTCCGCTTCAGGGCCGGTTACGGCTCGTCGCGTAGCCTCCATTTTCCGGGAGCGGTCCGCGCCGCTCCCGATTCCTACCTTACAATCGATAGGTAGCCGAAGGTACCCGGCGCCATGGATCCTCTCACCCACACCGCGATGGGCCTGTTCTTGAGCCGGGCCGGGCTGAACCGCTGGACTCCGCGCGCCTCGGCCATCCTCATTCTGGCCGCCAACGCTCCCGATATCGACATCCTGTCGGCGGCCGGCGGCGGCATCGACTATCTGCACTACCATCGCCACCTCACCCATTCCCTGATCGCCATGCCCGTCATGGCGCTTCTGCCGGTCCTGCTGGTGCGGGCCGTCACGCGAAAGCCCATCCGTTGGGTGGGAGCCTGCGCCGCCGCGCTCATCGCCGTGGCATCCCACCTGTTGCTGGATTGGACCAACATCTATGGCATCCGTCTGGCCCTGCCGTTTTCCGGAGAGTGGTTCCGGGGAGACCTCACCGGCGTGGTGGATCTCTGGATTTGGGGAGTGTGCCTGCTGGGCGTGGCGGGGCCCTTCCTTTCGCGCCTGGTGGGTTCGGAAATCGCCTCCGGCGCCCCGCGCGACCGGCGCCACGGGTTCGGGTTCGCCGTTTTCGCGCTGCTGGCCGTGTTTCTCTACGACGGCGGCCGGGCCGTGCTCCACGCGCGCGCCGTGGCGCAACTGGAAACCCGTCTCTACCGCGACTCGGTCCCCCTGCGGGTGGCCGCCCTGCCCTCGCCCGTCAATCCCCTCCGGTGGCGGGGGCTGGTGGAAACCGGCGAGTTCTACGCCCTGGCCGACGTGAACCTGGCGGAGGAATTCGAGCCGGCGCGCGCCAGCATCCTCCGCCAGCCGGAAGCCGAGCCGGCGCTCCTGGCCGCCCGCGGCGCTCCTTTGATCCGCGAGTTTCTGCGCTTCGCCCGGTTCCCGCTGTGGCGCGTGACCCCCGCGGATCAGCCCGAAAGCGCCCGCCTGGTGGAGGTCTTCGACTTGCGCTTCGGCACGCCCCAGGAGCCCGGATTCCTGGCCAGCGCCCTGGTGGATTCCAGGCTTCGGGTGGAGCGCACGTCATTTCAGTTCGGCCAGGTCCGGCCTAGGTAGGGGCTCGGCATGCCCGGTCCGCGGAGTTCAGATTATCGGGATCGATCCGTGGAGCGGGCTTCCAGCCTGCCACGTCGGCATCCTTGCCGGCGTTCTTCGAGGAATTTGCGCCGCAGACCACTAAGTCTTTTCTCAGCCGCCATTAAGGTCTTGAGCCGATTCTCGCGCCGCGCCCGCCCTGCCATAATCAAAGCGTGCCGGCCCCCAACCTGACCATGGTCCTCGACCGGGATCAACTCCGCGACGTCACCCTCAATGACGGCGGCCTCATGCGCGAGGTGCTGGAGGCGCTCATTAGCGACACCACTCGTCAGATGCCCCTGCTCCAGGCAGCCATACGCGCCGGAGACGTCCCAGCCACCCTGCGGTTGGCGCATTACTGCAAAGGGGCTTGCGCCAACCTGGGCGCGCAGGCCGCCGCCGCAACCCTGCTGCATATCGAACACAGCGCCGCCTCCGGCGATTTCAACGGGTGCGCCGCCTCGCTCGCCAACCTGGCCACCGAAGTTGAGCGGCTGCGCGCGGAAGAGTCTCCGGGCTGATCCGGGTGCGCGGGCGCTTTCGCCTGCCAGGTTTCCGGTGGGGCAGGCGCGTCCGCCTGCCAAGTTTCGGACTCCTCAACAACTCAGCGGCTTTCGGCCAGCAGGAGCCGCACGGCCTCGGCGCACAGCGCCGCCGCGTGTCGCGACGCCGGCGGCAAACCACCCACCGCCTCATCCACAATCCCGGGCTCGAACGCCGCTATCGCGGCGCGCGATTTTCCCTCCATCCACTCCGTGAGCGCGGACCCGGCTGCGATCGCCGCCGTGCACCCGCGCACCTTGTAGCGCACCGCAACCGCCGCGCCGCCTTCGAAACGCGCCGCCAGCCGCAGAATGTCGCCGCAGGCCGGGTTGCGCGCTTCCACCGTTACCGCCGGCGCAGCCAGATCGCCCACGTTGCGCGGGTTTTGAAAATGCTCCAACAGGCGTTCCGGGTACATGTGTTTCAATGTTGACATGCTTCAAGTGGTGGCCGCCATCATTGAACACGCTGGAGGGATTCTGATCTGCCGTCGCCGGCCGGACCAGTCCCACCCCCTGCAGTGGGAGTTCCCCGGCGGCAAAGTCGAGCCCGGCGAAAGTCCCGCCGCGGCCCTGGCGCGCGAGCTGGAAGAAGAGCTCGGAATCTCCGGCGCCACCGGCGATGCCATAGCCCGCTACGAATTCGCCTATCCCGGCGGGCCTCCCGTGGACCTGATTTTCTACCGCGTCCTGGCTTTTTCCGGCGAGCCCCTCAACCTGATCTTCCAGGAAATGCGCTGGGCCCCACGCGATACCCTGGGCGAATTCGATTTCGTCGAGGGAGACCGGAAGTTTCTGGCAAGCTTCGCATCCGCGCCGTAACGACCTTTTGACGCGGAGACGCCAAGACGCTGAGAATTGCGGAAAAGAAAGACCGCCCCTCTGCCACGCACCGGTACTCATCCTGACAATTGCGCCTTGACTCCCGCCGCGACTGCATATAGGATTGGTTCCCATCGGAAAGGCCGCGGGGATTCGGGAATCGCGGTTCCATTTCGTCAAAACAGAGAGGGGAAAAACATCCTATGGCTGGTAAGCTTACGCGCAGGGCGCTGCTTGCAATCGCTGCGCCTCTACTATTGTCTAGTCTGGCCTTCGGCTCGGGCGGACTACAGGTGGAGTACGTTATCTCCAACAACTGGACCATCAAGCAGTTCGGCTCGTCGGGAGTTTACTATCTTCAGTTCGGGGGGCCCGGCACGGGCAACGGTCAGTTCATGCTGGCGTCCGGGATTGCGGTGGATCCCAATACCTACAACGTATGGGTTTCCGACGCGCTCCTCAACCGGGTTCAGGAATTCGATTACAACGGCAATTACATCACCCAGTTCGGTTCCACCGGCACGGCCCCCGGCAAGTTGTACCAGCCCTACGGGCTCACCGTAGATACCTCCAGCAACGTCTGGGTGGCGGATACGGGCAACAACCGCATTCAGGAATTCACCAGCGCCGGCGCATTCGTGCAGAGCTTTGGCTCTTTGGGCGGCGCACCCGGCCAGTTCAATGTTCCCGTGGGCATCTCCACCGGCTCTGTGCCCAACCTTTGGGTATCCGACACCGGCAATAACCGAATCCAGGTGTTCACCTTGAATGGGGGATCGACGCCGCCCACCTTCTTTTCCTCCTTCGGCGGCTACGGAAACGGGAACGGCCAATTCAAAGGCCCCTTCAGCGTCTCCGCTTACCCCTTGGGCGGCGCAGCCGGCGCGCTGGTGGCCGACCCCTACAATCAGCGAATGCAGCTCTTCGAGCAACTCAGCGGTCCGAGTTCCCCCTTTAGCTTCATTGAAGCCATCGACAGCGCCCCGTACACCTATCCGTCTCCTTACGGCGTGGCCATCGATCTCAGCGGGTACTTCTGGGGGGTGGATTACAACTCCAATCAAGTGTTTAAGTTCAACGGCGCTACCGTGCTTCTGTCCTTCGGCGCCACGGGGGGATCTCCGGTCCAGCTCGTTCATCCGACTTACATCGCGATCGGCATCAAACCAAGCTCGTAAAGGCTGTTTTGCAGGGCGGCGTTTCCCGCCGGTGCGCCGCCCGAATTGGGCCTTCGTGAATCCCGAGCTTTCGGCGAAGATCTCCGCGTCTCGGCGCCTCTACGTCAAAACGGCGGTCCCCGCTTCTATACTGGTGGAATGGCGACTCCCATCGAAATGGCGGATCCCGCCGGCAACGAATTCCTGGCGGAGCTGGAAAAAAGGAGCGGCCGCGCCAATCACTTTTTTCGCAGCATGGCCAACCGGCCCGAAGTCCTCAAGGCCTTCGTCCCTCTTTACGGCGCGATCATGGGCCGTGGATCGGTGGACCGCCGGCTTAAAGAGCTGGTCTATCTGACCTGTGCCTACGCCAACCGGTGCGCCTACTGCACCGCGGCGCACGTGGCCTCCGGCCAGAAGGCCGGCATCGGCCCCCAGGAGCTGCACGCCCTGGAGGCCGAACAGGACGGCTTCTTCGCGGAACCCGAGCGCGCCGTCATCCGCTACGCGCGTGAGTTGACCCGAACCGCCGGCGCCGCCGGAACACGGGAAGCGTTATTCGAGCATTTCAGCCACGAGCAGGTTGTGGAGATCACCCTCGTGGCGGCCATGGCCAACTTCACCAACCGCTTCAACAATGGGCTGATGCTGCAGCCGGAGGGCTAGCGCAGCCCATGCTTCTCAGTGGCATTCATCCGATCGCCGAGGCGTTGCGGGCTGGCCGCCCCCTGGAGCGCCTGGTGGTGGCCCAAGGCGCCGGCGGGCCGCGCTTGCAGGAGATTATCGACATGGCGCGGCGCGCCTCCGTTCCGGTGCGCTTTGAGCCGCGCTCGGCGCTGGACCGCCTGGCCGGCTCTTCCGCGCACCAGGGCGTGGTGGCCCTCGGCGCCGCGCGCCAGTACGCCGGCCTGGATCAGGCGGCCGCTTGCAATCTGGTGGTGGTGCTCGATGGCGTCGAGGACCCCCACAACCTCGGCGCCATCATCCGCACGGCCCACGCCGCCGGCGCCGGCGCGGTGGTCATTCCCGAACGGCGCGCCGCCACCCTCACCGATGTGGTTGGAAAGGCCGCCGCCGGCGCCCTCGAGTACCTGCCAGTCGTCAAGGTCGTCAACATCAATCGCACGCTCGAAGAATTGAAGGACCGCGGCTTCTGGATCTACGGCCTGGACGAGCGCGGCGCGGAGACCTATGATCTAGCCGAGTTCGCCACCCCCACCGCGCTGGTCTTCGGCGGCGAGGGCCAAGGCTTGCACGAACAGGTCCGCAAACACTGCGATGCCTTGGTGCGTATTCCCATGGCGGGCCGGATCTCTTCCCTCAACGTATCCGTGGCCGCCGGCGTAGTGCTTTTCGAGTGGAAAAGACGCCAAGCGAAGACCTCATAGTAGAATCGATGGTATGCGCCGCATCCCCGGCAGGCGCGCCGAGGGCACGCTGGAAGGATACCAAGATCGCATATGAAGCACGCTCTATCGACCCACGTGTTCGTCAACCATCGCCTCACCACGGCCACCCTCACCCGCATCGAGCAGGCGGGCGTGCCGGAGGTGGAGATCTTCTGCGCCCGCCAGCACCTGGACTATCGCAACAAGGCGCAAGTGGCCGAGCTGGGCCACTGGTTCCGCGATTCCGACCTGCGCCTGCATTCGCTCCATTCGCCCATGTACACGGACGAAATCTGGGGCCGCTCGGGACCTCACGCCGTGATCACCATCACCGAGCCGGTGAAGTCCAAGCGCCTGCCCATGGTGGAGGAGATCAAGCGCGCGCTCGAAATCGCCGAGATTGTTCCTTTCCGCTACCTGATCCAGCACATCGGCGTGGGCGGCGAGGAGTTCGATATGTACAAGTTCGACGCCGCGTTTGCGGCTCTCGAAGAGCTGCGCGTATTCGCCGGCCAGATCGGCGTCGAGATCCTGCTCGAGAATATTCCCAACGAACTTTCCAGCGCCGCGCGCCTGCGCCAGTTCGAGGAGCTCACCCACGTGGGCTTGAACTACGTCTTCGATACCGGCCACGCGCAAATGGGCGAAGGCGTGGAAGCCGCCTTCAACGCCATGAAGGAACGCATCCGGTCCACCCACATCCACGATAACGACGGCAAAGAGGACGCACACCTGTTCCCCTTCGCCGGGGTCATCGATTGGAAGAAAACCATGGACCTGCTGCGCTCCCGAGAAGACCATTACCCCTTGCTGCTCGAACTGAAGGAACAACCCGGCGAGCCGCACCCGTTGGAAAAAGTCCGGGAAGTTTTCGAAAGGCTGGAAGCGCAGTGACCTCCCTCAACCCCGAAGGGGTGATAGATACTAGCCCACGGCGTAAGCCGTGGGAAACAGGCGCAAGTTCCGTACAGCCCCGGAGGGACGTAAGAACCATGGCGCGCGGGCCGCAATGTGGGGCAGGCGCTTTCGCCTGCCAACTCCTTACGAGCCGCGACCGTCAGGGAGCGGTTGCACTTGGATCGGCAACCACTCAAACCGGTGGCAGGCGGAAGCGCCTGCCCCACCATGGGTCGCACACCCCTCCTCACATAGAAAGAGCATATGACCCCCGAACCTGAAGCCTTCGTCACCATCGCTCACGCTTCCACATCCCCGGTCCCCCGCATTACCATCGCCGACGCCGGCCGCCATGTGGGCGAAACCGTGCAGATCCCCGGCTGGCTGTACAACCTGCGCAGCTCCGGCAAGATCGCCTTTCCGATCATCCGCGATGGCTCCGGCCTCATGCAGTGCGTGGCCGTCAAGAGCGCCCTGCCCGAGCAACTCTTCGAAACCATCAAGAAACTCACCCAGGAATCGTCCATCATGGTTGAGGGCAAGATCCGCGCCGAACAGCGCGCGCCGGGCGGCTACGAAATGGACCTGATGTCTCTGAAGGTGGTGCAGCGCGTTCCCGAATCGGACCCCTACCCCATCACCCCCAAGGAACACGGTCCCGAGTTCCTGGCCGACCATCGCCATCTCTGGCTGCGCAGCCAGCGGCAGCACGCCATCATCCGCGTGCGCCACGAAATCATCAAGGCCATTCGCGATTACTTCGATTCCCACGGCTTCACCCTGGTGGATACGCCCATCTTCACTCCGGCGGCCTGCGAGGGCACCACCGCGCTCTTCGAAGTGGACTATTTCGACGACAACAAGGCATACCTCACGCAATCCGGCCAGCTCTACAACGAAGCCACCGCCATGGCGTTCGGGAAGGTGTACTGCTTCGGCCCCACCTTCCGCGCCGAGAAATCCAAGACGCGCCGCCATCTCACCGAGTTCTGGATGGTGGAGCCGGAGATGGCCTACGCCACCCTCGAAGACGTGAAGCGCGTGGCCGAAGAGATGGTGGTTTACATCGTGGGCCGCGTCCTGGAGAACCGCCAGGAAGAATTGAAGCGCCTGGAGCGCGACGTGGCCAAGCTCGAAGCCATACAGGCGCCCTTCCCGCGCATGAGCTACGACGACGCGGTCAAGATTCTGCAAGCGAAGGGCAGCGAAATCCAGTGGGGCGGCGATTTCGGCGGAACCGACGAGACCCTCCTCACCACGGACCAGGAACGCCCCATCATGGTGGACCGCTTCCCGGCCTCCTTCAAGGCTTTCTATTTCGAGCGCGACCCCGAGCGCGACGACCTGGTGCTGGGCGTGGACGTGCTCGCCCCCGAGGGCTACGGCGAAATCATCGGCGGCGGCCAGCGCGTCCACGACGCCGAAACCCTGCTCAAGCGCATCGAAGAGGCCCACTTACCCAAGGAAGCCTTCGATTGGTATATCGACCTGCGCAAGTACGGCTCCGTGCCCCACGGCGGCTTCGGCATGGGCGTCGAGCGTTGCGTGGCCTGGATCTGCGGCCTGGAACACATCCGTGAAACCATCGCCTTCCCCCGCATGCTCTATAGGCTGCGGCCGTGAGGGCGCCGTCTTCACCGACGATTCCCGTAGAGCGGGCCTCCGGCCTGCCACGCCGGCGTCCGCGCCGGCGTTCTTGCTCCGCGTCTCCGCGTCTCCGCGGTGAGTTTCGCGCCCGCCAGGCAAGCCTCCCATGCGCCCCTCGCACATAGCCATCATCGGCGCGCCGCTCGACCTGGGACAGGGCCGGCGCGGCGTGGACATGGGCCCCTCCGCCCTGCGCGTGGCCGGCCTCAACGCGCGCCTGGCGTCGCTCGGCTACCAGGTGGAAGACCTGGGTAACGTCCCCGTGGAACAGGCCGAGGCCGCTCCCGCCGGCGATGCGCGCGCCAAGTATCTGCCGCAAATCGCCGCTGCCTGCCACACGCTCGCCACGCGCGTCGAGGAAGCCCTCAATCGCGGTAGCCTGCCGCTGGTGCTGGGCGGCGACCATTCCGTGGCCATGGGAACCGTCAGCGGAGTCTCGCGGCATTTCCGCCGCGACGGCCGCGCCATCGGTTTGATCTGGTTGGACGCCCACGCCGACATGAACACCCCCGAAACGAGCCCCAGTGGCAATATCCACGGCATGCCCCTCGCCTGCCTCATCGGCCTGGGTCCGGCCCAGTTGGCGGACCTCGGCGGCTACCGTCCCAAGGTCGGCCCGCAAAACGCCGTGATCGTCGGCCTGCGCGACGTCGATCAAACCGAAAAGCGGTGGGTCCGCGCATCCGGCGTCCACGCCTTCACCATGCGCGATATCGACGAGCGCGGCCTCCGCGCGGTGATGAAAGAAGCCATCCGCCTGGCTTCCGAGGGCACGGCCGGATTTCACCTCTCGCTCGACATGGATTTCGTCGATCCCCAGGACGCGCCCGGCGTCGGCACTCCCGTCCGCGGCGGCGCCACCTACCGCGAAGCCCATTTGGCAATGGAAATGATATGCGATTCCCGGCGCATGACCTCGCTCGAAGTGGTGGAGGTGAACCCCGTCATCGACGAGGCTAACCGCACGGCCGATCTCGCCGTCGAGCTGGTCATGTCCGGCCTGGGAAAACGAATCTTATGAGGTGGCAACCAGGGTGGGACAGACCATCGGTTTTGGTGGTCCGTCGGGCGCCAGCCTGTGCTCCGGAGCTGACAGACGACGAAAACCGATCGTCTGTCCCACAAGGCCGCTGCCAGCACTTATATGAGTTGGATGGATTGCCATTGAGAATCTTATGAAACTACGCGTAGCCGTGATCCACGGCGGCCGCAGCGGAGAACACGAAATCTCCCTGCGCTCCGCCCAGTCCATAATGGAGCGCCTCGACCCCGCTAAATACGAGATAATCAGGTACTTTATCGATAAGCAAGGCAAGTGGAGCCCGCGACCCATCCTGCCCGAGCCGGGCGCGCAACCCGAAATCGACGTAGTCTTCCCCGTCCTGCACGGGTCCTTCGGCGAAGACGGCGCGGTGCAGGGCCTGCTCGAGCTGGCCGGCCTGCCCTACGTCGGCGCCGGCGTCCTGGGATCTTCCGTTTCCATGGATAAAGTCATGATGAAACGTGTCTGCCTGGAACGGATGTTGCCGATTGTAGACTATGTGACGGTCACCCGCGAAAACCAGGACGTAACCGAAGCCTGCCGCCGCCTGCCCTTTCCCATGTTCGTCAAACCGGCCAACCTGGGCTCGTCGGTAGGCATCTCCAAAGCCCATAACCTGGAAGAGCTGAAAGCCGCCGTGGCTTTCGCCGCGCAATACGACCGCAAGATCGTGGTGGAGCGCGGCATCGCCGGCCGCGAATTCGAGTGCGCCGTGCTGGGCAACCAAGAGCCGGCCGCTTCCGTGCCCTGCGAGATCCTCCCCTCGCGCGAGTTCTACGACTACGAAGACAAGTACCTGCTCGACCGCGCCGCCATCCGCCTGCCTGCCGACCTTCCAGCCGATAAGACCGAAGAACTGCGCCGCCTGGCGATCGAGTGTTTCCGCGCCGTGGAATGCGAAGGCATGGCCCGCGTGGATTTCCTGCTGGAGATAGCGACGGACAGGCTGTACATCAACGAGATCAACACCATCCCCGGCTTCACCTCCATCAGCATGTATCCCAAGATGTGGGAGTACAGCGGCATTGGGTTCGGCGCATTACTGGACCGCTTGATCGAGCTGGCCCTCGACCGGCATCGCAAGAAGAAGGAGACGCGGTTCACACGGTAAGGGAAGGGGCCGAGACGTTCCGATCCGTTTCATCCCCTGGGTTATCGGTAGCGCCACTTATCGTCCGGTACCGCAGCCATTGGCCCGCGCGAGAATGCCGGTGTGGACATCCAGATCGTCGGAGCTGTCAAGAATCCTGAGATGACAACGTCGTCCTTTGGCAAAACCGCATCATTTTCAAGCAGTTTTTCACCATCGAAGACCGTCCTGGGCTATACTCGACAACAATCCCGAGGCCAACTATGGACGGCGAAAGTGAACTGGCGCTTGAATCCAGGCGACTCAACGCGGAGATAGAGCAGGTGCGCCAATGCGCGCGTCAGGCGAAGACATTACATCGCATCGCCGGGATCTGGCTTGCCATCGCCGGCGGCAACCTTATGAAGGGGATTCTCAGAAGGGACCCCGTCTGGATTTTCGTCGGGATAGTGAACATCATCATCGGCGTCATGTTTTTGAGATCTGGATCCATGGCGCTCGACCGCCTTGCCCGGATAGCGCACGATGCTCTCCGCTATCCCCCTCGCCGTGACTGACCGCGCCAGCCACCATCGGGGTAATTCGGGGGCAGGCAACGCCCCCCAAACTGCGAGGGTTTCGAAGCCAGCCCGAATTACGGCGCGTTGCTCGCCCGGTCATTTGGCGAAATACGGCGTTTCATCCAACCTGGTACTCGCCACCTCTTCGGGCCCGGTCCCCCAGAATCGTGGGCGTCTTTTCCCGTGCGCTTCGGCGAACGCGACCACGTTGCGACGTTCTTCCGCCTGCGCAAAGCGCCCTACGCCGGCCGCCCAAACGCGCTCAGCAGGCCTTCGATGGCGCGCGCGATGCGATCCCCGTCCATCGATTGGGGGAGCGGAATCGAAAGCGCCTTCCGGCCGGTTTGCGGGTCCTGCGAAACCAGGCTCGACAGGCGCCGTTCAATGGGCTGCCCGGCCGCGCCGTCCGGGGAGCGCCGCGCCATCCCAGCCAGCGATTCGAGGAAACGCAATCCGGTTTCGAGCAGCTCGCCCGCCGCGTGCTCGAAGACCTGCGCTTGCGCCGCCGCGGGAGGAGCTTCGGCGGCCCGAGGCGCCGCGGCAGCCATTGACGGCCCCACCGCCGCCGCGGGAACGGCCTTTTCCGGGGCCTGGTCCATCACGGGCTTCGGCCGGCCGGGCTGATCCGCGAAGATCTCTTTCACCGATTGCATGACGCTCTTTTTCCCCAGCGCCGCGAAGCTCACCTCGCCCGTGGGCGAATCGAAGACCCCCGCGAAGAGGGATTTCTTCAGCTTCAAGGTCTCCCACACGCGTTCTTCGATGCTGCCTCGGGTCAGCAGGTGTATCACCGAAACCGGGCGGGTTTGTCCCAGCCGGTGCACCCGGCCGATGCGCTGTTCCAGGCGCGCCGGGTTCCAGGGCGGCTCGAAATTGATCACCGCCGAAGCCGTCTGAAGATTCAGCCCCACGCCTCCGGCGTCGGTCGAGAGGAACACCTTGCACTCCGCGTCGCTCCGGAATCTCTCCATGAGCGCGCCCCGATTCCGCGAGGGGACGCCGCCGTGCAGAGAGACGAATCCGAGCCCCAGCTTCTCGAGTTCCATGCCGGCCAGGTGGGTCATGCGCTCGTATTCGCTGAAGACCACCACCTTGCGGCCCTCCTCGACGGCCAGCTCGCGGACGATCTCGCGAAACTCTTCGAGCTTGGGCGAATAGTGGGTTTGCTTGTCGAACAGAAACGTGGAATCGCAGAGCATGCGCATGTTCTGCAAGCAGCACAGGACGCGTTTCTGGTCGATCTCGGAGAGCCAGCCCTGCCGTTCCCATTTGCGCATGAGAGCGGCCAGAATATCGTTCTGTTCCCAATATGGCTCCGCCTGCTGCGGGGTCAGGGATACGTGCAGGACCTGGTCCGTGCGATGCGGCAGATCCTTCAGCACCTCATCTCGCGTGCGCCGCAGCAGGACCGGCGCCAGTTGGTCGTGAATACGATCCAGACCGCGATACCCGATCAGGCGGCCGTTCTCGTCCTCCGTCCGGTGCTCGTGGAGGAAGCGGAAGGCCGGGCCGAGGCGGCGGCCGTCGATGAACTCCACCACCGAAAACAGCTCTTCCAGCTTGTTCTCGAGCGGCGTTCCGGTCAGCACGAACGCATAGCGGCTCTTCAGTTGTTTGATGGTGCGGGCGGTGGCCGTGGTCCAGTTCCGGATGCGCTGCGCTTCATCGAGGATGATGAGGTCGGGCGCCATTTCGTGGATGTACCGCACGTCCTTGAGGACCAGTTCGTAGCTGGTCAGATTGAAGAACTTGGGCGCGGCGTACAACTCGCGGCGCCGCGTCAGCGCCCCATCGATGACCTGCGCCGGAAGATCCGTGAACTTCTCGATTTCCGTTTTCCACTGATACTTCACCGAAGCCGGGGCCACCACCAGCACGCGCGCAATGCCGCGGCGGCGCCGCAGCATCTCCGCCGCGGCCAATGCCTGCACCGTCTTGCCCAGGCCCATGTCGTCGGCCAGGACCACGCGGCCCCGGCAGGCGGCGAAAATGGCGCCCCGCGTCTGGTAGGGCAGCAGTTTGGTCTTGAGCACTCCCTCCAGTGGATCCTGCCCGCGGCGGAGTTTCGCCAGGAGCTGCCCTTCCAGGTCCAGTCCTTCCGAAATCTCGTTTTCGCGGTCTACGTATTCGAGAACGTCGCTGTAGATCACGGCGTCCAGATCGGCCTTGCGAAACACCTCCAGCACCTTGTCGAAGCCGCGGAAGTGCTCGCGCCGCAACAACCCGGCCGGGTCGAAGTACTCTTCCGCGACGGCCAGCAGCTCGGGTGACGGCGCGGCCGGCAATCGCAACCGGATCTCGATGGTTTCTCCATATTGCAGCGAGATGGAAGAGCGGGCGCGGGCATAGCCCTTTCGCGCCAGTGCGGCGCCGTGCCGGCGGCGGAGCAGCAGAAGAAGCGCTTCGATGTGCTTGCACGTTCCCAGAGTATTGACGCCGAAGTCCGGACAGGAGCAGTAGTTCTCGAAGAGTCCGGGCCCGCGCATCGCCACCCGGTACGTTTTTCCGCTGGCGGATTTCACGCGATAGTCGCCGTACGGCTCTCGGCCGGGCCGTTCCAGAATCGTGGCGATCGCGCCCGACGCCCGTTCCCGCCGCTCGGCGATCTGCTGCTCGATCAACATGTCCGCGAACCCTCCCGAATGAGGAGCCAGAATAACAGAATGCGGGCAAACGGGAGGCTGCGTCCGGCCGACGCCGTGGGTCGTACGGGCATCTCCGGGAATGGCTCCTCAACACCCCCATTTCCTACATATTTGACAGACTTTGAGTAGATGCTACAATGGTCTGTCGGTCAGCCTACGTAATTCCTTTGCTTGCAGTCACATGCGATTTGCATCCTGGCGGCTGGCAAATGAATCCAAGAGTTGAGCAAGAGCTATGGCGTCCGCCCTGCCCATCCCGCAGACTTCGCGCAGCCAGGCCGAGCCTCTGCTGGCGACGGTGGGCAACACGCCCCTGCTGCGCCTGGAGAAGATCCCGCTGGAGTTCCCCGGCGTCGAAATCCTGGCCAAGGCGGAGTACTTCAATCCTGGCGGGTCGGTGAAGGACCGCGCCGCGCTGAACATGATCCTCGACGGCGAGCGCTCCGGACGGCTGAACCCCAATCGCGTCATCCTGGACGCCACCAGCGGCAACACCGGCATCGCCTACGCCATGATTGCGGCCAACCGCGGGTACCGCGTCAAGCTGTGCCTGCCGGGCAACGCCTCCATCGAGCGCCAGCGCATCCTGCGGGCTTATGGCGCGGACATGGTCTTCAGTGACGCCGCCGAAGGCTCCGACGGCGCCATCCGCCTCTGCCGCAAGATCTACCTGGCCGATCCGGACCGCTATTTCTATCCCGATCAATACAACAACCCGGCCAACTGGAAGGCCCACTATGAACACACCGGCCCGGAGATTGTCCGCCAGACGGCCGGCCGCATCACCCACTTCGTGGCCGCCATGGGCACCAGCGGCACCTTTACGGGGGTGAGCCGCCGCCTGAAGCGCGACCTGCCGGAAGTGAAATGCATCTCGGCGCAGCCCTCCAGCGGTTTCCACGGCCTGGAGGGCTTGAAGCACATGCCCACCGCCATCGTGCCCGGCATCTACGACGAAACGCTGGCCGACGCCAATTTGTGGATTGAAACCGAAGACGCCTACGCCATGGTGCGCCGCCTGGCGCGCGAGGAAGGCCTGCTGGTGGGGATCTCTTCGGGGTGCAACGTGTACGCGGCCACCCTGCTGGCCAGGGACCTGGCAGCGCGCGGCGAAAGCGCCACCATTGTCACCGTGCTTTGCGACAGCGCCGAGAAATACCTCAGCGAGCGCTTCTGGGAAGAGGCATGATCCGCATCGAACCCGAACCCTGGGCCGCCATGGTGGCGCATGCCAGCCAGGCTTATCCCGATGAATGTTGCGGCGCCATGCTCGGGGCAGTCGAGGATGGCCGCAAGGTGGTGCGCGAGGCGCTGCCTCTGGAGAACGCTTTCGAGGGCGTGCAGGCCACCCGTTACCAGCTTCGCCCGGAAGACCTGCTGGCGGCCGACGCCGCCGCCCGGCGGCATGGCATGGACCTGATCGGCATCTACCACTCGCACCCCGATTGCGACGCCTATTTTTCCGAAACCGATCTCAAGAATTCGTGCCCCTGGTATTCCTTCGTAGTGCTCTCGATTCGGAACGGCGATTTTCACCATGCCAACAGTTGGCTGCCTAACTTCGAACAGACCGAAGCGGCCAAAGAGGAGTTGACTTACTGACATGCCCAAGGTTTTGATACCCACGCCCCTCCGGCAGTTCACCGGCAAGCGCGATGCCGTGGAGGTCCCCGGCGCCACGGTGAGAGAAGCGCTCGACGCGCTCACCCGGCAATATCCCGATCTGCGCAAGCAGATCTTCACCGACGAGGGCAAGGTGCGCAGTTTCGTCAACGTGTATCTGAACGACGAGGACGTGCGCTACCTGGGCAAGGACGCCACCGCGGCCAGGGACGCCGACACCATCTCGCTGGTGCCTGCGATAGCCGGCGGCTCCGGGGCCACCGCCCTGGCGGGCGAAGCCGCTCTCACGAAGGAAGAAATCCTGCGCTACAGCCGTCACCTGATCCTTCCGGAAGTCGGCGTGGAAGGCCAGCAAAAGCTCAAGGAAGCCAAGGTGCTGCTGATCGGCGCCGGCGGTCTGGGGGCGCCCCTCGGTTTGTATCTCTCCGCCGCCGGGGTGGGCCGCCTGGGACTGGTGGATTTCGACGTGGTGGACTTCACCAACCTCCAGCGGCAGGTGATTCACTCCACCGCCGACGTGGGCCGCAAGAAAATCGATTCCGCGGCCGAGAGGATGACGGCCATCAATCCCAACGTCACGGTGGTGAAGCACGAGACGGCGCTCACCAGCGAGAACGCGCTCGACATTCTGAAGAACTACGACATCGTGGTGGACGGCACGGATAACTTCCCCACCCGGTACTTAGTCAACGATGCCTGCGTGTTACTGGGTAAGCCCAACGTCTACGGCTCCATCTTCCGCTTCGAAGGCCAGTCCACGGTGTTCTCATATCCGGGCGGGCCGTGCTACCGCTGCCTGTACCCGGAGCCGCCGCCTCCGGGCCTGGTTCCGAGCTGCGCCGAGGGCGGCGTTCTGGGGATACTGCCCGGCACGATCGGGCTCATCCAGGCCACCGAAACGGTCAAGCTGATTCTGGGCATCGGCGAGCCCCTGGTGGGCCGCCTGCTGCTCTATGATGCGCTGGGCATGCGCTTCCGCGAGATGAAACTGCGCCGGAATCCCGAGTGCCCGGCGTGCGGCGACCACCCCACCATCACCAAGCCGATCGACTATCATCAATTCTGTGGCGTGCCGAACCCGCAACACGCCGTGGCCGAACGGGAGACCAACGTGAACCCAGGCGAAATCGAAGTCACGGAAGTGAAACGCAAGCTGGACCGCGGCGATGACTTCCTGCTCATCGACGTACGCGAGCCGCATGAGTACAAGATCGCCAGCATTCCCGGCGCGAGGCTGATCCCCCTGGGCGAATTTGCGAAGCACGTGGGCGAGCTCGATCCCCAGGCCGAGATCGTGATCCACTGCAAGAGCGGAGTGCGCAGCGCCAAGGCCTGCGGCATCTTGCGCAACGCCGGATTCACCCATGTCCGTAACATGAAGGGTGGCATCCTGGCCTGGAGCAACCAGGTGGACCCCAGCGTTCCGAAATACTGACCGCCTCCGTGGAGCGGGCTTCCAGCCTGCCATGCCGGCATCCTTGCCGGCATTCTTCTTTATGCTACAGTTTCGAAGGGTTCCGTATGAGCCGATCGAGACGCGAGTTTCTGCTGGGGACGGGCGCGGCGCTGGCCGCGGCTGCGCGCGCCGGGTCTCAGAGTCAGCCGGCGCCGGATTCCGGGCTGGGCTTTCCGATTGTCGATTACCACGTGCATCTCAACACCATGAGCCTGGACGACGCCGTCGCCGCGTCGCGGCAGCGCGGCGTGAAGTATGGGATCGCGGAGCACGCCGGCACGAAAGAGAACGACTACCCGACGGTCCTTTCGAACGACGCCGAGTTGCAGGCTTGGATCGCCAAACTCGATGGCAAGCCCGTTTACAAAGGCGTGCAGGCCGAGTGGCTCGACTGGATGCCGTGCTTTTCCAAAGACGTGTTGGCACAGCTCGATTACGTGCTGTCCGATTCGATGACCGTGCGCGACGCCGCCGGCAAGCGCACCAAGGCCTGGCTGCGCGGGTATGACCCTGGTAATGACGCCGAGGCGTTCATGAAAATGTACGTGGATTGGATCGTCGAGATCCTGGAGCGCGAGCCGCTCGATATCTTCGCCCATCCCACCTGGATTCCGGGGAAGTTCAACGCCAGTTACGACGCGCTGTGGACCCCCGAGCGGATGAAGGCGGTGGTCGACGCCCTGAAGCGCACCGGCACGGCCTGCGAAATCGATTGCGGCATGAGACTGCCGAGGATGCCATTCCTGAAGATGGCCAAGCAGGAGGGCGTGAAGTTCTCCTTCGGCTCCAATAGCGGCGGCAAGGCCCCCATGGATCTGGGGTTCTCGATCGAAACGGCGAAAACCCTGGGCCTGACGGCGAAAGACATGTTCGTGCCGGCAGCCCGGGACCGGAAGCCGATTCTGGTGCGGAAGCTGAGGGGGTGAGCGCTGCGGGATTGGCGTCCTGACCGGTATCATGGTTTCATGACCAGGGTCAACGTCCAGGAGGCCAAGACGCACCTCTCGCGGTACCTCGACCGCGTGGAGGCGGGAGAGACCATCGTTCTGTGCCGCCGCAACCGGCCGATAGCGGAAGTGCGGCCCATCCGCGCGGCCCGGCCGCACCGCCAGTTCGGGATCGACCACGGTAAGGTCGAGATCCCGCCGGAGTTCTTCGAACCCCTGCCGGACGACATTCTGCGATCCTTCACCGGTCTGGCCGCAGACGAATGAAGCTGCTACCCCGTGCCGGCGGTCTGGTAACCGGCTCTCCAGGCCTTCCATCAGGCGCCCTCATTCGATTTGACTTGCTTTCCCCTCTCCGCTATCCTGAGATTTCGCGGTAGAGGTGCGAAGGCCATTAGTAGCCGGGCTGTTCTTCCGATTGCGCTTCGGAGGCCCGGTGAAAGGGGTAAGCGGTATCTTCGCCGAAGCCGGGAGGGAGAGCTCAAGTCCTTCCGGTTGGGGAGCCAGGGCAAAACCTGCTCACTGTCACTCGTTACTCAGGCGGGTGGAGCGCTATCGGGAATGAAAACACGCCGGTTGGCCGCGTACTTTTCTTTCTCCTTCGTCTCCATTCCCCAATGAGCTGTTATGGACGTTTTCGACATCACGCGCGCGCTGGTCGATATCGAATCGATCACCGGCGGCGAAGAGCGGGCCGGGCTCTTCCTGCACGATTACCTCTCCGCGCTGGCCGCGCGCACCGGCGGGCGGGTGGAGCGAATGGAGGTGGCCGCCGGCCGTTTCAACGTGTTCGCGCAGTGGGGGGAACGGCCGGTGGTGACGCTTTCCAGCCACATGGACACCGTGCCGCCGTTCTTCCCTTCGAGCGACGACGGCGAGTACCTGCGGGGCCGCGGCGCGTGCGACGCCAAGGGCATTATGGCGTCGATGATCAAGGCCGCCGAAGCGCTGCTCGAGGCCGGAGAGAGCGGATTCGGGCTGCTGTTCGTGGTGGGGGAAGAGCGCAACAGCGCCGGGGCGTACCACGCCGCCGCCACGCCGCGCGGGTCGCGCTACCTGGTGAACGGCGAGCCCACCGGGAACAAATTGGCGCTGGGCGCCAAGGGGGCGCTGCGCTACGAAGTGGTGGCCGCCGGCAAGATGGCGCACTCGGCCTACCCGGAACTGGGCGATTCGGCCATTCATAAGCTGATCGAGGCGCTGTGGGAAATGGAGCGGATTCCGCTGCCCGTGGACCCCGTCCTGGGATCGAGCACGCTCAACATCGGCACGATCTCCGGCGGACGCGCGCCCAATGTGATCGCCGACGAAGCGCGGGCGGAGATTCTCATCAGGCTGGTGGGCGATTCGGCCGAAACCAAGCGGGCGCTGGAGCGCGCGGCGGCGGGGCGCGCCGAGCTGCGCGAAGTTCTCGAGATCCCCGCGGCCCGCCTCAATTTCGTGGACGGCATTGAGACCACCGTAGTGGCGTTCACCACCGATATTCCGGCCTTCGGCGGCCAGTGGGGCGAGCCGTTCCTGATCGGCCCCGGATCCATTCATGTGGCCCACACTCCCGAAGAGCGTGTGGCCAGGCAAGAGTTGCTCGACGCAGTCGAAATCTATCAACGCATCGCAAGGGAATTATGCAGACGCGAATCGAAGTAGGCATCCTCGGCGCCACCGGCATGGTGGGGCAGCATTTCGTGAAATTCCTCCAGGGCCACCCGTGCTTCGATCTGAAGTGGCTCGGCGCCAGCGACCGCTCGGCGGGCAAGAAGTACGCGGACGCCTGCGAATGGCGCCTGGGCGGAATCACGCCCGATACGGTGGCGGGGCTGACGGTGGAGGAGTGCAAGCCCGGCAACGCGCCGCGCCTGGTTTTCTCGGCCACGGACGCCTCCGTGGCCACCGAAATCGAGCGCGCCTTCGCCCAAGCGGGCCACGTGGTGGTTTCCAATTCCAGGAACTACCGGATGGAGCGGGACGTGCCGCTGCTGGTGCCGGAAGTCAACCCCGATCACCTGGGGCTGGTGGCCGGCCAACAGCGCTCGCGCGGATGGAAGGGGCAAATTGTCACCAACCCCAACTGCTCCACGGTGGTACTGACCCTGGGCCTCGCGCCATTGAAAACCTTCGGCATCACGCGCGTAATCGCCACCACCATGCAGGCCATTTCGGGCGCGGGATACCCGGGCGTGGCTTCCATGGATATCGTGGGCAACGTAATTCCGTTCATCGGGGGCGAAGAGGAAAAGATGCAGCAGGAGACGCAGAAGATCCTGGGCGAGTTCCGCGGCGACCACATCGAGCCGCTGGCCGCCAAGGTGAGCGCGCACTGCAACCGGGTTCCGGTGGTGGACGGGCACACGGTGACGGTCTCGGTGGAATTCTCCTCCAAGCCGTCGCAGGCCGATCTCCGCCGCGCTTTCGACACGTTTACCAGCGTCCCGCAGCAGCGCAATCTCCCCAGCGCGCCCCCGCGTCCCGTGATCTACCGGGAAGAGGCCAACCGGCCGCAGCCGCGCAAGGACGCGGAATGCGAGCGCGGCATGGCGGTCTTCGTGGGACGCCTGAGAGCGTGCCCGGCGCTCGACTACAAATTCGTGGCGCTGGGCCACAACACCGTACGCGGGGCCGCCGGGGCGGCCGTGCTCAACGCCGAGCTGATGCATTCGGAAGGAATGCTCGACCGATGATCGTGATGAAATTCGGCGGCACGTCGGTGGAATCGGCGTCCGCCATAGAGCGCGTAGCCGGCATTGTGAAGGCGCGCGAAGAGCGCCGGCCGGTGGTGGTGGTTTCGGCCATGGGCAAGACCACCAACAAGCTGCTGGCCATCGCCGCGGCGGCCATCGCCGGCAAGCGCAAGGAGTACATTCCGCAACTGCACGACCTGCGCGATTTCCACTCGCGCGAGGCGCGCCAGATAGCTTCGCTCGCGGAGCGCGTGGAGCTGGACCGCTTCCTCGACGAGCATTTCCAGGAGCTGACCGAACTGGTGAAGGGCCTGGCGGTGCTGGGCGAGCTGACGCCGCGCTCCATCGACGCCATCTCTTCCTATGGCGAGCGCCTGTCGAGCTACATCGTGACCCTCGCCTTCCGCCACTTCGGCCTGAAGGCCGTGCACGTGGATTCGCGCGAGGTTGTGATCACGGACAACCGCCATACGCAGGCCGCCCCGAATTTCGAGGAGACCGACCGGCGGTTGGCGGAGACCATTCCAGCGCTGGCCCGCGACGCGGTGGTGGTGATGGGCGGCTTCATCGGCGCGACGCTCGAAGGCGTCACCACCACGCTTGGCCGGGGCGGCTCCGACTACACGGCCGCCATCGTGGGGGCTGGAATCGGGGCCGAGGAGATCCAGATCTGGACCGATGTGGACGGCATGCTGACCGCCGACCCCACCATATTGCCGGGGGGGCACCGCGTCAAGGTGATTTCCTTCGCCGAGGCCGCCGAACTGGCCTACTTCGGGGCCAAGGTGCTGCACCCGGCCACCGTGGTCCCGGCCATGGAGCGCGACATTCCGGTGCTGATTTTGAACTCGCGGCGGCCGGAGGTCTCGGGAACGCGCATTGTGGGGGGCGCCATCGCCTGCCGCAATCCGGTGAAATCGATCGCCTGCAAGCGCAAAATCTCGCTGGTGAACATTCACTCCACGCGCATGTTGATGGCGCATGGCTTCCTGCGCCGCATCTTCGAAGTGTTCGACCGCTTCGAAACGCCGGTGGATATGGTGGCCACCTCGGAGGTGAGCGTTTCGCTGACCATCGACAACTGCCGGAACCTGGATGCCATCTTAGCGGAGCTGCGCCAGTTCTCCGAAGCCGGCACGGAGCCCGAGCAGGCCATCGTGTGCCTGGTGGGCGAGAACATCCGCCACACGCCGGGGGTGGCGCGGCGCGTGTTCAACGCCCTCGATGGCATCAATATCCGGATGATCTCGCAGGGCGCGTCGCTGCTCAATCTGAGCTTCGTGGCGCGGGACGCCGATCTATCGCAAGCCGTAGCCGCGCTGCACCGGGAGTTCTTCACGGACCTGGACGCGGCTGTGTTCGAGCGCAGCGGAGGGGAGCATGACTGAGCGCAAACTGGCGATTATAGGATACGGCAAGATGGGCCGGCTGATCGAGCAACTGGCCCCCGAATACGGCTTCGCCGTGGCGCTGAAGTTGGACGAATTCAACAACGCCAACTTCGAAGGACTCACGCCGGAGAATCTTCGGGGCGTGGATGTGGCCATCGACTTCTCGATACCCGCCGCCGTGCCGCGGAACGTGGAGGGCCTGGCCGCGCTGGGCGTGAACATCGTTCTCGGAACCACCGGATGGCTGGAGCACGCCGATGCGGTGCGCCGGGCGGTGGAGACGGGCGGCATCGGGCTGGTATGGAGCCCGAACTACTCGGTGGGGGTGAACGTCTTCTTCCGGCTGGTGTCCGAGGCGGCGCGGGTGCTGGCCGGCCAGCCCGAATACGGCGCGTGGGCCTGGGAGATTCACCACGCGACCAAGAAGGATGCGCCGTCTGGTACCCTACTGAAGCTGGTGGAGGAAATGAAGAAGGCCGGCTACGGGCGGCGGATCGATGTGAGTTCGAACCGCGCCGGCGCGCATCCCGGCACGCACGAAATCGGTTTCGATTCGGCGGCCGATACGATTGTGCTGCGCCACACCGCGCGGGGCAGGGAAGGGTTGGCCCGCGGCGCGCTCAAGGCCGCGCAGTGGGTGGTGGGTAAGAAGGGTTTTCACGAGTTCGGCGAGATCGTTTTTGGATAGCTGTCAGCCTTCAGCAATCATGCTTTCCGCGGCTGATAGCTGAAAGCTGAAAGCTGATAGCTGATAGCTTCTTGGAGGTGGTACATGTTTACGGGATGCGGCACTGCGCTGGTTACGCCGTTTCAGCGCGATCTTTCGCTCGACGAGGCGACGCTGCGCAAGCTGGTCCGCCGTCAGATCGAGGCGGGCATCGATTTCCTGGTTCCCTGCGGGACCACCGGGGAGAGCCCCACGCTGACGCGGGCCGAACATCTGCGCGTGGTGGAGATCGCCATCGAAGAAGCCCACGGGAAGGTTCCGGTGCTGGGCGGAGCGGGCGGCTACAACACCCGCGAAGTGATCGAGCTGGCGCGCGAGCTGGAACGCCTCGGGGCGGATGGCATTCTCTCCGTTACGCCTTACTACAACAAGCCCTCCCAGGAAGGCATTTATCAGCATTACAAAGCGATTTCAGAGGCCGTCGGGATTCCCATCGTGGTGTACAGCGTGCAAGGCCGCACGGGCATCAACGTCGAGCCGGCCACCCTGGCGCGCCTGGCGCGGATCGGGAGCATCGTGGGCGTCAAGGAGGCCTCGGGCAACGTGGCGCAGATCGCCACCATTCTAAACGAGGTTCCCGCGGCCTTCAATGTTCTCTCCGGCGACGACTCGGTGACCATCCCGGTGATCGCCCTGGGCGGACGCGGCGTGATTTCCACCGCCGGCAACGAGATACCGGGCGAGATGAGCCGGCTGGCGCAGGCGTGCCTGCGCGGCGATTTCGAAACCGCCCGCGCCATCCAGAAGCGCTATCTGCCGCTGATGAACGTGAACTTCGTGGAGTCCAACCCCATTCCCGTCAAAGCGGCCATGGGGCTCATGGGCCTGCTCGACCCGGTGTATCGCCTGCCCCTGGTCCCGCCCAGCGCCGCCAGCCTGGCGAAGATCGAAAAGGTTCTGGAATCCGCCGGCCTGCTGGAGAAGGCGCCGCTTGCAAACTGAAATCGAACGTCTGTACAACGAGAAGCCGCCAAGCTACTCCGAAGCCGATTTTCGGCTCTTCGAGGAGTTCCGCCGGGCTCTGAACACAGGCGAGGTACGCGCGGCCGAGCCTTGCAAGGACGCGCCCACCGGGTGGCGAGTGAATCAGTGGGTCAAAAAGGGCATTCTGTTGGGCTTTCGCATGGGCGGCATCGTGGATATGTCGATCGACGTCGCGCGCCAGCCATTCTTCGATAAGTCGACTTACCCGGTCAAGCGGTTCACCGCCCGGAGCGGGGTGCGCATCGTGCCGGGCGGCTGTTCCATCCGCGACGGCTGCTACGTGGGCAAGGGAGTCACCTGCATGCCGCCCATGTATATCAACGTGGGCGCGTGGGTGGACGACGGAACCATGGTGGATTCGCACGCCCTGGTGGGAAGCTGCGCGCAGGTGGGGCGCAACTGCCATATCTCGGCGGCCAGCCAGATTGGCGGCGTTCTGGATACCATCGGGGCGATGCCGGTGATTGTGGAAGACGAAGTCCTGGTGGGCGGCAATTGCGGCATCTACGAAGGTACGGTGATGAAGCGCCGCGCGGTGCTGGGAACCGGGACCATCCTCAACCGCTCGACGCTGGTCTACGACCTGGTGCGCGGGGTGGTGCACCGCGCCACCGGCGAAGAGCCGCTGGTGATTCCCGAAGAGGCGGTGGTGATAGCCGGGACTCGCGCCATCACCCACGGCGTGGGCAAGGACTGGGGTATCTCGGTATATACGCCGGTGATCGTGAAATACCGGGACGAAAAGACCGACGCGAAGATCCAACTCGAGGACTCGCTAAGATAGGACCCATCGTGGGCCTACCCGCCTCAATGCAGGCAAAAAAGTACTGGTGGAGGCGCCGGGAGTTGAACCCGGGTCCGAGAAAGCTCGCCATGAAGAGCCTACGTGCGTAGCCGCGCTCGAATGATTCGGCGCACCGCTTCAGAGACGGCGAGTGAGCGGCGTCCTAGTCCGATTGGGTCTCAGCCGCCGGCTCCGGACCGAAGCCTTTGGCCTATCCCGCAAAATGACGCTCACTCACCGCCGCGCGGGCTCAGCGGCTGGAGCGGCTGCCTAATTACTTAGGCTGCGTATGCAAACTGCGTGTTGGCAGTTTTGGTTTTCCGATCGTTTTACGGGAGCTCGGAACCCGGCACGCCTCCCCACCACGATTCGATCCCGTCGAATCCGTTACGCCCCCACATTTTGAGCGGCCTGATGGGTGCTTCCATCCTAATTCTACCACGCCGGACGCGTATAATCGGATTATGCGTAAAGCGAGCGTTCTTCTGCGTTGTCTTGCGCTGCCGGCGCTGCTCCTCGGGGCTTTCCTCGCCTTTGGCCAGGAGACGCCCATGACCAAGATTGTGATCCAGGTGAAGACCCAGTCCGGCCGTCCCGTCGACCGCGCCGAGGTGGTGGTCACCTTCGTTGAAGCCCGCACGGTCTACAACTCCGTCGCCAAAGTGGGCAGGAACGTGCGCACCACGTGGGACTTGCGCAGCAACCAGGAAGGCGAAGCCAAGATCCCGGCCATTCCGCAGGGGAAGATCAAGATCCTGGTCAACGCCAAAGGGTACCAGACGTACGGCGAGATACTGGAGATCACCGAGGAACAGAAGACGGTGGAGGTGAAACTCAACCCGCCGCAGCCCCAGTACTCGGTCCACTAAAGCGGCCGCCTGCCCGCGGCGAAGGTCGCGAAAGCGTGAATGCGGAGAGGAGCAAACCATGAGCGATGCCCCCAAAACCCTCTACGACGAGGATTTCGCCGAATGGCGAACCGTCACGGCCGAGTTGATTCGGGCTGGACGCTTCGATGAGATTGACGCCGCGCACCTGGCTGAGGAGATTGAAGATTTGGGGAAAAGCGAGAGGCGTGAGCTGCACTCCCGAGTTAACGGGATTATCGGGCGCCTGCTGAAGCTCAGCCTCACGGCCGGGCCTCTGCTCGACCAGAACAGGCGGGGTTGGCTGGCGTCGATTGGCAGGGAACAGAGAGAACTTCGGGAGTTGCTCCATGACAGCCCCAGCCTGCGCGCCGGATTGACGCAACAGACCTTGCAGCAGTGCTACCGGAAAGCGGTGGAGGATGTGACTCGGGAATACGACGTGAAGCCGGAGGCCCAGTGCCCCTTCGGGTGGGAGGATGTTCTGCCGCCCGTGGACACGCTGCCGCGGCAATGACGACGGACGCCATTGAAGAAGGCCGAAAGGAACGAAATGACCACCGGGGAGAAGATCGACCGTTTGACCGGGGTCGTGGAGTCGCTCGCCGCGAGCGTGGTGGCGCGCGACAAGCGGATCGAGGCGCCCACCCGCCAGATTGAGGCTCTGATCAAAATCTCAGCGGAGAACGCCCAAAACTGGAAGAACCTGGAGCGCCAGTGGCAGGCCTACATAAATACGCTGCCGCGACAGTAGCCAGGATTCCGATTCCGTTCCCCGGCGAGTGAGGATTCGCGCTTCCCGAGCCGCCGCCGCGGCGCTTACAATAGAGCATCATGCCCGCAAAATCACCGCGCGTTTCCCGGCGCGAACTGGGGAAATTGGCGCTGGCGGCAGCCGCCGCGCCCGCCGCGCCGGCCGCCCAAGAGAAATACACCGGCGCGCTCGATGGCCTGGAGGACAAGGTGGAGGTTTCCAGCTTCGATCCGGTGTACTATACCTGGCGACTGCACGATGCGGCGCCTTTGCGGCTGACCTTCCGGGCGGATAACCTGGAGGCCGCCCGCGAGTGGCAGAAGACCCTGCGCGCCAAGGTGGTCGAACTGCTCGGCGGCTACCCGGAAGAGCGCGCGCCGCTGCTTCCGCGCACGCTCGAAGTGCGTGAGCTGCCCGGCTGCCGCCGCGAGAAGTTCGTCTTTGAGAGCCGTCCCGGGGTGGGCGTCCTCGGATATCTCCTCACCCCCAAGGGCGGCCAAGCCCCTTACGCGCCGGTGATCTGCCTTCCGGGCCACGGCCGCGGGGTGGACGACATCGTGGGCATCGACGAGCAGGGACGCGACCGCACCGTGAAGGCCGGCTACGAATACGATTACGCCATCCAGGTGGCGGAACACGGGATGGCCGCGGTGGCCATCGAGCCCATGGGATTCGGCTGCCGGCGCGACGATGTGACCAAGGCCAAGGGGCCCACCGCGACGGCCTGCCAGCCCGCCGCCGGCGCGGCCCTGCTGCTGGGGCAGACCATGATCGGCTGGCGCGTGTGGGATGTCATGCGGACCATCGACTGGATCGAGACCCGCCGCGAGCTCGACCCCGCCCGCGTGGGCTGCCTGGGAGTTTCCGGAGGCGGAACCTGCACCCTGTTCGCCGCGGCGCTCGATACGCGCATCCGCGCGGCCCTCCTGAGTTGCTCCCTCAACACCTTCCGCGACAGCATCATGAGCCTTTCGCACTGCATCGACAACTACGTGCCGGGCATCCTGAACTGGGCCGAGCAATACGACATCGCCGGCCTGATCGCGCCCCGCCCGCTGTTCGCCGAATCGGGCGAGCGCGACGACATCTTCCCCGTAGCCGCGAGCAGGGCCAGCTTCGCCCAAGTGAAGAAGATCTACGAAGTATTCGGCGCGGCGGAAAGCATCGAGCAGGAAGTCTTCGACGGCCCACACAGCTTTTGGGGAAAGCGCGGGCTGCCGTTCTTGGCGAAGCAGTTGGGGTAACGTGGCAGCACGCCCACTATCGGGCGTGCTTTGAGCGCCGCCTCTACAGCAGTTTGCAGGCTTCGTCGAAATCGAGGCGCGGCAGACGTGGCTGCAGGCCGGCTGGGTCGCCGTAGCCGAGATTGCACAGGAAGTTCGATTTCAGCCTTCCGGGCGAGTACTCCTGGCACACCCCGTCGCGTTCCAGCCCCGCCCCGAAGAATTCCTGATCGACTCTGGCATTATCGAAGCCGGACATTGGCCCGCAGTCCAGGCCCACCGCGCGGGCCGCGAGCACGAAATACGCGCCCTGAAGCGTCGCGTTGCGCCTGGCTGTGACTTCCGCCACCCCCGGGCTATTTTCAAAGAAACTTCCTGCCTTCGGGTTATACGGCATCAGCTTCGGCAGCTTTTCGTAGAACTTCATGTCGTTGGCGATAATCGCGGTCACGGGCGCGGCCATGGTCTTCTGCACGTTGCCGGGAGAGAGCGCGGGCGAGCCTAAGCCGAGACGTGCCCGATCAGGCCTTGTATTGTTCGTCGCTGACCTGTTCCATCCAATCGACCACCTTACCGTCGAGCTGTTCCTGAATGGCGATATGGGTCATTGCCGTGGTGGCCGCGGCCCCATGCCAGTGTTTCTCACCGGGCGGAATCCAGACGACGTCACCCGGCCGGATTTCCTCCACCGGTCCGCCCCAACGCCGTACCCTGCCGCAACCGGCGGTCACGATCAGGGTTTGGCCCAGCGGGTGGGTGTGCCATGCGGTACGGGCGCCGGGCTCGAAAGTGACGCTGGCGCCTTGAACAAGCGCCGGAGCGGGCGCCTGAAAAAGCGGATCCATGCGTACCGTGCCAGTGAACCACTCCGATGGTCCCTTGACGGAAGGTTGCGAGCCAATTCGTTTGATCTCCATTTCACGACCTCCTTCGCTTGGCCGCTTAGCGGCCGGTCAGCCGTTCCAGCCTTTCGGGGTACCGGGCGCCTTGCACGGTGATCTTCGAGGCGGCGTTCTCGATGTCGCCGAGATCGCCGGGCGTGAGTTCGACGGAAAGCGCCCCGATGTTTTCGTACAAGCGATCGAGCTTTGTGGTTCCCGGGATCGGCGCCATCCACGGCTTCTGGGCCAGCAGCCAGGCCAGTGCGATCTGAGCGGGCGTCGCCTTCTTCCGTTCCCCGATGCCGGCGAGCACAGCGATCAGGGTCTGATTCGCCTTGAGAGCCTCCGGCGTGAAGCGAGGCAGGGAGCTGCGGAAGTCGGAGCTATCGAACTTCGCATTCTCGCCGATCTTGCCCGTGAGGAAGCCCTTGCCCAGGGGGCTGTACGGGACGAGGCCGATTCCGAGTTCCTCAAGGGCCGGTATGACTTCCTTCTCCGGGGTCCTCGTCCATAGCGAATATTCGTTCTGGAGAGCGGTGACCGGCTGGACGGCGTGTGCGCGACGGATGGTTTGCACTCCCGCTTCGGAAAGGCCGAAGTGCTTGACCTTGCCTTCCTGAATCAGGTCCTTCACCGCTCCAGCTACGTCTTCGATAGGCACGTTCGGGTCGACCCGATGCTGATAGAGCAAGTCGATGACATCCACCTTGAGCCGTTTGAGCGAGCCCTCGGCGGCTTGCTTAATGTGCTCCGGCCTGCTGTTCAAGCCCGGCGCGCCAGGCCGATTGTCGCTGCCGCCCAGATCGAACCCGAACTTGGTGGCGATCACCACTTGCTTGCGGAAGGGAGCGAGAGCTTCGCCCACGAGTTCTTCGTTCAAGAACGGGCCGTAGACCTCGGCAGTGTCGAAGAATGTGATGCCGCGTTCCACGGCTGCCCGGAGAAGAGACGTCATTTCCCGCTTGTCTTTGGGCGGGCCGTATGAAAAGCTCATTCCCATGCAGCCGAGCCCAAGAGCCGATACTTCCAGGCCGCTATCTCCAAGTTTGCGCTTTTGCATGGTTTCCTCTCATCTTCAGCTTAGAATCGAGCGCCGGGGAAAAGGTGTCCCGATCCTTCCCATTTGTTGCCAATTCCTTTTGCACTGTTGGTTTAAGCACGGACCCGGCCCCACTACCGTTTCGCGCCCTGCGCCGCCACGCGCTCCGCGCAGCGCCGCTTCGGCCCGGTTGAGATACCGGACATACCCCGCCGGATCGACGAACGGATTCGCTCCGCCGCTCTTCAGCGCTTCCATCTTGCGCGGCAGGTCGAAATCCCAACTGTGCCCCGCCAGGAAGATGTCGCAGGGCAGGGCGCGCAAAGTGGCGATGGACTTTTCGAAATCCTGCACGATTCCGGGGTACTTGGCATTCCCCACCAGCCGGTAATCCGGCGCGGAGAGACTGCACGGGATCACCACCCGGTAGGAACGCGGCCCATCCGCAATCGTCGTCGTCCAACTGGTGCAGCCCTTGGTGTGCCCGGGCGTGAAGTGCGGCGTCAGAACCAACCCGCCCAGTTGCACTGGCTCGCCGTCGCGGAGCAATCCATCGGGTCGCACGGGCGGGAACGAGTATCGGTCTCCCAACTGGAAATCCCCGCGGCCGCCGGCTGCAAACAGCGGAGCATCGGCGGGGCTCGAGAGAAACCGGGCCTTCGTGCGCGCCTTGATGGCCGCCAGTCCTCCGGCGTGATCGTAGTGCGCATGGCTGGCCACCAGGAGCTTGATATCCTCCATGCGGAAGCCCAGCTTCTTCAGGTTGGCTTCGATCATCGGCGCGGTTTCGCGGAATCCGGCGTCGAGGAGCACGTGCCCCTGGGGCGTGGTAAACAGAAACGCGGAAACGCCGCTGGCGCCGACATAGTAGAGGTTGCCCACGATGCGAAAGGGCGCGACGGGCCGGTTCCATGGCGCGTTGGCGGGGTGGTATTGCGCGGGAAGCAAGGAACTTGTGCACAGGAGGGTTGCGACGATACGAAGCATACTGAAACCGGAACGGCGGCGTGGCGCACGCGCTCGTGCGTGCCGCGTCGGCACTCCTGCCGACGCTTGGTTCCCTTGCGCGAACACGTGTCGAGAAGAGTCTCGACACGGCACGCAAGAGTGCGTGCGCCACATCGAGCCCTATGCCAAATCGAACCTTTCCTGGTGCAGTTGCACGTCGCTCTTGACGATCACCGTGCGGCCTAGGATCTCCTCCAACTCTTGCAGGTAGGTGTTCTGGTTGGATTTCAGCAGGCGGGCCACGTCGGGGGCCACGCGCAGCATCACGTCCTTGCCCTCCACCGCCTTGGCGATCTTGTGGGCCTCTTGCAGGATCTCGCCCACCACGGTCTGCGGGCTCTTCACGTAACCCGCTCCCTCGCAGTACGAGCAGGGCGTGCACAGCGTGCGCTCCAGGCTTTGCTTGACCCGCTTGCGGGTGATGGCCACCAGGCCGAAATCGTTGAATTGCAGAATCTTGTACGGCGCGCGGTCGGCGCGCATGGCTTCCTCGAGCGCCTGCATTACCTTCTGGCGGTTCTTGCGCTCGTCCATGTCGATGAAATCCACCACGATGATGCCGCCCAGGTCGCGCAGGCGGATCTGGCGCACAATCTCCTTGATGGCGTCGGTGTTGGTCTTGACGATGGTGTCTTCCAGCCGGTTCGATTTGCCCACGAACTTGCCGGTGTTGACGTCGATGGCCACCAGGGCTTCGGTCTGATTGATGACGATGTACCCGCCGGATTTGAGCCACACCTTGGGCCGCAGCGCCTTCTCCAGCTCGGAGCTGACGCCGAATTCGTCGAACATGGGGTTGGCGCGGGTATACATCTTGACGCGCGTGACCAGGGCCGGCTGGAAGCGCTGCACAAAACGCAGGGTGCTCTCGTAGAGTTCCTCGTTATCCACCCAGATGTTCTTGAAGGCGGAGGTGAGCTGATCGCGCAGTACGCGCTCCACCACGTTCAGGTCGTGATGGATAAGGGCCGGGGCGGGCTTGCGCTCGGCCTTCTGGCGCATATCGAGCCACAGGTTGTAGAGGAACATCATATCGGCCCGAAGCTCCTCTTCCGAGCGGCCCTCGCCGGCCGTGCGGACGATGTATCCGCCGGGGATTCCGGTGCGGTGCGTTTGCAGGATGCGTTTCAGCCGCATGCGCTCCTCGTCGCTGGGGATCTTGCGCGAAACGCCGATGTGATCGACGGTGGGCATGTACACCAGAAAGCGGCCCGGCAGGGCGATGTGCGAAGTGATGCGCGCGCCCTTCTGGCCGAGCGGTTCCTTGGCGATCTGGACGATGATTTCCTGGCCTTCCCGCAAGAGGTCGCTGATGGACGCGCCGGCGGGTTTGTCGGGGCGGCTCTCGGCGGGCCGCGCGGCGGCGCGCTGCTCGGTTCTCACGGGCGCTTCGGCGGCGCGGGGTTCGGGAGGTCTCTCGCCGGCGGGGCGTTCGGCCTCGGACGGGCCGCGGTCGCGCCCCCGGCGGCGCGTGCGCCGGGAGACGCGGTGCAAATAGCGCGGTCCCTGCTCGCGCAGCGCGGCGGTGAGGCTGGTGGGAATGCGCGCGGGCTCGGGGCCTTCTTCCCCGGGCGCGGCGGGTTCGCCCGCGCCTGCTTCGGCTTCTCCGGCAGGCTCTCCTTCGACGGGTGCGGGCGCCAAGTCCCCGGACAGCGCCTCTTCGGATCCCTCGGCAGGCAGCGTTTCAGCCGCATCGCCGGGCTCGGCGGCGTCGGTGGTCTCGATATCGACGTCCTCGGCCGTCTCGGCCTCGGGCTCGGCCGGCGGCGCTTCCACGGCAACCGGCTCGAAGGGCGGCTCGGGCGCCACGGTTATCTCGGCCGCGGCGAAAGGCTCTTCGGCCGCTTCGTCTTCCCGCGCCCCGGCCAGAGCCTCGGCGGCGTCCGCCGCCCGATCCTCCGGCTCGTCGGCATCGACGGCCCCCTCCGGGTGCGTGTACTTGGCTAAAGACTCGCCCGGCAGGACGAAGAAATCGTCGCTCCGCGAGGGCGTGGGAGCGGGCGGCGGCTCGGGCCGCGGCTCGGCGTATTCGGGGCGCGCTTCCGGCGCCGGCTGGTCGTCATGGGCGCCTCTTGGAGAGTAGAACTTCGATTCGGGCAGCCCCCGGCCCTTCTGGCCGCGCCGGCGCCGCGGACGCCTGCCGCGGCGGTCCCGGTCGTCCCGATGAGCCTCCCCGGCCGGCGGAGCCTGCGCCTCCACCGCCGCGGGCGCGGCTTCCACCGGCTCCTCCACCACAACGGGGGACGGCTCTTCCGCCTCGGGCTCCGCTTCCACCACCGCGGGCGGCGGCGCAACCGAGGGAAGGCGATCCAGCTTGAGGACCTTCTCCTCCACGCTGGTCACAATCTTGTCGTACTCTTCGTTGTCCTCGAAGAAGTCCGACACATAGAGGAACGCATCGCGGTCCAGGCCGATATCGACAAACGCCGATTGCATGCCCGGCAGGACGCGCGTCACCCTGCCCTTGTGGATGCTGCCCGCCAGCGAGTACTCGTTTTCACGCTGGTAGTAAACTTCCACCACCTGATCGTCCTCGCAGATCGCAACACGCGTTTCGTGGCGATTCGCGGAGATCATCAATTCCTTCGACATCGGCTGCCTCCCGAGGGGGGCACAAAGAAAAACCAGTTCGGATGGTGGGCGCCCTGCGTGCGTCCCGTATCCCGCCCAACGGCGGGGAACGGGCCAACTTCTACCAACTCACGCTGGCCGGAGGCGGAGTCCAATTCCTCATACGCCAACCGGCCGGGAACCACTTCTCCTGGGCGGGCGCTTCGCGCCACCGTCCCCGGCTCTCTTCAGGCTCCCGCTAATCTCATTACCGCTCCCTGACGGTCGCGGCTCAGTAACACTCTGCTTCGGCCGCTCCCTAACGGTCGCGGCTCAGTAACACTCTGCTTCGCCCGCTCCCTGACGGTCGCGGCTCAATAACACTCTGCTTCGGCCGCTCCCTGAAGGGAGCAGTCCTTTCAAGAAGCCCTTAATTGATAAACCTTCTGAGGCGGACATTGTTGACCAGCCCCAAAGCCAAAAAATTCGACCAGATGTTGGATCCCCCGGCGCTCATGAAAGGCAGCGGAATGCCGGTAACCGGCATCCGGCCCACCACCATCCCGACGTTCACCAGCATGTGGAACAGCATCAGGCCGCCTACGCCCATGCAGATATACATGCCGGCCCGGTCGGGGGCCGTCTGCGCATTCTGGACGATGCGCATGATCGTCACGAAATACAGCGACAACACCACCACAACGCCCACGAATCCATGCTCCTCGGCGAACGAGGAGAAAATGAAATCCGTGTGCGGCACGGGCAGAAAACGAAGCTGGGTTTGGGTTCCCTTGGTGGGGCCCTTGCCGAACATTCCACCCGCGCCAACCGCGATTTGGGATTGGAGCGGTTGGTATCCACTGCCCAGCGGGTCCCGTTCGGGGTCCATGAAACTCACCAGCCGCGCCTTCTGATAATCCTTGAGAATATGCCCACCCGGGAGCATCAGCACCACGACTACAAGCACCGCCACTACGGCTATGGCGGCCACATACTTCCACCGCAGCCCCGCCAGAAACGCTCCCGTGACCAGGACCGCCAGGTACGTCAGCGACGTCCCCAAATCCGGCTGTAACAACACCAGGACCACGGGAACCGCCACCAGGCCCGACAGAATCAACATTTCCCGGATTTCCAGTTCGTCGCGCTTAAGATCGGTCAAATATCGGGCTACTAACAATATTATCACCAGCTTGACGAATTCGGATATCTGCAGACCATGCCCGCGACCCATGCCTGGGATGGGGATCCAGCGCTTGGAGCCGAATACCGTAGCCCCGACCACCGCGGTGCCGAGCAGCGCCACCACCGAGACGATGTACATCATGGGCACGTAGTGCAGAATGGTGTGATAGTCGAGGGCCAGGGCCATCCACATGAGGAACAGGCCGCAGGCCACATACAGGATCTGCTTCCACCAGGCGCTGTGGTAGGAGGTGTCCATGGTGGCGCTGTAGATCTGGAGAACCCCGAAGCCGCACAGCACCAGCACGATGATCAGCAGCGTCCAGTCGATATCGCGAAGGGAGAGATAGCGGGACATGGGGTTCTATGGCAGGGGATCGGAGACCGCCGCTTTCTGGCCGGATGCAACCGCCGTGGCAGCCGGAGGCGGACCTGATGCCCCCGGTCCCGCGGCCGGCAAAACGAGGCTGCCAATGGAGGCCATCTTAGCCGCCAACTGCTGGCGTTGCTGTTCGAGCGCCGCGACCCGGACTTTCTTGTCGAAGTAGGCTTTGATCACGTCGCGCACGATGGGCGCGGCGAACTGGCCGTGCTCGCCGTGGTCCCACAGAGCCACCACCACGATTTCGGGCGCGCCGCGCGGGGCAAAGCCCACGAACCAGGCGTTATCCTTCTTCACGTTCTCGTCGCCCCGCCCGGCGCCCTGGACGTACTCGTTGGAGGCCAACTGGGCGGAGCCGGTCTTCCCGCAGACCTCAATGCCCGGAATGCGCGCGCGGCCTCCGGTAATAAACCCCGGGTCGTTCACCACGCCGTACATGCCATCCACCACCAGCTTCACATTCTCCGGGGTGAGACTCCATTCGGCGGGCGTATCGGGTCCTGGAACGAGGTGGGGATGATGCCACACGCCTCCCATCGCCAGGCCGCCTATGGCGCGCGCCAGTTGGATCGGGGTGACTTGTAAGTTGCCCTGTCCGATGGAAACCGAGATGGTCTCCCCGGCATACCACTTCTGGTGCTGGGTGCGCATCTTCTGCTCCTCGGAGGGCACCACCCCTTCGGCCTCGCCCGGCAGGTCGATGCCGGACTTGTGGCCGAATCCGACCAGGCCGGCATAAGTGGCGATCTTCTCGATTCCCAGCTTGTAGCCGACGTTGTAGAAGTACGTGTCGCAGGATTGCGCGATCCCCTTGTGCAGCGAGATGGTCCCGTGCTTCATGTGGCACTTATAGTAGTGCCCATAGAAGGTGACTCCGCCGGGGCAGTTGACGGTCCACTTATCGTCGATGGTCCCGGTCTCGAGCCCCGCGATGGCCATGATCGGCTTGAACGTGGAACCCGGCGGCTGCTGGGCCTGGATGGCCTGGTTGAGCATGGGGTGGGCCGGGTTGTCCATGATTTCTTTCCAGTCTTTCGGCTTGATGCGCACGGCGAACTTGTTGGGGTCGAACGTCGGCCGGCTGACCATGGCGAGGACTTCGCCGGTGCGCGGGTCGAGCGCCACCACGGCGCCGTTCTTGCCTTCCATGGCGAGCTCGGCCACCACCTGGAGATCCAGATCGAGGGTGGTTTGGAGATCTTTACCGGGGGTGGCGGGCAACTGCTTGAGGACCTTACGGACCTGGCCGACGTGGTCCACCACCACCTGGCGCTGCCCGTCCACGCCCATCAGGCTCGCGTTGTACCGGCGTTCCAGACCGAATTTCCCCACCACGGCGCTGGGCTCATACTTGGCGAACTCGGGAGTGTCCAGATCTTCTTCGCTGACCTCGCCGGTGTACCCGATCACGTGGGCCATCATGCCGTCTTGCGGATAGAGGCGGCGCTGGGCGTTGATGAGTTCCATCTCGGGAAAGAAATCGCGGTGCGAATCCACGAAGGCCAGGTCCGCCGGCGTGAGTTCTTCCTTGATGACGATGGGTACGTACTTGGGCTGGGAGCGGCGGCGCCGCACTTGCTTCGCCAAGTCGTCATAATCCAGGTCGAGCCCCTGGGCGATGGCCGGAAGGTGCTCCTCTTTGAGCACCTCGCGCCCCAGGATCAAGGTGTAGGAGGTATGGTTGCCCACGATGACGCGGCCGTCGCGGTCGAGAATGCGCCCGCGCGGCGCGATCACCGGCACGGACTTCACGCTGTTCTGCAGGGCCAGCTCGTCGTAGTGGTCCGGATTCCGCACCTGCAGTCCCCAGAAGCCCGAAATCAGGAACAGAAAGATGGCCACCACCAGATACTGGAAGATGGCGATCTTGCCGGCCGCGAAACGCGTATCGTCGCGCAACGGCGGCTTGCCGAGGTGGTGTTCGAGATGCGGGTCGATCGGCGGCAGGATCACGGAAACACGCGAGGACGCTACTCGTTCTTATTCTATCGAATATCGCCGGATTTGCGAAACAGAACGCCGTACCGCCCTGGCGCCGCCTCGGCATACCCCCAGCGCTCGAGCGCGCCGGCGTAGCGCCCGGTCCAACCGGGCGAATCCCCCGGCGTCACCAGCACGGCGAGGTAAGCGGGACGCTGCCCGGCCGGCAGCGCATCGAACGCATCGGGAACGAACGCGCCAACCGCCGGATAAATGGGGTTGCCCGCCGCTACCACGTGGCCGGCGAAGTAGCTGCCGTCGGGAAGAGCCAGCACCGCGAGGCCGTGCGGACGGGCGGCCGCGAGCGCGGGCTTGAGGTCGTTCCAATACGCGGTCCAGAGGGCGCGGTTGCGCTCCACCACGAACGGACACGCCCCCACCAGGGCCATCGCCACGGCGGCCGCCTGGAACCGGAACCCCCAGCGCGCGGCCCCGCGCACGGCCAGGAACGCCGCCAAAGCCACCAGGCAGACTACGCCCCAAGGGAATATCTCCGGCGGAAGTTCCCGATAGAGCATGAACAGGCGGCTGCCGGCGTCCACCGCAACCAGAGCCATGGCCAGGCGCGGAGCGCGCCGGGCGAGCAGAGAAACCAGAAACAACGCCGTCACGGCCAGCACGCCTTCCACGTAGCGAAGGCTGTTGAGCCCATTCAGCACGAAGCGGAGATCGCCGCGGGTCGCGCTGGCGCTGAAGACCGAGCGGAAATAGAGCAGCCACCCGCAGAGGATGCAAAAGGCGGCCCAAGGGCGAACCGCTCCCCTACGGGGCGCCGTCAGGGCCCGGCCCCGAAGCGCTCCCCGCACGCAGAACCAGGCGCTGGCCACCAACCCACCCGCCAGGATCGCCGGGAAAAGCGCGCCCGCGGGCATAACGCCCCACGGCAACAGGAAGGCGCGCCACAGCCGGGCGTCGCGCAAGCTGTAAAGGATGGACGTGTCCGACAGGTCGGCCGTCCCCGGCAGATGGATGAAGCCAAGGTTGATTTGGAAAGGGAAGAAGGGGCTGCCGTGAAGCGCGAGGCTGTGGAGGTAGTAATGGCCGCTGGTCGAAAAGACGAAGCCCGCCAGCGCCAGCGCCGCCGCCACGGCGCGCCGGCGCTGCGCGAGAATTTCCCGGCGCCGCAGCCAGACCACGGCGCCCAAGGCCGCCAGGGCGAAGAAAACCCCGGTGTACTTCACCGAAGCGAAGGCCGCGCTAAAAGCCAGCAGGGCTACCTCGCGGGTGTAAGCCCCAGGTGGGGCCGCGGGCCTGGCTCGGGTTGACAGGCGGAAGCGCCTGTCCCACCTGGTCCGCGCCGCCCTCAGAACCGCCAGCGTCAACAGCACAAAGCCGGCGCCGTGCAGGGCGTCGTTCTTCAGGGTGGGAACCCCGGAGTACCCGAACCAGCAATAGCGCATCGCCAGGCAGCCGAACACGGTCCACAGGAGCAATCCGCGGCGCAGCCCGAGCTCGCGGCCCACCAGCCAGGCTCCCAGCCCCAGCAGCGCGACGCCCTTCAGCGCAATCAGGGGGAAGAACAGGTCCACGCGGGTGACCATCCAGGCCGGCAGGAAGGAAAGCTCCCAGAAAGCCACATAGTTGGTGGAGAAGTTGTAGGGCGTGGCGCGGTTGGCCATCCAATCGATGAGGTAGTGAAGGTAGTTGATGGAATCGATCTCCTCCACCGGACGGAAGGAGAGCAGCGCCAGCGGCGCGAGCAAGGCGGCCATAAACGGCCAGGACCGCGCGGCCCACCGGCCCGGCTTCGGGCAGCGCAAGCCGGGAAGGCGCTTGCCGAGGAGCCAGGCGGCTGCGGCGGCGGCGGCCGCGAACCCCCAGTAGGCCGGGCCGGAGTTGATCCGTGCGAAGGAGAGCGCGCCGGCGAGCGACGCTTCGAGGGTGACATCGATGGCCAGCGCGGCCAGGCAGCCTTCGACCGAGGGCAGGCGCCAGCCGAGCGCACGCGCCAAGGTCGCGGCCAGGGCCAACACGCAAGCCTGCCACACGGCAAACCGGAGGATGGCGAAGGCGATGGCGGCCGGGCTCATGGCTCAGTCGGATTGACAGACGAAAGCGTCCGTCCCACCTTGTGGGGCAGGCGCTTCCGCCTGCCAACCAAACCCGAACAACCCGGCGGCATGCCTGAAGGCCTGACTGGACCGCCTCATGCGGACTCCCGCAACTTGTCGAGGAAGTGATACAACGCCACCCCTACCAGCGCGTTCAGGGCGGCCATCACCAGGGTCCTCTGGGGGTCGAATCCCAGCGTCTTGGCGAGCAGCGCGCGCGCCATTACCCAGTAGAAGAACTGGTGGAATACGTAGAAGAAAAACGTGAGGAGCATCCTCATGATCACGTTGTCCACGTCCAGCCGCATGCCGATGGAAGAGGCGAAATAGCCCACCAGCGTCTTCACGATGCCGAACATCCCCAACGGGTTTTTGGAAAGGGAGTCCTGCGCCAGGCCCACCAGCGCGCCGGCCAGCAGCCCGCCTATCTGGCTGTGCCGCATCAATGCGAAATACACCACCACCAGAAGCGGCGCTTCGAGGAAGGCCAGAAAGGGGAAGAACAGGGGGACATAGACCTGGAACAGGATGGCGACCAGCGGGGCCGCCACCATGATCCATGGGCGGAAGCGCGAGACCTGGCTTTCGCGCTGGCTGCTGAGGAGGATCCGCCCGCCGGAGTAGCTCATTGGGGCGGAGGGCTCCCTGCTTGCCCCGCCGGACTCGGCCGGGTGGACGAGCCGGCGGCCTGATTGACGCGGCGCAGCGCGTCGGGAGGCGGAGGCTGTTTGGGAGCGGCGGCCGCGGGGGGATTGCCGGCGGCCGGCGCAGCGCCGCCCGCGGCGGGCTTGGGAGGCGCAGCGCTAGCGGCCGGCGGGGCCTTGACGGCTGCGGGCGCCGGCGCAACCGGGCCGGCGGGGTTGGGCGCCGGGACCTGTCCCAGCTTGGTGAAATCCGGAGGCGTCGAGCCCGGCAACCCCACGCCAAAGACCTTCTTCTGGGCCTCGCCTACGGCTTTATACTGCATCCTGAGCTTGTCCGCCTCGGTGGCGGGCCCGGCCGTTTGGAAAGGCGGAGCGGCGGCGGGCGCCGAGGACGGCGCGGGCGGCGGAGCCGCCACATACACCGGCTGGTTGGCGGGCGGCGTGTCGGGGATCTCCATGTGCACGCCCTCCACGATGATCAGCACGTCTTCCGGCACTCCGCGCTGCATCGCGCTAGGCTCCACTACGATCTCTTTGTACTGGGGCCCGTTGCGCACGCTCTTGACCACGCCCACGGGATGGCCGCGCGGGAAAATGCGATCGTCTCCGGAGGTGTAGAACCACTCGCCCAGCTCGACCTTCTCTTCGAAAGGCACGTAGTCCACCAGGCACATGGGGGTTCCCTGTCCCTTCAGCGTGCCGCGAACCTGGTTCTTCTGCGAGACCACGCCGGCCGCGAAATCCGGGTCGGTGACCAGCAGAACTTCCGAGGACGTCGGGTAGGCGAACTTCACCTTGCCCACAATGCCGTCCGGGGTGACCACGGCCATGCCGCGCTGGACCCCGTAAGCCGAGCCGCGGTCCACGAACACTACCTTGGAATTCGAGCCCGTCCCGATGCCGCACACGGTGGCGGCCAAGGTCTTGGAGGGGGTGTGGGATTGAAATACCTGCAGCGCTTTGGCCCGGTCCGCGGTGGCCAGCTCGTTCTTGAGAAAGATGATCTCCAGCTTGTCGCGATTCAACTCCTCGGTCAGCCGCCGGTTCTCCGCGTCGGTGTTGCGCAGGGTGACATAATTGCGCAGCAGACCCGCGCCGCCGCCGCGCACGGCCTCGATGACGCGCGCCACCGGGGTGATGGCCGTGACCGTCCACACGCGGATCATGCGCATGTCCTTGTCGTTCTTCACCTGCACCGCCAGCAGGATGAGCTGGGCGAAGATCACCAGCAGCAGGACGGTGATGTTCCGGTATCGGTTGAGGAACGACTCCATGCTCCAGGGCCGCCTTCTGCCCCTAGTCTATCGAAATCTTACGGAGCAGTCTGAAATCGCTGAGCATGCGCCCGGTACCCAGAACCACGGAGGCCAGCGGATCGTCGGCGATGGAAACCGGCAGGCCGGTCTCTTCGCGGATGCGCTTGTCCAGGTTTTTGAGCAGGGCGCCGCCGCCGGTGAGGACGATGCCGCGGTCGCTGATGTCCGCGCTCAACTCGGGCGGGGTGCGCTCCAGGGCCACGCGAATGGCGTTCACAATGGTGGCTACGCACTCCCCCAGCGCCTCGCGGATTTCGTCGTCGTGAATGGCCAGGGTGCGCGGCACGCCTTCGATCAGGTTGCGGCCCTTGATCTCCATGGTCAGCGGCTTATCGAGAGGGAAGGCCGACCCGATTTCGATCTTGATGGCCTCGGCCGTGCGCTCGCCGATGAGCAGGTTGTACTTGCGCTTGAGATACTGCATGACGGCGTCGTCCATCTCATTGCCGGCTACCCGCACCGAGCGCGAATAGACGATGCCCGAGAGCGAAATCACGGCCACATCGGTGGTGCCGCCGCCGATATCCACCACCATGTTGCCGGAGGGCTCGGTGATGGGCAGCCCGGCGCCGATGGCCGCCACCATGGCCTGCTCCACCAGGTGCACTTCACTAGCTTTGGCGCGGTAGGCCGAATCCATGACGGCGCGTTTTTCCACCTGCGTGATTTCGCTGGGCACCCCGATCACGATGCGCGGGTGCACCAGCATCTTGCGCCCGTGCGCCTTCTGAATGAAATAATTCAGCATGCGCTCGGTGACTTTGAAATCGGCGATGACGCCGTCCTTCATGGGCTTGATGGCCACGATGTTGCCGGGCGTGCGTCCCAGCATCTCCTTGGCTTCCTTGCCCACGGCTTCCACTTCACCGGTATTCTTGTTGATGGCGACGATCGAAGGTTCGTTGACGACGATCCCCTTGCCCTTGGCATAGACCAGCGTATTCGCAGTGCCAAGGTCAATCGCGAGATCCGAGGAAAACAGACTAAAAAGAGAGCGTAAATTCATTAGGGTGCACTTCGGGATAGGAAAATACATCAGATCCCGCTACAGCGAAATCCTTATGCATGGTAACACAAGGGTGGGACAGACCATCGGTCTTTGTAGTACGAGGGTGGGACAGACCATCGGTTTTTGTGGTCTGTCGGGCGCGAGGAATTGGAGCGCCGGGAATTGACAGACGACAAAAACCGATGGTCTGTCCCACAGGGCGGTTTCACCTCTTCTCGGCGACGGCATCGGCTGGAATGAGCTTAACGTCGGCGCTCGCCTGCCCGCTTTCACCGGGGGCGGGTTTTGGAGTGATCTTGGGGGACCTACGGCGTCCGCCGGCGGAACAAAGCCAAGTTGCGCGGCGAACGGGTTGCGGAACGAAGCCAATTTGTGGGAGGTTTCAGCTACCAGTTTGGCAATGGCCCGCGGAGAGCCTGTGGGGATGGGATCTCATTTCTAATCTCTTTCTGTTCCCAGCAGGCTTTGGGGGCCTTGCCGGGGCTGTAGGAACCGGTTCCTTTCTCCTCACGAGGAGGAGAACAAGCCACTATGGCCGCCTTACGAACGTTGCTCCACGTATGAATCCGACTTTGCAGCCCCCGCGCGGTATTGGGCGCCGGACGTGGTCCCGAAACGAGCTGCTTCTCGGCGAGCGAGCAGCCTTTTTTCGATTTCAGAGTAGCAGGGGGATTGGGAGGGCTATTGGGACGGGAGGGGCAAGTGCATGAAAAGGATAGGCAAATTATTTTGCGGGGTTTGTGACTCAAAAAGGGTTTACTTCTATCAGGGATATGGCTGGCCCGATTGGGGGGAGAACCGGAGCCCCCCGCGCCGTGCGCCGCCGCGGAAATCGTCGGAAATCGTTCCGGCGCTTGTGTCGGACCCATCCAGGTAGTACTATTTGGCTTCGCTCAAGGAGGATCTCGATGTTCTGTCCGGACTGTGGCGCGCAGGTGGCGGATGGAATTGGTTTCTGCATACACTGCGGGACGCCGATGAAGCCGGCTGGCGCCGCGCCGGCGGTCGCCGCTCCGCCGCCAATGGCATCCCAGCCGCCGGCCTGGACACCGCCGGCGGCCGCCTCTCAGCCGCCGCAACGCTATGCTCCTCCTGCGCCTCCGCCGGCCCAGCCCGTGAGTTACGGACAGGCTGCCGCGCCGGCCTTTGCCGCCGCGCCCCCGCCCGCGGCCGCGGGACCCATGCCTCCCTCCATGCATTGGGTGGTGGTGTGGCTCCTGGGCGGGATTACTCTCGGGCTGTTTCACTTGATCTGGTGTTTCAAGCAAGCCGGGTTCGTCAAGAAGATCGACCCTGGCAGCAAGGCGAGGCTCTTCATGACCCTGGCGCTGGCAGGGCTACTCGTGATGGTTTTCGGGTCCGTGGGAATCGTCGTAGTTTCCTCGTCGTCCGGCGCTGTCGCCGGCGCTCTCAGCGGCGCTGGCGTGGCCACCATCAGTGGGATTGTGGGGCTGCTGAGCCTGCTGATCTGGATCTTCTGGCTGGTCGCAATCTTCGGGATGCGCGGTTCGCTGGTGCGATACTACAACACCGTCGAGCCCATGGGGCTCAGGCTGAGCGGCGTGATGACCTTCTTTTTCAATATCCTGTACTTCCAATACCACATGTCGCGCATCGCCAAGTGGAAGAAGACGGGCGTGCTGTCGTAAGTCCGTTATGGACGTGGCCAACGACAATTTCGGGAAGTTTACGGAGCGCCTGGCGCCCGCCTCGCGTTCCGAGGGTTTTCCCTGCCGAACGCGAACGAACGCGATGGCTCCGCCGGCCGGAAGGAGATAACGATATGAAATCCGTGAACCGTCTTTTATGGCGACCCGGCTCCGCCGTGGCCCTGGCGCTGTGCATGGCGTCCTCCGTGCTGCTCGCGCAGGCGCCGGCCACCACTCCCCCCATACCGGATTGGGCGTTGCCGGGTTCCGCAACGCACCGCCAGGTAGCGCCGCCGGCGGATTTTCGCAGGCCCAGCAAGACGACGGTTGCCCCGATCGGCATCTTCGAAGGCCAGACCGACGTGGGAAGCGCGCTCATCCCGGGCAGCGCCAGTTACGACGCCGGCGCGAAGCAGTACACCATCAACTCGGCCGGCTACAACATCTGGTACCAGCGCGACGAGCTCCAATATCTCTGGAAGAAGATGTCCGGCGACGTTTCGCTCGCCGGAACCGTCTCGTTCCCGGACGCCAACGGCTATGGCGATCGAAAGGTGGTTTTCATTATCCGCAAGGACCTGGATGACGATTCGGTCGAGGTCATGACCGCCCGGCACGGCGCTGGTTTGATTCACCTGGCGCAGCGTACCACCAAGGGCGGCCAGATCAGTGAGACGTTCAAACTCGCGGCCCCGCGGCGTCCCGCCGGCGCCGCGGCCGACACCCCGGTTCCCGCCGCGCCCTGGCGCATCGGCATCGAAAAGAAGGGCGACGTCTTCTCGCTCTTCATCAGCGAGAACGGCGCGCCCATGCACCAGCTCGGCCAGACCCTCACCTTCCACATGGACGAGCCTTTCTACGTTGGCATCGGCTTCGCCTCTCACACGCCGGACAAGTCCGATACGGCGGTGGTCTCTAACGTGGTTCTCGAGAACACCGCCGGCAAAGTCCAGTGAAGCGCGGCCCAGGGCCGGCTGATTGCGGTTTGCGGGTCGGACAACCGCCCGTTCCCGGCGGAGGTATGCTTGATGAATCGAGGCCCGTCATCCATGCGGTTCTTAGCCGTAGCCGCAATCTTCGCTTCACTGGCGTCCGGCCAGGACGTGAAACGCCCGCGCATTCTGGGCGTGGCGCACATCGCGTTTTACGCTCACGACATGGAGCAGTCCCGCGCATTCTATACGGGCATGCTGGGATTTCAGGAGCCCTACTCCTTGAAGAACCCCGATGGCAGCCTGGCCGTCGCGTTCTTCAAGATCAACGACCACCAGTACGTGGAGTTATATCCCGAGAAGGAGGCCAACACCGACCGCCTGGTGGACATCGCCCTCGAAACCGATAACGCCGAACAACTGCGGGCCTACCTGGTTTCGCGCGGCGTCAAGACGCCGGACAAGGTAACCAGGGACCGCATCGGCAACACCAGCTTCAGCGTCACCGACCCGGACAAGCACACGGTGGAGTTCGTGCAATACGAGCCGGACGGCTGGAGCATGCGCGAGAAGGGTAAGTTCATGGACGATCGGCGCGTCAGCACTCACATGGCGCATGCCGGCATCATCGTCTATTCCCTCGAGCCGGCCATGAAGTTCTACCGCGATATCCTGGGCTGCCAGGAGATCTGGCGCGGCAGTTCGGATCAGAAGATCCTGAGCTGGGTCAACATGAAGGTTCCGGACGGAGACAACTGGGTGGAGTTCATGCTCTACGACCAATTCCCCGGCCTGCGCCAGTTGGGCGTCTTCCATCACATCGGGATGGAGGAGACGGATGTAGGCAGGTCGGTTGCAATCTTCGAGGCTTCGCCGGCGCGCAAGAGCTACACGCGTAATGTCGACGTGCGCGGAACGCCGCCCCGCCAGATCCAGATCTACGACCCCGATGGCAGCCGGACCGAGATTATGACGCCAGCGACGCCGGGGAGGGCATCCTCGACGGCGCCGCCGGTCCGGTAGCGAGTGGTTCGGCGGAGAGAACGTATTGAGTCGGCTCGGGGTGGTGAAATTCGGGCAGTCGCGCTACCGTGGATTGCCGGTTCCGCCGGCGGAGTGGGAGTACGATCCGTTTGGGAAGCGGGTACAGAGCCCGGGAGCGAACGGGGCGGTGCGGGTATCGCTGTATAGTTTGGCGGGACAGGTGCTGTATCAGATGGACTGCCCAACGGAGCAGTATAATTCGGGGTGCGTGCCGGTACAATCGTTCCAATACTTCGGGAGCAAGTTACTGAAGACGACGGACCGGCTGGGTTCGGTGCGGGTGACACAGGACACGACATGGCCATATGCGTGGCAGGAGCCGTCATATTACCCGTATGGGGAGGAAGAGAACAACCCACAACCCGGCGGAACGATCAAATTCGCGACATATTTGCGGGATGGGCAGGGGCTGGACTATGCGATGAACCGGTATTACTCCAGCGTGCTGGGGCGGTTTCACACTCCGGATCCAGGCGGGATTCGGACATCGGATCCGAAGAAGCCGGGCAGTTGGAACCGCTACATGTATACGAACGACGATCCGGTGAACAGGCATGACCCCACAGGCTTGTGCGGTGAGGATGAAGATGATTTCGACGACCGTTGCATGGATAACGACGGTTCGGGCGGGGGAGGCGCGGATCTTTTCGCCGCTCGCGCCGGAGAGTGCGATTCGTGGGGAGACGCATTCGCGCTTGTGCCAAGGCTTTTTTGCGCTATGCCGGTGGGGCTGCCTGTGGGAAAAGGGCCGTCCATACACGTGACCCTTACGGAGATTGACGACTGCATTTTTCCAAGAGGCACTAGGACCAGTGCTGGCTTCACTCTTGAGGTCGAGTACCAGGTTTTGGACAACGGGCAGCAGGTGCTCGGTAAGTATGCCCTGAACAACCTGGGTATCTCCATCGCGGAGTCGGTCACTAAGACCTCCGGCAACATTGATTACACCAGTGGCGTTTGGTGCCCAGATGGCGGGGCATGCGGCACCGCAGGCAGCATGTCCTCGTCCGGTACCTTCTGGGACGATCTGGCGGGCCAAGGCACCGCAATACAATCATTCTTGTTCCACGGCGTCGTTGTTCCGGTCACCTTCCCAGGCGCTTCGGGCGCTTCGGGCACTCAAACCAAGCTCAATAACATCTATAACAGCAAAGGACGGTCGATCTCCGTCGGTGACGGAGCGGTGATAGGCAACCCCAAAACGCGCCCGTGCGATAAGGCCGGAGATCCGGCGCCATGACAACCGCGCGATTTTGTCAATTCTCCCTGGCTTGGATGTCGCTGGCCTTCCTCCGTGCGGCTGCCGAACAGGGATTCCCGGAATGGCGCGGGAGCAACGTTTTGGTGCCCGCCTTGTGGGCGCAGTCGCCGGTGGTGGCCGTCGGCGAAGTGGTCAACGTCTCTGCCTACGGCGAGCAAGATGTGGCCATCCTTCCGCCGCCGATGTCCTCGAGTGTGCACAGGCTGTACTGGTGCA
>CAVYEK010000021.1:0-105830 GCA_963767595.1 Terriglobia bacterium
CTTCCTGAGCCGGCGATGACGAATGAGGAAAGACAAGAGTACCACAAGCAGCCGGTGCGCTGGCAACTGGGCTGGAGCGCTCGGACGAGACCGATGGAGGAGGTCACGAGCGCATTCAGAAATCCAAGAACATAACGGATTTCCGCTACGATGACGACGCACCTTTCTATGTTCAGCACAAACTAGGAATACATCCTGCGGATCAACACGGCTCACCCGTTTTTTGACGCTCTCTACAAGCCGCTGGCGCAGATTGCCAAGCGGTCTGCCGATCTGCGGATTGCCGGCGAAGAGGATGAGGTCGCAATTGATGCCGAGCTGGGAAGTCCTGGCCGAGCGCCATTACTCTGGAGCTGATGCTGCTATCCCTGGCCCGGACGCAGAGCGAAATGACCTGGAACGACCCCGAGGGTAGTACCCAGCGGATGCTGGACAAACTTCGGCGCCAGTGGAGCCTCAATCTCATGAACCAGCTTAGCGTTCATTAGATCCGAGGCGGTGGGCTTGCCGGGCCGGGTAGACCCCTGGCTCGGCAAGCCCAAATGAATCAGTGTGGTCGAAACCCAATCGGATTCTGAATCGTGTATAATCTGTAAGGTAAGGTTTTTCGGTTGCGGCAAAGATCGCCTGTAGTTCTCGTTTCCTCCGGGCACAGCGTCCAGGAGAAGGGGAAGGCAATCGAGCCGCTGATACGTAGCTTCAAAAAGTAGTTCGCCACAGAGGCGAGCCACAGAGGAGATTTGAAATGAACGATAGCAGTCCCGCCTGGCAGGTTTTCGCCGCTTTACAGCGTGAAGCGGACCCCCATTTGATTGATCGTTCGTCAGCCCGTGACAAGGCCCTCGACACCGTCCTCGACGAAGTCCTGGCCGTTTCCACCCCGGACTGGGACTTGGTTCGGAAGCGATTCTACAGCCTGTGCCGTAATCGGCTGTCGAAGTATAACAACCGTCGGGCAATTGACCGGGGCCGCTGCCGCGCCAGTCAGCGGCGCGGCGGCGCCGACTTCGGGAATGTGCCCCTGACTGCGGCCGCCGGCGACGCCTTCGATAAGGTTGCCTACCGCCAGCTTACGGATCTGATCCGCACGGTGCTGCAGGAGGAGGAGTTCCAGTTGCTGTTGGAAATGGCGGAAGGGCAGAGCTACGCCGACACGGCCCACGATCTCAGGATAACCGTGCCCAGCTTGAAATCGAAAGCGTTCCGGATTCGGCAGAAAGTGCGGCATAGCCCCATTGCGGCTGATCTACGCTGCTGGACACGCCGTTAGGTTCTCACCGCGGCTGGATTGCCGGCCTGCCCTGCAACCGCTACTTCCGCAGCGTCACGGTAATCGCTGGCGATTCCTGCGGACTATCCGTTTGCTTTGTCAACTCACCTACCGATAGTGCCGTAGATGTGGACAGGACATAAATCCGGAACCGCATGCCCGAAGGCGTGTCGCCCTGCCCGAAGTGCACGCTCCGCGTCCACTCGGGCGACGCGATTTGGGCCTGGACCCACCGGCGGCCGGACTGGTCGACAGGCTCCACGATCAGGTAGTTGTTCAGCTTCGGCTCCCAGCCCTTTCCGGTGACGTCCTGCACGGGGCCGACCGTCGCGCCGTCTGCGGGACTCGTGATCCGCACGGCGGAGCCGGAGAGTTGCGCGAACAGCACCGACCAAAACTCCAGAATTGGCAGCTTTCAATGTCTCACACTTGCCCTGCCTCGTTGTAGTAGTGATTCACCCTTTTGCCTGGCCTAAGCGAAAGGATTGCCGCCACCTGGTGCCATGGCGTTCGACGTCCAATAGACTCGAACCGGAACCGTCTCAAAGAGGGGTCCCCCCAGAGTCCCCCCAAATTCCAAGATAATCAGCTTTTCGTGCGCGTAAGTACTTGTGTTTGCAACGTGAGGCGGCTATAAGCCGTTCGGCTGTTAACCGAAGGGTTGTAGGTTCGAGTCCTACCTGAGGAGCCAAAATGAATCTTTATTTTCAACGTATCCCCTACTGAACACGCCAGTTGCGGCACCGCGTCCGAGCCGGGGCTTTTTAAAATCTCTACCCATCCTTACCCGGATTTACCCATCCTTACCCGGCGCAGTCCCCCCAGAATCCCCCCGGCGCTTGGCCAGTGATCACTCCGCGCCTGCTCCCGCGGATGACGTCCCGTCAACCCTGGACGACGTTGTGCTGAGCCAGGACGGCAGAGAGCGCATCGCGCCTGATACGCACGCCAACAAAGGCGGCGACCCTATTCGCCTGCGATGGCGCACGCCAATCTTTGTTCCTGAAGCCTGGTCGCCAGGGATGCAGCTTCTTGAAAGGAAAGAGCCTTCTTCACTGTGGCGATGACCTCCCTGTGCGTAAACGGCTTTTCGATGAAGCCGTGGATCAGCTTTTGTTCCAGAGCCGTTTGTATGGCGGGATCGTCCTTGTAGAAGTAGCCTGAGACCACCACCACCAGAATTCCGGGATAGGCGGCGCGAATACTGCGGGCCAACTCCAGACCGTCGACATCCGGCAACTTGGCGTCCAGCAGAGCCAGAGTCAAGCGGTTGAGCCGGGCTGCCTTAAGAGCGGCCTTGCCGTTGAGCGCGCGGATGCAGTGCGCCTCCAGGCCCCCGAGCACATGTTCGAGCGCCCAGCATATGTCGGGGTCGTCGTCCACCACGAGGACAATCTGGTCGGTGAGGTTCACCCCTTTTCTCCCCGGTCGCCCACCGCCTTCAGTTTCAACGTGAAAGTACTCCCTTTGCCGATCCGGCTCTGCACGCTGATCGTGCCACCGTGCTGATCCACAATGGAGTTGCAGATGGATAGTCCAAGGCCGGTACCTTTGCCCAGAGGCGCTTTCGTGAAGAACGGGTCGAAGATCTTATCGAGATCTTCCTGTGAGATCCCTTCTCCGGTGTCGGTGACGCGAAGCAGCACTTCACCGTTGGCCTGCTCGGCGAAGATGTCGACCGTTCCGCCGTTCGGCATGGCGTTGATGGCGTTGAGCAACAAGTTGATAAAAACCTGTTCCAGGAGGCTGGGAACGCCGAGGACCTGGCAGGGCTCCGGCGGGAAGTGGGTGCGGATGGCGATGTTCTGAACCTTGGCCTGGCTATCCACAAGAGTCAGGGCCTCTTTCAGCACGCGCAGAAGGTCCAACGGCGATTTGCTTTTGTCCGCCGAGGGGTGTGCAAACCGCAACAGGTTCTCGATGATGGTACTGGCCTTCCGGATGCCACTGTGAACCTTCTCGGCGCACTCCCGGCGGAACTCCGGGGTGAGATCGTCCTCCGTGAGGAATTGAGCGGCGGAAGAGGAAACCGCCAGGGGCGTTCGGATTTCATGGGCGATCCCTCTGGCCATCACGCCCAGAGCGGCCAGTTTCTGCGACTCCAGGATCTGCAGCTCGAACTTCCGCTGTTCGGTCAGGTCCCGGCCTACCACCACGAAGCCCACCGTTCGCGCGCCGTCGTCGATCATCTGAGAAAACACCCAGGAGACGGCGCGGCAACGCCCGTCCTTGGTCTTCAGGTTGGATTCGATTCGGCCGGAACTTTCGTTGGAAGCCCCTTTGGAAAGCAGCATTCTCACGCCGGTGGCGCCGGCCGGCTCGCAGTAGTCGAAGAACGGGCGGCCTTTCAACTCCTCGATCGAGTAGCCGGTAGTCCTCTGCGCCGCCTTGTTCCAGGTCAGGATATTGCCCTCCGTGTCGGTGGAGATGACAATATCGCTGGCGCTCTCGACGACGCTGGCCAGATGGCGCTCCATCCTCCGGATCTCTTCGCCCAATCTGGTCTGCTCGGTAACGTCGTCCATAAGCAGCAGAACGTGATCCACCTGTCCCGCCCAGTTCACCGGGACAACGCTGTAGTAGTAGACCCGGATCGGAATGCCCGGCGCCCGGTACGTCAGCCTTTTGCCTTGGGTCGCGTGGCTGCTTCGGAAGACGTTCCGGATCTGCTGTTCGAGGCCCATTTCCGCGAGGATGACTTCCGGGAAAACCTCGGCCAGCCGTCTCCCGTCAGTGGCGCCGGCCGTCCGGCGGGATTTCTCAAGGAAGTTCCTGTTGGCCACCACCACGCACAAGTTCTCGTCGAGCAGTAAAACGGATGAGGGAATGGCGTCCATGAGCATCCGGTAGAGCAACTCGGATCTCTTGGCTTCGCTGACATCGTCCGCGATGACCAGGTATGCGCTCTCCCCCTCGAACTCCACGGCGGATTTTGCGACCTCGACGTAGATTACGGTTCCGTCTTTCTTTACGTGTTGGCACGTTCGCCGCTGGACCGACGAAACACGCGCTTTCAGCATCCCATCGAGGACGGCGGACCTTTCCGACTCAAGATGCAGTTGACGAACCGTCATAACCAGAAACTCTTCCCGCGAGTAACCGTAACATTCGACGGCCGCGCCATTCACCGCGAGAAACGACAGCGTTCGCGGATCGTAGATCCACATCGGCAGATGACTGTTATCAAACAGTCCAGCCGTAGCCTCGGCAATCGGCAAGCGCCGTTGTTCGCGAACTAGCCCTCCAGCTTTCACTTGACGTCCTTTTCCGTTCGAGAGTACCCGGCCTGATACTATTCCTGGAAGCGCTTGTCCGTCAATCCACAGTTTCCCGCTGGATGATGGAAGCCCTGTAAAGGCGAAGGCGGCGCCCTTTTGCTCGTGTGATGTCGTCAAATCAATCACTTGCCGGAGTTAGCAGGCGCCCGCTATTTCGACTTAGAAAAAGGGGGGCGTCCCCTGTTTCGATAGAGTATCTCCCGCCGCCGGTTGCGGGTTTTACGGTATCCGCCCTCGGCGATGGCGATGCTAGAGTGTGGTTCAGGGATCGGAATCCCTCGCGTCCCGCCCTGCGCGCGTTGCGCATATTACTCATAGGAGGCCATTCTCACGATGCCGAAGAGCCGTCGGACCGGCGTTTGTGAGAGGACGCTTTATTACATCCCGATTATTCACACGGCCGCGGACATGGGGACGCTTGGGGCGCAAGTACGAGGCGCCAAATTATCGGCGCTTGGGCGGCAAGGTCTGGCGCGCAATGCGGCCGTAGTGGAGAAGCTGTGGGAGGAGATAGAGAGCGCGCTCGCCGGCCTGCCGTTTGCCGCTGGAAGCGTGCGAGTCTACCAGGACGGATTGGCGGTTTGCGGGCACGAGCAGAAGATTGTAGCGGAGCTGGCTGGAGCGGGAAACAGAAACCACGCATTGCTTCTAAAGCTCCAGGCCCAAGGCGCGACATTGATGGGTACGGAGTCGCCCGAACTGCTGGTCGAGGAATACCAGCTTGCAGTCGCCGCTTTTGCTCCCAGGGCGACCGCCGGAGCGGCGATCCGGCGGAAAGAACTGCACGACACGCTACTCGATAAGCGAGACCGTTTTATCGCGGATCGCATCGATGGGACCCTAGGCGTTGGGGAAAGTGGAGTGCTGTTCGTGGGGATGCTCCACAAGGTCGCCATGCACTTGAACCCCGGCATCAAAGTGGTTTACCCGCTTGGCCCGCCGCGGGTGATGCAAGGAAGAGGCGCATGAGCGTGGTTCAGGGCAGAATTCTGATCGCGGACGACGACCACGACATGGCCCAGTTGTTGGGGCGCCTCGTGCAGCGTGAGGGACTGACTCCGCTGCTGGCCAAGGACGGAATGGAGGCGCTCCAACTGGTCCGCGCGGGAGACCCCGACGTGTTGCTGGCGGATCTCAGGATGCCCGGCATGGATGGCATGGAGTTGATGCGCAAAGCCAAGGATCTCGATCCGGAACTGCCGGTGGTTTTGATCACTGGATTCGCCGAGGTGCGGGGCGCGGTGGAGGCGATCCGCGCCGGCGCGCACGACTTTCTCGCCAAGCCCTTTGAACATCCTCAAGTCCTTCGCGTCCTGCTCCGCGCGTTGAACGAGCGGCGGCTGAAGCTGGAGTTGAGACACTTGGCGGATCACGTGCAACATGTCCTCTCGCCGCGGGAGACGTTCGGCCCCAGTGAGGCGATCGGCAGCGTGATTTCCGCCATTGAGCAAGTCGCAAAGTCGAACTTCAGCGTGATTATCGTAGGGGAAACCGGTTCGGGGAAGGAGGTGGTGGCGCGGGCCATTCACCAGGCCAGCGGCCGCAAGGGGCATCCTTTCGTCCCCTTGGATTGCGGCGCTGTTCCCGAGACGCTGATCGAGAGCGAACTGTTCGGGCACGAAAGGGGCGCCTTCACGGGAGCGGACCAGCAGACCGTGGGGAAGATCGAGGCGGCGCACACGGGGACCCTCTTTCTGGATGAAATCTCCAACATGCCGCTGGCCTCGCAAGCCAAGCTGCTTCGCGTGCTCCAGGAGAGGACCCTGTGCCGGCTGGGCGGCGCCAAACCCATCCATGTGGACGTCCGGATGTTGACTGCCAGCGGCCAGGACCTGGAGGGACTTTGCGAGGCGGGGGCCTTCCGTCCCGACCTCTACTTTCGGTTGAACGAATTCACCATCTCCATCCCGCCGCTGCGCGAGCGGCGGGAGGACATATTGTACCTGGCGAAGCGGTTTCTCGATATTGCGAACATCGAGCTTCCCAAGTCCGTCAAAGGCTTTTCCCCGTCGGCCATCGAGGCGATGCTGGGGTACCGGTGGCCCGGCAATGTGCGGCAGCTTCGGTCAGTGGTCCGCCGCGCCGTACTGATGGCCGAAGATGTCGTCACCGAAGAGCACCTCGGCTTGCGATCGGAGGGACTCACGTCCCCGCGGGACAACCGGCTGGCGCCGTCATCCGCGCCATTTCGAGGAATGTGCGATCTTTCGCTGCGTGAAACCGTGCGCAGCAACACCGTCCACGTAGAGCGAATTGCGATCGTCCACGCCTTGCGAAGAACGGGCGGGAACAAAGCCAAGGCGGCGCGCCTGCTCCAGGTGGATTACAAGACCCTTCATTCGAAGGTGAAGGAGTACGGAATTCAGGTTCAGATTGAAGGAGAACAACTACATGGTCAAGAAACACAATGAGAAGACTTCCGAGGAATCCGTCGATCTCGGACTTGGCGGGATACTCAAGGGCTTTGGGGACCTGGTCGAGAAGCTCGGGGAACTGGCTAAGACGGGCGACCAACTATCGCGAACCGGCGAAATCCACGGGCCGGACAAGCAGGTAAAAGGGATCTACGGGTTCACCGTTAAGGTCGGATTGGGAGGCGACCAGCCGCGGGTGGAGCCGTTCGGCAACATCCGCAAGGACCGTGAATCCGGGCGCACCGTTGTGCAGGAGGTGCGGGAGCCGGCGGTGGATGTCTTTGAGGAAGAGGATCATGTGCTGGTGGTGGCCGAGATGCCTGGCATCGGGGTCGAGGATGTGCAAGTCACCGTGGAGGACGACCTCCTGACCATCTCGGCGTCGCGAGGCGACAAGAAGTACCGCAAGGAAGTATTGCTTCCCGCGAGTTCCACCCGGGAGAAGACGCAGATTACCTGCAACAGCGGCGTAGTTGAAATCAAGTGTATGAAATGAAGTCTCTCATATGACCTCGGAGCGCATGGAAGTCCCGGTTCTCAAGCTCAAAGTCAGTGAAGCGCTGAGCAGGGATGTCGGACGAGGGATCGCCCGCATAGGTCCGGAAGATCTTGAAAGACTCCATCTCGTAAGCGGAGACTTGATCGAGGTCACTGGGAAGCGCGGCGCCGTGTGCAAGGCGATGCCCGCCTACAGGGAACTGCGCGGGCAGTCGCGGATCCAGATCGACGGACTGGTGCGCGAGAATGCCGGAGCCGGCCTGGACGAGGTGGTACAGGCGCGTAAGACGCATTGCCGTCCGGCGGAGCGCGTCGTGCTCGCCCCGGCGAACGTCCGGCCGGCCGAGCGCGACCTGGATTACATCGGAAACCTGCTCGATGGTCTGCCGGTGCAGGCGGGAAACCGTATCCGCGCCACTCTTTTCGGCAGCCAGTGGGCCGATTTTCGAGTGGAAAGCACCACGCCGAAGGGCGCGGTACTGATCAATCCAACCACCCAATTGGTCATAGGCAGCCCGCAGCAGGCCGAGGAAGTGGCGGCCCGCTCCACATCCTACGAGGACATCGGCGGCCTGAAGCCGCAGCTCCAGCGCATCCGTGAAATGATCGAGTTGCCACTGCGCTATCCGGAAGTCTTCGAGCGGCTGGGCATAGACGCGCCCAAGGGCGTGCTGCTCCACGGTCCGCCAGGCTGCGGAAAGACTCTGATCGCGCGCGCCATCGCGCATGAAACAGAAGCCAACTTCTATTCGGTTAGTGGTCCCGAGGTCATCCACAAGTTCTACGGCGAGAGCGAAGCCCATCTTAGAAAGATCTTCGAGGAAGCCACGCGCAAGGGCCCCAGCATCATTTTCCTGGATGAGATCGACGCCATCGCGCCGCGGCGCGAGAACGTGGTCGGAGAAGTGGAAAAGCGGGTGGTGGCGCAACTGCTGGCCCTGATGGACGGGCTGGCCAAACGGCAGCAACTGATCGTGATCGCCGCCACGAATCTGCCTAACATGCTCGACCCGGCCTTGCGCCGGCCCGGCCGGTTCGACCGGGAAATCACCATCCCCATTCCGGACCGCACGGGGCGCGAAGAGATCCTCGCCATCCACAGCCGCGGTATGCCGCTGGCCGAGGATGTGGCCATGGGCCGCCTGGCCGAAATCACGCACGGATTCGTGGGCGCCGATCTGGAGGCGCTCTGTCGCGAGTCGGCCATGATCTGCCTGCGCCGCATCATGCCGGACATCGACTTTGCGCTGGCGCGCATCCCATACGAGCAACTGGCCAAGCTCGAGGTCCGCATGGGGGATTTCCTGGACGCCCTGCGCGAGGTGGAGCCTTCCGCCACCCGCGAGGTGTTCGTGGAGGTGCCCGACGTCCGGTGGGCGGACGTCGGCGGCCTCGCACAGGTGAAGCAGAAGCTGCTCGAGGCTGTGGAGTGGCCGCTTCAGTATGCCGACCTGTTCGCCAAAGCCGGCATCCGTCCGCCCAAAGGAATCCTCCTGGTGGGGCCGCCGGGCTGCGGCAAGACCATGCTCGCCAAGGCCATCGCCACCGAAAGCAGAGTCAACTTCATCTCCGTGAAAGGTCCGGCGCTGCTCTCCAAGTACGTGGGAGAGTCGGAACGGGGAGTGCGCGACATATTTCGAAAAGCGAAGCAGGCGGCCCCGTGCATTATCTTCTTCGATGAGATCGACGCGCTTGTGCCAACCCGCGGCGCGGGCGGATCCGACGCGCATGTCGCGGAACGTGTTCTGAGCCAGTTTCTCACCGAACTCGATGGCGTCGAGGAACTGAAGGGCGTACTCGTGCTGGGCGCGACCAACCGGCCGGACATGCTCGACCCGGCCATCCTGCGGCCGGGGCGCTTTGACGAGATCATCGACATTCCCCTGCCCGACGAGGAGAGCCGCCGGCTCATCTTCGAGGTCCATCTCCGAAACAAGCCTTTGGCGCCGGGAATCAGCGCCGGCGACTTCGCCGCCGGCTCCTACGGCTTCAGTGGAGCCGATATCCAAGGCGTCTGTACCAAGGCGGCCGTCCGCGCGGTGCGGCGCGCGGTGACGAGCGAGATCGAGAAACGGAAAGGGGCGCCGGTGATCATCACCCCTGGCGACCTGGAAGCCGCTCTGAAGGAAGCCAGCGTGAATGTGTGACGGCGAGCTTGTCTATTATCTGTATTGTTTGACGCCCCGCGCACGTTACCTGCATGTCTCCGCGATCGGGGTGGATGCGCTCCATCCCATTATTGTGCGCGGCTGCGGGAAGATCGGCGCGGTCCTAAGTGAAGTGGAACGGAGAGAGTTCTGCGGCCAGGCGGCCGAAGCGCGTCTGGAGGATCTGGAGTGGCTGGGGCCGCGCGTCTGCCGGCATGAAGCAGCCATCGAGGAAGTCATGAGACAAACGCCGGTTCTGCCGGCGCGTTTCGCAACTCTGTTCACTTCCATCGACGCCTTGAAGCAGGCCGTTCTCGAACGCCTGGACGCCATCGGCGGGTTCTTCGCCCAACTCGGCGACAAACAGGAATGGGCCGTCAAGGGGCTCCTGAATCGCAACGGCGCGCTGAAACCGCCGGGCTCATCGGACAGGTTCGCGGCGGAGGCGCGAACGGGAACGCGGTATTTTGAGGAGAAACGCATCCAGGCCCATTGGGAACGCGATCTCACCTTCCGGCTGAAGGAATTCCGCCGGCGCGCGGCGACGGCGCTATCGGCTCATGCCGAAGGTTTTCGGGAACGCAAAGTTCTGGCTTCGGTCACCGCCGGAACCGGCGTTGAAACCGTACTGAACTGGGCCTTCCTGCTTCCGCCCAACGGCCTTGACGAGTTCCGGGGACGTCTGGAAAGCCTCAACGAAGGCGAGGCGCTCCCGGGCCTGAAACTGACCCTGAGCGGCCCCTGGCCCCCGCACAGCTTTGTCCCGGATCTTTCCCTCGTGGAGAAGGTATGAAGTATCTTCTCCACGGCGTCATGCGGCGGAACCTGGTCAGATGGCCCCCGGAGCTGGGAATACGCGTACTGACAACCAACGGCCTGGCGGCCGCCGTTTCGGCGTTGGAAAATGTCGATTCACCACCCGGCATTTCCCGCCTGCTGGCCTATGAGAGAGTGGTCGAAGCGATTCATGCCAAACAGGCCGTCATTCCCCTGCGATATGGATGCGTGATGGAATCCGAGTCCGCGGTCATACGCTATCTGGAGGACCACCGCCAGGAGTACGAGGCGCTTCTGACCCGGCTACTCGGGCTGACGGAGATTGCAGTACGTGTGCTCTGGCCGGCGCGCGCCAAGATTCTCCCCGGCGCGCCCTCGTCTCCGGGAGCCGCTTACCTCGCCTCTGTGCGCGCTCGCTACGACTTCGCAAACGCCCTCGCTCCGGAGGAGACGCAACTGGCCGATCGAATTACGGACTTACTCTCGGGCTGCTCCACGGAGCAGCGGAGAGAGGTCTCCTCGTCCGGCCACGGGCTTCTCATTTCGCTGTACTTTCTGACGCCTGCAACCTATGCGGATGAGTTTCTGCGAAAGGCCAGGCATATCCGTCCGCCCAGCGCGGCCAAGCTGTTATTGAGCGGGCCATGGCCGCCTTACAACTTTGTAGCGTCTGTAGATGGATTATAGGGAATGCGCTCCATGGAACCAACTCCGATATGGTACGGTGAGTTATCCGCAAGGAACGCCCTATCTCCATGAAACCTTTACTTAGTCTTTTGGACGCTTTTGCCGGACGGCTTGGCCTCTGGCGTGCTCACTTCACTTCGAGGTCGAACGTAACGTGAGGCCTACTTACGGTAGAGGAAAGCCGGAAAGGAGAACAAACAATGGCAAAAGTAGCAAAGTCCACGGATTCATCGAGCCTGGCAGAGGTTGTCGACCGTATTCTTGACAAGGGCATCGTGATCGATGCTTGGGTCAAGGTGTCGCTGGTTGGCATCGAGTTGCTCTCGGTTGAAGCTCGCGTCGTAATCGCTTCGGTTGAGACGTACCTGAAGTACGCCGAAGCCATCGGTCTGACCGCCAGCGCCGCGGCGCCGGCCTAGAACAGTGCCTGGCAGGATTCCCGTCGCCGGTCCGAGGCCTCCACAGGGGCCTCTTCCGGCTTGGGAATCTCGCGGGGCCGCAAGACATAAAAGGAGGCAGGAACATGTTGACGAACGATATGACACGCTTGTGCGGCGAAATTCTCGCCATGCGCAAGATGCGCGGCAGTCTGATGAGCGAGTTGCAGCATGACGCCAAGGGGCGGAGCCGGGCGGTTACCGAGCTTTGCGCTCACAACGGCAGCGCTCGTATGGCCATGGCCAGGCGGACAAGAAACGAACGCGTGGCTTTTCTGAACAGCCTGAGGCGTTCGGTTGGCGCTCATCGGAGGGATGTGAGAAACGATTTGGCCGGCGCCCGCAGGGCCTGGGCCGGCAAGAGCTCGTAGCGGCCATCGGTGGGGACCGGAACTCGGGCCGGCGGGAGCAGTAGGCCTGGCAGCGTGAACAACTCCTGTCCGGCGCCCACCGGCGGGTTCGGCGCGCGGGTGGCCAAGGCGCAAGACGGAAGCGCGGTTGCTACGTCTGGGTTTCGGTGAGATTGGACAAGGGAGGACGAACGTGGGTGCATTGACGATAGCTATGACGGGATTGCGGGACGCAATTGTGTCCTCGCGCCAGGCCCGAATGGCCTTGCTGGGCGACCTGATTCGCCGGACCGACGAGCGGCGCGACCGGGTTTCCACTCTGTGCGCCGGGTTCGCGCGTGATCGCGCGGACGCCCACCGGGCGTGGTTTGGTCCGTTGCTTTTCGAAAGCCGGACCGCGCAGAAACACCAGCAGCCGGCCGAGGCCAAGACCCAAGAGCCGGCGCCCAAAGCGGAGCCGCGCACGCACAAGCCGGCTCATAGGCCGGTCGCCGCGCGGGCCCAAGGAACACGGTTCAAGGGATCGAAGAAGCGCTAATTTTCGGCGGCAGAAAAGTGAGCATTCCGATGGTGGAGACAGAAAGCGAAGACCTCAGGGAAGTTGTCGTGAGAGTGCAGCCGGGTGGCGACAGCATCGAGGCCGAGGCCAGCGACCAGTTCGTGGCCAGTCCGTACATTCAGGCCCTGGCTGAAAGAGCGCTCGCGTACCTGGAAGTCGGTTATGCGGTGCATTTCGCGGGCGCCGCGGGAACCGGCAAGACCACGCTGGCCTTCCACGTGGCGGCCAAACTCGGCCACCCGGTCACTCTCATTCATGGCGACGACGAATTCGGCAGCTCGGACCTGGTTGGCAAGGATTCCGGTTACCGCAAGTCGAAGCTGATCGACAATTACATACATTCCGTGCTCAGGACGGAAGAGAACATGAATACTCTCTGGGTGGATAACCGCCTCACCACGGCCTGCGCCAACGGGAACACTTTGATCTACGACGAGTTCAACCGCTCCCGCCCGGAAGCGAATAACGCCCTCCTGAGCGTGTTGGAGGAGAGGATACTGAATCTCCCGAGCCTGCGGCGGTCGGGCGAGGGGTATCTTGAAGTCCATCCCAACTTCCGGGCGATCTTCACCTCCAACCCCGAGGAGTACGCCGGGGTTCATAAGACCCAGGACGCGCTGATGGACCGGCTGATCACCATACAGATGGGCAACTTCGACCGTGAGACGGAGATTCAGATAGCCATGGCGCAGTCGGGCGCCTCCCGCCAGGACACTGAGATCATTGTGGACATCGTGCGCGAGTTGCGAGGTACCGGCGTCAACAACCACCGGCCGACCATTCGCGCCACCATTGCCATCGCCAGGATTCTGGTTCACCGTCAGGCGCGGGCCAGTTTGGACGATCCGGTCTTCCAGTGGGTCTGCCATGACGTACTTACCACGGAAACGGCCAAAGTCACGCGCGAGGGGCAGTCGGTGATGCCGCGCAAAATCGATGAAAGCATGAGCCGAATCTGTGGCGCCGCCGTGAGGCCGTTCCGGAGCGCCAAGCGGCGCGTCTTTGGGAACAATGGAAAGGAGTGATGCCATGGCCATTCCAACGAAAGGTCTGACCAGCATTCGCACGCTTTCCGGCCGGGTGGATCAGCTCTCCCTGCCCTACCGGAGCTACATGCAAATCACTTGCCTGGAGATGGAAAAGGCCCGGCGGGGTATGGAGCGTAAGAGCGCCAACCAGCGGGTGGCGCTTATCGACGCCCGTCTCGGCCAGATTGAAAAGGCCAAGCAGGAGCTGCTCCAGGCGGTGGCTGCTTCCGGCCAGGGAACGCCGGCGCGCCTGCCCGGCCTGGAGTTCAAACCCGCGCCCCGGCGCGGCGCGGGCGGATTCAAGATCCGCTACTGAGGGAGCCCGCCCATGCTGACGCTCAGGACTTCCGCCCACGTCCCCGCCAACCGCCACCGCGGGAACTTCCGTTTCTGTCCCGCTTCCACGGGAGCGCCTCTGGCGAAGGCCGGAGCGTCGCGTCTGCTGGGGGAGCGCATCCGGCTGTCGGACGCCGAGTCGCGGCGTCTCTGGCTGGAGGATCGATGGAGATGGCGCCTGCTCCGCGTGCGGTCCGCCAAAGCCAGGAGGAGGCCATGAGAGACACCAACGGCACGGCTCTGGCCGCCGGCCCAAGTGAGGAGCCGTCCGTGCCTGTGGCCAGCGGAAGGAGCTATATCTATGCCATTGTGGCGGGCGCCGAGCCGCGGACTTATCGAGCTCTGGGCCTCCAGGGAAAGGACGTGTACACCATCACGGACGGCCGCGTGGCCGCGGTGGTCAGCGGCCTGGCTGGTCCTAAGATCCGGCCGGAACGCGCCAACCTCACCGCCCACCAGGCGGTGCTCAAGCGCCTGATGGAGGAAACCACCCCGCTGCCCATGGCCTTCGGCACCATTGCCGCCAGCCCGCAAGCCATCCGCGGGATCCTGATCCGGAATCGGCATGCCTTTCAGGAGCAACTCCAGCGCGTGGCCGGCAGAGTGGAAATGGGGCTGCGCGTGACCTTGGACGTGCCGAATATCTTCGAGTACTTCGTCAATACCCACGCGGAACTGCGAATGGCGCGGGACCGCCTCATGAGCGCCCGCCACGAGTTCACCCAGGAGGAAAAAATCGAGTTGGGCCGGATGTTCGACCGCCTGCTGAACGAGGACCGGGAGGAGCACACGCGGAAGGTGGAGCGCATCCTCGCCCCTCTGTGCGCCGAATTCAAGTCGAATCCCCGCCGCAATGAACAAGAGGTCATGAACCTGGCGTGCCTGGTGGGGCGCGACGCGCCGGAAGCGTTCTCCGCGGGCGTGTTCGCCGCGGCCAAGTTGTTCGACAACAGCTTCGCCTTCGACTATAGCGGGCCCTGGGCGCCGCATAACTTCGTCGAACTCGATTTGGAGCGGTAATGCTATTGGTGGACGACATCCTCTTCTTCCCTGTCCACGGCATTCTGTGGATATTCAAGGAGATCGGAAAGCTCGCCCAGGAGGAGCTCGCCGGCGAAGCCCAGTCGATCACCGAGCAACTGCGGATGCTCTATATGCAACTGGAAACCGGGCGGATTTCCGAACCACAGTTCGAGGCCGAGGAGAAGCTCCTGCTGGACCGGCTGGATGCCATCGAGAGCCGCCTGAACAACGAGGATGAGACTGACGAATCGGATCTCGGGGAGCTTCGCCGGGAGCCCGACAGTTCGTAAGGGATCGGACCACCGGCATGCGCCGACAGACGCCCTCATTTTTCGATAAGCGAGATCTTCGGCTCCTGCTGTTCGGCGGCAAGGGCGGCGTGGGCAAGACCACCTGCGCCACGGCCGCCGCGTTGCGCATGTCCGCGCTGAACCCGGACCGTTCCCTCCTGCTGGTTTCCACGGATCCCGCTCACTCCGTGGTGGACTGCCTGGCGGGTTGTGCGCTTCCTTCCAATCTGCGGACCATCGAGCTGGACGCCCGGCAGTGCCTGGCGGAATTCCGCGAGCGGAACGGCGAAATGCTGCGAAAGATCGCCGCCGCCGGCACTTTCCTCGACGATGAGGACATCAATCGATTCCTGAGCCTATCCCTGCCCGGCCTGGATGAGTTGATGGCCTTCTTCGAGATCTCCTCCTGGGTGGAGGCCAACCGGTACGACTGCATCGTGGTGGATACCGCGCCCAGCGGCCATACCCTGCGCTTGCTGGCCATGCCCGAACTGATTCGGCGATGGCTTGGCATGTTGGAGGCGCTGCTGGCCAAGCGCCGGTACATGCGGCGGGTGTTCAGCCGGGACGGCAGCCCGGATTGCCTCGACCTGTTTGTGGCCGAATGGAAATCCTCGCTGCAGCGGATAGAGAGCCTGCTGCGCGACCCTGTACGTTCCCAATTCGTTCCCGTCGCCATTGCGGAGCCGCTCGGCGTGCATGTGACAAGGGCGCTGTTCAAGGAACTCTTGGGGCGGAAAATGCCGGTATCGGATGTGATCGCGAACCGGCTCCATTTCGAGAGCGGTTGCCCAGCCTGCTCGGCGGCCGCTTCCGTCGAGCAGTTCGAGATCGAAGAGCTCCTGGCCGGAATCAAGGCCCCTTGTTCGGCCTGGGGAATTGAGTTGTTCGCGGAAGAGGTTCGCGGGCTGGAGCGATTATCCGGATTCTGGGAACACGCCCGGCGGCTCACTCGAACACCGGTGAGCGCGGCCCGGCCTGGCTCGTTTTACGAGCCGGCGGTCCTGCATGCGCCCCCGCCCCCGTTTCCCGAAATGCGGTTTATCCTGTTTGCCGGCAAAGGCGGCGTTGGCAAGACCACGCTTTCGTGCGTTACCGCGGTGCGGCTGGCCCGCGACTTTCCCGACAAGCGGATTCTGCTTTTCTCGACCGACCCGGCCCACTCCCTCTCGGCCTGCCTGCAAGTGGAAATCGGCCCCCGGCCCACCGCGCTCCTACCGGGCTTGACCGCCATGGAAATCGACGCGCGAGCGGAATTTGAAAGGCTGAAAACGCGCTACGCCGAGGACCTCGAGCGCTTTCTCGAGTCCATATCCCGGGGCTTCGACCTCACCTTTGACCGTGTCGTCCTCGAGAAGATGATGGACATGGCGCCGCCGGGGCTCGATGAAATCATGGCCCTCACCCGCATCATGGACCTTCTGGCCCGCGACACCTACGACCTGTTCGTGCTGGACTGCGCGCCAACCGGCCACCTGATTCGCCTGCTGGAACTCCCCGATCTTATCAACGACTGGCTGAAGGCCTTCTTCAACCTCTTTCTGAAGTACGAGCGCATTCTCCAATTGCCGGGATTCGCCGACGCGCTGGTCGAAATCTCCCGGAACTTGAAGAAACTCCGGGAACTGCTTCAAAACCCCACCGCCGCGGCGCTGTATGTGGTGAGCATCCCGACGCGGATGGCGCTCGAGGAAACCAGGGATCTGGTGGGCGCCTGCGACCGCATGGGCATGGCCACCCCGCTGGTGTTCCTGAACCTGATGACGCCGCCGGGAAGTTGCCGCTTGTGTTCCAGCCTGCCGCCAAGGGAGCGGCTGGTGGCCGAGAGTTTTCGGCAAGCGTTTCCCGATAAGCGACAGACCCTGGTTTACAGACAGCCGGAGATCGCCGGTCTGGAACAGTTGGAGAAGTTTGGGCGGCGCCTGTACAGGCCCGCCATACGGGAGATGGCCAGCCGTGATGCAGCCTGAAACCGCGCCTGGCGGCGATGGATTCACCGCCGAACTGTGCGCGCTGGAGGAAGACGAACGCGTTTCGGTCTGCGAGGTCCTCGACCGCGTGCTGAACAAGGGCGTGGTGGTGGCGGGCGAGGTGACCATTTCGGTCGCCGACGTGGACCTTCTGTACTTGGGTCTGAATCTGGTTTTGACCTCCATCGAGACCGCGCGGGAGAGCCTGGGGAACAGACGAGCCTCAGCCGGTTTGACGCTCGAGGTCGGAAAGGGGAGCACAAATGGAAGCTGCCGAAATAGCCCATGTCGAGTCTGAATCCATCCGGGATTTTGCCCTGGTGATGCAGCAGGACGACAAGATTCAGTGGCGGCCTCCACATAACGGAGCTCCGGCCCGGGCCCGCCTGGATCTGGACCCGGACCGCCTGAAGAACGGGCTTGGCCAGCTCGTCCTCACTCTCGTCAAGCTCTTACACGAAGTGCTGGAGCGCCAGGCGCTCCGGCGTATCGACGCGGGCTCGCTCACCGGGGAACAAATCGAGCGGCTGGGCCTCACCCTGATGGGACAGGCGGAAGAAATCGATCGCCTGCGAAGGGAATTCGGCCTGGAAGAGGACGACCTGAATCTCGATCTGGGGCCCTTGGGGCGGCTTTTCTGACATTATAGGAGATCTTTCATGGCGCAACAGGCAGTTACTCACGCATTGCAGAGTTCGACTCTGTCGGATGTCCTCGAGCGGGTGCTGGACAAAGGCATTGTCATCGCCGGCGACATCAAGATCAAGCTGGTGGATATTGAGTTACTCTCCATTCAGATCCGCCTGGTGATTTGTTCGGTGGACAAGGCCAAGGAGATGGGCATGGATTGGTGGGTCAACAACCCCGTCTTCTGCAGCCAGGCTCCTCAAGGACAACTGGAAGCGTCTCTGGCCAAAATCGACGAAAGACTGGCGCGCCTTGAGGCTTCCGCCGCATGAGGCAATCCCGGCCGTAGAGCGGGCCTCCGGCCTGCCACGTCGGCGTCCTCGCCGACGTTCTTCGGCCGCGGCAGGTAGAAAGAATGCCCGCATGGATGCGGGCATGGCAGGCCGGAGGCCCGCTCTACGGCGCGGCGATGCCGCCGTCTTGAGATTCTCTACGCGACCGTCGTGAGCGGCTTGCCGGCCAGCCCCCTCTCCCGTATTTTCTTGAGCAGCAGATCCTGAAACTCCTTGTCTTCGCTCAGTTCCGCCATAAGGCTCCCGGCCTCCATCCCATGGAATGCCGCATCGAGAGTGGGGTGTTTCATGGGCAGCGGCGCGGCGCAGATTTCCTGGATCAGGCGTAACAGCGTCTCGTCGTTTTGCTGGTCCTCCTGTGGCGTCGTGCCCGTGCGGCGCGCTTGAGAGAGCAGCACATCCCGGCAGGTCTGGATAAAGACGGCATTTCCGGCATGGGCGTGTCCGTCCCGCACCCGGAGGATCCTGGCGATCAGGATGGCCGGACGGACGCTGGCGCTGCTGGTCTTGAGCCCTGCATCGCGGAAGGCCCGCACCAGCGCTACGATCCTCTCCACCTCCGCCAGCGGCAGCCCGGAGTGCGTTTGGGTGATGCCGGCCTCGGTATCCTGATCGAACCCGCTCAGGAGGATCGTGACCATTCGGTCCAGGAGAGCGTCCTGGGCGCCGTGAACCCCGGCGTAGTCGGCGGGATTGCTCGTGAAGATGATTCGGAAATCGGGGTGCACGGCTATATGCTCGCCGCGCAGGGGCAGCACCCGCTCCTCCAGGACGGAGAGAAGCACGTTGTTGGCCTCGGGCCGCGAACGCGTGAATTCGTCATAAACCACGGTCGAGCCTTTCTGGCAGGCCTCCGTGAGCGCCCTTCCCACCCACAAGGGCTTGGATTCCTCCTCTACCTTAAGCACGGTATGAATGTACTCGTCGTGGGTATAACTTCGCTTGTACCCGCTCTCCTTGCCTACCAGGTCCGCGGTGCCCATCTGGTCGTCCCCATGAATGAGCACCACCGGACGGCCCAACTGCTGGGCCACGTGGAGCGCGATGGTGGTTTTGCCGCTCCCCGCCGGACCGGAGAGATGAACGTGCAAGCCATCCAGGAGATAGACCAGAGTGCGGTCCACCAGGTCCTTGACAAAGGGCGTCTCGACGAAGTCCGATGGCAAAGCGGCTCCGGCCGCGGGCCGTTGCGCCGGCGGCCTGCCGGCAGCCTGAGCGGCGCCGGGAGTGAAGGTGAATTCCTTCTTGCAAAAGGGACACGAGTAGAGGCGTTGACGCCCCGATTCCACCTGCAGCTCTTTATGGCACCAGGGGCAGGTCTCAATCTGCTTTTCCATCACTCGCCTCCTCTCTCCAGGGCCTCCGGCGGCTCCGCGCCGGGCCGCCAGAGAGGGAGCACGGCCATCACCTCCGTGCCCTCGCCCGGAGCGCCATGAACCACGCACTGCCCGCCCGCGGCGTCGGCGTAATCCTGCATGGTTCCCACTCCCAGTCCGCCTGGCGCGTTTTCCGCATCGAAGCCGCGGCCGTCGTCCCGCACCGTGAGCCGCAGCCAGCCTTCCCGGGACATATCCAGCCGCAGGCTGACCTTGCCGGCTTTGGCGTGCTCCGTCGCGTTGGTCAGAGCCTCTTCGGCAATGCGATACAACGCCAGCTTCACCGGTTCCGGAATCCAGTTCCGGTCGGCCTTCTCCCGCCCCACAAGCCCTTCGTCCATCTCTACTGCAACGGCCGGATTCGTGAAGCGGGCCGCAAAGGCAAGAAAGGTCGGGACCAGCCCTTGGCTGAGAGTCGATGGGTAGAGGCGGCGGCTCAGAACGCGCACTTCCCGCTCGATCACCTGGTTCATTGCGTCGATTGCTTCGTTTAGAAGGCGGGTGGTTTCCGGCGCGGAGCTGTTCTTCTTCAAAACCTCTTGCAGGTGGCTCTGCAGGATTAAGAGCCTTTCTTGCACGCCATTGTTTAGCTGGGCGGATGTTTCCCGCCGAACGCGCTCGTGCGCGGCTATCAGCCGCCGCCGCGAGCGTTGCAGTTCCTCCGCCCTGGCCAGAGCTACTCCCTGCCCCAGCAGCGCCTCCTCCGTCGCCTTGCGCACAATGGCATAGCGCAGGGAGCGCACCAGCAGCTTGCTATCCACCTGCCCCTTGACCAGATAGTCCTGCGCCCCCCCTTTGAGCGCCTCGACTGCCAGCGCTTCGTCCTGGAAACCCGTCAGCACCACGATGGGCACGCCCGGCGCTTGCGCCCGCGTTACCACCAGCGTGTCGAGGCCGTGACTGTCCGGCAGCCCCAGATCGAGCAGGACCACGTTGCAGGTCTCTTCCCACAGGTGCTCCAGCGCCTCGCTGAGCCGCCGGACGTGGGTCGTCTGGAACTGCTCGGGCAGGGCTTCGGCCAGGGCCTCGTACAGCAGGCAGGCGTCTCCCATGTTGTCTTCAACCAGCAGTACCTTGACGGGTTCAGTTGACATAGCCGCTCCTTATTCTGGTGGCAGTTTCACTTATAGCGGGCATGCCCGGCCCCGGCGCCGTGACAACGTGGCGCACGCACTCGTGCGTGCCGCATCGGCACTCATGCCGACGCCCCGGCTCGACGGACTGTCCGCACCCCGAACGTGTCGAGAAGAGTCTCGACACGGCGCGCACGAGTGCGTGCGCCACGTCTTCGGGCCACCTGTGAGACATGCAGGTTAGGAGGTCGATCTGAGGCCGGCCACGGAACGCTCGATGCTCACGAAGCCGGGAAGGGGCAGTTCCATGGAGAGTCGCGCCGGCAGGCGGCCCTCGCCGGCGGCCCGGGCCGGCTCCGAATCGGGCGCTGGGTCGAAAAACAGGTTCTTGAGCGCATACAGGGCGAGGTCAAAGCGGTCGTTGGCGCCTACTTTCTGAAAGAGCCGCGATAGATACACCTTCACCGTTCCCTCGCTCAAGGTCATGGCATAGGCGATCTCCTTGTTCTTCAGTCCTTGGGCCAGGAGGCTCACCAACTGGCGTTCCCGCCGGGTCAGAGCGATCCGCTTGGATGTGAGAAGCCGGTCGCAGAGGCCCTGTTCCACCCATAAGTCGCCCGCCGCCACGTTGCGCAGGCATTTGATCTGAAGCTCGATGGGCAGGCTCTTGCGGAGGATGCCGCGGACTCCCAGAGCGAGCGCCTGGGACACAAACTCCATGGCGATCACGTCAACCCAGAGAATGATCGGCGCATCGCCCGCCGTGGATTTCAGCCTGGTAAGCGTGGCGAAGGTGATGGCCGAGGTCACCTCCAGAAGAACTACGTTCGGGCGGCGTGCTCGGATATGCTCCAGCAGCGAATCGAGGTCGGTAAAGACCGCCGCCAGCGTGAAGTCGTCCAGACCGTCCATTACGGTCTGGAGGCCGGCCGTCAGGACCGGTTGCTCGCAGTACAGCGCCACGGTCGTCATTTTTCCATCACCTCGAATTCCTTCGATCCGGGGTCGAAGCCCCCCCTTTGATAAGCATGGGGCTGACGGGGCGCCCTTCGGTATCCCCACGCGTACCGAATTCCGGACAATCCATTGCCCACGATTCAGGCGGGAGACTGTAGAGCGGCCGCGCGCCCCCCGCGTTTCGTAGGGGAAAACAGCCGGTGAAACTGCCGCTCACACTTCGCTAAATCGGGGTTTGTTGGGATACCCCGGCGCCGGTCTTCCGATGCAAACTCAACTTGGGAGGCGAACAAGCACGTGCAGGCTGAACTTCGGCAGCGCAGGTACGAGTTCGAACTGGCGGCCTTGTACCGGCGCCGGGAGACCGTACTGTCACTGATCCGGTCGTTGGAGCGTTACCGGCGCGCGAGGACCGGGCACATTCCAGGATGCTCGCAACGGACGTCGCCGGCCGCCGCGTAACCCAGGGCCATGCGAAACGAATATCGAGCGGGCCCCATCTACCACGCCGGTCTGATCGTGAGCGGCGGCATGTGCGCCGGGTTGGGAATCGCCATCCTGGTGGCCATGGCGCTGCACCGGGCGCCCGACACCCAGTTCCTGCCGGCCAGCGTTTCCACTTCGCCCGCCGCCGCGGTGGGGTTTGCGGCCTGCGGCCTGGCGTTGATTGGAATTGGCTGCTGGTTCCCTCGGGTAACGTCGGTGCTGGCCATGGTCACCATGTCGATGGTCGTCTCGCTGGTGGCCGAGAGAGCGTTCGGGGTCGGGCCCAGAGTGGAAACCATGATCGCCGCCAACCTGGGAGTGGCGAACGGGGATGTCATCGCGCCCAACACATTGGTCGTTCTGTTGCTCGGCGCGGTGGCATTGTTCCTGCGCCACACCCACCGGTGGTTCGAAAAGCGCCTTAAGATGATCGCCATTCTGGGCTCGATCATCTTCGCGATCGGAATCGTGGCCGCCATGGGCTACATGACCGGGGTTCCCAGCTATGTCTGGCAGTCGCGGGCGCCCATGTCCTTCCTGAGCGCGGTGTGCGCCTGCACGCTGGGGCTGGGCATCGTCATGAGCGCCTGCCGGTACAGCGAAATGGACGATACCGGCCTGCCCCGGTGGTTCAGCCTGGTGGTCTGCGCCGGCGCCCTGACCATCAATCTCACTACCGCGGTAGCCTACCTTTGCCGGGACGGGCAAACGTGGAAAGGAGCCGAAGTGATCGGTTTGGCGCCGATGATAATCATTAGTTTGATGCTGTCGGCCATGGCCGCCCGCCAGGCCCAGCGGCAGGCGGCGTTTTGAAGGAACCGATTTCCGGTGCAGTGACGTCCTCCGGCGTGCGAGGTTTTTGCGACGCACGCCGCCATTCCGCGGATGCTCCTACGCGGCGCTTGCAGGCTCGTCGCTGCCGTGTGCGGCGAGCCTGCTGGTTTTCAGGGAGCTCGAAGTTCGCCTGGACACGCCGCCGGGTCTTGCGATGGCGATTACCGGCCGCGCCGCTGTCTCGGGTCGCTCCAGGTAGAGGATCGCCTGTTCGATGTCTTCCCGCTCCGCGCGAAGCTCGGAGATGATTCTTGTAACGTCCATGAGATACTCCTTCTCGTCCCCGTCCAGGTGTTCCAGGAACGAGGAGCTATGTTCCGCAGTCAAAGGTCCGGTTCGGCGTCAGCACTCCACGATGTTATTGCGGATGGCATAGCGGACCAGTTCGGTCACTGAATGAAACCCGAGTTTCTCCATGATATGCGCCCTGTGCGATTCCACCGTCTTGACGCTGATATCGAGGATGTGGGCCACCTCCTTATTGGACTTGCTTTCGGCCACCAGTTTGACAATCTGGAACTCCCGCGAGCTGAGGCGGCCGGAAAACGCCTCCGGCAGGGCGTCCGCGGCGGCGTGACCCAGATACCCGCTCAGCACCACTTCAGACACCCTGGAAGTGAAGTACAGCTTATGCTGGCGGACGGCTTCCAGCGCCGTGATCAGGTCGTTGCCCGCATCCTGCTTGAGAATGTAGCCGCGGGCGCCCGCCCCCAGAACGTCGCGGACGATCTGTTCCGATTCATGCATCGACAAAATCAGTACCTGCGTGCAGGGGTTGTCCTTCAGAATCTCACGCATGGCCTCCAGGCCGTTCATATCGGGCATGGAGATATCCATCACCACGATATCCGGCCTGAGACTGGCGGCGGCCGCCACGGCTTCGCGGCCCGTGGATGCTTCGCCGCACACCTCCCAATCGGGCCGTGAATCCCCTATGACCCCGGCTACGCCCCGCCTGACAACCTGGTGATCGTCAACTAACAATAACCTTGTTTTCTTCATTGAAATTACCCAGCGGCAGAGCGACCGTCAGTTTGGCTCCGCCCCCGTTCGATGCCAGCACCAACCGCCCGCCAAGCTGTTCGGCGCGCTCGCGCATACCCATGACGCCCACCCCAAAGCGCACGAATCCCTTGGCCGGCGTTCGCAGCGCCTCGGGAAGACCGCGGCCCCGGTCCCCCAATACCAGCCGCACTTCGCGGTCGTCCCGTTCCAGCCGGATGATCGCCGACGGGCTGCCCGAATGCTTGTGGACGTTGGCCAGCCCTTCCTGGACGATGCGGAAAAGAGTGGCTTCCACCTCCGCGCCGAGCCGCTCGAAATCGGGCGCCACTTCGATTTCGACCTCGATCCCGGTCCGCTGGTTGAAGCCCCGAGCGTAGGCCTGCAACGCAGCCGGGAGCCCGACTTCGTCGAGCAGGGGCGGATGCAGGAGATACGTTACGGTTCGAATCTCCGCCGAGCAGGCCGCCGCCAGATCGGTGGCCTCCGAAAGGGCCTGCGCCCGGCGCTCCGGGGCCAGCCCGGGTTCTTTGAGACGGCTGAGATTCATGCCCAGCGCCGCCAGGAGCTGTGCCGTGCTGTCATGCAGTTCCCGCGCAATCCTCCGCCTCTCGTAATCCTGGGCGCGCAGCAGGTCTCTCGAAAGCCGCTGCAGCCTCTGGTTGGATTGCTGCAGCGCTTCCTCGGCCCGCTTCAGGCTGGTGACGTCGAGCATGGCCCCCACCACCCGCGTCGCCTTGCCCATGCTGTCGCGGGCGATTACGGCCCGGTCATGGATGTCGGACCATTGGCCATCGGCGCGCAGTAGCCGGTACTGCGCGCTCCACGAGACCGCCTGGCCTTCCAGCGCTTCGAACAGGCTCCCCAGCACCCGTTCGCGGTCTTCATCGTGAATGCGCTTCCCCAATTCGGCGGGACACCAGGTCTCCGGCGCGCCTCCCGAAGCGCCGCTGTATGTTTCATTCCACAGCGCATATCCCGTGGCGGGATTGTATTCCCAGATGGCTTCATTGGCCGCCGCCATGGCCAGGCGCAGGCGCTCCTCGCTTTCCCGAAGCCCCTCGTCGGCCCGCTTGCGCTCGATGGCGTAGCGCAACGCCCGCGTCAGCAGGTGGGGGTTGGCATAGGCTTTCACCAGGTAATCCTGGGCGCCCGCCTGCACCGCTTCCACCGCGAATTGTTCGTCGTCGGCCCCGCTCAGCACCACCACCGGAACGGTCGGCGCCAAAGCGCGAATCAGCGCCAGCGCCTCCAATCCCTGGCTGTCGGGGAGACCGAGGTCCAGCAACAGCACGTCGACGCCTCCCTCGGCCATGCGAGCGAGGCCGATCGAAAGACGGTCCACCCACTCTACCGTAAAGCTGGGGGCCGTGGCCCCCTTCAGGGCTTCCTGAACCAGCCGCGCGTCGCCCGGGTTGTCCTCGATGATCAGGACGCCAATGCATTGGCTGCTCATGAAGACGGCAACCTCACGATGGCCAGCCAGAAATGTTCGATGGCCTCCACCACCGCCAGAAACTCGTTCAGGTTCTCGGGTTTGGGGATGTAACAGTTGGCGTGCGCCCCGTACGCGAGGTGGATGTCCTCTTCCGCCGTGGAGGTGGTCACCACCACCACCGGAATGCGCTTCAAATCCTCGTCGGATTTGATTTCCTGCAACACCTCCCGCCCGTCTTTTCGGGGAAGGTTGAGATCCAACAGGATCAGGTTCGGGCGCGTCGCGGCGCTGAACTTACCCTCCCGGCGCAGGTAGGCCATGGCCTCCGCGCCGTCCCGGACCACATTCAGGTGGGTCCACAGACGGCCCGATTTCAGCGCTTCCCGAGTCAGGCGCGCATCGCCGTCATTGTCTTCCACCAATAAAAGTTCCGCGGTTGTTCCGCCCATTCGAATCCCTACACCTTTCCTTACTCACTTCCCTGCTTCCCGTTAGCCAATCCGGTCCTCTGGCCGTCGACCGGAATACTGAAGAAGAACGTGGATCCCTGTCCGGGTTGGGATTCCAGCCAGATTTCTCCTCCGTGGCGCTCCACGATTTTTCTGCAAAGAGCCAGCCCGATGCCGTTGCCGGGATAATCCTCGGGACGGTGCAAACGCTGGAAGATGACGAAAATGCGCTCGGCGTACCGCGGCTCGATGCCAATGCCGTTATCGCGCACCGAAAAGACCCAGTCGCCGCCCTTCCTCACCGCGGAAACGTGAACCCGCGGAGGCTCCGCGCCCTTGAATTTGATCCCGTTGCCCACCAGGTTTTGAAAGACCTGCACCATTTGCGTCGCGTCCGCCTGGATTACCGGCAATTCGTCGTGGCTCACCAGCGCGGCGCTTTCGCCAATCGAGGCGTATAGATTCGACTCCGCGCGCCCGAACGCCTCGTTGCAGTCCACCGGCTCGAAACTCCTGGCCCTGGCGCCCACCCGCGAATAAGCCAGCAGATCCTGTATCAGCGCCTGCATGCGGACGGCGCCGCCCACGGCAAAGGCGATGAATTCCCGGCCATCGTCGTCGAGGCGCGACGAATATCGCTCCGCCAGGAGTTGGGTGAAATTGGCCACCATGCGCAGCGGCTCCTGAAGGTCGTGGGATGCGGCGTAGGCGAACTGCTGCAATTCGGCGTTGGAGCGCTCCAGTTCCTCGCTCTTATGGGCCAGGGCTTTCTTCTCGGTCTCCTCGGCTTCCACGGCGCTGCTCAGCTCGGCCGTGCGCTCCCGGATCCGCAACTCCAATTCGTCCCGCGCCCCGCGTAATTCCTCTTCCGCCCGCACTCGCCTACCGGTTTCCCGTTCCAGCTCCGCTTGCCGGGCCGCCGCGTACTCGCGCGCCTTATGGGTGGCATCGCTTAAGAGAACGATGATCGAAGCAACCAGGAAATAGCAGCCGGCCACCGCGAAGTCGCGAGGCGTAGTTAATAACTGCGCGTGTCCGTGGCCCACCCAGAACCACTCGGCGGCCACAAAACCGAGCGCCATCGTCAGCAGCGATGGCCCCAAGCCGCCGAACCAGGCGGCCGCGGCTATCCCGGCGAAAAATGTGACAAAAGGCAGCTCGTCCTGAAGTACAGGATCGAGCGCCACTCGCGCCAGCAACGATAATGCGAAGCTGCCGACGGCTACGCTGTAACGTAATTCCGCGGAGCGTTCGCCGGCCCGTAGTCCGTTCATGCCGCGCCTCTCGAAAAGGCCGCTAGTGCCGCGATCCGTGCGGCTGCGGGAGTTATCTAAGAGAAATACCCGGTCTCGATAAGGTGATTGCTTAATCAGTTCTAAAGACATTGCTTAGTACTGCCCAGTTAATACTGTAAACTATCGTTAGTGTTGCTAAAGGCACTTATTTGTAGAGATAAATTAGTCTTTTTGTCGTTATTTATACTACGAGGTCAACTTGCGTCTCCCGGCCCCGCGCATCTCGCGGAAATGCTGGGGCGGATCCCCCGGTCCGGGCGGGTCCCGCTTTGTATCAGGGCATGGCTTTAGCCGTGCCGAACGGGATGCATATGCCGGGCTTTAGCCCCTGGGTGTATCACGGCATGGCTTTAGCCGTGCCAGAGAGGCGGGTAAGACGTGGGCTTTAGCCCCTGGTGCGGGGAGGTGTAGGCGCGAGGGCTAAAGCCCATGCTTTTTCGGCAAGGCTCCAGCCGTGCCCTGGAGTTTCCATATTTTCCCGCGACGTTTTCCCGTTCCACGCACTGTACTCTGAGACGGACGCTTTCGTCTGCCCCTAGAGTTTCTACATTTGAGATCGCACGTAGGCATGATCGGCCTCGTATCAGGGCATGGCTTTAGCCGTGCCGAATCGTTATCGAAAGGAACCGGGCTTTAGCCCCCGGCCTCTGGCCATGGCAAGACCCGCACGCAATGCCTGCCCGGACAGCATCGTGAGTTCGGCGCGCACGTTCTTCGCCACCACCAGGACCAGCCAGGGACGCCCTTTGCCGCAGTCGGAACGAAATGCAAGGTTGTTGATTGATGTGCTGCGTTGGTACGTAGCGGCTGGGAAGTTTCGACTCCATGACTTTGTAATCATGCCGGACCATTTCCACCTGTTGATGACGGTAGGCGGCGGCATGACCATCGAAAAGGCCATGCAGTTCATCAAGGGTGGGTTTTCCTACCGCCTGAAGAAGGAATGCGGCTATTGGGGAGAAGTCTGGCAGCGCGGGTTCTCCGAATCGCGGGTGGAAGACCAGCGAAGCTTCTTGCAGCACCGGGAATACATCGCTGCGAACCCCGTGGAAGCGGGATTGGTCGATTCGCCGGAGAAATTTCGGCACTGTTTCTCGTATCTGGCACGCCGAAAAGCGGCAGGGGCTAAAGCCCCGTGATGGCGCACGTGACCGGCACGGCTGAAGCCGTGCCCTGATACAAGGCGCCCGGCTTCGGGATTCAGGCTCAAGCCGTGCCCTGATACAAGGCGCCCGGCTTCGGGATTCAGGCTCAAGCCGTGCCCTGATACAAGGCGCCCGGCTTCGGGATTCAGGCTCAAGCCGTGCCCTGATACAAGGCGCCCGGCTTCGGGATTCAGGCTCAAGCCGTGCCCTGATACAAGGCGCCCGGCTTCGGGATTCAGGCTCAAGCCGTGCCCTGATACAAGGCAACCCGGCTTCGGGATTCAGGCTCAAGCCGTGCCCTGATACAAGGCAACCCGGCTTCGGGATTCAGGCTCAAGCCTTGCCCTGATACGGGTCCGGACCGGGATTCAGGCTAAAGCCGTGCCCTGATACAAGGCCAGGACAAGATTGGAGGATTATAAGGTGCGGCTGCCGCGCACTGCGCCGGCGCCCGATCTCTAATCCCGAATTCCGAAGTCAACTTCGGCGAAGCTGAGTTTCCATGGTCTAATTTCTTGAAACAACAGGCTTTGTATCAGGGCACGGCTTCAGCCGTGCCGAACGCGATGCATTTGCCGGGCTTTAGCCCCTGGGTGGCAAGCCCACTGCGGGAGTCCTTCCCACGCTCCCGAAAGTCAGGGGCTAAAGCCCCGTGACGGCGCACGTGACCGGCACGGCTCAAGCCGTGCCCTGATACAAGGTCCGGACCGATGACATCATTGACACTTTGGACCGGGGACATGGTTGACACTTTTGAACTGTTGGAAGGCTGTTCGAATCTGGGTAGCAGGAGGGACCCGGATGCCCTGGGGGGCAATTCGGGGACAGGAAACACCGAAATTCCTGAGAGCTTCTCGAGGAAGAGAACTCTGAACCCAAGGCAACGCGCCGACGCGTGCCTGCGACACTATGCCAAAATCACACCGGAGCGTCGCGCGGTGGCTATCCGGGTCAGTCCGTCAGACCGCAGCCAATCGCATAGTGGATCAGCTCGGCGGTGGTCTTCATATTCAGCTTTGTCAAAATACGGGCCCGGTATGTGCTGATGGTGGTCGGGCTCAGATGGAGCTCCCAGGCGATCTGCCGGGTAGTCTTGCCGGAGCCGAGCAGCCGCAGCACCTCGATTTCCCGGTTGGAGAGGCTTTCGTGCGGCGGCCGGCCGGAGCCCTCATCCATGTGCTCGGCGAGGCTCTCGGCCATGGCCGGGCTTACGTACATGCGCCCCGCCAGAATCCGTCTGATCGCCCCCACCAGCTCGTCCGGTACGCTTTCCTTGTTCATGAACCCGGAAGCGCCGGTCATCAGCGTCCGCCTTCCATATTGCGATTCGGGATAGTTGCTCAGCACCAGCACGGGGAGTTTGGGCCGCGTGTGCTTGAGCTCTTTGAGGGCATCCAGACCGCTTCGCCCCGGCATGGCGATATCCAGAATGACGATGTCCCAATCGAGGAGAGCTGCCTGATCGAGAACCTCCTGCCCGTTGGCCGCTTCGCCGCACAGAACTCCCGGCAGCTCGTTGGCCAGGATAGCCTTCAGTCCTTTTCTCACCACCGGGTGATCGTCGGCAATGAGTACCTTGGTCACTTCGCCTCGCGCTTGTCTCGCCTCCCCGGTATCCAGGCGGTAAGCGTGGCGCCCTCCCCGGGCGCGCTTACGATGGTCAGGCGCCCCCCCAACAGGAGCGCCCGTTCCCTCATTCCCACGATTCCGAGCGATCCGCCCGCCGGCAACCGCGCCTCCTGGAAGCCTTTTCCATTATCGCGTACCTCCAGGCGCACAAGGCCGGACTCTTCGCCCAGGCGCACGCTGAACTCGGTGGCTTCCGCGTGACGCGCGATGTTGGTCAGCGCTTCCTGCAGAATCCGATACATCGCCGTGGCGGCCTCCGGCTCCGTTACCGGGTCTTCCCGCGGCAAATCCAGGGTGCACTTTGCGCCCGTGCGCGCCGCGAGCTCCTGGGCCGCCCATTCCATCGCGGCCACCAGCCCGAGATCGTCCAGGATTCCCGGTCTTAGCTCCGTGGCGATCTTGCGGACGGATTGGATGGCGTCGTCTATCAGCTTCAGGATGGCCTGGAACCTCCTGGCGCGCGCCCGCCGGCTGGGCGGCGGGTGATCCAGCTCGGTTCTCAAATCCAACTTGATGCCGGTCAGAACCTGCCCCAGATCGTCGTGGATGGTGCGCGCCAAGCGCGTCCGCTCCTCCTCCCGAACCCTCTCGAGCCGCGCGGCCAGCGTACGGTGCTGCTCGAGCGAAAGCTGCACGGCCTGTTCCGCCAGCTTACGCTCGGTCACGTCCATGGACACGCCGCTGAACTCCACCACTTCGCCGGTGCGGTTCACGAACGGGCGCCCCAGGGCGTGAATGTTCCGGACGGATCCATCGGGAAGGAGGATTCGGTAAGCTACGTCAAAGTCCTTCTTCCCACGGACCGCCCGGATAATGGCCTCCCGAACGGCGCCGTCGTCCCCATGAATCCTGGCCATCACCGCGTCCAGGGTCGGGAGGCCTTTCTCGGGGTCGAAGCCGAAGATGCGATAGTGTTCCTTGGACCAGAAAGTGATTTCGAGAGTGGATGTGTTCAACGCCCATGTGCCGATGTGGCCCAGCCGCTCCGAGTCCTCCAGATAGGCCTCGCTGCGCCGCAGGGCGTTTTCCGTTCGTATCCGCTCCGTGATCTCCGAGCCGATGCCGATCGTCGTCCCATCCGAGAGCCTCACATTGGCCCACGTCGTATCGAGCGTCCGCCCGTCCCGCACGCGAGTCTTGAAATGGGCCCAGCCGCCTCGCGAGGAGGCGATGAACTTTTTTACCTCCCGGCGATCCCGCCGGTTCGGGTAGCGTTCGGCGAAAACATCTATCCCGCGGCTCTGGATTTCCTCCAGGGTCCATCCGAAAACGCGCTCCCATTCCCGGTTAACCCGCTTGATGTGGCCGTCCGCGCCCATGAAGCTGATCATCAAGGGAATGTGATCGAGCATTTTCTGAAGGATTTCGTATTGTTTTCTCAGCTCGTCCGCGGCGCGCCGGCCCTCGGTCACATCCTCGGCGACCACCAACACTCTAGCCGGCGAACCCGGACCCGCCGGAATCAGGGACACCGTCTTCCGAACCCAGATCGTGCGCCCTTCCTTGCATCGGTGGCGGTTCTCGATCTGATATTGCCGCGCGCTTCCCGAGACCAGTTGGCTCAGGAGGTCCCGCACGGCGGGCCGGTCGGCTTCCTCGATGACGTCCGGAAGCGTCAGCTCCCGAAGTTCCGCCTCGGTATAGCCAATCATTCTCTGATAGGCGGCGTTGGCCCTCAGGAACCGGCCGTCAGTATTGGCGACGGCTATGCCAACGGCGGAATTCTCAAAAACATGATTTCCCCACGGATCGGGAGGAGGATTCCCGTGCGTTCGCTCGTCGCTTGTCTGGTCGTTCAAGGCTCACCTTATCAGGCGCCCGTTCAGCAAGCGTCGGAAACCCCGTTTTCGCTTGCCTAAGAGATCCCGGACAAAAACATCTGGTTGTTACTATACTCCCGTCGGGCAATGAATACCAGATAGAAATGACTCGCCTGCCGCCTGCTCGGAGCGCGAGACAGTTTTCAAGGCTGCTAGAGAGACTCATGACGTATGGAAGGTTCAGTACCGGATTCCGCCGTTCACGTTTTCCCGAGCCGGGACGCCAGGCCCGCGTGCCCGAGGCCACTCAGCCTGAATCCCGAATTCGGCGCGTTGTATCAGGGCACGGCTTCAGCCGTGCCGCAAACGGAAACACCCGGGGGGCTTTAGCCCCTGTCTTTTCATGAGGACGAGAAGGATTTCCGTCGGGGCTGCCAAACCAGGGGCTAAAGCCCGGAGAATGCCGCCTGATCGGCACGGCTCAAGCCGTGCCCTGATACAAAGCCTGTTCTTTCAAGGTAATAGCCTGTAGAAATTCAGCTTATCCGAAGTCAACTTCGTAATTCAGGCTCAGTTCTTCAAGACTCGCGAATTCGGCGGAAACCATGGGGCGGGTTGGAAACCTGCGGCGGGTTGCTAGCCCGCCCCTGGAGTTTCAATATTTTTGGTGAGATCTCCGCGCCTTGCAGCCACCATCCATGTGGAGTCGTCCTCTACCTAGTGCTCTGACCGCGTGATTACTTCCTCAACGCTCTGGGCCGGGCGTGCCCGGCCCCTACACCGTGCCGTAGGGGCCGGGCGTGCCCGGCCCGCAGCGAGGGAACAAATCAAACGGTCAAGGAACTAGCCCGGAGGGCGAAACATCTTAGCCCCCGGCGTGAGCCGCCGGAAAGAGGCCGGTCGCCTAGCCCAGGAACGGGGCGTAAGTCCATGCCACACAGTAATGCAATGAATGCAGGCTGTGCGGTTTCGGGAACACTAAGTGGCATTGGGCTGAGAGCATGCGCCACCGGAAAATACGGCGCCGTCTAATACGCGAACTGACATGCCAAGTGAACAGTCTTGCTTCCTAACTGCCCCCAAAGTTGCTGTTGGCTGTGCCGAGCTGGGTGTTGGCGTTCGCCCAGACACCCTTGACGTTCTTACCGGCGCCCAGAAACAGGGCCGTCGCAGCCAGCGCTATGAAAGCCATAAGCAGGGTGTACTCAATGAGGTCCTGTCCCTCGCTTTCCTTCCAGAAATTCCATAGTAACGTCGCGCCTGCTCTTAATGATGCGGTTATTCCGGCCAGAGTCCGACGTGCGAAGAACCGGAGCGTCTCCAATCTTATGTCCATGCAAACACCCTATGTCGGCTGACCGATCCCTATGCCTGCGGCGGCGAGCGCCGCGTTCCGCTGGCCGTCTCCTGGCGGCAGTTTGACGATCGAGAGCCAGAATTCGCCGGTGGAGCGTACCGTGTTGAGAAACTCGTCGACGTCCACCGGTTTTGAAATGAAGCAATTCGCCCGCAGATTGTAACTCTTCAGGATGTCGCGTTCAGCCTGAGAGCTGGTCAGAATCACAACCGGGACGCGGCTCACATCCGGAAGATTCTTGACCTCCCTCAGAACCTCGAAGCCGTCCTTCTTGGGGAGGTTGAGATCGAGCAGAATCAGGTCCGGGCGCGGGGCGTTCTCGTAGCCATGGGCGCGATTCAGAAAGGCCAGGGCCGCTTCGCCGTCGGTGGCCACGCTGATGCGGTTCAGCACCTTTCCGAATTGCAGGGCCTCGTGGATCAACTCCACGTCCCCGGGGTTGTCTTCAATCAACAGAATTTCGGCTGGTTTCTCTTGTACGCTCATTCGGCTGCTCCGATTTCCCGGGTTTCGGGATTGTGAAACGGAAGGTGGATCCCGCCCCAGGCTCGGATTCCACCCAAATCTTTCCCCCGTGCCGCTCGGCCACCTTCTGGCAGACCGCCAGCCCAATCCCGGTGCCGGGGTATTCCGCCCTGGTGTGCAGGCGCTGGAAGATCTGGAAGATGCGGTCGGAATGCCGGGGGTCGATTCCGATGCCGTTATCCTGGACGGAAAACAGCCAGTCCGGACCTCTGTCGGCGGCGGAGATGTGAATTCGAAGGGGGGCTGGCCCGCGAAACTTGATGGCGTTGCCAATGAGGTTCTGGAACAACTGGCCGAGTTGCCCCGCGTCCGCCGTGAGACCCGGCAGCGGGTCCCGTTCGATCGCGGCGCCGCTTTCCTCTATGGCCGCGCTCAGGTTCTGCAGGGCGGTCTGCACCACCGCCTCGCAGTCGGTCTGGCGAAGGTCGAGTTCCTTGCCGTTCACGCGCGAAAACGCCAGCAGGTCGACGATCAACTGTTGCATGCGCTTGGCCCCATCCACCGCGAATTCGATATACCGGTCGGCCGTTTCGTCCAGTTTCCCCGAGTATTTCTTGGAGAGAAGCTGCGTGAAACTGGCCACCATGCGGAGCGGCTCCTGCAAATCGTGCGAGGCCACGTAGGCGAACCTTTCCAACTCCGCATTCGACCGGGCGAGCTTCTCGGCATGGCGCTCCAGGTCTTCCGCCAGTCGTTTGCTCTCGGTGATATCGCGCACCGTGGCCTCCAGAAACGCGTTGCCTGCCATCTCGATTCTGGTAAGCACGACGGTGGCGAGGAATTCCGCGCCGTCCTGCCGCCGGTGCATCCATTCGAAGGAGTGGAAACCCTCGCGCATGGCCGCCTCGATGGCTTCCCGGGCCTTGCCGGCCGAGAGGCTGCCATCGGGCTGCCGTTCGGGGGATACATCCCACGGCCCCAGCGCGCTGAACTCCGCTACATCCCTGGCCCCGAACATCTCGAGCGCCGCCGCATTGCCCGAGGTGAACTTCCACGAGGGCGGAGCAAGGGTCATCATGGCGTCCCGCGAGCCGTCGAACAGCAGGCGGTGCAGCGCTTCGCTTTTCCGCAGCCCCGCCTCGGCCTGCTTGCGCTCGGTGATGTCCTGAGCGATGCCGGTCATGCGGATCGGTAGGTTCTCCGCGCCCCGCTCCAAATGCCCGCGACCCAGAATATGGCGGACGCCGCCATCGGGCGGGCTGGCGCGGAACTCCAGGTCGGGTGGTTCTTCCCCCGCCAGACAGGCGCCGATCCAGGTTTGCATGGCAGCCCGGTCGTCCGGGTGAATCAAACTCGGAAACGCTTCGAGGGAGGGGATATAAGTATCCGGCGAGACTCCGAAAACACGATATGTTTCAGGCGTCCATGCGCACACGGTTGCGCCCATCGGCAATTCCCAGCTCCAACTGCCGACGTGGGCGATGCGCTGCGATTCGGACAGAGTAGATTCCTTCGCCCGCAGCGCTTCCTCCACGGCGGCTTGGCTGACCACCCGAGCCACGGTGCTCCCGAGCCCGTCCAGCATGGCATCTTCATCGGCCTGGATCGAATGCTTGGCGAACAGCGCCAGAACGCCCAGGGTTTCTCCTCCCGGCGTTCGCAACTGGTATCCCGCGAACGACTCCAGTCCCAGCTCGCGGGCCCAGGCTTGATTGTGAATATTCGGATCGTTCCGCACGTCGTTGCAGACGAACTTGGGATCTTCGCGCGATGCCACGCGCCCGATCTTGTAACACCCGAATGGAACACGCCGGTGGCCCGGCCCGTCGACGTGCGTGTAGCGGCCGGAGCTCGCCAGCAAATGCAAACACCGCTCGCGGCGCCGGCAGACGTGCGGTCCCTCGCGGATCTCCGCGTGCGGGCAGCCCCGTTCGCACAGATCTCCGGACCGGATCAACCAGATGCGGCAGAAATCGGCGTCGAACAGGCGCACGATGGCGTCGGTGACCTGCCGGAGTTTGTTTTCGAGCGGGGCCGGGCTCAGCAGCGAATGCTGAAGGCGGTTGACGCCCCGCTGCCGCACCAGCGTCTTGGCGATGCGCTCCTCGGCCTTCCTGCGCTCGGTGATGTCCAGCAGGGCGGTGCGAATGCCGGCTGTCTGGCCCGCCGCGTTGCGCACCAGGCTATCGTGGAACTCAAGCCACAACTCGCCGCCGTCACGCCGGAGGTAACGGCGCTGGTCCGGCGCCAGAGCCTGTTCCCCGGACAGCTTCCGGCGAACGGCCGCGCGGCTGGCTTCCCGGTCCGCCTCGGCGATGAACTTCCACACCGGCCGGCCTAGGATCTCGTTCGCCGGGTAACCAAGCAGGTCGCATTCGGCCCGGTTCACCCGGCGCACCACGCCCTCCATGTCCAATTCGTGATATGCCACCGGAGCCCAGTCGAACAACTCGCGGAACTTCTCCTCGCTCTCCCGCAGCGCCTCTTCGGTCCTCTTCTGATCGGTAATGTCGTGCGCGGTTACATAGATTGCCTGCGCATCCTCTCGAACGCTGGCATTCAGCAAAAGCCAGCGGTAGGATCCGTCTTTGCGCCTGGCGCGCCACTCGCGAGCTATAAGTTTCCCCGAGACGAGAAGCTTTTCGAACTCGGCCGCGGCGGCCGCGCGATCCTCGGGATGGACCAGGTCGAAGAGGGGAAACCCTTCCCGTTCTTCCGCCGTGAATCCGAGGATTGGCTCCCAGGCTGTGTTTATCCGTTGGGCGCGGCCATCCAGGCCCCAGATGGCCAGCGGCGTGGGCGATGCCGAGAAGAACTGATCCAACGCCGTCTCGGCCCGCACGCGGTCGGAGATATCGACATTGACGCCAACCACGCGCGTGGCTATTCCAGCTTCGTCGAACAACACGCTCAACCGCACGAACAGCCAGTGAATACTCCCGTCCGGCCAGACGATTCGGTACCCGGTCCCAGGGATCTGAACTCCGGAGCAGGCCAGTTCCAGCCCACGGTCCACGCGTTCGCGATCCTCCGGACACACGAGATTGCGCCATTCTTCATGCGATGGGTATTCGCCAGCCGGGTCCAGGCCACAGATCCGGAATTGTCCCTCCGATACCCTGGTTTTACCGGTCCTGATGTCCCGATCGAAAATCCCCACCCCGGCTGCGTTCTGCGCGAAGCCCAGCCATTCGTCGCTTCTTCGCTGCGCCTCCTGCGCGCGCTTCCGCGCCGTGATGTCGGTCATACTGATCACCGAACCCCGCGGGCGGCCTTCGACGACTATGGGTTGGATGGAGTACTGCACCGCGAAGGATGTCCCGTCGCGCCGGAAAAACACATCGTCATCCACCTGCACCGCGGATCCGCTCGCGAGCGCCCTCTGGACATGGCAGTCGTGCTGGGGGCAGATCCAACCGCAGGAGTGGCCCTTATGGATTCGGCATTGCAGCTTCTGGCCAAGGCATTCTTCCGGAGCATAGCCAAGCACCCGGCAGGCCGCCTGGTTGATGAATACGCAACGCCCCTCGAGATCCAGCGCCCAGATGCCGACCCCAGCCGAGTCCAGGGTGGCCGCCAGTTCTTGGGCTCCCCAGGATTCCACGGGCCCCGGCGGGGCCAGCGCGCCGCTGCCGTTCGCGCCCGCCTCGCGTTTTGGATGCACGCTAAACTCTGGTTTCCGCGCCACGCAGGACTCCTGGCAGAAATGAAAAACGCGGTTTCGGCGTTTGAGTGTCTTTCTCCACGCCCGCGATCCGCGCGGCGAACCTGGCGATATGCTGCTGGAATGCGCGGCTTTCTCCCAGCCGCTTTCCATCCAGCGAAGCATGCGAAAAGTCCTTGCGGGCGTCGGGCAGGGTGACTTCCACGCGTACCCCCAGAATCTTCTCCAGTTCGCGGTCCGAGAAAGTGGGCCGGTCCGACGCCTGGTTGAGAACCAGCGCGAACTGGTCCGAGCTGAATCCGGCCTGGCCCAGCGCGCGCGCCGTCTCTTTCGCCTCATGCAGCCCGAGGACGTCGAAGGTGCCGACCAGGTGCAGGCGGTCGACGTCTTCGGCCACCCGCGCGGAAAATGGGCTCAGCCGTCCCATGTCGATCACGATGAACTGGTAGAGGGAGCGCACGAACCGGATAATGAAACGGATTCTCTCCGCCTTGGGCGACTGTTCTTCCTTGCAGACCGGACCCGCGGATTGAATGATGTCCACGCCCACGCCGCCGGACGCCACCAGCTTCGCCCACATGTCGCGATCCAGACGGAGAATATCGGCCGAGGCGTCCAGGATGGTGTAGGATCCTTTTGCGTTCATCAGGAATGCGATCGCATTGGCCGCCCCATCGAGATCCATGAGCAATACGCGGCCGCCGGTTTGCCGGTTGAGCTCTCGCCCCAGGTGGCATGCGATGGTGGTGGTTCCCACGCCGCCCTTGGCGCCCAGAAGGCCCACCACCAGGGCGCGCGGCTGCCCGGAATCCGCCGGCGCCGCCGCCATCTGAAGGCGCTGCCGGATAATGGTGCGTTGCAGCGTGCGCGCCAGCTCCGCGCCCTGCAACTTGCCCTTCACCAGGTAATCCTGCGCTCCGCCTTGCACGGCCCGCAGCGCCAGGGACTCGCTGTCCCACCCCGTGAGGAGCACCACCGGGAGTTCGGGCGCATGGATGCGGATGGCGTTCAAGCCGTCCAGGCCGTGGCTATCCGGGAGAGACACATCGAGGAGCACAAGATCGATATCCCCGCGCGCCAGCCGGTCCAGACCGGGCAGCAGGGCTTGCGCCCAGTGGACCTTGAACACGGCGTCGCTCGCATCCGCAAGCGATGCCTTCACCAGTTCCGCATCGCCCGGGTTGTCTTCGATGAGAAGAATGTCAAGGACAGGTTGCGGCAAGGCGCGAGGCTCCAAGGCTCTCTTTTAGTCTCGGATCGCCTTTCCATCCGGCATATCCCCCAAAACCCTGCAATTTCGGAAGACGATGCTGCACGGATACGGTCCCCGCAGTCCACTCTCTGCCCCGCGGGTGAGGTCTCTTACAGTGCGCCCCCATGCGCAAATGCGGGTTGGACTGTATTGAAACCACAGCCGGCCTGAGCCATTCTGTCAATGAAATGAACACGCCGCTCCGCTGCCTGGTATTTCCGGTTCGCTCTTGCGCCGGCTCGCGAGGGGAGATGTGATGCGCCGGCGCAGTGCGACATACCCGGCAGCGGTTCTGGTTGTGGACGACGACCCATTCCTGCTGCAGTGCGTGGGCGTCATCCTGAGGAACGCCGGCTTCTTTGTGCTCTCGGCTTCCACCCCTGGCGGCGCCATCGAGATCGAATCGGTATACCCCGGAACGATTCGCCTTCTTCTTTCCGACGTCGAGATGCCGGAAATGACCGGCCCCGATCTTGCGGCGGCGTTAACCGCCCGCCGGCCGGAAATGCGCGTCCTGTTGATGTCCGCGTGCGGCGCCTTGCGAAAGCCGTTGCTCCAGCCCGGTTGGCGCTTCATCCAGAAACCCTTCGCGCCCGAAGATCTAACCAGCGCGGTGAGCGATGCCCTGTCCGTGGATGGGTCCGATGCGCCCGCCGGTTCGTTGCCCGTGAACAACACAACCGGGGTGACTGCCCGTGGCAACCTCCATTCCAGTTCACCGTCGAACTGAGGCCGCGCGGCGCGCTTCGACCGGTGGTCGCGGCGGTGATCTACGACGGCTCGATCTTCTATTCGCGCTGGAGCCGGGAACGGGATGCGGAACGAACACGAGCCCGCGAGGAAGTGGAACGGGCCCGGAGAACCCTCGACCTTTTGGGAGGCGATGAACTCCGCATCATGAACTTCTATGCCTTTCCCGGCGTCATCGGACCTGGCAGCCACGCAACCATCTGTTATGGAGTCACCAACGCGAAGAAGGTCCGGATCCAGCCGCCGGTGGGGGAAGTCTGGCCTGCCGTGAGCCATTGCCTGCAAGTCGCCCCGCGCAAGGACACCGAATACATGCTGACCGCTGAGGACGCCGCAGGACATTCCGTGTCGCAGAGTTTTGTATTGAAGGTCGCGCGCTGAATGCGCACGCGCCGAAGCCACGTTTGGAGGTTTCGGGGACAGTTCTGCGCGCGAGCATGAAGATCTTCCGAATCAGCAGCTTACGGGAATTCTGCAGCCCCCGAGCATTCTCAAGAGAGCTACGAAACCCCGAAACTGCCGGCTTCAAAAGAGACGCAGTTGTTGGTGGGCCGGGAAGTACCGTTCTCCGACGAGGCGACTGCGGGGCGAACTCCGGATGCTCCTGGCGAATCCATGCCTCGACCCTGCCGCGAAGTGTTTCGGCAATCCGCCGCATCCGGCCGGGCGGCGAGCCAGGATGCGGACTGCGTCGCGCCGTCCCCATTCAATGAACGCGGTTGCCGAAGGGAAGGGAATAAGCGCAAAATAGGGCATGGCCGCCGTACGGCATCCCCAAGCGGCCTTGGCTTCGGCAACGTCCGGCCTAGCGGTAACTGAGGAGGCAAGTTGGCCAAGATTTCGTTGAACAAGAGGATCGAAGCCACCAAGCTCCATGAGCGGACAGGAGCGCCACTGGCGGGACCGGAAGTGACGATACCCTTCGGAGCGCTGGTGGAGTCAGTGGGGACCGAGCGCGATCGGGAGAGGTTTCGCTACCTGGGCGCGTTGTATTCGGCGCCCCAGGAGATCTTTCTGGAGGCTACCAGGCCGGATGAAGCCGGCGCGGCGCCGGCTCTCGGTCCAGCGCCGGTGGAACCGAAATGCTCCGCGGCGCCAGGCGCCAAGGAGGCCAGTCTGCGGTTCGAGCAGTTGAATGCGGGCGGCTACGCAGTGGCGCGGGCCAAGGTTCCGGGCGGATGGCTGGTAACTTGCGGCGCGGGTGTAACGTTCTACCCGGACCAGGGCCACGAGTGGGATGGCGCGTCGGTGGAGTGAGGCCGTGATGGGCTGCGCTCCAGCGGGACTTCGAGACTCCCGGTTCGATTTCCCATCTCGCCGTGGATGGAATCCAGGGCGCGCGACGAGGAGGTAATGGGATGCCGATGCAGGTCTGCATGGGAGCCAGCATGATGTGCAGTTTTGGGGTGGCTCCCAGTTCCCTGGTGGTGCTGCCGGCCAACCGGGTGACCACGAACCAGGCGCCGGACGCCAACATCATGGATCACATTCCCATGGTCAACATCATGCCCTTTGGGATGTGCATGTCGCCAGCGAACCCCACGGTAGCCGCCGCCACCGCCGCCGCTCTGGGGGTTCTGACTCCCATGCCTTGTATTCCGGCCACGCCCGCGCCGTGGGTCCCCGGAGCGCCGAATGTGCTTCTGGGCAACTTCCCGACGCTGGACGACAGTTCCCAGTTACTGTGCACGTGGGGCGGCGTCATCACCTTTGTCACGCCCGGGGAATTCACCGTCACGGTCCCGTAGCGCCGGAATCGGTAGGCGAGAGCGGTGACTCGAGCGAGCCCGCCGAGCCGGAGAGCGCCGCTCCGCCGCTGTTGATCTGCACCATCGGCGTGCCCGAAATCGCAATCCCCGAGGAATCGATGGTGATGAAGTTGCCGCCGACCTTCAGGGTCAGGCCCACCGATGCTTCAATCACCACCTGCATCGCCTCCAAGTAAAGGTTCTGGGTCACCTGGCTGCTGTGGTTGCCGCTGAACTGCTCGATCACGTCGCCGGTGACTGCCAGGGAGTTCGAACCCGTGATCTTGACCGCGGCCTTTCCATCGATTGTCACGTGGCGATCGCGGCCGATCCATTCCTTGCGGTCGTTCTCGATGCGTATGTCGATGTCTTTCTGGCCGTGGATAAAGATCTGCTCGCTGCCCTTTTTGTCTTCCAGCCGGATCTCGTTGAATCCGCCGCCGCCCTTGGAACTGTCCGACTTCAGCGTGCTCTTGGTCTGCTCGGCCGGCAGGGTATAGGGCGGCATCTGGTCGGCATTGTAGACCGACCCGACGATCAGAGGGCGGTCCGGGTCGCCCTCGAGAAAACCAACCGCGACTTCCTGGCCGATGCGCGGGATGTAGATGGAACCCCACTGCTTCCCGGCCCAGCCTTGGGCCACCCGAATCCAGCAGGAGCTTTTCTCGTCGGCTTTTCCTTCCCGATCCCAAAAGAACTGCACGGTGACGCGTCCATACTTGTCGGTCCAGATCTCTTCGCCGGACTTGCCGACCACCACGGCGGTCTGGGCGCTGGCGATTACCGGTTTGCGGGCCAGGCGCGGGGGCCGGAAGGACACGGAATTGGGAATGGCTTCGAACTCATTGGCGTAGTCGAACGGTTGCGGATGCCCGGAACGGTAACTCGTGTTCTTCCCCTTGTGCTGGAGTGAAATCAAGGTGTAATTCCGGTTGACCGCATCGCGGAAGTGCTCCGCCAAAGTGAACTTATAGCCACACTCAAAGCCCATGCAGTTGCTCTTGCCCCGCAGGGTCGACAGCTCCACTTCCCGCTCTTCCAGACGAATCCTGGCATAGCGGTCGCCGTCGCTCTTGCTGGTGTATTTTCCGGGGTAATCGTAGTACTCGGCGGGTTCGGGGCTGGAAAGAGTGGCATAGAGACGCGTCTTGGGCTTCTCAAAGTAATAATCCGCCAGCGAAGCCGTTCCGGTATTTACCTTGTGTTCTTCTTCCACCGCGAGGACGGTGTCCTCATCGAGGCGGCCGCCGAGCGACGGCGTATAGCGAGCCTTGTTCTTATGCGGGCAGGCCTGAAAGGCGGACTTATCGTCCGCGATCACAAGCTTGTGCTTATCCTTGGTCTGCTCGAAAAAATAGAAAATGCCTTCGTCCTCGAGCAGCCGCGAAACAAAGTTGAAGTCGGTCTCGCGGTACTGCACGCAGTACTCCCGGGGCTGATAGGAGCCGGTCAGCTTCAGGTCGTAATCGGGAAAGCCCCGGTCCTTGAAGATCTGCTCCACGATGTCCGGGACGCTCTTGTTCTGGAAGATGCGGCAGTTGGAATACAGGGTGAGGAACCAGAGCCAGGGAACCATCTCGGCCTGGTACACGGCCATGGCATCGTCCCCGTACTCCACCAGTTTCATCCGGCTGATGAGGCCGTGGATTTGGCGCTCGTTTTCATCGTCGAGCTTGATCGACAGAACCGCGGGTTGAGTCAGCAACCCCTTCATGTCGATGTTTGGGTCGTCCGACAGCAGCTCCAAAACGAAGCGGAAGGGCGTGGAGATGCGCTCATAGCCCGTGAAGGCGCTCAACAGCAGGGCGTCGTCGCCCAGCGGTGTTTTGATGCGGAATGGACGTTCAGTTTGCGTTGCGGGCAAGGTATGGTCCTCCAGTCGGCCAAGCCGGCCCGGCCGGCGCCCGATGCCGCCTACGAATAGGCGAACTCTCCATTTTCTCCGACCGTGACGTGAACCGCATCGGGCTTGAGTCCTTCGGCGATCTTGCCCAGGATCTGGGTGGATATCTCGGGCAACATCGTATTGGTCAGGATATTATCCACATTTCGGGCGCCGCTCTCCACCTCGGTGCAGCGGCGGGCCACTTCGTCGACCAGGGCGGCGTCGTAGGTGAGCGCGACGCGGTGGCTTTCCTGGAGGCGGCGCTGGATCTTGGCGAGCTTGAGCCCGATGATCTTCTTCAACGCTTCATCGCGAATGGGGAAGTAGGGGATGACCACCAGGCGTCCCAGGAAGGCGGGCTTGAAGATCTTGTCGAGTTCCGGCTTGATGGCCTTGACCAGCCCGTGCTGCGAGGGCATGGTCTCCGGGTCGGCGGTGAGCTTCATGATGCTGTCGGTGGCGGCGTTGGAGGTCAGGATGATGATGGTGTTCTTGAAGTCGATCTCGCGGCCTTCGCCGTCTTCCATCTGGCCCTTGTCGAACACCTGGAAAAAGAGCTCCAGTACGTCGGGGTGAGCCTTCTCGACTTCATCGAGCAGCACCACGGAATACGGGCGGCGGCGGACGGCTTCGGTGAGCACGCCGCCTTCGCCGTAGCCCACATAACCCGGAGGCGATCCCTTGAGGGTAGAGACGGTGTGGGCTTCCTGAAACTCGGACATGTTGATGCCGATCAGGTTACGCTCGCCGCCAAAGAGGAGGTCGGAAAGCGCCAGCGCGGTCTCGGTTTTGCCGACGCCGCTGGGGCCAACCAGCAGGAACACGCCGACCGGTTTGCCGGGATCGTCCAGCCCGGCGCGCGCGGTTCGCACGCGCTGGCTGATCATGGCGAGGGCGTGGTCCTGGCCGATGACGCGCGCGCCGAGGTGCTGCTCCAGCTTGAGCACCGTGGCGATTTCGTCCTTGAGCATCTTGCCGACCGGAATACCCGTCCAGGCGGAGACCACCTCGCCGATGATCTGGGCGTCCACGCAGACGCGCAACAGCGGCGTTTCGCCCTGCAGGGCGGCCAGTTCGTCGTTCAACTCGCCAAGCCGGGCGCGCAACTGTTCGGGGTCGGGCGCGGGCTGCGCGGCGGCGGCGGCGCCCGCGCCGGCCGGCTCGGCTTCGGCGGGGGATGGCGCCGCGGGGGCGTTGCCGGCTTCCAACTGGGAGCGGATTTCCCGAATGCGGGTGACCAGATCGCGCTCCTTCTCCCAGCGGCCGTTCAATTCCTGGAGGGCCGCTTCGGTCTTGGTCTTCTTCTCGGCGATAGCCGCCAGCCGTTCCGCGTGATCCGCGCCCGCGGCGGCTTCCCGCTCCAGAATGCGGGTCTGCACGGCGAGGTCTTCGAGCGTGCGAATGGAGTCCTCAATGGCCGGGGGCGTCGAGTTTTGACCCAGCGCCAGGCGGGCGCAGGCGGTGTCGAGGACGCTGACGGCCTTGTCGGGCAACTGGCGGTCCGGCAGGTAGCGGTGCGACAGCTTGACTCCGGCGAGCAGGCCCTCATCCAGGATGCGGACGCTGTGATGTTTCTCGAGAGTGGGGACCACGCCACGCAGCATGAGAGCGCATTGGGTTTCGGTGGGCTCCTCGACCTTGATCAACTGGAAGCGGCGCGCCAGGGCGGGGTCCTTTTCGAAGTACTTCTTGTACTCGGACCAGGTGGTGGCGGCGATGGTGCGCAATTCGCCGCGGGCGAGGGCCGGCTTGAGCAGGTTGGCGGCGTCGTTCTGGCCGGCCTGGCCGCCCGCTCCGATCATGGTGTGGGCCTCATCGATGAACAAGATGATCGGCGTGGGCGAAGCCTTGACCTCGTTGATCAGTCCCTTGAGGCGGTTTTCGAATTCGCCCTTGACGCCCGCCCCGGCTTGCAGCAGCGCGAGATCCAGAGTCCGCACGGCGACGTTCTTCAGCACCGGGGGCACGTCGCCCTGCGCGATGCGCAGCGCAAAGCCCTCGACTACGGCGGTTTTGCCGACGCCGGCTTCGCCCACCAGAATGGGGTTGTTCTGACGCCGGCGGGTGAGAATGTCGACCACCTGGCGGATCTCGGAATCGCGCGCCAGCACGGGGTCCACTTTGCCCTGGCGGGCGTTCTCGGTCAGGTTGACGGTGTACTGATCGAGGTTGGGGGTTTTGCCACCGGCGCCGGGCCGCGGCGCGCCTTCCGGCGCGGCGGCTTCGGCGGCCTCCATTTCCTCGCTTTCGGCGGAATTGGCGACGATCGTGAGGAAGTCCTTCTTGAGGGCGTCGGCCGGGATCTTCTGCAGCTCTCGGCTGACCTCGCGCACAATCCGCGCCAGCTCTTCATCGGAGACCAGCGCCAGAATCGTGAAGCCGGTGCGGATGCGCGTGGCCGCGAAGTCGATCGAGCCTATGGTCCAGGCCTGGGTGAACATCTTCAGCAGCGACGGGCTCAAGGCCGGCGTGCGCGCGTTGCCGGACTTGAGTTTGTCCAGGCTGCGCGTCAACTCCGCGGACAGGCGCGACTTGTCGATGCCAAATTGTTTCAGGATGAAGGCGAAGTCTCCATCGCTCGAATCGAGCAGTTTCATCAGGTAATGCTCGATTTCGACGTCATAGTGGGTCCGGGACAGGCAGAATCCCGCGGAAGCCTCCAACGCCAGGCGCGCCGAGTCATTCAGTTTCGCGATGAGCGATCGTAGATTGAGCCCCATGTGTCCTCCCTATGTCAACAACAACACCGTATCCGCGGGGGCGCGATCGAAGTCCGGTCCGGACTTCATCCAGGTGAACCAGCCCAGCCGCGGCCCAGCCAAACCATCTTCCCCCAATTTGCAGCGCGGCACTACCGCGCGCTCCAGGATCAGGCTGACCTCGATCTCCAGATGGGCGCCGCAGGAGAATCGCGCCATGTCCCGCAAAGGTTCGTGCGCGGCGCCGCCCGGCAGGAAGTCCAGGTACCGCTCCTCGGTCAGCGGGCCTAGTTTGAGGCGGATCCGCGACTGCTGATCCCAGATTTCGTCGCCCACCACGGTTCCCACGCCGAGTTGGGAGCTCAACGTCGCGCCGCTGCCCAGATCGCACTGATCGGCTTTCCCGAGAGGCTGCCAGGCTCCCACGAACTGCTCCACCTCCACCGGAACGCCGAAATAGTCCTCGAGCACGCCGCGGACCGCGACGGCGGAGCGCGGCTGCAGGGAGAGCAGGCCGCAATAGTAGAGCAACGAATCGTCGCGGACCACCATGCGATTCCGCAGGCCATCGGAGCCAAGGCCGATCAGCGACATGAAATACTCCGAGAGGCGGTCTCCGCCGTCACGCTCATAGGCCACCGCGGAGCGGTACTTTTCCCATGCCTGGTAGAACAGGGAAATCATGCGGTGGTTGAAGATGTCGAAGAAGTCGGCTGCCGTGCGATCGCGCGAGCGAATGCGCGACCGGATCAACTCCGTATAGACGCGTGGGAGCACGCCCATGGGGCCGGTCAGTCCCATGAAATTCACGGTCATGGCGGGCGCATCGCCAGACCAGTCGATGGAATCGATCTGGCTGCGAGGAAACGCGAGCGTGTTATTGGCGCGGAAGCGCACGGCCTCGCGGGCGGCGGAGCCGTAACCGCCGGGCTGCTCGCGCTGGTTGAACATCCGCAGCACCAGGCGCACGGCCTGGAAGAATTCGAAGCGGCCGGGATGTTCCTCGAGGTCGCGCCGCACTTCGGCCAGGAAGGCGCCCGGCGGCGTCAGACCAGGATTTTCTGTCCCGCTCGCGGAGGCCATTCGCGGATCACCTCCTTCCTCTGCCGGGTTCGGGCGCTGAGCTGGGTGAAGCTGTTGAGCGTCGCGTAGAGAGCCAGGAAGCGCTCGATCACGCTGGCAAACAGGTAGACGCCGCCGCCCACGAACTGCTCCTCGTCGAGTTCGAGCTCGACGCGGGTTCCGCGCGCGAACGTCACGCCGTTCTCGGTGACGATGGGGGCGAAGTGCGGGCGGCTCTTCAAATCGGCGATCCCCTCGATCATCTTCTGAGCGAATGGAGAATCGGTGAAGTCGTAGAGGCGCAGGATCTGCTTGAGAGCGTCGCGGCCGTCTTCCACCAGCGACAGATGGTTGAGCGAAAGATGCGAGATCAGGCGCCACAGCGCCATCTTGGAAGCGGGCGGGCGCAACGGAAGAGTGGGTTTGGTCAGCGCCACGATGCTCTTGATCGGGGCGCCGCCTTCCAGTTCGAAATCGCCGTCGGCATTGCCGAAGGGCAGGCGCGCGGGCAGGTTCCGGTTGGTGCAGGTGGTGCGCACCGTCAGCGTGTCGGCGTCGGGGAGAGCCCTGCGGCCGGAGCGGTCCACCAGCGCTATGTACATATCGGAAGCGTCGTCGTTCACGCGATTGGAGGCGCGGCGGTTGGCGATCCAGTAGCATTCCCGTCCGGCTCCCGCGGTCTCCTGACGGTAGGAGTAGAACGGGCGGTAGGTAACCAGCTCGCGCGTGTCGGAGTCGATGGAACCGACTTCGTCGATGGAAAAGACCTCGGTGGCGGCGGGGCGCCGGATGTCGGGTTTGATCTCGTATTCGTATTTGCGCTGGTCGAGCAGGATGGGCTCGGTGGTCTGCGGGTACAGATTGACAATGGGAACGCAGCCGAGGCGGAATGTCTTGGGAGAAACTCCCATCTCCAGCCGCTGCGCGCGCTCTTCGTCGCCGGCGCCGGAGAACAGAAAAACGATCTCGGCGCTGTTCCGGAAGCCCGCGCCCCACACCGTGTCCAGGCCCGTTACGTCCACGAAAAGGAACTTGCTGGGGAAGGCGAAGAACTCCTGCAGAATTCGATAGCCGATGTGCGAGCGGAGCGGGTACGGCGCCATCCCTTCGTCTTCGGCGAATCCGACCGGGCGCAATGCGGAATCCGGCAGAGTCACGGGCGGGACTTTGGGGTTGTTTGGGTCGCGAACCACGATGCGCGTCAGCTTGGAGCAAAGCAGCTCGTAGAGCGCGTGAACCAGGTTGTTTTCTCCGGTGAGGTGAAAGCGGAGACAGTCGAGCTCGAGCTTGGGGAGGAGGGCATCCGGCGCGGAATTCACCACCAACCGGAGCGCGTGGGTCGCGTCGAGCGCGCGCAGAGGCGGGTGCAACTGGCCGGGGCTGGTCCATTCGGCGCTGGTCACGCTCACCGGCCACACGGTGGCGTCATAGCAGGTGCGGAATTTGCAGGGGACGCCCCCGACCGGGCGGGAATAGAGCGCCGTGCCGCGATCGATTTTCAGACCCGTGGTCAGTTTGCCGCGTTCCAGGTCGAGGCGGAACTCCACGATCGACATGGACGGAATGGGCCGGATGAAATGCGGGTAGACGATTCCCAGGAAGGCTTCCGTGATCTCGGGGAAATCGTCGTCGAGCTTCAGATGCACGCGCCCGGCCAGAAAGGCGAAGGCCTCCAGCAAACGCTCCACGTGCGGGTCCTCGGACTCCTTGGACTCCTCGAGCATGAGCCGCGCCGCGATCTTCGGGTACTTTCCGGCGAACTGCGCTCCCATCTCCCGCAGGTACGTCAGCTCGCGTTCGTAATACAGCAGGACGTCATCCCGCATTCTGAACCTCGTACTGGCTGGTGGTCAGTTGCAGGACCGTGTCGAAGGAGATATGTTCGGGGGCCGGGTCCATCATCAGGAGGGCTTCGATGCGGAAGCGGAACGTGCGGGTGTTGGCGGCCAGCGGCTCGATCGGCACAACGCGCACCTTGGCCAGCCGGGGCTCAAAGAACTTCAAGGCGGACTGCAACTGGCGGGTCAGCTTGGTCTCGGCGGCGGCGGACCCCAGGTTGTATCCGGTGTAGTCCGGCAAGCCGTAGACATAGACCGAGCGGTTGAGCTCGCGCAGTCCTTCGGGGGGTGGAAAGGCCACTTGCCGGGTATTGAGGAGCCATTCGAGATCGCGCCGCACGGCGTCGCGAAGCGCCCGGACGGACTGTGCGCGCGTGAGGGACGCTTCGCTCGAGATCCGCGGGTCGGCGTCGATCAGCCGATCGAACACCGACAAAGTGACCGCCGCATCAGGACCGGGTGGGGGCATGGTTATACGGAGAGCGCCTGGACGGGATCCAGGCGGCAGATCCGCTCGAACAGCGCCTGCTTGGCTTTTGGGTCCGCCTGGATCTTCTTGCTGCTCTGCAGCAGGAAAACCAGGGCGCCCGCGATGGTCTCGCGATCCTCCCAATCGTCCAGTTTATGCGTATCGATGGCCGCCGCCACATCGTCCAGCAAGGGCTGGGCGATACTGTCCTTGCCGGCGGCGATGCAGATCCGCGCCAGTTGCATTTTGCGCAGGAAGCGGGCGCGGCCGCTGAGGGCGCGTTCCACTTCGCGTTGCAGGATCTCGACGGCTTTCGGCTGCAGGCCCGCCCGCATGGCCTCCTGGGCGAGGGCCTGCGGATCCACAAACCGCTTCTGCCAGCCGGGAGCGCGCGCATCGTCGGCGGCGGGACCGTGCGGCGCGCCGGGAAGCGGAGGCGCGTCGGATGGTTCGGCGAGGAGCTCGCGCAGCCATCTCTGGGTTTCGGAATTGGCCGCCGGCGTGTCGTCGGTAAGAGCGGAGTCGAGCAGTTGCGGAAGGTCTCGCAGCAGCGTACGCAGCTCCGAGCGGATGGCGACGGCGATGGCGTTGTACTTGTCGCCCAGCGCCGTGCAGGCCTCCACCACGAAGCGCTGCAGGTCGAGCCAGGCGCGGCTGCACGGAAGGGCCATGATCTGTTCGGAGAGTTCCAGCAGCTCGGCCCAGCGGTTGCGCATCGCCAGGGCCTTGATCCGCTGGCGGAGGTCGCTGGGGGGCGCCTCCAGGACGCCCGGGTCGGAGGAGCCGCGCAATTCGCCCCAGCGGAGGCCGCGCAGCATCAGGTAAGCGGAAGGGCTGAACGGATCGCGCTTGCGCAGAACCGCGGCGGCCGCCACCACCGCCGCGATGGCCTCGCGGCGTTCGGCGGGCTCCGCGGAAACCAGAGAGCCCAGCCCGATGGAAGGGCCGCCACCCTCGGTTTCAGTTCCTTCGGTTCCCTCGGCCGCCTCTTGCGGAGATTCCGCGGGAACCTCTTCCACCGGGTCCGGCTCGGTTTCCCGCTTCTTTTGCAGCAGGCTGTGGACCACCTGGCGGACTTCCGTCAACCCTTCGCTCAGCCTGCCGAACCCCGGCCCCGCATCGGCGAATTTCCGCTGGCAGGCTTCATTGAGCGCGGCGACCGCGGCCACCGAGGCGTCGAATTGCTTCTCCAGGTCGGCGTAAAAGGCCTTGGGTGTTTCGACGAACGATTTGTCGAAGATCTCAGGGGCAAGTTTGCCCTCTTTCAGGGCTTTCTCGCGAGCGGCTTTCTGTTCCTTGCTCTGCGCCTGATCTTCGAAACCAACGGTCCGCGAGTCCTTGTACTGGAGGAAATTGTAGCCGTCCTGGCACAGCGCAACGCTCTTGACCGCGACAATCAGCCGGGAGCCAAGCCAGTCCAGCGGGGCCGTGCGTTGCTCGGCGTCGCCGTCCTCCAGTTCCGGATAGAGAGTGTCCCAGAAGTTATCCACCAGGCCATGGCACAATCTCAAGCCTTCGCTGAAGCCACGGATGCCCTCCCGCTTGAGCAGAGCTTCCGAAAGCCAGACCGCCAGTTGCAGGTCTTTGCTCTGGGTGGCGATGGCATCCTGGCAGAGTCTGGAGACCTGGACCCAGTCGGCGACCTTGCGCTCGAACTGCCAGGCGCCCTGGGCCAGCTCATCGTCTTCGCGGCGGGCCTCCTTGATCTGGTCGTAGACGGGAGCGTAACGGAGGCTCTGCCCGCTGGGGTTGTCGCCCGCGATGGGATTGAGAATGTCTTCACGCAGTGGCATCGGAAGTGAACTCCAGCGACCGGACCTCCAGCAGCGGAACTTCCTCGCCATCCACGACGAACGTCTTCTGCCCCACGGGGAACTCGTGGCCGTCATCGTCGGCAACCCACTCGGTCGCGCGGCCCAGCCAAACCGACTCGTCGTCGGACTTCCACGAGAACGGATAGATTGCGGGAATCAGCACCTGCCCGATGTCGGTTCCTTTGAAGCTCGGACCGGTCAGGACGAAAGCGGGAGTCCACAGGGTATCGCGCAGGACGCGAGGAGGCGCGATTTGAACGGAGGCGATATGCTCGAACGGGATCCACAGATAGGCGCCCGCCGCGTACAATTCCAGGCGCGAACCGATTGCGGGGTCCGCGTCGCTTATGGATTGAAACGGTTTGCCATTGAGCGTTCCCGGCGGGGACGCCGGCGCCGGGGCCTGGGGAAACTCCTGCTTCTGAAACATCGAATTGCGGGTCTTTTCGCCGTGCAGGGCGGAGTAGTAGAGCACCGCGCCCATTTCAGCTTCGGGGCTGCCCTTGGCCAAAACGCCCAACTGCTTCTCCGCGCGGTCGTACTGCCCGGAGAAGCAGAGGAGCTCGAAAAGAAACGTCCGCAACGCGGTGTCCGCGGGGTTGTCGCGGAGAGAGGCGCTGAGGGCTCTCTCCGCCTCCCGGACCTTCCCGGCATCGAGAAGTTCCTTGGCTTTCATGTCGGAGCCTAAGCGTCAGAAATTCCCTGGCGCCGCGAAATCGGGCTTCAGCGTCGCAAGGTCGTAGCCCTTTCTGATCGCGGCATCGAGCGACCCGTCGTCTTTCTCCGGCTTGTAAGCGATCTCCACAGCCTCGAAAGCGAAACTGACCGACTCGGTGGGGTTCTCATGGCTGCCCGATAACTGTACCGAAGTGATGAGCACATCCTTGAGATAGATGCGGAAGTAGTCGTCCTGCTTGTCGCCGACCGGTTTGTCGTACATCAGGTAGGCGTCCATCAGGATGTCGCCGCTGGCGCAGTGATCGCACAGCAGCGGGGAGGTTTTATCCAGGACCTTCATGATGGTCAGGTTTGAAAAGTTGGCCCGTCCGGACTTGGCCTCCTTGCCGGATGCGCCGGCGCCATAAGTTGCCGTCTGGCTCACGCCCCAACTGAACGACAGGATGTCGATGGCCCCTGTCTTGCTTGAGCTTGGCCCTTTGATGCTGTCAATCACTAAATAAGCGTTTACAGCCACGGATTTCTCCTTTACTCCTTCTCCAAAGTGAACCTAACCGCACACAAACCGCGGCGCGCCCCTACTTGGCTGGCGCCGGCAGATCCGCCACCAGGCGCAGCGAAACCGTCAGCTCCTCAAGCTGGAAGTGCGGCCGCATAAAAGCGACGGCCCGGTAGCAACCCGGCTTCCCCGGAATTTCCGTCACATCCACGCGAGCTTCCCGCAACGGGCACCTGGCCTTCATCTGGGGCGACGCGGTGTCGTCGGGAACGACATATCGGGTAATCCAGCGATTCAGGAAGATCTCGGCGTCGGCGCGCGACATGAAACTGCCGATCTTGTCGCGCATCATGGCCTTCAGGTAGTGCGCGAAGCGCGAGATCGCCATGATATAGGGAATTTGCGCCGACAAACGGGCATTGGCGTTCGCCGAATCGCTGTCGTACAGTTTCGGCTTCTGGCAGGATTGCACGCTGAAGAACGCGGCGTAGTCGGTGTCCTTGCAGTGCACCAGGGGCACGAAGCCGAGGTCCGCCAGCTCTTTCTCGCGCCGGTCGGTAATGGTCATCTCGGTGGGGCACTTCATCGCTACGTCGCCCTCATCGGTGTAGAAGTTGTGAACCGGCAGGCCGGTCACCAGGCCGCCCCCTTCCACGCCCCGCATGGCAACGCTCATGCCAAACTGCGTGAAGGAGTTGGTCATCCGCGAGGCCAGAGCGAAAGCCGCATTCATCCACAGATACTTCGAATGATCGGTTCCGTCCACGTGCTCTTCGTAATTGAAATCCTCCACCGGCTTGGTGTCCTTGCCGTAAGGCAGCCGGCCCAGGACGCGAGGCAGGGTGAGGGCCACGTAGCGGGAATCTTCCGACTGGCGGAAACCCTTCCACTTGGCGTACTCCGTGGTGTCCAGGATCTTCGCCAAGTCGCGCGGAGCGTCCAGGGCGGTCCAGGACGGCAAGTTGAGTATGTCGCAACTGGCCGCCGTGCAGAAAGGCGCATGAGCGGCCGCCGCCACATGGGAAATCTGGTCCAACAATTCGATGTCCTCGGGGTGCTTGCCGAATTCGTAGTCCCCCACCAGGGCGCCGAAGGGGGCGCCGCCGAAGACGCCGTACTCTTCCTCGTAAACTTTCTTGAACAGGGCGCTTTGGTCGAACTCCGGCGCGCGCTGCAAGTCCTTCAGCAGCTCCTTCTTGCCGCAGTTGAGGATGCGGATCTTGAGCATGGTTCCGGTTTCGCTCTGATCCATCAGGTACTTGACCCCGCGCCAGCTTGCTTCGAGCTTCTGGAACGAGGGGTGATGCATGATCTCGTTTAACTGGATCGATACCAGGTGGTCGATTTGCGCAATGCGGGCGTTGATCATCATCTCCGCATCGCGCGCGATGGTCATGGAGCCTTCCAGAACCTGCGCCACGAACTCCTTCACCAGGTTCTTGCCGCGCTCGCGTGAAGCCGGCTCCATGCCAAAACGGCCTTCTTCCACGATCTGGTCGAGCAGGCTCTTCTCCTGAACCTGTTCGCTGGCAGCCACCGAAGCCTGCGCGCTCTTTCGCTCAGCCATTGCCGCCTCCCTTTCCAATCTCATTCTTCAGCTTGTCCAGCTTCTCGGTGTTGCCGACGCTCTCCAGCAGCAATTCCTCCAGCTTGTCGTTGCCCTGCAAACTGCCGCGGAGATCGGAAAGTCGAGTCCGCAGATCGAGCAGTTCCTTGAGGGGCTTGACCTGGCGCGCCACATTTTGCGGGTCGAAATCTTCCAGTTTGGCGAACTTCAAGTCCACCTTGAGGTTAGCGGCCTCCGGTTCCTCGCTCAGCTTGTTTTCCACGGCAAAGTTGAGGTGAGGTTTCATGCCTTCCAGGACGGAGTCGAAGTTGTCCGGATTCACCTCGACGAACTTGCGATCCTTTAGTCTGGGCAGAGGCTGCTCCGGCTGGCCGGTGAAATCCCCTAGTACCCCGACCACGAAAGGGAGTTCCTTCAATTCGATCGCCCCGCCCACCTCGACGTCGTAGGTGATCTGTACGCGTGGGGAGCGTACCCGATCCAACTTATGTTGCGTACTTTCTCTGGCCATAGCACCTCCCGAACAAAATGTTCAGTGAAACACACTATATGCCGCGCCAGAGGAAACGTCAAGCTCCTCAGCCCCAACGAACAGGAATTTCCGGTTTTATTGGGGCGATCCGGGTATCCGGCCTGCCCGGCGGAGACGTGAAGGGCCAAAGTCTCACACCAGCGCCAGACGGCGCTCCACCAGCTTGCGCATCACCGCGCAACACTGCTGGCGCGCCTGTTCCCGATCGACCTTGGCCGCCGCCGCGAGATCCTCCGCCAATTCGTTCAAGGTCCGGGCGCCGTCACATCCCCGCAGGAAGTCGGCCACCTGCGGATCGAGCGCCAGTGAGCTGGGGATGCCGCCGGTCCGCCTGAGTTGCATCGAGGATGCCTTCCACTCTCCGGCCACCAGACGCAACTGCTGGTCGATGTACGTATCGGATGGCAGCCGCGGCTTCCAAGCCATCATTTGGTCCGTGGAACGGTCCGTTTCCAGCCTGTCCTGGTTGCCGAATAATTCCACAATGGACTCGCCAAACGGTTCCGTAAAGTCCAGGTTGGACGCTTCCTCAATGCGTATCCAGTTCTTGCCGGACCTGCGCCGCATGGCCAGGATCCCGCCCTGGATCTCCTGGACGCCATGGGCGCGATAATAGTCCATCCATTGGTCGAACCGTTGGTTGGCGGTGATCGGCGAATACGGCATCATCCGGCCGATGCGTTCGGAGGCGTACGCGGCGGCCGAGCGCGCGTAGCTGCGGAGCACCCAGGCGTCGCAGCCCGTATCCTCCAGCCACTCCTTCAGGCGGTCCTGCCAGGACTGCCCGCTCACCTGGACCCACTCGAAGGTCATCTGCAGGAAGCCGTCTTCGTTGAGGTAGCGCGGCGCCGTCCGGACGAGCTCTCGGCAGTAATCGTCCAATTCCATGCTGTTTTCGCAATATATCTGCCCCGTGGACGGGGTCACGAAGAACGGCGGGTTGCTGACGATCAGGTCGAACGTCCGGCCCTGGACGGGTTCGAAGGTGTCGCCGGTCAGGCAGTCCACGTTCTTTACGCCGTTGAGCCAGACGTTGAAGCGGGCAAACTCGGTGGCGCGCGGGTTCAAGTCGGTCGCTACCACCCGGCGGCTGTGATCCGACGCGAGGATGGCGAGGATCCCGCAGCCGGCGCCAAGATCCAGGGTTGCCCCGGAAGGGCGCCGGATGGCGAACATTTGGAGCAGGCGCGTGGAAGGATTGGGCCACAAGACCATCGCGGAGGATTCCGGCGACTCCAGCGTGCGGGCCGGATCGGCTGCGAACAGGAAGCGTTCGCATGGCGTCAGCATGACCCTGGGGGTCAAGCGGGCCCCGTCGCGAACCAGCATTCCCGTTTCCAGCATCTGGGCAACCACCGGTTCCGGCACAAGCCCCGAGATGGACTCGCTCTCCAGCGGCACGCCCAGGAAGAACCAGCGCAACAAGACGTGCAACGTCGAGGGCGCGGAAATGCGTTCCAGGAGATCCGGCAGGTTGCCGAGGCGGCTCGACGGAAGGTCGCCCAGCGCCGGGTCTTGCTTGAATTGCTCGTGAGTGAAGCCGGCCTCCCTGAAGAACTCGAGAAGCTGCCGTGGAGCGGGGCCAATAGGAGTGAGCATCGGACAGTCCTCACGCCACTGTAGCGCAGAATGCGTGGCGTGACGTGGGGCAGGTTGTCAACCGGTTGTCAACCTGCGGCCGATTGTCACTCGGCCGCTGGCGAGCCCCAAAAACCGGAATTTCCACATTGTTCAGGACAGTTTCGGCGGGCGCCGGTTGGCATGACTGGCAAGTTCTGGTACTGTGAATGCGAATGCGGCGATTGCAACCAGTGATCTGGACCAAGGGCACGTTTCTCACCCCCCAGCACCTGCAACTCCAGGATCGCTTTCTCGAAAGTCTCCTGGAGTTCCACCTGGACAGTCTTTCATTCCGTCCCTGGGGTTTCGCCACCCTGCAAATCAGCCGGGAAGCTCTCGCGGGCGGAGTATTCGGTATCGGCAGCGCGTCCGGGCTCCTGCCGGACGGGCTGATCTTCGATATACCCGGGGCCGACAGCGCCCCGCCGCCCAGGCAACTGATTGAGTGCTTCGAGAAGGATCAAACCACCCTTGACATGTACCTGGCCGTTCCGCAATACCGCGACCGGGGTCTGAACGTGGCCTCTTCCACGCGCGACAGCGGGGCCAGGTATCGCGCGGAAATCGAAGTGTTCCGCGACGAAACCACGGGCCTTTCGGAAAAGCCGGTCCAGGTGGCGCACAAGAATCTGCGCCTGCTGGTGGAAGGCGAGAATCGCGACGGCTGCTCGACCTTGCGCGCGGCCCGGGTCCAGCGCAGCGAAACCGGCGTTTTTCAACTGGACCCGGGTTTCGTGCCACCGTTGCTGGATTTCGCCGCTAGTGACCACTTGGTTTCGATCGCGCGCCGTCTCGTGGAGCTTCTCACCGCGCGCTCCAGCGCCATCTCCGGAATGCGGCGGCAGAAGAACCAGAGCCTGGCGGATTTCACCGCCGCCGATATCGCCAGTTTCTGGCTGCTCTACACCGTCAACACGGCCTTCCCGGTTCTCCGCCACTTATTCGAAACCCGTCGCGGGCACCCCGAGGCGCTTTATAACGCGATGCTCTCGCTGGCCGGAGCGCTCTCTACGTTTTCCACGGAAGTCCACCCGCGCGACCTGCCGGCGTACGATCACGACAATCTGGGCGTCTGCTTCACGGACCTGGACGAGAAACTGCGCACGCTGCTCGAAACCGTTGTGCCTACCAATATCGTGTCGCTGCCGCTGAAACTGGTCCAGCCGGCGATCTACGCCACCTCCCTCGACAACGAGAAGTACCTGGTGAATACCCGGATGTACTTGGCGGTGAGCGCTGAAACCAGCCAGGCGGAGATCGTGGGCAAGACGCCGCCACTGGTCAAAGTGTGTTCGGCGAGCCACATCGACCACCTGGTGCGGCAGGCGCTGCCCGGTGTTCCGCTGACTTACGTTGCGGCCCCGCCCAGCGCAATTCCGGTCAAGTTGAACCACCAGTATTTCAGCCTGAGCCAGTCCGGCCCCGCGTGGGAAGCCGTGCTGCGTGCCCGCAACCTGGCCGCCTACGTCCCCGCGGACCTGCCCAACCCGCAACTCGAGCTGATCATTCTGCTGCCGCAAGCGGGGTAGGGCCTCGTTAGTGTAGTGGGGCGTAAGAACTGCCCATTATCCATTGCCAGCCAATCATCGCGCTCGATCCGTAGAGCGGGCTTCCAGCCTGCCATGCCGGCGTCCTCGCCGGCATTCTTCGAGGAATGCCGGTACGGATACCGGCATGGCAGGCTGGAAGCCCGCTCTACGGCGCTCTCGATAATGCGCATCATTTGCGCTGCGGACCACTAGCGCCGCATTAGCAGAAACACCACAAGACCGCCTGCCAGAAACATCAGCAGCCCTACAATTGCCAACAGCAGGACGTTGGTGGAAGGCGCCTTGACCGGCGCCGGCGGGGGCATGGAGTACTGCGGCGCCGGCATGGAGTATTGCGGCGCCGGCGGCGGGGGCATGGAGTATTGCGGCGCCGGTGGCGCCGGCATGGAGTACTGCGGCGACGGCAGACCGGGAATCGCGGGTTGCGCCACGCCTGGGATCGGGGGCGCATTGGCTTGCGGCATCGCGGGCGTGCTCGCGATCTGAGGCATGTGCGGATACCCGGGCGCCGGGGGCGTGGCGGGAGCGCCGGCGCCCGGGGTCGGGGGAACCGACATCAGGAGAGTGTACTCACTGGGACCCTGCTGCACGCCGGGTGCCTGACCCGGCTGCGGCGGCGATGGAATCGCAAACGCCTGGGTCGCGCCAGCCGGTCCGGCATGGCGTGGCGCGGGCGGCGGAGCCGACCACGATCCCGGGGCGGACGGGAACCCGGACGCCGCCGGCAAAAGCGGTCCTTCGGTTCCCGGGGGCTGGGCCTGAAAGAGCCGCGTGAATTCGCCCCCTTGTGGACGGCTCGCGGGCTCCGGCACGGGCGGCGATGGCGACTGAAACATGCGAGTAAATTCGCCGGCCGGGGCTGGGGACGGCGCTGGAGGCGGCCAATCCCCCGTTGACGGCGAAGACGGCAGGGGAGATTGATAAAACACCCGCGTGAACTCTCCGGGCGAACCGGAAGCCGCCGGAGGCTGCGGAGGCGGCGCCGGCTCGGCCATCGGCGCGGCCGGGGCCTGAAACAATCGGGTGAACTCTCCCGGCGTCGATTCCGCTGGCGGAGGCGCCGGCAGCGGACTCGCCGGCGATGCGGCAGAGTGCGGCAGCGTTGCAACCTGCGCGGCCGGGGCCTGAAACAATCGGGTGAATTCTCCCGGCTGCGGTTCGGCCGGCCCCGCAACAGGCGCCGCGGCGACCGGTGGAGGAGCGGGCGGCTCGGCCGGGGACTGAAACAGTCGCGTAAACTCTCCCGGCTCGGAATCGACCGGTGACGGCTCGCCCGGCGGCGCCATCATCGGGCCGGCGGGCATCGGCATCGGTTCCTGGAACCTGCCGGCGAATGCGGTGGGCGGTACGGCCGGCGCGGGCGCGGCTGGGGGCCCGGGAGATGGCGGCTCCGCGGGCGGCTTGAACGTAGGAACCTTCCACACGCCCGCGCGACTCAGTTTCTGAGCCTCCATCGCCGCGTGTTCCTGGTCCTTGAGCCACTCCAACAAATGCTGAAAGGGCGGGGCAGCCGTCACAACGTACTGCGTCCCTTCGCTATCGTTCCCGAGTTCGAGCATCCGGGCCAGCGAGATCGGCGGAAGAGCGCGCAGCCTGGCCAGAATCCTCTCGTTCTCCGGAGTCTGCCCTTGCGCCAAGAAATGGACGCTCACAGCCCGCCCGGAGCTTCTCTGCCGAGCCCGGAAGCTCTTAGGGCCTTCACCAGGCAGTGGTTCGATCAACTCGTACTTTTGATGGACGTCCATGAGCGCTCCGCTTCCCTGTAACATCGTACCGCGCCGGCTCAAAGTGAGCGCTGCACCGAGCGGCTTATGCTACCCTAATCCGGAGCGGGCTTATGAACGTGCTATCGAGGGTGGTATGGTCTGAAGGCATGTATCTGGGGCCACACCATTTCCAGGTTCAGAGCCGCTATTTCGAAGATTCTATTCAGTTCGCCACCTCGACCCTGTGGTTCTCTTCGTACGGTCTGGCGGGTGTGGATCTCGATGCCGAAGCGCTCCAAAATGGCACCGTTTCGCTGCTCCATGCGCGGGGGATTTTCCGCGACGGCCTGACCTTCCACATGCCCGAAAGCGATGCGCTGCCGGAGCCACGGGCCGTCGCCGACCTGTTTCCCCCCACCCACGACGGCATTGTCGTGCTGCTCGCGATTCCACCGCGCAAACCCAACGGCTTCAATTGCTCGCTGCCGGACGGGGAGATCGCGGAGGCCCGCTACACCGCCGAACCGCGCGTCCTGCGCGACGAAAATACCGGCGCCGACGAGCGCACCGTGCATCTCGGCCGCAAGAACCTGCGCCTGTTGTTCGATACCGAGCCGGCCGGCGACCTGCTCACCATGCCCATCGCGCGCGTGGTGCGGGGCGGCGCCGGCCACTTCGCCTACGACGCCAATTTCGTCCCGCCGGTGCTGGGGATTTCCGCCTCCACCCGGCTCATGCTCCTGGCGCAGCGCCTCATCGAAATCCTGGACGACAAGAGCGCCGCCATCGGCCGCGGCGCGCGCAACGCCTCCGGCGGGCCGGCGGAGTTCTCCACGCGTCAGATAGCCAGCTTCTGGCTGATGCATGCCGTGAATTCCGCCTTGACGCCGCTGCGTCACCAGTTCATCGCCAAGCGCGGCCATCCCGAAGAGCTGTTCGTCGAGATGTCGCGCCTCGCCGGCGCCCTGTGCACCTTCGCCCTCGATTCGCACCCGCGCGACCTGCCGCTGTACGATCACGACAACCTGAGCGTTTGCTTCGAGGAACTCGACCGCCACATTCGCGCGCACCTGGAAATCATGGTTCCCACCAACTGCATTTCCATTCCGCTGAAACGCGCGGAGGATTACTACTACGAAGGCGACATCGCGGACCAGCGCTGCCTGGGCCGTTCGCGGTGGCTGCTGGCCATCCGCGCCCGAATGGGCGACGCCGACCTGATGGCCAAAGCCCCGGCGCTCATCAAGGTCTGCAGCCCGGCCTTCGTGCGGGAACTCGTGAAACGGGCCCTCCCCGGCATGCCGCTGATTCATCTTCCGGCGCCGCCGCCGGCGGTTTCCGCCCGGCTGGAAACGCAATATTTCGGTCTGAGCAAGGGCGGCCCCTGCTGGGACAACATGAGCGCGACGCGCAAGGTGGGAGTCTACGTTCCCGGTGAGTTTCCCGATCCCGAAATTGAGATTTTAGTCGTGCTGGAGAACTGATATGACCCCTTCGGCGAATATCCGCGGGCCGGAAAACCTGCCGCTCATTTTCCAGGAAGTTTTCACGGCCATCGAACGGCTGCGCTCGAATCGCCAGGGCGTCGCCGATTCGCAGTCTTTCCGGTATCACACCCGCGAGGCGCTAAAGACCGCCGCCGGCCAGGCAATGGCCGCCGGTTATTCACCCGACGACGTCAAGTTCGCCACCTTCGCCACGGTCGCGTTCCTGGATGAATCCGTCCTCAATTCGCAGAACCCCGTTTTCACCGACTGGCTCCGCAAGCCGCTTCAGGAGGAGCTGTTCGGTACTCACATCGCGGGCGAGGTCTTCTTTCAGCATTTGCAGGCACTCCTCGGCCGAAACGATTCCGCCGACCTCGCCGATGCGCTCGAGGTCTACTATCTTTGCCTGCTGCTCGGTTTCGGAGGGCGCTACAGCGCGGGCAATCGCGGAGAACTGGCGCAGGTCATGAGCCTCGCCGCGGAGAAGATCCGCCGCATCCGCGGCCCGTTCGGGCCGCTTTCCCCCGCCTGGATGCTCCCCCAGGAACGTGTGGTCACCCGCTCGGACCCGTTGGTGCGAAAGCTGGGCTTTCTTGCCCTGGCGTGTGCGATATCGATGGCGCTGCTCTTCGGCGGCTACAAGGTCGCCCTTGGTTCGGGAGTGTCCGACGTTCGGGCCATCGCCGTTCCCGCTCAACAATAGGAGGTCTGCGTGACCGTTCTTTACATCTTGCTCGCGGTGGCGCTGGTGGCGCTGATCGTCCTGGTCGTTCTTTTCTTCGTAAAGAAGAAGAAAGCCGAGGCCGCCGCCAATCAGCCGGGCGGACCCGCGGGTTTCGGCGAAGATGAGATTTCGCTGCTGGTGCGCGCCGCCGAAGCCAGGCTCTCCGCCGCCAAGCTCGAACAGGGCGCCAGGATCGCCAACCTGCCGGTTTATATTCTGATGGGCCAGTCCGGCAGCGCCAAGACCAGCGTCATGATTCACTCCGGTCTCGATCCCGAACTGTTGGCCGGCCAAGTCTATCGGGATGCCAGCGTCGCGCCCACCCGGGCCGCCAACCTGTGGTTCTCACGGCGCAGCGTCTTCGTCGAGGCGGGCGGCGCCTTGTTGGCGGACCCGAGCCAATGGAACCGTTTGGTCCGCGGACTGCAGCCGCGCTCCTCCGTGGTCGGCAAAGGCGGGCAGGCGCCGCGCGCGGCGGTGGTGTGCTTTGACAGCGAGACCTTCACCCGCGCCGGCGCGCAGGAAGCCGTGGTGAACGCCGCTCGTGTTTTGCGGGCCCGTCTGGGCGAGATCTCCCAGGCGCTCGGCGCCAATCTCCCGGTCTACGTGCTGTTCACCAAGATGGACCGGCTGCCGTTCTTTGCCGAGTACGTGCGGAACCTGAGCAACGACGAGGCCACCCAGGTGCTCGGCGCGACTCTCCCCCTCCTCACCGGCCGCACGGAAGGCGTGTACGCCGAAGAGGAGACCGCGCGCCTGAGCGGCACGTTCGAGCGGCTGTTCCGATCGCTGGCGGACGCGCGGCCGGAGTTCCTGGCGCGCGAGACCGACCCCGCGAAGCTGCCCGCCACCTACGAGTTTCCGCGCGAGTTCCGCAAGATTCGCCCCGCCGTGGCGCAGTTTCTGGTGGAGTTGTGCCGGCCCAGCCAGCTAAGCGTGGGGCCTGTTCTGCGCGGATTCTACTTCACCGGCGTGCGGCCGATCCTGGTCAACGAAACCGCCCCGGTCGCCGCGGCGGCGCCGCCGCGGCAGGCCGCCTACGGACCGGCCGCCGGCGCCACCGGCATCTTTCGGGCGGGCGCCCTGGCGCCGGCCGCACATGCCGCGCCGCCGCAGGCGGGCGTCACTCGCAGGGCGCCGCAATGGCTCTTTCTCAGCCACCTGTTCGCGGATGTTCTCCTTTCCGACCGGGCCGCCATGGGCGCCAGCGGGGCCAGCGTCAGGACGAGTTTCGCGCGCCGCGTGCTGTTCCTCGCGGCCGCCGCGCTGTGCCTGGCGCTCTCCATCGCCTTTACGGTTTCGTTCTTCCATAACCGCGGCCTGGAAACACGCGTGCGCACGGCCGCGCGGGGCGCCGCGGACGCCGGCGTGGCGGGCGCAGATCTCGCGCCCCTCGACAGTCTGCGGAAACTGGAGGCGCTTCGCCAGTCGCTCGAGTCCCTGCTCCAGTACCGGCGTGAAGGCGCTCCAATGTCTTACCGCATGGGCCTGTATGTCGGCGACGATCTCTATCCGGAAGCGTGGCGCGTTTATTTCGGCCGCTTCCGCCAGGTGCTGTTCGCGCAAACGCTGGACAGCGTCCTGCAAGGGCTGCGCGGCCTGCCCGCAACCCCGGGGCCGGAGTACGGCCCCACCTACGACGCGCTGAAGGCCTATCTGATCGCCACCTCCCGCCACGAGCACAGCACCAGCCAGTTTCTTTCGCCGGTTCTGATGAAGTGGTGGGCCAATGGCCGCGCCATCGATCCGGAACGCCAGCAGCTCGCCCAGAAGCAATTCGATTTCTACTCCGGCGTACTCAAGGAAGAGAATCCGTACTCGGAAGCGAACGACGCCGGCTCGATCGAGAAAGCGCGCCGATATCTGACCCAGTTCGCCGGGGCCGAGCGGGTCTACGCTTTCATGCTGTCCGAAACCGGTAAGCGCGTCCCGTCCATCGACTTCAATCGCCAGTTCGCCGGCTCGGCCCAAGTGGTGTTGGAGACGTACGAAGTGCCCGGCGCGTTTTCCAAGGGCGGCTGGGCTCTGATGAAAGACGCCATCCAGCACGCCGACCGGTACTTCAGCGGCGAGCAGTGGGTCCTCGGCGACCAGGCTTCCGCCAACATCGATCGCGCCAAGCTGGAGCAGGATCTGCGCGCCCGCTACAACGCCGATTTCGTGCAGCGCTGGCGGACCTACATCAAGTCGGCCTCGGTGGTCCGCTACGCCGGTCTGGCGGACGCTTCCCGGAAGTTGATCCAACTTTCCGGCAACCAGTCGCCGCTGCTGGAGCTGTTGGCGCTGGCATCGCAGAACACGGCGGTGGACGATCCGGATGTGGCGTCGGTGTTTCAGCCGGTACAGACCGTGGTCCCGCCGGGGAGCACGGACCGGTACATTCTGCCGCCCAACCAGAACTATGTCAACGCGCTGGTCACGCTGCAGGCCTCTCTCGAAGCGATTGCCGGCCAGGGTGGAACCCCCGCCGATGCGGCGGCGGCTCCGGTGCTGGCCAACGCCGTTCAGGCCAAGATCACCACGCGCCAGATGGCACAGTCCTTCCGCATCGATTCCGAAGGCCACATCGAGGGTCAAGTGCAGAAGCTGCTGGAAGATCCCATCGTCTACGTGGAAGGCATGCTGCGCGCGCTCGGCCCGGCGGAGTTGAATGCCAAGGGTAAGGCGCTGTGTGGACAGTTCCGCCCGGTGTTGGCCAAGTATCCGTTCAACCCCAACGCCACCGTGGAAGCCACCGTGGTGGACGTCAATGGCCTCCTGCGCAAGCCCGATGGGGCCCTCTGGAGTTTCTACGACCAGAACCTGCAGAAGCTGCTGGTCAAACAGGGATCGCAGTTTGCGATCGGTCCCGCGGGGGGCGTGAACCCGGCTTTCCTCACCTTCTTCAACGCCGCCGCGGCGTTATCCGACGCGATCTACGCCGGCGGCGCGCAGGACCCGCACTTCGTTTACACGCTCAAGGCGGAACCTTCGGAGGGCATTCAGACGGTGAACCTGGAGGTTGACGGGCAGAGGCTCAGCTACTCGGGCGGCGCGGCCACGCCCAAGCAGTTCAATTGGCAGGGAGGCGGAGCGCACGGCGCCAAGGCTTCGGTCAAGTTCGGCGGTCCGGAAATCACATTCTCGGAGCACGAGGGCATCTGGGCGGTGTTCCACTTCTTCAACAAGGCCGACCGTTGGACTCCCGCCGGCGCCGGCCAATCCCTCGAATGGATCATCCGCGCCGGAAAGGATCCGATGAAGCTGCCCAACGGAAAACCTCTCACCGTCCACTTCGAACTCGACATGGGCGGCGCGCCGGCGGTCTTCCAAACCGGTTATTTCTCGCGCCTCGCCTGCGTGGCGGACGTTGGGCGGTAGCGTGGGGCGGGATGACATCCTGCGGCGGGCCGACAACCTACCCGGAGCGCCGGCTTCCAACCGGCGCGCAGCTTGACAAGCTGCCCCACAATCGCGCGGTTCCGCACCGTCGGGCTAGTTGCCCAGAAAACCCTCCAGCTTCGAAACCTCGCGCTCGGCGAGGTCGAGATTCCGCTTGGCCGCCTGTGCGTCGCCATTCTTGAGAGCCGCCTTGGTCTCGTCGAGGTAGTTCTCCATCCGCTGCGCCGAGGCGGCCATGTCGGCTCGCAGCCCAAGTCCCGAACGGGCCTGCTGGCTGCGCAGGTTATCCAGGCTGGTCTTGACGGTTCGGGCGCGCACATCGAGAAGCGCGAACTGCTCCCGGGCTTCTCTCAACTGCGCACTTTGTGTTGCCGCCGCCCCGGCCGCCGCGGCGGACGGCCGCGAAGCCTGCACGGGAGCCGCCTCGGTGGACTGTGAAACAGGCTGTTGCGCGGGCGGCGGGAACTGCTCAGCGGGCGGCGGAGCCACCGGCTGAGAGGAGTTTCGCGGAATTCCACGACGCGGCGACTGAGCGGCCACCGAAGGCCTCGCCGCGGCGGGGTTCCCGGCGGGCGCGGGCGCGGGCGCGGGCGCCGCGGGAGTCTCGCTCGCCGGCTCCGCGGCCGCGGGGCTCGAGGCCGGTGGCTGCGCAACCACCGCCGGCGCCGCCGTGGGCGGAACGCCCTCCGCGGTAGCATGGCGAAACTTCGGGATCTGCATCGCCACCACCACCAGCACGCCGAGGGTCACCAGCGATCCCAGCGCGATCCAAAGACCACGGTGGCTGCTCGCCGCCGGAGGAGGCGGAGGAGCAGCCACGGGTGCTGCCACGGGAACTGCCTCGGGAGCCTGCGCCGGGGCGGCCATCGGGGCTGTTTGTGAGACGGGAGCGGGAGGAGGCGCAACGGCCGCCTGCCCCGGCTTGCTCACCGAGAGCAACGCGGAACGCATCGCATCCGCCGTCTGGAACCGCTTCGCGGGATCCTTTTCGAGGGAGAGCAGAATGATCTCGCTCAGCGCCGGTGGCAGGTTCGGCGCGACCTGAATCGGCGGCGGCGGGTTGGCCTGCAGGTGCGCCGACATGATGGAGTACTCGCTATCTCCCTGGAACGGCCGCGCGCCGGTGCACACTTCGTAAAGCGAAACGCCCAGCGAATACAGGTCCGAGCGCGCGTCGAGATCCAGACCGCCCTTGATCTGCTCGGGCGACATGTAGTACAAAGACCCCACCGTCTGCCCGGTCTGCGTCAGCTTGCGGTCCTGTTGCATCCTGGCGATGCCGAAGTCCATCAGTTTCACGACGCCGTCAGCCGTGATCATCATGTTCGCCGGCTTGAGGTCGCGATGGATTACGCCGCGAGCGTGGGCGTAAGAAAGCGCCGAAAGCACCTGCGTCATGTAGTCCACGGCCTGGCCGATCGGAATCGGGCCGGCCGCCATCAGGTTCTCCAGCGTGACGCCTTCGACGAACTCCATCAGCATCAGCAGTTGATTCTCGATTCGGAGCGCCGTGTGCAACACCGCGATATTGGGGTGATCGAGACTGGCCTGCACCTTGATCTCCCGCATGAAGCGGTTGGCGAGATCGGGATCGCCGTCCAGATCCGGAAGCAGCACCTTCATCGCTTCGACACGTTCGGAAATGACATTCCGGACCTTGTAGACGCGACCCATGCCGCCGGCGCCGAGAATCTGTAGAACCTCGTAATCGCCGACGCGCGAACCTACTTCGTAGTTCATGAGAAGCTCCTCTCAGTCGACTCCCGCCTTGCTCCCAACCCCGAGCTCCCGCCCCAATTCATTATAGTTTGCGATTACAGGTTGCGATACGCCCATTTCCCCTTCCGCGGCAGGCCGGCGCAAGGGGAGTGGCCAGCCGAGACTTCCTCCGCCCGGCGGCCGCCACTTCAGCCGCTTGCCCGGACGGGCGACCGAGACAGCAGCTATACTGATCCGGTGCCGGAACCCCTCACCGTCGAAGAAGCCGTGGCTCTGGCGCGGGACTTGGCGCGGTCGGGCGACCCGGCCAATGCCGCCCAAATCTGCATCAAGGTTCTGCAGGCTGTGCCGGACCAGCCGCGGGCGCTGCACTTGCTTGGCATGACCGCTTTCCAGCAGGGCCGGACGGACGAGGCGGCGGAGTTGCTTCAGAGGGCCGTCCACTCCGATCCGCACTTCGCGGTGGCGGCGAACGACCTCGGCAATCTGCTGGCGCTGCGGGGTATGCTCGCCGAAGCGGCCGCCAGCTACCGCCAGGCGATCGCGGAGACGCCGGACTTCGCCGAGGCGCATAACAATCTTGGCAATCTACTGCAGATGGCGGGCTCCCTCGATGAAGCGGTGGCCCACTATCGCGCCGCGGCGGGCCTGCGGCTGGGTTACGCCGAGGCGTTCCGGAACCTGGGCAGCGCCTTGCGCCGGCTTGGCAGGCCGGACGAGGCCGCCACGGCGTTCCGTACGGCGCTGGCGATCGACCCGCGGTTCACCGCGGCGATTCCCCCATTGGCGCACCTGTTGCAAGAGCTTTGCGATTGGACCCAGTTGGACGATCTAACGGCGGAACTGGTCGAAATCGTCGAGACGGAGTGTGCGGCGGTGAATCCGTTCGTGTTTCTGAGCCTCGATACGACGCCACGCCAGCAGTTGCTGTGCGCGAAACGCTGGGCGGCCGAACACCTGGGCGCCGCACGGGAACGGCCCCCAACGTCCAAGGGCGGGGACCGCATTACGATCGGTTACCTGTCCGCGGACTTTCAGGAACACGCAACCGCGCGCCTGATCGCGGAACTGTTCCAGTTGCACGATCGCGGGCGATTTCGGGTGATCGGGTATTCCTATGGGCGGGACGATGGCGGCGCGGCCCGCCGGCGCTTGAGGGAATCGTTCGACGAGTTCGTGGATCTGCTCGATTGTTCGCACGCGGAATCCGCCGCCAGGATCCGGGCGGACGGCGTGGACATCCTGGTGGACCTGAAGGGTTACACCACCGATGCGCGGCCGGAGATACTCCATCTCCGGCCGGCGCCGGTGCAGGTGAACTACCTCGGCTATCCCGGCACGATGGGGAGCGATGCGGTGGACTTCGTGCTGGTGGATCCGGTGGTCGTTCCGGCGGACGAGCAGCCGTACTTTACCGAACGGCTGGTGCACCTTCCGGATTGCTACCAGGTGAACGACCGCCAGCGGCCGATCGCGCCGCCCATCCCGGCGCGGACGGACTACGGACTGCCCGAAACGGGGTTCGTGTTCTGCTGCTTCAGCGCCACATACAAGATCACGGCGGCGATATTCGATGTATGGATGCGGCTCCTCGCGGCTGTGCCGGGAAGCGTGTTGTGGTTGATCGAGCCGCACGCGACGGCGGCGGCGAACCTGCGGCGCGAGGCGGAATCGAGGCTCGCTGGAGGGGCCGCGCGGCTGGTGTTCGCGCCCTGGCTGCCGAACCCGGAACACCTAGCCCGTCTGGGGTTCGCCGATCTGTTTCTCGACACCCTTCCTTACGGCGCGCATACGCTCGCGAGCGATGCGCTTTGGGGCGGATGCCCGGTAATCGCATGCTCGGGCCGGGCATTCCCGGGACGCGTGGCGGGGAGCCTGCTGCGAGCCGTCGGACTGCCGGAACTGGTTACTCGATCGCTGGCGGACTACGAGGCCCTGGCGTTGCGGCTTGCGCTTGATCCGGACCGCTTGCGCGCGATCCGCCGAAAGCTGCAAGCGAACCGGCTTACGACGGCTCTGTTCGACAGCCGGCGGTTCACGCGTCACTTGGAATCCGCCTTCGAGACGATGTGGCGCATGCATCTGGCCGGGGAACCGCCGCGGTCTTTCGCCGTGGATCCGATCGACTGAGCGCGCTCCCGCCACGCACGATTCCCCAGCCAGCCTGCCGCCGTCTGCCACTCGTCGCACAGGATCACCGGGACTTCGGCGCGAAGCGCTACTGGATGCTTGCCAGGGCTTTGATTTCGCGGGCGGCCAGTTCTTTGGGGAGCGGCGCGTATTGCAGTGGGGCGGCCAGGCTCTGCCCGTCGGTGAGGGCCCAACGCAGAAACGCCACCAGGGCTTTGCGCGCCGCGGAATTCGGACCTTTATTGGGAACCAGAAACCAGGTGAAGGTGGAAATCGGGTAGGCCCGCGGGCCGGGAGCATCGGTGATGGAGACGCGGAAGTGGTCGGGGATGCTGGCGCCGAAGCCGGCGGCGGCGGCGGCCACGCTGGCCAGATCGGCGCGCACAAAGACTCCGGAGGCATTGCGGACACTGCCGAAGGGGATTCCATTTAGTTTGGCGTAAGTCAATTCGACGTAGCCGATGGCGTACGGAGTCTGTTTGACCAGCGCGGCCACGCCGTCATTGCCCTTGGCGGCGGCGCCGACGGGCCACGCAACGGTCGTGCCTTTGCCGATGCGTTTGTTCCATTCCGGATTGACCTTGGAAAGATAGTCGGTCCAACAGAAGCTGGTGCCGCTGCCTTCGGCGCGGTGGATCACGGCGATGTTATTCGAGGGGAGCTTGACGCCGGGATTGTTCCTGGCAATAGCGGGGTCGTCCCACTTGCGAATGGAGCCTAGGAAAATGCCGCTGAGCGCCTCGGCAGTGAACTTGAGGTTATCGGGCACGCCCGGGATGTTGTAGGCCGGGACGGCCGCCCCCAGAACCATGGGGAAATGCAGCACCGTGGTTTTCAATTTGGCGGACGCTTCGGCCATCTGCTCATCGGTGAGGGGCATGTCGGAGGCGCCGAAATCGACCGCGCCATCCAGTAGTTGCGTCACGCCGGCGCCGGAACCGACCGAGCGGTAGTTGATTTCGACGCCGCGATGGGCGGACTGAAATGCATCGAACCACTGTCCATAGAGGGGGTAAGGAAAAGTGGCTCCGGCGCCGTTGATGGTCTGGGCCGGCGCGGAGCCTGCCAGCAGCAAGCAAGCGAAGGCACAGGTCAGGATACGACTCAGCATGATGCAATCTCCTTTCGATTCAGAGTGGGAAACCCGAAAACACCTTCGGCGCATGGCCGACGGCGGGCCTATATTTACTATGCGCGGCGGGTATTGCAATAACATGACGGGAAGATTGCAATTCGATGAGTTGGCCAGCGCCCCGAACCGTGTCATGCGCGAACCCCGGGAACAGCTCCGCCGTCCCTGGAGCGGGCGATCCTCCCGAGCATCGCCAGTAACTGGTCCATATCGACGGGCTTGGAGATGTAGTCGTCCATTCCCGATTCGAGGCAGCGTTCCCGGTCGCCCTTCATGGCATGAGCCGTGAGGGCCACGATGGAAACCCGGCCGCCGGTCCGGCTTTCGCGCTGGCGGATCCGGCCCGTGGCTTCAATGCCGTCCATCCGGGGCATCTGAACATCCATGAGGATCACGTCGAAGGGAAGCCGCTCCACCTTTTCCAGCGCTTCGACGCCGTTGGCTGCGGTGGCCACCGAGTGGCCGTTTTGCATAAGCACCTTCGAAACCAGTGTCCGGCTGGTGGGGTCGTCTTCCACCACCAGAATGGCCAGCGAAGGACGATCCGGACAGGTGCGCATGAGGGGAGCCTCGACCGCCGCCGGGGGAACCTCCACGGCGCCGAAGCAGGCCGTAAAGTGGAAGACGCTCCCATGCTCTAACTCGCTTTCCACCCAGATCTTGCCGTGCATGTTGCCGACGAGCCGCGCCGAGATGGTCAGGCCGAGACCGGTGCCGCCGTATTTCCGGGTAGAGGAGCCATCCACCTGGCGGAATGGCTCGAAGATCAGCCGCTGCTGCGCGGGGGCTATGCCGATGCCGCTATCCCGGACGGTGAAGTGGAGCGCGGCGCCGCCGTCTCCGGCGGATTCGCGGCGCACCTCGGCCCGGACAAAGCCCTGGCTGGTGAATTTGACCGCGTTCCCGAGCAGATTCACCAGCACCTGGCGGAGGCGCGTGGAATCGCCGAGCAACGCGTCGGGGACATCGGGATCGATGTCCCAGCTCAGATCCAGACCCTTGCGCGTGGCGTCCAGCGCGATGGCGCCGGCGGCGCCCGCCACCGTTTCGCGCAGCGAGAAGGGTTCTTGCTCGGTCAACAGACTGCCGGCTTCGATCTTCGAGAAATCCAGGATGTCGTTGATGATCCGCAGAAGCCCCTGGGCGGAGCTTTCCACGGTCTCCAGATAATCGCGCTGGTCGGGGGTCAGGGATGTGTCGAGGGTGAGCTGGGTAAAGCCGATGATTCCGTTCATGGGCGTGCGGATCTCATGGCTCATGTTGGCCAGAAATTCGCTCTTGGCCCGGCTGGCGTCCTCCGCCCGGTCTCGGGCGGAGGCCAGCTCGGCGGTGCGCTCCGCGATTTTCCGGTCGAGGCCGGCCAGCACCTCCTGCAACTCGGCGTTAAGATGTTCCCGCTCTCCCAGCGCCGACTGCAACGCGGTATAGGAAGCGGACAGGCGATTGGCCACCTGCTCGAAATCGCCGACAGCGTCGGCCAGTTCCCGCGGCGCGGTCTCCGGCAAGCGGACTTGCGGCACACGGCTGCTGTCGGCGGAAAAGGCGCGAAACGCGGCGAGGAGGGTTTCCACGGGGCGCAGGAAGCTGAGACTGAGCAAGCGGGAGAGAGGCAGGCACAGGGCGAAGACGACCAGCAGGCACAGAGACGCGAAGAGATAGTGGAGCTCCGTCTGCAAGTAGACATCGGAGAAGGGCTGTTTCAACAGAATGCGCCAGCCGGTGAGCAGCGATGTGTCGGCGCCCACCAGGTAGGCTGCATTGGCTCCCGCGCTGTTTCGATCGTTGAAGCGGAAGGCGGCCTTCTTTCCAGCGTGGCGGGCGGCCGCCAACAGGGGAGAGTCTTCCCAGGATTCCATGGGCGTAGGCGTTTGGTCTCCGGCGGCGTAGATCACCTGCCCGGCGGGGTCGACGATGACCGCCGCAAAGCGATTCAGGCGCTCGGGCCGGTAGGAAAACTGAAACGCGGAGATCTTGAGGGAGCCGGTGACCACCGAATCGACCGATCCGTCCGCGGAGAGCACCGGAGCGCTCAAATAGATGACGGGCTCGGCGTGGGCGCGGTCCCACATGACGTCGGAGACAATGGGCTTGCCGCCGGAGACGGTGCGGCGAAAGAACTCGCGGTCGCGGAGGCGCCCGCCTAAAGCGGTCTGGAGGGATGACGCCGCCGGTTCGGCGGCTCCCTGGACGTTGCCCTCGCGGTCGGCCAGGATCACATCCTCGAAATCCGGATAGACGACGGCCACGCGCGCCAGCCACCGATTGAGGAGGGGGCCGGAGCTTGTGCGATTGACGGCCAGGGAACCGGCCAGAGCCTGGACCGCCGACAGGTGACGAACCACAATGGCGTCGATGTTTTCGCGGATCGCGAAGGCGGCTTCGGCGGAATAGTCCCGCGCATCGTTGTATTGGCGTTCCACATAGAGACGTCCGCTGACCACGGTGACCAGCAGGAGGGGGAACGCGGCTATGGAGGCGAAGCGCTGGGAGAGATGGCGGCGCAGCGGAAGCGAGTGGATGGTCCGGCGCCCGGCGCCGCCGAGATTGCGGATTCCGGGCAGCGTTTCCAAGAACTGGGCGACGATGGCGTTGGAGAAGCCGTTGAGCGCCGGGGTGACGATGAGGACCCAACACTCGGGCGACGGGTAGTGCAGAATGACGATGTAGGCCAACAGGGCGCAAGGCGAGCCGGCGGCCGCCCAGAACAGCAGTTCCCCCAACGGGGCCTGAATTCCGCGCCGCGCCATTACGCCGACGGCGAAGGCTTCCGCGCAGACCACCGGGAGGACGGGCCATCCAAAATGGGGAAGCAAAGCGAAACCCGAGAGGAGCGCGGCGGACGCGCCGGCGAGGGGGCCAAACCGCAGCGCCGCCAGCAGGTAGAAAACGCCTCCGAAGTAGATCCCGACGTCCGGCAGAATGGAAATCCCAAAATGGTTGAGGAACAGGCCAAGCAAGCCCGCAACCGCGACCGCACCGGCGTCACGCCACTGGGGATGAAAGCGCCTCGGGGTCGCATATCGTGGGACATCCGGCTGGTTGCCACGGCCCGTGGAGAACGGCGCCGAAAGGCCCCCGTGTCCATCCACTGAGGATTGGATCGATGGCATCTCTACATTTGACTTATCGGCTGGTGAATGCACTTACTCTGTTTCCAATTGGTTTCAGTCTCGTTACAGAAAGGGCCGGGCTGGTACGAATACCGGGATGGCAGGCGAGACGCCCGCTCCATGCCGCACTCGATAATGGGCGCCATCCGCGCCGCGGACCACTAGCGGCCCGTCACGGGCGCCCCCCGACCGGTGGCATGCCAGGCCGAGAAAGCGGCCGCTCCCGGCTTACCCAGGTACCGCTCCAGCACGGCCGAAGGTAAGTTGCGCAGATCCACCAGGATCAAGGCGTCCAGGGCGTTGACGAAGCGGCGGTCCACGTTGAATCCCAGGAGCCGCCCTCCGGCTTTCAAATATTGCTTGATCAGAATGGGAACGCCCTTGCCGTCCCTCTCCACTCCCGCGACCAAGTCGGAGAGATCCTCAATGGCGGCGGGCGTCCGGCGCACCGCACCGGTGCGGCGGAACAGGCGTTCGGCGGGGCGGTACGCGCGGCGCGGGGCCACCCAGCGGGCCAGGTCGCCGGCGCCATGCGCTTCGAGGAATTTCACCATGAGGTGCCGCGAGACCGGGTGATAGTCGTTGCTGATGCTCACCCCGCCGAACAGGGCGGCGCATTCCGGACGGCCGGCGACGTAGCGGCCAATGCCTTTCCAAAGCAGCAGCAGCGGCGCATACTGCTTTTGGTATTCCGGCCGAATGAAGGACCGGCCGAGCTCGATGGCCGGGCCGATGCGATCGAACAACTCCTTTCGAAAGCGGAACAGCGTACTGGTGTAAAGGCCGCGAATTCCATAACGCGGGAGGATGTCGGGCGTGGGGCCAAGCCGGTACGCCCCCGCAATTTCGCCGGCCTCCCCATTCCACAAGAAGAGGTGCAGATAATGCTCGTCGAACTCATCCAGGTCGATGGTTCGCCCGCTGCCCTCTCCCACCTGCCGGAAGGCGATCTCGCGCAGGCGGCCGATTTCGCGCGTCACGTGCGGGAGTTCTTCGGCGGTACCCAGGAAGGCCGCCAACTGGCCCGCCGCGCACAGCATCCGGCCGGCCGGCAGGCGGTCCACTTCCGCCGCCAACGCGCGCCGCGGAACGGTTGCGGCCACGCGCCGGAAGTTTCCAAAGGGCGCGACGCGCGGCGTCACCGGCGCGCGGCGTGTCCGGACTCCGGCCGAATCCAACAGGTAGGTTCGGCAGCGGAGGTACTCGGTGGCCTCGCGGGCGTCGGGGAACGATTGCAGGGTGGCGTGGCTGATGGGCTGGCCAATCTTCAGGTGGACCGAACGGCCGCGTTTGTTCAGGAGTTCGCGCGGCAGGCTGGCCGTGCGCCAGCGTGGATGGAAGGCCCCCGTCACCTGGAACAGGACGCTGTTGGCGCCCTTGAAGAAGATCGGCAGTGCGGCCGCCCCCGCAATTTGCGCCAGCCGCGCCACGGTGGGATTCCACGGGGGATCGGCCAGAATCCCGTCTTTCCAGTTCAGGTGAGCCACTTCACCGGCCGGAAATGCGACCAGCGCTCCTCCGCGGCGAAGCCACGCCAGGCACTCCCGCAGCGCGCCCGCATTGGCGGCGGCCAGGTCCGGGCGCCCGAATGGATCGATGAAGATGCACTTCTCCCACAGTTCCGGCACGGCGGCGAGCATCGAATTGGCCAGGATCCGGACGTCGGGCCGGATTCTCGGGAGAACATGCGCGAGGATGGCCCCTTCCAGCAACCCGAAGGGATGGTTGGCCACGGCGACTACCGGACCCGACGGCGGGATTCGCGCGAGTTCCGAGGGATCGAGGTCGATGGTGATCTCAAGCTGCGCGAGCAGGGAAGCGATGGGGCCCTCGCTCACCGGGGAACAACGGGCCGCATCGATCACCGCACGCAGCCGGTGGAAGGAAAGCAACCTCTGGATCGCCGGTTCCACGGGCCCCAGGATGCTGCGCAGCGGTTCATCCAGGACTCCGGAAACGGCCGGCGGATCGAACGTGATGGGGATCGGCATGGTTCAGGACCTTTCGCCCCGGTATCTTCGGGCGGCGGATCCCGGGGCGCCGGCCGCGCTTCGATGACGCGCGACCCGCAACTAATACATTTGGGCCTCGATGATTTCAATTGAATAAACAGGCCGTGAAGAATTCACCGACGCGTTGACTCAGGCAACCGCTCGAGCGGCGGCCGTGTGCGACAGACGATCGTTTTTTGTCGTTTGTCGACGCCGGGGCGCTTCGCCGGAGCGGCCTGTCAGCCAAAACATTTTCGGGTCCGCACGTTTTCACAGGAAGATCACATCTCCGCCAAGGCTTTGTAACCGATTGCGGCGCAAGCTTGAGGTGGCGCCGGCTTGAGGCGGCGCCGGCCAAGGAGGGTTTGTGAAACCACCTAACGTGCATCCGCTCTGGCGGGAACCGGCGGCGATCCGGAAGTTCCGCACGGCGGTCTCGCTGCATGGGCACACCATGCATTCCCAGGAATGCCTCTCGTTTCTGCCGCGCTACCTGCGCCAGATTCCGGGCGTGTCGCAATTCGTCCGGCGGCGTCAAAGGCGTCCGGGCCTCGATTTCGCCAGAGCCTGGTGGACGCCGCCACTCAGCCCGGCGGGCGCTTTGCAAGTGGAGCGCAAGCAAATCGGCGATTTGGGGCTGCACCCGCTGGTTTCACTCACGGATCACGACGATATAGAAGCCGGCGCGGCGCTGGGGGTGACCGCGGAACGGAGCGAGGTCCCCATCTCGGTGGAGTGGACCGCGCCGTACGGCCAATCGATTCTGCACCTGGGGATTCACAATCTGCCGGCGGGCGCGGAGCGCTCCTGGATGGCCGCCATGCGGGACTACACCGCGGCGCCCGAGGACGCGCGGCTGCCCGAACTGCTGAGCCCGCTGTCGAAAATCCCGGAGACGCTGATCGTCCTGAACCATCCGTTCTGGCGGGAAGAGGGGATTGGCGAGGCGGCCCATCAGCGCGCGATCGAGAGATTCCTGCCGGACTGCCGGGAGTGGATTCACGCCGTGGAACTGAATGGCACGCGGCCGTGGAAGGAGAATGCGGCCACCATCGCCCTGGGGGAGGCGCACGGGCTGCCGACGATTTCCGGAGGGGACCGGCACGCCTGCGAACCGGCCGCCTGCCTCAATTTGACGAATGCCCGGACCTTTCCCGAATTCGCCGCCGAGATCCGCCAGGGATCGAGTGTTCTGCTTTTCATGCCGCAGTACCGGGAGCCGCTGGGCCTCCGCTTCCTGGAAGCCATGTGGGACATCCTGCGGCCCTATCCCGAGTACCCCGGGCGGGAACGGTGGACCGACCGGATTTTCTATCGCGGCGAGGACGAGGTAGCCCGGCCACTCTCGATCCTCTGGCGGAACCGGGCGCCGTGGATGCTCCACGGGGCCGCCGCCGCGGTACAGCTTTTGGCGACCACCAAACTGCGTGCGGCCCTTCGCCTGCTCCTGGCGGATCGCGGAGAGGTGTTCCCGTGACCGTGGCCGCGCGCGTCGGGAAACAATCAAGGCTGATGCAGCCGCTGCTCGATCTTGCGCTGCATGGGATGTCTCCCGAAGCCATCGCTCTGAGCATCGCGCTGGGTTTTGCGCTGGGGCTGTTCCCGGTTCCCGGCTGCCCTACCCTGCTGTGCGCCCTGGCGGCGCTGATTCTGCGCTTGAACGGGCCGGCGGTTCAGGCGGTCAACTACCTTGTGTACCCTCTGCAATTGGCGCTGTTCGCGCCGTTCATGCGCCTGGGAGGACGGCTGTTCCCGGCGCCCGCGCGCCATCTCCCGGCCATCCTGCACGGCGGAGCATGGCGGGCGGCCGTCGGCGTTCTGGCCGCCGCTTCGCACGCCATCGCCGGCTGGGTTTGCATCGGCGCCCCGGCTGGCCTGCTGGTTTATCTGCTGCTAACGTGCTGTCTTCGCCGCCGGGGCCGTGCGGAGAACCAATCAAACGGTCGAAAACCTAGTCATTTCGTTTACAACGGCGCCGGCGGCGCATGACGACCACGACCGCCGCGGCTGAAGCCGCGGCAGCGGTGAAGACGATGAGGGCAAGTTGTGAATACATAAATGTCTCCAGGGTTCCCGCCCGAAGTACTATTTCAGACTCCAGGATCCTTTGTAGGATACGCCCAGCCACGGGCTTTTGTTCCGCGAGTTGCGTTCCCGCCCGCGGGAACCGGGCAGCCTACTTCAGAGCCGCCACAGCCTTCAACAAATCCGGGTCGTTGGGCAGCAGTTCGAGCGCCTTTCGGTAGGCCGCGGCGGCGCTGTCCTTCAACCCTTTGTTCTTGAGGGCCTCCCCGAGATAATAGTAGGCCTGGGGCGATGGCTGCTGGGCGATGGCCTTTTCGAAATCCGCGATGGCTCCGTCCACGTCTCCGCCGTATCCGGGAGGAGCCATCAACCGGGCGATGCCGCGGCCGAGAAAAGCGACCCGGTTATGCGGGTCGAGCGATAGGGCCTTTTCGAATTCGTCCCCGGCGCCCATTCCATACTTCAGCATGTCCAGGGGATTCGCCTGAGCGAGGCTGTTCATCATGCGGCCTCTCCAGGCATGGGCGTCGGCGTTCTTGGGGTCCTTGGCGATCAGGGCGTCCGCCACCGCCAGGGCATCCGCATACTTCTTGGCGTTGAAGAGTTTCGTCAGCTCGCCCAACGACGGGTTGCCGGCTGAAGAAGCCGGCGTGTTCATTTCCCCCAGGTTCAGAGCCTGGACCATCACCGTGGTTTGTCCCGTCATCGCCGAGATCAGCGGCGCAAGGTCCTGAACCGACCCGGACATCTCTCCGAGGTTTACCCCATTCACCATGAAGCTTACCTTTCGGTCCAGAATGGCCTGGATGACCTCATGGAGATAAGAGGGCTTTTCCACCGGTTCCGGGAACATCTCCGCGCGAACGTCATCGCCCTCGACCACCAGGATTCCGAGCGGGACGGTCTTGGCGCCCATGCCGCCGGCGAACGCGATGGCCGCCTGGCCGCCGCCAAGCCCGAACTGAACCTTGGCAAAGGGGATGACCGCGACGTCGCCGGAGCGAATCGGATCTCCGACCACGCTGCTGGTTTTCAGTTGCGAAACCAGCTTGTCGAATTCCGCCAACGGCGCGGCCAAAGGAGCCTGGGCTCTCGCCGGGATTCCCGGGAGAAGCAGGAAGGCCGCCATGAGAACAGTTTTTCGCATCGCTTTCATGATGGCCTCCTCACTTCACGGGGGGTTGGGCGACGCTTATGAAGCGCGTCCCTTTCCTGCCGATCGCGACAAATCCGAGGGGCCGGGCTTCGCCGCTCATAACGAACCCATCGGCGCCCGCGGATGGATTTTGGGATCCAGCCGCTCCACCCGGAGCAGCCATTCCTCCGCCCCCGAAGCTGACGTCGATCATCAGAATCGGTATCAGGGTGACCGAGCCCGCTTTTATGGGCTCGCCCACCACCGTCTTGACATGCAGATCGTCGCTCAAACGCCGCGCCAAGGTACTGGCCAGATCGCTGCCCGGTGGCACGGCCGGCGCCTGGGGCTTGGTCCCCGGTTGGTTCTGGCCCGCGGCGATGGACCCCAGCATCAGCGCGGCCACGACGACAATGACGATTCTCGGATTCAAACAAACCTCCTGAACGAGCTCTCGGGCATTGATGCCTGGCTGCCCGGCATCGCCCGGCTCGCCGCTAAACGATAATGGAACTCGGCCTGCGCTCCTGGCCGCCCTCGATTGTAGCTCCAAGCGGCCTAATCGGAGATGGTTCTCTCATTCCCATGGCGCGCGAAGCGCCTGCCTCTAGCGCCGGGTTCGTCCGGTTGCCGTAGCCGCCAGAAGAACCCCATGCGCGGGAGACGGATTCCAGATATAAAGGTTGTGGAGTCCATGGTGGCGTCATCGTTTTCCAATAGCCAGGGATCGCGATGGTTGCACGTCGCGTTGCGGGCGCTGGCGATCGTTTTCGCGAGCGCCACGGTGCTCTATACCTATTTCTGGATGGCCGCCGACCGGCTCCAACAACCTGCCGCCGTCGAACTTGGTCTCGAATGTCCGTACCAGACGTCTCAACACGCCAATGTAGTGACCCAGGTATATACCGGCAGTCCGGCGGAGAGAGCCGGATTGAAGGTCGGGGACCAGATGGTGGCGTTCGACGGCCGCCCAGTCGAGAGCGCGGCGGATCGAGCAAGAGTCTGGAAGCTTCATGCGCCTGGGGATTCGGTCCGTCTGACCATTCTGCGTCCGGGGCAAACCGCTCCAATCGAGTTAATCGGCGTTTTCCGGCGCAATTCGGATCTGGGCGGGGCTGCCGGCAATTTGCAGGCAGCCGCCGGCCGGCTCCTGCGGACCTCGATGCTACTGGCTTTCGCGGCCGTGGGACTGGTGATTCTGTTGCTGCGTCCGGAAGACCGCAACGTCTGGCTGCTGGCCTGCTTTTTCGCCGGCATCGTTTCGGCCCCCGGGTTCCCGGACAATTTCCAAACCGTACCGGCGGCGCTGCGGCCCGGGGTCGAGGCGTACATGGGGATCTTTCTCGGCGCCATCGGGGCCTCGTTTTATTTCCTGTGCGCGGTGTTCCCGGCGCGCTCTTCGATCGACCGGAGGTTTCCATGGCTCAAATGGGTTGCAGTGGTCCTGGGATTGGTGAACGCCGGCGAGATGAACCGACCCGATGTTTCGCGGCCCGTCGCCACTTTGTCGAGACTCATCGGCCCTCAGGCTGCCGACCGGCTCGACACCGGCATCGTGCTCGGGTTTCTGGCGCTCGGGCTGGTTTCACTGGCCGCCAACTATTTCGGCGCCAGGGAACCGGAATCGCGCCGCAAGATCCGGGTGATCTTCTGGGGCGCCGTGGTCGGCCTCGGCCCTTCATTGATAAGAGCGGGTTTCGAGGACTACACCGGTTTCCGGGCGCCGGATTGGCTGGACATGATCCTCAACGGCCTTCTGCTGCTGGTCCCGGCCTCGTTCGCCTACGCCGTTTTCAAGCAGCGCGTGTTGGACATTCCGGTTCTCTTGCAACGCGGCGCGCGCTACCTGCTGGTGCAGCGCGGCTTCCTGCTGCTGCTGTGTTTCGTCAGCTTCGGGTTGACGCTGTTGTTCGCGGCGTCGCTGGCGCATCTGCCGCTGGTGATCGGAATGGGCCACTCGGCAAGCACGGCGCTGGGCGCGGGGTTCGGTACGGCGCTGCTGTGGGGCGGGTCGAACGTTCACAGACAGGTGAGCGGGAAGATCGACCGCGCATTTTTTCGCAGCTCCTACGACGCCCGGGTGATTCTGGAGAATCTGGCGGAAACTTCTCGCACCGCCGCCAACCGCGAGGCGCTGGCGCAGTTGCTTCACAACCAGCTCAACGCAGCGCTCCAACCGGCGTCTCTGGTGGTCTATCTGGCGGCCAATGACCACGAATTGGACGCCGCCGCCGGAGTCGTGCCGCCGGAGCTTAGAAGGATTCATTCGTCGTCGCCGTTGCTTGTGGAACTGGCGCGCCAGGGCGAACCCTGGGAACTGCCCCCGGCGGGACTCGAAAAAGACGCCGCGACGGCGGTGCTGGCGCCGCTCCATTCCGGCTGCCTGGTCCCCATCCTGGGCCGCGAAGGCCAATTGGTTGGGCTGCTGGCGCTCGGCCCACGCTTGTCCGAAGAACCCTACTCCGGCGAAGACAAGCGCCTTTTGGCTTCCGTCGCCAGCCAGGCCGGCATGGCGCTGGAGAATTTCCGCCTGGCCGAGGACATCGCGGAAAAACTGGAAGGCGAACGCCGAACGGCGCGGGAAATGGAGATTGCCAAAGACGTTCAGACCAGACTGCTTCCTCAGTCGGCGCCGGACCTGAAGACGCTGGAATGCGCCGGGCGATGTCTCCAGGCTTGGCGCGTGGGCGGAGATTATTACGACTTTCTCGAACTGGGCCGGGACCAGATAGGACTGGTATTGGCCGACGTCTCCGGCAAGGGCGTGCACGCCGCGCTGTTGGTGGCGAATCTGCAGGCGCATTTGCGCAGTCTCAGCGGGCTCACGCGCGGCGCGGCGGGATTGATGACGCCGCTCGATTTGGTCGAGACCCTGCAACAGGTGAACCAGGTTCTGTGGAAGTCGACGGCCGCGCAGCACTATGCCACGCTGTTTTTCGGCCTCTACGACGACAACACGCAACGTCTGACCTATGTCAATTGCGGCCACAACCCGCCCATTTTGTTGCGTGCGGACGGGAGCGTGGATCGGTTGGGAGCCACCGTCACGGTGATCGGGGTGTTCGAAAAGTGGAAATGCGTCGCGCGGGAGGTTCAGATGCATCCTGGGGATCTGCTGGCGATTTTCAGCGACGGCGTCACCGAGGCGATGCTGGGAGAGGCTGAATTCGGCGAACCCCGATTGCTCGATGAACTGCGCAAGACAAGCCGGCTTCCAGTGGACCAAGTGGTCACCGATGTTTTCAACGCGGTGCAGCGGTTTAGCGCCGGCAATCAGTCGGACGACCTGACGCTGGTGATCGCGCGGGCAAAATAGTCCGCGGTTCAACCCCAGTTCTCCATCAGACCCAGTAGCCCAGCAGACGCCAGTGCCAGAGCCAGGCCACATAGAGGGTGAGGACAACGCCGACGAGCCATGGGGGCGCGCCGCGCGGATGGCTCCGAAACAGGCGTATCAGGAACCAGGCGAAACACGCGGCCCCCAGCACGCCGAGGCTCTGGACGACCCAGATAGGCCATGGCAGGCCGTACATGTAGCCGCCTTCCCGCTCGACGGGGGGAGTCAGCAGTTGCAGTACGATGCCCAGCCCGAGCAGGTGAAAGCCGAACGCGTTGGCTGCCAGACCGGCGGGCGTGCGCAGTGGATCGGGCAGGAGCCATCGGCGCGTGGGCCTCACGATCAGCAGGACCAGCGCCAGCGCGCAGAGCAGGAAGACATCGCGCTGGATGGGCGCCGAAAGCAGTTCCGGCACGCGCTCCATGGCCGTGGTCCCGGAGGTGAAGAGGTGGGTGACCCGGCCGGAGGAATCGCGGCGGAAGGCGCAGAAGTAGTTGTCGTCGAGCGACTGGAAGAGATTCGGCGCCACCTGAACCAAGCGCCGGGCGGCGCCGTCGAACCGGGGCACGGTAATGACGCCGCCGGGCGCGGCGCCGATGGTGAGCTCGCCGCCCAGGTAGCCGAGCAGCACGCCGACCTTGAGGAGCCTGTCATGTGAGTAGCGAACGTCGCGGTAGACGCCGGTGAAGGCCGCAACGTTGGCATCCCGCTGCTTGGGTGGCGGCAGCGGCGCGGGCGGAATTTCGTCCAGTACCTGTTGTTCAACGGCGGCCGCGACCTCGCCCAGGAAGGCGCCGGAGAGGGCGTTGGCGGCAATGAAATAGCCGGCGCCGTCGCGCGGGAAGATACGCACCCGGGCCACCGCGCCAGGAGTGCCGCCATCGTGACCGGCGAAGGGGTGTCCGCGGGACTGGTCCAGGTCCCAAGCCCAGCCGATAGCGGCGGCCAGACTAGGATTCTGAGTGAAGTGGACTTGGAACTCCGGGCGCGAGGCGTGGTCCAACGCCCACTGGATAAAGCGGGCCATATCCGCGCCCGAGGACATCTGCATTCCGGCGGGGGCGTCCTGCAGGTAGTCCCATGGCAGCGCCTGGTAAGCCGAGCCCGTCCACTGGTAGGGAATCGCGGCGGGTTGCGCCAGCAGGAATGAGGAATTGGTCATGCCCAAGGGCCCGAAGACCATGTCCCGGGCCAGTTGAGCGAAGGGCTTGCCGCATACGCGCTCGGCGATGTGGCCGGCCAGCGCCACGCCGTAGTTGGAGTAAAGGAAGACCTCGCCGGGCGGCAGGATCCGCTTGGGAAGATTGCGTTTCAGATATGCGCCGAGGGGCAGGGCGAGATCGAAAGAGCGCGCCGATTTGCCGGTGTATCGGTCGTCAAATCCGGCGGTGTGGGTGAGGAGCTGGGTGAGGGTGATCGGCTTGCCGCCGTAGGCCGGGATTGTGAAATCGAGGTAGCGATTCACGTCGGCGGCCGGATCGAGCTTGCCCTCATCGATGAGTTGGGCGACGATGGCGGCCGTGATCACCTTGGAGACGGAGGCGGTGCGGAAGGCCGTGTGTTCAGGGTCCACCGGAGTGCGGGTCACAGCATCGGCTACGCCGTAGCCAGAGATGGCTGGAGGCTGGCCCCGGCGAACGATGGCCACCACGGCGCCGGGCGCGTGGCAGCGGTCCAGTGCGGCGCGGACAGTATCGTCGAGCGACGCTGGAGTGAGCAGCGCAAGCAAAAGAGGAAACATGTGGCCCCCTGCGCCGCCACGTCAGCGACAGCGAACCACATAGTATCGCGCTTCGGGCCGAATGGGGCGGACGCAAAGCCCGCGTCCGCGGATGCCGGATGATAACGCCGTCCGGAGATGGCGGCCGCGTCCATCGAACGGCTCCCGTCCCGCCAAGGGCCATTCCGGTTCCATTCATGCGGGCGGGGTGGCGCTCCGAGCCGCTTGCTATGATGATGCCGTGCCAACCGATGCAGCGCTCCACCTGGCGCGGAACGATGCTTTCCGTCTGGTCCTCGGAGAGCTGGTTCTCGCCTCGGGTTTGGTCGCTTGCATATTGTACCTGCTCCGCGCGAGAAAGGCCGACCTTTCGGCTTTGTACTTCGGGATCGCCGGCGTATTGTACGGGCTGCGCCCCATAGTCGAACTCGACTTGCTGCGCACTGCTTTTCCCGTGTTTCCATGGGCCAGTTTGGATTCGGGAATCACCTTGATCGTGGGCATTCCCTTCGTACTGTTTTTCGGGAGCACGATCGCCCGTGGGTATCCCTGGGTTACCCGCGGGTTCATCACCGCGCAGGTTCTTCTCGCATCGGCCGGTATCCCCGTGATCCTTCTCCACGGGCCGGTGCGGTATGTCTGGTTTCTCGACGGAGTCGTCTCAATCGCCTCGGTGATCGTGTTTGTGTGGATCGCCTTCCACCCAAAGGCGCCGTTGGACCGCGAAGTGCGGATTTTGAAACTCGGCCTTCTGGTTTTTGGCGTATTCGTACTCGTTCAAAACCTGGTCTCAGTCGACCTGCTGCCCGATTTTGGCAACTGGGAACCGGTGGGCATGGTGATTCTTCTTTGCACCGTGGGTTACGTCAGCGCCGCGCGCACCATTCGAACGGAGCGGAACTGGATAGCCATAAGGAGGGAACTCGAAATCGCGCGCCAGATTCAGCTCTCGATTCTCCCCCGGGAGATGCCGCGGACGAAGGCGCTTCAAGTGGCGGCGCGATACGTACCGATCACAGCCGTAGCGGGGGATTTTTACGATTTTCTGGTCGTGGATGGGGACCGTGCCGGCATTCTGGTGGCCGATGTCTCCGGCCACGGCGTCCCCGCGGCGCTGATCGCCTCCATGGTGAAGATCGCCATCGCGGCGCAGATGCCTCACGCCGAGGATCCGGCGCGGGTCCTGACCGGCGTGAATCGGACGCTGTGCGGCAAACTTCAGGGGCAGTTTGTCACGGCCGCCTACCTGTTTATCGATGCTGCCGCGGGCCGCATGAGGTACGCGGCCGCGGGCCATCCGCCCATGCTATGGCGCCGATGCAAGGACCAGCGCATCCACGTAGTGGAGGAGAACGGCTTGATATTGGGCTTTCAAGCCGAGGCGGCCTACACCTTCACGGAACGGGAGACCAGCCCGGGTGACCGATTCCTCCTGTACACCGATGGAGTTCTCGAAGCGGCTAATGAAGCGGGCGAGTTCTTTGGCGAAGAGAGGCTTCTGAAAGAGATGGAGGAGGCGCGAACGGTAGGAGCGGAGGACTTCGCGACGTCTTTGTTGCACGACGTTGGGTCCTGGGCCGGGTACGGCCGCGGCCGCCCCCAGGACGACGATCTCACCTTGCTTATAGTCGACTGCCGATCCCGCGCGAGTGAATGAGAGGACGAGAATCCGCCATAAGCCGCCCGGCCGCACATGGAATGCGAGTGTTCCCGGAATCGGGCCAAGAATCGTAACGCATTTGAAACAACGCCTTGCCGCGGCTCAGGCGCCAATCTTCTCGGGTTGCTAACAGGTTTGTCATGGGTTGCGGGATAGACTCGAATCACTCCTGCTAGTCGACCCCTGGGGGCGATTTCGGCGACTTATCGCCCCCTTCCCCGCATAATGGCCTTCGGTGAAAGCCCGGATACTTGATCGACGCATGGCCTCGCCGGCGATCGCATCCGCACCCGCGGCGCCCTGTAACTCATTATTCAACGATCTGTAAACACGGAGTGATGCCCGCCTGATACCGTACCTCTTCCGAGAGGAATCAAACCACAATGAAGAATCTTCCGACGCGCATAGTGTTTCTGGGTTGCGTTCTTTGCGCACCCTTGGTCTTCGGGCAGTTCGAGAGCGCCGAGGTCCTAGGTACGGTAAGGGATGCGTCCGGCGGGGCGATGCCCAAGGCCGCCGTTACGCTGACCAACTCGGACACGGGTATTCAGGCCAAAGCGACCACTGACGAGAATGGGAACTACGACTTCTTCAACGTGAAGGTTGGCGGCTACAACCTGGTGGTGGAGCAGCCCGGATTTTCGAAGTTCACCGCCACCGACGTGCGGGTGAACGTGAATGCCCGGCAGCGCGTGGATGTTTCCATGAAGGTCGGCGCTATCACCGAGACCGTCGAGGTGACGGGCGCCGCCGCCGCGCTGGACACCGATTCGAGCGATCACGGCCAAGTGGTCAGCACGGCGACGGTCGCGGAGCTCCCGCTCAACGGGCGCAATTATGCGGACCTGGCGCTGCTTTCCCCCAACACCATCAAGTCTCCGATCTCGGCCACCTTCTCGGCCACCGGCACGCCGCGGGAAGGCGCCTTCAACGTGAACGGCATGCGCAGCACGTATAACAGTTTCCTGCTGGACGGCCTGGATAACAACGCCTACGGCACCAGCAACCAGGGCTATTCCGCCCAGTTGGTGCAGCCCTCGCCGGACGCGCTCGCCGAATTCAAGGTCATCACGAGCAACTACAGCGCCGAATACGGGCGCGTGGGCGGCGCGGTGGTGAACGCCGTCATGAAATCCGGAACCAACGACTTTCACGGCTCGGCATACGAGTACCTGCGCAACACCGTTCTCAACGCCGCCGGCTTTACGTTCAGCCCCACGGTCTTCGTGAAACCCCCTCTCCAGCGCAACCAGTTCGGGGCCACCATCGGCGGACCCATCCTCAAGAACAAGTTATTCTTCTTCGCGGATTACGAAGGCTTCCGGCAGTTACAGCACTATCTCAACTTCGACTCCATCCCCAGCATGACGGACCGCCAGGGAATCCTCCCCGTGACGGTGGTCAACCCGCTGACCGGCGTGGTTTATCCGGCCAACACGCAGATCCCGGTGGCGCAGTTGAATCCGTTCGCCGCGGCGGCCCTGGCCGGGCTGCCGCCGGTCACCGGCCCCGGACGCTCCAACAACGACGAGGCGCTCCTGCTCATCAAAGACTACGGCGATAAATTCGACGGCAAGCTGGACGGCCAGATCAACGATCATATGACGGCGTTCCTAAGGTTCAGCCAGCGCAAGGACTTGCAGTATTTCTCGCCCGACCTCACCGGGCCGTCCGGCGGCGACGGCAACGGCCATATTCACGCCATCGATCAGAACGCCTCGCTGGGCTACACCTGGACAGTCACGCCGACATCACTATTCCAGGCTCGTCTGGGTTTCTCCCACATCGTCGCCGGCAAGACGCCGCCGTATCTGGGCGGTCCAAGCATGGGTTCCATGTTCGGCGGTTTTCAGGGCCTGCCGACCACGCCCAGTCTCACCGGCGGAATCGACACGCAGACCATCAGTGGACTTACCGCCCTCGGCCGCCAAACCAGCAATCCGCAGTTCCAGAATCCGACTTCCTGGGATCCGGAGCTCAATTATTCGAGGACTCTGGGCCGGCACTCCATCAAAATGGGTTACCAATTTCTGATGGTCCGCACCGAGATTCTGGACACCAATCCGCTCTATGGTCAAGACACGTACAGCGGGGCGTTCAGTAAGCCCACCTGCGCGCAACTGGGCCAGGCGGCCGGCTGCGCGGTTCCCAGCGATTCCACCAGCTACAGCCTGGCGGATTTTATGTTCGGTACTCCCAACCAGATCAACCTCGGGAGCTACGCGGTCGTCAATCTGCGGCAATACGTCCACTCGCTGTACTTTCAGGACGACTATCGAGTGAGCGCGAAGCTCACCCTGAACGTCGGGTTGCGGTGGGAGTTCGCCTCCCCGCTCTATGAGCGCGACAACAACTACTCCAATTTCGACCCCACCACCAACACCATGATCAAAGCCGCCAGCGGAAGCCTGTTTCAGCGCGCTCTGGTTCACCCCGACTACAAAGACTACGGGCCGCGGCTGGGCTTGGCGTACAGCATCGACTCGAAGACCGTTATTCGCTCCGGATACGGCATCAGCTACACGTTTTTCAACCGGCCGGGAAGCGCCCAGGAGGGGATCAATGCTCCTCAGGCCCTGTTCGGCGTCCTCAGCCAGTCGAATCCTACGTCGCCGGCCTTCCTCACCACTCTGAATAGTTTCAGCACCAACATCGCCAGCCCGGCGGCTTTCAATCCAGCCGTTACCAACGTGGTCTACACCCCGCCGGACAGCAAATGGCCGTACATACAGAACTGGTTCTTCTCGGTGCAGCGGCAACTTCCCAAGAACACCGTCGTCGAGTTGGCCTACACCGGGAACCACAGCCTGCGGCTGCCGATCATCGCCGACTACAATCAAGCGGCTCCGAACCAGCCGGGGCAGAGTCTGGGAGTCACGGCGCGCGTGCCGATACAGGGATGGGGACCGATCACCTGGCTCGACCCGGCGGGTGACAATCACTACAATGGCCTTTCGGCCCGCGTGGAGCGCCGGTTCACCAAGGGTTTTTACGTGCTGAACTCGTTCACCTGGGGGAAGGCCATGGGCGATTCGGAGCAGGCGCTCGAGTATTTCGCGGGTTACTACCAAGCCAATCCCCAGAACATTCACAACCTGGCCGCCGAGAAAGGGCCCTCCAGCTTCGACGTGAAGTTGAACAATGTCAGCAGCGTGGTCTACCAGCTTCCCTTCGGCAAGGGTCGCCAATTCGGCTCCAACATGAGTCCCGTGGTAGATGCGTTTGTGGGCGGATGGGAACTCGCCGGCATCAACACCGCTCACACGGGCCTGCCGCTCGACGTGACCTACGGCGCCTCGGGGGCCAACATCGTCAGTTCCCTTTCCAACGATTATCGCGGCCAGCCGTACCTGCGTCCCAACGTAACCGGCGCCGCCTCCAGCCAGAGCCGCTCGGCCATGTTGAACACCTATTTCGCCGGATACGCATTCAGCACGCCGGCAGCCAGCGCGCCGTATGGGAATCTCGGCAGGAATGCGTTCCGCGCTCCCAACTTCGATCAGTGGGACCTTGCCGTCGACAAGAATTTCCGGATCGGCGAACAGGCCCGGCTGCAATTCCGGTCGGAGTTCTTCGATGTCCTCAACCACACGAATTTCGGCATACCGAACACACAAACCACCAGCGCCGCCTTCGGCACCATTCGCACCACCTACGCATCGCGCCAGATCCAGTTCGCATTGAAGGCCATCTTCTGAAGAGCCGTTTCCGTGGCGCGGCCTCTCAGGCTGCCGCGGCGAGATTCGTCTCGACGCTGGGCGGCGGATTGTGGGCCAGACTCGAGACGAGTGTCGAGCCGGCAGGTTAAGAGCCTGCGCCACGGAACTGGGAGAATCGCATGATGAAGCCGACTCTGCTGGCAGCGGTCCTCGCCGTACCGCTGCTGGCCCCGATGGCCATGTCCTGGGAGGCCGCCAGCCCGCCCCGCATCCTGGTGCACGGCCACCGAGGGGCGCGCGCCATGCGCCCGGAGAACACCATCCCCGCGTTCGAGTACGCCATCGCCCAGGGCGTGGATGCGCTCGAAATGGATATGGCGGTCACTCGCGACAATGTTCTCGTCATTTCCCACGACCCGATTCTGCGCCCGCCCGTGTGCAGCGGTCCGCGGGATCAGGCGCTCATTCACAGCCTGACGTTCGCCGAGGTTCGCCAGTGGGATTGCGGCGCGGTCCGCAATCCCGCATTTTCCACGCAGACGCCTATCCCCGGCACGCGCATGCCCACCCTCGACGAGGTCTTCCAGTTGGCTCCCCTGGGCGGCTTCGACTACAACATCGAAACCAAGAGCTTTCCCGACCACCCCGAGTGTACGCCCCCGCCCGAGGAGTTCGTGCGCCTGGTGCTCGCCGCTGTGCGCCAGCGCCACATCGAGAAGCGCATCATTCTGCAGTCCTTCGATTTCCGCACCCTGGTGGCCATGCGCCGGCAGGCCCCCGAGATCCGTCTCTCGGCCCTCACCGAAACCGACCCGCGCCCATTCGCCGCCATCGCCGAGGAAGCCGGCCAGGCCGAAATCGTCTCGCCCGAATTCCACCTGGTCACCGCCGCCAAGGTGGAAGCCGCGCACCAGGCCGGCCTTCATGTGGTCCCTTGGACGGTCAACCAGGAAGCCGATTGGGACCGCCTCATCGCCGCCCGCGTGGACGCCATCATCACTGATAATCCTGCCGCCTTAATCGCCTATCTCAAGGGAAGAGGCCTGCGCCCCTGAGCCGCCCGAACGCTGGAGTGCATCGCCCACCTCCCTGTTGCGGCCCCCGCTCGCGGCCACGGAGTCTTTGGTTCTGGCCAACCCGGCGCGCCCCGGAGGGAACGGCATTCGTATTGCGCCGGAAGCGTCTGGCATGTCCCGCCGGCCAACCACTTCGAGTATCTTGCCAGCGGCGCAAGGCCGCCCATGCCTCCCGCCGTCCGCTACATCCCGGCGGTGGACCTGGCAATCCACGTCAGGTAGAGGTATATTCCAGCCAGGGCGATGAGGTACGCCACCGTCGCCGCGGTCAGCAGTTTACCCCACTTGTCGATCGCTTCGAGTTTGTGGGCCATCGCCACTTGCCGGGGGATCATGACTTCGTCCGCCAGCACGTGAATCGAATCCATTTCGTTACTGGCAGCCCGCTTCCGCCAGATGATCATGGCCAGGACCGCCAGCACGAGTACTACGCCGATGCTGATGAATGGTATCCAACTGGATTTCATGGCTCGCCTCCTCTTACTGGTAGCCGATTCAGATATACACCAGATGAAGGCCGCGGGCAAGCGGTATTCTTGGCGCCGGCGCAATTCCTCACTTCTCGAACTCGGCCATCCATACGTCGGCTTCGGTGGTGCTCACGCTGAAATAAATCCGCCGATCGTCGGGGCTCAGCGCGAACCCCCGGCGGGCGATCTCCTCGGGCATGGCCGACACGAGTTCCTTCGATCTTCCGGACTCGCCGTCCAACAGGCAAATCTTCCCCTGGTTCAGGAACAACAGGCGGCGGCTGTCGCTCAGCCACGCCGGATCCGAGCCATGCCCGGTCAACTTGCGGAATGTCCGCGAGTCCGGCGAATAGAGTACAACCCCGTCATCCCGGTTGAGGAAGCCGGCCAACGTATGCCCATCGGGCGACCAGTTCCATCCGCTGAAGACCTGTCCCTGGCCCGGGAACGGCGGCAACTTCTCGGGTGTCTGGGCGCCCCAAGGCTTCCCGTTCACGATGAGAAAGGTGTTCAGGCCGAACAGCGTGTAAGCCATGCGCTTGCCGTCGGCCGACCATACCGGCCAGGCGACGTTGTACCCCCCCAAGCTGGTAACCTGGTGAAACTCGGCGCCCTCCGGGTCGGTCGTCCATATCTCCCAAGCGCCGCTACGGGTCGAAAAGAACGCGATCCGCTTGCCATCGGGGGACCAGCGCGGGCCGCGGTTGCGCTGCTTGCCGCTGGTGAGCTGGCGCAAGCCCGAGCCATCCGCGCGCGTCACAAACAGGTGCTCTTCCTGCTCCGTGGAGTTGTAAGCCAGCCACTTGCCGTCGGGCGACAGCGACGGACGGGACGCCCCTTTCGCGCTTCGGACGATCTCCTTCGGTTCGCCCATCACGACTTCCCGCTCCGGATCGAACAGGACCGCGTTCAAGTGCCCCGTGGTCATCTGGCTTACGTACGCCATGCGCCGCCCGTCGCCGGAAAAACTGAGGTGCGCCGGATAATCTCCGGGCGTGCGAACGGGCTCCGGCTCTCCGCGCGGTTCACCGGTGCTTTTCTTCATCGGCATCCGCCAGATGGCCATGTTCCCGCCGCGGTTGCTGCAATAATACAGCCAGGCGCCATCCGGCGACCATACCGGATCCCAGTCCAGGAAAGCGTCTCGCGTAATTCGGACTGGCGGACCGCCGGACGCCCGCACGGTCCACAAATCGCGATTCCCATCCCGGTCGATGGCCCAGTATGCCAGGTACTGACCGTTCGGGGACCACCGCGGCTGTACGCCGTCATCCTGGCTCACCAGCCGTTTGCGCCCGCTCGAAACATCCACCGTCCAAAGCTGGCTGACTCTCGCGGACCGGTCCTCGGGACGCGTGATGCTTTCTTCGGCATAGGCAATCTCCCGGCCATCGGGAGACCACGCCGGGTTGTACCCCGAGTCCGCGATGCGCCGGACGCCGGCGCCGTCGCGGTCGATGATGAAGATCCCCCCGCCACCGCGGTCGGAACGGAACGCAATGGAGCGGCCGTTGGGTGAAAAAGCCGGTTGCGTATCGTCCGCGGACGAATCCTTCGTGAGATCGATCGCCTCGGCCGATCCGATCTGTTGAAGATAGATGTCCCAGTTACCCGTCGCCTTGCTTGCATAGACCACGGCTTTCCCGTCGGGTGACAGGCTGGGGAACAACTCCGCGCCCGGGTCATCGGTGATCTGCGCAAAGACGCTCCCTTCCACCGACCGCCGCGCGCGGCGCGACCCCCAATAGAAGTACGCCAATAGCATTCCCAGCGCCAGGCACAGCGCAGCCGCGGCGATCCGCACGCCATAATGGCGGAGCCGTCCGCCAGGCCCGGCCGCCGGCGCCGCCGGAATCGGCTGCCTTCCGGCGGCTTCGAGCGCGAATCCCAAATCCTGCGCCGACTGGAAACGGTCCGCCGGCGCCTTCTCCACGCAGTGCAGAATGATGCGTTGGAGCGCATCCGGAATCGCCGCTCCGCCTTCGCAAAGTTCGGCGGCATCGGCATTCAGGATCGCGCCGATCGAATCCATCGGCGATCCCCGGTCGAAAAGGTCGCGCCCGGCCAGCATACGGTACAGCACCGCGCCGAACGCGAACACATCCGATCGAGGGTCCACCGGTTCACCCCGGATTTGTTCCGGCGACATGTAGTGTGGCGTGCCCGCGATCTCATGGCGCACGGTAACGGTTTCCGGGCCGCCGCCGGCGGGCGTCTTGCGCGCCAGGCCGAAGTCCAGCAGCTTGACCGTGCCCTCGCGCGTGATCATGATATTGCCGGGTTTCAGATCGCGGTGCACCACGCCCGCCCGGTGCGCGCACGCCAGAGCTTGCGCGATCTCGATCCCGTACGCGACGGCCTGTTTCGCCGGCAGCCCCGCCGGCGGAATTATCTCATTGAGGGGCCGCCCGTCCACGTATTCCATGGCGATGAAGTCGATATCGCGGTCGCTGCCGATGTCGTACACCGCGACTATGTTCGGCTGGACAAGGGCGGACGCCGCGCGCGCTTCGCGCACCAGGTATTGACGCCGGACGGGGTCGCCTACCCGCTCCGGGCGCAAAACCTTCAGGGCTACGCGGCGGTCGAGGCGCGTGTCCCACGCGCGGTAGACTACGCCCATGCCGCCCTGTCCGATCTTGCCTTCCACGCGGTACGGCCCCAGCATTTCGCCGCGCGCCAGGTCCGGGAGCTCCGTTCCGGCCAGAGCGCCGAGCAGCGGATTCTTCGAGCGGTTCGCGTTCCGCTTCGAGCAGCCGCTGAACCTGTTCGCACAGGCTCGGATCGGAGGCCAAGGTCCGTTCCACAAAGTCCCGCCGCTCTGCTTCCGGCAATTCGAGCGCGGCCCCGAAAACGTCTTTAAGCCGGGCCCAGCGTTGGGGCGTCATCGCCCGCGTATCTCCAGGTGCAGCCATGCCTTGGCCATGGCCCATTCCCGCTTCACCGTACGCGGCGAGATGGCCAGGGCCTGGGCCGTCTCCTCCACCGTCATTCCGCAGAAATACCGCAGCTCCACCACCCGCGCCTGCTGCAAATCCAAATCAGCCAGCCGCGTCAAGGCTTCGTCCACCGCCAGCAACTCCTCCGACTGCCCGATGTCAAGGCCAACTTCGCACCGGTCCAGATCGAGCGCCATCTCGCCGCCGCCGCGCTTAGTGGCGACTCGCTGCCGGGCGTAGTCCACCAGAATCCGCCGCATCGCCTGCCCCGCCACGGCCATGAAGTGAGCGCGGTTCCGCCAATCCGCCTTCTGTCCGGCCAGCCGCAGGTACGCCTCATTCACCAGCGCCGTGGGCTGCAGGGTATGCCCCTCGCGCTCGTCCTGGAGGAGATGGGCCGCCAGCCGCTTCAGTTCCTGGTATACCAGCGGAACCAGCCTCGGGAGGGCATCGCTGTTGCCCTGACCGATTTCGGCCAGCAGCGCGGTCACCTCGCCCGGATTGGCCATGGGATGCTCGAAGGTCATTGTAGCTGCAATTCGCCGCCGGCCACCACGGGCGATCAAGACCCGCTTTTTCCGCGCACTTGCGGGGGCCCTATCCCGAGATGGGCAACCTGCGGACCCGCAGGCGGCCGTTTCGAAAGACAGCGACGCACCCGGCCAACAGTTTTGGCTCCAGCGGGGGCAGTGCTGGGAGCAGCTCGGCGGACTCTGCCCGAGCAGTCGATCAAGGACATGAAGACAACCCAGACGCGAGGCTGGGGCAAGGTAACACCGGTTTTGCCGCCGCTGCCTGGGGAACCGTACTAAGGGCGTCCTTTCAAGAGTTCGGCGACGTCACTTGGCCTGCGCCTCGGTGCACAGGCGAGCCGGCCGATGCTGACGGATGTGTGTTCCGGGCTGGGGCGAAGCTGCGGAAAGAGCCAATTTGGCGGCTCATCAGCTTGAAGATGGCTGCCTCTTAGGATGGGATCTCATCTCTGTTCTGTTTTTTTTCCCGGCATCTGGCTTTGGGGGCCTTGCCGGGGCTGTAGGAACCGGTTCCTTTCTCCTCGCGAGGAGGAGAACAAGCCACTATGGCCGCCTTACGAACGTTGCTCCACGTATGAATCCGACTTTGCAGCCCCCGCGCGGTATTGGGCGCCGGACGTGGTCCCGAAACGAGCTGCTTCTCGGCGAGCGAGCAGCCTTTTTTCGATTTCAGAGTAGCAGGGGGGTTTGGGCGGGGTTTGCGGACGGGGCGGGCAAGTGGTTGAAAAGGATGGGTGAATAATTTTACGAGGGTTGTGATCGACTTGCAAAACTCCCAGGAAAGGGCCTTGACAAGGAGGCGTCGGCTGTGAAACGGAGAGTTTTTGCGGCCACCTGACGATTTTCGTCTTTTCAGGCTTGCTTATGGGCAGCGAGGCCTGTTTGCGCGCTGAAGAAGGGCACGCCGCGACCGGACCTCGTTGGTCGCGGTCATGTTTTCGACTTCTAATTTGAGTATTAAAGAACTTTTCGGTATATATTTAACCTGGCTTGCCCATCCTCAGCCATTGGTCCACGGTCAGCGCCAGCACCCCGAACATCAGATGCGCCATGACCTTGGCTGCGCCGCGAACCCGGAGGTGACTTGCTCCAAACTCATCCTTCAGACGCGCGTTCACCCGCTCGACCATGGTCCGCTCCTTGAAGCGCTCCTGCTGCGCCCAGGTGAGCTCCGGAGTCGGCGCGACAGGAAACACTTTCGGCAGTTGGGAGGGCTTCTTGGTCCCCCGGCGCGGGTGCGGCGCGACGATCGGCACGTGGTTCAGCTTCCGGCTGTGGGCGTGCAGGCCGTCCGCGTCATAGGCCGAGTCCATAAGGTCGTAGAGGTAGACTACCCGCTGAGAGGTCATCGTCATCAACGGAATGGCCACCTGCGAATCGTGCACGCTGGCGCTGGTGAGCACCGCGCTGATGGGAACCTGCCCATCGGCGACGTCCAAGTGGAGTTTGTAACCGCGCCAGTAATGCTCGTGGCCCTGGCTGTTCTTCTTGGCGCCGATGTCGCATTGCCGCGGCAGATCGGCCAGCATGACCTCCAGTTTTTGATGCGGCTGGCGCTGAATGCGTTTGCCGCGTTCACTGGCTTTGGCTCTGGTGTGGAAGCCTTTGCGCGGTTTTCGTTTGGGCTTCTTGGCGGCCCGCTTCCGCTCCCTCACCGCTTCCGGGAAGCGCTCCCGCGCCGGGATGGCGGTGGAGTCCCGAGCAATGTGGCCGATGAGACGCTGGTTCTGGGTGGCCTGAACGACTGCCTCATGCAGGCGCTCGGGCAATCGGCCAGCCGCAAATTCGGCAAAGGCGCGCGAAAACTTGGATTCGTGCGGCAAGGCGCCCGGACTGCGCCAGCCGCAGAATTGGCGCAGCGCCCGGTCCACCCGCAGACGACCCATGAGGTCGCGTGTGGTGGGCAGATTGAAGATGGCTTTGGCGATGAAAGCTGTGGCCAGAGCCGCCCGATCTTTGGCTGGCCGGCCGGTGCGGGCGCGACGCGCGCCCAACCATCCAGCCAACGGGGCCAAGGCAACCACAGAAGCCAGCAACTCCAATTGCGGGCTCAGGCCGCCGACGGCGGCCTCCAGGTGCGGAAACAGTTGCTGTTGAAGAACGTGGCCGAATTGCAACACGGCTTGGCGGGGTGTAAGCTGCATTAGGGGTTGGCTCGGGAATCGGTTTTGTTTGGCGACAACACCTTACCGTAGCTCAACCCCCTTCTCTTTCAAACAACTTCCCCCGGATTTGTTTCAACTTTTCGGCCCTGAGTTTTGCAAGAGGCTCTTGTGACTCAAAAGGTATGCCGCCCAATTTCCCGGTTTTCCGGACCGGTTTTCGGGGTTCAATGGGAGAAAATCGCGCAGTTCTGAACTGCGCGATTTCCTTCGCCGAGAACGGGCATTCCGCTGTGTTCCTCTTTCCCCCCGGCTCGGTTTAGGCCGCCGTCCGTGGCAGCACTTCCATTTCAATCCGCGGCCGGATCTCCTGGCTGGCGACCTCGAGATCGTACGCGACCTGCAGGTTCAACCAGTACTGTGGCGACGTGCCGAAATACCGCGCCAGACGCATCGCGGTGTCCACCGTGATGGCCCGCTTGCCGTTGACGATCTCGCTGATCCGGTTCATCGGAACCCGGAGTGCGCGCGCCAGTTCGTTCAGGCTGACGCCAATCTCAGCGAGTTCGTCCCGGAGAAGTTCGCCCGGGTGGATGGGAGGCAATTTCCTTCGCTGCGCCATGGTTCTCCTTCCTAGTGGTAGTCGACGATCTCGACGTTATGCGCGTTTCCTTCCCGCCATGAAAAGCAAATCCGCCAGCGGTCGTTGATACGTATGGTGTGCTGACCAGCCCGGTCGCCTTTCAGCGCCTCCAGTCCGTTGCCCCGAATGGCCCCCAGGTCCGTGAGGCTGGTGGCCGCACCCAGCCAGCGCAGGCGCTTTCGCGCCCGCTCTTCGATCCCACGAAACTTGCGGCTGCCATATCCTTCGCAGATCGCCTCGGTTTCCCGGCATCGGAAGGAGCGAATCATACACGTCAAACATACTATGTGACGCGTACTGAGTCAACCGGGGCCAGACGCGCAGCCGCCGCCGCCGAAGACGTTGGCGCCCCACGGGAGCCCCGAGCTTCCTTCTGTCAGGCCGTCCGTTCGCCCGATTTGTCCACCGCCTCCGGCCCTGCGAGGGAAACGCCGGCGGCAAAGACCGCCGGCGCTACCGAGCTTTAGTGCCGGCCGAAGCGCCGCCCCGCCCCGCTGGGCATGTGGAAGGAGCGCGGCGCCGGCGCTGAGTGGAAAGATGGCATGGCCGGGCGCGGGTTGCTTCCGAAGCTTCTCGGCGCGCTGCCTCCCGGCTGGCGGCTCGACGGCGTGGCGTAGGGCGAATCGCGGAACGTACCGGGCTTGCTGGCGAACGGGGAATTCTTGAACCCGCCGCCCTTAGCGTACGAACTGCCGGAGTAGGTCTGCCTGGTGGTTGAGCCCTGGGTCCCGTATCTTTGACCGGCGCCACCTTCGTTGCCATAGTAGGTCTGGCCGCGCGTCTGATAGCCGCGGTAGCCTTCCCAATCGCCGCGTTCTATGGGGCGATAGTTGTGGTTGAACAGCAGGTCGCGCATGAGCGCGTACTCGCCGTAGAAAACCCAGAAATCGCGGCCGCCGCTGTGGTCCCAATAACCGTACTGATTGCGGCCCTGCGCGAGCGGGGCCATGTAGGCGAAGCCGGCGGGCTGGGCCACGCGGTCGGATTCGAAATCGTATTTGCCGGCGGGCTTGTGCTCCACAGCCATGCCCAGGTCATTGCGCATGGCATCATAAATGGAGGGGGAAACCGCCACCCAGTTTTCGTCTGAGGAGGTGGCGCCGGTCTTGGCGGAGGCATCGGCAAGCTGGGTCCTGACGGTGCGGATCTTCTGCTGATATTCCTTGGACCCGCTTCCGCGGCGCTCCATATCGACCAGCAGCTTGTCCCAGGAATAATACAACTGGGCGCTCAGGGCCTTCACCTCGGCGGCCTTTGGCGGCAGATCGGCGGCGGCGGTCTTCAACTGGTCGGCGGCTCCGAACAGGACCCCGAAATCGAGCCCGGCGTAGTTCCCGGAGGCCGCCTGGCGGCGGGCCTCGGCGCTTGATTGCCAGGCGCGCTCGCCCTGGGCGGACAGGTCGCTTGCGGCGGCCAGGCGGGCGTCCAGATCGGCCTTCTTCTCGGGCCAATCGGTGGCCGCCTTGCGTTCCGTGGCCGATAGCGCCGCGAGGTCGAAATCGTGGACCGTGCGGTAGTCGCGCTCCATCTCCGAAAGAGCGGTGGGCAGGTGCTGCTTGAGATCCACCCAGTGATCGGCTTCCTGGCGTACGCCGGAGGCCCCGGCGGCCGCATTCGAACGCTCGGCGCCCTCCTGGGCGAGGAGCGTCTCCACGCGCTGGCGGTCCTGGCGGCGGTTCTGTTTCTCGAGCAGCGAAAGCTGGTCCATATCGCGCCCGGCGGAGGTCAGCAGCGCGGCTGCCTTTTCGAAGCGTTCGGGGTACTGGCGGCTGGAAGGGATGCCGGAAAAAAGCGCGGATTCCGATTGCAACTCGCGGACGACCGCGTCCTGGGCGGAGCGGATTCCGGTCTGCGCCGAAGCCAACTGGGAACGCTCGGCGTCGATCTGCTTGCGCAGATCGCGCGGCAGGTTGTCGAACCCCGCCATGATCACCACGAGGATCAGGATCGAAAGAACGACGGCCAGAAACTTGAGACTGGATCTGCTCATGCTAATTCCTTAATCGGCTGGGAGGCCGGTAAACGAGCTACCAGGTTTTCGACGGGCTGGTTCATTCGTCACCGCCGCGGGCTGGGCAGCCGCGGGCCGGGCGTGCCGTCCCCTACTTTCCGCCGCGGTAGATGGTTACATCGGACGCCGGAATACTGGCGTACACGGTGACGGCAAAGGGCTCTCCTTCGGCCTTTCGGATGCCCAGGATACGCTTGCCGCCTTCATCCTGGAACTCCCAATAATAGAAGGCCGCCGGCTTCGATCCGTCGTCGCGCCAGGTGCGCGCCTCGCGGCTGAAGCGGTAGACCCAGTTGGCGCTGTCGTATCCGAAGTTGTCGGCCGGGTTCTGGCGTTCGTCGAGTTGGGCCAGGTCGTCCTCGGAAAGGCCCAGGTCATCGAGCGTGACTTGGCGCGCGCCGGCATGAAGGGAGACTTCGATTTCCTCGTCGCCGCCCACGCGCAGGGCGACGCGCCGCTCGCGGTAGGGACCGGAAACTTCGAACCACTGGCGTACCCCGGCCTCGAAGCGGTTGAGGCGGTCGGCGGTGAAATCGAGGTCGGTCATTTCGTCGCCCGCGCCGGCCACGGAGATTGCGTCTCCGGGGCGGGCGTCGGTGACCTTCAGATTGGCGAGATCCTGCGGCGGCGCGGGTTTCGCTCCGGGGCGGGACAAACCCGGGACCGCCGGTTCTTTGGCGAGTTGCATCAGCACAATCACCAGCAGAACGCCCAATATGGCCACCAGCGTAATGGTGATCATGCGGCGTCAGGCCTTAGCCTTGTCTCCCGTCTGCTGCGGCGCCGTAACCGATGCGGCCGGCCCGGCCAGTTCCTTCGGCAGGTAGGGCGGAGGCAGCGGGGCGGCCTTGGCGGCCGGGCCCTGGCGCTCGCGCTTTAGAGCTTCCAGCTCGGAATCCACGGAGTGGTCGCCGAGTTTGGCGAACTCCGCCTCCAGGTCGTCGTCCTTGCCCGCGTTGGCAAGCTGGTCGAAGGCTTTGGCCGTGGCCTCTTCCTTGGAGACGCTTTGCTCGAAGCGGTTCAACTGCGAAAAAGCGTTGTCGGCGCTGCCCACCCCGGCCATGGCTTCCGATACCTTGCGCTGCGCCATGGCGGCGTTCTTGCGCGCCACCAGGGTGGTGGCCGTGCGTTCGCCGTCCTCGATCTTGCGCTTGAGCTCGGTCACCTGCTCTTTCAGCTTGTCGCTGGTGGCGTGCGCCTGGTCCACGGACTGCTGCATGGACGCCACCTGGCGGTCGCACTCGGCCTTCTTGGCCAGCGCCTTGCGGGCCAGGTCTTCATTGCCCGCGTCGAGCGCCACCCCGGCGCGGTCTTTCCATTCCTGAGCCTGGCGGACGTACTTCTGGTATTCGGCGTCCAGGCTGTTGTAGTTGCTCATGGCCACGGCGGAAGAGCGGACCACGTTGTTCAACTCGGTTTTCATGTCCGCCACGGTCTGCTTGACGGTGGCTTCGAAAGTGGCGTCCTCCAGGGAGTCGACGCCCGCGTTTGCCTGGCCGCGCGCCACGCGGCCTACACGGCCGAAAATGTCGGAAAGAAATGCCATATTTGTTCTCCGTTACTTTGCCAAGTCGCCCAGCAGGCGCCGCGCGCTCATCACGTCCACCAACAGAAAATGGATCGACGAGAGGATGTTGTCCCGATCCTCCGGACCCACGTCCTGCAGCTTGCAGAAATTGTTCAAGGCCACCGCCGTCTGGCCGCCTCCGGCGTCGTAAAGCCGGAAGTACGACGTGGATATGCCGTTGTCGGCCGCCAGCATGCGGCTCATGATTTCATCCGTGAGCGCCGCCGGCGGGACCACCGTGCAGGTGAGCGAAAAGTAGAGGATGTCGCTTGCGAGCACCGCATGAATGGCGACCCCGCTCTTCAATTCCCGGATTGTCAGCGTATCGGGCCCTGGTTCGGAAACCTCATAGCCGGCCTCCGCCAGAAGGGCGTGGATTTGCCCCAGGTGCGGGCTGATTGTGGGTGTCATAAGTTTTGGAGCGTACTCCTTTAGGTTACGCGTTCCCCGGCGCGTTAGTTCCGCCGCGGCGCGCCGGAGCGCCGCACGCCTGGATTACCATACCACGAACCGTTTACACTGCCGTTACCTTCGCGCCCGGTCCGTCTATCGCAATCTGCTATAATATTATTGCAACTTGCAATGGATGTCAAGAGAAACTTTCGGATTTCGCTGGTGGGGAACTCGCCCCGCTTCACGGCAGCATCTGATATTCGAGGGTCTCTTGAACTCCGCGGTTTAGGCGCCGGGCGTGACGGTTGATAATCGCAATGTCCCTGCGATCCCGGCCGGACCGTTCCAGGCGGGCCAGATAGACAAGTGCGGCCCGTTCCAAGAAAGCGGACCGATTGGAGTCTATCCGGTCAACCCGGTCGAGGAGGCTGGCCGGAAGTGTGATTGACGTCTTGACGCGCACAAGCCAACTATACTCCGCGGAGGGCGGCTCGGGGACGCAGATGGCGGCTGGCGCGAGTGGCCCTCCAAGGCGGCGCCACTCCCCGGAAGACCGTTGTGGCCACTTGTCCAGAAACGCCGGGCACATGCTTTCAGAACTGCTCGTCGTCGCCTTGAGCGCCGGGTTCTTCTACACCCGGCGTTCCCATACCCCATTCTGACCCCAGAGACGGGTCTTTGGTTCCGGGCAGACGAAGTTGCATAATCTGCTCGGAATTGAAAACGTCCTTACTTAGCGGCGCTACCGTAGACGACTTGGGCGCCGGCGGAGGTCACTTGGACGCGAAGCCATGTCGGACTTGTGCCGCTCGCTATCCAGATACGGCGTTGCGGGAAGCGTCCATGCCCACTCCGGTCGCATCGTCCCCCATTCGGAAACTGGCCCACCACCCAGATTTCGTTCGCCGTGGCTCAGGCCCAGGTGAGGACCACTTTTCCCGAGCGCCCCGAGATCATGGCTTCGAAGCCCTTTTCGAACTCGGAGTAATGGAACCGGTGGGTGACGATGGGGCTTATGTCCAGGCCGGATTGGAGCATCACGGTCATCTTGTACCAGGTTTCGTACATCTCGCGGCCGTAGATGCCCTTGATGGTGAGCATATTGAAGATCACGGCGCGCCAATCGATGGACATCTCTTCGTCGGGAATCCCGAGGATGGCGATGCGCCCGCCGTGCGCCATGTTGGCGAGCATGTCGCGGAAGCCGGCCGGGCTGCCGGACATTTCGAGTCCCACGTCGAAGCCCTCGGTCATGCCCAGTTCCTTCTGCACATCCTGGAGCTTCGTTTCGCGCACGTCCACGGCGCGGGTGACGCCCATTTTGTGGGCCAGGTCGAGGCGGTAGGGGTTGAGGTCGGTGATGACGGTGTAGCGCGCGCCGGAGTGGACGGCGACCGCGGCGGCCATGACGCCGATGGGACCGGCCCCGGTAATCAGTACGTCTTCGCCCAGCAGGGGGAAGGAAAGGGCGGTGTGCACGGCGTTGCCGAAGGGGTCGAAGATGGCCGCGATATCGAGCGGGATACCGCGATCGAGCAGCCACACGTTGGTCATGGGCAGGGCCAGGTACTCGGCGTAGGCGCCCGGCCGGTTGACGCCGACGCCCTTGGAGTGGGCGCACAAATGGCGCCGCCCCGCCATGCAATTCCGGCAGCGGCCGCAGACCACGTGGCCCTCGCCGCTGACCAGGTCTCCGGGGTGGAAATCGGCCACGTTCGAGCCGATTTCGACGATTTCGCCGACGAACTCGTGCCCCACGGCCATGGGCACGGGAATGGTGGCCTGCGCCCACTCGTTCCACTTGTAAATGTGGACGTCGGTACCGCAGATGCCCGTCCGCAGCACCTTGATGAGAACGTCGTTGATCCCGATGCGGGGGATCTCGATGTCTTCGAGCCACAGCCCCGGCTCGCGTTTGGCTTTTACCAGAGCTTTCACGAAGGGCTCCTTCCAGGCCGCCCATGTGGGATAAGCCTCCCGGCTTGTCAAGGCGAGTCGCCCCGACTCGCCTTGACAAGCCGGGAGGCTTATCCCACGCTAATGCCGTTCCGGCACATAATCGGGCGGCAGCGCGGCCCCTTCGCCGAAGAAGAAGTCGTCCATCTGCTTGATCAGAAACTCCTGGGCTTCCCGCGTGCCCAGGTTGAGCCGGTACTCGTTCATGATCATCTTCATGCGCTCGACCCACATTTTCCAGGCCTGCTTGGAAACGTTGTCGTAGATCTTCTGACCCAGCGGATGGCCTTCAAACGGCACTTCATCGAGGCCCTCCATCTCGCGCTGGAACTTGACGCAAAAGACCATGCGCTTGGCGGGCGGAACCGCGTTCTCCATTCCTTCGATCTCCTCAGGTTCAGGATACCAGCAGGGCGGGGCCCGGTTTCTCCCGGCCCAGGCGACTGTCCGATTTGTCTCCGTGCTCCGGGCCGGGCACGCCCGGCCCGCGGCGTATGGGAACAAATCGCGCGGTCGAAGGCCTAGCCGCAATGCTGTTCACTTAGCACGCCTGCTCCTCCGTGGCGCAGGCTCTCAGCCTGCCGACTCGACACTCGTGTCGAGTCTGGCGCTCCCTCCGCCACCAAGCGTCGAGAAGAATCTCGACGCGGCAGCCTGAGAGGCTGCGCCACGGCAGAGAGCAGCGACTCAGTGAACACTATTGGGCCTAGCCGCCATAAGGCATCGGGGGCGTTTTTCCAAGCTCGCGGGAGTAGACGGTCAGCGCCCCGCGATGATGCGCGGTGTGCTCCACCATGGCCCAGACCAAGTCGCTGATGGGTTGGCCGCCCATGATCGGGCCGGGCGGGAGCGGTTGCGCGAGTCCCTCCGGGCCGCGCGCGCGCAGGAACCGGATGGCGTTTGCATACGCCGTTTCGAGCATCCGGCGGGCGGCGGCGAGTGAGGTCACGGCCTCCAGGGCCTGGGCGTGTTTCGCGAAATCGAGATCGAAACCTTCGGGCCGCGATGCGCCTTCGATGAACCAGTCCAGGGTCTGAGCCGCGTGCGCGACCTGCTGCGCGGCGGTCATCATGCCTTCCCGCGGACGGAAACCGGAGTCGGCCTCCTCGAGCACCCTGGTGGAACGCTCGAAGAATTCCTTGCTGGCGAGCAGTTGATTGGCGAAATCGTAGGGTTGCGGTTTTGGGCTCATGGAGGGCACTATAACACCGACCGAAGGAAACAGATGATTCGCCGCCGGGCTGAAACTCACATTTCCAATACGATCTTGAGGGCTTCCACCACTTTTCGCATCGTTTCGGGTCTGGCCCGGCCATAGAGCTTCCCGAACCGCGACTCATCGACGGTGCGAAGTTGATGGCACACAATCAGGCTGTCCTTCGGAAGTCCCGCTTCGCCCTTGCGGACAGGAACATAGGTCGGCCCGCCCTTCGCGTTTTCGCTTCCTGTGATGGGGGCGACGATGGTGACTTGCGAGTATTTGTTCAGCAGATCGCTTTGAACCACAAGACAGGGACGGCTCTTCATGTACTCCCGGCCGACGCTGGGGTCCAGATTCACTTCGAGAACGTCGCCACGATGGCACTTGGGCATCAAAGGCCGAACTCCGCGTCCGCATCCACATACCTGAATTCGTCCACCAGCCGCCGGTCGAGATCGCGATTCGCCTGAAAGCTCTCGGCGATCGCGCGCTCAAGCCTTTCGCGGTTCCTCCGGCGCAAGAACATCTCCACCGCGGACCGGACGAGCTGGCTTCGGTTCATCGACAACTCGTGCGCGGCCTGTTCTGTTTCCCTAAACAGAGGGGCCGGAAAGTCGATCGCGACCTTGATGGGCTGGCCGGCCCGTCGCGCGGCGGCGGCGGGCCCGCGGCGTCTTCCTTTCGACGCCCGGGACGGACTGACAGTAACCATATTATGAACTCTCATATCCTTCGGTATATCACGGGAGATTAGACAATCTATACCTTTCCAGAATAGCGCATTGCCAGCCGCCGGGTGAACCCGCGGCTCGTGCAGCTAGGCCGCGTCCTCCACCACCAGCAGAAGCCGTTTGCCGAGCGCCTCCAGGGCCGCCTGGATCTTCTCCGATTTCGTGGCGTGGTCGGGATCGAGCATCCGGCGCACCACCGTCTCCCGCACGCCGAGCTTGCGCGCCAGCTCGGAATTGCTCATTCCCGACTCGCGCAGTCTCCAATAGAGTGCCAGCTTAGGCGCGATCCAGAGCGGAACCGCCACCATGCGCTGGCCGCGCTTTGGGGCGGACGGCCGCGGGATTTCCTCTTTGTAGACCATGGCGAAAGCGATCGCGCTGCCAACGCAATCGATAGCCTCTTCCATGGCTTCCAATGCGTTCGCGCCGTCGGTGGCGGAGTGCGGAAAGTCCGGAAACAGAACCAGTATCCGGCCGTCCTCATCCTTGCGAAACGTCGCGGGATAGCTGAATGCAAACATCGTTCCCCCTTACAGATCGTTGGCTCCAATTCCCAGATCGCGGCGCATTTTGCCCAATAGGCCGGGGCCGAGTTCCTTCTTGGGATCCTTCAGAGCAGTGGAGAAAGCGCCGTAGAACACGCGGCCGTGACTACCCTTGCCGTGACGGGGATCGTAGGCAAATAAGATCTTCCGCTCTCTCGCCAGCTTGTTCAGCTTTCTGAGAAACTCACTGCCCGTCACGCTTCAATCCTCGCACAGTTATGTGCGATTGGCAAGCGCCATGGAATGCGGCGGAGAGGAGCGCACGTTTTACGCTGGTACGCCAAAGGCGTAGGATAGGATCGTGTTCGAGTTCATCGAGTCGGCTGCGTTCGACCGCTTGCGGCCGCTGTACCTGGATGATGAGGAATACGGCGAATTGCAGCAGTGTCTGATGCGGAACCCTGTTTTGCGCGCGCGCGCCCCGTTCGAGCGTGAACGCGATGTATGGCAAGAAGTCCTGGACGGCGTTCGGGAGATCAAGGCCTGGCGCGGCAAGCGGACCGTTGCCGAGCCGCGGTCGCCGGTGGTTCGCGCACGTTTGAAATCGGGATTGACGCAGGCGCAGTTCGCCGCCCTGCTGGGAGTTTCCAAGCGGACCTTGGAGCAATGGGAGCAAGGGCGCCGGGAACCAAGCGGCGCGGCGAAAACGCTGATCCGGCTGGCCGACATCCACCCCGAGGTCCTACGAGAGATCGCTGCCTGACGTATCCGAGCAGCCTAAACAGGAGTTCCGCCAGATGGAAAATCGGAGAGCTACGATGGACTTCAAACCCAATCGCTTGCCGGTGTATACGCGCCAGGCACTGCTTGCCGAGATCAAGCGTGTTGTAGCCGCTCACTTCGCTGGTCTTTGCCCGACTCATAGGCAGTTCAACCAATTCTCTCGGGTTCATTCGGCCACCGTCGCTAAGGAATTTGGTTCATGGGCAGAGGCAATGGGGGCCGCAGGTTTCGAATACTCGCGTTCTCGGGCCCGACCCACCGAAATCGAGGGCGATTCGCGGAACATCACACCCGATCTTCTGATGAAAGAGTTGAGATCCATAGCCCACAAGCACAACGCCAGGGTATTCCAGTACGAAGACTACAGGAGACTTGGGGGCAAACGGGCAAGGGGAACATTCTGCAAGTATCTTGGTGGATGGAGGCAAGCGGTCGCAAGCATCGGACTGAAAGACGGTTTCAGCCGGCCACGGCCAGACCTTCGGACCTACACGGACGAGGATTACTTCGCCGAAATGCAGCGCCTCTGGGAAACGTTGGGCAGGCAACCGACGACGACAGAGATGAGGAAATACGGCAAGATCCCCCCCCAGTCGTTTCAAGAACGATTTGGAAGTTGGATCCGAGCCGTCTACGACTTTTGCCAAGACAGGAGTCGGCCAGATGACGGCGACCTTGTCAACGGCGTACATCAGAGCGAGTTGGCTGATGAGACCGATGTGGCAAGACGAGCTGCGTCCCAAGCGTTTGCCGCCAATCCGCGAACAGTCGTTGTCAGCTTAAAGAAGCGCACCCCAAGGAAGCCCTCGGACCGACTTCGCTTTCGGGTTCTCCAACGTGACAACTTCACATGCCGCGCTTGTGGGCGAAGCCCTGCGAGAGAACTCGGAGTCACCCTCGAGGCGGATCATGTCCATGCGTGGTCTCGTGGCGGGGAAACGACGTTCGAAAACCTTCAGACTCTTTGCGAGCGATGCAATTCGGGCAAGTCGAACGCATGAGGTTGTCGAACAAGCCGCCGGACCGTACGGCGGAAGCCGCCGTCCATTGTCAGCAGCGCAAAGGGCATTGCGGTGACAGGCCGCGC
>CAVYEK010000022.1:0-180278 GCA_963767595.1 Terriglobia bacterium
ACGCGGTCCCCGATGTTTCGCCGGGCGATTTCACGCAATACCGCCTTCAACCTCCCCTGGTGCAGACGCAAACCGAATGGAAGGGCGCCGGCGAACTCCCAGAGGTGGTGATCGAGGAAGGGAGAGCGAGCCTCCACCGCATATCGCATCGCGCCGCCGTCCACCTTGGTCATGTATTCGCCGGTGAAGCGCGTCTTCCGGTCGTAGTCCAGAAACTCGCTGAGCAGCTTTTCGGCCGTACAATCAGACCAAGGGATTCCCCGCTGGCTGACGGTACGGTCCTTGAGGCGGCCGCCCAGGAGCTTCCGCCGCCAATAAACCGGCAAGCCGTCGTGAGCGCGGGCAACGGCGCTGATCCCGCCGGTGGCGTAATCCAGTAAAGGCCTGGCGCGTTTGAGCGCGCCTGAATCGGGAAACAGGCGGCGCAACCGCTTCCAGGCAGGCAGCGCCGCGTTGGGAAGCTTCTCCGCCAGCCGCTGAGCCATCCACAGATTCTTGTGTTCCGGATAGCCCAGGAAGATATCGTCGCCGCCGTCGCCCGTCAGCAGGACGGTGGCTTCGTGTTTCACCGCTTTACAGACGCGCAGCATGCCCAGGGCCGAGGCGCAGGCGAAGGGCTCTCCATAAGCCGAGACCAGTTCCCCCACGTTGGGCGCGTCGCCCGCCGCGACGGGGATGATCCGGTGCGGATTCCCGAGGTCCGCGCCGCGATGGCTGCGTTGCCCGATTCATCCATCGGATCGTTGGGCGCGCCGATGGTGAAGGCGCCGATGTCGCCCCCCAGTTTGGCGATGGCCCAGCCACCAGACTGGAATCCACGCCCGCGCTGAGCAGCGCGCCCACTTTGACGTCAGCCTCCAGCCGCAGCTTGACGGATTCCAGAAACAGAGCTCGGTTTGTTCCACCGCGTCACGGAAAGAAACGCGCGCACGCTCGCCGGCCCGCGGCAATTCCCAATATGAGGAGACGCGCAGTTGGCCGTCGCTCCATTCAACCAGGCCTCCCGCCGGCGCCTTTTGGACTCCCCGATAGATGCAACGGTCGTCGGTGACGTAGCCGAATTCGAGAAACTCCATGACGCTGTCCTCATCGATTTCCGTGGCGTAGCCCGCGTCGCGCAGGGCTCTGGCAGTCGAGGCAAAGGCCAGGTCGCGCCCTGTATGGCGTACCCCAGCGGCTTCACGCCCAGCCGGTCGCGACAACATACAATTTCCGTTTCGCGGCGTCCCAAATGCCGATGGCGAACATGCCCCGCAGTTTGGGGAGCATGGTTTCGATGCCCCAGCGCCGGTAGCCGTGAACCAGGACTTCCGTATCAGAGCGGCTGCGAAACTCGCATCCCTCCTGTTCCAATTCCCGCCGTAGCTCCAGAAAGTTGTATATCGCCCCGTTGAAAACCACCCCCACTTGACGGTCGGCGGAGAGCATGGGCTGATTGCCCAACTCGCTGAGATCGAAGATGGATAGCCGCCGGTGGCCGAGGATCGCTCCAGGCCAGCATGCAAAGCCCTCGGCGTCGGTCCGCGCCAGCCCAGAGAGTCGGTCATGGCGTGGACGGCTTGCCGGCCCCGATGAGGTTCGCACGGGCCGATCAATCCGGCTATTCCACACATGGCTGTCGGCCTTTCTCCCGTTTTTCAGTCTATCGCACGGCATCGCGGTACTCCCGTGCCGGCGCAGATCCTAAAGTCCGATTGTCCGATGGTACAGTCTTTGTATGTGTGGAATCGCCGGGTTTCTGCTCCGGAAGGGAAGCGCGGAACCCGCTTCGGTAAAGGCCATGTGCGATCCGATCCGGCATCGGGGACCGGACGACGAGGGCGTCTACACCGATGGCGGCTGCGGCATCGGTATGCGCCGCCTCAGCATCATAGACCTCGGCACGGGACACCAGCCGCTTTCCAACGAGGACGGGTCGGTGTGGGTGGTCTTCAACGGCGAAATCTACAACTACCGGGAGCTGCGCGACGATCTGATCCGGCGCGGCCACCGTTTCGCCACCAACAGCGATACCGAAACCCTGGTTCACCTGTACGAAGAGAAGGGCGCCGAGGGCTTCGCCTTGTTGCGCGGCATGTTCGCCTTCTGCGTTTGGGACGCGCGGCGGCGCAAGATCCTGCTGGCTCGCGATCGTTTTGGCAGAAGCCGCTGTATTATGCGCGGACGCCCTCCGGGTTGTATTTTGGAAGCGAGCTGAAGTGCCTGCGAGCAGCCGGTGTTCCGCTGGATATCGATCGGGAGGCTCTCCGGCTCTACTTCCAGTTCGGCTATATTCCCGATCCGTACAGCGCTTTCCTGGCCATTCGCAAGCTCCTGCCGGGCTGCTGGATGGAGTTCTCCGAGGATGGCGGGGTGCGCGAGGGCCGCTATTGGAAACTGCCCCCATTTTCGGACGAAAACCGGACGGGCTTGAGCGAGGAGGAATCGCGCCGGCATTTGCGCGAGCTGTTCGACGAATCGGTTCACATCCGCATGATCGCGGACGTTCCGTTGGGCGCATTCTTGAGCGGCGGCGTCGATTCCAGCCTGGTCGTGGCCTCCATGGCGCTCCAGTCGGCCGAGCCGGTCAAGACCTTTTCCATTGGTTTTGAGGAAAGCGCCTACAACGAGCTCCCCTACGCGGCGCTGGTGGCCCGGAAATACGACACCGATCACCATGAAATTGTGGTGCGCCCCGATGCCGCGTCGCTGCTGACCAAGCTGGCGCGTCACTTCGACGAACCTTTCGCCGACTCCTCGGCGATACCCACTTACATCGTCTCGGAGTTTGCCGCCAGACATGTGAAGGTGGCGTTGAGCGGCGACGGGGGCGATGAGCTGTTCGCCGGTTATACGACTGTTAAGAGCGTCCTCAAATACCGGTTCTTGGACCGCGTCCCAGCAATGTTGCGAAGGGCGATTTCGTGGACGGCGGAACGGTTGCCGTATGCGGCTTACGGAAAGAACTTTCTTCGCGGAATCGGCTCCCCTACCGCGCTCGACCGTTACTTCAACCAGAATTACACGCAGTACTTCCTGCGCGAACGCATGCTCGCGCCGGAGTGGATGCTGCCGGCGGACGCGGCTTTTCTGCGGCATCTGCTTCCGGACGACTTTCTCCCCGATGGCGCGGACATCGTCTCACAGGCGATGTACTTCGAGGCCACCGCCAATCTCCCGGGCGACATGCTGGTGAAAGTGGACCGCGCCTCCATGGCCGCGTCTCTGGAGGTGCGCTGCCCCATGCTCGACCATCGGTTCGCGGAGTTCGCCACCGGCATTCCCACGAGCTGGAAGTGGCGCGACGGAAAAGGCAAGCGCATCTTACTGGACGCCCTGGGCGACCGCCTGCCCGTGGAAGTGCTGACCCGTCCCAAGATGGGCTTTGGGGCGCCGATCGATCACTGGTTCCGCGGCCCTTTGCGGGAGATGGTTCACGATAGTCTCTTGAGCCCCGCGTTCTTGCGGCGTGGCATTGTGTCTCCGGATTTCCTGAAGTATCTCCTGGCCGAGCACGCGAGCGGGCGCCGCGACAATCAACACCAGATTTACTCTTTGCTCATGCTGGACCTGTGGTACAGGGACCTCGAGGAACCGATTGCGCCGCCGGATCGGTACATGCCATGCGAAGCCCGGGGGAATTAGCGTTGCCCGGCCGGCTGGGGCCGCGCCGCAGCAGCAGCGTTTTGAGTTCCCCGGCCGGGAATGTGGTAGCCTCGACAAAGAAGAAGACCCTTGTCTTGCCACGCTGCAGCCGCCCTGGAGGGACCCCGTGAGAGTTCACCACGAAAGAATCGGCGAAGTCGATCGCTTCATCCGGAACTTTGGCCACGAAGACCTGAATGCCAAGACCCCGGAATACGAGCGTCTCATGCGGTATCTGCGCAAGGCGCGGAAAATCGATTCCAACACGCGGATTCTGGAAATCGGAACTGGAACGGGATGGTTCCCGATATTGTGCGGGATCAACGGGTTGCAGTGCAAGGGGCTGGAAATCAGCCCGCAACTCATTGAGGTTGCCAGGGAGATGGGAAGGCGTAACGGCATCGATCCGGATATCGAGCTGGGGAACGTGGAAGTGGACGATATCGGCGTCGAGAAGTACGACGTCATCGTCGCGTCGTCGGTTTTCGAGCACATCGAGCTGTGGCGGCCGGCGCTGGCCGGCATCTACAGAGCGCTCCGGCCTGGGGGAGCGTTGTTCTTCGAATCGACGAACAAGTATATGCTGAAATCCCTTTCCGCCGAGTTCGGCGTTCCCTTTTATGGATGGCTGCCGGATCGGGCGAGATATGAGTTCCGCAAGCTCGTGCACGGCAAGGACATCATGAAACTGGGAATCGATTTTCACCAGTTCACGTATCCGCAACTGCGGCGAGCGTTCACGGAAACGGGTTTCCGCGAGATCCTGGATGCCATAGACCTGCTGGACGTCGAAGGGCGAAAGGGACTCAAACGGCGGTTAATCGCGGCGGCGAAATCCCATGCTCCGGTGCGGAGCCTGGTTCTGACCTTCCTGGTGGACGCCACCACCTTCGTTTGTCGAAAATGACTCAGGCGCCGGCCGAATGCAACCTTGCCCGGAGCCAGTTCACCGACGCCTTGCGGTGCTCGCTCTCCAGGCAGAAGAAGAAAGCCGCGGCGTAGTAGACCATCGCCAGTAAGGCGCCTCCGACAAGCACCTCGCGCAAGTTACTGCCCGGCAGCCAGCGCCGTTTTACCCAGAGCGACATCGACATCGTCGGAATGGCCACCAGGAAAGGCGAAACATAGATGCCGCGCAAATAAGCCGCCATGCCGACGTGGACCGCGCGGCTTAGGAGCCAGGAGGCTACCAGGCCGCGATTCAGAACCAGCAGCGCCGAGACCACCCACGCCGCGCCCATGATCCCGTAGCGTGGAATCGCCAGGTACAGGCCGGCGACGCACAGAACCGCCTCGACCGCGACCGCAATGGCGTAGCCTTTGTGCTTTCCCAGGCCGTAAAGTATCGAACTCGAATTGAACTGCGCCGCGATTCCGAGCGTAATGCCGGTGGCCAGGACGGGAAGCAGGGGGGCGCTCATGGTCGCCATTTCGGGCGTGAGCCAGGCCCTGAAAAGCTCCTTTCCGTAAACGATCATGGCCATTGCCATGGGAGCGAACGTCGCGAAGCAATAACGGTTGACATAGATTCCCATGGTGGCGATAGCTCCCAGATCGTTCTTGGCCGCCAGCTCCGCCGAATGGGAACTGGTAATGTAGCCGACGCGACTGACCAGATCGACCGAATAGCTGGGCACCCGATAGGCCATGCCGTAGTACCCGGCGTGCGCCGTGGGCAGATAGTGGGCGATGAGAATCGGAGCGCTTTGGTTCAGCAGGAGCTGAGAGATGGCCGCCAGGAATGTGTGGATTCCGTAGGCCAGCATCTGGCGGAACATGGCCAACGTCGCCAGGGACGGAGCCAGGCGAAACTCGGGGAAAACACGGCGGATGGCAATATAGTCCAAGGAATAGGTCAGGGTCAGGCTCGCCATCAACACGGCTCCCATCCCCAGCAGACCATAGCCCGCCAGCAACGCCGCCGCCATGCCAAACGAGCGAATGGCGGTGGAGAGGATCGAGATGCGGCTGATGATATCGAACCGCTGGAAAGCCCCGATGGACGACTCGAAGATGTAAAACACCGCGCCGGCCCCCGAAGCGATTCCCACGGCGATGAGAAGTATCTCAAAGCGGCGGTGGTAGGCGGGAGAAATGTTCTCGAATCTGGCCGCGAAACGGAATAGCAGCAATGTCCCGATGATCGTGAAGGCGGTCACGCCGCTGGAATAGAGAACCGCCGTATTGATCGTTTCGTTGACCTTGCCGGGTTCTCCCATGGCCCGATAATGGGCCGTGTACTTGATGGTGGCGGAGCGAAATCCCAGATCCATCAGCCCCAGGTAATCCGCCAGGGTTATGACGATTATCCAAACGCCATACCCTTCCGCTCCCAGCTTGCGGATGGTGATGGGCGTCAGCAGAATGCCGGCGAAGATGCTGGCGGCGACGCCCGACCAGCTCCATAAAACGCTGCCCAGAAAACGTTTCCGGCGTTTCGAGGGCTGCTGGAGGGAGGCGGAGGGCATCTCGTACTACGTTAGCAGAACAGGCTAAAGCGCTGCGATTTGCGGGTTTCGCCAGTTCCTCAATGGGCGGGGGGCGCTCAGGACCGGCCGGCCCCGGCGTCCAGAAGCGTAGCGTAAAGCTCGGAAATTCCGGCGATGGAAGCCTCCATCGAAAAACTCCGTTGGATGTGGGCGGCCGCCGCCGCCGACAGGCTATGCCGCAATCGCGGATCTTCCTCAACCAGCGATCGAAGACACCGTTCCAGGGCCGGAACGTCCTCGGAAGGGAACAGCAAGCCGTTGACCCCATCGGTCACCAGCTCCGGGTTGCCCCCCACCGCCGATGCCACCACGCAACGTCCGCAGGCCATGGCTTCCATCAGCGAGTTGGAAAACGATTCCGACCGGGATGGCAGCACGAACACGTCCATCGAGTGCAGCCACTCCGGCACATCATTCACCGCCGGAATGAAGCGGCACGAGTCGCCCAGGCCCAGGCTCCGGCCGCGGGCCTCCAGGGCGGAGGCCGAAGGACCACTGCCGACGATCGCCAGCTTCAGGCCGGGCCGGGCGTCACGGATCCGGGCAAAGGCATCGAGCAGAACGTCCAGTCCCTTCTCCGGACGCAGCGCGCAGACTGTTCCGATCACCAGGGAGGCTCCTTCCAGTTGGGGCGGGCGGGTAGATGGGCCGGGAAAGAACCGCGAGCAGTCGATGGCATTGCGGCGGAGATGGATAAGCGAGCGAGGCGCGCCGTGGCGCTCGATCAGTTCCCGCTCCACCGCCCGCGAGTTGACCACAATACCGTCCACCAGTCGATCCGTAAGGCGGAGTAAGTGGGTTGTAAGTCCGGGGGTCAGGCCGCGGGACCCACGTTGGCTGGAAATTACTACCGGCGTGCGGAAGAAGCGGGCCACCGGCACGCCAAACAGGTCCATGGGATAGTCAAACGCGTGGACCAGCCGGATATCGTGGGTCCTCAGATAGCGCCCCATCAGCCATGCCCCCTCCAGCGCCGACATCGACTTAAACGATCGCACCGGAAGATGGAGAATCGGGACGCCGCAAGATTGAAGTTCCCGCGCCCTGAACCCATCGGCATGGAAGCATGCCACGTGCGGCTCGAACAGCGTGCGGTCAAGCGCCATCGCGGTGAGTGCGAGTTGACGCTCGGTTCCGCCGATTCCGAGTTCCCTGACCATCAGGAGTACCGAACGGGGTTTCGACATAGTCATGAGCCTGACGACAAGCATTGCCTCACTTGTACAGCAGATACGCCTCGCGCAGCTTGACGAACGCGGCTACCTGGTCGAGATAGCTTCGCTCGATGGCGCGCGGATCCTCGCCGGCTTGCAGGCGCCGGATTACGTCGTCGCTGCCGATCAGGCGTTTGCTTTTCGCGAAGTCGATCTTGCCGGGATAGAGTTTGCGCAGCGCCGCCGCCACTTCCAGACCCACCAGTGTAGCGTCGAGCGACTCGCGATCCGTGATCTCGAAGCGAACTCCTTCGACGCTCACCCCCTTCAGGTTCGATTCCGTGGGCTTGAAGCTGGCGGGATCGACGCGAACGCCGGGGATCCGCCGCTGGTTCAAATACGCCGCCAGCTCGCGGCCGTGGATGAAGGCGGCGCCGATCTGCTCGAACGGGGCCTCGGTTCCGCGGCCCACGGAGAGGTTGTCCGAATACTCCATCAGGCACAAGCCGGGGTACAGAGTGGCGGCCTTCAGGCTGCGCATGTTGGGCGAGGGATCGATCCAGGGAAGGCCCGTCGCGTCGAACCAGTCGCCGCGGTTCCAATCCCGCATGGGGATCACGGTGAGCTCGGCGCCGATCTTGTTGCGCGCGTTGAACAGGCGCGCCAACTCGCCCATGGTCATGCCGTGGCGCACGGGCAGGCCCGCGAGGTAGCCCACGAAGGACGCATTGGCGGCGTCGAGCAACGGCCCTTCAACGTGGTTGCCGGTAATGGGGTTGGGCCGGTCCAGCACGTAGAAGGGGATGCCCGCGCGGGCGGCGGCCTCCATGGCGTAGGCCATGGTGGTTTCGTAGGTGTAGAAGCGCGCCCCCACATCCTGAATGTCGAACACCAGGGCATCCAGGCCGCGCAGCATCTCGGCGGTGGGCCGCGGCGTGTTCCCATAGAGGCTGAAGATGGAGATGCCGGTGGCGGAATCGGCGGAGTCAGGTATTACCGCGCGAATTTCCACGCCGGCAATGCCGTGCTCGGGCGAGAACAGGGCGGCCACCGCAACGCCGGCTTGCCGCATGAGATCCACATTGCGCCGGCCGGCGCTATCCACGCCCGTCTGGTTGGTGATGAGCCCTATACGCTTGCCCTGGAATGGCTGAAAGTTGTTTTCAACCAGCGTATCGAGGCCCGTGCGCGCCGCTTCGCGATGCACGCCCACGGCCGCGGCGGCGATGGTGGCCACCTGGGAGCGCAGGGGACCCAGCGAGGGCCTTTGGCGGGGATGCACGCTGTTGGCCAGCAGGATCACGTAGGTCTTCGAAGACGGGTCGATCCAGAGGGAAGTGCCGGTAAAACCGGTGTGCCCGAAGGAGCCTATGGGGAACAGCTTGCCGCGGGGAGCGGAGAGCGGCGAATCGATATCCCAGCCGAGGCCGCGCAGGATGGGCTGGCCGGGCGGGCCCTGCGGCTCGGTGAAGGCGCGGACGGTGGAAGGGCTGAAGAGGCGGACGCCATCGATCTCGCCGCCATCGAGCATCATCTGGGCGAAGCGCGCCAGGTCGCCGGCGGTGGAGAACACGCCGGCGTGCCCGGCCACGCCGCCCATGTAGCGCGCGGTGGGGTCGTGCACCACCCCGCGCAAGGGCGGTCCGTTCTTGGGAACGCGCTCGGTGGGCGCGATGCGCGGGACCCATGCGGCGGGCGGCTGGAACGCGGTCTGCTTCATTCCCAGGGGCAGAAAGACGTTCTGGCGCGCATAGTCGGAAACCATCTGCCCGCTCAGGCGGCGCACCAGCTCACCCAGCAGGACGAAGTTGATGTCGCTATAGACGAAGCGCACGCCCGAGGGCCCCCCGGTCGCGGCGCAGGCCAGGCGGACGCCGTGTTCGTAGCCCGTCCAGGCAGGCTCCAGCGGCACATCCGGCGGGAGCCCGGAGAAATGCGTGAACAGGTTGCGGATGGTGACGTCGCTCCGGCCGCCCTGGAACTCGGGGATGTAGTCGGTGATCTTGTCGTCCAGGCGGAACTTGCCCTGCTCGAAGAGCTTCATCAGCGACGGCGTGGTGGCGATTACTTTGGTGAGCGAAGCCAGGTCGAAGATGGTATCCGCGGTCATGGCTTCCCGCCGAGGAAACAGGGCGCGCCGGCCGTAGGCTTTGCGGTACACGATGCGCCCGGCATGTCCGACAACCAGCACGGCCCCGGGCAGGCGGTCTTCCCGAATGGCCTGGTTGATGGCGGAATCGATGGCCTGCGCCCCGGAGAACGTCTGCGCGGAGAGGGTGGAGACCGCGAGAGTGGCGCAAAGCAGGGTAGGTGTGAGGCGGAGAGCGGACTTTCTTGACGCGGAGACGCGGAGACGCGGAGCGGACTTTTTTGACGCGGAGACGCGGAGACGCGGAGAATTCAAGAAGAAGGAAAGAACAGCCCGCATTCTTGTCGAGTCCAACTCTCCGAATTTCTCGGCGTCTCCGCGTCTCCGCGTCAAGAAAGTCCTCTCTCCACCTCAGACCCGCTCTCCACCACACACCAACTCTCCGAATTTCTCGGCGTCTCCGCGTCTCCGCGTCAAGAGAGTCCTCTCTCGACCTCAAGACCTACTCTCCCGGCGCCTGGTTTACGATTCCAGAAACGGGTTCACGATCCTTATTCCCGCAATAATGGCGCCGTGGCTGAGATCCTCGCTTAACAGTTGGGCAGTCCGGTTCTGTTCGGCGGCGGCAAGAATCATCCCGTCCCAGAACGAGAGCTGCCATGTTTCGGCGATCTCCGACGCCCGGAGCACGGTATCCGGCGTGATCCATGAGTCTACCCAAGAGGCATAGTTTCGAATCGCCTCACGGGCCGCCGCGGGGCTCAGCGGGGCCTTGATTTTGCGCGTCGCATTGACGTAGAACTCCTGCAGTACCTGCGTGCTGAGCCTTCCGGCGCGCGCGTCCCACAAGTCCCTTAAGACGGCGGAGGCCCGCTGGCGCTTCGGGCCGGCGTCGGCGTCGTGGGCGTAGACGAGGATGTTGGTATCAACGAAGACCTTGCCGGTCATGCAGCGCCTCGCGATCCCTTATGCCCGCTCCGCCGAAATGAAACGGAGAATCCAACTGCGCCAGGGCCTTCGCTTTCGCCTGTTCGTAGGCGGATTCGCGCTCCACGATCTTCTGTAGCTCGCCCGCAAGCATGGCGCTAACGCTGGCGCCGCGCTCCACGGCCAGCGCGCGCGCCTTCTTCAAAAGGCGCTTGTCGATGGCCAGCGTAATATTCTGCTTCATGGGAGCCTCTCTCCCAGCTTACACGTAAAATACGTGTCGAGGGGCTCCTTTGACGCAGAGACGCGGAGAAGAGGACTTTCTTGACGCGGAGACGCGGAGACGCGGAGAATTCAAGAGAAAGAAAAGAACAGGCCGCATTGTGTCGAGTCCAACTCCGAATTTCTCCGCGTCTCCGCGTCTCCGCGTCAAGAAAGTCCGCCGTCCACTCCTCCCTCCGTCATCATCCTCGAATTTCTCGGCGTCTCCGCGTCTCCGCGTCAAGAAAGGCCGCCCTCCACTCCTCCCTCCGTCATCATCCTCGAATTTCTCCGCGTCAAGAAAGTCCTCTCTCCACCTCAGACCCTCGCGAACAGCTTGCCTAGAACCTTCACCACCTGGTCCACTTCCTTTTCGGTGACGATGTAGGGCGGCAGGAAGCGCAGGACGGTGTCGTGGGTGCAGTTGATGAGCAGGCCCTCGGCCATGGCGTCCAGCACAATCTGTTTGCCGGGAATGGTCAGCTCCACTCCCAGCATGAGGCCGAAGCCGCGCACCTCTTTCACGAAGGAGTGTTTGCGCGCCAGCTCGTTCAGCGTCACATGGAAATAGCCGCCCACGCGCTGGATGGCGGGAAGCAGCTCCTCCATGAGGTCGAGCGCTTCGAGCGCCACCCGGCAGGCCAGCGGACCTCCGCCGAAGGTGCTGCCGTGCTGGCCCGGCTGGATGGCGGCGGCGGCTTTCTCATTGGCGATGATGACGCCCAGCGGGATGCCGGCGCCCAGGGGCTTGGCCGCGGTCACCACGTCGGGCGGGATCACCGGATGGGAGCGCTGGTAAGCGAACCAGGTCCCCGGCCGGCCCACGCCGCATTGGATTTCGTCGGCGATCAGCAGGGCGTTGTAGCGGTCGGCCAGTTCGCGCGCCTTGGCGGCGAATTCCGGCGTGAGCGGAAGGACGCCGCCCTCGCCCTGAATCATCTCCACCACCATGCCCGCGGTGCGCTCGCTGAAGGCCGCTTCGAGCGCCGGTATGTCGTTCGCGGGAACGAACTTCACCCCCGGCAGCAGCGGCTCGAAATCGCTCCGGTACTTGGGCTGTCCGGTGATGGAGAGCGCGCCCAGGGTGCGCCCGTGAAAGGAATTCTCGAGCGAAATGATTTCGTATTTATCGGGGTGAATGGCGTGGCCGTGGGCGCGGGCCATCTTGAGCGCGCCCTCCATGGCTTCCGTGCCCGTGTTGGCGAAGAAGGTGCGCTGCAAGCCGCTGATTTCGGCCAGCCGTTTGGCCAGCGGTCCCTGGTACTGGTTGTAATAAAGATTCGAACAGTGGATCATCAGGCCGGCCTGCTCGCGGATGACTTTCAGAATGCGGGGATGGGCATGCCCAAACGCGTTGACCCCGATGCCGGCTATGAAATCGAGATAACGGCGGCCTTCCGGATCGTACACGTGGCAGCCTTTGCCGCGCACCAGCGCCAGCGGGTAACGGCCGTAATTCTGGAGGACGTATTCGCGATCCAGGTCGACGATCGCCTGGGAGGCAGGTTTCACCACAGGAGGAATGGCGGTTGTCATTTACTCATGATAGCAAGCGGGTTCCGTTCAACCCTGCCAATCGCCGTACAACCAACAAATTCCACGCTTTAATGCCGATTCCTGGTCCCGCCCGCGGGGCCTTTTCTATACTCGGAATCAGTTGGCGCCAGACGTGCACTCACTGGGTAGGCGCTGGGGGCCATGGCCCCCGAGAGAGGGTCAAGGAGATGCATAAACCGATCAAGTACGCCGAGAAGGCGCTGACCTATGCCGCAGGCGCGGCCTGGGTGGTTTTCGACAAACTCAACGGGATTGGCCGCAACCCGGGCTTCACCCCGAGCTGGTCCGACAAGCCGCTGCTCAAATCCTGGGAAAAGGTCAAGCCGCCGCTGGGATGGCCCCGCTCGACGGATTCGCTGTGCCCCCGCTGCGTGCCCGACATCCGCCAGAAAATCCTGGACGGAGAAACGCCGCTCGACGTGCTCTACAATGACCGCCCCGGCGAAATCAAAGCCCAGATCGTGGAGCGCGACGGCCGGATCCTGATGGTCAAGGACTGCCCCATTCACGGGCATTTCGAGGACGTCATGGCCATCGACGCGGATTTCTACCGCCATATCGAATCCGTGTTCCCCGGCCGCGACATACGCGCGCACAACGACGCGACTTTGCACCGCCACGGCTCGAGCACCATCACCCACGGGCGCGGGTCGGTTCTGACCATCGACCTCACCAACCGCTGCAACATGATGTGCGACCCGTGTTTCATGGACGCCAACCAGGTGGGCTTCGTCCACGAGTTGGGCTGGGAAGACATAAAGACGCTGCTCGACAACGCCATCACCATCAAGCCCAGGCGGCAGATGTCGGTGCAGTTTTCGGGCGGCGAGCCGACCCTCTCGCCGTATTTCCTGGAAGCGGTGCGGTACGCGCGCGAAGTGGGATACACCTCCGTGCAGGCGGCCACCAACGGCATCGAGTTCGCCAAGAGCGCGGAGTTTTGCCGGAAGGCGGCGGAGGCGGGCCTGCGCTACGCCTACCTCCAGTTCGACGGCATCGGCAACGCCGCCAACCAGCATCGCAAGGTGGGCAATCTATTCGACGTCAAACTCCAGGCCATCGAAAACCTGTACGCCAACGGGGTGGACATCATCCCGGTCATCACCATCGTCAACGGCATCAACAACGAGCAGGTGGGGCGGATCATCCAATTCGCGCTCGACAATCCTAAGAAGATCCCGTTTCTTTCGTATCAGCCGGTGTCGTTCACCGGGCGCGACGAGGCGGTCACCGACGAGCGGCGCGCGGCCCAGCGCTACACGCTTTCACACCTGGCGCATGACGTCAAAGAGCAAACCGGGCTGGGAGAGCCGGCGCGCGACTGGTTCCCCATCTCCTTCATGTCGACCTTCTCCGACTGGAGCGACCTGGTGCACGGTCCAAAGGCAACGTGGGGGCAATTGAGCTGCGGCTGCCATCCCAACTGCGGGGTGGGAATGGCGGTGATGGTGGACAAGGAGACCAAGGAGGCCGCGCCGGTAACCGCGTTCCTCAACGCCGACCGGCTGGCGCGCGACGTGGCGCGGGTCAACGACGCCGCGCGCGGAAAGTGGCTCTCGATTCTGGGGATGGCGCTCTCCGTGGGGCGCAACTACGATCCCTTCCAGGCTCCCACGCACTTCCGCCTCAGGGACCTGCTGCGGAAATTCGACAAGACCTTCGGGGCCTCCGGGAAGAGCTACGGCAAGGTGGGCAAGGATCGCACCTTCGAGGATATCGAAGTCCGCCGGCGCGACCGCTGGAACTTCCTGTTCATCGCCGGCATGTGGTTCCAGGATCTGTTCAATTACGATTTCCGGCGCACGGAGCAGTGCATCATCCCCTACGCCACCCAGGAAGGCGAAATCTCCTTCTGCGCCTACAACACCGGGGTGGGCTGGCGCAACATTATTGAAAAGATGCACATGACGGCCACCCTCACCAAGTGGTACGAGGAGAACGGCAAGCACGAGATCTTCGCCGGCGGGAAGCATGTGCCGCTAGCCCACGCGGAGCACTCCCTGACGCTGCGCGAGGAGATTGTGACCCTGGAGGAGCAGCACGACCTGGACCGGCTGGGGATCGCCAAGAACGCGCGCGAGGAAAAGATACGCGCGCGCGATGCCAAGCTGAAGGAGAAGCTGGAGCAGGAGCGCATGATGAAGCTCTACCGCCAGCATGTGCTCAAGGAGCAGGCGGCGCCGGAGCTGGTGCAGATCAGTGGGACAGACCACGGTCTTTCGGCGCCGGTCGAGTCCTCCAGTGGGACAGACCATCGTCTTTCGTCGCCGGTCGAGTCCTCCAGTGGGACAGACCACGGTCTTTCGTCGCCGGTCGAGCCCTCCAGTGGGACAGACCATCGTCTTTCGTGGTCTGTCGATGCCGAGGAGCGCGAAGAAGTAGGCAGTTTCGGAGATTGAGAGGGTGGGGCTGGACGACAGACGACAAAAACCGATCGTCTGTCCCACCTTACGGGCTCAGAGATTGAGAGGGGCTGGACGACAGACGACAAAAACCGATCGTCTGTCCCACCTCACGGCCTCGGAGATTGAGAGGGTGGGGCTGGACGACAGACGACAAGAACCGATCGTCTGTCCCACCCTACGGCCTCGGAGATTGAGAGGGTGGGGCTGGACGACAGACGACAAAAACCGATCGTCTGTCCCACCCTACGGCCCGGACCTGAGTTCCGGACATTTTTCCCCGTAAAACGCGCCTGGGGATCCACGTATCTGGCGCGGCGCTTGAAATAAATCGTACGTCGCTCCGCCTTGTAAAGGGACAATTCCCCTTTCCATTCAAGAAGTTCCATTTTTATTATTGGCAAACCCGTCCGTAACGTTCCCCACCCGAAGTTCGCCATGGAGTATAGACACCCATGCCCGCGCATAAAATTACTCTCCATCTTCGGCGATTTGCTGTCGCCTGTTTAGTGGTTTCAGGCGTCCTCGCCTCGGAACACCATGGGACGGTCAAATCCGGCGTCTTACCCATACCGGGCGCCACCGTCACAGCCACCCAGGGCGACAAGAAGCTCTTGACCACCACCGACGAGAAGGGGGTCTATTCGTTCGCCGACCTTGCCGACGGCATTTGGACCATCCAGGTGGAGATGCTGGGCTTTGCGAAGGAGTCGCGCGAAGTCGGGGTTGAGGCCGACGCGCCCAGCCCGGAATGGGACCTGAAACTGATGACGCAGGCGGATATGACCGCGGCGGTGGCGGTGGCGAAGACGCCTCCGCCCGCGCCGGCGCCCACCCCGAGCCCGGCGGCTCCGGCGGCGACACCCGCGGCAACCACGGCGGCAACCGCGCCAGCAGCGGCAACCGCGCCAGCGGCGCCAGCCACGCCGGCGGCGCCAACCACGGCGGCGGCGGCCCCGGCGGCCACCCCTGCGCCGGCAGCGCCAACCACGGCGGCGGCGAAGCCAGCGGCGGCGGTCGCCACGCCGGCCCCGGCGGCCAGTGCGCAACAGCGCGGCAACGGCCGCAACGCCAACCAGGGAGGACGCGCCGGCGGGCGCGGCGGCGCGGCCGCGACGGATGCTTTCCAACAGGTGGGCGTGAACCAATCGGCGGACGTTTCGATCTTCGGGCAGGAAGGCGCGCTTAGCAGTGAGGCCACCAACGAGCTCCAGCAGAGCGCTAACCAAGCCATGGTGATTCAGGGCAGCGAAAGCAGCGCCATGGGCCTCCCCGGCGGGAACGACTGGGGTGGGTTCGGCGGGCCCGGCGGCATGGGCGGCCCTGGCGGCATGATGGGCGGACGCGGCGGTATGGGCGGACCGGAGGGCGGCATGGTAGCCGGCCTTCCGGGTGCAACCCCCGACGCCCTGGGCGGGGCTGGCGGAGCGGATGCCGGCGGCATGGGCGGCATGGGCGGCCCCGGCATGGGCGGCGGACGCGGCGGCGGAGGCGGCATGGCCGGCGGCGGAGGTTTCGGTGGAGGCGGCGGCCGTGGCGGCGGGGGTTTCGGAGGAGGCGGCGGCCGTGGCGGCGGCGGAGCCCCGGGCGGACGGGGCGGCGGAGCTCCGGGTGGACGCGGCAATCCTTCGTGGATGGCCATGAACGGCGCGCGGGCTTTCGGCAACGCCCGCCGGAATCCGCGCATGGCGTATAACGGCGGACTCAACATTTCGGAACGCAACTCGCTGCTCAATGCGCAGAGCTATTCGCTGAGCGGGCAGAGCATTCCCAAGCCCTACTCCAACAACACCACCAGCACCATAACCTTGGGCGGCCCGCTGCGCATTCCCAAAATCCTCAATCCGCAACGCCTCGGGCAATTCAACCTGAGCATCGGGATTGGGCGCAACCGCAACGGCTCCTCGGGCTCCCTCACCACCATGCCTTCGGCGCTCGAGCGCCAGGGGAATTTCTCGCAATCGGCGGTCACGGTCGGGACGAACACGCAAGTGCCAGTGGTCTACGATCCCACCACCGGCGCTCCGTTTGTGAATGACGCGATTCCGGTCAACCGGCAAAGTCCGATCGCTCAGGCCCTCTTGAAATACTACCCGCTGCCCATGTGGCAGGCGGCCACGCGGAACTTCCAGCTCCCCCTGACGACGCGCAGCAACAGCAACAGCATCAATGGCGGCTTCAACCAGCAGTTGAACGTCAAGAACCGCATCAATGTGCGCGTGGGCTACCAGGGTACCAATGGCAACAACCCGAATATGTTCGGCTTCCTCGATACCAGCACCGGGCGGGGCATGAATATCAACACCTCGTACACCCACAATTTCACCAACCGGACCATCGGCACCCTGAACTACGTCTTCAGCCGCAGCCGGTCGCTGGCATCGCCCTATTTCGCCGATCGCACCAACGTGGCTTCCCTGCTGGGGATCCAGGGCGTTTCGACCGACCCGCTAAACTGGGGGCCTCCCGCGTTGGGCTTCACCGATTTCGCCGGCCTGACGGATGGGACGGCTTCCCTCACGCGCGCGCAGACCTCCAACGTCACCGGTACCCTGATGTGGATACACGGCATGCACAATATGTCGTGGGGCGCGGGCTACCGCCGGCAGCAGAACAACCGCGACTCCAACCCCAGCGGGCGGGGGTCGTTCACCTTCAACGGGTACGCCACCAGCCAACTCGTTACGACCACGAACCCGGCCACCGGGGCCGTGACTACGTCCGTTGCGCCGGGCACCGGGTTCGACATGGCGGACTTCCTCCTGGGAACACCCTACAGGGCACAGGTGGGCTACGGCGTTCCGTCTCTGTATTTCCGCGGCTCGGTCTATGACGTGTACTACCAGGACGACTGGCGGCTGACTCCGCGGTTGTCGCTGACCTTCGGCCTGCGGTGGGATTATCAGACTCCCGTCAGCGAGCTGAATAACCAACTCGTGAATATGGCGTTTACGGCGCCCTGGTTTACGGCCTACCAGACGGTGCAGCCGGGGCAGGCGAACTGTCCCTCCGGCGCGGTCTGCACGGGGGCGTTGGTCAAGCCGGACAAGAACAACGTGGCTCCGCGGTTTGGATTGGCGTGGCGGCCGAGCGCCAAGAGGTCCACGGTGATTCGCGCGGGGTACGGCTGGTATTACAATTCCTCGGTCTACGCCAACGTGGCCAACCGCATGGCGCAGCAGCCGCCTTTGGCCATATCGGACAACCTGTACCTGACGGACTGCCCGCTGCTGAGCATGGGGACCGCATTCTCGGCCCCCTGCTCCGGGGCCACCAACACGGCGAAGAACACGTTCGCGGTGGACCCCAACTATAAGAACGGGTACGCCCAGCAATGGACGCTCAGCGTGCAACAGAATCTGCCGTTTTCGTTCCAGGGCCAACTCTCTTACCAGGGGACCAAGGGCACCAATCTGGAACGGACGCTTTCGCCGTGGGTGGCGCCGCCCGGCGCCGCGGCCGCCCCGTACCAGACGGGGTACACCTATGTGACTACCGGCGACAATTCGATTTACAACGCCATGAGCTTCGTCCTGATCCGGCGTTTCCGCGGCGGGCTTTCATCGACCGCCAGTTACCAGTTCGCCAAGATGATCGATGGCGGAAGTACGGCGCAGAACTGGCTGGACTTCCGGCCCGAGCGCGCCGTGACGGGCGCGCCGCAATCGCTCAACATCGCCTTCAACTACAGCACCGGGCAGGGACGCATGGGAGGCGCCCTGCTGAGCGGATGGAAGGGCGTCATCTTTAAGGACTGGGGCATCGGCACCACTATCTCCATGACTACCGGCTCGTTCCTGACGGTGACGGCCGGCGGCGCCAGCGGGGCCAACAAGGGCGGCGGTAACCGCGCCAATGCGACCGGCCTGCCGGCCATGGCGATACCTTCGAATGAGCCGAATTGGCTCTTCAACGAGAATGCGTTCACCACGCCGCTGCCGGGCACGTGGGGCAACTCGGGACGCGACGTAATTCGCGGGCCGGCTCAGATCAGCGTGAATGGCTCGGCCAACCGGACCTTCCGGTTTGGGGAGCGTTTGCGCATGACACTCAATATGCAGGCCAATAATGTTTTGAACTCCGTGGTGGTCACCGGATGGGGCACCTCGATGACATCCGCCAATTATGGACAGGTGACCGGCGTGGGCGGCATGCGCACCGTGAGCAGCGGTTTGAGGTTCAATTTTTAGCCATGAAAACGAATAAAGCCATTCCCGCCGCCGTGCTGGTTGGGCTGCTGGCGGCCTTCGCCCAGCAGCCGGCGCCGCGCCCCGCGCAGGCCCAGCAACCAGTCCAGCAGCAGGCCAACGCGCCGCTGCAGAAGCAGGCGTACAAGTTCGAATCCACCACCCAACTGGTGATTGTCAACGTCTCCGTAAAGGACAAGGACGGCAAGCCGATCGAGGGTTTGAAGGCAGGCGACTTCAGCGTGGCGGAGGATGGGAAGCCGCAGGCCATCAAGGTATTCGAATACCAGAAGCTGGCGGACGAGGTTCTGCCGCCGCTCGAGACGCCCGCCGCGCCCTCGCTGACGCCCCGGCCGGCCACCAACGCCGCCGAGACCCAGGCGGGGCTGGCCGTGGTCGCTCCCACCGTGGCCAATAAGCTCGAACCGCCGCCGCTGCAGTCCGCGGTGCAGACCGAGATCGCCTCCTCCAAGCCCGGCGAAATCAAATACCGCGACCGCCGGCTGATGGTGATGTACTTCGACTTCCAGGGCATGCCGGTGGACGACCAGATTCGCGCGCAAACCGGGGCACTGAAATTCCTGAAGACCAACATGACCGCGTCCGACCTCATGGCCATCATGATCTACGCCGGCCAGTTGCAGGTGCTTCAGGACTTCACCAACGACCGCGACGTTCTCAACAAGACCATCAACGGGCTGGTGTTGGGCGAGGCCAGCGAAATGGCCAATTCAACCAGCGACGACAGCGCCGAGGACACCGGGGCGGCTTACACCCAGGACGATACGGAGTTCAACATCTTCAACACCGACCGGCAGTTATCCTCCCTGGAGACGGCCGTGAAGATGCTCTCCAGCCTGTCCGAGAAGAAGGCGCTGGTGTACGTTTCGAGCGGCATCCAGCGCAGCGGCACGGACAACGACGCGCAACTGCGCGCCACCATCAACGCCGCCATCCGCAGCAACGTCAACGTCTACACCATCGACGCGCGCGGGCTGCAGGCCACGGCGCCCGCCGGCAATGCCAACCGCGGCTCGGGCGGCGGTTCGGGCAACGCGGGCAACTACGGAGGCGGATCCATGCGCGCCTCAGCGAGCAACCTGTCGGGGTCGCAGGATACCCTCTTCGCCCTGGCGTCGGATACGGGAGGCAAGGCCTTCCAGGATTCCAACGATGTCGCCCTGGGCATCCAGGAGGCGCAGAAAGACATCTCCAGCTACTACATCCTGGGCTATTACACCACCAATTCCGCGCTGGACGGCAAGTTCCGGAAGATCAAGGTTCAGATCGGCAAGGACCTGAGCGCCAAGATGGATTATCGCAGCGGATACTTCGCCTCCAAGGAGTTTAAGAAATTCGACGCCAGCGACCGGGAACGCCAACTCCAGCAGGCCCTGGTCCTGGGCGATCCGGTGACGGATCTCACGCTGGCGCTCGAGACCGACTACTTCCGCCTGATGCGCGACCTGTATAGGGTGCCCGTCACGATTAAGATTCCCGGCACGGACATCGAGTTGGCCAAGAAGGGCGGCGCCAAGACCACGCGCATCGATTTCCTGGCCGAAGTGCGGGATGCCAAAGGCGTTCTGGCGCAAACCATTCGCGACAATATCCAGGTCAAATTGAACGAAGAGACCGCCGCGGAACTGGCCAAGAAGACCGTTGCCTATGACACGATGATCGCGCTATCCCCGGGGACCTATACGATCAATTTTCTGGCCCGCGAGAACGAAACCGGAAAAATGGGCACTTTTCGGACGAAGTTCACTATTCCGGACCTGACCGTGGATACTAAGTACCTGCCGATCAGCTCGGTGATCTTAAGCAACCAGCGCGAGGACCAGAGCAAGCTGCTGGCCAACGCCGTTAGCGACCGGCGCCTGATAAACGCCAACCCGCTGGTGCAGAACGGCCAGAAGCTGATCCCCAGCGTGACGCGCGTCTTCCGGAAAGAACAAAGTATGTACGTTTTCCTGGAAGCCTATGAACCCAACGCCAAGGCGACGCAGCCCATCGTGGCCAGCCTGACCTTCTACCGCGGCAAGGTGAAGGCGTTCGAGAGCGAGCCGGTGGAGATCAGCGAGGGCCTGAACGCCAACACGGGGGCGTTGCCCGTGCGGTTCGCCGTTCCGCTGGGTAAGTTCGAACCCGGCCGGTACACCTGCCAGGTGAGCGTGGTGAACCCCACCGGGCAGCGGTTCGCCTTCTGGCGCGCGCCCGTGATTCTGTTGCCGTAGATCCCATTCCCAGAACGATCCTTGGGCGGCCGGTTATCCCCGGCCGCCCTTTTTTTGTTGGTTTCATGTGGGGCCAAGCCTTCTGGCTTGACCTGCATGGGCCGGCGGCCCACGGAAATTCATGAAAACCCCTCCGTCGTGGGTTTTCGACCCTGCCGCCGGCTTTCTGGCCGGCGTTCCTCTCTCGCCGCCGCCAAACGCCGGGCCGAAGCCCGGCGGCAAGCCAGAAGGCTTGACCCCACAATGTGCGTTCTCATGCGGGATTCCCCTACATCCATCGCCGCGGCGGAAGGGTGCGGAAAAGTCCCTGTATCTTCCGGGCGGGCAACCGCGTCCAAAACGGAGAAGCAGGTATACGGACCTGAAGTCTTTCGGGATGGGGTGGCCACTACGCGCGGCGCCCCTTTTTCCCGCCTCTCGCAAGGGATGCTGAGGGTAAACGTACATTTCGGAGTCGAGCCCCTTGCTTATAGGCCGCGCAAAATTTAAGATATCGGAGTAGCTTTACTCCGAATCTGAGATGGGGGAGTCAAAGGATGATCTACTCGCGTTCCGCCGAATACGCCATTCGCGCGTTTGTGAACCTCGCGCAAGTTCAGGAAGGCAAGTATGCCATGGTGAAGAATATCGCCGAGCAGGAGGATATTCCGGCCCATTTCCTGGCGAAGATTCTGCAACAACTGGCCCGCAAAGGGCTGCTGCGCTCCAGCAAGGGTCCCACCGGGGGATTCGCGCTGCGGGTGGACGCCCATGAAATCCGTCTGCTGGACATCGTGGAAGCGCTCGATGGCCTGGCGCCATACCAACAGTGCGCCAGCGGTCTGGCCGAGTGCTCCGACGACATGCCGTGCTCGATGCACGATAGCTGGATCGCCCTCCGTTCGCGTATCATGGATTATCTGGGGCGGAACACGATCGCGGACCTGGCCAAAGCGCTGGACCTCAAGAAGAAGTCCCTGGCAGCCGCCAAACAGCGCAAGACCAAGCGCGCCGCCGCCGCAAGACGGGCCTAGGCTGGCGAAAGAAAAACTGAATTCGGAGGGACGATGGGACACTCGGTCCTGGTCCCCATGGTGGTCGAACAGACCTCCAGAGGGGAACGCGCATACGACATATATTCCCGGCTGTTGAAAGAGAACATCATCTTCCTGGGAACGCCGATCGACGATCAGATGGCCAACCTGATCATCGCGCAACTGCTATTCCTGGAAGCTGAAGATCCGGAGAAGGACATTTCCATTTACATCAATTCTCCGGGCGGCTCGATCACGGCCGGACTGGCCATTCTGGACACCATGGCCTTCATCCGGCCGGACATCGTGACCATCTGCGTGGGCCAGGCCGCGTCCATGGCGGCCGTCCTGCTGGCCAAGGGAACCAAGGGGAAGCGCTTCAGCCTGCCCAATTCCCGGATCATGATCCACCAGCCGTCCATGCAGGGACTGGCGGGGCAGGCGGCGGATATCGACATCTACGCCCGCGAAATCCTGCGGATGCGTGAGATTCTGAACACCATGCTGGCCGACGCGACGGGCCAGCCGGTGGACCGGATCGCCAAGGACGTGGACCGCGATTACATCATGGAGCCCGAGAACGCGGTGCAGTACGGCATGATCGACCGCGTGATCACCAGCCGCGATCACGTGCCGGTGTCCATCAAGTAGTGGGATAAGCCTCCGGGCTTGTCAATGTGGGATAAGCCTCCTGGCTTGTCAATGTGGGATAAGCCTCCTGGCTTGTCAAGGCGGCCAGGCGCCAGCTTGGTCGCCCGCGCCTAAAGGTTCCCGTCCGAGCTGCGCTCGGATCTGGCAGGCGAAAGGGCCTGCCCCACAATTCCGGAAACCCGCCGCCAAATGTAGAAACTCCAGGTCCGAGCTTCGCTCGGATTGACAAGGCGGGAGCCTTATCCCACTTGACAAGGCGGGAGCCTTATCCCACTTGACAAGGCGGGAGCCTTATCCCACTATTGCCCGATCAGGGTCACATAGGCCATGGCGTCGAGCGCCACCTCGGCCTTTCCATCGGACACCGGAACGCGGGCCCCCTCCCGCATGCCGCGCTGGGTGTCGGTCACCCACACGCGCAGTTGTTTCACGTCGGCCGGCAGGCCGGTGATGGTGGCCTGGCGGGCCGCGCCGTTGTTCACGATGTGCAGCGCGTAGGCGCCCTCGGCGATGTTGCCGAATGCGGCGCAGGTGAGGCTGGGACTCTTGCACTGGACGGGCAGGGCGAAGGAGCGCGGAGGAGTGGAGGCGAGCTGCTTGAGATTCCAGAACCTCTGGGTGGGACGCAGCGGCCCGTTGTCTCCGAAGATGCCTCCGCCGGCCAGCAGCGAATAGTCGGCCGTCATCTGCCATTGCAGAATCGACTTGGGCTGCGCGATGGCCAGGATGCGGATGTACAGATTGATCTCATAAAGCGCGAACGACTGCTCGAGGAATATCTGCGCATACTTGTAGGCGGCGGCATCGGTGCTGCCCTCGGCGACCAGCAGGGGGACATTGAGTTCCCGCGCCGCCGCGCCCCACTGGGCCAGGATGTCGTCGGTGCAGCCGCGCCAGGAGTGGAAATCGACGGCGCCGATGTATTTGACGGCCTCGGGATCCTTCATGGCCGTCTTGATGAAGTCGATGGGGTTGGCGTCGGAGGTATCGCCGAGGGCCAGCTTGGTGGCCAATCCGCGGGAGGCGAAGTAAGGCCCGAACGTCTTGATCATCTCCGCGTGTTCGCGCGGCGTCTGCCGGACGTTGATGCCCAGGTCCGACTCGTTGAAGGTGAACATGGCCGCCTCGACTCCGTATTTCTCCTTGAGGAAGATCAGGTAGTCGGCGATGGACTTCTTGATGGCGTCCATTTTTTCGGGATTGAGCGGATTGCCACGGATACCTTCATCCTGCGGAGCAGCCAGAGCCCCGCCACGGCCGCCACCGAAGCCACCGCCTGGAGCGCCGCGCCCGGCGCCGCCGGCAGCCCCCGGAGCCCCTGCCGCGCCACGACCACCGGGAGGCCCCGGCGTATCAAGCGGAGCCGTAACGGACCCTGCCGCGCCACGACCACCGGTAGCGCCCGGCGCGGCCCCTGCCGCGCCACGACCACCGCCGAAACCGCCGCGACCGCCCACGATTGCCCAGGAAGGCGCGGCCCACGCGCTCACGATTATGGGCATGCCCTTTTGCGCCAGCCGGCGCGCCATCTCCATGGCCTGCTGAACCGCTCTGGGGAGTTGACCCGCGCGCGCCGCCGCCAGTGGATCCGAATCCTCCGCCGGCTGCCACGTGCTCCAGGGCATTTCAACCCGTCCCCAGGCGATGCGCATGTTATCCAGGTTGTACTGAATCACGGGCGGATCGGTGGTCGGATTCTGGAGGCGGAAGTTGCCGCCGAGGCCGTCGAACATCTGGCCAGGGTGGGAGGCGTCCAGGGCGATTTGCACCGGGTTCTTGTCGATTTCGCCGGTGACCTTCAGCGCAAAGCTCTTCTTAGCCGGCTGGGCCGCCGCCAGTTTGCCCGATGCCACCCCCAAAAAGACCTGAATATCGAAATTATCGGTGCGGCGGTCGTCGCGAATCACCACTTCGGTGGGCTCGTTGAACATCACTTCCACCTGGCGGCGCGCGGTGACAAAACGGATGCCGCCGGCCTTGGTGCGCACGTACTCGTTCTGGTCGCGGGCCCCGGGCGCCAGCGAAACCTGGGATGGAGCGGGCGGCGCCGGATCGATGAGCTCCGCCCGGCTACCCGAGAACTGCGCGGCCGGGAGGTCCATGCAGAAGTAGGCGCCGGCGATGTTGGCGTCGGCCGGCGTGGTGTACTCCAGGTCGATCTTGGCCGTGCCGGGCCCGGTCTCTTCCACCACTTCGGTGGCGGATATATCCCATTCGCCGTCTTTCGCGCGAAACTCGATGGGCGTGCGCATGCGCACGCGGACCGTCTCCACCTTGCCGTTGCGCGCATACATGTTGGTCTGTTTCTCCCGGCCGGTCTTAAAAACTCCGGCCCAATCGGGCTGAACTACGCACATGCTGGAATTGAGCTCCATCAAGTGGCCGTCCATGCGGATGCCGGTCAGGTTTCCCCAGGCCATGATTTCAGGCTGCCCGAAAGCGGGGCCGGCAAGGCCCGCCAGAAGGCAGAGACAAATGGCGGCAAACAAAAACTGCGGCTTAATCATGGCGATTCCCGTTCCTCCCGAAGTGTTGAGTATAGCTCAGAGCGCTGTAGGGGCCGGGCATGTCCGGCCCGAATGCCCGGCCCGAAGCGGCCGGCCCGAAGCGGCCGCCGGAAGCGCCGAGGATGGCTCAAGGCGCAAACTAGTTTGCTGGGGCAGGCAATCTTGCCCAATGCCACTTAGTTTTCCCGGACCCGCGAATCCGGCGGAAATGGTGGGGCGGACCCCCTGGTCCGCGCGGGTCCGCCCCACCAGTGCGTCCGGGCGCCCGGGATTGGGAAACTAAGTGGCAATCTCGCCTGCAGCCGCCTTTCTAGGCGGCTTTTTCGCATCCGCGGAGCCCTCTTACACAGGAAGCGCCGGCTGAAAGCCGGCGGCAGCCAGGATTGGCTGCCCCACAAGTATCTGCATAGTCGTCATTCTGTCCGCCGCGGACCACTAGCAAAAACGAGCCAAGCGCGGCACGAGACTATTAATGGACGACTCTCGCATCGGCCGGCGCCGCCGTGAAGATCGAGGATGCCACCGTCTCGCTCCCCGGAGACTCTCAGCGAAAGCCGACCGTCACTTGGTTGGCCGCCTGTCCGTCCACGCCGAGGTCGATATAGACTTCGCCGCGGCCGGCCAGGGAACGCGGAAGAGGCCCAAGGTTGATTTGGTCCAACCCCGCAAACTGGCTTTGCGCCACCGGCCCGGCGACGCCGACGGACGCGCCGCCGACGGTGGCGGCGGCCTGCTGTCGGAAGCCGCGCATGCCGGTGCCGAACAGCGACAGGTAGAGCTGGTCGGAAGCGGCGCCGAAATCGAGAAGCGCCGCCACGCAACTTCCCACAACAGCCCCGCATTGGAACACCGGCTCGGATGTCTGGGAGCCGTCGGCGTGCACGTGAACGGCGATGGCCGCCGCAACGCCGGCGCCGCTCTCATTGGCGGAGAACAGCCCAGGCGCCACGGTTTGAACCAGCGCTGTTCCGGCGCTGGAGATAATGCCGGCGTTTGAGACCGCGATGGTGGCCGGGCCGCTGGCCGTTGCCGCGGGCACCACGAAATTGATCTGGGTCGCCGATGTGTAGAGAACCTGCGCGGCAAGCTCCGCGCCGGTGCTGTCCGTTACCGTTACGACGCTGCCGGCCAGTCCGCTTCCGAACGCCGAGGCGATGGACGCGGGAGCGACGGAAACGCCGGAATAGCTCGCAGCCGAAACCGTGGTCAGAGCCGGCGTGTAACGCGCTACGCGAAAACTGACGTGGTAGTAGGGAGTATTGGGATTGTCGGGGGCGCGGTAGTAGGCGGGGTCCCGGTTCGAGACCCGCCCGTGGCCGGGATCGCCCGCATCGCTGTTGTACCACGTGCCGCCGCGCATTCCCCGGTACGGCAAGCCGTCCGGCATGAGTGAGGCGTTGCCGACGGTGGGGCCGGGCGGGTTCTTGTACGGGCTCACGCTGTAGTAGGGGTTTTCGTACCAGTCGTTCACCCACTGCCAGTTGTTGCCGGACATGTCGTAAAGGCCCCAGGCATTGGACCCGTCCGAGGTCTGATAGGTCTGCTGGCTGCCGGGCCACCCGAATTCCGCCTTGGTGTGCAGTTGCCCGTTGTAGAAGCCCACCGGCGTGGTCCAGGGGTAGGGGCCGGTGGCGTAGGGGGTATTGGATTCCGGCCAATTGGCTTTTGTCGTATCGGCATCGTTACCCCAGGGATAGATGGAATACGGATTGTACTGGCCGCCCCGCCCGGCATACTCCCACTCCGCCTCGGTCGGCAAACGGTAACCGTTCTTGGTGAAATCCACCTGCCAGGTAGTCAGGTCGTAGCAAGGCTGAAGTCCCTGTTGCTGGCTGAGCCAGTTAGTGTATGCCGCGGCTCCGAACCAAGTGACTCCCACCGGATGATTGGCCCGATTGTCAACCACCGCGAACGTGGAGCCGTCCCATCCGATGCTGCTGTAGCCCAAAACCTGGTATGTGTCCATGTATAAGTCGGCGCCGCCCTTGGCGTAAACCAACCCGCCCCGTACCTCGATGAGCCTTTGCGCATAGGCCGAGTTGAGGAACTCCACATACTGGCTATTGGTGACATCGTACGCGCCGATGAGCAACGAGTCGATCCAAACCAGATGGAGGGGCACTTCGTCGCTGGGATGTTCGGGGTCGACGAAACCGTAGTGGTCTCCCATCTGGAACTGGCCGGCCGGCAGCAACGTGAGCTCCGGGTACTTCGTCAAGCCCGGCTGCGTGGACTGAGCCCGCGCGGCTACGGCCACGAGGACGGCGAGGACGAGCGCATACGGTCGGCTCTTCATGGTCACTTGATGTTCACGGTGACTTCGTTGGCTGTTCTGCTATCGACCTGGAGCGCCACACTGATCTCGCCACTGCCCGCGAGGGTTCGGGGCAGCGGCCCCACATTGACCTGGTCCAGCCCGGCGAACTGCGATTGCGCGGCCGCGCCGAGCACCGGAACCGGGACGCCGCCGGCGGTGACGGTGATCGCCGAGGGCGAACTAAGTCCCCGGATTCCGGTTCCGTACAGCGACAGGTAGACCTGATCGGTGGCGGCCCCCAGGTCGATGGCCGTTGAGACGCACTTCCCGGATGCGCCACAACTGAAAACAGGTACGTCGCTGCGCTGGCCGCTCCCGTCGACGCGCAGGCCGATGATGGCGCCCACGCCCTGGCCGCTCGCGTTCATGGAGAACAATCCGGGCGCCACGGATTCGACTGCCGCATTCGCCCAGACGCTGGCGCCGGAGTCGCGGCGGATGGTGAAGGTGGCGGGGCCCAAAGCGCTCCCGCCGGGGACCAGCAGATTGATCTGCGTCGGGGAAGCGTAGTACAGAGGGCAGGATTGGGTGACGCCCGCACTGTCGGTGATCTGGACGGTCGTGCCCGCGAGCGCGGTGGGAAGCGGCGCGATGGCGGCGGCCGCCGCGCTGTCCGCCAGGCCGATCCCGAATACGGTCATGATGGCGCCGGGCGCGGCCGATCCCGTCATCATGCCGGCTCCATTCACATAAGTGACGGCGTATTGTTCGATGGGTCCCTTGGGGGTCAGGTCCCGGCCCACGAGGCCGGCGTAATCCGGCGCGTACTTGCGGACCTTGAACACGGCGTTCATGTACTCACCCGTCTTGTTGGGGTCGGTGTCCGGCGTGTGTCCCTGCGCAAGCACCCCTGTCTTGATATCCTCTGCCGGATTCACGTACTTCCAGACAATCTGCCCGGCTGGAGTCACCTCCTCCAACACTCCGAAGACGCCCCAGCAGATAAGCGTATTCCCGTTGGGCATGCGCTCCGCGCCACCGATATCCGTCTCATAGTACTGCTCCGAGCCCGTGCCGAAGTAAGTCCATGCAAGCTGCTGCGGTCCGTATACCGCGCCTGTGGCAAGAGAGGGATAATTGCCGCTCGCGTCAACCGGCGGGACAAACTCATCCACCGAAGAATACAGGCCGGCGGGACGGTTCACGCCGTCGTTAAAAAGCAGGATATTGCCGGCGTCGGGGAGCCCCGGCGCAATCCACTGGGCATCATGCTGCTGGTAATTCATTTCGTTGGCGGCGACGCCCGCGGAATACATCTGCGGGTTTCCCCAGCGGTAAAGGAGATCGCCACCCTTGCCGTACGTCCCGCCCGCATGCCCAGCCGACTGGGCGGTGGTGGTGGAGTGATCGATTACCCAGATCTCGCTGTTGCCCCGGACGCTGAGCATGATCTGGTCGGTCGCCGGATTGTAGTCGATCGAGTTCATGTGGTTCCAGAACTCGGGGATTTGGTGGGGGTAGGAAGCGTTCGGGTTCACCAGTTCGGGATGAGCGGCCGGGTTGCCGTAATTGTTCTTCGTGGCGTCGTAGTTCTGGACCAGGTGGTCCCAGACGTGCCACTGCCAAACGATATTGCCGCCCGTGGGGTAGGCCGGCTGAATCTCGATAATCGCGTCGGGCGCGATATTTCCATCTCCTCCAGGCTGCAATATGTTGGGCATGAATCCCGCGGCGGCCATGTCGGCGGGAGTCTTGGATTCGACCATCAGCGCGATCACGTTGCCGTTTGGAAGGTGTTTGAAGTCGTGATGCATGAGGTTCGTGGACGTCGCATACGTGAACGTCCACACCACATTGCCCTGCCAGTCGTACTCCCGGAGCTGCCCGCCCTCGCCGCCGCCGATGTCGGGTCCTTCATTCTGTATCGCATCCGCGCGAAGGAGATGCCCGTTGGGCAGAAGATAGGCCATGAGTCCGGGTGGGTAGGCGCCGCTGTTCCAGGAATGGATCAACTGGCCGTTGTTGTCGATCAGGTGCGTGTACCCGCTATGCAACGGGGGCATCAGGACGTAACCCGGAGAGGTTTTCGCCGCATCGTTCAGAAACAGGCCGACGGTCTGGTTCTGGGCCGGCAGAATCGGGGACAGGGCAGCCAGAAAGAAAAGCGCCGACAAAGAATGTCGCCTCATGCTGGTATCCACAATCAGTAATAGCCCAATTTGGGCCAGGCGCCCGGTTTATTTTACTCTTCCTTTACAATTCCCTCAATCGGATACGGCCCTATCATGCTCCGGCGCGTCGGGAAGCGTCATTTCAGCAGCGGATGCCCGGCCGGCGCAGCGCGCGAAGCTCCAGTTCGTCGAGATCTCACCCGCGGCGGCGCTGATGAGCCTCCATAGGTCTTAATCTGAATCGCCAGGATGGAAAGCCGGTTTCACTTTCATGACCACGAGCGCAATGTCGTCCCACTGCGGGTTTCCCGCCGCGAACGCTTGCAGACGGGATCCAATCCGTCCGCAGATCTCCGCCGCGCCGAGGGAAAACGACGAGCGAACAGTGTCGCTTAACCGCTCCTCTCCGAATTCCTCCTGCTGGGGGTTCAGCGCCTCGACGACTCCATCCGTGTACGCGACCAGAATATCCCCGTCGTGGAGAAGGACATGCTCGGACCGATATTGGCTTCCCGCGAAAACTCCGACAGGAGGCCCTCCGCTCGCCAGACTCTCGATCCCGCTTGGGCCGTGCGCCGGCGACGCGCCGTTCCTGAAAAGAAGCGGCGGATCATGCCCGGCGTTGACATAGTGGAGCGCTTGGCCGGAAGCGTCGACAACGGCGAAAAAGAACGTCGCATACCGGTTGCTGGGGGTCAACTTATACATCGAGTCGTTCAATTGAGTCACAAAGCGGGCGACGTCTCCCTGGCGAACCGCGAGGTTCGTCCGCACCAGGCCTTGCAGGGAAGCCATCAGCAGAGCGCTGGCGAGCCCCTTCCCGCAAACATCCCCGACGGCCAGGCCCACGTATTCCGGGCTGAAAGGGATGAAATCATAGTAATCGCCACCCACTTCACGGGCTGGCTGGTAGAAGAAACCGAAGTCCAGGCGGGGATAATCCGGGGGTTCCGACGGAAGCAGTTGGCTTTGCACCTCGCGGGCGATCTCAAACTCTCTCTGGACGCCTCGCCGCTCCGTTTCATATTCATCTTCCAGCGCGCTCTTCAGCGCGCTGACAATCGCCACGATGACCGCCAGTACGATAAGCCTTCCAGCCACGTTCCAGTAAGGAACTGACGCATGCTGGTAGAAGACCGCTCCTCCCCAATCATCGATAGCCCAGACGGCGGCGCTGGCGAGGCAGCTCAGGTATCCCCAGCGGATTCCCAGGAACCAGGCCGCGTACAGCGTCGGGATCAGATACAAAGCGAACAGCGACAGGTCTCGATCGAGGATAAAATCGAGCCACGCAACCAGGACGAACAGACCCAGGCAAATCAGAGTATGCACGGCTGGGGGCTGGCGCTGTAAGCGCCGAAGGGCGTTCAACGGCGCCGTCCGTTTCCTCATGCCGGCGGATTGCATGACGGGAGCGCTGGCGGAGAAGAAGCTTGCGGCGGCGCGGCGAAACGATGTACGCGTGGCGATCATGGAATATCGCTTTGAACCAGTATACGCGGCCACGGCGCCGGGCGGAATGAAATGAGACTTGGCCTGCGCCTGTGCGCTAAACCCGGCGCTGGCCACTCCGTTGACCGTGACTTGAACCGGCACGGACCCCGAGACGGCGTCGGGCGGCGCAGATGGCTCGTTGCGAATCGCTTCAGTACAAGGGAGACTTGCCCGCTTCCGTCAGCTCTATCTCCACCTCCAGACCGGAGGGCCGGCGATTGCGGCAATGCACCGCGCCCCGGCAGGATTCGACGCACGCCTTGACGATGGCGAGCCCCATTCCCACGCCGCCAGTCTCGTGGTTCCGCGAGGGATCCAACCGGTAGAACGGCGCGAAGATCTCCTCCAACGCGTGTTCGGGCACGCCGGGGCCCTGGTCCGCGACGGTGAGGTGGACCTTGCCGGCTTCGGCCCGGGCGGAGATACGGATGGGGCCGGCGTGGCCCGCATAACGGCTGGCATTGCGGACCAGGTTGGAGAGGGCGCGAAAAAGGTATTCCGGCTCGGCCAGCGCGTTCAGGCCGGCGTCCACCGCGGTCTCGACTTGCAGCTCCGGAGAGGCCTCGCGTTCGAGGACGCGCGCCACGGTGGCGGCCAGGTTGACCTTTACCAGCTTGACGGCCAAGCCCGCAATGCCGGCGCGGGAAAAAGACAGCAACTCGTTGACTAGGGCCGACATGTGTTGCACTTCTTCCTGAATCTCCCCGACGCGGTCCCTTTGATCGTCGGCTACCCGACGTTCCAGGCTGCCCAGCGCAAACTGAATGGTCGCGATGGGGTTGCAGAGTTCGTGCGCGATGCCGCCCAGAAACCGCTTCTGGCCGTTCACGAACCCCGAGAGCCGTGACGCCATACGGTTGATGGCGTCGCCCAATTGGCCTATCTCGTCCCGGCGCCGGTCGGCCACATGCACCTCGAACTGGCCCTCGGCTATCTGTCCGGTGGCGCGGGTCATCTGGGAGATAGAGCGCGTGATTCCCCGGATAAACGGCAGCCAGCACACCACCGAGACAAGAATCACCGCCAGCACCACGGCCAGCCACGGTTTTGGGTCGAAGAAAAGCTGGCTGGCCACGAGCGATGAAGACATCAGGATGAGAGTCGCCGGCTTGGGATTCTCCATGCGGTCCCGCCGGATGGGGATGCGGACGCCCGCCCAGTAGCGCGTCGGGGCGCTGGTTGCGGCGAGGAACAGCGGCGGAGCCGGCGGCCGGCGCTCGCGGGTTTGTTCCGGCGGTGGGCCTGTGCCGCCCTCGGGCGGACGGCCTCCCGGCGGACGCTGACGCCGCGGAACCCTTTCCGACACCTCGGAAGGCAGTTGCGGTTCGGGGCCGGCCATCGGGTCTCCCGCCTCGTCGAGCAGATAGAACGCCACGCCGTTGGTCCGGGCATAACGGGCGAGGACGCGGTCCCACTCGGCCGGCGGCGTCTCGTCGAGTTCGAGGGCCATGGCGTGCGCCACGGCCATGATCCGGTTCTGCGCCGGAGCCAGCAGAAAGGAGCCGGCATCCAGTCGAAACTGCTCCCGCACGAAAAGGGTGAATATCAGCCCCAGAAGGAACAGATTGAGAAAGGCGAGAAACAGGACTTTCGTGAAGAGCGGCAACCGCGGCTTCATGGCGACGCCTCCGTTCCCGGTTTTTGGAGCATATAGCCCGCGGATCGGATGGTCAAGATGAGGCGGGCGTTCTTCGGGTCGTCTCCCAGTTTTCGCCGCAACGAGGAGATATGGACATCGATCGAACGGTCGAAGGACTCGAAATCGCGATCGGCCACTTCGAGCAGCAACTGTTCGCGCGTTTTGACCCGCCCGCAGTCTCGCGCCAGCGAGAGAAGCAGGTCGAACTCGGTCGGGGTGAGCGACAGTGGCTGATCCTTTAATGAGGCTGCCCGCGCTTCCGGGTCCACTCTGAGGTCGCCAACCAGGATGGGCGGCCGCGCCGCCCGGGGAACCTGCATCACCGTCAGCATGGACCGCCGGACGACAGCCCGCAGCCGGGCCAGCAGTTCGCGCGGCGAGAAGGTTTTCGGTATGTAATCGTCGGCGCCGAGCTCCAGGCCGGCGATGCGGTCCGGCGGCTCGCCGCGCCCGGTGAGCATCAGAACCGGCACCGTGGATTTTGCGCGGATCCTCCGGAGCACCTCAAACCCGTCCAGACCCGGCAGCATGACATCGAGAAGGACAGCGTGGAAATCGCCCTGCAACGCCTTGTCCAGCCCGTCGGTCCCGGTGTGGGCCAGAGACACTTCATAGCCGAGCGGTTCAAGATACTCCTTCATCATGCGGCAGAGTTTCGGATTGTCATCCACGACGAGCAGTCGCGTGCCGGCCGTGGCTGGGAATTGCCCGGTAACGCCGTCCATGGTCCATTACACGATAACCCATTGCCGGCGGATTGCCGGCGGTCTTTACCTCTCCTTTACGATTGGCGGGCCGGGCGTGCCCCGGCCCCTACAGCGCGGCCAGCAGCTTGGCGAGCAGCGCGGTGCGGTCCGCGATGCGGTCCACGCGGATGCTTTCGTTGACAGCGTGGGCGCCTTCGCCGACCGCGCCCAGGCCGTCGAGCGTGGGGATTCCCAGGGCCGCGGTGAAGTTGCCGTCCGAGCCGCCGCCGCTGAGCGATTCTCCCAACTCCACGCCCAGGTCGCGCGCCAGGGCTTGCGCCTTGCGGAACAGCCGCACGCCGCCCGGCGAGCGCTCCATGGGAGGGCGGTTCAACCCGCCCGTGACCTCGATGGCGCAGCGTTTGTCGAAAGGCCGCAGCGCGCGGAACTTCTTCTCGAGCGCCGGCGCGTCGCGCAGGCGCGCCACGCGCATATCCACCTCGGCGCGCGCTTCGGCGGGGACCACGTTGACGCGCGTTCCGCCGGAGATTACGCCGGGGTTGACCGTAATGCCGCGCTTCAGTTGCGTGAATCCCGCGATGCGCTCAAGTTGGCGCGCCAGCTCCAGCACGGCGCTGGCGCCGGCTTCGAAATCGAGGCCCGAGTGCGCCGCCCGGCCGCGCACCGTGATGGTAAATTCGCCCACCCCCTTGCGCGCCGTTTTGAGCTTGCCTTCGGGGCCGGTGGCCGGTTCCAGCACCAGCACGGCCTGGCTGCGCGCGGCGTTCTTCTCGGTGAGCGGCCGCGAGGACTGGCTGCCCACTTCCTCATCGGAGTTGAGCTGCAATACCACGCGCCTGGGAACCGGCGCCTCCAGGTCGCGCAACGCTTTCACCGCGAAAATGAAGAACGCGATTCCGGCCTTCATGTCGAAGACGCCAGGCCCCCAGAGCCGGCCATCCGCCTCCCGGAACGGCATGCTCGCCAGCGTTCCCAATGGCCAGACAGTATCGGAGTGGCCCAGCGCCATCACCTGGCCGCTCTTCTTCCGCCCGGGCAGCTTCATTTCAGCCACCAGATGCTTGCCGAAGCGGCCTCCGGGAAACGTCTTCACGGCGGCGAAGGGCCCCACCGTATCCGAGACCAGCTCGACGAAACGGTTGACCGCGGCCGGGCTATCGCTGGGCGATTCGCACTCCACAAACCGCCTGATCAGGGCCACGATTTCGGGCGCGTGGGTTTGCGCGTGCGCGAGGAAGGGATCCATCTTAGCCTTGCTTCAGCTCTTCGTCGAAGCAGACCGCGACTTTGCCGCACTTGCCGGAAGCCATCAACGCGTAGGCGTCGCCGGCCCGATCGAGCGGGAACCGATGAGTCACTAAGTCCGCGGGATGGAGGTTCCACGCTACCAGCCGTTCCACCAGTTCCTCCATCAGCCAGGTGGAAGTAACCCAGGAACCGTAAATGGTCTTCTGGTCGTGGATGATATCGGGCGACGGATTGAATTCCACTCGTCCGCCTTCGCCGAGAAAGACGATGCGGCCCCACTTACGGGTGGCTCGAATGGCGGTGGCGCGGGCGGCGTCGTTGGCGGAGCAATCGACCGCGCGCTCCACTCCCCAGCCGCCGGTGAGCTTGCGGATTTGGGACACGTTATCCGGCCCGCTGGGCAGGGCTTCGTCGCACACGCCGAGAGCGAGCGCCAGCTTGATCCGCTCTTCCACCACGTCGGTTCCGATGATCTTCCTGGCGCCGAGTTTGCGGCACAGGGCCCCGGTGGCGAGGCCCACCGGACCCAGCCCGGTGATCAGCACGGCGTCATCGCCGCTGATTCCGATCTTTTGCAGACCTTCATAGACGGTGCCGAAGCCGCAGGCTACTTGCGCGCCGTCCGAGTAAGTCAGCTCGTTGGGGAGGGCAATCAGATCTTTCTCTTCCACGAGCAAGTAATCCGCCATGCCGCCGTCGCGCTGCCATCCGTAGGCCCGCCGGTATTTCTCGCTGGTGCAGGAGATCATGTAGCCGCGCCGGCAATCGTTGCACAGGCCGCAACCGGAGATATGGTAGACGATGACCCGGTCGCCGGGGCCGAAACGGCGGCAGCCCGGGCCAGTCTTAACAATCTGGCCGGCGGGTTCATGGCCCGCCACCACGCCCTGATATCCCTCCGGGCCTTTGCCCAGATGCTCGTGATAGATGCAGCGGATGTCGGAGCCGCAAATGGTGCATGACTTCATGCGCAGGAGCGCTTCGCCGTGTCCCGGCTCGGGGAGGGGAAGCTCGCGCAGTTCGACGGTGCTGTTGCCCGGTAAGTAGGCGCCTTTCATCATGACTTGATCTCTCCATCCAGGTCCCAGAGGTCTTCCCATGCCTGGTTCTCTTTCCACAAAAATACCTGTCCTTTGATAAGCCGGCAGTTTCTGTCGATGCCCGCGATGGCCTGCATCTCCGCCGCGGTGAGGGGCTCGGTCACGGTGCATTGCAGATTCGCCAGGTAATTGCGGCGGTTGGTCGAGAGCGGGATGGGCGTCTGCCCGCGTTCGACGGCCCATTTCACGCACACCACCGCCGGATGAACGCCCAGTCTTGCGCCGATGGCGCCGATCACTGGGTCTTCGATATCCACGGTGTCATCGGGCGTATGATCGCGCGGGGGACGGTTCGGCGAGCCTATGGGACAATACCCGATGGGCTCCATCCCGTTGGCGCGGACAAACTCGAACAACTCCGGTTGCTGAAAGTGCGGGTGCAGCTCCATTTCATGTACCGCGGGCTTGACGGATGCGTCCCGCAGCAGCAGCTTGAGCTTGGGGATGGTCATGTTCGACGTTCCGATGTGCCGCACCAGTCCCATCCCAACGAGCCTTTCCATTTGCCGCCAGGTTTTCATGAAGTTCTGGTGAATGTAGGGCCTGGCGCCGGGACTGCGCGATTCCACGCTGCACCCGGGCGGATGGAAGTTCGGAAACGGCCAATGGACCAGGTACATGTCGAGGTAGTCGAGGCCTAAGTCGGCGAGCGACTTCCGGCAGGAGGCGATCACGTCGTCTTCCGCGTGCTTGTCGTTCCACAACTTCGAGGCGACCCAGAGTTCCTCCCGCCGAAGGCCCTGGGCGAAAACTCCCTGGAGCGCCGCGCCGATGCGGTCCTCATTGCCGTAGACGGAGGCGCAATCCAGATGGCGATATCCCACCTGGATGGCGCCCTTCACGGCGGCAGCCATGTCATCCGCGGAGATGTGGTCGGAACCGAAGGTCCCCAAGCCGATGGCCGGCATACGCGCGCCGGTATATAGCGTTCTCTGGGGGACCAAAACCGGGTCCACGGCGTCGCGATTCATGCGAGTGTCCTCCACGCTTCCGCGCGCAGGGAAGAATGCCGGCAAGGACGCCGGCATGGCGGGCTGGAAGCCCGCTCTACGGGGGCCGCTGCGCCGACGGTTCCCGCCACTTGGGGTATCATGTCCGTTTCGCCCTGCGAGGTCACGCTCCCGCTATCTTCAACGTGACTGCGTGGTCACTGGGCTTTTGCGCCGGCATCTGCACCGTCAGTCCCTTCTCATCCTGGGTCCACTTCACCTTGCCCTTGAAGCCCAGCAACTCGACGTTTTTCACCTTGAACTGGGCCGCGCTGCTATTCGTCGCCAGCGGCTTGATAACCGCCTGCTTATCGGGCCATCCCATCACGAATGCGTACAAGTTACTCCCCTTGGAGGTGAAACGAATCTCCTCGGCGCTGAAGTCTTTCCGGTTTTGCTCGTTGAAGCCGGCGCCGCGGCCGGAGGCCGCGGGAGCCGAAGCCACCGGCCCATCCCCGTAGATCTTCCACGGCCGGGTGCTGTAAATGCCCTCGCTGTTGACCGCCATCCACTTAGTGATCTCATCCAAAATCTTCAACTCCTGATCGTCCAGGGCGCCGCTGTTAGGTAGCGGGAAGTTGAGCATCAGGTTGCCATTGCGGCTGACGATATCCACCAGCATGTCGATGACCCTCTTGGGGGTCTTGTACTTGGCCTCCTTGTCATAGTGCCAGTTGCCGATGCAGGTATCGGTCTGCCACGGGTTGGCCGGGATCCCTCCGGCAACGCCGCGCTCCAGGTCCAGGACGCAGGTCCCGGTCTGGCAGTCCTGCGGGGTCTTGCTGGCATAGACGGCCTCGACCTTTCCACCGTGCCGCTTGGCGTTGGTGTTATACAGATGCGCCACCAGGGCGAGCCCATATTCCTCGAAAGGAATCCCGCCGTCAGTGTAGAGCAGGTCGGGCTGGTAGTCGTCCACCAGTTGCTTGATCCGTTTGAAATAGAGCTGCTTCCACGAGTCGGGCGCAACACGGCTCATGGCCTGCGAGCTGGCGTAGTTGTAATCTTTGGGCAGAGGATGATACAGGTCGGAGTTGGCGGGGTCGGTTCCGTCGTACGGCGCGCCGGCCAGAGGCCCGGTCTTATCGCTCATGTGAGAGGTTGCGAACCAGTTATAGCTGTTCGACAGGTGCTCGCTCACGGCGAAGCGCAGGCCGTGCTTCGAGGCGGCCGCTCTCCAGAGCCCGACGATGTCTTTCTTTGGCCCGGAAGCCGCGGCGTTCCAGCGCGGCTGATAGGTGGATTTCCAGAGATCGAAGTTGTCGTGATGCACGCCCATGCTGCAAAAGTACTTCGCCCCGGCCTTCTTATACATCTGCATCAGGTGTTCGGGATCGAACTTAGCGGCCTTCCAGGTGGCGACGACGTCCTTGAAGCCGAACTTGGACGGGTGCCCATAGGTCTTGACGTGGTACTCGTACTGCCGGCTTCCCTGCATGTACATGTTGCGGGCGTACCAGTCGCCATACTCGGCCGCCGATTGCGGCCCCCAATGGGCCCAGATGCCGAATTTGGCGTCGCGAAACCAATCGGGAACCCGGTAATCCTTGAGCGATTCGCGCGTGCCCTTGAAAGGACCGGCGGCTATCTCAGGCGCCTCGCCCGCGGCGCGGGCGAGCTTCCAGGCGGGAACGCTTCCCGCCAGCATTGCAATGGCAGATCGTCTGGTTATCATGGACTTACTCCCGAACTCGAAACTCCTTCGCGAACCGAGCCGGGCGTGCCCGGCCCCTACACAGCGGCACGTGGCGCGGGCCGGGCGTGCCCGGCCCCTACACAGCGGCACGTGGCGCGGGCCGGGCGTGCCCGGCCCCTACGTCGCCAGGCGGCCGGGCTCGCGGCAATCGTCCGGGTTAGTGGCGCGATGGCGCTGCCTGGCGGCTATTCGTAACGATAGACCGTCACACGCATGAGGCTGTTGGCGCGCAACGTAAGGAGCTCGCCCTGGCCGGTGTCGTCGCCAGCCAACTGCTGGACTACCACCCACTTGCCATCGACGAACTTGCCTACCTGAACGTCTCCCAGTCCCACGATGGGCGGGCCGGGCGTGTTGGGCGTGAAGCTGACCCGGGTGTTGCCGTTTCCGCCGCTCATGTAAAACTCGTTGGGGCCGGCGGCAATAAAGATGGAAATGCCGGGGCTGCCGGCCGGCTGCTGGTCGGCCGGGCCGCCGCGTCCGCCGCGGCCACCGCGACCGCCCGCCGCCGGCTGGTCCGCCGCGCCGCGTCCACCCTGCGCCGCCGCTGGAGCGGGCTGATCGGCCGCGCCGCGTCCGCGTCCGCCCTGCGCCGGCGGGGCGACATTGATAACCTGGCCCTGAGAGCGTCCACCCTGCGCCGCCTGGCCCCCGACTGTCACCGCGGGCGTGGGCTCCGGAGCGATGGGGATGCGGCCCATGCCCATGGCGGTCAGGTTCAGCGTATAATCGCCCACAATCACCTTCTGCGGCGGGTCGCCCTGATTCAAACGAACCGCGGCCATCCTGTTTTTGCCCTGCTGGGCCGCAATCACCGAAGACATGCTGGTGATCAGCTTGTAGGTGGCGGCGAGATCGGGGCTCGGGCCGGCGCCCCTTTCAATGGCGAAGGGCGAGTACCCTATGGCGTTCCACTTGACGAACGCGTTGACCACGTTGACCGGATTGGCCGACGTTTCGGGGATGAACAGCGGGTTTCCGTTGCGCGTAAACCTGCCGCAGACTTCGTCGAAATACTCCAGGTAGAGGTCCGGCGCGAGGATGTCGATGACCGGCGCGCCGGCGCGCCAGATGTCGTGAACCTGGGGCAGCGGGCCGCCGCTCGGATAGGTTCCCGGCCACGCCATGTTAGGCTGCTGGAGCCAGCCATTCACGTACATCGGAATCGCGTACCCCGCCTTGCCCTCTTCCACCACCTTGCCGACATAGCGCGCGTAGTTCCACGCCATGAAGATCTCATCCACCGGCCAGTGCAGTTGGCGCCACGCGGTATCGTGCTCTTCCCGGCTCATCGGCGGGCTGGAGGTTTGGACGGGCATATCCACGCTGTCGGGCTTGCCCGGGCCGAAGACCTCTTCCCAGGTTCCGGAGGTCTTGTCGCCCTGCGCGGCCATCACCTGGCGCAGCTCCGGCGCGAGCGTGTCCTTGTGCTTCAGAAGGTAGTCCATCAGTTCCTTCGGCACGGGCCCGGCGAAGGCTTTGTTGGCGGCGGGCGAGCGGTCTCGCGAGTCGCGCAGCACGCCCACCTCGTTCTCCACCTGGATCATGAGGACCGTGTGCTGCTGGCCGTCCACCAGCTTGATATGCCCCATCAGCGCGCGGAAGGCGCGGGCGTCCGCGTCGCGCGAGGCGTCGCCGAAGGTGCTGAGCAGCTCGATGTGCTTGCCGCCCTTGATCTCGATTCGGGGGAACCGCTTGTAGTCCTGCTTGACCCAGACCGGAGGGTAGCTCGAGGTGCCGTTCTTCCAACTGGCGAACCACAGAAAGACGAGCTTCATGTGGTTTTCCCGGGCTTGGCGAATGAGGCCGTCCACCGTGGCGAATTCGAACTTGCCCTCGGCGGGCTCCACTTGCGCCCATGACACGCCGGCCAGTATGCAATTCAAGTTGCCGGACACCAGCCTGGGCCAGACGTCCTTCATATTCTCCAGGCTCGACGCCGTATTGTTTCCCAATTCGCCCGTGACCGCCAGAAACGGCTTGCCATCCACGATCAACTGGGTGGCGGAACCTTGTTTGCGGAGGTGCGGAATGCCCGACGCGGTCTGTCCGTAACACGGGACCGCGATCGACGCCGCGAAACACGCAAGCGCGAAAAAGAGCGGAGTTCTCACTTTCATGGCTGTTCTCCTGTCACCGGCGCGCCCCGCCGGGAGGCTTTGTTGTAAACCGATACCGATAACCCGATGGCCGCCCGGCGCCACGGATGCCGCGACGAGCCAGTATAGCGAGTTTCGCCGGCCCTGGCGATAACGGAGCCGCGACGGGTGCGCAACATTAAAGTGGGGTCAAGCCTTCGGGCTTGCCGCCGGGCTTCTGCCCGGCGTCTCGCGCCGGCACGAAAAACGCCGGCCAAAAGGCCGGCGGCAAGCCCGAAGGCTTGGCCCCACATCGGCGCCTTTGGTCAGTCGCATCGCCGCCCACTTTTATGTCGCACACCCGCCGCGACGGGTGCGCAAAGCAGAAGCGATGGCCGAAGCGATTCGCCCGCAAAACGGCCCGGATCCGAGCCTACGTGTACGCAAGGCCCGGGGCGTCGTTGCGGGGCAGGTTGTCAACCGTTGACAACCTGCGGCCGCTTGTCAATCGGCCTCTCGCGAGTGTCTGCCAGCGCCGACCCGGCGGGTTAGCAAGCCGCCTCCCTGGCGCCGGTATCCAACCGGCGCGCAGGATGACATCCTGCCCCACTACCGGAACAGCAGCGGCGCGAATTCGTGCAGATCCCTGCGCCAGGTCAGCCACTCGTGGGCCGTGCCCGGCGATTGGTAGAACACGTTCGGGATGCCCGCCTGCTTGAGCGTCTGGCTCATGGCCAGGGCGGGGGCGAGCATTCGCTCTTCGGCCGTGCCGGCGCCGAACCACAGCAGGTGGACCTTTTTGGTGAATGCGGCGGCGTCGGCGAACGCGCCGCCGTAGGCCGTCTTCAGGTCCAGCCCGGCGCGCAACGGGGAGCTGAAGGAGCCAATCCACGAGAACTTGTCCAGATGCGCGAGGGTGATCTGGAGGGCCTGCCCGCCGCCCATCGATAAGCCGGCCATGGCGCGGTGGTCGCGGTCCGCGAGGGTGCGGTAGGTGGCGTCGATTATGGGGATGAGGTCGTTCAGCACCACCTGTTCGAAAGCGCTCGACTGGCCGGCGCCGCGGCCCTGGGCGGCCGGCGCCTGCGCCGCGCCCGCGGCGGTGGCATAGCCCTGCTCCATCACCACGATCATGGGCTTGGCCTTTCCCTCGGCGATCAGGTTGTCGAGGATAAAATTGGCGCGGCCCTGGTTGGTCCAGCCGCGCTCATCCTCGCCGGAGCCATGTTGCAGGTAGAGCACCGGGTAGCGCGCCAGGGCGTTGCGGTCGTACTCCGCCGGCGTATAGACCATGGCGCGCCGCCAGGCGGCGGTAGTCTTGGCGTAATACCAGCGGGCGCGCACCTCGCCGTGGGGAACGTCCTTGACGGCGTAGAAGTCGATGCCCTTTTCGGGCACCTCGACGCCGCTCGACTCCCTGCCCCAGCCGAAGTAGGTCTCGCTGGCTGTGTCGTTCACCATCAGGCCATCCACCAGGTACCAGTAATAGTGGAAGCCGGGGACCGCCGGCGGGGTGGTCACGGTCCACGTGCCGTCCGCGCCGCGGGTCATATCGATGGGGCCTTTGCCCAAGCCGTTGTCGTCGCCGCCGGGCTGCAACTGCACCTTTTTGGCGTCGGGGGCCTTGAGGCGGAACGTGACGCGCAGGTCGGAGCCGACGCGCGGATAGTCCGCGCCGCGCACGTTGGAGGACGCCGGCTGCGAATCGGAGGCCGCCTGGGCCCAGCCGAATCCGCACATCAGAATGAGGCAAATTGGAACCCGGTACATGACATTTCTCCCGTCTCTACGATACTGCAATCTCATAGTAAACGGTCTTGCACTCGGGGACTATGGCCAGCGGCGGTCAGTGCCAGGGAGCGCGAAAGCCCTTCGACGTGAGGTTGTTCTTACGACAAGCCCGTTCTTGGTTCAGAACCGAGATCGGCGGCGCACCGTCCGAATAGGCGACCATCCGGCTTTCAGATGTTTCAGGAACCCGAATCCGCCTTTTCTTGGTTCGCATGAGGGATTGCTGAATGGCAAAACTGCGGATCATCGATATTGTGCCCAGTGCGGCGAGTCGCCGGAGAGATATCCGCCCCTTCAAAGCGCAAATGGCGGCTCCGGGTTAGTTGGCGGAGGGGTGGGCGATCTGGTCGATGACGAGAGTCTCGATGATGCCTTTAGCCGACTGCAGTTTGAGGCCGAGTTGTTCCTTGAGAACGGTGAAGAGCGACGGGTCGACGGAGTCTGGAGTTTCCTCGGGAGCCCATTCGATCTGGAAGTCGAAGCTGCCTTCGAGGTCGGTGTGGTCCTCGACGGGACGGCCGGCCTGGCGGCGCAGCGCGGCGGCAATGTCGGTCATGGACGCCTTCGAAGCCTTCATGACGGTTCCTAAGCCGTTGGAGTTGGTGCTGAAGCTGGGCTGCGATTCGAGAGTGCTTAGCTTGAGGGCGGGGCCGAGTTTTCCGGGCTTGTCGAGTTCGCGCCAGTAGACGGGTCCTTCCTTTTGCTCGCGATGAAACTTCAACTGGAAGCGATCTTCGAGGAGCGAGAGGATGAGTTGCTGGAATTGCTGCGGAGTCTTGACTTCAGCGTGATCGGCGGTGGTGGCGTTGATGTCGAAGGTCTCGTTGTCGATTCAGCTCGGCGCGCCGGACATGCGGATATCGTCGGCGCCAAAGCCGATGCGGAGGAGCGTGCGGACGGTGGTGGCGGTGGCGACGAAGCGTCCGCCGGGAAGGACGCGGCGGTCGGAGGGTTCGTCGCCGGCGAACCGGTGCGGATGGATGGAGGCGACTTCAAATCGCAGGGGCGGCTGTGCCGCCGGGGATAGGGTTGTAGATTGAGTTTGGGATCCGGCCACTGATTGTGATTGGGCTGAAAGATGCAATGAGGCGATGGCAAGCGTAAGTAGAAGGCCAAGGGAGCGGGCGGTGCGAAAAGACTTTGTCGGCGACGTTGTCATCACCATTTTTCCTACGGAAAGTCGCGTACAGAAGTTCCGCAATTGATCTGAGAGGGCGCCTTGAGCTTTTAGGGCCGGGCTGCGGGTGCGACCCATGCGGGCATAGCCGGACACCTACTGTTCAGAGTTCCTGTTGAATTACGCGCCAACCGGAACTTGGACCTGCCAAATTGGAGGCAGACTCCCGATAGGCGGTGTTTGGAAAGGCGATCTGAGGCGAAAAAGCCTCCAAATCGCGGCTGGCGGCAATCCATTCCCGTACACGGAGCCGCCTCACGCCCCGGCCCGTCCCGAAGACGCTATGATTGAGTTTCTAAGCAACTGCCGCTCGAAAGGATACGCAATGAAACTGAGATGGACTTTGGTGGCCGTGCCCGTCGTGGCGTTTGCCGGCTGGATGATGGCGCAGCCCGCGGCCGATCCGCTGATTGAAGGCTACCGGATCACCGAGGTGGCCTCGGTGGCCGACGCGATGGAGCAACTCTACGGCGTGAAGAATTACATGTCGCACGACATGCGGCCGCTGGCCAAGACCAAGTTCGCCGGGCCGGCGGTCACCGTGCTGCTGACGAAAGAGGAGCACAAGGAAGGGTCCAAGGCATCCCAGGGGATGCTGGACGCCATCGACGCCGCCCCGCCGGGATCGGTGTATGTGATGGTGGTCCCGGATGGGTTGGATTACGCCGGCATAGGCGGCCTGATGGTCACCACCATGAAAGTCCGCGGGCTGGCGGGGGCGGTGATCGACGCCTCGGTGCGCGACCTTCCGCAGATCGGAAGGCTGCAATTCCCGGTGTTCAGCCGCGGCATAGTCCCTTCCACCACGGTCAACCATTACCGCGTCTCGAATTTCAACGTTCCGGTGGTTTGCGCGGGGGCTAAGGTGAACCCGGGCGATATCATCTCGGCCGACGAAGACGGCGTGGTGGCGGTGCCCAAGGCGCAGGCCGCGGAAGTGCTCAAGAAGGCGCAGGCCCTCGACGATTCCGAGCACTCGATGTATCCATTCATCGAGAAATACAAGTCCATCAAGGAAGCGGTGGACAAGTTCGGACGGATTTAGAACGGTTTCATACTGAGTCACGCGCCAACGGAGCGGTCGGCACGCCACACTGCCGCGCGCGCCGCTCCTATTCTTCGGCGACAAGAGGACCCACCGCCGCCAAGACCGCGGGGATCTCCCGGTCCACAATGCCCCAGACCATGTCGGGATCGGCGCCCTCGTAATTGTGGATCAAAACGTTGCGAAGGTCGTTCATCTCACGCCACGGGATCTCGGGATGGGCGGTGCGGAACTCAACCCCGATCTTCCGGGACGCCTCCCCGATAATCTCGAGGTTCCGGCACGCGGCATCCAGGAGGATGCGCGCCGAGACGCCGCCTTCGTCTCGCAAGGAGGCGCACTCCCCGAGGCGCTCGCAACAGTCCAGAATGTGACGAAGGTAGATGCGCGGATCCGGGACTGGCATGCGTTATATCGCCTTGGCCTCAGCCAGAACACCTTCACGTAGATAATGCAGGCTGTTTGGCGTCACGATGTCCACTTCGACTCCCAGCAGGTCCCGCAGGTCCAGGCGGAGATCGATCAAATCGAACAAGGTGCGGCCCTTTTCGAACTCCACCAGGAAATCCACATCGCTCGTTTCCCGGCTGTCGCCGCGGGCTACCGAGCCAAACACGCGAATGCTCCTGGCCCCGTGTTTGCGCCCCAGCGTGAGGATGGCGGCTCTCTTTTCCTGTTGCAGAGTTCGCAGGGTGACCACGCCTCCATTGTCCTCCACAACGACCCCCGATGGCGGTATACTGCCAGTGCGCGCGTCCGAAAAGGCGCGCGCGGAATGCGGGGGATTCCCAATGACCCGACGCCAGATGATCCAAATGGCCGCCGCCGCGCCGCTCGCGGCTCTGGCCGATGCCGCCCCGGCCACACGCCTGGGGGTGGACCTGTACAGCCTGCGCTCGCAGAACTGGACGCCCTTTCAATTGTTGGACTACTGCGCCGAGCGGAAAGCCAAGGTGGTCCACTTCTCCGAAATCCGTTTCATCGGCAGCCTGGAGCCGGAGAATCTGCGCCAGGTGCGGGCGCACGCGGAAAAGGTGGGCATCGAAATCGAGATCGGGATGATGTCCATCTGCCCGACCTCGAAAATGTTCCAGGCCAGCGCGGGCACGGCCGAGGAACAGTTGACGCGGATGATCGGCGCGGCCGTCACGGTGGGCTCGAAGATCGTCCGGTGCGTGCTGGGCAGCTCGGCGGACCGGCTGCCGGGGCCCATCGAAATGCACATCGAAAACGCGGCCAAGGTGCTGCGCAACGTGCGTTCGAAGGCTGTCGATTCGAACATCAAGATCGCCATTGAGAACCACGCCGGAGATATGCAGGGGCGCGAGCTGAAGAGCCTGATTGAGCTGGCGGGCAAGGATTTCGTGGGGGCCTGCATCGATTCCGGCAACCCGTTGTGGACGCTGGAAGACCCGCACGTGACGCTCGAAACGCTGGCCCCGTACGCGCTCACCAGCCACCTGCGCGACAGCGCCGTGTGGCGCGTCCCGGAGGGCGTGGCGGTTGCCTGGGTGCGCATGGGCGAGGGCAACGTGGATATCGACGGCTTCGTTCGCAAGTACGCCACCATGTGCCCCGGCCGGGCGCTGTCGATCGAATCGATCGTCATGGGCCCGCGCACGTACGCCATCCACGACCCGAAATTCTGGGACGCCTATCGTACCGTGCCGGCCTGGGAGTTCGAGCGGTTCCTGGAGGTTGCGGACCGCGGCAAGCCGCGGCCGCCGGAACCCCGCTTGAGCGGCGAGGCGGCCCTGCGCAAGGAACGCGAGGACCTCGACGCCAGCCTGCAATACGCCGCCAAGCTGCTGGGCGTGTAGACGGGGCTTCCACCGTGGCAACCATGACCAAGCTGGGGGATATCGAACATTTCCTGGGAAAGAAGCGCCTCGCCGTGGTGGGCGTGTCGCACAACCCGAAGGACTTCACGCGATCGCTGTTCCGCGAGTTGCGTAAGCGGGGCTACGACCTGGCGCCGGTGAATCCGGCGGTTGCGGAGATCGATGGCATCGAGTGCGTGGCGCGCTTGAGCGATGTGCGCCCTCCGGTGGAAGCGGTTTTATTGCTGACCAGCCCCCAGGTGACCGGGGCGGTGGCGTTGGAATGCGCCCAGGCGGGCGTGGAAAGCGTGTGGATGTACCGGGCGTCCGGCGCCGGCGCGGTGAACCCCGAAGCGGTGCGGTTCTGCAAATCGAAGGGCATCCGCGTGATCGCCGGCGAGTGCCCGTTCATGTTCCTGCCCCGCGCCGGCTTCCCCCACTCCCTGCACCGGTTCTTCAAAAAGGCCATCGGCGCATACCCGGTGTAGGGGCCGGGCATGCCCGGCCCGCGGCTTACAACTCGATCCGCGTCCCCAGAACCTTCAGGAACTGCGCCAGCCAGGCCGGGTGCGCGGGCCAGGCGGGGGCCGTCACCAGGGCGCCGCACGTAAACGCCTGGTCGATGCCGATCTCGATGTAGGTTCCGCCGGCTTGGGTGACATCCGGCGCCACGGCGGGATAGCAACTGCACGATTGGCCCTTGAGCGCGCCGGCCGCGGCCAGCACCTGTGCGGCGTGGCAGATGGCGGCGATGGGCTTGCCTGAAGCGGCGAAGTGGCGCACGATTTCGAGAACCCGGGGGTTGAGGCGGATATACTCCGGCGCGCGGCCGCCGGGAATCACCAGCCCGTCGTAGTCTTCGGGGCGAACCTCGTCGAAGGTCGCGTTTAGGGCGAAATTGTGGCCCCGTTTCTCGCTATAGGTCTGGTCGCCTTCGAAATCGTGGATGGCCGTGCGCACGGAATCGCCGGCGCGTTTGTTGGGGCAAACGGCGTGGACCGTATGACCCACCATGAGCAGCGCCTGGAACGGAACCATCGCTTCGTAGTCTTCCACGTAGTCGCCAACCAGCATCAGCAGTTTCTTTGCGGCCATGTATCAAATCTCCTGAAAGCTATAGTCCCACTTCCGGGGCGGCGGCGGGGCTTGGCGGGCGCCTGACGCGATGGCAGGCGCTTTCGATACCATCGAAGAGAGGAGAAGGCGCTTCGGCATGACCGACATCCAACTCTACCTGGCCATCGGCCTCCCGATCATCGCCGTCCTCACGAGCCTCACGGTCAGCATGCTGCAAGTCAGCGCCATCCGGGGAGAGGTAGCCCGGATCCACGAAGACATGCGCGGTCTCCGCTCCGACTTCCGCGAGGACATGCGCGCCATCCGCACCAGTCTCAACACCCTCACCGGCAAAGTCATCGAGATGGATAACCGCCTGACCCGCATCGAAGAACGCCTGGAGCACCGCTGAGCAGACGCCGGACATAGGCCGCGCGCCCCGGCCCACGCCGGCCTTGCTACCATAAAGAAACACCTTGACAGACGTTGTTCCGGACATCCTGGCCCGTATTGTCGCCAGAAAACGCGAAGAGATCGCCGCGATGCCCACGGACCTCGGACCGTGGGAGCGCACAGCCGAATTGCGCGCCGCCGCGCGCCGCGACTTTCGCGCCGCCCTGGCCGCCCGCGCGCCCGCGATCATCGCCGAAGTGAAGAAGGCGTCGCCCAGCAAGGGCGTGTTCTCCGACGACTTCGACCCCGCGCGTATCGCCCGCGCTTACGAGTGCGGGGGTGCGGCGGCCCTTTCCGTGCTCACCGACCGGAGCTTTTTCGAGGGCAGCCTGGGCGATCTGGAAGCCGCGCGCGAAGCCACCGGCCTGGCCGTGCTGCGCAAGGATTTTATCATCGCGGAATCGCAGGTACTGGAAGCCGCGGCGCACGGCGCGGATGCCATTCTGCTGATCGCGGCGGCGCTGTCCGAACGCGAGATCCGCGATTTCCGGGAGGCCGCGGCGCGTTATCGCATGGCCGCGCTGGTGGAGGTCCACAACCTCCGTGAGATGCAAGCCGCCATCGCCGCGGGCAGCGACATCATGGGCGTGAACAATCGCGATCTGACCACCTTTGAGGTCTCACTCGACGTTTCCCTGCGCCTTGCCGAGCACATTCCGGCGGGCGTCCTGGGGGTCAGCGAAAGCGGCATTCACACCGCGGGCGACATCGCCCGGCTGCGGGCAGCCGGCTACACCGCGTTTCTGGTGGGCGAGCGGCTCATGAAATCCGGCGATCCCGCCGCCGCGCTGCGGGAGTTGGCGGCCGCATGACCATCAAGATCTGCGGCATCACGAATGCGGAAGACGCGCTGGCCGCGGCGGCCGCCGGCGCCACGGCGCTCGGCTTCAATTTCTACGCGCGCAGCCCGCGCTACATCGCGCCCGAGCGCGCGGCCGAAATCGCCACCCCCGCCGGCGTGCGCCGCGCCGGCGTCTTCGTGAACGAGCCGGCGGCGCGCGTGGAAGAGATCGCGCGTATCGCCAGGCTCGATGTAGCGCAGCTTTCCGGCGATGAGCGGCCGGCCGATTATCCGGCCGCGTTGGCCGTCTGGAAAGGCGTGCGGGTTACGCAAGATTTCGATCTATCGCTGTATGCCGCATGCCCGGCGGAGGCTTTGCTGCTCGATGGCCCGGCGGCGCGGCTTTACGGCGGAGCGGGAATCGCGTTCGACTGGAGCGTGTTGGCAGGCGGAAGCGCCTGCCCCACAAGAGTGGATGCCCATCGAAAGCGAGATGGGGCAGGCGCTTTCGCCTGCCAATCCGGTGGGGCAGGCTTTAGCTTGCCCATCATCCTGGCCGGCGGTCTGGATGCCTCGAACGTCGCCCGCGCCGTGGCGCTGGCGCATCCGTGGGGCGTGGACGCCTGTTCCCGCATCGAAGCTTCGCCCGGCAAGAAGGATCACCGGAAAATGACCGAATTCATCGCGGCGGCCCGGGAGGCGCTGCGCGCATGACTCCGCTGCCCGACGCAAGCGGCCACTTCGGGCCCTACGGCGGCCGTTTCGTTCCGGAAGTCCTCATGGCGCCCATCGAGGATCTCGAAAGGGCCTACCTGGAGGCGCGCGACGATCCCGCGTTCCAGGCTGAGCTGGCCGATCTTCTGCACAATTACGCCGGCCGCCCCACCCCGCTGTGGTTCGCCCAGCGCCTCACCGAACAACTCGGCGGCGCCCGCATCTACCTCAAGCGCGAAGACCTGCTGCACACCGGCGCGCACAAGATCAACAACTGCCTGGGCCAGGCGCTGGTGGCCCGCCGCATGGGCAAGCGCCGCATCATCGCCGAGACCGGCGCCGGCCAGCACGGCGTGGCCACCGCTACCGTGTGCGCCCTGATGGGCTTTGAATGCGTGGTCTACATGGGTACGGAAGACATGCGCCGCCAGCGCCTCAATGTTTTCCGCATGCGCCTGCTGGGGGCCAAAGTGGCCGGCGTTTCCTCCGGCAGCCGCACCCTCAAGGACGCCATCAGCGAAGCCATGCGCGATTGGGTGGCCAACGTCGCCGATACCTACTACCTGCTCGGATCGGCCCTCGGCTCGCACCCGTACCCCATGATGGTGCGCGATTTCCAGAAGGTGATCGGGGAGGAAGCCCGCCGCCAGATCATCGACGTCGAAGGGCGTCTGCCCGACGCCGTTTTCGCCTGCGTGGGCGGAGGCTCGAACGCCATCGGCATCTTCCACGCCTTCCTGCCCGACGCCGCCGTGCAACTGATCGGCGTGGAAGCCGGCGGCCGCGGCGATGCGCCCGGCAGCCATGCGGCGCGTTTCCGCGGCGGCGCTCCAGGCGTCCTGCAAGGGGCCTACAGCTACCTGCTCCAGGACGAGAACGGCCAGGTCTCGCTCACGCGCTCGGTTTCGGCCGGGCTGGATTACGCCATGATCGGCCCGGAACACGCCTGGCTCCACGATAGCGGCCGCGCCGAATACGTGGCCGCCTCCGACGGCGAGGCGCTCGACGCAGCGCGCCTGCTGGCCCACGCCGAGGGGATCATCCCCGCGCTCGAATCCGCGCACGCCGTGGCCGAAGCGGTGAAACGCGCGCCCCAGGCCAAGGGCCGGACCTTCCTGGTGAATATCTCCGGCCGCGGCGACAAGGATATCGATATCTACCGCGAGAATTTCCAGGAGCTGGACGAAGCATGACGCGCATCGGCCGGCTTTTCGAAAGTTTGAAGCGGGATGGCCGCAAGGGCCTGATCGCGTTCCTCACGGCCGGCGATCCCGAGCCCGATCGTACGCCCGCGCTGGTGGAAGCGCTGGTGCGCGGCGGCGCGGACCTTATCGAGTTGGGCGTGCCGTTTTCCGACCCCATCGCCGACGGCCCCGTGATCCAGCGCGCCGGCGAGCGCGCGCTCGCCGCGGGAACCAATCTGCAAGCCGTGCTCGACATCGCCGCCCAGATCCGCGAGCGCTCCGAGGTTCCGCTGCTCCTGTTCACCTATTTGAACCCGGTGCTGCGGTACGGCTTGGACCGCCTGGCGAGCGAAGCCGCGCGCCGCGGCATCGACGGCTGCCTGCTCACGGATGCGTCGGTGGAAGAAGCGCGGGACTATGTGGACGCCATGCGCCAGCACGGTCTCGACACGGTTTTTCTGGCCGCGCCCACCAGCACCGAGCGGCGCCTCAGGCTGGTGGCCCAATACTCCACCGGATTCGCCTACCTGGTTTCGCGCACCGGCGTCACCGGCGAGCGGGAATCGCTCTCCGGCGCCGTTGCGCCGCTGGTCGCAGCCATGCGCGCCATCACGGATCTTCCCCTCGCCGTGGGGTTCGGCGTTTCGAAGCCCGAGCACGTGGCCGAGCTGGGCCGGCAGGTGGAAGCGGTGGTGGTGGGCAGCGCATTCGTGAGGCTCATTGAAAAGGCAGGCCAGGAGGCCGGCCCCTCGCTCGAAATTCAACTCGAATCCTGTGCCCGCGAGCTCAAACGCGGTTTCGGAGCGGCGTTATGACGGTGGAGGAAGCGCGCGCCAGGCTGGAGGAGTTTCGCGTCGCTATCGACGAAGTGGATCGCCGCATCGTCGCTCTGCTCAACGAGCGCACCCTGGTGGTCGAGGACATCGGGCGGGTGAAGCGCGCGGCGGATCTGCCGATTTACGAGCCCAAGCGTGAGGACCAGGTGTTCGCCAACGTCGGCGCCGTCAATCGCGGCCCCATGAGCCAGGAGGCCGTGCGGCGCATCTTCGAGCGCATTATCGACGAGATGCGCACGATCCAGCGCTTGAGAATGGAAAAGGGGGACGGCCCGGCGGCCGTCGCCGGACCCGGAGACAAAACATGTTAGTCGTGATGCAACAGGGAGCCACGGAGGCGCAGATCCAGGCGGTGATCGACCGCCTGGTGGAACTGGGCTTCGATGTGCACCGTTCCACCGGCGTGATTCACACTCTGCTGGGAGGCGTGGGCGGCAAGAGCGAATTCGACCTGGCCATGTTCGAGGTGATGGACGGGGTGAAGGAAGCGCACCGCATCGTCTCGCCCTATAAGCTCGCCAGCCGCAGCTTCCGCCCCGGAGGAACCATCGTCAAGGTGGGGAATCTGGAGATCGGCGGCACTCGCGTGGCCATCATGGCCGGGCCGTGCAGCGTGGAAAGCCGCGAACAGATCGAGCGCTCGGCCGAGGTGGTGGCGCGCGCGGGGGCCGCCGTGATCCGCGGCGGGGCCTTCAAGCCGCGCAGCTCGCCTTACGCCTTCCAGGGTCTCGGGGAAGAGGGCCTCAAGCTGCTGCGCGCGGCGGCCGACCGGCACGGGCTGCTGGTGGTGAGCGAGGTGATGGATCAAACCCAGATTCCGCTGGTGGCGGAATACGCCGATATCCTCCAGGTGGGCGCGCGCAACATGCAGAACTTCAATCTGCTCCGGGAACTCGGCAAGCTGCGCAAGCCGGTGCTGCTCAAGCGCGGCATCGCCGCCACCATCGAGGAACTGCTGCTCTCGGCCGAATACCTCCTGGCCGGCGGCAACTACGACGTGATCCTCTGCGAGCGCGGCATCCGCACCTTCGAAACCTACACCCGCAACACCATGGACATCTCGGCGATTCCGGTGGTGAAGGCGCTCTCTCATTTGCCGATAGTGGCCGACCCGTCGCACGGCACCGGCCGCCGCGATAAGGTGGCCCCCATGGCGCGCGCCGCGGTGGCCGCCGGCGCCGACGGGCTGCTGATGGAAGTCCACCCCGATCCCGATCACGCCCTCAGCGACGGCGCGCAATCGCTGCGTCCCGAGCAGTTCCAGGAGCTGATGGCGCAGTTGCGCATCATAGCGCCGGCGGTGGGGCGGTCCGTTGCGGAACCGCGATGAGGATGAGGGACAACAGTGGGACGGATGATCGGTTTTCGTCGTCTGTCAGGCGCCAGGAGTGCGCGGAGTTGACAGACGACAAAAACCGATCGTCTGTCCCACAAGTTTCACAAGTTTCATGAACACCGTAGCCATCGTCGGTACGGGCCTGATTGGCGCATCCTTCGGGCTCGCTCTGCGGGAAGCCGGCTTCGGCGGACCGATCATTGGGGTCAGTTCCCCGCGCTCCATCGCGGAAGCCCAGGCGCGGGGAGCCATCGATCGCGGGGCCCCGCTGGGTGAGGCCCTGGCCGAAGCGGACCTGGTGTTTCTCTCGCACACCATCGGCCGCATCATCGATACTATCCGCCACATCGATCCGCTTTTGCGCCCCGGCGCGCTGGTCACCGACGCCGGCAGCACCAAGTGCGAAATCGTGGACGCCGCGCGGCAGCACATTGGACGCGGCCAGTTCCTGGGCGGCCATCCCATGGCCGGCAAGGAAACCCGCGGAGCGGCCGGGGCCGAAGCCGGGTTGTTCCGCGGCCGCATCTGGGTTCTCACCCCGGACGATCCCGCCGAGCTCGAAACCCCCGCGGCCCGCGAGTTCCGCGCCTGGCTCGACCGATTCGGAGCGCGCATCGTGATTCTCGACTCCGACCGGCACGACCGCGCCGTCTCGCTGGCCTCGCATCTGCCGCAACTGGCGTCCACCGCCCTGGCGGCCGCCATTGGGGAGCGCGCCGCGGCCTCCAGAGCCCTCGAGGTGGCCGGGCCGGGCCTCTTCGATTGCACCCGGCTGGCGCTCAGCTCCTACGACATCTGGCGCGACATCCTGGCCACCAATGCCGATTACATAGACCGCGCCCTGGCGGTGTATATTCAGGAACTGGAGCACATCCGCGAGAACCTGCGCACGCGGCAACTGGAGGAAGAGTTCCGGCGGGCAGCCGCGCTGGCCGCGCGTTTGCGCAAGGGGGGATAATCCGTGGTTGCAGCCGGCGCGGCTATGCGATGAGATCCGCAACGTCGCCGTCTTCCACCTGTAGGGTCGCCTCCAGGCTGATCGGAGGCGCGTCGTCACGCACGGCGAAGCAGGGAAAGGCCTTTCCTACCCGAATTCCGGCGGTCCGGCGCAGGCCGTTGCGGGCCAACTCCGCGAGGGCGTCTCCCAGCGAGATCCGTTTCGAGCCGGCGATCAAGCGCGCCATTTCGTAGACGTCCTCGGGCAGGTTTAGAGTGGTTCGCATCATGACTATTATGGCGCCCTGATGCTCTTCGCAAAGGCCGTCAAAACGAGCTCCGCGAAACGGGTCTGATGCGGCGGCCCATTTTACGATAAACTACGCATAGGCCAAGAGCCGTAGTCGCGCCGCCGCCGTGAACCAGTTTGCGCCGGAGGGCGCGCCGGCCTTCGGGCGCGGTGGACCGACAGGCCCGCCACGCCGATCGCCCAATTAAGGAAACATCCGAAATGGAACAAAAACTCAAGATCGCCGTGTTCATCGATTTCGATAATATCGAAATCGGCGTCAAGTCCACGCTGCACCGCGAATTCGACGTGGCGGCCGTGCTGGACGCGCTCAAGGAGCGCGGCGAAATCGTTACCAAGTTCGCCTACGCGAATTGGGGAAGGCAGGAATCCGCCACGCGCGCTCTCTCCGAGCACGCGGTGCAGATGGTGCAGCGCGACCCATCGCCCCGCGGCGATAAGAACGGCGCCGACATCAACCTGGCCTTGGACGCCCTCGAAATGGCGTTCACCCACGACCACATCAACGCCTTTGCCATCGTCAGCGGCGACAGCGATTTCATTGCGCTGGTCAACAAGCTGAAACAATACGACAAGCGCATCTTCGTCGTCGGCGGCAGGGCCTTTACCAGCACCATTCTCCAGAAGAACTGCCACGAGTTCGTAGCCTACGAATCGGTCATCGACGACCGCCCCCAGTCTTCCCGGCGCCACCATGCGGAGCAGCAACAGCAGCCACCGCCGCAACCGGCTCAACAGCAACAGCAACCGCCGCAGCCGCAGCAGGAAAGGCCGCCCCAGTCGGAACGCCAGCAGCAACAGCAGCAGCAGCGCCAGCCCCACAAGCGGGTGGCGCTCGACCTGGCCCTCGCCATGCCCCTGGTGGAGCGCGCCCTGGGCGTTCTGGAGCGGCGCGAGGTTCGCCCCCAGCTTGGCCTGTTGAAATCGACCATGCTGCAGCTCGATTCCACGTTTAACGAGAAGGCCTACGGCGCCGGTTCCTTCACCGATTTCGTGGAGAAGCTGCAGAAGGCCGACTACGTGGAGGTGAGCGGCGGTGAAGGCCGCTACATGATCCGCATGAAAGGCGGCGGCGCCACTCCCGAGAAGCCGGGCGCCAAGCCCGAAGAGGCCATCCCGCTGCTGCGCGACGTGCTCGAAACGCGCCGCCTCGAGGTGGACAACGGCGCCAGCATGGACGAGCTTTCCGATTGGGTCCACCAGGAGCATCCCAACTTCGATTGGCGCGCCTATGGCTTCCAGGAGTTCGGCGAATTGCTGAACTACGCGCAGGATAAAGGACTGGTTCGAGTCCAGGCGGACGAGGAAAAAGGTCTCACGGTCTATCTGGGAACCGAGTTCCATCCGCCCGCCCCGCCGCCGCAGCCCGAGCCGGTGGCGGAGGTTGAGGAAGAGATCGACGAACCGCAGCCGCTGGTGCCCGGCCAGCCCACGGCCACCGGCGAGATTCCCATTCCCGAGGCGCCGCCCAAGCCCGTTCGCCGGCCCAGAGTTCCGCGCAAGGCGGCCGGCGCCGGCGGCAGTGGCGGCGGCGTGGCCAAGAAACGCACCGTCAGGCCGCGGAAAAAACAGCCCGGCGCGTGATCTTCCGTAGTGGGGCAGACGATCGCTTATCGTTCGTCTGCCAACTCCGGGGGGCCTCGCAGGCAGGCGGACTGCCCCACCAACCGCGGCCAGGTGGCGCTAGATGAACATCTCCTCGTCCTGGGTGGTTCGATCCACCGGGTACTTTCGCCCGTGCATCAGCGCGGATAGGGCCGCCGCGATTCCGGCGGCGATCCCGTTGAACTCGCGCGCGGGACGCGTGACGGCGCGTTTCACGGCGTCGCCCACCAGCTCCACCTGCTCGATGGCGCCGTCCACCGAGCGGTCGATCTGCTCCAGACGGGCGTGAGCGCGGGCGCCGGCGTCGTCAAGCAGCTCGCTCACCAGCTCCACCTGCCGCCGGCCCGACTTCACCACCCGCGCCGCTTCGCCGGTGATCTCCGCGACCTTGGGGCGGTTCTCATCGAGAATAAGCTGGGCGGTTTCGATAACCCTGTCGGCCCGCGCGACCAGGGGCCCAATCTTGTCGACCACCGGGCCGATCTTGTCGACCACCGGGCCCATTTTTTCAATCACCGGAGCGGTCTTATCCACCATCGCCTGAATTCCCGCGGCCAGCAGACCGATCCGCTCCTCTATCTTCCGGACGGCGCGATACAAGCCGGTCATCAGCGCCACCTGCACGATGAAAGCGATCGCGGCCAGCGCGACGGCCGCCGTCACGACGATGCGAAAGACGTCTTCAGGCATGGCAGCCAGCCCTCAAACCCGGCTCTAGACGGCCCCTTCCGCGGGCGGTGGCTGCGAGCTCACCGCGTCGCGGTATGCCTGCCGGCCGGCTTCCACGGCGTCGGCCAGGTTGTCCTTCTGCTTGTTCAACGCGTCCTTGCCCTTGTCGACCCATTCCGCGGCGGTCTGCTTCGCCTCGGAAGTGCGCTGCTTCAGAAAATCGGCGCCCTCGCCGGCCTTGCTCTTGATGAGTTCGCGGGTCTCCTGTCCGGATTTTGGCGCGAACAGCATGCCCACGGCCACGCCCACGCCCAGCCCCAGCAGAAAAGCCGAAAGTCCATTCTTATCCACGATGTCCTCCTATTTGAGCCACAGTAATATCGGCAAGAAACTCTGCAACTTCAGCCATTTTCCAGTATACTCCCCATGAGAAACGCCATCATGGAAGAACGCAAACCGCGCCCGCTCGACGGCGAAGCGCTGTGGACATACGCACTGAAACTGCTGGGCGTGAGCGCGCGCTCCACCGGCGAAATGCGGGAGAAACTCCTGCGCCGCGCGGAACGCGCGATCGATGTGGAAACCGCTATCGGGCGCCTGAAGGACGTCGGCTACCTGAACGACCATCGCTTTGCCGAGGCCTTCGCGTCCGCCCGCCTGGCCAACGACAAGCTGGGACGCGCGCGGGTGATCCAGGACCTCCGCCAGCGGCATATCGCCCCGGCGCTGGCCGCCGAGACCGTGCGGGCGGTATACCAGGGCGTGGACGAGCAGGCGCTCATCGAAGCATGGATCCGCCACAAGTACCGCAAAGCGCCGCGCGAAGGTCTGTTCGCCAGCCAGAAAGACATGGCCGCCGCTTACCGGCGCATGCAGATGGCGGGTTTCCCATCCGCGGAAATCCTGCGCACCCTCAAGCGCTTCGCGAAGAACCCGGACTTGCTGGACGGTTTCGAACCCGAGCCGACGCCGGCGCCGGAAGACGAATAAGCCGAATTACGAAATTGACTTCGCATAAACTGAATTGCTATTTCCTTGAAAAAACGGGCTTTGTATCAGGGCACGGCTTGAGCCGTGCCGATCAGGCGGCATTTTGTGGGCTTTAGCCCCCGGTTTGGCAACCCCGGCGCAACTCCTTCTCATCCTCCTGAGAAGGCAGGGGCTAAAGCCCCCCGGATGTTCCCGTTTGCGGCACGGCTGAAGACGTGCCCTGATACAATGCGCCCAACTTCGAAATCCAGGATGACCGCACGGCGCACGCCGCCCGCCGCCAGTTACAATCCCACCATGCGATGTCTCCGGATACTCGCCGCCGGCATCCTGTTCCTGGCCCCGCTGGGCGAGGCGGACGTGCGCCAATGCGTTTGCGACGCCGCCCGCCCGGAGAGCATGGAGAGCCGGGAGTGCGCTCTGTGCCGCGCGGCCGACGCGGAGCCGCCCGGACCGGAGTTCTTCGCCATCCGGGACGCCAACCCCAGCAAGCCCAACCGCTGGCTGGAACTGCCGCGTTTTCACGGGCGGAATCCCCAGGATCTGGCCGGCATGACGGCCGTCCAACGGGCCGCCTACTGGACGGCTGCCATTGCCAAGGCCCGCGAGCTGTGGGGCGATGGCTGGGGCTTGGCGGTCAACAGCCTCGGGAATCGCACCCAGTGCCACATGCACATCCACATCGGCAAACTGGCCGCCGGGGCGGAGGACAGCCGCTTTGTGGAGGTCGCGACCCCGGCGGATATCCCGCTTCCGCGCCAGGACGACGGCATCTGGGTGCACCCCGTGTCCGGCAAGCTGCACGTCCACTACGGGGACGATTCGCCGGAGCTGCTGCTGGAGCGATAGGGGCGCCCTCCAAGCTTCGTTTGGGCTCACAAGGCGGGAGGCTTATCCCACCGCGTCCCGCCGGTACCACTCCAGGGTGAGCCGCATCCCCTCTTCAAACGAGAATCGCGGCTGGTGGCCCAGGTCGCGCACGGCGGCCGTGATATCGGCCTGCGAATCGCGCACATCGCCCGCCCGCGGCGGTCCGAAGCGGGGCGGGACGTCCATGCCTTCGAGCTTCTGCAACAGCGCCCAGGCCTGGTTGAGCGTGATCCGCCCTCCGTTGCCGCCGTTGAACATCCTGCCCGACACGTTTTGGGCGCGCGCGGCCTTCAGGTTCAGCTCCGCCACGTCCTCCACGTAGGTGAAATCGCGGGATTGCTCGCCGTCGCCGAAGATGGTTGGCGGCCGGCGTTCCAGGGCGGCTCTCATAAAAAGGGAGAGCACCCCGGAATACTGGCTCGAAGGGTCCTGCCGGGGGCCGTACACGTTGAAATACCGCAGCGCCACGGTCTCCAGGCCGTACACTCCGGCGAAGACCGAGGCGTAGTATTCCCCCACCAGCTTTTGCAGGGCATAGGGCGATTTCGGCCGCGGAGCCATGGTTTCCACCTTGGGCAGGACCTCGGTATCGCCATAGGCGGAGGACGACGCCGCGTACACCACGCGCCCGGCCTGGCCTTCACGCGCGGCGAGGAAAACGTTGAAGGTCCCATCGATGTTCACCTGGTGCGAGGGAACCGGCTCGTCGATCGAGCGCGGCACCGACGGAATGGCGGCCTCGTGAAACACCACCGCCGCGCCGCGGATCAACGGCGCGATCTCCTCATAGTTGCGGATGTCGGCGCGCTGGAAATCGATGGACGCGCGCACTTCCTCCAGGTTCGATTCGCGGCCGGTCAGCAGGTTGTCGATTACCACCACCTTGCGGGCGCCCTCGCGCAGCAGGCTGCGCACAATCGCGGAACCGATGAACCCGGCCCCTCCGGTGACAACATAATGACTCAACATGGCAGTTTGGCGATCTCCCGTTCCAGATGGCGCAACGATTCGGCGGCCAGCTTCTCCGCGCCGGGCGTGAAATCGAAAGCTTCGAGCGAAATCCATCCCTGGTAGCCGCGGCGTCGCAGGACTTCGAACAGCGGTTTATAGTCGTAGTTTCCGGATCCGCAGTATCGGCCGTCGAGCTCGTTCACGTGCACGTGGCGGATGTGTTCGAAGAAGCGGTCCACCAGGGCGGCGGGCGGCTCGGTCTCGCCGATGGCGTTGTGCACGTCGAACATGGTCCCAATGGCCGGGCTGCCGACCTCGCGCACCACGGCCACCGCCTCGGCCAGCGACTGGACCACGTCGCACTGGTCCTTGGAAAGCGCCTCCACGGCGACCGTTACCCCGCACGCGCATGCGTGCGGCGCAATGGAGGCCAGCCCTTCCACGAAATGGCGGACGGCCTGGGCGGGAGTGAGGCCTCCGGTGGCGCAGCGCTGTTGGGGAGATCCGAAGATCATCACGCCGCCCTCGCCCAAACCGGCGCAAAGGTCGATGAGCGCGCGAATGTGCTCCCATCCGCGGCGGCGCAGCGCGGCATCGGGCGCGGTGACGTGCAGGCCCTTGGGGGTAACCATCAACCAGTGAAACCCGGTGAAGCCGAGCCCCTCCGAGGCCATGATGGCGCGGTATTCGCGGCGCTGCGCCTCCCCGATTTGGGCGGGCGCCTCGGCCAGGGTAAAAGGCGCGATCTCCACGCCCGTGTAGCCGGCCCGGCGGATGGCCGCGCAGGTGGCCGCGAACGAGCGTCCCTCGAAGGCCTCGTTGCACATGGCGTGACGGAATGGGCGCCCCATGAACCACCAGTGTACCCGGCGCGCGGGGAACTGCGGCGCCCCCATTTGCGACTCCGGGATGACTTTTGGGCTATTTGCGCCGCCCGCCGTTTGTGCGAGAATTATAGAGCCCCATTGAAAGTGACGGGCCACCCCGCGGAGGCAGGCTGGTCGGAAAGGCGCGTTTGTGAGTATTCAGCCCGAAACGCCGTTTGACTCCATCGAAGGTTCCCACGAGTATGTAGCCTTGCTGGCGGATGCCATAGCGGAGGCCCTCAGGGACGTACAGGCCGATATCGCCGCCGCCGAGCAGGAAGGCGCCGAGCGGCGCCAGCAGGGGCTCCTCCTGGTTTCCTATAACCTGGCGAAGCTGGAAATGCACATTAGAACCAGCCGCCGCATACTGAACGACTTGCGGACCCTGCGCCGTCTCCTGCTGGCGGAACGCAGCCAGCCGGCCGACGAAGCCGGAATCGCGGCCGCCGAAGAATTGTGAGTTTCGGTCCAGACATTTAGCTAGTGCGACGACCGCGTGAACATGTTCCTTTCATGCGGGCAGGATGAAATCCGGCGGGCCGATTGACAATCGGCCCGCGCGCCGGTTTCCAACCGGCGCGCAGCTTGACAAGCTGCCCCACAATCGAGCCCTTCCAGGCGGCCGAAGACCCAGGACTGGCTCCAGGCGCGAGGTTCCGCAAGGCGGCGAGATGCCCCCCTCTGGCGGCCCGTGCTCCTGTTTTTCGCGCCCGCCGCGCCCTCTTGACATCCGGCGGCCCCCCAGCGTACCATCCAATCAACGTTGTCTGCGTTGTGTCTGTATCGCTAAGCGGTGGTTTGAGGGGACCCCGTATGACCTTTGAAATAGGTGAGAAGGTAGTCTATCCTAATCAGGGGGTGGGGACTGTTGAGAACATCAGTACCCGCTCCTTTGGTTCCGCACTCGAGAAGTTCTATCTCCTTCGCTTCGGCTACAGCGGCATGACCGTGCTGGCGCCGTTTTCCACCGTGGCTCACATCGGGCTGCGGCGGGTTGCGAAAGACCGTGAGATATCCCGCGTTCTGGCTTACCTCGCCCACGGCTTCTGTCCGGTGAATGGCGATTGGAAGGCGCGTTACAAAGAGAACGCCGGCAAAATGCAGAGCGGCGACCTGCTCAAGGCTGCCGAGGTCTTCAAGAACCTCCTTCAAGTGCACATGGAGAAGCCGCTTTCCTTCCGCGAAAAGAAGATGTTGGACCGCGCGCAACACATGCTCGTCGCGGAAATATCCACCTCCCGGAGAGTACCCGAGGTGCATGCGGCGGCCGTGCTGCAGCGGGCGCTGGCCAAAGCCGGCCTCGCTCCCCCTCAGGCCGACTGACGGTTCGCGCGCTTGTGTGAGGTCAAGCCCCAAGGCCTGGTCCCATATCGGCAGTCTGCCTGGCGTACATGTGCGCTCCGATTCCGGCGGTTTTGCCGGTCAATCGCCCCGCCATTCACTTTTTTGTCGCGCACCCCGCCGTCCCTACCGGTCCCCTTCGCCAGATGGTATGATTCCACGCGTAGGTCCAACCCATCGAGGAGCGCCTCATGTTCTGCCACAACTGCGGCACGCAGGTCCCCAACGATCTCCAATTCTGTACGCATTGCGGGCAATCGCTCGCCGGCCCCCCGATAGGGCATGCGCCCGCCATTCCATGGACTGCGCCGCCGGGCGTGAGATCGCACACCGGCCAGTGGATCGGCGGAGGCTGGAGACTGGTGAAAGCCGACCTGGGCATATACGTTCTGTTGGCGCTGGTGTATGGACTGATGAGCGGCATCCCGTTCATCAAAGGCCCGCTGACGGCCGGCTTCCACATCTTCTGCATGAAGAAACTGCTGGGGCGGCGGGCCGAGTTCGCCGACCTTTTCACGGGCTTCAACTTCTTCGTCCCCACCCTGGTAGCCTGGCTGATCATTTCGCTGTTCGTGAGCGCGGGCCTGATTCTTTGCCTTGTCGGGAGCCTGGTGGTGGCCGCTGCATTGCAGTTCACGTACCTGTTCATCGTGGATAAGCGCATGGACTTCTGGCCGGCCATACAATCGAGCCACGCGGTGGTGAAGCAGGATTATTTCGGCTTCACCATGTTCGTGATCGCCCTGGGGCTGCTCAATATCCTGGGTGTTATCTGCTGCCTGGTCGGACTGCTGGTGACCATGCCGGTTACCATCGCCGCGGTCACGATCGCCTACCAGGAAATCGTGGGCTTCGACCAGCGCACTATCCAGACGCTGTGATGCGCGCGGCGGGGCGCATGATGGCCGCGGCAGGGCTCTTTGCGGCATTCCGGGCGATCAATCTTCCGGCGGCGCCGCGCTGGCGGCTGTGCGGGTTCCACTGGCTCACCGGCCGCCCCTGCCCGTTGTGCGGCGTCACGCGCGGGTTGTGCGAGCTGGCCAAGGGCCACTGGCACGCCGCCCTGCATTTCAACCTGCTCAGCCCGTTGGCTTTGGCCATGCTGTTCGCGTTGTTCTGGGCCGGCCCCGCCCGCGCCCGTCTGTGGACCTTGGGACTGGCGGCATTCGCCGCCTACGGGGTGTGCCGCATTTTCCTGCCTTCCGTGTGACCGGCCTTGTGGGGCAGACGATCAGTTGTCGTCGTCGGCCAACTCCGGGGATCTCTTCGCTCCTGACAGACCACAACAACCGATGGTCTGTCCCACCTTGCCTGAGCCGGGCGGATAGCCCCTCCGCGCGATTTCCTCGGGCGAACCAATCCGGGAGCCGTCCGGACGGAGGGCTGGCGCATCCAAATGGGTATGCCCGTCTCTCTGGCCCCCGGCTTCATCCAAAAGCCTCCGGCCCCGCCCGTCGAGCACGGATGGGGCGGTGAAGGCGGAGGCGGCGACGGCCGCGGCTCCTCCCGCCGCGCTTCGTTTGCCGGGATGGCGCTGCTGTTGGCCTCGAGCGCCATGGTATTCGCGGCTCTAACCATCGCTTTTGTGGCGCGCCGGGCGCTTTCCGACGACTGGGCCAGCATGCCCAAGCCGCCCATCCTGTGGGTCAACACGGCCGTCCTGCTGGTCTCGAGCCTGGTGCTCGACCGTTCGCGTCGAGCGCTCCGGACCGGCGACCGCGCCCGCTTCAATGTCTTCTGGACCGCCGCGACGGCGCTCGGAATCCTGTTTCTGGCCGGCCAGGCCTGGGCTTGGGTGGAGTTGCGCCGCGCGGGCATTTTCGTGGCCACCAACCCGAGCAGCTCGTTCTTCTATATCCTGACCGCCGCGCACGCCTTGCATCTGCTGGGCGGCCTGGCGGCGCTGATCTGGGTGGACGTGCAGGCTCTGCGGCTGCGCCTGGGACCCGCCAAGCGCACGGCCATCGACGTGACGGCGGTCTTTTGGCATTTCCTCGATGGGATCTGGATCCTTCTGATGGTCTTGTTCTACGTCTGGGGGTAGAGCAGCGGCGCCGGCGCGCCTACCGCGCCAGCTCCGCCTGCAACTGGCGGTAGGCCGCTTCTTCGTAGTTGGTCTTGATCCTCTGGCGGGCTTCCATTTTGGCGTCGCCGGGGCGCGGGCCCGCCTGCCGCAACGCGAACCCGAGCATGGTGGTGGCTTCCGTGTCGTTGGCGTTGCGCTCGAGGACCGCGCGGAAGCTCTCCACGGCGCCGGCGAACTGGCCCGTGCGCCAGAGCTGATAGCCCAGGTTGAAGTGGTAGTCGGGATCGGCGCCGTCCCCCTCGAGCGCCTTGCGGAAGCTGGCCAGAGCCCCGGCGGAATCGTTCAAGCGGGCCTGCGCCGCGCCCAGGTTGTTATAGACCTCGTTGAGCGGGACGGCGGAGGAGACTTCCTCGAAGGCCGCCGCGGCGCCCTTGAAATCGCCCACGTAATAGCGGCATAGTCCCAGAAAAAAGCGCGCCTCGAGGTAGTGCGGATCGTAGCGGGCCACGCGATCGAGCCATCCCGCCGCCACCCGGTAATCCTTGCTTTCCCAGGAGGCTTTCCCGAGTTGGAAGCACGGCTGGGAGAAGTGCTCGTCCAGACGCGCGGCTTGTGTGAACAGGCGATGCCGCTGCTCGGGAGCCGTGGCCAGCAGGCCGCGCACATAGCTTTCCACGGCGTCCAGCCGGACCGGCGGCCGCGCCTTGAGAAACTCCTCCTCGGAGGGCGCCGCCTCCGGCCGCAGCTCCTTCAGCGCCTGCCAGCCAAGCCGCACTTCGAGCGCCGCCAGATCTTCCAGAGCGCCCACTTCGCTGAAAGCGGCGCTCTGTGAAACCCGCTTCAGGTCGAGGATTCGCGCCGTGATCCGCAGCGACCCTTTGGACTGGCTGCCGCTCTGCGCCGGCAGCATTTCATAGTAGCCATACACTACCCGGGTGGCGTCCAGCGCTTCGCCAATCTTGATGATGGAGGCGTGGGTAAGCTCCGCGCCGGGTCGCAGCGAGAGGCGCCGGTAGGCCTCCAGACGGTCCTCGCGGTCGAGCGCCAGAAGGCCCTGCGAAGCCAGCGTATCGTGTACGGTTTCGGCGATGCTTTCGCCGATCCACTCCAGGTTGGCGGAGGCGGAGTGGTTGAAAAACGGCAGCGCCAGAACCGTTTCCGCCGGGAGCGCGCCGCCGAGGAATAGCGCCAGGGTAAGAAACCGGAGCATGTTGCTTCAGTTTATCAAGTGGAGTTAGGGGGGACAGGCGCCACCGCCTGTCAGCTCGAACGTAGCGCGGGCGGCAATTGGCGGGCGAAAGCGCCAGCCCCACATTCCCAACCCTACCGCACGAACTCCACCTGCACGCGCTTGGACACCAGGCCCGCTTCAAAACCCAGATCCAGCAGTTTTTGAACGGCCCGCGGAACCACCTCGCCCGCATCCAGGGTGTAGTGATTGACGTACATGCCGATGAACTTCTCCGCCAGGCGCGGGTCCATGTCGCGCGCGAACTGCAACGCGTATTCGAGCGCCTCGGCGCGATTGTCGAGCGCGTACTGGATGCTCTCGCGCATCAGGCGGCAGCACTCGCTCTTGACCTCCGCATCGAGCGACCGCAGCAACACGTTGCCGCCCAGCGGCAAGGGCAGATCCCAGCAGGACCTGAACCAGCGGCCAACGTCGAGGACGCGGTGCAGACCTTCCCGGTCGAAAGTGAGCTGCGCCTCGTGAATGATGAGGCCCGCATCCACGGCGTGCTCGCGCACGGCCGCGATAATTCTATCGAACGGCGTCACCACGGCTTCGAAATCGGGCTGAAACAGCTTGGCGGCCAGGTAGGCGGTGGTCATGGTCCCCGGAACGGCGATGCGTTTCCCTTTCAATTCCTCGGGTTCCATTGGGCGGGTGGCTACGATCATGGGTCCATAGCCGTCGCCGATGCTCGAACCGCTGGCCATGAGCACGTATTTATCGGCGACGTAAGGATACGCGTGGTAGGAAATCGCGCTGAGCTCGTAGACGCCCTCCATGGCCCTGCGGTTCAACGTTTCGATGTCCTCGAGCACGTGGCGGAAGGAAACTTTCGCCGAGCGAACCTTCTTGGTGGCCAAGCCGTAGAACATGAAGGCGTCGTCGGAATCCGGGCTGTGGGCGCTGACGATTTCCAAGGGCACGGCCAGAGTCATAAAGCGGGGTGACTCATCCAGTTTACACCACTGCCGAGGTGAGATCCGTGGGTTTTGGAGAAAAGGAGAGGAAAAAGTGAAAGGGCGGTCACTCGGCCGACGCGCGAACTAGGAAAAGGACCGGCTACAATCATCACGTGGCGCAATAAGCGCCGCGCCAAGATCAACTGGCGCACTGTCCGATCAGCCGAACCTTCCCGTACTGCCTGTTCACCCGCCGCGAATGAGGCCGCCCCCATCGTTGCCCGGTTCTATTCTGTCACCTCCCGCCAGTCCGAGTGGACCAGCTTATGAACAGCGTCGGTCGGAATCGTTAAAACCGGCTTGATTCCACCTCTAGTGTGGACCCGGTTGGTATGCTTGTCAATGTTACCGAAGTACCTTGCCGTGGAATTTGAGGGAAACATCACGGTTCTGTTACGAAGATTTTTTTCGCGAAGAGGCGCGTTGACCGGAGCGCCGGCCGTGCGCCGCGTGAAGACGTATTCCGCGCAAAGTGGATTCGTTTATCAGTATTACTACCAGGGGCGCCGTCCCTTCGGGGCGGGCGGCGCGGGGGGAACGGAATTCGTCTTCAGCGTCTCGGCCGACCGCCGCGCCTGGCGCCCCGCCGGCATCATCATCCCCGGCGCCGCCGTGGCCGCCTGGCGGAATGCCCATCAACGGGAACTCTCCTCCACGGAGATGTACGCGCTGGCCAAGATGGCCCTTTTTCAGGCCTTCGACGAGCGTTCCGACCCCGCCCGCATGAAGGGAGACGTGCACGTGAGCGAGGCGGATATCGAAGCCATCGCCGCGACGCTGGGGTTCGAATGAGCAACGAAGTCCCCCTTCACCGCGGAGCAGGGGACAACGGGCCTTCACCGCGGAGCCGCAGAGACGCGGAGAAAGCGCGAGAGAAGAAGATCTTGAATTTCTCCGCGATACCTCCGCGTCTCCGCGGCTCCGCGGTGAAGGCTGCTTGGCGCAGAGCTTGCGGCTCACGGCCCACCTTCGCAGCAGTGGCGCGGGCGGCTACGTTACAATGGATCGGTCTCCTTAACAATGAAAAACGTCATCATCCTGGGCTCCCAATGGGGGGACGAGGGTAAGGGAAAAATCGTCGACCTTTTCTCCGAGCGGTTCGATATCGTGGCGCGCTATCAGGGCGGGCACAACGCGGGCCACACGGTATTCATAGGCGAGAAGAAGTTCGTACTGAAGTTGATTCCGAGCGGCATTCTGCGGCCCGGAAAAGCGGCCGTCATCGGCAACGGGCTGGTAATCGACCCGGCCGCGCTGCTGAGCGAGCTGGACGCGCTCGAATCGGCCGGGCTTTCCGTGCACCGGCGCCTTTTCATCAGCAACCGGGCGCACGTGCTCTTCCCGGCGCACCGGATGATGGAGAAGATGTCGGAGGGGCGCACGGACCGGGTCTCCATCGGCACCACTTCACGCGGCATCGGTCCCTGCTATGAAGACAAGATCGCGCGCCGCGGCATCCGCATCGCCGACCTGCTGAACCGCGATGTTTTTCGCGCGCAGTACGATTCCGTGATGAAGGAGAAAGTCACCATCGCCCGGGCGCTGGGGATTTTCGACGAGCTCGACCTGCCCGCCATCCGCGGCCAGTACGAGGTTTTCGCGGAGCGCATCCGGCCCATGGTGTGCGATACGGCGGCCCTGTTGAACAACGCCATCCGCGATGGCCGGACGGTGCTGTTCGAAGGGGCCCAGGGGACCATGCTCGATATCGACCACGGCACCTACCCGTTCGTCACCTCGTCGAGCGCCAGCGCCGGCGGCGCCTGCACCGGTACGGGGGTGGCGCCGACGCGCATCGGCGGCGTGATCGGCGTTTCCAAGGCCTACATCACGCGCGTGGGCGGCGGGCCGTTTCCCACCGAGGCGCTCGACGGCGCGGGCGACCGCATCCGCCGCCGCGGCAATGAGTTCGGCGCGGTTACCGGACGCCCCCGGCGGTGCGGCTGGTTCGACGCCCCGCTGCTGCGTTACACCGCCGCCATCAACGGCTTCGACAGCGTGGTGGTCACCAAGCTGGACGTGCTCGACGAGTTCGACGCCATCCCCGTCTGCGTGGCCTATCGCCTGGCCGGCCGGGAGTTGACCGAAATGCCGGCCATTGTCGCGGAGATCGAAAAAGTGGAGCCGGTCTACGAGAACGCGCCCGGGTGGGGCAGCCCCACGTTCGGCATCACCTCTTTCGACGACTTGCCGGGCAGGGCCAAAGATTACCTGGCGTTCCTGGAGAGCCGCGCGGGGGTGGAGATCGGCTGCATTTCCACCGGTCCCGAGCGCAACCAGACCATCATCCGGCCGGGCTCGCGCCTGGAAAGCCTGGTAGTGGGATGAGCCTCCAGGCTTGTCAGGTGGGATAAGCCTCCAGGCTTGTCAGGTGGGATAAGCCTCCAGGCTTGTGAGACCCATGCTCGCGCCCGGAAACCCCGCTGTCCTGAAACGCCGGCCTCCCGCCGCCCGTAGATATGGCATGAGGGTTTTGCTGGCCGTTGTCTGTCTTCCCGTTGTGCTGTCCGCGCAGGATGCGCGCGAGATTGTGCGCCGCGCCGTGGAACTGGACCGCAAGAACATTCAACTGACGATCAATTACGCCTACCGCCAGCGCGACGAACAGCGCGAGTTGGATGGGCGGGGCAAGGCTACCAGCGTGAAGATCGGCGTTTGGGACGTCACCCACCCCGACGGGACGCCCTACCGGCGCCTGGTGGCCCGCGGCGACCAGCCTCTTTCCGCCGAGGAGCAGAAGGAGGAAGACGAAAAGCTGCGCAAGAGCATTGAGGATCGCCGCCAGGAGACCCCCGAGCAGCGCCAGCGCCGCATCGGCGAGTGGGAGGCCCGGAGCGAAAGACAGCGCGAGTCCCTTCGCGAGATCTCGGATGCTTTCGACCTTCGGCTGGCGGGTGAGGAAGATCTCAACGGAGGTCATGCCTACGTGATCGACGCGACGCCCAAACCGGGATACAAACCGAAGGCGTCTTCGGCGTTTTTCCTTCCGCGCGTCAAGGCGCGGTTCTGGATCGACAAGACGGATTACCAGTGGATCAAGGTTTCCGTCGAGTCGCTCGCGACCATCTCGTTCGCCGGGTTCCTGGTGCGGATCGAGCCGGGCAGCGTCGCGACTATCGAACAGGTACGGGTAAACGACGAGGTATGGCTGCCGAAGAGCATCGAGGTGAAGATAGCGGCGAAGGTGGCGCTGGTCAAGTCGGTGAGGCTGGAACGCGTAACCACCTACAGCGACTACAAGAAGTTCCAGGCCGACTCGCGCATCGTCGATATATCGGAGCCGCGGCAGCCGTGAGGGCCGTGCAGCCGCTACATTACCACCTTGGGATAAAACCACGCGCTGAGCATTGACATAAGCAGAGACACAACGGCAAGTACGCCGATGTCGAAGCCTACACTCGCGACGCCGCCGGAGAGCATGAGCGCCCTCAATCCGTCGACCATATAACTCAGAGGATTCACTCTGGCCACCGCCTGGAGCCATGCGGGCATGATGGCAATCGGATAAATGGCATTCGAAGCGAAAAAAAGTGGCAGCGTGATTACCTGGCCGATGCCCATGAACCGCTCTCTGGTCTTCACGATGGCGGCGACGATCATGGAAAGGCCGGTGAAGAAGCTCGCGCCAAGCATGACAATGACGATCACTCCGAGGACCGACCACAAGGTAATGTTCAATCGGATGCCGAGGATGATGGCGAAAAGAAAAACAATGAGCGCCTGGCTCAGGCCCCGGATGCCGGCGGCGATCATCTTGCCCCACACCAAGGCCAGACGCGGCGTCGGCGTGACCAGCAGTTTCTGCAGCACGCCCGTGTCGCGGTCCATGATGACGTACAGGCCGTAGAAGATGGCAACGAAGACGACCGACTGGGTGAGAATGCCCGGCGTGATGAACTGGAGATACGTCAGTCCCGGCGTCGTTATGGCCCGCACCTTGCTTAGCGCTTCGCCGAAAATGCCGAGCCACAAGATTGGCTGCACCGCTCGGGAGATGAGTTCCGTGGGATCGTGGAGGAGCTTGCGCGTTTCCATCTCCGCCAGCACGTAGGATTTCTTGAACGTCTGTGAAAGGTAGTAAAGCATATGCGCCCCGGCTGCTATCCTAACCGCCGTTCGATTTGCCTGGCCCTGCGAATTTCTCGAAAATTGCCGGTTTCCTGAAGCTTGTTGCCGGTGAAGAAGATGAAGGCGTCTTCGAGCGTGGCATCGGGCTTGGCGGTTTTCGCCTTCAATTCTTCCGACGTGCCCGTGGCGGCGATCTTTCCCCGGTTCATCACGGCCACGCGGTCGCTCACCTCATCCGCCTCCTCCATGTTGTGCGTGGAGAAGAAAATGGTCGTGCCGAATTTGCCCCGCAGGTCGAAGAGGTGTTCCCAAACGTTCTGCCGCGCAACCGGATCGAGTCCGGTGGTTGGCTCGTCGAGCAAGAGGACCTTGGGACGGTGGAGCATGGCCTGGCCAACCTCCATCTTCCGGATCATGCCGCCGGAGAAGGTACGCACCAGCGCATCCGTGTGTCCCTCCAGGTTGAGAAATGCGAGCATTTCCCGGACGCGTTCCTTTCGTTCCGCCCTCGGAATGTCGTAGAGCCGCGCCATGAGCATCAGGTTTTCGTAGGCGGTGAGCGTTCCGTCCACGGAAATCATTTGCGGCACGTAGCCGATCGCTCGCCGCACCTCGGGAGCCTGGCGCGCAATATCGTGCCCGTCGATGGTGGCCGTACCGCTGGTGGGCGCCAGAAGCGTGATGAGCACCTTGATGGTGGTGGACTTCCCTGCGCCGTTCGGACCCAGAAACGCGAAGATCTCTCCCGCTTCCACGGTGAACGATATGTCGTCGACCGCGGCGAGATCCTTGAACCGCTTCACCAGATGAACGACTTCGATGATGGAGGATGTTTTGCCCATGGAATTACCGAATGCCAGGTGACAGCGCCGGGAGCACTATGGAAAGCTTCATTTTAGCCGACCTCACCCTGTGCGCGGCCTGGGATTCAGGTCCCCCCCAAACTTGCGCCTGTGCCGTGGAACGCGCCGGAGGCGGAGATCGTCGAACAACACCTCCTGCTCCGCGGTGAACCCGGAGCCGGCATTCTGCGCTACAGACGGATCAGGGCCTCCTGGGAGTTCTTGACAACCTCCCTGCCAGAGGTTATGTTCATCTCTACGCGTCGGACGGGTGAGCCGCTTCAGGAGACGCTGAAAGCGGCCGATCGCCGAAAGCCGGCAGCTTCCAACCATGTCCTTCTTCCGCGTTGCGCTCAAGAACATCCTGCGCCGCCGCCTGCGAACCGCGCTCACGCTCTGCGGCGTGACCGTGGGAATCGGCGCCTTCACCGCCCTGGTAGGATTCTCGCGGTCTTTCGAACAGGCGTGGCTGAAGCTCTACGAAGGCCCCGGCACGGACCTGGTGGTGGTGCAGAAGATGTTCCTCAACACCTCCGTGGACCAGACCGCCGGTCTCAAACTCCACGCCATTCCGGATGTCGCCGACGCCGAACCATTCCTCGCCAACCTGATCGACCTCACTCCCGAAATCAATGCCCTGGTCTACGGATGGCCCGCGGATTCGTTCGAGTTCACCCCCCTCGACATACTGCAGGGCCGCCGCTTCCACGATGGTTTGCTCGAGGTGATGCTGGGCGAGGTGCTCGCCGACAATCTGGGGAAGAAGGCCGGCGATTCCTTGGAAATTCAGGGCGCCGCGTTCCAGGTTGTGGGCGTTTTTCGCGGCGGCTCGGCTCTCGAGATCGGCGGCGCGATCATGCCCCTCGACCAGTTGCAGCGGCTCACCGACCTCCAGGGCAAGGTCACCGCCTTCCACGTGCGTCTGCGCAAGCCCGCCCCCGGAGAATCCGGCGAGGCGCTCATTCATCGCGCCCGCGCCGCCATCGAAGCCGCCCTCCCCGGCCTCAAAGCCGTTCCCAGCGGCGATCGCGCCCGCAACAACCAGCTCGTGGTCCTCGCCCGCTCCACGGCCTGGGGTACCTCCCTCATCGCTCTGCTTATCGGCGCCTTGGGTATTGCCAATACCATGGCCATGTCGGTCTTCGAACGCACCCGGGAAATCGGCATCCTCCGCGCGCTGGGCTGGAAACGCCTGCGAGTCATGAGGCTGATCCTCATCGAGGCCGCCGCGCTGGGCCTGGCCGGCGGATGCCTGGGCATCGTCGGCGGATGGCTGGCCCTCGAGGCTTTCGCGGCGCTGCCCGCCACCGCCAGCTTTGTCAGTCCCGTGGTTCCTCTCTGGCAGGGCATCGAGTCGCTGTCCGTCGCCGTGCTGATCGGTTTGTTGGCCGGCCTGGCGCCCGCGTGGCGCGGATCCCGCCTATCCCCCGTGGAGGCCCTGCGCTATGAGTGAGAGCCTGCTCGAAGCTCGCGGCGTCGCCAAGCACTATGATGAAGGCCGCATCCAGGCGTTGCGCGGCGTCGATCTCACCGTCGCCGCCGGCGAATTCGTGGCCATCAGCGGCCCCAGCGGGAGCGGCAAGTCCACGCTGCTTCACCTGCTCGGCGGCCTGGACTGCCCCACCACCGGCGAAGTTCTCTTCCGCGGCCGGGATCTGGCGCGCTCCTGCGATCTCGACGCCTTCCGCTCCCGTTCGGTGGGCTTCGTCTTCCAGGCCTTCTATCTGCTGCCCACGCTGCGCGCCATCGAGAACGTGCAGATGCCCATGTTCGAAAGCTCGCTCACCCTCCGCCAGCGCGCCGAGAAGGCCGCCGCCCTGCTTTGCGAAATGGGACTTAAGGACCGCTTCGGCCAATATCCCAATCAACTCTCGGCCGGCGAACGCCAGCGCGTCGCCATCGCCCGCAGCCTCGCCAACGACCCGGAAATCCTTCTCGCCGACGAGCCCACCGGCAACCTGGACAGCGAAAACTCCGCCCGCATCATGTCGGTCCTGGCCGGCATCCGCGAAAGCCGCAACCTCACCATGATCGTGGTCACTCACGAAGAGGCCGTCGCCCAATCGGCCGCCCGCAATATCCATATTCGCGATGGACGCATCTGCTCCCGGTGATCCATGCGCCCGCCGGCAATCCTCGCCGCTCTCCTTCTGCTGCCCGCCGCGGCTCCCCGCGCCGCCACTCTCGATGAAGTCCTCACCCGCCTCCGCGCCGCCCGCAACAGCGTCGACTTCACCGCATCCGCCCGCCTGGTCGACGTTACCGCCTCCGGCGAGCGCCAGAGCCATCCCATCACCGTCAAGGCCCACGCCTTCCCCGAGGGCCTGCGCATTTTCTGCGACGTCGCCAACCCGCGCGTTCGCCTCCTCCTGATCGCCCCCTCCACGGGCTCCATGGTGATCCGCACCGGGCGCCCGGGAGATTCCGCGCCGAAGGACATTCCGCCCGAACGTTGGGGCGAAGGGCTGCTGGGCACGAATTTCGCCTACGAGGACCTGCTCGATAACCAGTCCACGTGGCGCCGGCAGACGTTGCTGCCGGATGCCACTTATGGCGCCCGTACCTGCGCCGTGTTGCGTAGCGAGCCCGGCCCCGGCGACCAAACCCGTTATGCCTCCGTTACCTCGTGGCTCGATCGCGACCTGTACTGCATCGTCAAGGTCGAGAAGGTGGTCAAGTCCTCCGGCGAATTGAAGCATTTCATCTACTACGGCCTCCGCGAGGTCAAAGGGGTGTGGTCCGCCAGCCAGATCGAATGCAAGGTCGAGGGCCAGCCCGGCTCCTCGCTCCTTATCGTCAACCGCGGCTCCGGCGCCCCCCATCACACCCGCGCCGCCTTCGATCCCGCTTTGCTCACCAGGCCTTGACGAAACCGGTGCGCCACAGTCAAGGTCGAAACCTTGGAGAAATGCTACAATCCCGGCGTCTTCGGGCCGGCGTCGCTCACGATGGAGAGGACAAAAACCCCCACCGCAGGCGCTCGGATGTATAATCCGGGGAGGCAAGGAAGCGGTCATTCCGATGCCAAACCAGAGGCTTACATGCTTCGACGCGTTCTCATCCCCTTAGGTCTCGCCCTTTCGTCGTGGGCCTTCGCGGCCCCCGTGCCGGTCCCCGGCCCTGCGCCCGTCCCCGTCGCCCGCCTGCGCGCCGGCAATCCCGCCGTCTTCCCCATGACTGGGACGTGGCGCTTCAAACTCGATCAAGGCGTCAGCCCGGCGGTCGAGGGCAAATTGCCGTCCGATGCCGCCATCCCCGATTTCGCCACCCCCGCCGCCTCCGACGCCGACTGGAAGGACATTCCCGTCCCCGCCAATTGGGAGGTTGAGGGCTTCTCCATCCCCACCTACCAGGAACGCACCGGCAACCAATCCGTAGACATCGGCCTCTATCGCCGCTGGGTGCAAGTCCCGGCTTCCTTCGCCGGCAAGCGCGTCCTCTGGCATTTCGACGGCGTCTACGACGGCGCCGAAGTCTTCGTCAACGGCCACCGCGCGGGCTACCACGAGAGCGGCTTCACGGCCTTCGACATCGACGTGACCGAAGCGCTCAAGCCCGGCCAGCGCAATCTCATGGCTGTCCGGGTGTACAAGAAGACCTCTTCGGTCAGCCTGGATAAAGGCGATTTCTGGTGCCTGGGCGGCATCTACCGCGAGAATTATCTGCTCGCTCTTCCGCGCCTGCACGTGGATGACGTCACCGTGGTCACAGACCTCGATGCCCAGTACAAGAACGCTACCCTGAGGTCCAGTGTCCGCATCGCCGGCCCGGTTGGCGCGCATTTCAACCTTGCCGGCGAACTGTATTCCCTGGACGGCGCCAAGGTGGCGCTCCCCGCCTTGAACCGGGCCGGCGTTATCGGCCCGGACGGCTTCGCCTATGTGCTCATGACCACGCTGGTCACCGCGCCCAAGCTCTGGTCGGCGGAAAAGCCGAACCTGTATTACGTGTTCTACAGCTTGTCGGATGGGAAACAGACCGTGGAGCGCGTGCAAGACCGCATCGGTTTCCGCTCGGTCGAGTTGAAGGGCGGCGTGATGCTGGTCAACGGCGTGCCCGTCAAACTCACCGGCACCTGCCGCCACGATGAATTCCTGACGCTCGGGCACGCCCTCACCGAAAAGGTCTGGCAGACCGATATCAAGCTCATGAAGGCCGCCAACATCAACGCCATCCGCACCAGCCACTACAACCACGCGGCCCGTTTTCTGGAACTGTGCGACGAGGCCGGCTTCTACGTCCTGGACGAGTCGCCTTTCTGCTGGGTAGCCGGCGAGATGCGCGACCTCACCCGCCAGTGGGCCTTCGTTTTCCGCGCCAAGGAAACCCTGGCCCGCGACAAGAACCGTCCCAGCGTGGTGGTATGGAGCTGCGGCAACGAAAGCGGCTACGGCCCCAATGGGCAGGCGGTGTTCGACTACATGAAGGCCAATGACTTCACGCGCCTGGCCTTAATATCCCAGCAGGGCCTGGGTCCCAACCCCAAGACCGACTTTGACGATTACCACTATCCCCCCATAGCGAACATGAAGGAGATGCTTAAGAGCCCCGCCCGCGCGAAAGTCCCCGCCATCTACACCGAAATCGGCGGTATCGAGGACCCCTGGGGCAAGATCCTGGCCGCCAATTGGGAACCCATCTGGGGCTCCGACGGCATTAGCGGCGCCTTCATCTGGGAATGGCAGGAACAGAACCTGGCCGACCGGTTCCCCGAGCGCTGGTCCACCCCCAGCCCGGGCGCCCGTGGCATCGACGCGAAGGGCATTCGCCTTTCGGGGGGCGGGGGCGCCGTCACCGCCGATCGCCAAATCAAACCCAATCGCTATTACAACCTCAAGATGGTCTATAGCCCGGTGACCACCGCCGCCCGCGAGGTTTCCCCGGTGGCCGGCAAGGTCACGGTCCCGCTCCAGAACCGCTATTCGTTCACCGACCTTTCCGAACTCACCTGCCGCTGGCAGGCGCTGGCCGGCGACAAGGAACTGGCCCACGGCGTAACCCACGTCGCCGCCAAGCCCCGCTCCACGGTGGATGCCGCATTCCCCGCCACGGGCGGCATGGACACCCTCCGCCTGGAGTTCATCCACCCCGACGGCCGCAGCGTCTATGCCACCCGCTTGAGCGTGAAAGGCTACGCAGGTCCCGCCGCCCCCGCCGCGCTGGCGGCCAGCGGACCCGTCCGCCTCTCCGAGGCTGGGCAGAACGTGGTGGTGGAAACCGCCGGAACCCGGTTGGTCTTGGATAAGCGCACCGGCCAGATCGCTTCCTGGCGCGCCGGGGAGCGGGATGTCGTCCTTGGCGGGCCCATCCTCAACCTCGGCGAATCGATTCCCGTCCCCGGCGGTCGCGGAGGAGGAGGGGGAGGCCGCGGCACGCCCCCGCCGCCCCCCATCAGCAGCGCCCAGGCGCCTCAGTACCGCAACCCCGTGGTCACCGCCAGGATGGATGGCGGCAACGCCAGGATCGAAGTGACCTCCGACGTCTACCTGGCCGGCTCCGATGAGCTCAAGGGCCAGCTCAATTACACTCTGGTGATCGGCCCCGATGCCCAGGCCGATCTCTCCTGGAAGCTCTCCTGGAAGGCCGCCGACGCCACCGCCCGGGAAGCCGGTCTCAAGTTTCTGCTCCCCGCCGCCACGGACCGCATGTCCTGGTTCGCCGACAGCTTCTGGACCGAAACTCCGGCCGACCACATCGGCAACCCCCACGGCTCCATCACCAGCAAGGACGCCACCTTCGGCTCCTCCCGGCGCGATATCCACTGGATAGCCCTCTCCGGCGCCGGCAACAACGGCTTCGTCGCGCTGGCCGCCGGTAAGCCACTGCACACGCACGCCGCCGCCGATAGCAACGGCGTCATGTTGTCTCTCAGCAGCGCCATCGCTTCCACCGGCAGGGACGTTACGGGCGACGATATCCGCGCGACCCAGGCGACGCCACTGACGGGCGCGTTCCGCCTTCGAATAGCGGGGAGCGCGAAGTAGGCTACGTGGGGTGAGGCCTTCGGCCTGCCGCCGGGATTTTTCCCGGCGTCTTGCGGCCACCCGAAGAACGCCGGCTTGAAGGCCAGCGGCAAGCCCGAAGGCTTGGCCCCACATAGGAGCGGCAGCTAGCCTGACTCAACAGGAGTTCCCATCATGAAAACAAGAACAGCATTCTTCCGCCGCCTGCTCGCGGCCGGCTGCTTTCTCGCCGTCCTCTTCCCCGCTTCCGCAGCGGCCCAGACCAAGCCCATTCCGGAAATCGTGAAAAAGGACGGCCGTTACGCCTTGATGGTGGACGGAGCGCCCTACCTGATTCTCGGGGCGCAGTGCCATAACTCCAGCGCCTGGCCGGCCATGCTGCCCAAAGTCTGGCGGGCCATCGAGACGCTGCACGCCAACACCCTCGAGATCCCGGTCTACTGGGAACAGTTCGAGCCGGAGCCGGGAAAGTACGACGCCTCGGTGGTCGATACCATCGTCACTCAGGCGCGGGAGCACAAGGCCCGGCTGGTGCTGCTGTGGTTCGCCACCTGGAAGAACGGCAGCTCGCATTACCTTCCGCTGTGGGCCAAGCGGCAGCCCGAGAAATTCCCGCGCATCGTGGGCAAGAACGGGAACATCGTGGATTCGCCTTCACCCCACGCGCCGGCCGCGCTGCAGGGCGATATGAGCGCCTTCAGCGCCTTCATGCGCCACCTCAAGCAGACCGACGCCGAACGCACCGTAATCATGGTGCAGGTGGAGAACGAACCGGGCTCCTGGGGCAGCGTGCGCGACTACTCCCCGGCGGCCGAAAAACTCTTCGCCGGGCCTGTGCCCGCCGAACTGCTCAAGGCCCTCGGCGTGACCGCCCCCGCCGGGGCAAGCTGGTCGGCGGCTTTCGGCCCCAACGCCGACGAGTACTTTCACGCCTGGTCCGTCGCGCGCTTCGTGGGGCAAGTGGCGGCTGCCGGCAAGAAGGAATACCCCCTGCCGATGTATGCCAACGCCGCGCTGCGCGATCCGGTTAACCCGGGGCCCGCCGGCACGTACGAAAGCGGCGGGCCGACTGACAACGTACTGGGGATCTGGAAGGCCGCCGCCCCGGCCCTCGACGTGCTGGCGCCGGACATTTATCAGAACGATAGCGCCCATTACCGCAAAGCGCTCGAGCTGTATGCCCGGCCGGACAACCCGCTGCTGGCGCCTGAGACGGGCGGTCCCGCCGGCTACCCGCGCCTCATGTTCGCCGCGCTGGGGCGCGGCGCCATCGGGTGGTCGCCTTTTGGCCTCGACTACACCAGTTTCTCCACCGAGCCGCAGGGCATGCCGCGCATGGCTCCGGAGAACCTGAATCCGATCACTCTCAACTACCAGATGCTGGAGCCCATCATGCGGGAGGCCGCCCGCCTCAACTTCGAGGGGAAGCTGCAAGCCGTGGCCGAGGAGCAAGGGCAAGCCCGGCAGACCATGGATTTCGGAAACTGGAAGGCCGTGGTCACCTTCGGCGCCGGCGGCCGCAACAACAGCACGGCCGGCAATCCCACCCCCATCGGCCGCGCCCTGGTGGCGAAGCTCGGCGAGAACGAGTTCCTGGTGACGGTAGCCTACGGCAAAATCGACTTTACGCCGTCCGCCGCCGGCGCCCATCGCGATTTCCTGCGCGTCGAGGAAGGCGGATACGAAAACGGCGTCTTTAAGCCGATTCGCATCTGGAACGGCGACGAGACCGACTACGGCGGGCTGAGTTTTTACGCCGCCCCGCAAGCCTTGCGCGTCTTGCTGGGCACATACTGAATTGGAAATGCATCCATGAAAATGCAATTCCGCTGAGCGCCGCCGGGAGTCTTCGGAAGGCTTGCGCCACGTTGACTTTCGCCCCGGCTTTCGGTACAAATCGGACCAGGGAGGTCGCCCCATGGACGATTTCCGGATAGATTCCACCTCGCCGTACTATGTGCGCCACGGCGATCAGCAACTGGCCGATCCGAATCGCAAGAAAGCCAGACGCCCCAGGAACGAGTTTCCCGAGGACGAGGTCCTCCTGGAGCAATCCGCCGCGAGCGAGTCGGAAACGGAAGACAACCTCGGCGTGCAGGACTACTACACGCCATCGGACCGAACCGAGGAGCCTGAGTAACCGCGGGGCGCCCGGCTGGGAGCCAGGACAATTGCCCGCCTGACCGGGATCGGGAAGACGTGCGCTGACGGCGCGCCGGTCCCCGGCGCCCGGTGGAAAGCCGAGATCCCCCGCTCCCAGACCAGCCCGCCTTACCCAATATTCACAAGCTCAGGCAGTTCGGGGCGCTTGTGCGCTTCCGGCGCCTCCACGAAGTCCGGCGTGGTATACCGCGGCCGATTCCCGTTGGAAAAATCCAGATAGAGCTTCCTCCGCAGGAACCGCTCCGGGAAATGGCCCAGGCGGAACAGGGGGTATTTCATCGGCGGACCGTAGAGTTTGCGGCCGATGGAGTAGTAATACAGCGGAATGCCAAGGTTATATTTCCACTGGATGCCCTTCTCGCGGCGGAAAAAGTCGAGGTTGTATCGCCAGCACGTGAAGAAGAACTCCCACTGCAGGTCCGTCATACGAGCGATCCTGGCGGCATCCTGGGATGCCAGACGGGTATCCTCGAGCGGCACGAACAGGGTGGGGATGACGCACCATTTCGCGCTCTTGAGCGAGTACAGCAAGTCCAGCGACTCGCGCATGTCCGCGTCGGTCTCGCCCGGCAAACCGATGATGAAGGTGCACATCGGAAACCAGTTGGCGCGGTTCATGATCTCCATGCCCTTCAGCACCACGTCGGGCCACTGCTCCGGGCGGTAGGGATAGCTCTTGCCCTTCATGAATTGCTTGAAAAGACGGACGGAGCCGGTCTCCAGACCCACGAACATCATGGCGTAGCGGTGGTCGGGATGGGTCGATTCCGGATGCTGGTGTACGCTCCTATCGACCGCCAGATGAAGCTGGTCCACGAGCGCCGGCTGCACCACCACCGGCGCCATGGTGCCGTGAGTGAGCATGATGTAGCGAACTCCCGGAACATCGGTCACCGATTGCAGAAGCCGTTGCAGCGCCGGGGCGTTGGTGGCGAATTTCCGGCCCTGCTCATAGAGGAACAGGTCCTCGGTGGTGAGGGTGATGGAATCGGCCCCCTGGGCCACTTGCCGCCGGACATTGCCGAGGATGTGATCGAGCGGTATGCTCTTGCCACCGCGCAACGCCACCGAGCAGAACTGGCAGCCGCGGCCGCAGCCGCGGGTGATCTCGACCACGCCGAAAGTGGAGCGGTTCAGTCCATACGGGATGCTTTCGAGTCTCGGGCTCTGGCACTCCACCCTGCGCGGGATCGCCTCGCCACGCACCACGGCGTCGAACAATCCGACCACCTCCTCCTCGGCTTCACCGTGGACAAGGCAATCGATCCCCCATTCGTCCTGGACGTTCTTGTGCTCGATTTGCCAGGCTCCCGGCCCGCCGACAATCAGTTTGAGGCCGGCGGGCCGCCGCCGCTGGATCGCCGGATGATGGATCAGACGCCGGAACTCATAGGCGTTGATTGGCTCGCACGTCCGCCCGTAAAGGCCGGAGTACACGTTGGTGGCGAAGGAGATTCCCAGGGGGTTGTGCGCGTGGACGCCGACCACGCGCGTTTCCTCCCCCACGAACTGCTCGAGTTCATCGGGATAGCAGACGGCGATATCGTCCGGCGAAAAATGGCGGCTGAGCAGAGCCTCCACCACGCGCAGGCCGTTGGGGACATACTTGGCCGACCCGTCCGGGTTTCTCTCGACCTGGGTGGACCAGTCCACGCCCATCCACTTGGCATATTGCTGGGGAAGAGTGGCCAGCAACATCTGCCGCCAGGTACTGCGCTGATACTCAGTCGATTCAGAGGTGCTCGCGGTTAAAACAATGAGTTTTCCGTTTGGCATAAATCAAACTTCGGCTTCAGGCAGCCTTAAAACAGGTATACGGACTTGCGGCGGTTCCGGTTACAGCGGCGCGCCAAAATCGTGCATTTTTGGAAGGCGCCGGCGCGGTGACGCGCGAAACCCCTCCACCACGTATACTCGCGCATCTCAAGCCGGTTTCCAAATGTGTAGCCGGGCACGATTTCGCGGTCAACGCCGAGGTTTCCAGAGGCGCCGCGCGCGGTGTCGCAACAAAAGGCGTCACAACGCACAGGGGACGTTTTAAACGAGGCTTGACAGTGACGATTCCGAAGGGATCGGCCCGAGACGATTGGGTGTATACTAATCGGACTCGGGAACAAAATGGAAATCCGGCTGAGCCTCGCGGAATATCAGCCGCGACAAAAGGGATCGACTATGTATTCAGGAGAAATCAAGACCGCCGCTCGTCTCGCTGCCGTCACGCTGTTGGCCGCATCCGCCGCGTTGGCGCAAATGGGCCGGACCTGGCCATCCGAGAAGAAGATCGTGCCGGACCCGGTCACTGGTCTTCCGCTCACATTTCTGACCAGCACGGATGGCGGCTACAGCCAATCCAAGATCTATCAGACGCATCGGCAGTGGACCGCCGATGGCAAGTGGCTGATCTTTCGGGGAGTCCGGGAGACAGGCCCGCAGGCGTTGGCGGTGAACGAAGAGACGGGTCAAATCGTGCAGGTGACCGAAACGGGCTTCCAGGGAATGCTGTGCGCCGGGAACAAAACGATGAAGCTGTACGTCCTGGACGGCGGCGGCGGCGGAAGAGGCCCGGGCCCAACCACCCCGCCCGGCGCCGCCCAAGGCGCGGGCCGGGGACCGGGACGGGCCGCGGGCGCACCGGCCGACGCGCCGCCGCCTCGCGGCCCCAGCGGGCCGCGGCGGATTCTCGAGATCGACCTCGCCAAACTCTTCGCCGACGTGGCCGCCGGAACCGTGAAACCCGCAGCCAATTACCAACGCGTCTGCGGAACCATCCCGCCCACCCTTCAGGTGGATGGCAACATGGGCCTGGACGCCAACGACGACTTCATGTACTTCCGGGTCGACGGGCCGGAAACCACCCAACTGTCTCCCGGGCAGACCCTCCTGCCGGGATTCGGCCCGCGCGCCCGCCAGACCACCAGCGGTCTGCGGAGCATGAACCTCAAGACCGGGGAGATAAAGTTCGTCGCCAACGTCGGCTTCCAGATTGGGCACGTGCAATCCAATCCGTGGATGCCCGGCGAGATCGTCTTCTGCTGGGAGACCACCGGCAAGGCCCCGCAGCGGACGTGGATCGTCGAGTCCGACGGGAGCGGTTTGCGGCCGCTCTATCCGGAGGCGCCGTACGAATGGATCACGCACGAGGCGGTTATCAACAAGGATGAAGCGGTAATCGCCATCCTGGGCCACCGCTCGATCGCCAGCGCCACGCCCCAATCCGATTGGGGCATCGCGGGCACGTTTGAACATCCCACCGGCGTGGCTATCGTCAATTTGCGGACCCGGGAGATGCGGATTGTGGGGCAGATTCCCGCGTGGTCGCCGGGCCGCTCGGACTGGCATGTCGCCGGATCGGTCGACGGCCGCTGGGCCGCCTCCGACGATTTTCAGTTCGAGGTCTGGCTCTATGATCGGCACAGCGGCGAGATGAACCTGCTGGCCGGTCCCCAAAAACAGGGCGCGGATCACATCCACCCCACCTTCAACGCGGACGGCACAAAGATCGAGATTCAGTCCGCCCTGATCTCCAAGGACAACCGGTCTCTGAACATCTGCGTGGTCCCGATACCCAAGACCTGGCTGCATCGGACGTACAGCGTCAAGGCGCCCGAATGACGCGCGCGCGATAAAAACCCTAGAAAGTCGTGCGCGGGTCGCCGATACAAAGTACTGGAGAGCTGTAACGAGCGGTGAGGATTGCAGATCGTGATCGGACTCCCGAGCCGGCGTCGGCGCCGCCGCCGACTTCGGAGGCCAAACAGGTTCGCCGGATCGCGGGGCAGCCGGAAGTCTTCAAACAGGACGAAGCTGCCGTCTCTGCTTTCGCGGCCAGGCTAACGGACCGCCAGACAGCCCTCGATCTCGAGGAAGGGGCCAAGGTGGAGCGGCTGAAAAGCGCATACCAGACGGGGGCGTACACGGTGGATTCAGCCAGCGTCAGCCGTGCCATTGTGAATGACTGCCTTGGCTATGGACGGGTCTTGTCATAGGTGAAATACTCATGGAACGAATTCTGAAGTATGCGCCACGCCTGGCGATGTTTGTGGCGGGAGCCGCCGCCGCCGCGCTAATGGGACCCCGCCGCGAACGGGGTGGGATGGACGCGCCGGTCAAGGATCTGAAGCGTTCGCTCGCCGAGCTGGAAGGTCGCCTGGCGTCCCAGGAGACCGCCAGCGCCGCCCGCTTCGGCCACATTGAAGCGCGCTTGGACGAACACGCCGCCAAACTCGCCGAGGCGCCTTCCACCGCGCAAATCGTGGCGGCCATGGAGCAGTTCCTTTCCAAGACCATGGGTTCCCTGGACGATCGGCTGACCGCCCAGGCCCAGTCCATAGATGTTCTGAAGACCACCGTCTCGCAAACCGACAGCCTTCTGGAGCGCGTGCTGGAATCGCTGGACTCTCTGCAGGCCTATACGCCCGCCGCGGAGCTGCAGCAGGACGCGCTGCTCGAGCGGTCCGCGGCGTAGAAGACCGCCTGGCCGTGCGCCGCAACCAACCAGCGGCGGATAACGTCAAGAGAAGACATGAAACTGGCGCTTGCGGCCCTGCTGGTCCCGGTTGCGTTTTTTGCGCAGACCGGACCCACGGAGGCGCGCGGAGCGTTCGATGAAGCGGAGCGGGCGGCGAATCAGAAAAGGACCGCCGAGGCCATTCAGGGCTATCAGCGAGCTGTTTCTCTGGACCCGCGCTTCGCCGAAGCCTGGTACAGGCTGGGCGAACTTCAGATGGACTCCCACGATCTGGAAGCCGCGCGCAAGTCCTTGGAGGCGGCCATAAAGGCCGACCCGGATTACGCCGCGCCGTATTCCCTCCTGGCCACCTTGGAGCACGATACCGGCGATTGGAAGGGTCTGCTCGCGAGCACGGAGCGCCTGATCGAGATCGATCCCGGCAGGAATCGTCTGAATTACCTGTACAACGCCGTCGCCAATTTCAATCTCCACAATCCGGAAGCGGCGGAACGCAGTGTCCGGGAAGCCATCCGGCTGGATAACGAGCACCGGTATCCGGAGTCATGGAGGTTGCTTGGAGAGATGCTGGTGCGGCGCCAGGATTTCGCCGGCGCGGCCGAGCAGTTCCGCGAGTTCCTCCGCTTCGCCAAACCCGGCCCCGAGATGGACGCGGTTCTCGCCCGGCTGTCCGTGGTGGAGAAACGTCCCGAGGCCCCCGCGCCGGCCGGCGCGAAATTCCGCGCCGACACGGATCTCGCGTTGGTTCGATTCCAGTTCGTTCCGCGAAACAACCAGCCCGCCACCGACCTCCGCCCGGACGACATCCAAATCAAAGAGGATGGCGTTCCGCGGAAGATCGCCGTCTTTGAGGGCGGCCGCTTTTACCCGCGCCGGGTTCCGCTCGAAATCACGCTTCTGTTCGACTGCAGTGGCAGCGTGCAGGCGGCCGGCGCGCTCGAACCGCACGTTTTCGAGACCACCCTGCTGAACGAGTATGAGCACGTGACCATCGCGGTCTACGCCTTTAGCGACAGTCTGGTGCGCATCGCCACCCCCACGCGCTATGGGCCGGCCCTGGAGCGCGCCATGAATACGGTTGCGAGGGTCGAAGCGGGTAATACGCCGCTGTTTGCGTACATTGCCGAAACGGCGCGTCAGGCGGCGGCCAACGGGGGCGCCGCCGTTCGCATGATGGTGATCTTCTCGGACGGCCAGGCGGACTACGACGACCTGGAGCGGTACGAGGACGCCGTCGCCGCCGCGCTGAAATTCGGCATCGCGCTATACCCCGTTTCGCTGCGGCCGCCCGGCGCCAATCTGGCCGAGGCCCAAGGCGGCATCCCCCCTTACATTTGGGAGTCGATGGACAAGTACCGGAATCTGGCCAAGCGCACCGGCGGCGTCAGCTTCGCCGCGCCCGCCACCAGGGACCTGCTGCCCGCGATCCTGAGCGCCATCGCGCAGCACATCCGGTACGACTATGTAGCGGGGTTCTATCCCTCCGCTCCGGGCGCAACCCCGAAACGGCATTCCGTGGAAGTGTCCTTACGGGCGGGAAACAAAGGTCAAATTACCGGCGGAAAACGCCTGCTGGAGCACTGATGCGTTTGCCCGAACCCTACCGGTACTTCCGCAGCACGGCCAGCAGCCTACCCTGAATCTGCACGTCCCTGGCCGGAACCAGAATCGGCCGCAGCGCGGAGTTGGCCGGCTGCAACCGCACCATGTCTCCGGCTTCCCGGTAGAACCTCTTCAGGGTGGTCTCGGCCCCGGCCACCAGGGCCACCACAATGTCGCCGTCGCGCACCTCCGCCGAGCGCTCCAGCAGGATCATGTCGCCGTCGCAGATGTGATCGTCGATCATCGATTCGCCGCGCACTTCGAGAGCATAGTTGTCGCCGTGCCCCGCGAAGTCGGCGAAATTCAGCGTCTCGCGCTGCTCCATCGCCTCCACCGGCGCGCCCGCGGCGATGCGCCCCAGCAGGGGGATTTCCATCGGCGAGGGCTTCAAACGGCGCTGCTCCTGCAAATACTTCGGCGCCAGCTCGAGCGAGCGGCTCTGGTTGAACCCGCGCTTCAGATAGCTCTTCTTCTCGAGCAGGGTGATGTGTTTATGAACCGTGGCCAGCGAGGCCAGGCTCAACCCGCGCGCGATCTCCTCATAGCTCGGGCAGTACCCGTGTTCCTCCACGAAGCCGGCTATGAATTCGAGGACCTGCTTCTGCCGTTTGGTGAGTGCCATGAAGGCTCCTACCCTATTTTGGGCGAACAAAAAGGGAAAATCAAGGGGAAAAGCACCGAGAGCATCAACAAGAGGATCGAGCCGAGAATTGGACGCGGAGACGCGAAGACGCGGAGAAACTCTCGGAGAAAGAACAGCCCGGGCGAGCGTATCATAGACGCGTCGTCGTCTGCCGCCCTCTTCTTTGCCGCCCCTCACATCTCCCTCCTCGGCGCCCATGTCGAATCCTGTTTCCGCGATCTTCTCCGCGTCAGAAGGCGGCTGACTAAAGGAAACTCCCCCAAGCGCCGATATAAGTTCCGACGGGGTATCCGTCTATGATTTCCATCAAAGAATCCCTTGCGGAACTGGAGCGCTACGACGCTCTGCGCCGGCTCACCCTGGAGTGCTACCTGGCCGGCATTCGGAATGCGGCGCACTACGCCATCGATCTGAACGATGCCGCCACCGGAGCGCATCGCACCCATCTGAACGCGCTGGCGGAGGCAGCCGCTTGCGGGGAGGAGAGCGCTCTGCTCGACAGCCGGGCCACGCTGCGCGGGCTTCTGCGCGCCTACCGGGACCATGCCTCCCACTACCTCAACGGGATCCGCGAGGAGCTGGCCCGCTCCACCCGCGCCCTGGAAGAGCTTATGGAGACTATGTCGAGGAGCGATGGCGATCACCACGCAGCCTTGCGAAAGTCCCTCGGGCGCCTGCGCGAGATTGCCGCTCTGCCGGAGGCGCGCCCGGTCAGCGCGGCCGTGGTCTCCGCCACCGACGCCGCCGAGGGCGAGGTGGAGCAGATTCGGCTGCAAGGCCAGTTGCTGGCCGCGCAGTTCCAGGTGGAGATCCGCATGCTCCATTCGCGCATCGACGGCCTGGAGGCGGCGGCTATGGTGGACAGCATGAGCAATCTGCTCAGCCGCGCGGAGATGGAAAAGCGCATTGGGTCCTCCGGCGACGCCTGGTTTTCGCTCTTGTTGATGCGTATCGAGGGCCTGCGCCTGGCTGAGCGCCAATGGGGCGAACCGTTAGCCGCGGAATTGGCCGGGGCGTTCGGCAAGCGGCTGCGCAGCGGCCTGCCATCCGAGGCCGTCATCGGGCGCTGGGGACACGAGGAGTTCATCGCCCAGGTCACGCTGGGGAGAGCCGAAGGGCTGGCCGCCGCCAGATGGCTTACGGAGAATCTCTCGGGCCGGTACGCCTGCCTGAAGGATGGCAAGACGGTCCGCCCGGTCTTGCAGGTCAGCACGGCGGTGGTGGACCGGGAGGCGGCGGAATCTCCCGCCCACATGCTGCTGCGGGCGGCGGAGTTTCTCAAATGCTGAGCGGCGCCGGCGCGCCAGGAAACTGGCGCTCGCGGCAAGAACTTGGCCTCGCCTTTTCGGAGCCCTGCTGATTTCACTGGGCTTTCCGATTGGCACGCCACATGCGCTTCTGGCGGCGACGATGCTCGATGGGGTGACGGGACAACTCGAACGATACATGGATCTGCTGGTCGCGCGGCAGAAGCTGGTGGCTTCCAATGTGGCCAACGCGGATACGCCGGGCTACCAGACGCTCGATGTCGACTTTCAGTCGGAGCTGAGCGACGCGGCCGCGGGCGCCCCGCACGCCATCGAAGTCCAGGGGCTGCGCGTCAAGAACGACGGCAACAACGTGAGCGTCGACCGGGAGGCGCGCCTGCTGGCGGAGAATGCGCTTCGATTCCAGATCGCTTCCAGCCTCATGCGCACCCAAATCCAGATGGTGCGCTCGGCCATCGAGGAGGGCAAAAGCTGATGAGCCTGTTTTCGGCGCTCTCGGTTAGCGCATCGGGGATGGCCGCGCAACGTGCGCGCGCCGAGCTGCTGGTGGAGAACCTGGCGAATGCGGAAACCACGCGCACGCCGGAAGGCGGGCCCTACCGGCGAAAGGACGTGGTGTTTGAAAGCGTTCCCGCCGCGGCGGGGTTTCAGTCGCTTCTCGAAGAGGCCCAGGGCGGCGGGGTGGCGGTGTCGGACGTGATAACGGACGCGCGCGATCCCGAGCGCCGTTACATGCCCGGGCATCCCGACGCCGACGCCAGCGGCTACGTGGCTTTCCCGCGCATGAACCCGGCCGAAGACATGGTGGATCTGATGGGCGCGGCGCGCGGCTACGACGCCAACGTGGCGGCCATCGCCGCGGTCAAGGACATGATTGTGCGCTCGATCGGACTGCTGAGCTGAGGGGAGACATGCCCGGACCGATTCTCCCCATCGCGGCCCCTTCCCTGGTCGACGCCATCCGGCCGGCGGGAGCGGCCACCACGGCCGGGGCCGCATTCCAGGAGGTTTTCTCTTCTGCCGTGCGGACAGTGGAGAGCTTCGGGCAGGATGCCTCCGCTTCCGTGGAGCGCTTTCTCTCGGGGGACGGTGAAGAGCTGCATACGGCTGTCCTGGCGACCGAGCGCGCCGACCTGGCGTTCGAGCTTTTCCTGCAGACCCGCAACAAGGTGGTCAGCGCGTACCAGGCGATCATGCAGATGCAGTTGTGAAGACCTCAGGTTTTCGGCGCGATCCGCCGATCTAAGCAGTGGACCCCGATGGCCCGCGGCGCTGTCTGAATGAAGAAACTTCTGGCGAGTTTTACGCTCCGGCAACAGATCGCGATTGTGGCCGTCGCCCTAGCGGCGGGCGCGGCTCTATACGCGTTCGTCGGGTGGCGGCGGGAGGCCGATTTCCGCCCGCTGTTCACCGGTCTGGCGGCCGAAGATGCCGCCGCTATCATCCAGAAACTGAAGGAAGGCGGCGTCGAGTACCGGCTGGAGGACGGCGGCGCGGTGGTGCTGGTTCCTTCCTCCCGGGCCGCCGAGCTGCGCATCGGCATGGCCGCCGCGGGGCTGCCCAAATCCGGCCGGATCGGCTTCGAGTTGTTCGATAAGGCCAACCTGGGGGCCACGGAATTCTCCGAACACGTGAACTACAAGCGCGCTCTCGAAGGCGAGCTGGAACGCTCCGTCATGTCGCTGGCGGAGGTGGAGCAGGCGCGCGTCCATCTCAGTTTCCCCAAGGAATCGGTCTTTCTGGACGATCAGCAGCCCGCCAAGGCCAGCGTTCTGGTGCGCCTGCGGCCCGGCGCGCGCCTGGCCCCGCAGAACGTGCTGGCCATAGACCACCTGGTGGCCAGCGCGGTGGAAGGCCTGGCCCCGGAAGCCGTGTCGGTGGTCGACATGAACGGCAATCTTCTGGGCCGTCCCCGGGCCCCCGAATCGCCCGATGGTCCGGGGCCGTCGGAGGCTTCCATGGACTACCGCCGCAGGTTGGAATCGGACCTTCTGGCCAAGATCAATGCCACCTTGGGGCCGCTTTTGGGAGCCGAAAAGTACCGCGCGGGCGTGTCGGTGGAATGCGATATGACGGGCGGAGAACAGAGCGAGGAGATATTCGACCCGGCGCGCTCGGTGATGGCCAGTTCCCAGCGGTCCGAGGATTCTTCGGGCCCTTCGGCCGCCAACGGCGTGCCGGGCACGCCGTCCACCCTTCCGCGCCCCACCTCGCGCCCGGGAAGTTCCTCGAATCGCGTTGCGCGCGTCACCGAGAACATCACCTACCAGGCCACTCGCACGGTCAAGAAGACCCGCCTGCCGGCGGGCGCCGTGCGCAAAATGTCGCTGGCCGTGCTGGTGGATCAGACCGTCAATTGGGTGAAGGAGGGCGCCGGATACAAGCGCGCGCTGGTTCCGCCCGATCCCGAGAAGCTGAAGGTGATTCACGATCTGGTGGCCGGGATCACGGGGTTCAATGCGGAGCGCGGCGACCAGTTGATCGTCGAGACGCTGCCTTTCGAGACCACCCTCTTGACCGAGCCGCCCGACAACCACCCGGCGGGGCCCGCCAAACCGGCGCCGCCGCCCCTGCCGTTCGGATGGAGCCCGCAAATCCTCGCCATCGTTGGCGGCGTGGGGCTGGTTCTGATCGTGGTTCTGGCGGCGTCGGTGCTGCGGCGGAGGGGAGTGCCCGGCGTGCGGGTCAGCTCGCCCGCGGCTCTGGAGGCGGGCGAGAGCGGCGAAACCGGAATGGAAGCGGCCCCCGACGCCTCCCTCGAAGCCGCCTTCGACGCCAGGCTGGCCGAACGGGATGCGCTGCAGAAGAAACTGGACGTCCAGGCGTTGAACGGGCTGAAACTGGCGCCGCCCGTCACCAAGACCTCCGAGCTGCTGGCCAGACACCTGCGCGAAAAAATCAAGCAGGACGCCAGCGTGCCCGCCCAGATTCTGCAATCCTGGATCCGCGGGGATGAGGGCTCGGTAGGGTGAGGCGCCCGCCATGATCGTCAATGCCCTGGACGATACCGCTCCCGTGCTGGCCGGCCTGCGCAAGGCCGCCGTGCTGCTGGTCACGCTCGGAGAGCAGGCCAGCGCCGATGTGCTGCAGCAACTGGCCGAGGAGGACGTGCAGAACGTCAGCCGCGAGGTGGCCCGGCTGACGGCCATCTCGACCGAACAGGCCGAAGCGGTGTTGCAGGAATTCCACCACCTGGTGGAGGCCGGCGACTATGTCGCCAGGGGCGGCATCGAATTCGCCCGCAAGCTGCTGCAGCGGGCGTTTCCCCCGGATACCGCCCGCCGTATGCTGGACAAACTGACCAAGGCCCTGGGTTCGGAGGCCGTCTCTTTCGACGCCATCCAAAAGGCCGATCCGCAGCAACTCTCCAAGTTCATCCACAGCGAACACCCCCAGACCATCGCCCTGGTGCTCTCCCACCTCAACCCCTCGCAGGCCGCCGCGGTGCTCGCCGCGCTGCCGGGGGAAATACGCGCCGACGTGGCGCAGCGGATGGCCAACCTCGATCAGATCTCACCCGACATCATCCTAAAAATCGCCTTGGTGATCGGGCAGAAGCTGAAGACCCTGGGCGAGTTCAGCCGTGAGTCGTACGGCGGCGTGCGGGCCGTGGCGGAAATGTTGAACCGCCTGGATTCCGGATCGAGCCGCGTCATTCTGGACGATATCGAGAAGGCCGAGCCGAACACCGCGGAGACCATCCGCCACCTGATGTTCACCTTCGAAGACCTTCTGCTCATCGACCCCATGGGGTTGAAGGAAGTTCTGGGCAAGGTGGACCGCAAGGTGCTGACGGTGGCGCTAAAGGGCACCAGCGAGCAGTTGCGGAACCACATGATGAGCTGCATGTCGCAGCGCGGCGCGGAGATGTTGCGCGAGGACATGGAGGCGCTCGGCCCCATCAAGATCAAGGAAGTGGACGCCGCCCAGCAGCAGATCATCGCGGCCGTGCGCCAGTTGGAATCGGAGGGTTCCCTGAGCCTGAAGGGAACCGTGGGGGAACAGTATGTCGTGTAAGCTGCTGCCGCCCGAGGAGACGCAGCCCGGCGCGCCCGTGGTGTGGCGGCAGATGCGCGGCGAGGCGGGTAGGGCGCCCGGCGCTCCGGACGCGGCTACTCGCCTGGCGCAGACGGAGCAGGAAGGCGAGCGCCGCTCGAAGGAAGCCTACCAGGCGGGAGCCCGCGAGGGGGACGCCTCGGGCCGGCAGCGCGCCATGGCCGAGCTTCAGCCGGTCATGGAACGGCTGGCGCGCTCGATCGAGGAAATCGGTTCCATGCGCGCGCGTCTGCGCCGTGAGGCCGAAGCGGACGTGGTTCAGCTTGCCCTGGCGATCGCGCGCCGGGTCCTGCGCCGCGAATTGGCGGTGGATCCCGAGGCCCTGCGCGGGCTGGCCCTGGCCGCCATGGAGAAGCTGCAAGCCCAGGAAATCCGCCGCGTAAGGACCCACCCTTCGCACGCCGCCCTGCTGTCCGCCGTTCTACGCGAAAAGACCGGCGCCGAAATCGAGGTAGTGGCGGATCCCTCGCGGGAGCCCGGGTCGGTGGTGTTTGAAACCACGCGCGGCAATCTGGACGCTTCCGTGGAATCGCAACTGCGGGAAATCGAGCGGGGCTTGACCGACCGCCTGCGGAGGACACCGTGAAGGACCGCATCTCCCTGGCCGGGTACCGGGAAGAGCTGGAGCGCATGGTCACCTTGCGCTGGACCGGGCAGGTCACCGATGTGGTCGGCTTGTTGATCGAGTCGCACGGGCCCAGCGCGGCCATTGGGGATTTCTGCGAAATCGATACCGGCGCGGGCCGCCGCATCCGCACGCAAGTGATCGGGTTTCGCGATGGGCGGGTGTTGTCCATGCCGCTCGACGAGATCGACGGCCTGCAGGCGGGCGACGTGGTCGAGGCGCGCAGCGAGGATGCCCGGGTGGAGGTGGGACCCACGCTGCTCGGCCGCGTGATCGACGGATTCGGAAAGCCCATGGACGGCGGGCCGCCCATCGAGGCCAAGGAGGCCTACTGGCTCTACGGAAAGCCGGTCAACCCGCTGGACCGGGAGCACATCACCAAGCCCCTGGTCACGGGCATTCGGGCCATCGACGGGCTGCTGCCATGCGGAAAGGGGCAGCGCATCGGGATCTTCGGGGGCAGCGGCGTCGGCAAGAGCACTCTGCTGGGCTCCATGTCGCGGAACAACTCGGCGGACGTGACGGTCATCGCCATGATCGGCGAGCGCAACCGCGAGGTGCGGGCGTTCATCGATCACGTATTGGGACCGGAGGGGCAAAAGCACTCGGTGGTGGTGGTGGCCACCTCCGAAAAACCGGCGCCGCTGCGCGTGCGCGCCTGCTTCGTGGCGCTGGCGGTAGCCGAGTACTTCCGCGATCGGGGGGCCAGCGTGCTGCTGGTCATGGATTCGGTGACGCGCCTCGCCATGGCGCAACGGGAGATCGGGCTGGCCGCTCGCGAACCTCCCAGCCAGAAAGGCTACACCCCCTCCGTATTCAACCTGCTGCCCAAGGTCTTGGAACGCGCCGGGAATTTCAAGCGCGGATCCATCACCGGCTTTTTCACGGTGCTGGTGGAGGGCGACGATTTCAACGAACCCATCTGCGACGCGGTGCGCGCCATCCTGGACGGCCACATCATCCTCTCGCGGCAGCTCGCGGCCCAGGGCCACTATCCGGCCATCGACATTCTGCACTCCGTCAGCCGTCTCACTTCGGAAATAGCCGCGCCGGCGCAAAAGGAGGCCGCGCGGCGCATTCGCGAAGCCTTGGCCGTATACCGCGATTCCGAGGACCTCATCCAGTTGGGAGCCTACGCGGCGGGCTCGAATCCCGCGCTCGACGCGAGCATCCGGCTGCGGCCCGAGCTGCTCGATTTCCTGCGGCAGGACCAGGCCGCCGCTTCCACCCTGCCGCAGACTCTTTCCAAACTGGAAGAACTGGGCGCGCGGCTGCACTCCGGGCCGCCGGCCCTTTCCATCGCCGGGCCGAAGCAGGCCTGATGTTCTCCCCATAGCGGCCTATGAACGCATTTCGCTTTCGTCTGGAGAAGGTCCTCGAGTGGCGCGGCAAGCAGCTCGAACTGGAGGAAAACAAATTCCGGCGGGAGATCGCCGCGCTGGCCGCGCTGGACCGCGTCCGGGCCGAGTTGGAAGCCGCCGGCGTCAAAGCCGAAGTGCAGGTACGCCAGTCCCGGACCATCCTCGGGCGGGAGTTGGCGGCGCTGGGAGAATTCCGGCTGCTGGTCAGGTCGCGGGAAGCCGGCATCGCCCGCCAGCGCGCCGAGCGGGTGAACAGCCTGGCCGCTCGGAAGGCGGCTCTGCTCGAAGCCCAGCGCCGCTGCCGTTTGCTGGAACGGCTGAGGGACCGCCGCCTGGAAGAGTGGCGTCTCGCGGGCAATAAAGAGACCGAGGACCTGGCCTCCGAGGCGTATCTGGCGCAATGGACGCCGGGAACGAAATAATCCGTCGCGGCCCCATGGGACCTCACGGGGCCGCAAATATGCGACTGGCGCCTATGCAAATGTGTAACCCGCACCTATGCGACTTGCAGTTCCAACGGACGGCGCCTTCCTGTATACTTCCCCCATGCCGGGCTTCAGGAAAGTAAATCCCGGCCTGAGCATCTGAAGTGCGAAAGGGAGCGGTGCACATCGTGCGGACTATTCAGAGCATACTCGCGGCGCTCGTCTTGGTTGCCGCTTTATCGATCTGCGCCTACGCGCAGAATAGCGGATCCATCACCGGTACGGTGAGAGATTCCGGAGGCGGGGTAATTCCCGGGGTGGAGGTGACCGTCGTCGACCAGGATACGGGTTTGCGCTCGGCAACGAATACCAACGCGGAAGGGAACTTCGTTTTCCCCCAGCTTCCGCCGGGAACCTACACCCTAACAGTCGAAGCCAAGGGCTTCAAGAAGAGCGAGAGCAAGGACCTCATCCTTCCGCTGGCCACCAAGATCGGCGTGGGCGACATCGTTCTTCAGGTAGGCAGCGTTAACGACACGGTCACTGTCGAAGCCGATGCCGGGACCATCCAGCTTCAGGCGGATTCGGGCGAGCGTTCCGACATCGTGACCAACCGGGAAATTCGCGACATCGGGCTCAACGGCCTGAATGTCATAGATATGATGAAGTTCATTCCGGGCGTCAACGTATCCGCCCTGGTGGCCAACGCGGCGTCCACAGTGACCAACATCACCGGCAGTTTCCAGGTCAACGGCACGCGCAGCCTGGAGCACGAATACACCATCGACGGCATAACCAATCTGAACCTGGGCAACAACACCGGGGCGCTGGTGTCCATTAACCCCGACGCCCTCGAGGAGGTCAAGGTTTTGACGTCGAACTACCAGGCCGAGTATGGCAGATCCGGGGGAGGCGTCATCGCGCTGACCACGCGCGGGGGGACCAACGACTATCACGGCGGCGGCAGCTATTACCGGCGCCACGACAGCATGAACGCCGACTCCTACTTCAACGACCTCCGCGGCGGCTCCGCCGCCAATTTCCCGCGCCCCCTGTACCGCTATAATTTCTACGGGTGGAATTTCGGCGGCCCGGTCTTCATCCCGCACTTAGTGCACGGAAAGAACAAGCTCTTTTTCTTCGTCGGCCAGGAATATTACAGCCAACTGGTGCCCCAGGCTACGTCGATGAACATCCGCGTCCCCACCTTGCTGGAACGCACCGGGGACTTCTCGAAGTCGGTGGACGGCGCCGGCAAGGCGATCACCATCACCGATCCCACCACGGGGGCGCCGTTTCAGGGGAACCTCATCCCCACCAACCGTCTTTACGCCCCCGGCCAGGCGATCCTGAATTTTCTGCCCCAGCCCAACACTACCGCCGGCGGCAACGTTTACAACTACACTTCCCAGATACCCAGCGCCTACCCCCGAAGCGAGACTATCCTGCGCGGCGACTGGAACATCAACGACACTACCCGGATGAGCGTGCGCTGGGTGTACAACCACGACGATCAGCAGTTCGCCTACGGTACGACCACGGGCTCCTGGAACTGGCCGCTCACCATCACCGATCGGAGAAACGGTCCGGGCAGCGTGCCGAGCATTTCGCTCACCAAGAGCTTCGGACCCACCTGGGTGAACGAATTCGTTTTCGGCGTTGGCCGGGGCGGCGTGAGTATCTCGCCGGAGGGCAACGCGGCCAGCCGCGCGACGTCCGGCATTAACACCCCGATGCTGTATCCCTCCGCCAACGCCGCCAATTTGATCCCCAGCCTGACTTTCGGCGGGATCGCGAGCGTCGGCTCCCCCGTCAATACCAGCGTCTTCGGGCCCTTCGAGCAGCGATTCTTGATCTGGCAGATCATGGACAGCCTCACCAAGGTTCACGGCGGGCACGTGTTCAAGGTGGGCTTTTATTTCCAGAGCGCCTCGAATGCCAGCAACAATCAAACCCACGTCCAGAGCGACATCGACTTTACCAACAACGCCTCCAACCCGCTCAATACCGGCTACTCCTTTGCCAACACCATGCTGGGCGTATACAACTCGTACACTCAGGCCAACGGGAAGCCGTATCAGAACTACCTCTACCATGACGTCTCCGGGTACGCGCAGGACACCTGGAAGGTCAATCGCCACCTGACGCTGGATCTGGGCGTGCGGTTCTCCTGGTATCAGCCGGTTCACAACACCGCGGGAGATGGGGCCTACTTCAATCCCGCCGATTTCAGCGCCAGCCAGGCCATGCGCCTGTACCGGCCGGTGTGCGTCGGCGCCTCGACCTGCTCGTCGGGGGCGGCCACCTACCGGGCCATCGACCCGGCCACCACCGGCGCCGCGACGCTGGCGGACACCATGCCGGGCTATTACGTCGGTAAGCTGGTGTCCAGCTCCGGCAATATCTTTGACGGGATGGACCTGGTGAGCAAGGGTTACCCCAACGGCGGCGTCATCACGCGGAAGATCCTGCCGCAGCCTCGCGTGGGCTTTGCGTACGACGTAGCCGGCGACCACAAAACGGTGGTGCGCGGCGGCTTCGGAATTGCTATCGATCGGTACGAAAGCGGCCTCACGGGGTTTGGAGCCAGTAACCCGCCGATGGTCCTCCAGCCCACCCTTCAGTACGGCTATCTGTCGGACATCCAGCCCGGCGGGAGCGGCCTGCTGTCACCGTTGTCCATCACCGGCGTGACCGAGAAGATGAGCTATCCGCACGTATACTCCTACAGTATTGGCGTGCAACGCAATATCGGAGCCGGCACGATGGTCGACGTCTCCTACGTCGGATCGAAATCGCGCGATCTCCCCCGCAAGACCAACCTGAACACCCCGCCCTATGGGACAACCTTCTCCGCCGCGGCGCAGGATCCCACCAAGTTCGCCAACGGAGTCATCCCCGCCACCGAGCCCAGCCTGCCGGCGCTGTATTCGGGCGCGGGGCTGAGTTTCAGCGGCGTGGACATTCTGGGCACCGACTTCCTGCGTCCCTACCAGGGCTACAGCGACATTACCTGGTACGTCTTCGACGCCCAGGCCAATTACAACTCCCTCCAGGTGGCCGTCAATCGAAAGTTCTCGCGGGACGTCACTTTCGGCGTCGCCTATACCTGGTCGAAGACCATGACCACCATTTCCGACGATGGCACGTTTACCAGGCTGGTGAACCCGGCGCTCGACTATCAGCTCGCCAACTTCGACCGCACGCACTACCTGGTTGGAAACTTTGTCTGGGACCTGCCCAAGGGCAGCAAACTTTTCAGGGGCAACAAGGTGGCCGGCGTGATCCTGGACCACTGGGTGGTTTCCGGAGTCACCACGCTGGCATCCGGGCAGCCCACCGATGTGGGTCTCACCATCTCCGGCCAGGATGCCGGCAACCGTCTCCTGGGCACCCCTACCAGCGGCAATCTCTCGGGGCAGCAACCGCGCTTCCTGTTAAGTGGCGATCCCCAAACCGGCTCGACCATCAACATGACCGCCCTGGTGGTTCCCGGGCTCAACAACACCGGTCCCTACCCGCGCACGTACCTGCGCAACCCCTGGATCGTCAACCAGGATTTCTCGCTGTTTAAGAACATCATGCTGGGCGGAGAGGGAAAGCGCTACATACAGCTCCGCGCGGAGGGGTTCAACGCCATCAACCATCCCCAGTTTTCGGGCTACAACCTGACCAGCAACGTGACCAACGGCGCGGGCCAGACTGGAAACAACATATTCAGCAATTTCACCGGCCTTACGGCTTCGAACAATATCCGGCCGGCCGGAAACACGACGGTCCTGGGGACCTACTTTGGGGAGTTCAACAATGCGCAGAACATGCGTGTGATTCAGCTTGCCGTGAAGTTCTACTTCTGATGCAGGACAAGCCGATCGAATCATACCTAGGCCGGATGGCGGGCGCCATCCGGCGCTTCCGTTCGCGGGCCTGAGGGTGGCCGGAAACCATGGTTTTCAGCCACCTCTCCGGCTCATTTCCTGTCTAGGAGCGGCGTTGCCGCTTCCGGCGTAAGGGTGCGGACCGAAGATCCGCGAAACCCTTTCGGGTCCAGCGTCACGACGGTGCGGCGCCGATTGGCTGGCCCGCCGATAACGGCTCGTGGCGGGAACTGGGACTCAATGCAGCCTATTTTGCGCCGTATTTCACCAGCAGCATTTCCGAGTCCTTCACCGCGCCCACGCCCGCCGCGTACCACTTGTGCGCCGATCCCTTTTCCAGAGGCGTAGTCTCCACCACGTGCAGGCACTTCGCAAACATGCCCGCCGGCGTCTCGACCTTTTGGCCGTCGGACAGTATCTCCGCGCGGTCCATGCCTACGCCCGGCGCCTGCTCCTGGTAAAAGCGCTGGCCCACTTTCGGCTTTCCCGGCATCATCAAGCCGAACCTGGCCCCGTTCACTCCCGAGAGCCAGGCGCCCTCGTGGCCGGCCACCTTTCCGTTCTTGTAGACGTCGACGTCTTCGCCGAAATAGTACACGTCATTGTTGGAAGAATCGATCGCATAGTAGTCGTGGGTCAGTTCGACGAGCTGGCCGTTCTTGGTCTCGCGATCTTCCACCACGCGCGTTTCCACGCCATCGATCTGTTTGGTTTCGTCGAGCACCGTCACTACATCGGTATCTTTCCCGTGCGCGTAGGACAGCCGATACCCTGGCGTCAGATTGAAGTAAGGGTTGGAACCTTTGACTCCCAGCAGTTTGTGATCCACGGGAAAGACCGCCTGCCAGTCCTTCTTCTGCGCAACGGCGCTTACGGCGAGCAACGCCACGCCGACGATAGAAGCTTCGAGAACCCGCATTGGGAAAGATCTCCTTTTCGCCAAGGTACAAATTCGAACATGAACCCACGATGAATGCCGTTGGGCAGACTGCCCGCCAACCACAAAGCGTTCGCCCTGTCCGCCGGGTGCTAATCTCTACGTCATGCCGGGTTTGAAAGAAAGCAACGCGATTCGGTACACGCTTTTGGCGTGCGCCCTGCTGGCAATTGCCATTTCGACCGTTCACGGTCAGACTTTGCCCACCATTTCTCTCAACGGAACATGGGACTTCGCCTTCGCCCCGGACGCGGCGGCGGCGGAGCGGCTTTCGCGGTTCTATGAAAACGGCTTCCAGGGCGGCGGATTCAGCCCGATTTCGGTCCCCTCCAACTGGTCCCTGCTGGGCTTCGAGACGCCCGTCTACGACCGCTTGCGGCAGGCCGGCGAAGGGTTCTACGTCTACCGTTTCCAGGCCCCCGCGGACCTCCAAGGCAAGCGCGTGCTGCTGCATTTCGGAGGGGTGTGGGAATCGGCGGAAACCTGGTTGAACGGGGAACCGCTGGGCCGCCATGACAGCGGCTTCACCGGCTTCGCCTACGACGTTTCCCGAAGCCTCAAGCCCGGCCTTGAGAACCGGCTCGCCGTGCGCGTCCGCCAGGCCACCAAGGACGTCCTGTTCGACACCAACGACGACTGGTCCCTGCCCGGCATCTACCGCGACGTGTGGCTGGAGTCCATGCCGGCCGCGGCCTACATCGAGCGAGTCGAGACCTCCACCACGTTCGACGCGCAGTTCCGCGACGCGGATTTGAACCTGCGCGTCATGGTGTACGGGAGCCAGCCCGGCCCCTACGATCTGCGGGCCATCCTCACCGGCCCCGACGGCAGCCCGGTCCAGCGGACCACCCTTTCCATTCCCGCCCATCGCGGGACCGCGCGCGATACTTTGCTCGCCATGCACGTGAGCGCTCCGCTGCACTGGACGGCCGAGACGCCCAACCTCTATCAGCTCACCGTGGAGCTGGTGCAGGGCGGGAACGTGGCCCACGCGCGGACTTCCAAGGTGGGCTTCCGCCAGGTTTCCACGGCCGGCGGCGTGCTGCGCATCAATGGGCAGGCGGTGAAACTGCGCGGCGTGTGCCGCCACGACGAGAACCCCGACGTGGGCCGCGCCACGCGCCGCGAGAACTGGCTCGAAGACCTGCGCCTGATGAAGGCCGCCAATATCAACATGGTCCGGACATCCCACTATCCGCCCGCCGAAGGCTTCATCGAGCTGGCCGACGAAATGGGGATGTACATCATCGACGAAGTTCCCACGGGCTATGGCGGCGATCACGGCGACGACCCCACGTTGATGATCTCGGGCCTGTTGCGCGCCCAGGAGACCATCGCGCGGGACCGCAATCATCCTTCCGTGATCGTGTGGTCCATCGGCAACGAAGACCCGTTCACCGCCATGCACCTGGCCATGATCCGCTTCGTCAAGGGGTCGGACCCCACGCGCCCCGTGCTGATGCCCCAGCAGGCCCAGGAATTCCTGCCGCCGGAAGTGGATATCCTGGCCCCGCACTACCGTCCGCCCTCCGCCATGGATCAACTGGCGGCGCATTCGGACCGCGTGGTGATCGCCACCGAGTACACCCACGCGTACGCGGAAGAAGGGTTCGGCGGGCTGGCGGATTCCTGGCGCGCGCTCACCCGGCACCCCAGCGGGGCGGGCGGTTCCATCTGGATGTGGCAGGACCAGGGCCTCACGCGGACGCGCACCAACGCCGCCGGCGCCCAGGAGAAATATATCCAGATCGTCCTCGACGGCTGGGACGGCATCGTCACCGCGGACCGCAAGCCGCAGCGCGACTATTGGGAAACCAAGGCCGTCTACGCCCCGGTGGCCACGCCCGATGAGCCCGTGCGGTTTCGGCTGGGCGAGCCCTCGGTGCGGGTTCCCATCCGCAACGACTACGATTTTACGGACCTTTCCACGGTGGGGATTCGATGGAACGTCATGGCCGGCGATCGCGAGCTGGCCAAGGGCGAAGGCAAGGTGAACGCCATCCCGCACGCCACCGGCTACTTCACCCTGCCGCTCGATTCCATCAAAGCTATCGCGCCGGGCGAGACCTATTACTCGCACCTCGAATTTCTGCGCTCGGACGGCTCGGAGATAACCACGCGGGCCGTGGAGTTGCTGGCGGACGGCCCAGCGCCAGAGCCGGCGAGCGCGATGGAGAAGCCCATACGCGTGCGCAGCGGCAAGACGGTAGTCATCACGGCGGGCCCGGCCACATATGAGTTCGACCCCAATTCCGGCCAACTGATTTCCGCCTCGGCCGGCGGCGCGAAGTTGATTGCCGGGGCGCGCTTCACCCTCTGGCGGCCGATGAACGCCAACGATACCGTTCTTGTACGGACCCGGCCGGCCGACATACCCGACTTGAACCAGTACAAGACCGCCGTGAAAAGCTGGAAGCTCGCCGAATCGGCGACGGACGTCCGAATTGAAGTGGAAGCCGACAACACGGTCAACCAGCGCAACTCGTTCGCGGTTTCCTATGTCTACCAGATCGGCCGCGATGGAACGCTGCGCGTGCAATATACGGTGCGGCCGCGGGTGGAGGTCGGGTTCCTGCCGGAGATCGGCATGGAGATCGACACCGCCGCCGGCTTGGACAAGCTGCGGTGGCTGGGGCTGGGGCCGCTCGATGCCTATCCCAACGAAAAGACCGCGCCCATTCTGGGCGTGTACACGGGAAGCGCGGGAAGCGAAACGGCCAAAGGGACCAAGGCCATCCGGTGGGCGGAGCTGACCTCGGACCAGGGCGCGGGAGTGCGCGTGGAGGAGTCCGGGTATCTCCGTCTGGAGGGTCGCGCATTGCGTGTCCTGGCCTCGGTGGCGGGCCGCCCCGAGAAAGGCCGCCGTCCCGAAGCGCCCGAGTATCGTCTGGACACCGGGTCTTCGGCGGCATTCCAGGGCGCTTATTCTCTTGCCCTGATTCCCGCGAAATAACGGCGCCGGGCCGCGTTTCTCACGGGTGGCCCGAAGATGTGGAGTACGCACCCGGGCGTGCCGTGTCGAGTCTCTTCTCGACATGTTCGGGGGTGCGGACAGTCCGCCGACGTCTGTCGTCGGCATGAGTCCCGACACGGCACACACGAAAGTGCGCGCGTCACCTCGGAGGGTGGAGTGTGAGGTATGCGAGCTAGGCGCCCAGCGCCGCTTCCACGGCGGCGTCGAGGGCCTCCCCGCGGAAGGGCTTCACCAGGACGCCAAACCCGCGCTGCGCCAGGCGGTCGGGCAAATCCGCGGCGCCGGTGCTGGCGATGATCACGGCCAGACCGGGAAGGCTGCGGCGAATCTGCTCGGCCAGGGTTACCCCGTCCATCTCTGGCAAGACGAATTCGACGATCATGAGAGCCGGTCGCAGCCCGCCGAGGACGGCGCGGAGCGCCTCATCGGGGGACGCCGCGCAATCCACCGCATGGCCCTTCAGGCGCAGCATGATCCCCATCGTCTGCAGGACGCGGGTCTCGCAATCGACAATCAACACGCTGGCCGCAATCCCTCCCATCCCCTGGTCAGAGAGAGCGCCCAAGCCCGGCCGGCAGGCAAATCGCCAGCCTAGCAAAGCCACCCCTAACAGAATCCTAGCACCCGCTTGTCATTATGGGTCCATATGATCCGGCCCATTGCGGGCGAAACCGTACAATCGAAGCTTTAAGTCTTTTAATATGTGGCGGATTCCGCGCAATGCGGAGAACATCGTCATGCCTTGCCCGCCCCGCATAGGTTCCGCTACAATCGAGTCTGATTTTCCGGTCCCCGCCGGCGCCATGAACCAAGAGAAGCGCAACTTCGAGTTCGGGCCATTCCGCATCGATACCGTGGAGCGCCTTCTGTTCCGTGGCCAAGAGACCATCTCCTTGACCCCGAAGGTGGCCGATACGCTGCTGGCGCTGCTCTCGAACGCCGGGCGGATTGTGGAGAAGGACGATCTGATGAAGGCTATCTGGCCCGATAGCTTCGTGGATGAGGGTGGCCTGGCGCGCAATATCTCGGCGCTGCGCAGGGCGCTGGGCGACGGGGCCGGAGAACCGCAGTTTATCGAGACCATACCCAAGCGGGGATACCGGTTCGTGGGGGCGCTCCGGCCGGAGCCGGGCGAAGCAGTCGTCGAGGCTTCGCCGGCGCCGCGGAAGAAGCCGCGCTGGCTGCCGGCGGCGGTTGCGGCGCTGGCCGCGCTGGCACTGATGGGCGGGTGGTGGGCGTACCGGCGCGCCAGGCCGGAGACCCAACGCTTCCGGTCGTTGCTGGTGAAGCCTTTCACGAACCTGTCGAACGACTCCACTCAGGAGTATGTGGCCGATGGAATGACGGAAGGATTAATCAACGCGCTGACCAGAATCGAAGCGTTGCGCGTGGTCTCATACACTACAGCCATGACCTACAAAGGGCCCGGCAAGACCTTGCGCAGATCGCCCGCGAGTTGAACGTGGACGCCGTGGTGGAGGGATCGGTGGCGCACTCCGCCGGGCGCGTTGAGATCAAGGTGCAGTTGTTCGACGCCCGCGCCGACAAGCCGCTCTGGTCGGGAAGGTATCCCGGCGACCTGGGTAGCGTGCTGGCGCTCCAGAACGAAGCTGCCACCTCCATCGCGGACGAAATCCAGGTCACCCTGACGCCGGTCGAGAAGGAACGGTTGCTGGCTCGTTCGCGGCCGGTGGACCCGGCGGCCTGGCTGGACTACTCCCACGGCCGGTCTTTCTGGAACAAGCGCACGGCGCAGGGAATTGAGGGCGCCATCGAGTACTTCGGGCGGGCCATCGGCAAGGACGCCAACTACGCGCTGGCGTATTCCGGCCTGGCGGACGCCTACGCGTTGCTCGGCTCCACGGGGGCCGACGCGGCGCCTCCGAAGGAAGTGATGCGGAAGGCGAAGGATGCCGCGCAAAAGGCGGTGAACCTGGACCCCGCCCTGGCCGAGGGCCACACCTCGCTCGGGTACGTCATGCTTTCCTACGACTGGGACCTGAGAGGGGCCCGCCGCGAGTTCGAACGCGCCATCGCCCTGAACCCCGGTTACGCTACCGCCCACCATTGGTTCGCCCACTACTGGCTGGCCATGGACCAGCGGGACAAGGCTCTCGCCGAGAGCCAGAAGGCCCAGATGCTGGACCCTTCCTCCCCGGTCATCAACGTCGGAGTAGGCTGGTGTTACTATCACGGCCGGCGATTCGACGAGGCCATCAAGGAGTACCGGGCAGCGCTCGAAATAAGCCCCGAATTCGGGCTGGCGCACGCCGTTTTGGGTATGGCCCTGGAGCGCAGCGGCGCTTACGCCCAGGCTATCGAAGAATTCAACAAGGCCTCCCAGTTGGAGGCCAGCCCCTCCTTCGTGCTGGCCGGCTTGGGCTGCGCCCACGCATTGGCTGGACACGCGCGCGAAGCCCGGCAGGCGCTCGATCAGCTCGAGGAAGCCGCGCGGCAGGAGTACGTCCCCGCTGTTTACCGCGCGGCTATCTGGACCGCCTTAGGGGATAAGGACCGCGGCATCGAGTGGACCCGCAAGGCCGTCGAGGAGCGCTCGGATTACATGATCTACCTGGGAACCGAGCCCTGGGCGGACCCCTTGCGCGCCGATCCCCGTTTCCAGGAGATCCTGCATGAGGTTAAGGAGCAGCGCGCCAAGGCGCCGTAGGCATGGGACGCCGAATCGAATGTTGACAGACGACGGAAACCGATCGTCTGTCCCACCTCACTTCACGCGCCGGAACTCGTCTTCATCCTCGAATGCCTCCGGATGGTCGAAGTAGGGGAGAAGCGCTTTTCGTAACTCGGCCGAAGGCGCGGTCAACACCAGATTATCCCCTCCTCCCTCATGGGCCGGCTTTCCGGTGGCGGCAATCCGCTCCTTCAGCCAGTTTGAACCCATCGTGGCGAAGTGGACGGTATCCGGCTCGGTCCGAATCTTCGCGAAGAAGTGCCGCGTGAAATAGCGTTTGGAAGAACCCGCATCGCCGCCTCCCTTTTCATCGAGGAAGCGGATGTCCAGCAGCGAGAAAGCACCCACTTTCAGCAATTGCATGGTCGCCGTCTTAGGTCTGCCGTCATCCTCAAACGAGATGGCATACGCGTTTTCATCAAGCCTGGCAATCTGGTAGATTGTTTTGTCACTGCCCGTGACGTCTTGCCACTTGCCCAGGAGAGCCGGATCGAAGACAACCTCCTTGGCGTCTTCCGGGAATAGTGGATTTCGCGATGACATGCATCCGGTCAAGACGGCCAGCGCCGCCGCAAGCATCGCGATTGTGAACCTCCGCATGTTGGCCTCTTTCCAAATAGCGCGAATCCAGCGGTGAAAGCGAATCCGCATGACCGGAGTTTGCCCCCGAATGTGCTCCTCGGGCGCTTCTAAAATGCTTACAAAGGCCACCCTCCCGACTGTAAGAGTTCTGTAAGCGTTTTGGAAGCTCCGAACCGCTTGACCCCGACGGGACCGTCTGCGGTAATAGAGATTGAATTGGCTCATGGTATGAGATTTCTAGCCGTTTGCCTTCTGCTGACCGCCTGCTGCGGCTGCTCGGTGAAGCGCATGGCCGTAAACAAGATCGGCAACGCGCTGGCCTCGGGCGGATCCACGTTTGAACAGGACGAAGACCCGGACCTGGTGGCCGAGGCGCTGCCCTTCGGCCTCAAATTCATGGAAAGCCTGCTGGCCGAGTCGCCCAAACACACCGGCCTGCTGCTGGCCGTCGCCAGCGGCTTCACGGAATACGGCTACGCTTTTGTGGATGAGCGCGCCGACGAAATGCGTCAGGAGAGCCTGGAGCGCAGCGACGCGCTCAAGGAGCGCGCCCGGAAGCTGTACCTGCGCGCCCACGGCTACGGCATGCGGGGAATGGAGGCGCGCTACCCCGGTTTCGGCGCGGCGGTGGATAGCGACGCCGCCCGCGCGCTGGCCCGCGTCCGCAAGCCGGATGTGCCCCTGCTCTACTGGACGGCGGCGTCCCTGGGCCTGGCCATTTCCACCTCCAAGGACGACGCGGCCATGATCGCCCGATTGCCGCTGGTGGAAGCCATGATCAACCGCGTGGCCGAGCTGGACGAAGCGTGGAATGGGGGCGCCGTGCCGGAGTTTCTGATTACGCTCGAAGCCTCGCGCAGCGGCGTGGCGCCGGAGGAACTCCAAAAGCGCATGCGCCGGCATTTCGAGCGGGCCCTGGAGATTTCCAAGGGGACGCGCGCGGCGCCGTACGTGTCCTTCGCCGAGAACGCTTCGGTTCAGGCGCAGAACGCCGCCGAGTTCCGGGCCATGTTGGGGAAGGCCCTGGCGGTGGACTCGACCGTGCCGGAGAACCGCCTGTCGAACCTCGTGGCCCAGCGTCGCGCGCGGTGGCTGCTGGCCCACATCGACGATCTGATTCTGGAATCGGCGCCCCAGGGCGCGACGGAGCCGCGAACGTGAGAAGGCAGGCGATTGTGGGGCAGGATGTTATCCTGCGCGCCGGTTGCCAACCGGCGCCCGTGGCTTTTTTCCAGGCGGATAAAGGCGGGTTAACAACCCGCCGCAGGTTGCCAACCTGCCCCACAAATGGAATGGAGGAGGATCTGTGTCTCGCAAAATAGTACTCTGCGCCGCCCTTCTGGGTTTTGCGGCGGCCGCCGGAGCGCAGCAGATCAATATCAAGATGGCTACCCTGGCCCCTACCGGCTCGCCCTGGTATAAGGTACTGGAGAAGATGGGCGCGCGGTGGCAGGAAATCTCCGCGGGCAAGGTCAAAATCACCATTTTCCCGGGCGGCACGCTGGGCGACGAGCCCGACCTGGTCAACAAAATGCGGGTTAACCAGATCCAGGCCGTGGCGCTCTCCGGAGCGGGCATGAGCGAGGTGGAGCCCGGCGTGGCAGCCTTGCAGATTCCGCTGATGCTCGATTCCTACGAGGAACTGGACTACGTACGCGACCGCATGGCGCCCCGCCTGGAGAAGATGATCGAGGCGCGCGGTTACCTGGTGCTGAACTGGGGCGATGCCGGCTGGGTGCAATTCTTTTCGCGCACGCCCATCAACCGCCTGGACGACCTGAAGAAGATGAAGCTGTTCAGTTGGGCCGGGTCGAACGACTCGCTGGAGTTGTGGAAGGCCAACGGATTCCACCCCGTGCCGGTGGCCGCCACCGACATCATCATGGGGTTGCAGACCGGACTGATCGACGTGGTCCCCACCACGCCGCTGTACGCCATGTGGAACCAGTGTTTCGCGCTGGCCCGCTACATGAGCGATGTGAAGTGGGCCCCGCTGGTGGGGGCCACCATGGTGTCCAAGGCTGTGTGGGACAAGATTCCGGAGGCCCAGCGCGCCCCCATGCTGAAAGCCGCGCGCGATTCCGGCGAGGAATTGCGCGGGGGCATACGCGGCATGGGGGACGCGGCCGTGAAATCCATGACCGAAGGGCAGGTGGGCAACCGGAGCGTCAAACTCACGGTGGTGCACGCCGACCCGGCGGCCCTGGCGGAATGGCGCAAAGCGACCGAGGCGGCCTATCCCTCCATGCGCGGAAAAATCGTGCCGGCCGACTTGTTCGACGAGGTTCGCCGCTTGCGGGACGAATACCGGGCCAAAGGCGGGAAATGATCCGACGTGGCGCAGGCACTCAGCCCGCCGACTCGACAATCGTGTCGAGTTTTGTGGCCGGCCCGCCGCCCGGCGTCGAGACGAGTGGACAACGGAGGATGAAAAGACCAAGCGTCCCGAGGAGTCGGGACGCGGCAGGCTGAGAGCCTGCGCCACGAGTTCTCCATGCACAGACTATCCTGGCTGGTCCAGGCACTAACCAAGACCGAGCGGGGGCTGGCTATCGCCTCCATCTCCCTCATGTCGGCGCTGCCGGTGGCGGAGTTGGCGGCGCGGTATCTGGGGACCAGCGGGGTTCCGGGCTCGGCCGTGTTCGTGCAACATCTGACGCTGTGGGTGGCGTTCCTGGGCGCCGCGCTGGCGGCTTCCTCGGATCGCCTGCTCTCGCTTTCGGCCAACGCGTTCCTTTCCGAACGCGCGGCGGCGCGGGTTCGCGTCTTCAGCTCCGGAATGGCCGCCGCCGTGGCCCTGTGCCTGTTCTGGGCCAGCCTGCAATTCATGCTGGCCAGCCGCCGCGGGGGCGAAATGCTGGCCCTGGGGATTCCGAAATGGTGCGCCATCGCGATCATGCCGGCCGGGCTGCTCCTGATCGCGGTGCGCGCCGTGCGCGGCGCCGGTCCCCTCGCTTCACAGCGCCTGGTGGCGGCGCTCGGCTTGCTCGTCCCGGTGGTTCTGGGGCTGGTGCAGCAGCCCGAAAGCCCGGCCCTGGTGTGGTCCGGCGCGCTGATCGTCGCGGCGGCCGCCCTGCTGGGGCTGCCCATCTTCGCCACCCTCGGCGCCATCGCCCTGCTGCTGTTCTGGAACGCCGGCATTCCGGTTGCTTCCGTGCCGGTTGAGACCTACCGGCTGGTGGCTTCTCCCGTGCTGCCTTCGCTCCCGCTGTTCACCCTGGCTGGCTACCTGCTGGTGGAGGGCGGCGCCAGCACACGGCTCTTGCGCGTTTACACGGCGGTATTCGGCTGGCTGCCCGGCGGCCTGGCGATTACCACGGCCGTGGGATGCGCCATTTTCACCTGGGCCGGGTCCGGCGTGACCATCCTCTCCATGGGCGGGCTGCTGCTCCCCATGCTGCTGAAGGCCCGCTATCCGGAGAAATTCTCCATCGGCCTCATCAACGGCTCGGGCTCTCTGGGCCTGCTGTTCCCTCCCAGCCTCCCCGTGATTCTCTATGGCATTTACTCCCAGACCTCCATCGCCGCCCTGTTCGTCGGCGGATTTGTCCCCGGAGTTCTGATGGTCGTCCTGGTCTCCGCGTACGGCGTGTCTCAAGGCGCGCGGCACGGGGTGGAGCGCTCCCGGTTCTCGCTGGCCGAGGCGCGGCGGGCCGTCTGGGAGGCCAAGTGGGAGCTGGCGCTTCCTGTCATCGTGCTCTACGGTTTGTTCGGCGGCCTGGGCACGCTGGTGGAAGCCGGCGCCATCACCGTAGTGTACTCGTTCGTGGTGGAGTGCCTGGTATCCCGGCAATTCCGGCCGCTCCGCGATTTCGGCAGGGTGGCGGTGGAGTGCGTGGTGGTGGTGGGCGGCGTTCTCATGATTGTGGGAGTGGCGGTCGGTTTGACCAATTACCTGGTCACCGCCCAGGTTCCCAATATGCTGATCGCCTGGGTGCAGGCGAATATTCACTCCAAGTACGTGTTTCTTCTGCTGCTCAACCTGGTCCTGCTGGTCAAGGGATCATTCATGGACGTCTTCTCCGCCATCATCGTGATGGTTCCCCTGATCACGCCCATCGCGGCGAGCTTCGGAATCGACCCGGTCCAGTTGGGCGTCATCTTCCTGGCTAACCTGGAACTGGGATACCTGACGCCGCCGGTGGGCATCAATCTGTGCCTCTCGGCGTACCGCTTCAAGCAGCCCATGACCTCGGTGTACCGCGCCACGCTGCCCTTCTACTTCATCCTGCTGGGAGGCGTGCTGCTGATTACCTACGTTCCGGCGCTGACCACTACGCTGGTGGGCTGGTTGGGCCAATAGTGGTTCCTTCATGTGGGGCGGGATGACATCCCGCGGCGGGTTGAAAACCCGCCCGGAGCGCCGGTTTCCAACCGGCGCGCAGCTTGACAAGCTGCCCCACGATCGCGCGCCCCACACGGTCAGAGCGTTAGCGCGGCTTCAGACGCACGCTGATCAGGCGGTCGCTCTGCGCGATTACTTCGTTCGGCAGCGGCTGGATTCGCTCGGTATAGGTGGGCTTGTCGAGCACAAACACGCGCACCGAACCGGCCCGAAGCGCTTCTTCCAGATCCGCGCGCGTGGGCAGAATCAACGGTACGCCGTCGCCATACCATTCCAGTTGGTTGGTTTCGTCGTAGCGCGGGTCCCCTTTGTCGTAGAAGCCAACCAGCTCGCCGGACGGCAGAACGCGACTTTGGGCCTCCGCGAAGGCGCGCATCTCGGTGGCATGCCAGTGCGGCGGGAGCAGCAGGACGATCGCCACCGCCCCCGCCACCGCCAGCGGCGGTATCCAGTCCATGGCGCGTTCGACGATGCGTCGCGGGACCCACTGCATCAGCCCTATGGCGGAGAAAATGGCCATGGCCGGATACGCTGGGAGCATGTAGCGCAGCACCCGGCTGCGGGACATGGCGCACAGCAGGAACACCACTCCGGCCCAGCACAACAGCACATAGAGCGGGCGCCGGCGTTGGCGGACGATCACCACCAGCCCCGCCAACATCGCGGGCAGCCAGGGCCAGTACGATTTGGCCAGCATCCATGCATATTCGATCGCGCCGGTGTAACGCCGCCATGGGGGCGTGAGCGGCCCATAGACTTCCCGCTGCAGCCAGCCCTGGTGGAGATTGAGGAAATAGCCGCGGTATCGCAGCAGCAAATAGCTGTCCCAGACCGCCAGCGGCGCAATCGCGACCATCAGCGCCGGTATGAGATAGCGCCATGCCGGCCGCCGGCGAACGGCCATGAGATGCATGGCGAAGACCAGCGGAAGCCCGAATCCGATCAGGCCGCGAACCATCGACGCCATGGCGGTGAACGCTCCGGCGGCCAGATACCAGCGCGGGTCGTCTTCGGCCAGCGACCAGGCGCAGACGGCGCACACGAACAGGAAAGCCGCCGGTACATCGGTCATCGCGCGGCCCGCGTACTTGATGAAATACGGCGTGGCCAGCATCACGAACATGGCCACCGAAGCAGCCAGCTTGTCCGCCAGCAGCCGGCGCGCCAGCCAATACGCCAGCAGCACGGTCCCCAGCGCGCACAGCGCCGAGGGCGCCTTGGCCACCGGGTCGGAAACGCCGAACACGGATAGGAACGCGGCCTGGGTCCACACGAACAGCGGCGGATGCTCCAGCGCCGGCCCCCCCCTGCTTCTCGGCGTAAGCCAATCGCCGGTTCGCACGATTCCCTTCGCTTCGAGCGAATACATGGCGTCGTCGTATCCGGCCAAATCCCCCAGGCGAATGGCGCCGAGAAACAGGATGGCGGCCGCCAGGGCGAGCAGGAGAAAGCGCAGACGCGAGTTCAAGTGGAACGCCTGGACCTGGCTGCCGGTGAGGAGGGATGGAGTCATGGGCGATCGATGTCGCGCGATCTTGGCCGGGATTTCGGTTCTCGGGCCCGATTAGGAATTAGCATACACCCTTCGTACCGTGGGGCAGGATGACATCCTGCGGCGGGTTGCCAACCGATTGAAAACCCGCCCGGAGCGCCGGTTTCCAACCGGCGCGCAGCTTGACATGCCGTCCCACAATCGCAACGCGGTCGGAACTCTAGTAATCCATGGGCATCGCCCGCAGTTCCTGGAAGGTGAACACCGGGCCTTCCTTGCAGACGTACACCGGCCCCGCGTTGCAGCGCCCGCACTTCCCTACCCCGCATTTCATGCGGTTCTCCAGGCTGGTATAGACGTCGCTCATCCGCGCGCCCATGCGTTCCAGAACCGGAATCGTGTTCTTGATCATGATGGGCGGCCCGATCACCAGCGAGATCGCGTTGTTCGCCGGTACGCTCGAGCGTTCGAACACCGTGGGGACGAAGCCGATCTCACCGCTCCAATCCGGCGTCTGGCCGCCCGGATCCACGCAGCGCACCACGCGCACGCGCGGATGCCGGGCCCATTCCTCCAGCTCGTCCACGAAAACCAGATCGCCCACCGTGCGCGCGCCGTACACGATGGTGATTTGCCCGTAATCCTCGCGGTTCTCCAGGGCGTACCAGATGGCGCAGCGGATGGGAGGCATGGCGATGCCTCCGCCGAGGAAGATCAGGTCCTTTCCGCGCCACGCTTCCATGGGATACCCGTGGCCGTAGGGGCCGCGGAAGCCCACCGTATCGCCCTCCTCGATGCGCCACAGCGCTTCGGTGACGCGCCCCACCTTGCGGAAACAGAATTCGATGTGGTCGCGCCAGTTGGAGCTGGAACAGATGTTGAACGTGGATTCGCCGGCGCCGAAGGCCGAGAAGATCCCGAACTGGCCCACTTGGAAGGTGAACTGGCGGGCGCGGCCGGCATCCTGAAAACGCAGGCTTACGGATTTGACGTCGGGCGTGTGCTGCCGCACGCCGATCACTTCCATGAGGTCGGGCTTATACAGGTTCGGCATGGGGAATCTTCGCGACCAGCGGCAAAACGCCCAGCCCTACCGGGCAATTGCGCGCGCAATTGCCGCAGCCGGTGCACAGGATATCGCCGAATTTTTCCGGATACAGGTAGAACTTGTGATAAATGCGCTGCCGCTGGCGCCCGCCCTGCTCGCCGCGCGGGTTATGCCCGCTGGCATGCAGCGTGAAGAGCGGAAACTGGCAGGCGTCCCAATTGCGCGCCCGCACGCCCTCGCGCGAGTTGCCCTCATCCACGATGTCGAAGCAGTGGCACACCGGGCAGGTGTAGGCGCACGCGCCGCACGCCAGGCAAGCCAGCGCGTGCTCGCGCCAGAAGGCATCGTCGAAGTGTTCCTTGGCGAAGCCGGCCACTTGCGCGGGGTCGAACCTGGCGGGCGCCGGATCGGCCGCGCCGATCGCCGCGCCCTGCCCCTCGCCCAGCACCGCGCGGCCCTTTTCCGTGAGGCTCCGCACCTCAAAGCTCCCGTCTCCGCGGTCGAACAGAATCGCGTCCGAGCCGCGCTCCGCTTCCGGTCCCAGCCCCACCGACGTGCAGAAGCATTCCTCGTCCCGCTCCGCGCAGGCCAGCGTGATCACCGTGGTGGCTTCGCGCCGGCGGTTATAGGCTTCGTCGCGATAGTCCCAATTGAAGATCTTGTCAAGGATCGGCAGCGCCGCCGCGTCGCACGGATGGGCCCCGATCACGATCTGCTCGGGGATCGTCTCCGGCTGGTCCACCAACTCGATCCGGTTCTTCTCGACGCGGTAGCCGTAGAGCACCTCGTGGCGCGGCAGGAGTAGTTCCTTGATGGAATTGGCCGGCCGCACCCAGCCATCGAGCAGCAGGTCGTCGGCCTTCGTGAGGCGCGCGAAGAGCACGGTCTCCGGCTTCACCCGCACCGGTCCCATGCAGATTTTCCCGGCCGCGATCCACTCCCCCACCAGCTTCCGCAACTCCTCCCGAGTCAGGACATTCATCCGATGAACTCCTCCTTGTCGGTGAGCGAATAGGCGCCCACGAACGGCTCCGCGGCCGGGTCCATCCCCGCGCGATATCCGAACTGGGACTCCGCGGCGCGGGCCAGGGAAAGGTTGAGCAGGCGCAGGTCGATGCCCGCCGGACACGCGCGCGTGCACTCGTCGCAGCCCACGCACCGTCCCGCCAGGTGGATGGCGCGCGAGATATGCCAGGCGAAGTTCCCTTTGCGGGTGGGCGAGGAGTCTATGGCCTGCGGCCGGTTCTTGTCCGCCAGGCAGCGCTCGCAGTAGCACATGGGGCACACCTGGCGGCAGGCGTAGCACTTCAGACAACGGTCGAATTCCGCCGTCCAAAAGGCCAACCGCTCTTCGGGAGACTGCTGCAAGAGCGGGTCGAGCGCCGCGTAGCGGTCGGCTGTGGGCGCCGGCGCCGGCGCATCGTCCGCGGCGATGGTCTCATTCGCGTATCGCGGCAGATGCGTGTCGCAAGCCGCGCATTTCGGCTGGCCCATCCCCTGGCAGGCCATGCCGATGGTGTAGATTTCCGCGCGCTCCACCTGCGATTCTTTCTCGAGCACTACCAGGGCGCGCTCATCGCAGCCTTTCACCACAATGGCCGGCTTGCCCAGGGCGCGCACTTCCTTGCGCTTCAAATAGGTGGTGAGATTGGCGAAGCAGCTCTCGTTCCACACCAAGGCGGCGGCATCTTCGGGCTTGGTGACGAAGATGGGGCCGCGCTCGCCGTAACCGATCACCACCTTGACGGCGCCCTGGGTCAACAGGCGGGCGGCCGTTTCGCGCAATTCGGCCTGGGAACGTTGGCAGGCGAAAGCGCCTGCCCCACCACTGGGGGCAGGTTGGCAGGCGAAAGCGCCTGCCCCACAAGCATACGGCCGGTACGGCCCCAGCGTGCGCGTCTGCTCGGTGATTTCCGTGATGGTCTGCTGGAACTTCTTGCCTTCCGCCGCGCTGATCCAGGTGAAATGGATGCGCCGCATATCGAAGCCCACCACTTCCAGCAGGTCGCGGAAGAGCATCCAGCGCCGCCGGGCGTGGTAGTTGCCGGCGGTGTAGTGGCAGTCGCCGGGATGGCAGCCGGAAACCAGCACCGCGTCGGCGCCCACTTCGAACGCCTTCACCACCAGGTTGGTATCGATGCGCCCCGTGCAGGGCAGCCGGATGATGCGCACATTGGGCGGATACTCCAGGCGCGCCGTGCCCGCCAGGTCGGCGCCCAGGTAGGTGCACCAGTTGCAGACGTAGGCCACGATCCTGGGCTCGAATCCGTTCCCGCCGCTCATGCCAGCGCCTCCACCATGGAGTAGATCTCTTCCTCGCTGAAGCCTTCGATATCGGCGCTCTTGGAAGGACACACCGCCACGCACGTCCCGCAGCCCATGCACAACCCCGGATTCACCCGCGCCGTGTGCTTGATCAACGCCCCGTTGCGCGCCCGGATTTCGGCCTTCTCCACGGCGTGGTACGGGCACGTGCGCACGCAGGCGAAACAGGCCGCGCAGGTCTGTTCGTCGATATGCGCGATCTCCGGCTCGCGCGTCAACTCGGTGGCCGCGAAGGTCACCGCCACTTTGCCGGCCGCGGCCGAAGCCTGCGCCACAGCCTCCGGAATATCTTTCGGCGCCTGGCAGGCGCCGCACACGAACACCCCCGCCGAATTGGTCTCCACCGGCCGCAGCTTGGGATGCGATTCCAGCAGGAAGCCAAACTCGTCGTAGCCCACGTTGAGCTTCTGCGCCAGCTCCGCCACGCCGTCGGCCGGCCGCATGGCCGCCGCCAGCACCACCATGTCGGCCTCGATGGTCACCGGAATCCCCGCCAGCGTGTCGGCCCCGCGCACGATCAATTTGCCGTTTTCCTGGGTGACCTTGGATACCCGGCCGCGATAGTATTTCGCGCCGTCCTGCTCGATGGCGCGCCGCACGAATTCGTCGTACCCCTTGCCGCCCGCGCGTATGTCCATGTAGAACACGTGCGCCTCGCCCGAATGCACTTTATGCTTGTACAGCATGGTGTGCTTGGCGGTGTACATGCAACAGATCTTCGAGCAATAGGGCAGCCCCTTGGCGTTGTCGCGCGAGCCCACGCAGGAAATGAAAACCACCTTTTGCGGGATCTTCCCGTCCGACGGACGTTTCAGTTCGCCGTTGGTGGGACCCGAGGCGGAGATCAGCCGCTCGAACTGCAATCCGTCGATCACGTCCTTATACTTTCCGTAGCCGTACTCGCCGTAGCCTCGGAGTTTGGACGAGGCCTGTTCGCGGCCGATATCGTATAGCTTGTAGCCGGTGGCCACCACGATGGCGCCCACCTGCTCTTCCACCATCTTGTCCGTGTCGTCGAAGCGGATGGCGCCGGGTGCGCATTTCTTCTCGCACAGTCCGCAGCCGTTGCGGATGATCTTGGCGCAAGTTTTCTTATCGATCACCGGACGGGCCGGCACGGCCTGCGGAAACGGCATGTAGATGGCCGGCCGCATGCCCATGCCGTAGTCGAACTCGCTGGGGTTGCGCTTCAACGGGCACACCTTGGCGCATTCGCCGCAACCGGTGCACTTGCTCATGTCGACGTAGCGCGCCTTCTGGCGAATGGTTACTTTGAAGTTCCCGATGAATCCGTCCACTCCCTCGACTTCCGAGTAGGTGTACAAGCGGATGCGCGGATGCTGCCCGGCCTCCACCATGCGCGGCGTGAGGATGCACTGCGAGCAATCGAGCGTGGGGAAGGTCTCCGAGAGGCCGGCCATCTTGCCGCCGATCGAAGGATCGCGCTCCACCAGCACCACCTCGTAGCCCGAGTCCGCGATGTCCAGGGCCGCCTGGATGCCGGCCACTCCGCCGCCGATCACCAGCGCGCGCCGGGTCACCGGAACGCGGATCGGCTTGAGGCTCCGGTCGAACCGCGCCTTGGCCACCGAGAGCCCGATCAATTCGATGGCCTTATTCGTAGCCTGATCCCTGTCGTGGTGCACCCAACTGCACTGCTCGCGGATGTTGGCCATTTCGAGCAGGTAGGGATTCAACCCCGCCGCCGCCACCGCGCGCCGGAAGGTCTTCAAGTGCATGTGCGGCGAGCAGGAGGCCACCACCACCCCGTCCAGTTTCTCGGCCGCGATCTGGGCGCGAATCATGGCCTGCCCCGGGTCCGAGCACATGTATTTGTAGTGCTGCGAGCAACGCACGCCAGGCAGCTCCGCGCAGGCGTCCACCACTTTCTGAACGTCCACCGTGCGCGCGATGTTTTCGCCGCACCAGCACACAAAGACGCCGATCCGGGACATCAGTTCTTTCCCTCCACCACGAAATGCCTGTCTGTCCCCAAGTCTGCGGCGCTCAACCCGAGCGCCATGCCTACTATGTCCGACAAGTAGTAAATCGGCAGGCCGAACTTGGTTTGGAGGAACTCCTCGATGGCCCCCTGCTTCATATCCAGGTTCACGTGGCACATGGGGCAGGCCACCACCAGGCAGTTGGCCCCGTGGGCCGCGGCGTTGGCCAGAATCCGTCCGGAAAGCTCGAGCACGGTTTCGGTCTTGGACATGGTCATGCCGGCCCCGCAGCACTCGGTTTTGAAGCCCCACTCGACGGGCTTGGCGCCCAGCGCGGCCGTGATCGCCTCCATGGATGTGGGCTGTTCCGCGTCGTCGAAGTCCACTACCGCGGGCGGCCGCACCAGCAGGCAGCCGTAGTAGCAGGCGGGTTTCAGGTCCTTGAGCGGGGCGCGGACGGCGGCCTTCAGCTTGTCCAGGCCGATGCGTTGAAACACTTGGATGAGGTTGAGCACGCTCGGCCCCGAGCCCACCTCGGCTTCCACCATGGCCGAAATTTCGGTGCGCAGCCGGTGGTCCGAGGCCATCGCCTGCGCGGCGCGCAGCAGTTGCATGGAGCACATGGGGCACGGCGCCAGCATCTCGGCATGGCCCTGCCGGTGGGCCAGCGCCAGGTTGCGCGCGGGCAGCGCGATAGCCAGCTTGTGGTTGAGCGAGTGCGCGGAAGTGGCGCCGCAGCAGATCCAATCCTCGATCTCGGCCAGCGAGACGTCGAGCGCCGCCAGGCACGCGCGCAGCGATTGCTCGTAATCGTTCGAAGAGCCGTGCAGCGCGCAGCCCGGATAGTAGCCCAGGTTCATTGGGCGCCTCCATAGCCGGCGCGCGCGAAGATGCGCGCCACCACGCCGCGATCCTTGGCCTTCTCGCCCAGCAGGTGCAGCTTGCGCCGCTTCTGGAGCTGGGGGGCGAGCCCGGCGTCGCGAAACAGAAACGGCACGCTGCGGTCCCGCAAGAAGACCATGCCCTTGAACGCGCCAATCAGCTCGATCTCGTTCAGACGCCCGTTGCGGCGGATATTGTCGAGAAAGGCCCGCTGGAAGAGCACCGTCCGCCGCTCGTCCGGCGAAGCCGCGCCGCGCTCGAAGGCGAGCTGCCGCAGGGCGTCCATCACCGCCGCGCAGTCCACCTTCTTGGGGCAGCGCGTGGCGCACGTCTGGCACGAAACGCACTGCCAGATGGAGCTCGCGCGCAACGCCGAGGCGCTGTCGCCGAGTTGCAGCAGGCGCATCAGCCGCGATGGCGTTATATCCATATGCGCCGCCAGCGGGCATCCGGCCGTGCACTTGCCGCACTGGTAGCACTCCGGCAACCGCGTATGGCTCAGGGATTCTATTTGGGAGACGACCGGATCCGAAGGGGAAGTGGTTTCCATGGGCCTCTCGAGCGCTTGAAAATCAGAGATTTCGCTCTGAATCTATTAGCTAAGATTATCCCTCCATTCGCGGCGGAAGGCAATCGGGGATGAAGAGAAGCGTGGAGCCCACGGGTCGGGAAGCCGGGCCACAAAAAAGAAAGGCCCGGGTGGCGTCCGGTCTTCAGCCGCGGCCGGAAGCCCGCCTGGGCCGGTGTTTGGAAGGCGGAAGCGCCTGCCCCGCCGCGGAACTAATTGTGGACCACGATGCCGCGCTGGTCCAGCAATTCGCCGGTTTGCAGCCACAGGTTCAACAGGTTGGTGCGCACCTGAATCTGGGCGGACACCATGGCCGAATCCGCTTGCGCCAGTTCCTGCGCGCCGCTGACCAGGTCGAGCTGCGTGTTCATGCCCAGCTTGAATTCCAGCATTTGAGCGTCGTAGTCCTTCTGCGCGTAGTCTCTCGACAGCACCGCCATCTTCGCCGCCGCAATGGCCCCCACGAAGGAATTTACCGCCTGCAAAACCGAGAGCCGCAGACTCTGCTGCGAGCTGCGCAGGGAAAGCGCGTCCGTCTTCTTCTGGATGATGGCGTTGGCCATGGTCATGGACGCCGACCGGGACCGGATTGGGAAGCTGAGCGTGAGCCCAATGTTATAGGACGGGTTCCCCCACTCGAACAACTGTTGCAGCGCCTCTCCCAGACCGCCCGCAATCACCGGCCCGCCCGACATGGGCACGTAGGTGCTTCCGTTGCCTGCGCCGCCGTATCCGGCCTTCAGATCGAGCTCCGGCAGCAGCCCGTTCCGCGCGGACGCCAGGCCGTACTCATCGGCGCTCAGATTCTCCATCGCGATCTTGATCGAAGGGTTCAGCCCCAGCGCTTTCTGAACGGTCAGCTCCCGGTCCGGGGTGATCGCTTCGGCGGGCGAAAGATCGGGGGTGTCGGTGAGAACCACGGGCAAGTCCCGGACGTTGGGGTCGATATCCGCGCCGATCTGGCGGCGCAGCGCGTCCTCCTGGTTCCTAAAGGAAAACTCGTTCTGCAAGGTGGTTACATTGGCTGGCGGCGTAGTTCTGCTCCGGGCGGTACATCGAAAGCTCGTTCACCGCGCCCAATTGGAGTTGGTGTTGGGTGTAGTCCAGGTTCGCCTTGGACACGTCCTGAGCTGTCAGCGTGACCCTCAGTTGCTCCCGCGCGGAGATGAACTGCCAATAGGCGCCTTCGGCGCTGTTGACAAAGCTCAGTAGGTTCTGCCGAAGCTGGAACTGGGAAATCTTGAGAGTGCTTTGCGCCTGAATGAGAGGAAGCCGCGTAATGTAGCCGCCGCGATTCTTGAGCAGCGGCTGGGTGGCGCTGAAACCCATGCTCGAGCCGTAGGACGTGTTCGTGCCCCAGGCCGTGTTCTTGTAACCGCCGCCGCTGAACGATAGCGTCTGGCCCGTTTGCAGGGTCTGGCTGTAACCCAGGCTGATGGGCCAGCTACCGGATCTCGACTCCGTGCCATTGGGAGTGTTGAACGTCGGGTCGCGCCGGCTCCACGATGGCGAGAGGCTGGCTGACGCTCTCGGGTCCCAGTTCCCCAGCACCGACGTCACGTTGTTTCGCGATCTCTCCACCGTCAGGTAGTAGGTCTGGACGTTCGTGTGGTTGGACAGCGCCAGTCCCAGGTAGTCCTTGAGCGTAAGCACCAGGCACTGGGCCGGCGCCTTCTCGGGATACTGGCTGGGCTGCGGCTTGACGGTATCCGGCGCGATGTCGCCCACCTGTGTGGCCGAGATATTCACATCGGCGGCCTTGACAACCGCCGCCTGGCACGCGTCGCCTTCCCTTACGAAGTCTTTCAAGTGCGCCGGGGCCTCGATCTCGACGTTTGTGTCGGCCTTCCGGAACGACTCGCGGAAGTAGGACGGCTTGGGAAAAACTGTCATCTGCGCAAACGCGCCAGCCGCCGTCAGGACGCCTAATAGTAGAGTTTTTGAAACCATAGGATTACTCGTAACGGATCGCTTCGATGGGATCCAGCTTGGCCGCCTGCACGGCCGGGTATATTCCAAACAACAGTCCGATAAAGACCGACACGCCGAACGCCACGGCGATCGACTGCCACGTCACCACCGTCGACCAGCCGGCGGCCGACGCAATGATCTGCGACAAGGCATAGCCGAAAACGATGCCGATCAGGCCGCCCGCGATGGAAATCAGGACCGCCTCGGAAAGGAACTGGCGGATAATATCCGACTGCCGCGCGCCGATGGCGCGCCGGATGCCGATTTCGCGCGTGCGCTCGAGCACCGTCGCCAGCATGATGTTCATGATGCCGATGCCGCCCACCAGCAGCGAAATGCCGGCGATGCAGATCATGACGATGTTGAAAATGAACTGGGTCTGCTTCTTCTGCTCCAGCAGGCCGGCCGGCACGGTGATGGAGAAATCGCCGGCGTCCTTGTGGTTCACCGAAAGAAGGGCGTTGACCACCGCCGACGTCTGGATGGAATCCACCCCGTTCTGCACCTTCATGTACATGCCGTCGATTTCGTCCCGCAGATAGCTGGTGGCGTCCTCGAAGCGCCGCATTACCGTGTTCAGGGGCGCGACCACCAGGTTGTTGCGGCTCATGGACTGCACTCCTTCCATGTCGGAGTCGCTCTCCGCCTGCGGCTTCATCACGCCGATCACTTCCAGCCAGGTGTCGTTGACCTTGACGTACTTACCCACCGCCGGGTCGTACCCCAGCAGGTTCACCTTGGCGGTTTCCCCCAGCACGCACACCGGGGCCGAAGCCTGGTTTTCCTCTTCCGAGAAGAAGCGGCCCTCGTCCAGCTTGAGGCTGTTGATCTGCTCATAGTTGGGAAGCACGCCGATGAGCCCGGGAATTTCCGCGGCGGTCTTCGGCAGCACTTTGGACGGCTTAAACCTCTTGCGCGGCGTGATGGCCTCCAGGCCCGGCACGTTCTCCGAAATAGCCCGGAAATCGCGGAAGGTCAGCCCGGGGGAAATGGTCCGCACCAACTGGAGCGAGTCGCGGTCCGTGGCTTCGCGGGCTTCCACAATGATGTTATTCACGCCCAACTGGTCGATGAACGCCATCATCTGCTTTTGCGCGCCCGCCGTGATGGATAGCATGGCTACCACCGCGCCCACGCCGAAGATCATGCCGAGCATGGTCAGCAGGCTCCGCAGCTTGTGGGCGAAGAGGCTTGCCACCCCCATCTTTAATTCGGGAAGTATGTGAGAGAGACCCAACATGGCTATTTCGCTCCAGGCATAGGCATTCCGGTCCCGGAACCCTTCTTTTCTTCGGTCTTGGACATCTTGTCGGACTTGCTGAGGGTCGGATCGGAAAGCGCCACCACTTCGCCTGCCTCCACCCCGGATGCCAGCACCATAAACGATTCGCTCTGTTTGACCAGCTCGACCTCGCGCGGCGAGAACTTGCCGTCTTTCCCCTGCACGTAAACGATCGGCTTCCCGCCCTGGCGGTAGATCGCCTGCGAGGGCACGTGCAGCGCGTTGGGGATGTTTTCCACCTGAATTTCCACGTCCGCCAGCAGACCCGGCCGGAGCAGTTTGGTAACTCCCGAATCCTGCTCGGGAGGAGGCGGCAGCGCGGCGTTGTCGAGTTCTTCCTGCGTCGGCACAAACACGTTAGATGCGCCGCCGCCACCGCCTCGTTGCCCACGGCCCTGGCCGCCGGCCATGTCGCCGCCGCCTCCGCCGCGCTGTCCGCGTCCTTGTCCGCCGGCCATATCGCCGCCCTGTCCGCCTGGCGCGTTCGAGCCGCCCTGACGGCCTCCGCGCCCCTGGATGCCAAGCTTCTGCCATCAACTCCTGCTGCTGTTGTTGCAGCTTCTCGCGCTCGGCGTCCGAAGACGCGTCCCGGATCTTCTGCCTTAGGTCGCTCAGCGTCTGGCGGTCCGCATCGGAGATATTGCTCATGCCGCCGCCCTGGCCGCCGCCGCCCTGGCCGCCGCCCTGGCCGACGCCCTGCGCCTGCCCTCCGCCGCCCTGGCCGCGCCCGCCGAAACCGCCCTGGTCCTGCCCGCCGCCCCGTGCGGCCAGCGCCGCAAGGGCTGCTAGATCCGCCGGCGCTCCGCCTGGCATGCCGCCGCCAAAGTCCATTCCAGGCGGCATCCCGCCGCCGCCGCCTCTTCCTCCAGTCACGGTGGGCGCGAAGCTGACCAGGTTCTTCTTGGCGTTCTCGGTGGCCGTATTCATGATCTGGTCGATATCTTGCTTTTGCATCCCGACGCCGGTCAGCAGGGCGCGCATATCCACCGAGAAGGAAACGTCGAATTTCTTCGAAGGATCGCCCGAAAACACATCCGATGTCGCCGTACCGCTGAGGGTCTTGATCTTGCCGGGGAACCGCTTATCCGGGATGGCATCGAGCTGAATCTGGACGTCCTGCCCTTCCTTCAGGTTGGCGCGGTCCAGTTCGCCCACCTTGGCGGTCAGCTCCATCTCGGAAAGATCCAGCAGATCCGCCACGTTCATGCCCGCCTGGAGCTGGTCGCCGGGGCGGATATCCGGCATCTGCTGGCCGAAATTGAAGTTGCCCGCGCGGTTCTGCTTGATCGCCACCAGCCCCGTCATGGGGGCCAGCGTCTTGGTTTGCAGCAGGCGGCCCTGGTCCAACTGCAGCGCCTGAACGCTGCGGCGGCGGGTGCTGTTGTAGACCTGCATCTGCGAATCCTGCTGCGTCTTGAGCATCTCGATGTTGGTTACCGTCTGCGCCTCCGCCCGCACGGCCTGGGCCAGCGCCAGGATGTTCGACTTCTGCGTGATCGCGTCCAGTACCGGGTTCTTCTTCACCTGCAACTCGGCGCGCTTGACGGCGAAATCCGCCAGCAGCTTGTTCACCTCGTTCTTGCTGGTCTGCACCTGCATGGTCAGAGTCAGGTACTTGATATTCTCGTCCGTGGTATCCAGCGTGAGCTTGTCCGCCTCGATGGTCCCCAGCAGCTCGGAGTCGTCGTACTCCACCACCAGGTTCTTCTCGCGCGCCAGGGCGCCCGCCGGCGCCAGCGCAGTCACTTGGATGGTTCCGTTGAGAGTTGGGAGAATACAGCGGGTAGACCCGCACCGCTTTCAGCTCGCCGCGCGTGAATGCGCGGATCGTCACGTCGCCGCGCTGCACTTTGGCGGTGGCGATTTTCTCCACGCGCGTCTGCGACTGCGCGAACGAGCGGTAGCCGTACCACGCGCCGCCGGCCAGAATCGCCAGGATGGTCAACCGAATGATTGCCTTCTTCATGAGAGTTTTCCCGGCCCCCTAAATCTTCTTCTTGGCCTGCTTGGCCAGTTTCACGGGGTCCTCGAGCGCCACCGTCTCGCCCTCCCGCAGCCCGCCGGTCACCACTACGTCCTCGTCGTTGTGCTTGCCAATCTGGATCGGGCGCACGGCGAAGCTCCGGTCGGCTTTCTGAACGTATGCCGCCGGCTTGCCGCCCTTGTCGAAGCTGGCGCGCAGGGGAATCAGCAGCGTGTTGGGCTGCCGCTCCACGATAATCTCCACCGAGGCGCTGGTGCCCGGGCGCAGCCGGTCGTCCAGATTCTTCAGCGAAGCGCGCGCCGGGAAGTTCTTGTCCGTGCTGGCCTGAGCGTTGGCGCCGACGCCGCTGAACACCAGCGCCGCGGCGGGGGAGATGAAATCCAGTACGGCGGTGAACTCCTTGTCGGGAATCGAGTCCACCCTCACCCTCACGTTTTGCCCCAGCGCGATCCTGCCGCGGTCCACTTCATCCAGCTTGAGGTCCACGTACATGCTGGAGAGATCCGGAATCTCCAGGATCTGCGCGCCGGTCCACACGTTGTCGCCCTCTTTGAACGGAGGCGCTCCGGCCCTGCCGAAGGTCCCCGTCGAGCGGAAATTCGTGAGCAGGTTGACCACCCCGTTCACCGGGGCCTTGAGCACCATCATGTCCATGTAGCTCTGGGAGATCTTGAGGTTCTTCACCGCGTTATCGTACGCCTGGTTCAACCGCACCATGTCGGCATCGTTCCCCACGTTGTTGGCGTCGATCTGCGCCCTCACGGCCTGCAGCGAACCGTCCGACACCCCCACCTGGATGCGGGCCTTTTCGCCGTCGATCTGCGAAAGCACCGCCGCCTTGCCGGCTTGCAGCTTGTTCTGCTCCAGGCTGAACTCGGATTGGATCTTCTGGAAGGCGTAACTCTCGTTGGTGATCGCCTGCGTAGCCTTGGTCTGATCGATGCTGCCTTGAGCCGAATCCACGGAATTTGTACGCGTAATAATGTTCTGCCGCGTGGTCTCCGCGTCGAACTCCACCACTGTGTCGCCCTTGTGGACCTCCTGCCCGTTGTGCGCCAGGCGCACGATGCGCAGGCCCGGCGCCTGGGGAGCCGTGACAAACACGGAACGCGTACTCTTGATGTCGCCGCGCGTGCGCACGCTGATGATGAAATCCGCCGTCCGGGCGCGAGCCACGGGAATTTCCACCTCGGTGGCCGAGGCATAGTGGTACGCCGCGTACAGCCCGCCGCTGCACGCCAACAGGCCGACCGCCCAGAAGATCATCTTGATCCTCTTCGGGTTGCCCTTGCCGAGGCGCTGTTCTGGTCTCAGATCTTTCGATGCCATAGTGCTTTCCTGTCGGGCCGCTCCTGCCTGGATCGCTCCCGTGCGCGACAACCCGCCGGGCTTGGACCGGATGGCCGTCCCGGCGCCGCGGACTACATGGGACGCTGAAGCGCTACCACGTCCCCTTTCTTCAATCCGGTGTGCACCGCCACCTCGGTGTAACTGGCTACACCGGTCTCGACGGGCTTGCGAAGCCATCCCTCGGGGCTCTGCAGGAACACGTACTTGCCGCCGTTCTCCTCGAATACCGCCGACCGCGGCAGCACCAGGGTGTTCTCCTCGGTGTTCAGGAAGACCTCGGCGCTGGCCGTCAGGTCAGGGATGATCCGCGAGTCCATCTTGTCGAGCCTCACCCGCACCGGGATTTCGCCCACATATCCGGCGCGGAAGGTGCTGGTCTTGGACATGGCCCCAATGCCCTCCAGCGTGCCGGGCACTTCGATGTCGGCATAGGCGTCCAAACGGATTTTCGCTTTCATGCCCATCTGCAGTTTCTCGGTGTCCACCTGGTTCACCGAAGCCATCAACACCATCGAATTGGGGTCCACGATATACATGACAGGGCTGCCCGCGCGCACCTCGTCGCCCTCCCGCAACTGGCCAAGCTCGTTGTTGCGCACAGTGCTCGCCAACACCACGATGCCGTCCATGGGGGCCTTGAGGACCATCTTGCCGACGTTCGCCTCCGTGCGCGCCAACTCGAGCTGGGATTGCGAGAGGTTCAATGCCGTGCTGCGGATCTTGGATTGCTGCTCCTGGTCCACCAGGTCGTCCTCATAGAGAAGCTGCTTGTAGTTGGCTGTCTGCTGCTCCACCGCCAGGTCGGCCAGTTGCTGGTCGATGTCGGCCAGCACAGGCTTCTTCTTCTGATCTTCCAGAGCGGAGTCCAGGCTGGCCCGCGCCTGCCGGACCTGCTGCGTGTGCGACTCTCTCTGGGACGCCATGCTGGCCAGCGAGCTCTTGATCGTCGCCTGCGTCTGAATCTGGGTGTCTTTGTAATCGTCCAAGCGCTGGATCTGCATCTGCGGATCGAACTCGGCCACCGTGTCGCCCTTTTTCACCCGCGCGCCAGCGTCCTTCAACTTCATCAGGATGAGGGAAAAGTCGTTCTGCGGGCCGCCGCCTCCGCCCATCATCACGCCGGCGTTGCCGCCGCCGCCGCCGCCGCCAAATCCGCGTCCGCCGCCGCCGGCCCCGATCGCGCCGCCGCGATTCACATCGGTGCGGCTCCCCGACAGGCGGGGCGCCAGGATGCTTTGCTGATTCTTCGCCGCGATGGTTCCGTTGATCCGGATTGTCGCCACCACCGTGCCGCTATCCGCAGCCACGGTCGGTACCGATATCACCGGCCCGCCCGTGAGCTTGGCGCTCTGGCTCGCCCAGTAGTAGCCCGCGGCCCCGAGGATGGCCAGCACCATCAGGGAAATACCCCACACCTTCCGCCGGCGCTTGCCGGGTTGAGGCGGCGGGACGATCATCGGACCTGGAGTTGGTAAGGACGGTTGTGTGCTCGGCTCGCCGGGTACTGGCGCCGGCGCGCTGCTCGAAAAGGCTGGCATTTGTACCTTCCGGGCCTGACGGCCCCGTTACCACGGTGTGGTTGTTTCAACAGGAAGACGACAGGCACATCCGAAAGGTTATGCGGCCCGGAAAAAGTTCCCAATTTTTTCCGCGGCTGCGCCTGCTTCCCCCACCCGTGTGTCGGACGGGGCGCCGGCCACCGGCGCGCGTCTCGGGGCGGAAGGCGGCGGCGTGGGCCGTGCTATCGTGAATTACAGTGCCGTCGCCGCTCGATATCCGCCTGGAGCAGTACGAAGGGCCGCTCGATCTGCTGCTCGATCTCATCCGCAAACAGCAGATCGACATCAAGGATATTCCGATTGCGACCATCACCGCCCAGTACCTGGAGTACATCGAAAAGGCCCGCGAGACGGATATCGATTTGGGCGCCGAATTCGTGTATATGGCGGCCACCCTCATTCACATCAAATCGAAGATGCTGCTGCCGAGGGACCCGGCGCTCGAACCGGACAAAGATAATCAAGAAGATCCTAGACAAGAGCTGGTGGACCGCCTTCTGGAGCACGAGCGCTTTAAGAACGCCGCCGAGATGCTCCAGCAGAAACGTATGATCGAGGAGAACGTCTGGTCGAACCCCCAGCTTGGGGCCTTCGTCTCGGAAGAAGACGATCCGGGGATGGTGACCACCCTGTTCGACCTGGTCAAGGCCTTTGGCGAGTTGCTGGAACGCGCTAGGACCCGGCCGACTTATGAGGTGGAATCGACCGATATAACCGTGGCCGACATGATCCATTACCTGCGGGAACGGTTCCTGGAGGCGGGCGTGGATCAGCCTGTCTTTATCCTCCGGATCTTCGAACAGCAGCGCAGCCGGCGGGCCATGATCGCCCTCTTCCTGGCCGTTCTCGAAATGGTTCGGATGCAGGCCGTGGTGTTGGCGCAAAAGGACTTGTTCGGCGAAATCGCCCTCCAGCGGCACCCGAACTTCGACGCCGTGTTCGCTTCCGGCGAACCTATCGCCGCAATCGAAAAAGACTACACATAGAGCATGGAAGAACTGGAAATCCCCCCCCCGCCGGATAGCCCGGAAACAGAAGGCGCAGAGCCTGAAGCCGCCCCGCCGGCCATCTCCATCGAGGAATGGCTGGGCGCGGGCATGGGGCCTGAAACCGCCCCCGTAGCAGCCTCTGCCGAGGATTCCTATCTCAAGGCTGTCCTGGAAGCCATTATCTACGTCACCGAGGAGCCGCTAACCGTGGCCCAGGCAGCGGCCGCGCTGGCACAGCCTGTGGAGCGTGTCCGCGGCCTGTTGGACCAGCTCGTAGCGGAATTCGACAAGCCGGAGCACGGCTTGTGCGTCAGGGAAGTGGCTGGCGGCTTCAAAATGGCCACCAAAGCCGAACATCACGACGCCGTTCGCAACTTTGTCAAGAGCCTGAAACCGCCTCTCAAGCTCTCCCTCCCGGCCCTCGAAACGCTCGCGGTGATTGCCTATAAGCAGCCCGTAACAGCACCTGAAATCATGGAGATCCGCGGTGTGCAGGGGGCCGGAGTGCTGAAGACGCTGCTGGACCGGAAGCTGATCTCCACGGCCGGACGCAAGAACGTGATCGGCAAGCCGATCCTGTATAAGACCACCAAAGAGTTCATGATCCAGTTCGGACTGAAGGACTTGTCCGAACTTCCTTCCCTCAAGGAATTCGAGGAGATCCGGCGCATGGCGTTTGGCGACGCCGATTCGCCTCCCGAACCGGCGCCCGAAACCCCGCCGGAAACCGCCGAGCCCCTGTTCGAGCCGCTCGAAGCGGAGCCGGAGATGGCCGAGGAGCCCGGTGGCGCCGGCGGTCTTGCCGCCGGCGATCCTCCCGAAGAAAAGCAGGAGAACTGATGCCGGAGGAACGCCTGCAGAAAATCCTTTCGCAAGCGGGCGTGGCTTCGCGGCGCCAGGCGGAGCGGATCATCCAGGAAGGCCGCGTGGCGGTGAACGGCGCGGTGGTTACCGAGTTGGGGTCCAAGGCCGATCTGGAACGCGACCATATCAAGGTGGATGGCCGGCTGATCCACGCTCCCAAGCGGCTGCTCTACATCGCGCTCCACAAACCGGACGATACGGTGACCACGGTGAGCGACCCGCAGGGCCGCGCGACGGTAATGGACATGCTGCGTGGAGTGAAAGGGCGGGTGTACCCCGTGGGGCGCCTGGATTACCACAGCGAGGGCCTGCTGCTGCTGACCAACGACGGCGAGCTGGCCAACGCCATCACCTCCGCCTCCACGCACCTTCCCAAGACCTACCTGGTCAAGGCCAATGGGTCGCTCACGCCGGATCAGGAGCAGCAGTTTCGGGAGGGGCTCCCGATCTCCGGGCAACGCACCCTTCCGGCGGGGCTCAAGCTGGTTCACCGGGCCGTGAATCCGTGGTATGAAGTGCGCCTGTTCGAGGGGCGTAACAACCAGATTCGGCTCATGTTCAAGCATTTGGGGCTGCTGGTGGAAAAGCTCAAGCGGGTGCGCGTAGGGCCCATCGACCTGGGCCCCCTCAAACCCGGCCAATTCCGCTACCTGAGCGAAGAGGAGATCCGCAAACTGAAACGGGCCGTCAGCCGGCCCCAGGGGGCGCCGCCTCGGCGGGAAACCGCATGAAACGCATTACCGACATCCTGCGCTCGGCCCGTACCATCGCGGTGGTGGGCCTCTCGGGCAAACGATTTCGCCCCAGCTTTGGCGTGGCGGAATACTTGCAGCGCGCCGGCTACCGCATCATCCCGGTCAATCCCGGGGAAACCGAGGTTCTGGGCGAGAAGGCCTACCCCGACCTGGACTCGGCGCCGGAGCCGATCGACATCGTGGATATCTTCCGGCGGTCCGAGCACGTCCCCGCCATTGTCGAGGCCGCCGTGCGCAAAGGCGCCCAGGCGGTTTGGATGCAGGAAGGCGTGGTGCACGAGGACGCCGCCCGCCGCGCCGAGGCGGCCGGGCTGGCGGTGGTCATGGACCGCTGCATTTTGAAAGAGCACCGGCGGATGGGGTAGGAAGCTACTCCTCGTCAAGGAGCGCCAGAAGCTCACGGCTATCGAACGGAAGATGGCCCCCGGGAAGCTCAAACCCCGAAAACTCCCGGCGCACCAGGTCGCCATTGACAAATCCGAAACTGGTGCGGTCGGCCGGGTCCATCTGAACGATATGGCGGACCCCCAGCTTCTCGTATTCCCGGAAGCGCTGCAACGTCTCGCGCAGCCTGTCGTCGGGCGAGACAATCTCGATGATCAACAGCGGCGGATCGAGCACCACGCGGTCGGTCTGGCGAAACGGCCGTCCCATCACCAGGACATCGGGGACCCGATAGCGGGTCTCCTCGATCCGGGTACGGCACTCCGGCCGCACCGCGATGTTGAGCCGCTTCTCGAAGCCGCCCAGGTACACCACCAGGATTTTCTGCAGGGCGCTATGATCCGGAGTGCCCACGTTCCTCTCCACGATTACGCCGTCGAGGTACTCGCGGTCTCCATCCGGATAACTCGCGCTCAGGTACTCCTCCACGGGAACCACCGGCGTGTTTGGCAGAGCTGCCATGCAACAAATGTACTCCTTTCCGGACGGGCAAGCCACTAAGCTCCTACCCCAGCTCTTCCATGGCGAGTTCGTCTCCCGCCACGGTCCCGGTTTCCACCGCCGAGCCGGCCGGGAGCTCCAGCACGGAGTGCGCGGTCAGACAGGCCGAGAGCCTCCATGCCGGCACGGCGTGGCGCACCTTGCGAACCCTCAGGCGCTTGTCCAGGTAGACCAGGTCGATGGGGAATTTCATGAAGAAGGTGTGGACCGACTCGCACGGAACGATCCACAGACCTTCGCCCTGGGCCAGGCTCTTATGATGGAGCAACCCGACCCGCCGTTTGGCGCTGGTGTCGGCCTTTTCGGCCCGGTCGGCCAGCAGCGTCTGGCGGGTCTGATTGCGGACTAGGATCTTCAAACTGCCAACTCCCGGCGTCGGGTCGGGCGTGCCCGGCCCGTAGCGAAGAAACGAATCAAACGGTCGAGGCGCCAGTACTCTGACCGTGTGGAACTGTGCGATTGTGGGGCAGCTTGTCAAGCTGCGCGCCGGTTGGAAACCGGCGCTTCGGGCGGGTTTTCAACCCGCCGCAGGATGTCATCCTGCCCCACATGAATGGAACATGTTCAAGCGGTCCAAGACCTAGGGTTTGCCCTGCTTCAGCTTTTCCCGCTGCTCGCGGAGCACGGCCTTGCGGCTGAGCTTGATCTTGTTGCCCTCCAGGGCCAGAACCTTCACCAGGATCTGGTCGCCTTCCTTCAATTCGTCGCGAACGTCGCGGATACGGTTCTCGGCGATTTCGCTGATGTGCAACAGCCCGTCGGTTCCCGGGAAGATCTCGACGAACGCCCCGAAATCCACCAGCCGCACCACCTTGCCCAGGTATGTCTTGCCCACTTCGGCGGTGGCGGTGATGTCGGAGATGATCTGGATCGCTTTATTGGCCGACGCCTCGTCGGCCGAGGCGACGTGGATCGTACCATCGTCCTCCACATCGATCTTCACCCCGGTCTGCTCGATGATCCCGCGGATCACCTTGCCGCCCGGTCCAATCACGTCGCGGATCTTATCCGTGGGAATATGCAGCGTGTAAATGCGCGGCGCGTATTGGGACATCGCGGTCCGGGCTTGCGGCAGCGCCTCGTACATCTTGTCCAGAATGTGCAGGCGCCCATGGCGGGCCTGTTCCAGCGCCTCTTTCATAATGGCGGTGGTGACGTTGGGGACCTTGATATCCATCTGCAGAGCGGTGATGCCGGCTCGCGTGCCGGCCACCTTGAAGTCCATATCGCCGTAATGGTCTTCGGCCCCGGCGATATCGGTCAGGACGGCGTACTTGTCGCCTTCGAGCACCAGGCCCATGGCCACCCCGCCCACGTGATCGGAAAGCGGCGCGCCCGCGTCCATGAGGGCCAGCGAAGCGCCGCAGACCGTGGCCTGCGAGCTGGAGCCGTTGGACTCCAGGATGTCGCTCACCACCCGCAGGGTGTAGGGGAACTTCTCCTCATCCGGGACCAGCGCGGAGAGCGCCCGCTCGGCCAGCGCGCCGTGGCCGATTTCGCGGCGGCCCGCGCCGCGCATGAAACCGACTTCACCCACGCTGAACGGCGGGAAATTGTAGTGCAGCATGAAGCGCTTGGAGGCCTCGCCGGGCTCCAGCAGCTCGATGCGCTGTTCGTCTTCCTTGGTGCCCAGGGTCACCGTTACCAGCGCCTGCGTTTCGCCACGCGTGAAAAGAGCCGAACCGTGCGTCCGTGGCAGCAGGCCGGTCTCGATGGTGATGGGCCGCACCTGGTCGAACGCGCGGCCGTCCGGGCGGCGGCGGCTCAGCAGCATCTCGTCGCGGAAGATCCGCTCTTTGAGGGCTTCCAGACACTTGGCGGCTTCGGCGCGCTTTTCTTCGGGCTGCGCTTCCACCACCCGCTTGCGCAACGCGGCCACCCGCGCGTGGCTTTCCAGCTTCTCGTATTTCTCGGTGTTCAGCGCGTCGGCCAGCTCTTCCCGCGCTTCCTTGGAAATCGACGCATACAGATCCGGGTCGAGCACGGGCGTCGTGAACGGGCGCTTGGGCTTGCCGGCCATCGCCACCAGCTTACGGATGGCGGCGGCGATCTTCTTGCAGCATTCGTGACCGAATTCGATGGCCCCGAGTACTTCCGCCTCGGAGACCTGTTTGGCGCCGGCTTCCACCATCACGATGCCTTCCTCGGTGCCGGTCACCACGATGTTCAGGGTGGATTCGCGGCCCTCGGTATAGGTGGGATTGGCGATATACACGCCGTCCTTCAACCCTACCCGTACGCCTCCCAGCACGTAGGGGAACGGAATATCGGAGATCGCCAGCGCGGCGGCCGCGCCGGCCACCGCCAGCGAATTCGGATCCTGTTCGGGATCGGCGGAAAGCACCATGGCGATGACCTGCGTTTCATGCAGGAAACCCTCCGGGAACAGCGGGCGGATCGGACGATCGATCAGCCGGCTGGTCAGGACTTCCTTTTCCGTGGGACGCCCTTCGCGCTTGATAAAACCGCCCGGAAACCTGCCGGCGGCGTAAGTGTATTCGCGGTAGTCTACGGTGAGCGGAAAGAAGCCCGCTCCCGGTTTCGGCTCTTCGGACATGCAGGCGGTGACGAGCACGGCGGAGTCGCCGGAACGGACAACCACGGCGCCATTCGCCTGTTTGGCCATCCTGCCCGTTTCAAAAGCTATAATTCGACCGCCCAGATCGACTTCAACTGTGTGAACCATGTAGTTTCGTTAAACCTCCAACCTCGGCTGGGGCAGCCCGCCAGGGCTCCCAACCGTCAAAAACTGGCATCCCTATAGGAGCCGTTTGAGACTGGAGTTGACAGGATATGCGGACCGGGAAATCGAGGTTATGCATCTCAACCCTTCCCGAGCCGGATTGGCATGATCGAAAGCCGCCCTCCCTACGTCCGGAGTGGCGCTTCCGAAGAATGGGCTATCGGCGAATTCCGAGTCGCAGCAAAACCGCCTTGTAGCATTCCGGATCCGTATCGCGCAAATAGGTCAGAAGCCGGCGACGCTTGGCCACCAGGTTCAACAGCCCCTTGCGGGAGCCGTGATCCTTGCGATGCGTCTTGAAGTGCTCCGTAAGCATCGAAATACGCTGGCTTAACAGAGCAATCTGTACTTCTGGCGACCCGGTGTCGGATTTGTGACGCTGATTGCTGGAGAGAATCTGCTGCTTTGCTTCAATCGCCAGTGCCATTCTACGGGTAGTGCTCCTTGTCTTCTCTTAATCTCGCTTGGGTACCAGTACAGGATACCACAACACCCCGACCGCCCGGCGCAACCGGATATCCGGAACAACTTTGACGCGGAGACGCGGAGACGCGGAGAATTCCAAGGAAAGGAAGATCCGGCTCGCAAATTCCGGCTATCTAAGATTCAAAGGCGAGATGCTGTACTTCCTCGCAACGCGCTTCAAATAGGGCTCGCGATGTGCGGACCCGGCCCCCAGGAAGGCGGAAAGGATGGCCACAAGAAGGGCGGTGGCCACCCCCACGAAGGTCGCCACAAGCGGTGCGTCCATACGGTCAAAGTCTAGCACAGGCCGGGAAGAGTAGAATATCGGTATGAGCGTTCCGGCGCTGCTCACGGACGAAGAGTTCCTCGGTTTGCCGGACGTGCCCGGCAAACGGGAGCTTCTGAATGGGAAGTTGACCGAATTTCCGCCCGCGAAGTACTTTCACAGTGAAATGGCGAAACGGCTGTCCTTTTTACTGGAAACCGTCTTGCACCCATCCCGCGTGTGGATTGAGACTGCCTATAGGCTCGCCTCCGGCCGTTGGTTGACCCCGGATGTGAGCGTAAGCTGGCCAAACCAGCGCGTCGAGGGGTGGTTTCAGGATGCGCCCATGCTGGCGGTCGAAATCGGCTCCCGCGAGAACACGCCGGAGGAAATCGACAACAAAGTAGCCATGTACCTGGAGCATGGAGCCACTGAAGTCCGGGTGATTTATCCGAGTACCCGTTCCATGATGGTCTTTTGGGGCGCCTCGGCGTTGCGCATCCCCGGTGACGCCGAGTATCGTTGCGACTCTCTCGGCGTTACCGTAACGCCGGAATATCGTACCGTCGCCGAACCACCACAGTGAAACCGCGCGTATCCCCACCGCATGCGCCCATACCGGCCCGGCCCAACACCATCTCCGACTGGCGGGCCGTCCGCGCCAGACGGTGGCTGGCCGCGGCGTTGTGCGCCATCGCGTTGATCGCCTACGCCGATTCTGTGGGGTTGGGGCTGGCGCTCGATTCCCGCGTGATCGTCCTCGGCGACTCGCGCATCCGCGACGCCAGCGCCCAGAACCTGGGGTTGATCCTTGGCAAGGATTATTGGTGGCCTAAAGCCGTCGACCGCCTCTACCGCCCGGTAACCACGCTTTCCTTCCTGTTCAACTACGCCATCCTCGGAAACGGCGAGAACCCGGCCGGCTATCACTTCGTCAACCTCCTGCTGCACCTGGGCAACGCGCTTCTGTTGTACGGCCTGGGGCTGCGGCTGTTCGCGCGCGCCGGGCCGGCGTTTTTCGCGGCGGCCCTGTGGGCGGCGCATCCCATCGGAACCGAGTGCGTGGCCAACGTAGCCGGCCGCGCGGACCTGCTGGCCAGCATGGCGGTTTTCGGCGGCCTGCTGTTTTACGCCCGCATGAAGCATCCCGAAGGACGGCCGAACTGGCGGCGTCTGGCGGCGCTTTTCGTGATCGCCGCGGCCGGCGCCTTTTCCAAGGAAACCGCGGCCACGCTGGTGGGGCTGATGCTGCTGTGGGACCTGGCATTCACGCAGGGTCCCTGGCGCGCCAACCTGGTCCGGCGGCTTCCGGCATACGCCGCCGCCGCGGCCGCGCTCGCCTTGCTGTGGGGCGCGCGCGTACTGGTGTTCCGGTCCCTGCCTTGGCCGCAGAAGCCGTTCGTGGATAATCCCGCGGCCTGGGCCGGGTTCTGGACGGCCCGGCTCACCGCGCTCAAGGCCCTCGGCATTGAACTCTGGCTGCTGGTCTGGCCGCTTCGCCTTTCCTCGGACCGTTCCTACAACCAGATCCCCCTGGCGGGCTTTTCGGATGCGCGGGCGTGGCTCGCTCTGCTGGCTATCGTGGCTATATCGGCGCTGGTCGTCTTCAGGCGCAAGCGGGATCCGGCGCTGTTCTGGGCCGCCGGGTTCGTGGGCATTACGCTGCTGCCCGCCTCCAATCTGATTTTCCTCATCGGGGCCATCTCGGGTGAGCGTTTCCTGTACCTCCCGGCCGCGGGATTCGCGGTGGCGCTGGCCGCTCTGGCGTACCGTTGGGAGCGTCCCAAGGTCACCCCAATCGTGCTGTCGGCGCTGGTCGCCCTCTACGCCGGGCGCGCCATGGCGCGCAACCTCGACTGGGATAACGAAATCACACTGGCCACGGCCGATCTGAAGGTGGCCCCCAACAGCTTCCGCCTGCACGAAATGCTGGCCCGCGCGCTGTTCCTCGAGGATCGCCGGCACAACCTGGACCGGGCCATCGCCGAATCCGAGAAGGCCTGGAACATCCTTCGCGACCTTCCCCCGGAGCGCGTTTTCTTTGAGACCCCCGCCAACCTGGGCATGTACTACGCCCTGAAGGGGGAAGCTACGGGGGCCGCCGCCACGCCCGCCGGCCGCGCCTGGTATGACAAAGCCATGGCCATGCTGTCCATTGCGCGCGACGACATGCGGGCCAGCCAGAAGCTCTTCGACGAAGCGCAACGGGCTCACGGGAAACCCATCTACGGCCGCATCGGACTGCCCGACATCTACATGAACATGGCGGTGATCTACGCGGCGCGCGGGCAAATCACCGAAATGTTCGACGCCTACCAGCAGGCCAGGTTCGTGGACCCCTCGGACGCGGAGGTTTACGATTCGCTGGCGCAATCGTACCTGGCCGCCGGAAATCCGGAACGCGCCGCGGTCCTGCTCATCGAGAAGAGCCAGATAGACGGCTACAAGCCGGACACCATCACCGCCATCGGGCGGCTCTACGCTGGCATTCAGGGCGGCGGCTGCGCCGTTGGAAGCCAGAACGGCGCATGGAAGCTCAACCCCGAGTGCCCCCTCATGCGAACTGACCTGTGCCTGGCCTGGGCGGACCTGGCGCACACCTACGTGGAAGGAAGGCGCCCGGAAGCGGCCCGCTTCCTGAGAGACCGCGCCCTCGGCCGCTACGGATGCGCAGCCGAACCCTTCGCCGACGTGCGGTAGGGTGGGGCATGCTTTAGCTTGCCCGGCTCGGTGGGGCATGCTTCAGCTTGCCGGGACTGCGATAGCGATGTTCGCCGCGGACCACCGGATCTGGTGCCGGGAGAGGGAATCGAACCCTCATGGGGAGTGAACCCCGACGGATTTTGAGTCCGTTGCGTCTGCCTAGTTCCGCCATCCCGGCGATCGGGAACGTCTGCCGAAATTGTAGCATGGCCGCCGCGGGGTTCTGCCCCGTGCCCGGCCCGCGGCGTCGCCGAACAAGTCAATCCGTCGAAGACCTAGCGGTAGCGGTAGAGTTTCACCCGCTGGATGCGGCCATTGGGGATCACGCCGCCGCCGAGGCGAACGGACTTATCCGAATCGCTCTCGTCGCCGTTGAGCCTGCGCCCGGGAACCCATCGGCCGTCCACGAACTTGCCCTCTTCAATGGAATCGATGCCGACGAGCGGACCGCCCGCGGTGTTCGCGGAGAACCTGATGTTCACCGGACCGCTGGAGGCGGCGATGTACTCATCCGGTCCCACGGCGACGAAGAGAACGCCGGCGCGCTCGGCCAGCCGGGTTGGCGCGGGCGGCGGCGCGGCGGCCGGCGCAGCCGCCCCTTTGGGCGCCGGCATGGGGTCTCTACCGCTGCGCGCGTAGCTTGCCGTCAGGACGTAATTGCCCAACGCGATCTTCTGCGGCGGTTCGTCGGCGATCACCACCGCCCCGGCCATCGTGCCTTTGCCCTGGTTCTCGACAATCAGGGGGGTGAGCTGCGAAATCATGTCGTAGCTCCGCGCCAGCGGCAAGTCCGGCAGTTCCAGCCTGGTCCGGGGAGTGCCCGTGAAGATCAGATCGTCGACCAGGTTGGGGCTGAACCGGCGTTCCAGTTCTTCCATGATGCCGGGTTCCAGAGTGAAGAAAAGCTCGTCGATGGCGAAGGGGCTGATTCCAATGCCGTCGTGCTGCCCCATCACGTAGAAGATGTTGTAGTGGGCCGTGGCGTGAAAGGCCTCCGGGATGAACAGGGGAAACTCCTTGGTGTAGTGATACCAGTCGGCCCACTCGGAGAAATTGGTGGAGTGGAGGTCCGGAGAGCGGAAGTCAATGGCCGGCGCGGCGACTTTCCATAGGTCATGCACGTGAGGCTCGGGACCGCCGCTGGGATAGGTCCCCGGCAACCGGTCCCCCATGGAGCACCAGGTGTTCACGAACATGGGGACCGGGTATTGAACCTTGCCCGCGGCCGCCACCCGCCCGACGTAGCGCGCATAACTCCAGGCCATGAAGATCTCATCGGTGTAGGGGGCCTTGCCGAAGACGTCTTCCCAGGTTCCGGATGTCTTGGCCCCGCCCGCCTCCCACGCCTTGCGGAATTCCGGATGCAGAGTGTCCTTGTGGCTGGCCATATAGTCGAGCAGCTCTTTCGGTACGGGTTCCGCGAAAGCCTTATTGGCCGCGTCGCTCCGGTCCCGCGTGTCGCCCAGCAGACCCACCTCGTTTTCCACCTGGATCATGATGACGCGGCGGGTGGAGTCCACTTCCTTGACGTGCCGCATGAGGGCGGCGAAGGCGCGGCTGTCGGCCTCGACGTTGGCCGCGCCGAATGTGGACAGGGTATCCGTGCTCGCGCCGTCTTTACGCCTGGCGCGGGGGAAGCGATCGGTATTGCCCTTGACCCAGATGGGAGGATAACTGGAGGCCCCGTTCTTCCAGCTTGCGAACCACAGGAACGCGAGGCGCAAATTGTGGCTCTCCGCGGCGTGGATCTGGGCGTCCACCAGGGTGAAATCGAACTGGCCCTCCTGGGGCTCCAATAACTCCCATTGGACGGCGGCCAGAACGGTATTGAGATGCAGAGCCACCAGCTTGGACCACACCGGCTTCATGAATTCGAGACTGGAGGTAGTGGAGTTGCGCAGTTCTCCCGCCAGCATCAGAAATGGTTTTCCGTCGACGATCATCTGGGTGGCGGCGCCCTGCTTCCGGAGATGGGCGATTTCCGTCGCGGCGCCGGCGGATGTCTGAGCGCTGGTTGCCACGGCGGCGAACGCGAACACGCTTGCGAATCCCAAATAACCCCGCATTTGTCCGGACATTTGTATCCACTACTCCTTTTTGGCCTGACGGCCAAGGCCAGTATATCATCGGCGGCTTGTCCAGGCAGGGGCATCGCGGGCGCTGGCCCGGGCGACGCTCGGGCGCCTGGGAACGCCCCCTCAGTCTTCCAGTATCACGTGCGCCATGCCCAGTTCCCGCGTGTGCGTCAGCGAAAGCGAGATAGTGCGCACGCCGAGCTTTTCCGCGAAGCGCGCCGCCACCCCGTGCAGGCGCAGAGTCGGCCGGCCGGAGCGCAGGTTGGCTACTTCGAAATCGCGCCACGTGACGCCCAGCCGCCAGCCCGTGCCGATGGCCTTCATGCCGGCTTCCTTGGCGGCGAAACGCGCGGCGTAGCGTTCGTATTTGTTGGCCTTGCGCTCCACGTAGGCGATTTCGGCGGCGGTGTAGATGCGGTCGATGAAACGGGCCCCGAAGCGCTCGATGGATGCGCGGATGCGCGGCACCTCGGCCAGATCCACCCCCGTTCCCACAATCATTTCAAATCCGCTCCCGAGGTGGTGATGGTGAGGCGGCCATGCTTCACGCCCTTCGTGCTGATGAGCATGTCGGCCACCTTTTGCACTTCGCCGGCCTTGCCCCGCACCACCAATACCTCCAGGCAGTGGTCGTGATCCAGGTGTACGTGCAGAGTAGAGAGAATCGAGTGATGGAAGTCGTGCTGCAACGAGGTAAGTTTCTCGTTGAGCAGGCGGACATGGTGATTGTAGACCAGGGTGACGGTTCCCACCACGGGGCTCTCCGGCGATTGCCAGGCCTTTTCCACCAGCTCGCCGCGAATGATGTCGCGGAACGCCTCGGAACGGTTCGTGTAGCCTCGCTGGGCGATCATGCTGTCGAATTTCTTCGAGCAGCTCCGAGTCGATCGCCACGCCGATGCGGCTGAGTTGACCCATGCCAAGATAGTAACAGCAGCCGAGTGGCACGAATGTACGAGTCGTGATACCGGCAAGAGCGGGAAAACCCGCACGCGGAAGTAGCGACGCTTTGGCCCCGGAATAACAGGACCCCGGCGTGCTGCGTTGGGATTGCTGATTCGGCGGGGCGCCGTTATGCCTTGGCCGCCGCCGCCATGCGCCTGCGGTGCTCGGCCCAGCGTTTCTTCTGCGCCTGGGCGATGCGCTTTCGGGCGGCCGCGCTTAATATGCGCTTCGGAGCGGCGGTCTTCTCCGCCGCGGCTGTGGGCGATGCAACAACCTTGCCCGCCAGTTGGGCCTGAATCTCCGCGATTCTCGCCTCGATCTTTTGTTTTTCGACCTGGTAACCCACCAAGGCCATCCGTAACGTCGTCAGATCTTCCAATTTCTTGCCTCTCGCCATAAGTTCACCATGCATACTATAACATAGGGGCTTAGGTTCCGTGTCAAGATAATGCCGGAACACCAAGTGGAGTCCCGTGAAACATGCGAATCCTAGTCCAGCGTGTAACAGAGGCCCGGGTAACAGTGGCCGAAGACACCGTGGCCGCCGTGGGCAAGGGTCTGCTGGTGTTTCTGGGCGTCGCCAGGACGGACTCGATGGCCGACGCCGATTACCTGCTGGAGAAACTGCTCGGCCTGCGGATATTTCCCGATGACGCCGGAAAGATGAACCGGAATGTGAGCGAGGCAGGGGGGAGCCTGCTGATTGTCTCCCAGTTCACCCTGTATGGAGACTGCCGGCGGGGCAGGCGGCCCAGCTTCGACAGGGCCGCGCCGCCGGAACAGGCGCTGACCCTCTACAATTACTTCGTGAAATCCGCGGCGGAGCGCAAGGTTCCGGTGGAGACCGGAATCTTCCAGGCCCACATGCGGGTGACTCTGTCGAACGACGGCCCGGTGACCATTTTGATCGACTCGGGGGAACGAAACCAAAGATGATCGAGACTTACGGATACGCGCGCGCCGGCCTGTTGGGGAATCCGAGCGACGGTTACTTCGGGAAGACGATTTCGTTCGCGCTGTCGAACTTTCGCGCCCGCGTTCTGCTCTATCCGAGCGGCCGCCTGGAGATAAAGCCATCCAAGGCAGACCTGCCCCTATTCGAGAACCTGGAAGACTTGTATCGAACCACCCGCTGGCGTGGTTATTATGGCGGGATTCGGATCATTCAGGCGTTGATCGTGCGGCTGATGGATTACTGCCAGGCGCTGGGAATCGAGCTCGAGGACCGGAACTTCACGCTGGAGTACGAATCGAATATTCCGCAGCGGCTGGGTCTGGGAGGGTCAAGCGCCATCGTGACGGCCGCGCTTCGCGCCCTGTGCCAGTACTTCGGATTGGAAATCCCGCTGCCGGTTCAGGCCAATCTTGTCCTCGAAACCGAGACGCGGGAATTGGACGTGCCGGCCGGCCTGCAGGACCGCGTGGCGCAGGCCTATCAAGGGTTGGTCTATATGGACTTTTCGCGCCATCTCATGGAGTCGCGCGGTTACGGCGAATACGAGCGGCTGGATCCCGGCCTGTTGCCCGCGCTCTACGTGGCTTACCGGACTTCGTTGAGCGAAGGCACGGAGGTGTTCCACAACCGTATCCGCGAGCGCTGGAACCGCGGCGAGCCCGAGGTGGTGGAAGCCATGCGAACCTGGGCCGGTTACGCCGAGCGCGGAAGGACGTGCCTGCTGGAGCGCGATTATGGCTTGCTCGGTGAACTGATTGACGCCAATTTCGATATGCGCGCGCGCATTTATCGCATCGGACAGGGCAACCTCGAGATGATCCACACCGCCCGGCGCGCCGGGGCCACCGCTAACTTCGCGGGGTCCGGCGGGGCCATCGTGGGAACCTATGCGGATGAAGCCATGTTCGGGCGGTTAGTGGAAGCCATGAAAGCCATCGGCGTGGCGGTGATCGGGCCGAAGATAGCCAGGTAACGCCGGCAAGACCGAGTGACAGTATTGTGGGGCAGGATGGTATCCTGCGCGGACCCAGAGGGCGCCCCGACAACCGGCGCTGGTGGACTGTCTACGGGCAGTCCGGGCGGGTTAGCAACCCGCCGCAGGTTTGCCAACCTGCCCCACACGCGATGCCCGAGCTTCGCTCGGGTTGACAGGCGGAAGCGCCTGTCCCACGTCGAGGTTAGAAATTCACGATGGATGCGAAGCCCGCCGGATCCAGACTGGCGCCGCCCACCAGCACGCCATCGATCTCGGTCTGCGCCATCAGCGACTTCACATTGTCGGGTTTGACGCTGCCACCATACAGAATGCGGATGGCATCGCCGGCCGCGTGTCCGAATGCGGCCCGCACTTGCGCGCGGATCGCGCGGTGCGCGTCGGCCGCCATCTCCGGGGTCGCGGTCTTGCCCGTTCCGATGGCCCACACCGGTTCGTAGGCGATCGCAATCTTGGCGAACTGCTCGGGGGTCAGCCCCGCGATGCCCTTCTGGAACTGGCTCACCAGGACGGCTTCGGTGGCGCCGCTCTCGCGCTGTTCCAGGCGCTCGCCCACGCATACGATGGGAGTCAGGCCAAACTCCAGGGCCGCCTGCGTGCGCTTCAGCACGGTCTCATCGGTTTCGCCGAAATACTGGCGCCGCTCGCTGTGGCCCACGATGGCGTGCGTCGCGCCCACCGCCTTCAGCATGGGCCCGGATATTTCGCCGGTGAAGGCGCCATCCTTGGCCCAGGCCACGTTCTGCGAGCCCACCGAAATGCGCGTGTCCTTGGCGGCTTCAACGGCCGCGGCGAGGTTCGTGAAAGGGGGACAGATCACGATCTCGCAATGCTCGGATTTCTCGACCAGAGGCCGAAACTTCTCGAAGAATGCGGTGGTTTCCGCGGGCGTCTTGTACATCTTCCAATTGCCCGACATGACAGGTTTTCTCATAGGATTTCCTTTAGAAAGCTTACGCCGTGATCGATGGACGCGCCGAAATTGGCGGCCACCGTCTGGCCTATATCGGAGAGCGAAGCGCGCACCCCCAGATCCACGCCGCGGCGGACGTGGGGCCCGAAGGCCAGGAGCGGGACGTACTCGCGGGTGTGATCGGTGCCGGGAACGGTAGGGTCGCAGCCGTGATCGGCGGTGAGAATCGCCAGGTCTCCGGCGGCCATCGCGGCCTCGAAACCCGGCAGCCAGGCGTCGAACCGTTCCAGCGCGGCGCCGTAACCCTCGACGTCGTTGCGGTGCCCGTATTGCTGGTCGAAATCCACCAGGTTCACGAAAATCAACCCGGCGGGGACGGTCGCCATGGCGTGCAGGGTCTTGGCCATGCCATCGTCGTTATTCCTGGTCTTGATGGAGCCGGCCACGCCGCGCCCCAGAAAGACGTCGAAGATCTTGCCCACCCCTTGCACGAATATGCCGCGCTCGGCGAGCTTGTCGAGAAGCATGCCGGGCGGCGGCGCAACGGCGTAATCGTGGCGGTTGGCGGTGCGCGTGAATGCGCCCGGCCGCCCCACAAACGGCCTGGCGATCACGCGGCCAACCCGGTGCGGCCCGTCGAGGATGGCGCGTGCGATTTCGCAGATGCGGTACAGCTCCGCAACCGGGATGACCTCTTCGTGCGCCGCGATCTGAAACACGCTGTCGGCCGACGTGTATATGATCGGCCAGCCGGTGCGCATATGCTCGGGACCCAGTTCCTCGATAATCTCCGTTCCCGATGCGGCCTTGTTGCCCAGCGTGCGCCGTCCGATGCCCCGCTCGAACGCGTCCATGACATCGGGCGGGAAACCATGGGGGTAGAGCGGGAAAGGCCGGTCGAGAAGAATGCCCGCCATTTCCCAATGTCCCGTGGTGGTGTCCTTGCCGGGCGAAGCCAGCGCGCAGCGGCCGTAACATCCCTCGGGCTGCGCGGCGGGCGGAACGCCGGCCAGCGGCTTGATGTTGCCCAGGCCCAGGCGCGCCAGGTTCGGCGCCGCCAGCCCGCGCAGACGCGCGATGTTACCCAGCGTGTCGGCGCCCGGAGGGTCCAAATACTCCGCGGCGTCCGGCATGGCGCCGATTCCCACGCTGTCCAGTACAATCCAGATGACCCGTTGAAACACTCAATTCGAGGGTAGCATGGCGGCCCGAGGCGGCAGGCTTAAAGCCCGACCCCACTCTCATGCCTCAATAGCGGAAGAGTTTCAGATGTACGATCTTCGGACCGTCGGCGGGGAAGCGGTAACCCTCGCCGGAGTCGTTCTTGATGGCCTTGTTGGGGGCGTCGTAGTTCATCATGATGTCGTCCCCGTTCAGGCGGCGGCCGGGAGTCCAGACGCCGTTGACGTAGACGCCCTCTTCCAGCGCGCCGATGGCCGCGGTGGAGGGTCCCGGAGCGGTGACCGAGAACCCGAGCTGCACGCCGTTGCCGATGATCACGAAATCGTCGGGCCCGGTCTGCATGGCCATGGCGTAGGTCTGGGGAGCGCCGCCACGGCCGCCAGCACCGGCCGCGGGCGCGGCCGGAGGCGCGGCCCCGCGACGTCCCCCGCCCACCTTGAAGTCCAGCGAATAGGCCCCCATTTTCAGCGATTGCGCGGGAGTGGCGTCGTTCAGCACAGCCACGTCGATGGTCCCCTTGGCCTGCCCTTCCAGAATCAGCGGGGCCACTTGGGACAAGGCGTCGTAGGCCTTGGCGTAGGGCGTGCCGGCGTCGGCGCCGCGCTCGATGCCAAAGGGCGAAATGCCCATGGCCGCGTGTTTGCCGATGGCGAAGAAAGCGTTGGCCCCGTTGCTGCTGGTTTCGGGAATCCACAATGGGTTGCCGGAGCGGTGATACCAGCCGCACCAGTCCGCGAAGTTCGGCAGGTAGATATCGGGACCGATGATATCGATGCCCGGCGCGCCCTGCTGCCACACGTTCAGCACGATGGGCAGCGCCCCGCCGGCCGAATATCCCCCAATCTTCTCGCCCAGATCGACGTTGATGTACATCGGGATGGGATACTCGGCTTTCCCGGCCTTGGCTACCTGGTCCAGGTACAGGGCGTAGTGCCAGGCCATGAAGATCTCGTTGGTCATGGGTTCCTTGCCGAATACCTCCTCCCACGTTCCAGAGGTTTTGGCGCCCGCCGCTTCCCAATACTTGCGGAACTCGGGAACCAAGCCATCCTTATTTTTGGCCATGTAATCGAGGAGCTGTTTGGGAACCGGGCCGGCGAATGCGGCCTTGGCCGGGGGAACCCAGTCGTGCGTCCCGCCGGGGCAGCCCACTTCGTTCTCCACCTGCATCATGATGACCGTGTGGGCATCGCCATCCACTTCGCGGATGTGGCGCATGAGCGCGGCGTAGGCGTGGGCGTCGGCCTTCCAGTTGGCCTCGTAGAACACCGACATGTAGGCGATGTTCACGCCGTTCTCCGCCAGGAAAAGGGGATACTTCTTGGGGTCCTTTTTGACCCACAGCGGCGGGTAGCTGGACATGGCGTTCTTCCAGCTTCCGAACCACAGGAACACCAGACGTTGGTTGTGTTTGCGGGCCTCGCGGATCATGCCATCGACCAGCGCAAAATCGAACTGGTCCGGCTCCGGCTCAACCAGCTCCCAACTCACCGCGGCCAGGACGGTATTGATGTTGGCGGCCGCCAGTTTGGGCCAGTAGGGCGCAAGGTAATCGAGATTCGAGGATGCGGAGTTGGTCAGCTCTCCGCCCAGCATCAGAAACGGACGGCCGTCCACGATCAACTGCGTGACGCCGCCGCGTTTCTCCAGATGGGGAATGGATGGGCTGGCGGGTTGGGCGGCCGCCAGCGCCGCGCCGAGCAGCATAGCGGCGCAAGGCGCGAGATGTCTTAGTTTCATGTGCCTCCAAGAAGGGTTCGCGGGCCGCTGGCAGGCGGAAGCGCCTGCCCTACAAAGCGGGGCGCCGCCCTATGGTTTCAAAGTGATCATCGCGACGCCGTGCGACGCAACCGGCGCCGAAAACTGTGCGGCCAGGGTGCCGAGGTCCTGGTGCTCCCACAGGTCGCGGCCGTTGAGGGCCGCATCGCCGGCCAGGCCGAGCTGCTCCCAGGTGACCGAGATGGTCTGCGTGGCGGCCCCGCGGTTGAGCAGGAGCACGGCCACTCCGCCGCCTTCGAGCGGCTTCACGAACACGTCCTGGTCGTTCTCGTGGCGGATGCGCTTGCCCTGTTTGCCGAGCGCGTCCTGGTCCACCGCGATGACTTCCTTGTTGGTGAGAATATCGTGCGTCGCGGGCTTCATCGCGGCCACATCGTTGCCCGCGATCAACGGCGCGGCCATGATGCACCATAGGCTGAAGTGGGAGCGGTACTCCACATCGGTCATGCCGCCGTTGCCCACCTCCAGCATGTCGGGATCGTTCCAGTGGCCCGGCCCGGCGGAATCGGCGAGATCCACCTGCATGTCCGCGATGGTCACCACGCCGGCCCCATTCCCGCGCATCTTGCCTTCCCAGATGTCTTTGATGTCCGTGGTGGTGCGCCACAAGTGGCCCACGTTGGCGGCCCAGGTCCACGGTTTGGAATTGCCCCACTCGCAGAGGCTGAAGACGATGGGGCGGCCCGCCAGCACGAGCGCGTCGTGCATTAGGGTGTAGGACTCCTTGGTGGTCTGCCCGTCGGTGCTGCACCAATCGTATTTCAGATAATCGACGCCCCATTTGGCATAGGTGCGGGCGTCCTGGAACTCGTATCCGCGGCTGCCCGGGCGGCCGCCGCAGGTCTTTCTTCCGGCGTCCGAGTAGATCCCGAACTTCATCCCCAGCGAGTGCACGTAATCGGCCAGCGTCTTTATGCCGCTGGGGAAACGCTTGGGATCGGCCTGAATATTGCCCTCCGCGTCGCGCGCGATCTGCCAGCAATCGTCGATCACCACGTACTGGTAGCCGGCGTCTTTCATGCCGCTCTTGACCATGGCGTCCGCCACGCTGCGCACCGCGTCTTCGGTGACGTTGCAGGCGAACTTGTTCCAACTATTCCAACCCATGGGCGGCGTGCGCGCCAGGCCGTTATCGAGGGCCGGCAGGGTGGCCGCGAAAAAAGCCGCGTAAGCCAGGATGGCGAATGAATAGCGCTTCATAAAGAATTGCTTACCTCCAAAACCGCCTAACGCCGCATATCGTAACAAACTGCGCATGGCTCGCCGGGCGCCGAACACGCACGCGGTGCGCGAGAAGTTGTGGGACAGGCGCTTCCGCCTGGCAACCGCGCACTCCACCACGCTGGCGCGCCGGTTGCGAAGAGAGAGTCAATGGTTCCAAAATGGTTCCATGAACATCACCGTCAAGAATATTCCGGATTCGATCTATCGGGTGATGAAGCGGGAGGCCAAAAGGACGAGGCGGAGTCTGAATGCCGAGATCATACACGCGCTCGAAGCGGAGTCCGCCGAAACGGAGCGGCGGCGGCAATTGATGAATCTGCGGAAGGAACTGGACCGCTTTGCAGCCTCCCTGCCGCCACTCGACGAGAGTGCGCCCCTGATTCGCCGGGACCGGGAGCGTTAACGCATGCCCGGCACGTTGGTTGTGGATTGCAGTATCGCGGCGAAATGGGTGTTGCCCGAACCGGACCGCGCGCCGGCCCTTGGGTGGTTCGATCGGTACGCCTCGGGAGAGGTTCTGCTGATCGCCCCCGATATTCTCCTGGCGGAATTCGCCAGTCTGGTGGCCAAGCGTCACCGCCGAAAACAGATTTCGGCGGAGCAGGCTCACCAGGCCTTCTCCTTGATGGTGAAATGCGCGCCTCGGCTATTCGACGCGCGCCCGAGGCTTTTCCGCGCGCTCGAACTGTCTCTGCAATACCAATTGTCCTTATGGGATTGCGTGTATCTCGCGCTCGCCCTGGAACACGATTGTCCGGTTCTCACCGCCGACCGCCGGCTCTTCCGGGCCGGGAAGGGCCGGCATCCTTCCGTTCGCCTGGCGCAATAACAGATCCCCGGCTGGCCCGCACCGCGGCCTCTATGCGATGCGAAGTTCGGCCGTACCGCGCTTCCCAGGTTTTACGCCGATCTCCACATCGTGCCCCAGCGCGACCAGGAAACGCATGAGGCGCTCGACCGAGTATCCCCGGAACCGGCCAGCCAGCATAGCCGAGATCTTGGGCTGATCGATGCCCATGAGCTGCGCCGCGGCTGCTTGGGTCAGCTTTCGCCGGCGGATGGTCTGGTCGATCCGAAGAACCAGTCCAGCTTTGATGAGGTGTTCGCCCGCGTCGGGCAGGCCGAGGTCGGCGAATACATTGCCCGTACTGGGATCCTGTTCAAGAGGTTCTCTTTTCGGCATTCTCCACCTCGCTTCTCAACTGTTTGAGCCGCCGGAAATGACTTCACATCGGAGCGGGAATCGGCGAGCCAGGTCAGGTTCTTCACATGTTGGCCCATGCCTATATTGGCATAAATCGACGGAGCGTCAACGACGGTCGAGGGAATCGCGCCGCTCGGCAGGCGGAAGCGCCTGCCCGGCCCATTCCGCGGCCCATTGGCGAAACCACCGCGCAGGGAACTATAATCATGCCTATATGGAGAACCAAGTGAACCGCCGGACCTTTCTGACAGGCGCCTCGGTGGCGACCGCAATCTCATATTCCCGCGTCATGGGAGCCAACGAGAAACTGCGCCTCGGCGTGATCGGCCTCGGCGATCGCGGTTCGGGCGACATGGGCAACTTCCTGCGCGACCCGAATGTGGAGGTGGGAGCGCTGTGCGATATCTGGGGCGACAAGATCGACCGCGCCAAGAACCGGGCGCCGCAGGCCAAGACCTACGCGGATCATCGCGAGCTGCTGGCTAACAAGGATATCGATATCGTGCTGATCGCCGTGCCGGACCACTGGCACGTGCCCATCGCCATCGACGCCCTCAACGCCGGCAAGGACGTCTATTGCGAGAAGCCGCTCTCGCTCACCCCGGAGGAAGGCCCGCTGGTGGTGAAGGCGGCGCGCATAAACAACCGCATCTGCCAGGTGGGTATGCAGCAGCGCTCCGGCAGCCACTATCTGCAGGCCAAGGCCGAGTATTTCGATACCGGGAAAATCGGCAAGGTCACCCTGGCGCGCACGTGGTGGCACGGCAACAGCTACCACCTGCGCAAGGCGCCGGCTTCTCTCCAACAGAAACCCGCCAACCTGGACTGGGCGCACTACCTGGGCCGGCTCAAGTGGCGCGACTGGGATCCGCAGCAGTATTACAATTGGCGCGCCTACCTCGATTTCGGCGGCGGGCAGGTCACCGATCTGTTCACTCACTGGATCGACGTGGTACACATGTTCACCGGGCAGGACATTCCGAAATCTGCGGTGGCGGCGGGCGGCGTCTACAACTACAAGGACGGGCGGACCGCGCCCGACACCATCAATGTTCTTCTCGAATATCCGGGTGATATGACGGCCACCTTCGAGGCCACCCTCGCGCCGGGGGCCACCGGGGATGCGCAGCAGTTCTGCGGGACCACCGGGCGCCTGGATATCGACCGCAACCGGTTCACCTGGACTCCAGTGGGGCGTGGCGCCCAGCCGGTCACGGTGCAGGGGCAACCGAACATACTGGATTTCCAGCACATCTCGAACTTCCTCGAATGCGTGAAGAGCCGCAAGCTGCCCAACGGCGACGTGCTGATCGGGCACCGCTCCGCGCAGGCTTCGCACCTGGGCAACATCGCCTACGTGCAGAAGCGAAAAATCGATTTCGATCCGATTCGCGAAGAAATTTTGCCGCTGTAAGGCGGCGCAGAGTATTTCACATCAGGAGCCACTCATGCGATTTGCCGCTATTTTCACCCTCATTCTGCTGCTCCCGGCATTGACTATCGCCGGGAACTACAAAAACTTCGAGGTCGCCGTGTACGCGCGGGCCTACGAAGTGCAGCAAATGAAGGACCCGGCCTGGCTGGAAAAGACCTGGGCCGTGATCACCACCGGGTTGAAGGTGGATAAGATCTACCTGGAAATCCATCGCGACGGCGTGATTCCGGACCAGGACACCATCGACAAGGCCAAGGCTTTCTTCAAGAGCAAGGGCGTTAAGACCTCGGCCGGAATCGCCACCGTGGTCAACGAGCGGAACAACTTCGAGACGTTCGTCTACACCAATCCGGAGCATCGCAAGAGAATTCAGGAGATGTCCGAGTACGCGGCCAAGAATTTCGACGAGATCATTGTCGACGACTTCTTCTTCACCAGCAGCAAGACCGATTCCGATATCGCCAACAAGGGCAATAAGAGCTGGACCCGCGCTCGCCTGGACCTGATGGCCGAGGTATCGAGGGACCTGGTGGTGGGGCCGGCCAAGAAGGTCAACCCGCGCGTCAAGGTGACCATCAAATACCCCAACTGGTATGAGCACTACCAATATACCGGCTACAACCTGGAAGACGAGCCCAGGATCTTCGACAATGTTTACACCGGCGCGGAAACGCGCAGCGCCAGGGCCCCCGGCCAGCAGCTTCAGCAGTCCCTGGGCTACAACGTGTTCCGCTATTTCGAGAACATCAAACCCGGCAACCACGGCGGGGGCTGGGTGGATAACGGCGGATCGAGTTACAAGGAGCGCTACGGCGAGGAAGTCTGGACGGTGCTGTTCGGCAAAGCCCCGGAAATGACCCTTTTCGACTACCGGCAGGTGCAGCAGAGCATCGCCGGCACTCCCGTGCCCGCCGTCGCCGGAGCGGTGTTCGAGCAGGTGGACTCCTTCATCGGCAAGATGGGCAAACCGGTCGGCGTGGCCAGCTACAAGCCCTATCATTCCTCGGGCGAGGACTTCCTGCACGACTACATTTCCATGATCGGCATTCCCATGGAGATGACGCCCACCTTCCCCACCGATGCGCCGATGGTGTTTCTCACCGAATCGGCCAAGTTCGACCCCGCCATCGTGAGCAAGATCAAGGCGCACCTCACGGCGGGCAAGAAAGTCATGGTTACGTCGGGCTTTTACAAGGCCATGCAAGGCAAGGGGATCGAGGATATCGCCGAGCTTGAAGTTACCGACCACAAATTCCTGGTCCGGGAATTTGGGGGCGGCGGATTCGGCGGACGCGGCGGCCCGGCGCCCAAACCGCTCGACTTCGACATCGTCATCCCCGAGGTCCGCTTTGCCACCAACGATACCTCGGATCGCCTCAGCGCTACCACCCGCGGCGCCGGCTACCCGCTGGTGACGGTGAGCAGCTATTCCAAGGGCACGTTCTACGTGCTGACCATTCCGGACACCTTCCGCGACCTGTACAACCTGCCGGCCAGCGTGCTGAACTCGATCCGCAACTTCATGGCCGGCGACATGTTCGTGCGCTTGCAGGGTCCCGCGCAGGTGGGGCTGTTCGCTTACGACAATAACAAGTTTATCGTCGAATCGTTTCTGCCCCCCGACGGCGGCGATGTGGACGCCGGCGTCACCTTGGACGCCAAGTTCACCAAACTGGTGGATGTGCTGACCGGCGAGACCATCGCGCCGCGCGCCGCGGCTGCCGGCGGTATAGGCGGCAGAGGCGGCATGGGTGGCATGGGTGGCGGCCGCGGAGCGGGAGGCGGCGGCACGTCTTTCGATTTGAAGCTCAAGCCGGCCAGCTACCGCGTGTTTTCGGCGGAGTAGTTTTCTTGCTTATCAGGGCGGCCCGGCACCAGCCGGGCCGCCCGCTTTGCCTTGGCCTTCACCGTGGCAGCAGGCGGCAATGCAGGCGCAGCCATCAGCGCCTCCGCGGTATTATGCTGATGTAATGAACCTCACAGTTGCGGACCTTGTTCAACGGTTTGACAGCGGCGAGATCAGGCTCCCGGGTGGGCTGCCATGCAACTCGGTTTTGTCGCTCAGGATAATTTTCTCAGGCCTGACGCGTATGATGAGTTCATCGATTTCAGGGCGCAGAAAATTGCTGAGCAGCTCAACGAGTTCCTTGGATTTGGGGAACGCCGGTAGGCGGTAGGTAGGCGCCCTTCGTGGTCCGGGAAGTCCGCGGCGGTCGTGTCGGGCAGGACAGCCGTAAACGTCTTCATCGCTCCTACGGTCTCTTACTCGGCCAGCGCTGTGCGGACACGTGACCTCACTTCGATCCAGTCTCTCGAACTAAGGTGGCCTATCACAGTCGTTTGAGATCGATGCACCGTCAGCAGGTACGCGCGAAAACAGGAGGGCGCGCGCAAGCCGCCCGAGTGCCAGTCCTGGAGAACATAATCCGTCGAGGCAAGCGGCGCCGGCATTCTCGTCGTCAGAACGCCCACAATGACGTCGGGTCGCTCGACGAGATACGTTGCTCGCCACGACGACGGCTGGCCGAACCTTCCTCTCGACGGCGCCAGATAAAGCGGCCACCACAATGTCGCCGGGGCTCACTGCGGGTCTTCCCGATCCTCGGAATCGAACCGCCGGAACGACGCCTCGGTGTAGTCGCGGAGGTCGGCGTCGGACCATGCATCCGACCAATCGACGGTAGCGCCGGGATTCACCGCGGCCAGTCTCTGTGCGAGAGCCGAAAGCTCATCGGCCGCAGTTGTCGGCAGGCGCCGGAAAGCTTCCACCAGCGCCTCCTCTTTCGGGTTGAGCTGCATATTCGCCCCTCCCACCAGTATATGGCCTCGCCGCGGCCGCCGCCGGCCGCCTCACCCCTTCTTCTTCACCGGATCGCCGTAGAAGATTCCCCGGCCGTGGCAGCCTACGTAGACCCGGCCATACAATTTGGGGTCGCCGGTGATTTGCAGAACCAGGCCCCACTGGTGCTGGTCGTCGTTGATGCGCGTCCAGGCGCCCGCATAATCGTCGGAGCGGAAAACGCCGCGCTGTCCGTTCACGGTGCCGAGCATGTACAGCGCCGGGTCTTTAGAGCCAGGCGCGGCCTTGCCGAAGCCGAAACCGAGCATCTCGCTGACGCTCCCCAAGCGGGTGAAAGTCTTGCCCGTGTCGGTGGAGTGGTAGAGGCCGTTGAAAGCGGCCAGCCAGAGGTCGCCTTCCCTGCCGGGAGTGGTGTAGAGGCGGTCCTGGCCGCCACGGTTATCGCCGCGGCCGCCGCGGCCGCGTTGCGGCAGGCCGTCGGGCAGGGTGAACGCCTGCTCCACGAAGCTGGCGGCGCCGTCCGTGCTGATAAAGAGCTTGCCTTCAAACAGCGACATGCCGTAGAACTTCTTGGGGTTCACGCGATCGGCGACGATGCGCGTGTTATTGGGCACGCCCTTGGATGGCGTCCAGGTGGCCCCTTTGTCGGTGGTGTAGAACGAGGGGCTGTTCGACGGAGTCCAGACCCAGGTAGCGCCATCGGTAGAAACCGAGATGCTCCCCGAACTCGGCCCCCGTCCGGCGCCGCCGCCAGGCCCGGCCGCCGCCTGCGTAGCGGGTTGAGTGGCCGGCGGCTGCCAGGTCTTGCCGCCATTGAGCGAGTAGCTGATGTTGAACCCCGGCGTGTGGTGATGCGAGCATACGCCCACGCGCACAACCACGTCGGGGTTGATGTCGCCGGCGGCCATCCCGCTGCTGTTGTTGAATACCGGCGGGCTGGATGCCCCTTCCGGCGCCGGTTTGTCGAGATCCCAATGCACGAAGTCGCCGTAGTCGCCCACCGCGCTCAGCAGGTGCGCGCCCTTGGTGGGGCTCACCAATTCAAGCGGCACGGTCTCTTCGATGCCGGTGGCCATGATGCTCCACCTTGTGGGCTTGCCGGCATCCAGGTCGGTGAGGTTGAAAGTCTCCCACCCGCCGTAGCCGGTGGTGAACATGGCGTGTTTGGGGTTCAACGGATCGATCTCGATATCGTACAGCCAGTGGATCGGGGTGGTAGCGGTATAGGGCGCCAGCGTGTAATCGAACGGCCCGAAGTGATCCGACAACACCGGTTTCGATGGGGAACCGTTGGCAAAGGGCGCCAGCTTGAGATCGAACGCGCCGGCGTTTTCGAAGACCGCTTTCCAGGTCTTGCCGCCGTCGGTGGTGCGGTATATCTCGTCCTCGCCCCCGGCGCTGTTCACGCGGCCAAATGTGCTGGCGATGACCGCCCTGGGATTGTGGGCGTCCACCGAGACCGCGGCCCATCCGAACCCATCGTTCTTGGCGTCGGGTTTCACGGGCGTGATATCGGTCCAGCCGCCGGACTTGGTATCGAGCTTCCACACGCCGCCGTCGGTCGCGCGGCTGGGTCCGGGCGCAGCGCCGTAGGAGAGGAAGAGCGTTCCGTCGGAGGCCATGACCATGTGCGTGGGGCGATATTGCGTGGGCTGGCCGGGCACAGGCTGCCAGGTCTTGCCGGAATCGGCGCTGCGGAACAGGTTGTCCCGGCCCATCAGGGAGACGGCCACGTAGATGGTCGAGCTGGCCTTACCTTTCGAACCGCTGCGCGGGTCCACCAGGGTGACCACGACTCCGTCGCCGCGGGAACCGCGACCACCTCCACCGCCACCCCTGGCTGCCTGGGCGGTCTGAGCGCCTCGACCGGCAGCCCCCGCGGGCGCGGCGCCGGGCGCGCCGGCGGCGCGGCCTCCAGCCGGCGGTCCACCGGCAGGCGGCGCTTCGGTCACATCCGGAAAGCTATCCACCTTGCTCCACGTGACCGCGCCGTCCGTGCTTCTCCACAGGCCGGCCTGGCGCGTGCCGATGTACAGGACTTGGCCATCGTTCGGATCCACGGTCATGCGCTCCCCGTTGCCGCGGCCGTCTTCGTTGCCGCCGAACCGGAAAGGCACGTTGGTCCGCTGGAAGGTCTTGGCGCGGTCGCTGGAGCGCAGGATGGCGTTATCGGAAGCGCTGGTGTACGTACCGCAGGCCAGGTACACCTTGTTCGGATCGGCAGGATCCACCGCGATGCTCTCCACGCCCATCAGGTTGAGATCTTCGTAGGGCACCCAGTCGAGGATGCCTTCCCAGCGCTTGGTCTGTTCGTTCCAGCGATACGCGCTGCCCATATCGGTGCGGGCGTAGCGCACGCCCTTGGCGGTGGGGTGGAATACGATGCCATCGACAAAGCCGCCGCCCACAATCTGGACGCTCTTCCAGGTATAGGGCTCGGCGGCGGCCTTCTTGGCCGGGTTTTGGGCGGTGGCGGGAATCAGCAGGGCCAGAGCAACTAAAACAGATGCGAAAAGGATCGCAAAGACTCGATGCGCGGACATAGAGGCTCCTTCGAAAACCTGGGAATCGTGAACACTCATTGTATGCGCCGGGCGCCCGGCGCACAATGCCCGTCCGATTCGAACGCGGCTGGAGGTGGGATTCTCACACGAGCTGGACCACGCCTTCGGCGCCCATGGCCTTGTCTTTCAGGGCCGAGACTGCCAGCCCGTAGCGACCGCGAATGCCGGTCTTTTCGAAGATGTGCTTCAGGTGGATCTTTACGGTGCCGGCGCTAATGCTCAGGACACTGGCGATATCCTTGTTCCGCATTCCACGCTCCACCAGCGCCAGAACCTGCGACTCCCTGGGGGTCAGCCGGTGATTGGCCGGGCTGACACGCGTATCGCCCGGCGATGACATATAGTCCTCGACCCAAGTTTTCCCGCCGGCCACGGCGCGCAGGCAGGCGAGCAGCGCGTCGAGCGAGGCGGTCTTCCGGACAATGCCGGACACTCCGGACTGGAGCAGACGCAGCGACTCCGATTCCGAAAGGAAGGTCCCCCAGACCAGGACCGCGGTGGAGGGGTGGGCGATGCGCAGGGTTGTAACCCAGTCGATGACGGCGCCAAACCCCAGCGCCTTGTCCACCACCGCAATGGCTGGATGGAGATCGCCAACCGATTCCATGGCGTCTCCCAGGGACGTGTCGGCGGCGACGACGCGCAGCCAATCCTCGGATTCAAGGAGGCTCCGCAGGCCCTCAATGGCAATGGGCTCCGTATCGCAGATGGCTATCGTATGCACGGTTACCTTAACGGGGCGCGCAACGCGCCCGAATCGGGGATCGGCTTGAAACTCTGATTACATTAGTTCGGCGCGGAAGAGAAACTCTCAGTTTTCGAGGGGCGCCGTAATGGGATTCGCCGGAGAGACCGATTTTCAATGCATGATACAATTACGGCATAGCAACACCTCATGAAGTTCAGTTGGTCGGAACTCCAGCCTGGGTGGGGACAATGTCTCATGGACGGAGCCGAGCCGCCCGGCTTCCGGCAACGGGGAATGCCGCCGGAGCGGGCGTGAGCAAGATGGATCGCTTTTTCAAAGACATAGCGTTGCAAGTACCCCCCCATCGCTTCGCGAACTGGGCGGAATTCATAAGCGGGGCCCCGGAATATTCGATAGGCCTCGAGGTGGTGGACGACACGCCCGGCCATCGCGGCCACCACGTCCATTTCGATCACCACGCCGGGGTGGTCCGCGAAGCCACCATGAGCGCGGCTATGCAGGCCTACATCGCCGTCCGTCAGGGACGGTTCATGGAACGCTGGCTCAAGAGAAAGCGGCCCATACCGGTCTACGTGTGGAATGCCGACCAGGACGTGTGCCTGGCTTGCTTCATCCTCGAGTACCACGAACTGCTGGAGCGCAAGAGCTCGCCGCTGATTCGGCAGATCGTGCAGTTCAACAACAAGATCGACGTCTGCGGCGGCCTGTATCCCATCAACCTCGAAGAACTGGTGAACAACCACTTCACCTGGGTGTTTCAGCCCTACTGCCAGCAGCGCATGCTCGGGAAGACGCAAGGGGACGAAGCGCTCATCAAGGACACCATCCGGGAAGTGTGCGACCGTCTGCTGGACCTTCTGGAGGGCCGCGCCGGCATCGCCCCCATCACGGCCAAGCCGGAAATCCTGTACGTCTCGCCTTACAATTTTGTCATCGCGGACGAGAAGGGCGACCCCAATTCCCGCCTGGTGCTGGCGGCGCAGGGTTTCACCAACTTCATCAGCCTGGTGGCCACGCGGCCCAGCGGGAGATGCACGTACAGCGTGATTCGAGGCTCCCCATACGACGACGACGTCTTCGAGGTGCCCAAACTGATCGAAGCCTTCCAGGCCGCCGAGGATTTGCCCGGGGTGAGGCTGTGGGGCGGCTCCAACATGGCGGCCGGCTCCGATAGCGAGCTGGGCAGCAGTCTTCACTGGACGCAGTTGCGCGATATCGCGGAGCCGATTGTGCGCCAGGCATATGAGGCCAGCGCCGCCCCCAGCCCGGCGTGCCGCGCCTGAGGCGAGGTCGGGATTTCATCCTGCCGCCGGCGCCGCAGGCGGCGTTCTTCGCGCCGCCAGGGTCGTGCCTGAAAAGTGCGCTGAAGTGGAAACCGCGAACACTTGCCTGCAAGGAACGACGCCGGCCGCTGCGATGGGCCACGAGGATGCGGAATGATCCGAGCGGAACGGCTGGAACGGGCCGACGCAGTAGGGGCCTCCCCCGACCCCGTACTAGTGGTACTGTTTAGGTGGGGAAGCAGACGTTCTTATCTGCCCAAATTGCATTCTCCCAAACCGGGGCGGTATATTGTAACGTCTAAAGAACGAGGACCACGGAGGGTTCGCCCGATGTCAGACCTGGACTATCTAATCGAACGCGCCCGCGAGTATCGGCAAACGTACGGATTCAGCGAAGAAGAGCAGGATCGACAGGTCCGTAGCTTCGCATACGGCAATACGCGTCTCGAAAACGACAGCATCACGATGGTTGATATCGATAAAGCGATGGAGTCGCTGAGAGCCGAACGCGAGCAAAAGTGATCGAGATTGCGCCCGTTGTTCCTAAAGGAACGATCTACCGAGACGAAAGGGAAAAGACGAGTCTGGAGACGCGCAATGGCGTTATTCAGGCTCGTTTCGTTTTGCACACGGCCGCGCAGTGGATGGAGGGATCGCCTGTCGTCCCGGAACTCCTCCTCGAACTTCAGCGAATTGCCGTAAACCAGATTTACCGATGCGCTGGCCGCTTCCGGGATGGTCCCGTCACAATAAAGAACCACGGCGGAGAAGTCCTCTATCAACCGCCAGATCACGATCTCGTCCCCGTGTTGGCGCAGGAGATGTGCGACTACGTCAACCAGAACTGGACAACAATGACACCGGTGCACCTTGCCGCCTATGCCATGTGGAGGTTGAACTGGATTCACCCGTTTTTTGGCGGCAATGGCAGGACAGCCCGCGCCTTCTCGTATCTGGTGCTCTGCATAGGCCTGCAATTTGCGCCACCCGCTACCCAGAAGAACATCCCACAGTTGATCGAAGAGAACCGGGAGCCCTATAACGTGGCGTTGCGCGAGGCCGACAGAGCTTGGGCGGCGGGCAGACTTGACCTCTCCGCCATGGAGCGCCTCTTGTCCGATCTGCTGGCGACGCAGTTGGTGTTTCTGCATGAGGCAGCGACCGGCCTCCAGCATCTTCCGTAGTGCGGCCCGAGCATCCCTAAGCCGGAAGATCCACCCTGCCGCCCCGTTTCCGATTCAACGCACCTTTCAGGCACTGCCGTCGTCAGACGCTCGGATCCAGTGCTGTTAAATTGAAATGGTGCCCCAAGCCGCCACCGATCCACTGCTCTCGATCCAGTTCCCCATCCCGTTCGACCGCGTGCGGACGCCGGAGATAGAGCCCGCCATCGCCAGGCTTCTGGAGGATGGGCGCTCGCGCCTGGCCGCCATCGCCTCCGCCCCGTCCCCGCGCACTTTCGCCAGCACCATGCTGGCGCTCGACGAGCTGACCGAGCCTCTGGATTATGCCATGGGCCTAGTGCGCCACCTGGAATCGGTGGCCACCACGCCGGAGTTGCGCAGCGCTTTCAACGCCGTGCAGCCGCGGGCCAGCGCATTCTTCACCGGCATTCCGCTGGACGAGGGCTTGTGGAAGAGCATCAAAACCTATGCCGCATCTCCCGAGGCCGCGCGGCTCGAGGGGGAGCGCCGGCGCTTTCTTCAAAAAACGGTGGAAACCTTCCACCGGCAAGGGGCGGACCTCGATCCGGCCGGCAAGAAGCGTCTGGAAAAACTGGACGTGGAGCTGACGCGCATCACCACCCGGTTCGCCGAAAATGTCCTCGATTCCACCAATGCTTTCGAACTGCTGATTGAGGACCAGGCGGACCTGGCCGGCTTGCCGCCCGCGGCCGTGGCCGCCGCTCGCGAGAGCGCGGCCCGCAAGGGGCGTGAGGGCTGGCGCTTCACCCTTCAGGCGCCCGACTACTTCGCGGTGATGACCTATCTGGACAACGCCGCCGTCCGCCGGCGGGTCTACGAAGCCTACACCGTACGCGCGACCGAAGGCCCCTGGGACAATCGCCCGCTGGTCCGCCGCATTCTGGAACTGCGGGCCGAAAAAGCCCGCCTGCTGGGATTCCGGGACTTCGCGGACCTTGTGCTGGAGGACCGCATGGCGCATAACGGCGCCCGAGCCCTGGCGTTTCTGGAGGATCTGAAAGCCAAGACCGAAGCGCGCTTCCGCGAGGAGAACCGGGAACTGCTGGAATTCCGCCGCTCGCTGGAGGGCCCCGGGGCCCCCGCTTTGGAGCCATGGGACGTTTCCTACTACGCCGAGAAACAGCGCGCCGCGCTTTACGATTTCGACGAGGAGGCGCTGCGGCCCTACTTTCCCTTGGAGAGCGCGATAGCCGGCCTGTTCGGGCTGGCCAACCGGCTTTATGGCGTACACGTCGTGGAAGAGCGGAGCGCGCCGGTGTGGGATGCGGCGGTTCGCTACTACGCCATCCGCGACGCCAGCGAGAGTCTGCTGGGCGGCTTCTACACGGACTGGAGTCCGCGCGAGAACAAGCGCGGCGGCGCGTGGATGGGCGCCCTGATCACCGGCGGCCCGTCCGATGGCGGGTTTCGACCGCACCTCGGCTGCATTTGCGGGAACCTCACGCCTCCCCTGGCGGCCCAGCCGGCTCTGCTCACCCATCGCGAGGTGGAAACCATCTTCCACGAGTTCGGCCACCTCTTGCACCACCTGTTCAGCCGGGTGGAGATCCGCACCCTGGCGGGGTCCAACGTGGCGTGGGATTTCGTCGAGCTTCCTTCCCAGATCATGGAGAACTGGTGCTGGGAGCGCGGGGCGCTCGATATGTTCGCCCGTCATTGGGAGACCGGCGAGCCGATACCCGAGGACCTCTTCGGGAAGATGAAGCGGGCGCGCACCTTCCGCGCGGCCAATGCGCAGATGCGGCAGTTGGGGTTCGGGTTCGTGGACCTGCTGCTGCATACCGCCTATTCGCCGGAGCGCCATGGCGACCCGGTGGAGTATACGCGCCGCATCATCCAGGACTTCAGCCCCGCTCCCCTGTCACCAAATAACGCCATGATTGCCGGCTTCACCCACCTGTTCGCCGATCCGGTGGGCTATGCCGCCGCCTACTATTCCTACAAGTGGGCTGAAGTGCTCGACGCCGACGCATTCACCCGGTTCCGGGACAACGGCATTTTCAGCCCGGAGATCGGCGCCGAATTCCGCGACAAGATCCTGGCCAGGGGAGACAGCGAGGACCCCGCCGAGCTGTACCGCCAGTTTATGGGCCGGGAACCCGATCCGCGGGCGCTGCTGGAACGGTGCGGGCTGGGGTAGGGTCCTGAGCCTATGACGGCGAGAGGCCGAGTTGCAGGGAGATGGCCCGGTCGACCGCGCGGAGGTCGTCGAGCGACAAGCTTGCCAACCTGGATTGGAGCCGCTGCTTGCTGACGGTGGCGATCTGTTCGGCCATGGCTTTGCGGGGCTCGCCGTTCAGGTCGATCAGGGCTTCACAGGGGTAGAGGCGAGCTGTATTGCTGGTGATCGGAACCACCTGAACGCGGTTGAGATTGCGGTTGGACGCATCGTTACTGACGATGACGGCGGGACGGGTCTTCCGGATTTCACCGCCGAGGGACGGATCGAAATCGACCCACCAGACTTCACCGCGAAGCATGGGATTCGTTGAGGGAGTCGCCGATCAGTCCTTCGGACCACTCCAACGCCTCCCGTTCGCGGGCCTGGTCGGCGGCCAGGTCGCGGTACGAGGCTTCGATCTCCGGCGGCACGACGTGGGGACGCGCGAGTTTCTCGAGGAACTGGCTGATGCGGCGCCGGCCAACAGTCCGGTGAAGGCCCTCATAGACGTCTTCGCTGACAGTGATTGTTAGCTTTCGCTTCGTGGCAGCCTCTATACGTATTGTACACGTATAGCAGGTTTTCTGGTCAATTGCGTCACTCACCATGGACTTGGGCCCGTGGGATCTCCGGGACGCCTTCACCGCGGAGACGCCGAGATGCGGAGGAATCGCGGAGAATTTCAGGTTTCAGGATTCAATCGGAGAATCGAGTGCGCAAATCGACGATTCTCGGCGTCTCGGCGTCTCCGCGGTCGATCCGACGTATCGCAATTCCGCGCTACCGACGGATTCGTGTGCATCCAGCCGGGTTGCGTTGGCGCGCTGTTGTATAATGAAATGGCATTTGGATTCTGTTTTCCGTTTCGCGACAAAGGGGGGTAGCGTGATTCCATCCGCTCCCCCTTTTCTGTTTAGGGGCGGCCAGGCCGGGTGCATTTCTCGATTATTAAAGAAGGATTAGAAGCACATGAAAGAAAAAGGTACAGTGAAGTGGTTCAACGCAGCCAAGGGCTACGGTTTTATCCAGCGGGAAAACGGAGAGGACGTCTTCGTGCATTTCTCGGCGATTCAAACGCAGGGTTACCGCACGCTGGATGAAGGCTCCAGAGTGGAGTTTGAGGTCACGAAAGGGCCCAAAGGTCTGCAGGCGACCAACGTCACGGCGGCCTGAAGAAATCGGCGGGCCGGCCGTGCTTCCAAACGCCCGGCCGGCCCGCTTCCCGGAACTGGAGGTCTATGAGCAAAGAGGACAGCATCGAAGTAACCGGTACGGTATTGGAAAAGTTCCCCAGCGGGTTGTTCAGCGTGCAAATCGAGCACGAGCGCATCGTCCTGGCTCACTTGGCGGGCAGATTGCGCCGCAATCGAATCCGCGTCCTGGCGGGCGATAAGGTTACTCTGGAACTGTCGCCTTACGACCTGACGAAAGGCAGAATCACTTTCCGGCACAGGTAGTCGAGCCCACCGCCTGGCCGTCCCTCATCCTGATTATCCGCCAGCATCTCAGGCGGGTGTACGAAATCTCACGCGCGCATTCGGCGCTCCCGTGTTACAAACAACCAATAGACTGGCGTTCACAGAGAGAAGGGAATTTCTTTTCGGGGCCTCCCGTAGCCGCCGGTAAGTTGCTGTTTCGATTCCACCTAAGAGCAATTCATGAGAGAGCCGAACTATCCCCAGGAGCGACGGCGAGGCCGGGTGAAGCCAGCCCGCCGCCGCTATAATCAAGTCGGAGAGCGGGGTGGAGAAACCAAGGAACACTCAGGGCCGGTCGCGGAAGCCGGCGGTCGGATCCGGTCGAGGATCTCACGGCGCTACTGTCGCAGAAGGTTGTCGGGCAACCGGCGGCCACGCGGGTCATCGTTCCCTACATTCAGATGTACCAGGCCGGGCTGGCGCCGGAAGGCAGGCCAGTAGGGGTTTTTCTGCTGCTCGGGCCTACCGGCACGGGCAAGACCAAGACCGTCGAAGCGCTGGCCGACGTGCTTCACGGCAGCGAGAAGAACGTCCTCAAGGTGGATTGCGGCGAGTTTCAGATGGAGCACGAGGTGGCCAAGCTGATCGGGGCTCCGCCGGGCTATTTGGGGCATCGCGAAACCCAGCCCATGCTCACCCAGCAGAAGCTGAACTCGGTGACCAGCGAGAAGTGCAGCCTTTCGCTGGTGCTTTTCGACGAAATCGAGAAAGCCGCGCCGTCCATGACGCGCCTCCTGCTGGGCGTGCTGGACAAGGGCCTGCTCCGCCTGGGCGATAACTCCACCGTCAATTTCGAAAAGTGCCTGGTGTTCCTGACCAGCAATCTGGGCGCGCGCGAAATGCTGCGCGAGATCAACCCGGAGTTCGGTTTTCAGTCGGTCAAGACCGCCCAGCGGCCGGACCTCACCGGCAAACTGCAGGCCATCGGTCTGGCTTCGGTGCGGAAGCGTTTCTCGCCCGAGTTCGTCAACCGCATCGATTGCATCATCACCTACCAGCCGCTGACGGCGGAATCGCTCTCGGCGATTCTGGACCAGCAGATCACGGACCTCCAGAACCACGTCAACACGCGCTTGGGGGCCCGTTCGTTCGCGCTCGAAGTCCCGGCGGAAGCGCGCCAGTTCCTGCTGCGAAAAGGCACCAGCTCGGAATACGGCGCCCGCGAGCTGAACCGCACCATACATCGTCATCTCACCCAGCCGCTGGCCACCCTGGTGGCCACCAACCAGGTGAACCCCGGTTGCGCGGTGCGCGTGGAATTGGCCGAGGGTGGGGAGAAGCTCAACATCCGCTCCGTGCAGCCGGACGTAGCCGCGGCGCCGGCCGCCCCGACCGTTCTGCTGGTGGACGACAACCGCGACCTGCTGCATTTTCTCGAGCGCCTGATGGCCGATGCCGGGTGGACCCTGCTGACCGCCGAATCGGCCACCGAAGCCAAACGCCTGGTGGCGGAAAACAGGCCCAACGCGGCGCTGCTCGACTATATGCTGCCCGACGGCAACGGCGTCGAGCTGGGCGTGGAGATCCTGCAAGCCGTGCCCGACGCGCTGGTGATCGTCATGACCGGAACCATCCTGCCGCCGGAAGAAGAAGCGCTCTGCGAAGAGCACAATTTCCCGGTCCTTCGAAAGCCCTTTCTGGCCTCCGACGTGATGAACCAGATCCGCAGCCGGCTGATGCCGGTCAGCGGGGTGGTACGGGCATAGAGCCGTGGTCCGTCGGTAAGCTCCGTTCGCCCTTCACCGCGGAGAATTCGTGGTTTGCGAACTGAATTCCTGGATGGCCGAACTTCACCGCGGAGAGCGGTTGATGTGTGAGGCCAGTTCTTGGACCTCATTCTGAGATCTTGAAGCTCTCCGCGTCTCCGTGTCTCCGCGGTGAAGGCCCATGGGCGCGACGCCAGAGCGCAAGGCGTTTCCCTCGTTCTTTTGTTTTCCTATACAATGTCACCGATGCCGCGCGTGCTTTTGATTCACTGGAACGCCGCTGAAGCCGCCGAGCGGGCGGACCGCCTTCGGCGCGAGGACTTCGAGGTGGAGGCTTTCTCCGGACCGGGCGGCGACGCTTTCCGCGCGCTGGCCGACAACCCCCCGGCCGCCATCCTGATCGATCTCGCCAGGCTGCCTTCGCACGGAAACGCGGCGGGCATCGCCTTTCGGCAGCGCAAGGCCACCCGCTCCGTGCCGCTGGTCTTTATCGAGGGCCACCCCGAGAAGACAGCTCGCACGCGCGCCCTGCTTCCCGATGCGGTCTTCACCACTTGGCCAAAGGCCGTCGCGGCGCTGCGCCGCGCCATGCGCGAACGCCCCAGGCAGCCGCTCGTGCCGGACACTTTTGCCGGGTACTCCGGGACGCCGCTGGTCAAGAAGCTGCGCATCCGCGAGAACTCCGTAGTGGCTCTGCACCGTGCGCCGGAGGGCTTTGAGGCCAAGCTGGAGCCGCTGCCGGAAGGGGTGCGGTTCGTCCGCAAGACGCGCGAGGCCGATGTGATCCTGGCCTTTGCCACCTCCTCGGCCACCCTCGGCCGCGCCTTGCCGCCGCTGGCCGCCGAAATGCGCGATGGATGCACCCTCTGGATCGTCTGGCCCAAGAAAACTTCGCCGCTGGCCGGGGACCTCACCCAGCCGCGGGTCCGGGAAATCGGATTGACCTCGGGGCTGGTAGACTACAAAGTCTGCGCGGTGGACGAAACATGGACCGGCTTGGCGTTCGCCGCAAGAAGGGCAAGACGCGGATGAGCGATTGAATTCCGTGCAGCACGGATTCTGTGCTACACTGGAATCATGGAGAGAGCCCGGCAGAATGTGACCCTGGTTGTCGAGGAGGATCTGCTCCTGGCGGCCAGAAAAGTTGCGCTTGATCGGCGGACCAGCGTGAACCAACTGGTGCGGGAGTATCTGGTGGCGCTGGTGGAGGAGCCCAGCCGGAGGCGGTTGGCCCGGGCGAGGCTGAGGAAGGCGTTCGAGACGGGTTTGGTTGAAGTCGGTGACCGGAACTGGAGCCGCGACGATCTCTATGTCCGGTGAGAGGGGGCCGGGGTTCGTCGACACCAACGTCCTGGTGTATGCATTCGACAAGAGCGGCTCGCCGAAGAAGCAGGTTGCGCAACGGCTGATGAACGAGTTGATGGAAGAGGGCCGTCTGCGCGTAAGCACGCAGGTGCTGCAGGAGCTTTTGGTAACGCTGACCCGTAAGGTGAGCCGGCCTTGCTCGATCGAGGAAGCGTTGACGCTCCTGGAAGATCTGGCGGCCTGGCCCCTCATGGTAGTGGATTATGCGGCAATTCGAGCGGCCGCTGGGTTGGCCGGCCAGGCGAAGATCTCCTTTTGGGACGCGCTGATTGTGGTGTCGGCGGCGCGGAGCGGCGCGGCCGTGCTGTACACCGAAGATCTGAACGATGGACAGGAAATTCTGGGCGTTCGAATCAGCAATCCGTTCGCGGCGTGATCGCAGGCTCAGCAGATCCGCGCCCTCCTCTTCGTCGATGGCGGGTGTTCCGGCTTCCAGCGTGGCTCAGCGCTGGCTCTTGCTGTTGGAGTGTTCGGCGGTGATGACGCGGATTAGGCCATCCAGATTCTCTTCGATGCGGGGCATGCGGGCGTCGGCGGCTTCGACGTAGCGGGGGATGGAGTCGGCCATGGTTGTCATGGCTTGGTTGGTGCGGGTTTGGGAGTCGGCTACCGCGATTAGGGACTCTTCGATGCGTTGGAAGCGTTGCTCTGGCGTCATGGTGAAGGGGCCCCCCTTCTCTGCGATTTTACCCGAAATGCCTGCGCTGGTATCGAGCGGGAATGAAGACAGGTCAGCGGGCGGTTACCTTTTGAAAACGCCTTTCGTCTTGCCGGCGTAGCTTGTCGACCCATTTGGCTGCTCCCTGTCGCAGCTCGGGATGGTTCTTGCCCTTCCAGGAGCCGGCAGCGGCCTCCCGGGCTTTGATCTGTCGCAGGCGCATCAGCATGACGTTTACCGCCTTGGGCTCTTCGTCAGTCCTGGCCCGGGCGATTCCGCCGCCAGCGAAAAAAAACCGCGCCGCGGGTTTCCCCGAAGCGCGGCTTCTCTTACACCTCAGCGAGCCGTTGTTAGTAATCCATCTCGGGCCCGTGGCCGCCGCCGGGCATGGGAGCCGGCTTCTTTTCCGGAATATCCGCCACCATGGCTTCCGTGGTGAGCATGAGGGAAGCGATCGAAGCGGCGTTCTGGAGGGCGGTGCGGGTCACCTTGGTGGGGTCGATCACGCCCGACTTCACCAGGTCTTCGTAGACGTCCGTCTGGGCGTTGAACCCGAAGTTGGGGTTCTCGCTGGCGCGGACCTTCTCGATCACGATGGCGCCTTCGGTACCGGAATTGACCACGATCTGGCGGAGGGGCTCTTCGCAGGCGCGGCGCACGATGTTCACGCCGATCTGCTCGTCGCCTTCCCGCTTCATGCCTTTCAGGGCCTTGGCCGCGCGCAGCAGGGCCACGCCGCCGCCGGGAACGATGCCTTCCTCGACCGCGGCGCGAGTGGCGTGCAGGGCATCCTCCACGCGGGCTTTCTTTTCCTTCATTTCGGTTTCGGTGGCCGCGCCGACCTTGATCACCGCCACGCCGCCGGCCAGTTTCGCCAGGCGCTCCTGGAGTTTCTCGCGGTCGTAATCGGAAGTGGTCTCTTCGATCTGCGCACGGAGCTGCTTGATGCGGCCTTCGATGGCCTTCTGGGAACCGGCCCCGTCGATGATGGTGGTGTTGTCCTTATCCACGGTCACGCGCTTGGCCTTGCCCAGGTCGTCCAGCCTGACGCCTTCCAGCTTGATGCCGGTCTCTTCCATGATGGCCTTGCCGCCGGTGAGGATGCCGATATCCTCCAGCATGGCCTTGCGGCGGTCGCCGAATCCGGGGGCCTTCACGGCGCAGGCGTTCAGAGTGCCGCGCAGCTTATTGACCACCAGGGTGGCCAGGGCCTCGCCTTCCACTTCCTCGGCGATGATCAGCAGCGGACGGCCGGCGCGCGCGATCTGCTCGAGCAGCGGCAGCAGGTCCTTCATATTGCTGATTTTCTTCTCGTGGATCAAAATGTACGGCTCTTCGATTACGGCTTCCATCCGCTCCGCGTCGGTCACGAAGTAGGGGGAAAGATAGCCGCGGTCGAACTGCATGCCGTCCACCGTGGTCAGCTCGGTGATCATGGTCTTGGACTCTTCCACCGTGATGACGCCATCCTTGCCGACCTTCTTCATCGCTTCCGCGATGATGTTGCCGATGGTGGAGTCGCTGTTGGCGGAAATGGTCCCGACCTGGGCGATCATGTCGCCGGTCACGTCGCTCGAAAGCTTCTTCACTTCCGCGACGGCCACTTCAACGGCCTCTTCAATGCCCCGCTTGAGGGCCATGGGGTTGGCGCCGGCGGCTACCGCCTTCACGCCTTCCCGGAAAATCGACTGGGCCAGAATGGTGGCGGTGGTGGTGCCGTCGCCGGCCACGTCGCTGGTCTTGGAAGCCACCTCGCGGACCAACTGCGCGCCCATGTTCTCGAGCGGATCCTTCAGCTCGATTTCCTTGGCCACGGTCACGCCGTCCTTGGTGATGTTCGGTCCGCCGAACTTCTTCTCCAGCACCACGTTGCGGCCCCGCGGGCCGAGCGTAACCTTCACCGCGTCGGCAAGCTGGTTGACGCCGCGCAATATCGCCTGACGGGCATTTTCGGAATAAACAATCTGTTTTGCCATCTCTATATCGACTCCTTCGTTTACTTGTTGGCAGCCTCGCCGGCGCCTTCGAGAATACCGAGGATCTCGTCCTCACGCATGATCAGGTATTCTTCTCCAATGGACTTGGGGGCTTCACTGCCCGAGTACTTGCCGAACAGGACATGGTCGCCAACCTGCACGTCAAGCGGAACAATGTTGCCGTTCTCCAGGCGCTTGCCCTTACCCACGGCAACGACCTCGCCTTCCTGGGGCTTTTCCTTGGCTGAATCCGGGATGTACAAGCCGCCTTGCATTTGCTCGGCTGGCTCAATCCGTTTGACCACGATGCGGTCATAAAGCGGACGAATGTTCATGGAACCACAACCTCCACACATGAGAATTAAGTAGTCGGTTTACCGAATGAAGCCCATGTCGGGTGACTGCCGGGCTTCGCACACTATTATTAGCACACTCGACTGTAGAGTGACAAGATTCTCCCGTAAATAATTGAAGATAAATGACTTCTATTTGTTGACAGGCGCGGGCTCAAGGCCGCGTCCGCCGGAAATCCTGGATTGTAATCGGAATCGGGATCCCCCCGCCGGGATGAACATGGCTCGGGCCGGCTTGCCCCAGGCTCCGGTTGCGGCTGGCGAAGGCCGCCGCAGCTCTGGGCATTGAATTCCGACGGGCTGAGGGCGGGCGGGAGCCTGGTTGCCGGCGCGAAACGTCCGGGCTTCGCTCGGATTGACAAGCCTGGAGGCTTATGCCACCATCACCGTTGCCACAGGATCCGCGCGGTTTCCAACGGGACGGCGGCGCCGGTATGATTTGGCATCGCGCGGGCCGTGAAGTCGGTGGCCGGGCGGGTGGCGGGGGCCCGTCCGCCATAAGCGTAGCCGCCGGCCTCGCCGGCCAATTGGCGAACGCGCTGCATCTCCTGGCGCAGGGGACCTTGGCCGCCGGCGCCGTCGGCATAAAGCTCCACCCGCACCGAGTTCGGGTCGGCGCCATTGAAATAGAACTGGACCTCGAACACGTGTTCCCCGCCGTCGGTCCAGACCTTCATTTCACCGAAGCGCATGGCGGGCCACTGCCGCTCGATGGCTTCCCGCCAATCGGCCACTTGCCGGCCCGCCGCGCCCTTATCGGCGGCGCGCTCGCGGTAGGCCGCCGCGGCCGGCAGGTAGTGTTGCTCGGTATATTCGCGCACCGCGCGGTCGGCGGAAAACCGCGGGGTCAAGCTCGCCATGCTTTTCCGCATCCGCGCCACCCAGGCGGTGGGGATGCCTTGTTCGTCGCGCGCATAGAACTCGGGAATCACTTCCCGTTCCAGCAGGCCGTAGAGCGCGTCGGCTTCGGCATCGTCCCAGGCCGGATCGTCGTGATGCTCCTGGCCGTCCCCCAGCGCCCATCCGACTTCGGGCGTATATGCCTCCGCCCACCAGCCGTCCAGCTCCGACAGATTGAGGCCCCCATTGACCAGGGTTTTCATGCCGCTCGTGCCGCAGGCTTCCCAGGGCCGCCGCGGGGTGTTGATCCAGACGTCTATCCCCTGCACCAGGTGCTCGCTCAGGAGCATGTCGTAGTCGCCGAGGAAGATGGCGTGGGGGCGCGTCTCGGGCCGGCGGATGAACCGCACCCATTCCCGAATCAGGTCCCTGCCGGCCTGGTCCTCCGGATGCGCTTTGCCGGCGATGATGAGTTGCACGGGGCGCCGCGGATCGCTCAAGAGACGAAGCAGGCGCTCAGGGTCGTGGAGCAGCAGATTCGGTCTCTTGTACGTGGCGAAGCGGCGCGCAAAACCCAGCGTCAGGGCGTTGGGATCGAAGAGATGCCTGGCGGCTTCCACCTCCTCGGGCGGCGAGCCCGCCGCGGTCAGGTCGAGGGACAGCCGTTCGCGAGCGTACTCCACCAGAGACTGGCTGGCCGCGGTTCGAAATTGCCAGAGCCTGGCGTCGGAGACCCGGCCAATATCCTGCGCCATGGTCTCGGCGGCGCCCTGCCAGCGGTCCTTTCCACAGGTTTCCATCCAAAGATCGTCGGCGGGAGCGGAGTCCCAGGTGGGCATGTGGACCCCGTTGGTGACGTGTCCGATGGGGACTTCCTCTTCCGGCCAGCGCGGGAACAGAGGCAGAAAGAGGCGCCGGCTGACCTGGCCGTGCAAGCGGCTCACCGCATTCACCGCCCCGCTCCCGCGGATGGCCAGATACGCCATGTTGAACGGCTCCGACGAATCGGCCGGGTTCTGGCGGCCGAGGGCCAGCAAATCCCGGAGCGCGATGCCGAGCTTCTTCTCGGCGTATTTCGCGAGGTACTGTTCGATGAGGGCGGGCGCGAAACGGTCGAAGCCGGCGGCCACCGCGGTGTGGGTGGTAAAGAGGTTGCCCGCGCGAGTCGCGGCGAGGGCGGCCGCGAAAGGCTGCCCGGTCTCCTCCATGAAGTTGCGGGCGCGTTCCAGGACGGCGAAGGCCGCGTGCCCCTCATTCAGGTGACAGACCTCCGGTTGCATTCCCAACGCGCGAAGCAGCCGCCATCCGCCGATCCCCAGGAGCATCTCCTGCTTGAGGCGCAATTCCGGGCCGCCGCCATACAGCTCACTGGTGATCCCGCGATGCACGGGAAAGTTGGCCGCGTCATTGCTGTCCAGCAGGTAGAGCTTCACTCTGCCGACCTGGACTTGCCAGGCCCGCAGCCAGACCGAGTATCCGGGCAGCGCAATCTCCAAGCGCAGCCACTCCCCGTTGGGCTGGCGCAACGGCATGATCGGCAACTGTCCGGGGTCGTTGTACGGGAAGAGGGCTTCCTGTTCGCCGTTCTTGTCGAGGGCCTGGCGAAAATAGCCCTGCTGGTAGAGCAGTCCCAGGCCAACCACGGGAACGCCCAGATCGCTGGCGGCCTTGAGTTGATCGCCGGCCACATTGCCGAGGCCGCCCGAGTAGATGGGCAGAGCCTCGCTCAACATGAATTCCATGCTGAAATAGGCGGCGCAGGTGAGCGGAGCTTGCGGATGCGTACGCTGAAACCACGCGGGCGCCGCCGCCGCCCGCCGGCCGGCCTCCACCAGGCCATCCACGTTCTTGCGGAAGACGGGATCGCCCAACACGCGCTCGATCCGGTCGCGCGAGACCGTCTGCAGGACCACCCAGGGATTATGCGTGATCTCCCACAGACCGGGATCGAGCTGCCGCCACACCTCGTCGGTGGAATGATTCCACGACCAATGCATGTCCAAGGCAAGTTCGGCCAGGGAATCGAACCCTTCGATTTCGGTAGGCAGGAGATGGTATAGCGGGTGGCTGACACGGATGGGTTTGCTCATGATAGTTTCCGGCGCGCGGAATCCGCTCCCAGTGTACAAGAGCGGAGCAGGGGTCGGGAAACCTCGACGCGGAGACGCGGAGACGCGGAGAAGGACGTGTAAGTCTTCGACCCCGTGAACATGTTCCTTTCATGTGGGTCAGGATGATATCCTGCGGCGGGTTGAAAACCCGCCCGGAGCGCCGGTTTCCAACCGGCGCGCAGCTTGACAAGCTGCCCCACAATCGCACAGTTCCACACGGTCAGCGTGGTTGGCCAGGTTATTCCATGGCAGCCCGCCCTTGTTCCAGCCGAAGAACGTCGGCGAGGACGCCCCGGCCCAGAGGACGTCCCTCAGGCCGGAGGCCCGCTCTACGCGAGTTGTGGCGGCTCAACGATAGGGTGGTGTCACAGCAACGCATGCCGGCGATAGAACCAGGTCTTGACCAGTTGCACCAGACACAGGTAGGTCAGGGTCAGCGCGGCAATGGCTCCCAGCAACAGCGGCGGCAATGGAGTAAACCCCAGCACCCCGCCAAGCGGGGTGTAGGGCAGCACGACGCCGGCAAGCGAGACCGTGGCCACCGATGCCAGCAGCCGCCCGCTGGGACGGCTGCGGAACGGGTTGCCCGCCGTCCGGATCACAAAGACGACCAGCGTCTGGGTGGCGAGCGATTCCACGAACCATCCGGTGCGGAACAGGGGCGGGTTGGTGGCGGCGTGGAACAACCAGAGAAGCGTCCCGAAGGTGAGGAAATCGTAGATCGAGCTGATGGGGCCGATGATGGTCATGAACTGGCGGATGAACGCGATTTGCCACCGCTTGGGCCTGTGCAGCAGGGCCGGATCGACATTGTCGCCGGGAACGGCGACCTGGGAGGTGTCATACAGGAAGTTATTGAGCAGAATCTGGGTGGGCAACATGGGCAGGAATTTCAGGAAGACCGACGCGGCGGCCATGCTGAACATGTTGCCGAAGTTGGAGCTGGTGCCCATGACTATGTACTTCATGATGTTGGCGAAGCACCGGCGCCCTTCCATTACCCCGTCGTTCAAGACCCCCAGGTCCTTCTCCAGGAGGATGATCTTGGCGGCGTCCTTGGCCACATCCACGCCGTTCATCACGGAAATGCCGACATCGGCGGTGTGCAGCGACGGAGCGTCGTTGATGCCGTCGCCGATATACCCCACCACGCGCCCGCGCGCCTTGAGTCCGAGGATGACCCGGTTCTTTTGTTCCGGAGACACCCGGGCGAAGATGGCGCCATGCTCGGCCTGGAACGCCAGGGCGGCGTCGTCCATGGCGTCCACCTGGTCGCCGGTGACTATGCGGTCGGTGGCCAGCCCGACATCGTGGGCCACCTTCTCGGTCACGTACCGGTTGTCGCCGGTCATAACGACCACGGAAACGCCGTTCTTCTTCAGCGCATCGAGGACCGCGACAATTCCCTCCTTGGGCGGATCGAGGAATGCCGCGAAGCCGGCCAGGGTCATGTCCCGCTCCTCCGCCAGCGCGTAAGCGGCCCGCGGCTCGACCTGGCGGACGGCGACGCCGAGGGCGCGGTAGCCGTCGGCGCTCAACTTCTTGAAGGTCTCCAGCGCCTGGGCGCGCCGGGCATCGTCGAGAGGTTGCGGCGTCCCGTCGATGGCGACCGTCCCGCATGTCGCCAGGACGCTCTCCGCCTCGCCCTTGGTGATGAGCAGGCGCTCGTCGCCATGGCGCACCACCACGGAAAGGCGCTTGCGGTTGAAGTCGAAGGGAATCTCGTCCACTTTCTCATACTCCGCGATGGCGGGGCGCGGAGACTCGAGAATGGCGTCGTCGAGCGGGCTCTTGATGCCGGATTGGAAGTAACTATTGAGATACACAAGGCGGAGGACGTCGTCGTTGTCGCGCCCTTGAGAGTCCACGTGGCGGCCAAGCGCGATCTCGCCTTCGGTGAGGGTCCCGGTCTTGTCGCTGCAGAGAATCTCCACGCTGCCGAAGTCCTCGATGGCCGCAAGCTGCTTGACCAGGACCTTTTTCGCGGCCATCCGGCGCGCGCCCTTGGCCAGCGAGATAGTGATGATCATGGGCATCATCTCCGGCGTCATGCCGACGGCCAAAGCGACCGAGAACAGGAACGACTCCAGCAGGGGACGATGTCTGACGATATTCACCAGCAGGACGAAGAGCACCAGCAGCATGATCACGCGGGTGATCATCAAGGCGAAGTGGCGAATGCCCCGGCCGAACTCGGTCTCCGGCGGCCGCGTGGCCAGGCGCTGGGCAATTTCGCCGAAGGCGGTGTCTTTGCCGGTGCGAACCACGACGGCCACGCCGATTCCCGTCTGCACGGTGGTTCCCAGGAAGACGCTGTTGCCGGCGTCGGCCATGCCGTGCTGCCCGGCCGGAAGATCGGCGGCGGCCTTGTCGACGGGCAGAGACTCTCCGGTGAGGGCGGATTCCCGCACATGCAGGTCCTTGGCTTCCAACAAACGGGCGTCGGCCGGCGCCAGGTCGCCGGCGCAGAGGCGGACGATATCTCCGGGAACCAGCTCCGCCACCGGCAGCTCCTGTTCGTGTCCATCGCGCAAGACCGCGGCGGTGGTGGCGACCTGCTTCCGAATATCTTCCACCGCATGGCGGGCCTGAAACTCGGTGTAGAAGTTGACAACCACGCTGAGCAGGACTATGGCGATGATGATCGTGCCGCCCACCGAATCGCCCAGCACAATCGAGATGGCGCTGGAGGCCAGGAGAATCAGGACGAGGGGATTGGCGAAGAAGCGCAGAAAACTAATCAGAGCGGTGAAGCGGGACTCCGCTTCGAGGCTGTTCGGGCCGTGGAGCCGCAGCCGCTGTTTCGCCTCGGCGGAATCGAGCCCGGCTGGAGCCGCCTGGAGCAGGCCAAGCAGGTCCGGCAGGGGCATGTCCCAGAAGCGGTCGAATGTCTTGTCGGGTTTGCTCTTGTGCGGCATGTCCTTTGAATTCTATATCGTAATCCGGGCGCGACGGCTCCGCGGGAGGCAATTTCGAGCCTGATTGGCCGGAAGCCCGGCGGACCCGCTCTTGCAATCGCGCATGGCTTAAGGAGAAAATGAATGGTCTAGACGACTTGCATCGTCCTGCCGGTTCCGCGGGCGTTGGGAATGGCAGCCTCCTACAACGCCAGCAGCCTGCTTCACCTCCTGTTTGAAGGTATCCGCCCGATCCAAGGGCGCGGAATTATCGGTCAGCGCGTTCAGGAAGACGTTCACTCGGTGCGTTCGATATTCGTCATCGGCATAATCCTGGCAATCCCCGTAGCGGGGCTCGCGCAGGCCTTCACGGCCATGGGAGTGGACGAAAAACTCACCTACCACATCATGCAGTCGGTCGGGTTGCTGGCGCTGGCCGGGGATGTGGCGTACGCCGGCGCCATCCAGGAACTCGATGCCCCGACCGAATGGGGACAAGGCTGGGGGGCCTACGGCAAGCGCCTTGCCTCAACCGCCGCGTGCTCGGGGATTCATAGCGCCATGGCTTTTGGCTTGGATTCCACCCTGCGCGAGGATCCGCGCTACTTCCCCTCCACTGGCAAAGGGTTCTGGCGGCGCACGGGCCATGCGCTCCGCGACACGGTTCTCACCCATACGGACCACGGAGGCGAGACGCTGTCCATTTGGCGCTTCGGCAGCGCTTACGGAGCGGCCTATCTTTCGAACCAGTGGTATCCGGGCCGGCTCAACACGGCGGTACTCGGTTTCGAAGAAGGCTCTCTGCGCTTCGGGTTCGATATGGTCGCCAACCTGGCGACCGAATTCTGGCCGGATGTCAAGCGGAAGATACTGCGCCGAAAACCGTGATTGGCCGCGGCGTTGACAGACGACAAGAACCGATCGTCTGTCCCACGGGAGAAGCTAGCCGAGGAATGAAGGAAGTCGAGTTACTGATAGGGGGCATCATCGTCGGGCTGATGATCGCGATGCCCGTGGGACCGGTGAACGTCCTGTGCATTCATCGGACGATCACAGCGGGATGGAGGTCGGGCGTGTTCTCCGGCCTGGGAGCGGCGGCGGCCGATATGCTGTACGGCGCCGTGGCGGGCTTCAGCATCACGCTGGTGGTGGAGTTCCTTGTGCGGGAACAATTCTGGATTCACTTCGTGGGCGGCATTCTGCTGGTGGCGATCGGCGTCATGTACTTTTTCAAGCGGCCCCAGCCGCTCGACGCCCACGAGCGGGACCGAGGGAGCGGATACTCGGATTGCAGGTCGGCGTTTCTGTTGACCCTCACGAATCCGACCACCGTGTTTTCGTTTCTCGCTCTGCTGGCGGCGCTCGGCATGGGGGAGCGAAGGCAGTGGTGGCTGACCCTGTTTCTGGTGGGCGGGATCTTCTGCGGTTCGATGACGTGGTGGATCGCGCTGAGCAGCATCGTGAACCGGTTCCGCGACCGGTTCACCGACCGCACCCTGCTATGGATGAACCGCATCGCCGGGTTGGCGATAGGCGGGTTCGGCGCAGCCTCATTCGTTTTTCGCCGCGGGTAGCGGCGGCCGGCGTCCGCGTCAATAACGCAGGAGCACTTTTAGCGCCTCGCCGCCGCGAACCGCTTCCACGGCCTCGGCGATCCGCTCCACGGGAAATTCGTGGGTGATGAAATCCGCGGCGCGCAGTTCCCCCTGGCGGACCCAGTCGCAGAGAGGCTCCATGGCGGCCCGCTCGCGGGCACGCGTGGGCCACTGGTGAACGAAGAGATTGAAGTTATAGGGACCTTTGTGCTTGTGGATGGCGATGACGGGCTCAGCCAGGACGCCGTAGACACAAATCGAGCCTCCCATGCCGATGAGGCCCAGGGCGGCGTTGGCGATGGATTCCCGGCCCACCGCGTCGATCACCGCGTCGAGAGGCTTCCCCCGCCGTTCCTTGAGACCGGTCAAAGCGGGACTCTCCGGTTCGAATGCTTCGTCCGCTCCCATTTCGAGGGCCCGGCGGCGCTTGCTTTCGAGCGGGTCCACCACGCCGATATAGGCCATGCCGAACAGCTTCCCCAGAGTAACGAAACTCAGGCCGACGGGCCCCGCGCCGAAGACCAGGAGATCGGCGCCGGCCTTGATTTGGAAGTCGCCGAAGCCGCCGTATACTTCGCGCCACGTACACATCAGCAGCGCCGCCTCGAGAGGAATGTCCATCGGCGCCGGACGCTGTATCTCATAGCACTCGAACCATCCGTGCCGGGCGTCGGCTACGCCGTCTGCCACCATGGCATCGTGATCGTTGGCCAAAGTGTATTCGCAGAAGCCGCCCCAACCGCTGGAATAACGGGGATCGGAGAAATCGAAGACCAGCCCTCCAATGGCTCGCTGCCCGACGCGGAAGTTGCGGACCCGGTGGCCCACCGCCTCGACGATTCCCGCGCATTCGTGGCCCAGCACGAGCGGGTATTTTTCCACGCCGGGAAAATGGCCCGCGATCAGCTTGCCATCGGTCGAGTTGCACAGACACGCCACCTCGGTCCGCACCAGGGCCTGATAGGGCCCGGCGGTGGGGCGGCCTAACTCAACCATCGCCACTTTTCCGGGCTCGGTAACGGCTACTGCACGCATAAGTCACTCCTCCCGATTCCCCGCCGGCTCCACGTGGCGCAGGCTCTCAGCCTGCCGCGTCGAGACTCGTCTCGACGCTTGGCGGCTGGCAGCGCAAGACTCGACACGAGTGTCGAGTCGGCAGCCTGAGAGTCTGCGCCACGGGCCGCGTACGATAGTGTGTCTATGAATCAGATGGCTTAGCTCAGGTTCGCCAGGTCGTCGTAGACTTCCACCAGCGAACGGTAAGTCTTCTCAAACACCGGCATCAGCCGGCTGTACGCTTTTCGATTTTCCACGTTGGGCGTGGCCGTGCGATCCACGCGGACGAAGCGGTGAATCACGTCGAAATCGGGGTAGAGGCCGGCCGCCACTCCACCGATGACCGCCGCGCCCATGGAGGTAGCTTCCTCCAGGAAGTTGAGCGACTGCACGGGGCAGCCATAAACATCGGCCATGATCTGCCGCCACACCTCGCTGCGGGCGCCGCCGCCAATCACCGTAATCGCATCGATGGGCACGTGCTCGCGAAAGATGTTCACGATGATCCCCAGGTTCATGGTGATGCCTTCCATCACCGCCCGCAGCATGTCCTCGCGCCGCGTCGCCAGGCTGAGCCCCACAAACGCTCCGCGCGCGTTGGGATTCCACCAGGGCGTCCGCTCGCCCAACATGTAGGGCAGGAACAAGACGCCGTTCGACCCGGCGGGCACGCCGGCCACGGCTTCGTCGATCACCTGGTAGGGACTGACGCCGCGCCCGGCGGCCGTGCGCGCTTCCTCCTGGCAGAGCGTATTCTTCAGCCAGTTATGGCTGGAACCGGCGGTCTGCATGGTGCCGCTGGGATGCAGATAACCGGGGACGCAGTGAGCCCAGTTCATGGTCCGCATCCCGCTATCGACGATCGGCTTTTCGACGGTCAGCGCCACCCAGGACGAGGAGCCCAGGTAATTGTAGGCCGTTCCGGGCCGGATGCAGCCTACGCCCACGCCCGCGCAGCTTCCGTCGCCGCCGCCAACCGCCACCGGCGTGCCTTTTCTCAAACCGGTCTCACCGGCGGCGCGGGAGGTGACGGTTCCCAGGATGGCGGTCGATGGCAGCGCCTCCGGAAATTTCCCGGCGTCCAGTCCCGCCAGGTCGATGATCTTCTCCGACCAGCGGAAGGTGTTGAGGTCGAAGGCATTGGTTCCGGAAGCGTCGGAGTAATCCGTGGCCATCCGCCCGGTAAGACGGCAGTTGATGTAATCCTTGGCGCAGAGGGTTTTGTAAGTGCGGGTGTAGATCTCCGGCTCATGGTCGCGGATCCACATCAACTTTTCCAAGGAGTACGAGGCGCTGACGCGGTGGCCGGCGATGCCGTAGAAGCTTCTCAAATCGATCTTGGAGAGCACCTGCGCGGCTTGCACGGTAGCTCTTTGATCGCAGTAAAGGATCGAGGGACGCAGCGGATTCCCTTCCCGGTCCACCGGGGTGCAGCCCATCATCTGCCCGCTCAGCGCCACCACGGCCACCTCCGATGGATCGGCCCCGGCTTCGATCAAAAGCTCTCGCGTGGAGCGGCAGACGGCGCTCCACCAGTCTCGCGGGTCCTGTTCGGCCCAGTTACCGTTGAAGAAGCGGGTGTCATAGGGGGCTGTGCGGCTGGCCACCAAACTGCCATCCGTGGCGTACAGCGTGGCCTTATTGCCGCTGGTGCCCAGGTCATGGGCTAGCAGGTATTGGGCCATGTTACTTATAGCCAAACAGGTTGGCGCCGGTCCAACCAATCAATCCGACCATCGCTCCGCCGACGATGCCCCCGAAGATTGTCGCCAGAACCCGCGGCGCGGATTCCGCGGCGGCGCGCAGCCTGCGGCCGCGCCCGGTTTCGCACAACCCGCAAACCCACATGCCCGAGGCGATAGCCGTACCCATGTCAACCCATGGAGCCGCGCCCCGAAAGCCCTGGTAGATCAAGCCGAACTGCTTGGAGCCTCCCTCCGGATGCGGAATCAACTCGGGGTTGATGCCAAAGCCCGGCAGCTTATGATTCAAGACCCAGAAGGTGCCGATGATGAAGGCGGCCGCGAACATGCCTCCGATCGGGCCGAAGTCTTCCACCAGCCTGCCCCAGCAGATCATCACCGTGAAGGCCACGCAGAAGGCCCCGAAGATAGTGGTGAGTATGCTGACCGGCGGCATGCCGATGGAGGCCGCATAGTGCGACATCATTTCATACATACGGGCTCCCGCGATTCCATCCGGCCGCGGCCGAAGGCCGGATGGCGCTTCTTCACCCGCGCCGCCAACATTCCGGCCAGGCCTCCGCCGATCAGGCAGCAGACCAGCGTGGGCAGGCACTGCACGAATTCATCATGAAAGCGCACTATGGCCCACACGATGCCGGAGGAACACACCGACCAACCCTGGTCCACCCAGATCCGGCCCGGCTCGTTCCAGATCATCCCGATCCAGTGGTTCATGTACCAGCAGATGCCGATGACAATGGTGGCGGCCAGCCACCCGCCCATGATGCCGTAACTCTTCCACATCTCCGGCCAGACGCCAAAAACCAGCGCGCCGCAGATGGCTCCGCCCACAACCGTGGTGAATAGCCTCATGGCAGCCTCAGAAACGAAAGCGTCGCCGGTGATTCATGCTTGCCGTTGACCTTGTCGGGCTCGATCACGGCATCGAAGTTCGACGCCACCAGCATGCCGTTCCAGACGATCGGTTCTCCCGGTTCGTTCAGATCGCCATCGCGGCCGCCCGTGTCGCCGTTCTGGGCCAGCACGGAAATCACGCCGCCGGGAGTGACCTTGGCGATGGCGTTATTGGAAAAGTCGGCGACATAGATGTTGTCGGCCGCGTCGACGCACATTCCATCCGTGGTGCGCATCTTGGCGGCGGTGGCTTTGGCCAGGAAACCGGGCAGCTTGGGATCGAGCGAGTAGTCGTGATCGGTTTTGGCGAAAACCGTATTGCCGGTGAGGTTCTCCTTTTCGTCGAAGGTCAGCTTATGGATCGCGCCATCGCCGAAGTTGCCCACGAACAAGTTGCCCCTGCTATCGAACACGATGCCATCGAGGCCGTACTGCGCGTATTTGTTCTCGGTGACAAAGGACGCCAGGAGGTTGGGATCGTCCAAGGTGTTGTTCACCTGGATATCCCGGCCGCCCACCGGAAAACGATACACCGCGCTGACCATCAGTCCGTCGGAGCGCTTGACCTTGGGCAGCTTGGATACGGTAACGTACACCTCGCCGTTGCGATATCTCAGCCCGTTGGGATGGCTGATTCCCTTGGCCAGCACGGTAGTCTCGACAAGTTTGTCGCCATCCAGGCGCAGGCGCAGAATGCGGCCCTGGTTGACCTCGCCGTTGGGACCGTTCCCGGCCGCCCAGTTCTGGTTGTCGACCACATACAACTCGCCCGCCGGGCCGAACTCGACTCCCATGGGGCATGCCCTGCCGGTCTCGGCCAGGACGGGGCATTCGAACAGATCGCGGACCTTGCGGTCTTTACCGATCTTGACGAAACGGCCGGGAACGACGGGCTTGGCGGCGCCTGGAGCGTAACTGGCGAAGTTGGGGCACGCCAGCAGCAGATCGCCATCGGGCGCAACCGCCATGCCGTCGGGCGTAACGGCGAAGTCCGGCAAATCGACCAGCAACTGGGCCTTCTGAAGCCCGGCGTTTGAGCTCCGCCCGCAGCCGCACAGCGCCGCCAAAAGGGCCGCCATGATGACTAAAACAGATTGTCGATGCATGATATGTTCTCCGGCTCACTTCGCTTTCCCGGCCTTGGGCTTCTCGACGATGGCCGTGGCCCAAAGAAACCCGGCGACGGCTTCGTTGCCGTTGACTGACTTGGGGTAGTTGATGTAGGCGTCGTAGTTCGCCTGGACGCAGAGTCCTTCGCAGGCGCTGTAGATATCCACCAGTCCCTGCTCGTCGATCTTGGCGTTTTCGACGATGCCCTTGTAACCTCTGGCAACCACCGGACCATATTCGGCCTGTTTCAGCAGACCCAACTCGATTCCGCGCTCGATGGAGTAAGTGAACATGGCGCTGCCCGAGTTATCCGTCCAGTTATCGGCGCGGTCGCCCTTATCCACCACCTGGAACCATCGGCCGCTCTTGGGATCCTGATTGCGTTTGAGGCCGGCGGCCAGGCGCGTGTAGATGTCCAGCACTTCGCCCCGCCGTGGATGATCTTTCGGCATCGCCGCCAGGGTCTCGGCCAGGATGAGCGAATACCATCCGAGGCCCTCGCTCCAGACCTCGCTCGAGAGACCCGTCTTGGGATCGGCCCAGTGGGTCGGCGTAGCCGGCCGGTGACTGCCAATCACCACGGGCAACTCCGGCTGCTCGGCCCACGCGTGGTAATACAGGCCGCTATCGCCCTTGGCGCCGTGGCGGGCAAACGAGATAATCTGTTTGGCCGCTTCGTTGAAGCAGTATTCGGCGTCGCCGATGGAGTGTCCGTAGCGGATCAGCGGCATCTGGCCCATGAAGACGCCATCCACCCACATCTCCCCGCGCAGCGTCTGATTGTGCCAGAAGCCGCCATCGGAGTTGCGCGGGAACTTGTCGAAGGCCTGGCGGATTTGGGTAGCCGCGGCGCGATAGCGTTCGTCATGCGTGCGCTCGTAGAGACCGACGACGATGTTGCCGGGCATGGTGTTATCGAGGCTGTCGATGCGAACGCCCTTCAGGCTGCCTTTATCGTCGATGAACTGGTCCATGACGCGCTTGATGAAATCCCAGTACTTGGGATCGCCGGTGGAGCGCGCCACCATCTCGATGCCGTTGAGGGTGTACCCGGTCACGTACGACCAGCGCGCCAGGCGGTCCCGCGGCGTGCCGGGGTTGCGCGCCATGATGCTGTCGGCGACGGCTACGGCCCAGGATTTTGGGGCGGCGGCGGGCGCGGCGGGCTGGGCCCCATGAGATATCCAGGCCAGCGCCAGAATGGCGGCGGTAGAACGCAGCGTAGCGATCATGGGAAGGCGCCTCCAGAGGGGCCGGAATAAGTAAGACCCGATTGTATGGACCGTCTCGGGGGTTGTCAAGCAAGGGGAATGAAGGGACCAGGGGCGCGGCGTCGGCGCGGAACTTCGTGCCCTGTTGCGCGACGAGTTCCTGGATCGACGGGTGACCGGTGCGCGCGTACCAGTCAGCTAACGGGCGCCCCATGTCAGGCTGTTCCATGGACGTCCGGCCTCACCCCCATCTTGGCAGGCGAGCACAACGCCCCCCCCCGCGCTCGACGTTACACTGCTGGATACACGGCGCGGCGCCGGCCGCGCGTGAAGTGGAGAATATGCCTTCTTTGGACGACATCCTGGCCACCATCCTGGAAATCGCTCCCGGATTGCACGGGGCCGGCACGTTTTCGCCGCGCGTGCTCGCGGCTATCGCCCGTCATGCGCGCGCCCGCGAAATCCAGTGCTCCGCCGAGACCGGCTCGGGCGCCAGCACGCTCCTGTTCTCCCACCTCAGCCGCCGGCATGTGGTGTTCGCATTGGATGGCGGCGACGGAAGCGTCGCCCGCGTGCGCCGCTCGCCGCTGCTCAACCCCGGCGCCGTTACCTTCGTCGAGGGGCCGGCCCACCTCACCTTGCCGGCGCATCGCTTCCCGGAGAAGCTGCAACTGGTCCTCATCGACGGGTCGCACGCCTACCCGTTCCCCGACCTCGAATACGCCTATCTCTACCCCCATTTGGCTCCCGGCGCTCTGTTCATCCTCGACGACATCCACATCCCCACGGTTCACAACCTGTTCCGGTTCCTGCGCCGCGACGCCATGTTTCGCCTGGACCAGGTGGTGGGCGCCACCGCCTTCTTCACCCGCACCGGCGCCCCGGCCTTCGACCCCCTCAGCGATGGCTGGGCTCGCCAGAACTACAACGCGCGGCCGTTGCTCCGCCGTGGCTGGAAGCAGCGCCTCTGGAACCGGGCCCCGCGGCCCGCCCGCCGCGCCTGGTCCCGCCTCAAACGGGTCATGACGGTGGGAGACTCCCGCGTGAGCATCCTCGCGCCGGCTTCCGGGGCGCTGGTGGGCCGAGCGGGCGTAGTCCGGGGGACCGCGACGCTGCCCCAGGACGGGCGCCTGTGGGTCCTGGTTCACCGCCGCGATTTGGACGGCTGGTGGCCGCAGGCGGGCGGGCCCGCCCTGTTCGAGGGCGCCCAGTGGAGCGTGGGCGTGAGGTACGGAGAGCCCAGGGACGCGGGCCGCCAGTTTGAAATTGCGGCCCTCATCGTACGCCCGCCGACGCACGATTTTTGGCTCGATTGGGTAGCCCATCTCCAGGAAACCGGCGCCTTCCCGCCCGTGCAACTCCCGCCAGCCGGATTCGTGCTCGGAGAGGCCTGGCGAACCGTCAGAAGGGCGGCTAAGAAACCGTAGGTGCGATGTGGGGTC